>NZ_JARUXV010000003.1:165064-299724 GCF_031450975.1 Caballeronia sp. LZ065
GACGTGGTTCCTGTGGGACGGCGATGCGATGGCCGGCGAGGTGCGGCGCACGGCGCGTCATGCGAGGGAAGCGCGGTTTTATGTGTATCGGCAGGATGGATTCGAGCCACTGGCGATGCAGGTGGATGATGGGGCGTGTAAGCGGGTTTATTTCTATCAGAATGATCCGAATGGTGCGCCGGTCAGGTTGAGCAGCGCGGACGGTGACATCGTTTGGGAAACGCACTACAGTGTGACGGGTGGGGTCGAATGGGTTGAAACGCGGAAGGTCGAGCAAGCGATTCGGTTGCAGGGGCAGTATTTCGACGAAGAGTCAGGGCTGCATTACAACCGATATAGATACTTCGATCCGGGTACGGGTATCTTTGTATCGCAGGATCCGATTGGATTAGTGGGGGGGCTGAATCCCTATCAGTTCGCGCCGAATATATGGGCGTGGTTCGACCCTCTCGGGTTGAGTAGAAGGAAGGGCAAAAACAAGGGAGCTAGACTGCCCACCAAATGTGAATTAGAAAAAGGTGTAGAAAATGAGCATGCTTTTGAATCATTCAATGCTGCACGACAAAACGCTAAGGTCATGTCAGGCATACAAGACAACGCTGTGAATTTTATTCAGGAAATTGGACCCTTTAAGGGACGGGTGACGGGTCGAATGTCCCCTGATGGTTTGCAAGGATGGCGTATTGATTTTGATGATAAAAAGAGCTTTCATGTTAATTGGTGGGACCGGACTGGCGGAGCTAAACGCCAGGATTGGTTGTTCGGTGCGAATAAAGTTAGCGGTGGGACGAAAAATACTTACTTGGATTTGTTGCAGCATTTTCCCTGAATGAGCAAGCGCGTGAATTACATAGATTATCCACATTTAAAAGCTTGGATTGATTGTGGCGCATCGATTTTATCGGTCAGTGATTCGAATGCTTTTGATGACTACTTGTCTAGTCTCGAATGGAAGATTGACGGAGGGTTATCCGAAGAGTTTTATTTCATTGAAAATAAATTGTCAGATTTCGAATTGGATGGTTTTTTTGATTCGATTGCTGCTGTCAAATGGCTTGATGGATCGAAGATAGGCGGCGATTCGCATATTGTATTCTGGTATGTGAGAGGGCAGCCAGGACTGATCTGTGATAAAGAATTTGCAATCAAAAACGTGGATGTTGCTTATTGGAGGGCTCCTGGGAAAAGAGTTATGTTTGGCGCGACATTTGTCGATGGAAAATTTAAATTGTCTTTTGATGATTTTTTGATTTACAGTGGGGCCGATAAGATAAGCGCGCTTGTTTAATGTGAGATAGGTTGCAGGGGCAGTATTGGGATGAAGAGTCAGGGCTGCATTACAACCGATATAGATACTTCGATCCGGGTACGGGTATCTTTGTATCGCAGGATCCGATTGGACTGCGGGGAGGGGTTAATCCATATCAACTAGGCCTAAACACAATTGCATGGAGTGACCCCCTTGGTCTGATTAAAATATTTCGGGCAATGAAAAAAGAGAATGGGAGTTTTATATCCAGCCCGTTGTTTGGGTCTCCAAACATGAATCAGAAAGGCGCCAGAACAAAATTCAGCAACCCGAAGCATAACGACTTCAAAGGTGTAATGAGCCCGGATGATATGGTAGGGCCGTCCGCTACAGGAAAGTGTGGTTTAAGCTCTAGTCAGATACCCAATGATTTGCGCGAAGGACAAGTAGATGCGGTGTTTGATACGAATAAACTGCCCGCAGGCTTGGCATGGTTAAATGACCATGATGAACATGTTTCGATCTATCCGGCAAGAGATATGAAATTCTCAGAGTATCAAACCTTGCTTAACGGCCTTGGCTGGGAGGGCTAAATGGATCCCAATCGATATCAGAGTGCGTTGATCACCTTGAACGATATTCTGAGAAATTGGTCCGCTGGATCGCAGGAAGCAGTTGACCTGTTTCTGATGAGATTAGTTGAATCTCAATGGCAGAGAGGATGCGTTTATAAACTGCTTATGGATTCGGGAAAGAATGACAAGCGAATTTCCGAAGAGGCCAATAATTACATCGACGATGTCGTAACAAGCGTTACGGGTTTCTGTTCGCGCGATTCAATAATGACATTTCCTAATGATCCGACCGAACCGGATTCGCTCTTGAAGTATGTGCGAGGAAATTCATGGCGAATTAAGTGAATTAGGGCCGCTGGAAAAGCGGCCCCCCGCATGTTTATTCGGAGGTAATCACAAGCTTACCGTGCTCAACGTTAATCTTGACGCGCTGTCCTGCATGGAACCCGGCTTGCTCGATCCATCGTCCGGCGAGCTTGAGCCACGGATAAATCGGCGGTTCTTTGCGTTGCCAATGCGGCTTCTTCGAACGGCTGTCGCGTTGGATCTGCTGAACGGTCACGAATCGTTCCGTGACGATCGGGCGTGCTTTAAGATTGGCGTCAGCCATAAAATCAAGGGTCCACAAAAGCGACCCCTTGTTTTTCTATTCAGCCGTAATCACAAGCCGTCCGTGCCCAACGTTGATTCTCACGCGTTGCCCTGGGCTGAATCCGGCTTGCTCGATCCACCGTCCGGCGAGCTTGAGCCACGGATAAATCGGCGGTTCCTTGCGCTGCCAATGCGACTTCTTTAAACGGCTGTCGCGTTGGGTCTGCTGAATGGTCACGAAACGTTCCGTGGTGGTGAACGTGATTGAGGATTGGAGTCAACCATAGGTATCGCTACGATCCGCTGAAAGAATCGTCGCGCATACGGATCCCGGGGCAGCGGCTGCGGCGGTACGCGTATGACGCGCAAGGCGATCGGTTCTCGCAGGTGCGCGCGACTGAGCAAGGCCGGGAGTGGCGCCCTCCGGACGGCGCGCGCTGGTGGCCTGATGCACTGGTGTTTTCTTCTCATCTACCATCGCGCGGTGCATGCCGTCAGCCCCAGAGAGGAGCCGGCGGAAAATCAGACAAACCAACTGGTTTGTGGTGGGGCTGCTCGGCTAGACTTACGTCCATATACAGATTTGCGAAGAACGATCGGGATTTAGTGCGCAAGAAGCAACTTCCTCCTACTGTCTATGAGGTATTGTAAGAATGGATAAACTGAAACTCCGTTTCGACACTCTCAATGCTCAAATGAAAGAGTTTCATGAGCTGAAGTTTGCTTCAGATGCTGACGAATTAGAGAAGAATAAAGAGATAAAATCAAATATCGCTCAATTGCTTATCGATGCAAAGAGTCATGGAGATTACAAGATTTTCGAGGACGGAGTTAATTTGCTCTTCGATAACACTGTGCGTGAGCAAGATTTTGATATTCTAGGGGATCTACTTCGCCAGCTGTTGGACATGGGGGTGATTGATAGACAATTACTTGGGGATCAACTAAGACAGGCTCAACTGTCTCGATTGAATTGAGTCAGGAAGCGGCTGAATCGGCCCTTGTTCTTAGCAAGTGGCCGTTACACATCGCTCATATCGGGCCTGTCAGCAATTTCGTGTTTGAGGCATAACATGCTCACAAGGAGAATTTATGCCTCGCAAACCGAAAACGCAGCCGGCGGATCTGCTGACGATTCCAGCCGAGCTGCTTGAGCAGTTTGGCAGCGGTCCAATGACGGCTGAAACCATCAATTCAGCAACGATGGCGCTCAAGAAGGCTCTGATCGAGCGCGCTCTGGGCGGCGAGATGAATCGCCATCTCGGCTACCTGTCCGGTGCAGCCAAGCCAGCCAACGTCACGAATCAGCTAAACGGCCGGGGTGCCAAGACGGTCCTTACTGAGGACGGCCCGATCCGTATTGAGGTGCCGCGTGACCGGGATGGCAGCTTCGAATCCATCCTGATTCCCAAGCACGAACGCCGCTTTACTGGCTTCGACGACAAGATCGTCGCCATGTATGCCCGGGGTATGACCGTACGCGAGATTCATGGCTTCCTGTTGGAGCATTACGGCACCGAGGTCTCGCCGGACTTCATCAGCTCCGTGACCGATGAAGTCATGGCCGAGGTGACAGCCTGGCAAGCGCGGCCGCTCGAGCCGATGTATCCGGTCGTGTTCTTCGACGCACTACGGGTCAAGATTCGCGAGGATGTCGTGGTGCGCAACAAGGCGGTATATCTGGCGTTGGGCGTGCTGCCTGACGGCACGCGCGATATCCTGGGGCTGTGGATCGAGAGTACCGAGAGCGCCAAATTCTGGATGAAGGTGTTCAACGATCTGAAGACGCGCGGCGTTCACGACATCCTGATCGCCGTGACCGACGGTCTGAAAGGCATGCCCGAGGCACTGGCAGCCGTGTTTCCGGCGACGACGCTGCAAACCTGCATCGTTCACCTGATCCGCAACAGCCTTGATTACGCCAGTTGGAAAGACCGTCGTGGATTGGCTGCGGCGATCAAACCGATCTACGCGGCCGCCAGTGCGGAAGCTGCGCAGGCTGAACTTGATGCCTTTGCGGATGGTCCATGGGGGCAGAAATTTCCCACTGTCAGTCTCGGGTGGCGCAACGCCTGGGATCGCGTGATCCCGTTCTTTGCCTTTCCCCCGGGCGTGCGCAAGATCAAGACCCATTGGGGCAGTGCTGCCCATGACTGGAAGACGGCCATGAACCAATTCGCTATCCTTTATGCAGGTCGATTCGTTCGACCTTCCGTGTAACTACTCAATCTGCCTCGAACACGGAAATACCGACACCCCTCTCATATCTGACGCGGGTTCGCACGTAGTGCCCTACAAAGTTGAACGCCCATGACCGCGAGCCTGAGCCTCGAATCAGCGGTCTTTGCAAAGCTCGTACCGCCTCTTCAAGCGGCTGTCCTCTTCCATTCGCGGCTCCCTTTGCACGCGCTTCGCGCAGGTCGCTCTCGCATTCGGGCACGCGGCCTATTGTGCATTGTGCCGCACTCTGATGATTGATGATCAGGCCATCAATTACATAGACACGACTTGCTGCTCCGACATCCGCGCGACGGAACGAACTGATAGCGCAGTACCCCATCAGGGCCGCCCACCTCCCGCAAAACCTGACGTACCTGAATCAACCGAGCGTCGCCGCGAAGCGACAAATGACGTCGAGCATGGCCTGAGAGTCAGCGGCGGATCTGAAACTCGGACAAGCCCTAAGGGTTAACGATCCGCGCGGTTCAGATTAGTCGTGTATTCGCCGTCCGAGCCGACTCATAAAATCACGCTCATAAGAAAAGCTTTGAAGGCAGAGCGCGTGTTGGTTTGAGAGGCGAACCAACTAGGGATAGCGCCCCGCATAAGCGGGGCGCGCGTCCTGACCATTGATGGAATGAGCATCTGGAACAATCACCAGCGCCATTCGCAAAAAGGATGGCTACGTCGCAAGAGCTGCCTCGCTGAGATAACTGTCCAAAAGAACGTGAACGGACCTCACCCCAAACCCAGGACTCAAGCTTCCTGACGCAGCTTCTCCGCCGCCGCGACCATATTCCTGAGCGCCGGAATGACTTCATCCCATTGACGCGTCTTGAGCCCGCAATCCGGATTCACCCACAGGCGTTCCGCCGGAATCCGCTCCGCCGCCTTCCGCATCAGATTGACGATATGTTCCTGGCTCGGAATGTTCGGCGAATGGATGTCATACACACCCGGTCCAATCTGATTCGGATACTTGAAGTCATCAAAGGCATCGAGCAGTTCCATATCCGATCGTGACGTCTCAATGGTGATCACATCGGCATCCATGTCCGCGATCGAGGCAATGATGTCATTGAACTCCGAGTAGCACATATGCGTGTGAATCTGCGTTTCATCCTGCACGCCATTGGCAGTAATGCGAAACGCCTCTACCGCCCAACGCAGATATTCATCCCACTGCGCGCGCCGCAACGGCAAGCCCTCACGAAGCGCCGCCTCGTCGATCTGAATGACTCGCACACCCGCCCTCTCAAGATCAAGCACTTCCTGACGAATAGCGAGCGCCAACTGCTGACACGACACCGAGCGAGGTTGATCGTCGCGCACGAAAGACCAGTTGAGAATCGTGACGGGCCCGGTCAGCATGCCTTTCATCGGCTTGCTGGTCTGCGATGCGGCGTACCGCGTCCATTCCACCGTCATGGCCTTCGGACGGCTGATGTCGCCAAACAGAATAGGCGGCTTGACGCAGCGCGACCCATACGACTGCACCCAGCCAAACTGACTGAAGGCATAGCCATCCAGTTGCTCGCCAAAATATTCGACCATGTCGTTGCGTTCGGCTTCGCCATGCACCAGCACGTCCAGCCCCAGTGCTTCCTGCTCACGCACGGCGCGGGCGATTTCCTTCTCCATCGCCGCGCGATATTCCGTGGCGTCGAGCTCGCCGCGCTTGAAAAGGCTGCGCGCCTGACGGATCTCTACAGTTTGCGGGAACGATCCGATGGTCGTCGTCGGGAACGCGGGCAGGCCGAGTATCGCGGCCTGCTTCCTTGCCCGTTCTTCATAGCCGTGTTGACGTTTGCCGAGCGTCGGGTCGATGCCTGCCAAGGCCGCCTTCACCGCCGGCTTGTTCACGTGCGGAGACCGATGCCGGCTGTCGATAGCGGCGGCGTTCGCGCGAAGTTCATCGGCGACGGATTCACGGCCATGATTCAGCGCGCTGGCGAGCAGCTCCAGTTCGACGAGCTTTTGCAGCGCGAAGGCGAGCCACGACCTGATCTCCGCGTCGAGTTGAACTTCCGTACCGAGGTCGACCGGCACGTGCAGCAGCGAGCAGGACGGCGCGATCCACAAGCGATCGCCGAGTTGCTGATGCAGCGGCGCGAGCCATTCGAGCGTGGCGTCAAGGTCGCTTTTCCAGATGTTGCGTCCGTTGATCACGCCGACGGACACCACAGCCGCGTCCGGCAACTGAGCGGCCGCGGCGGCGATTTCTTCACGTGCGTTGATCGCGTCGAGATGCAGTCCGTCGATCGGCAATCGGCATGCGAGCGAGAGGTTCTGCTGCAACTGACCGAAGTACGTGGCGAGGAGTAGTCGCACGCGGCGGGCGGACAGCGCGTCGTAGGCGGTGACAAAAGCGGCGCGCCACGCCTCGTCGAGTTCGGTGACGAGCGCGGGCTCGTCGATCTGCACCCAGTCCACGCCCTGCGCCGCGAAATGATCGAGCAGCGCGGCATAGACCGGCAGGATTCGCGGGAGCAGCGCGAGCCGGTCGCTGTCGTCCTTTGCTTTGCCAAGCCACAGATACGTCACCGGCCCGATGATGACCGGCTTCACGTTCACGCCGAGCTTGCGCGCTTCCGCGACCTGTTCGACGAGGCGCGCGGGATCGAGCCTGAAGCGCGTGTTCGCGTCGAACTCAGGGACAATGTAGTGATAGTTGGTATCGAACCACTTGGTCATTTCGCCGGCGGCGACGCCCGCGCAGCAGGCGGCGTGAGCCTCGTCGCCCGCCGCCGAGCGGCCGCGCGCCACGCGGAAGGTGTTGTCCAGCGTGTCGCCGTGGAAGTCGCGCACGCGCTCGGGCAGATTGCCCAGCGTGAAGCTCATGTCGAGCACTTGATCATAGAACGCGAAATCGCCTACCGGTACATAGTTGAGACGCGCTTGCTCCTTCCAGTGATGCTCACGCAACTGCGCGCCGGTCGCCTTGAGTGCCTCGCGCGACGATTCGTTCTTCCAGTACTTCTCGAGCGCGAACTTCAATTCGCGCCTGGCGCCGATGCGCGGAAAACCCAGGTTATGTGTCGTGACCATCGTGCGTGTCGTCCATGAATGTGTCGGTAGCGGCGATGATAAAATTTCCGATGTATGAATAAAAATGGTAATTTTTCATACAACGATTAGATTTGTTCATGGAGAGCGTCATGCTGGAGCGCAGTCATCTGCTCGTGGTGCGTGAAGTCGAGAGACAGGGGTCGCTAACCGCCGCAGCGGAGGTCCTGAATCTCACGCAGTCCGCGCTGAGTCACACGGTCAGGAAACTCGAACAGCACCTGGGCACGGCGGTCTGGACGCGTGAAGGCCGTTCCATGCGGCTGACCCAGGCGGGTCAGTACCTGCTGAGGCTTGCGAATCGCCTGCTGCCGCAGTTCGAACATGCTGAGGCGCGCATGAAGCAATACGCGCAGGGCGAGCGCGGCACCTTGCGCATCGGGATGGAATGTCATCCCTGCTATCAATGGCTGCTGCGCGTCGTCTCGCCGTATCTCGCAAGCTGGCCCGACGTCGATGTGGATGTGAAGCAGCGCTTCCAGTTTGGCGGTATCGGTGCACTGTTCGGATTCGACATCGACATTCTGGTGACGCCGGACCCTCTTAAAAAAGAAGGTTTGCGCTTCGTGCCGGTGTTCGATTACGAACAGGTTCTCGTGGTCCCGGAGGACCATGCGCTGGCATCGGCGGCCCATGTCACGCCTGAACAGATTGCATCCGAAGTGCTCATCACCTATCCGGTGGAAACCGACCGGCTCGACATCTATACACAATTCCTCACGCCGGCCAACGTCGTGCCGCGCCGGCACAAGGTGATCGAGACGACCGACATCATGATGCAGATGGTGGCAAGCGGCCGGGGCGTCGCGGCGCTGCCACGCTGGCTCGCGGAAGAGTACGCGGACCGGATGCCCCTTGCGCCGCTCAAGCTCGGCAGGAAAGGCATCGCGAAGAAGATCTATCTGGGCATGCGCGAGTCGGACCGCGGCATCGATTATCTGGCTGCATTCGTCGAACTGGCGCGCGGGGCCGACGGTGCGCGCGCACGCATGCGGGCGTGAGCCTCGGCTTCACGCATCGATATGAAAGCTCACCACCTCTTGCACGCGTTCCAGCGCGAGCCGCAACGTCTCCACATCCACTGACCCCAGCGCCAGCCGCAATGCATGCGGCACGTGCGCCGTCGTGCAGAAGGGCTCGGCCGTCGATACCGAGATTCGCTCCTGCATCAGCGCCTTCGCGATCCGGTCCGCACGGACGTCTTCCGGCATCGGCAGCCAGATGAAATAGGAAGCGGGATGCGCCAGGCGTTTCAGACGGCTCAACGCGCGGGCCGCCACTGTCTGGCGCATCGTGGCATCGGCTCGCTTTTGCGCTTCGAGTCTTTCAACCGTACCGTCTTCGAGCCAGCCGCAGGCCAGCGCTGTCATCACACCGGGCGTGTTCCACGTCGTCACCCGGATCGCGCGTTCGATCTTCGCCACCCAGTCGCGCGGCGCCACGACAAAACCGACGCGCAATCCCGTCGCCACGCTCTTTGAGAAGCCTGAAACGTACACCGTGATGTCCGGCGCGAGGGCCGCAAGCGGGGGCGGCGCGTCATCGGCGAGAAAGGCATAGGCGGCGTCCTCGATGATGAACAGCCCATGCTTGCGCGCGATCGACACCAGTTGCCTGCGTCTGCTCGCCGACATCACCCAGCCGAGCGGATTGTGCAGCGTGGGCATCGTGTAGATGGCGCGCACGCGACGCCGCTTGCAGAGCGCGTCGAGCGCATCGAGATCGGGCCCGGCGCCAGACGCGGCGAGCGGCGCGAGTTCGAGCCGCTGCGACTGCGCCAGCAACTTGAAGCCGGTATACGTGAGCGCGTCCAACGCCACCACGTCGCCGGGTTTGAGCAAGCCCATGACGGTGGTTGCCAGGCCGTGCTGCGCGCCATCGACGAGCAGGACCTGTTCGGCGTCTGCCGAAAGCCCGCGGCGTTCGAGATGACGCGCCACGCACGCGCGTTCGTGCATGCGTCCGGCATGCGGCTGATAGCGCAGCAGCGCCTCCAGATTGCCCGCCGATGCCAGTTGTCGCAACGCCGTGCGCAGCAATTCCGTCTGGCCGGCAAGCGCGGGATAGTTGAAGTTCAGATCGACCGTATCCGAGGCGATGGCGACCTGATCGATGCCCAGCCCGTTCGGCAGACCGGCTTCCTTCACGAAGGTGCCGCGCCCGGTCTCGCCGCTGACGAGTCCCATCGCGTCGAGTTCGGCATACACGCGCGTAGCCGTGACAATGCCGAGGCCCTCGCGCACAGCCAGTTCGCGATGCGTCGGCAGACGCGTGCCCGGCTTCAGCCGGCCCGAAGCGATGTCTTCAGCAAAGCGGTCGACAATCTGTTTGTAGCGTGCAGGCTGCGGCATAAAATCAGTCCGGAACAGGATGTATCCATGACAATCGTTTGATTGTATTCGAGATTGACCGTAGCATGCCTGAACGCTCCCCGCCATGAAAGGTCGTCGCCATGCATATCGCCATTCTTACGTTCGATGGGTTCAACGAACTCGACTCGCTGATCGCGCTCGGCATTCTGAATCGCATCAGGAAACCGGGCTGGAAGGTCTCGATTGCGTGTCCGTCGGCTGAAGTGACCTCGATGAACGGCGTCATCATCCGGGCGCAGGCCACGCTTGCGGAGGCAAGCGCGGCGGACGCCGTGATCGTCGGAAGCGGCATGCGAACACGCGACGTCGTGGCCGATGCCGATCTGATGGCGCGCATCCGCCTCGACCCGAGCCGCCAGTTGCTGGCGGCCCAGTGTTCGGGAACGCTGATCCTTGCAAAACTCGGCTTGCTCGACGGCACGCCCGCCTGCACCGACGTCACCACGAAGCCGTGGGTTCAGGAAGCCGGCGTGCGCACGCTGGATCAGCCTTTCGTCGCGAAAGGCAATGTGGCGACAGCAGGCGGATGTCTTGCATCCCAGTATCTGGCTGCCTGGGTGATCGCGCGTCTTGAAGGACTGGATGCGGCATGCTCGGCGCTGGACTATGTCGCGCCGGTCGGCGAGAAAGACGAGTATGTGGAGCGCGCGATGAAAAATATTCTGCCCTTCGTGAACGCTGCCGCGCCGGTCTGAAGCTTCAGGAATCGTGCACTGCAAAGCCCGTCGCCATGGGCGCGACGGGCTTTTTCATGCTGCATCCGCGCATGGGGTACAACTCCGCGGAAGCGAAGAACCGTCCGGGAAAGTCCCGAGAGAAACATCAGACGTCTGATGTACATTTCAGTGACTGCCAACCGGGAAACCGTCATGCGCCTGAGCGTCGAGCGTTCGATGAGCGACAAGATCCAGGCGTCGCTTCTCGACATGATCCATGAGCGCAAGCTCAAGCCCGGCGATCAGATTCCCACTGAAATAGAGCTTTGCGAGCTGCTCGGCGTTGGCCGGTCCAGTCTGCGCGAAGCCGTGGCGCAAATGATCTCGCATGGGCTGTTGTCGCGTCTGCAAGGCAAGGGCACCTTCATCAGACAAATTTCGCTGAAGCTGCATGGCGGGCTGGATGATCTGATGTCGGTGACGGACATGATCCGCAGCGTCGGCGCCGTGCCTTCGACGAGCCGCAAGCAGATGGAGCATGTGGCGGCGTCGGAGAGCCTGGCGGAGAAGCTGGGCATCCAGCCCGGCGATCCGTGCGTGCGCATCGAGCGCGTGCGGCGCGCGGACGACGCCATCGCGGCGTATTGCATCGATACCATCCCGAAGCACGTCTTCGACGGCGCGGAGGGCGAGTTGGGCGAATCGCTGTTCGGCATGCTGGAGCGCACCGGACGCCGGCTGTCGCATACGCATACGTCGATCCAGCCGACCATCCTGACGCCGCGCGACCTGCCCGAACTTGGCGATGGCTTCGGCTTGTTCCTGCTGCTGGACGAAGTGGATTTCGGTCAGAGCGGCGAGCCGCTCTGCTACAGCAACGACTACTACAACACGAGCATCTTCAAGTTCGATCTGGTGCGCAAGCGTCGTTGAGCGCGCGGGCCGGAACACATCGGAGGAGGCACCGATGGAGTTTGAAGCTTTCACGGCGCAGGAACTGACCGCGTATCTCGGCGGCGTGCCCGATGTGCGCGCGCTGCTGGGCGATCCCGCGGATCTGGCTGTCGCGGAGGTCGGTGACGGCAATCTGAACTATGTGTACTTCGTGACCAATACGAGGACGCCGCAGCGCAGCGTCGTCGTGAAGCAGGCGCCGCCGTTCCTGCGTCTGGTCGGCAAGACCTGGCCGCTGTCGTGTCAGCGGATGGAGCATGAAGTTGCCGCGTTGCGGCGCTTCGGCGCGCTTTGTCCGCAACATGTGCCCAAGGTCTATCACGCCGACAGCACGCGCTTCCTGATGGTGATGCAACATCTCGCGTCGCATCGGATCCTGCGACAGGGCCTGATGGACGGCACGGTCTATCCGTTGCTCGCGCAGCATCTGTCGGCGTATCTCGCGCATACGCTGTTCTACGGTTCCGACCTCTTTCTTGCGCCCGATATCAAGAAGCAGGCGGCCGGCGCGGCTGTCAATCCGGAGCTGTGCAAGATCACCGAGGATCTCGTCTTCACGTTTCCGTTCGAGGCGCATCCTTCGAACGTCTACAGTCCCGCGCTGCCACAGCCGGCGATTGAAAGGCTCAGGACGCACGAACCGTTGCGCGCGGCCGCCGCCGACATGAAGTGGGCCTTCATGAACCACGCCGAAACGCTGCTGCACGGTGACTTGCATACCGGCTCGATCATGGTGAACGCGGAAGACACCTTCGTGATCGATCCTGAGTTCGCGTTCTATGGCCCGATGGGCTTCGACATCGGCGCACTGATTGCGAACCTGCTGCTCGCCTACTTCTCGCGCGACTGGCACGGACGTCTCGAAGGACGTGATCCACTCGACTATCAGGAATGGCTGCTCGACCAGATGACGCGCATCTGGAACGGCTTCAGCGCGCAATTCGTGGCGCTGTGGCGCGATCACGAAAGCCGCAGCAAGCGGCCGTTCATCGGCGGCGGCGCGGAGAGCCGGGCCGTTGCGGCCTATCGTGCGCACTTCATGCGCCGGTTGCTTGCCGAGTCGCTCGGCTTCGCGGGTTGCAAGATGATCCGGCGCATCGTCGGCATGGCGAAGGTCGCGGAGATCACGCGCATCACCGATGCCGAAGCCCGGGCACGCATCGAAATGCGCTGTCTGCGCTGCGCGGAGACCTTGCTCGTGCAGCGCGCGGCGCTGAGCGATATCGAACAGGTGGCGACGCTGGCGCGCGAGCTTCAGCGCGATGCAGTGTCAATGTAACGGCGGCTTGTTTCGCACAGGGAGAGTTCATGGTTTCGCAGCGCTTGTTCAGCACGCTTCCCCCGACAATCGAATGGCGCGACGGCGATCTGCTCCTGCTCGATCAGACGCGTCTGCCGCATGAGATCGTGGTGGAGAACGTGGCGGACGTGCAGGCCGTCTGGCGTGCCATTCGCGAGTTGCGCGTGCGCGGTGCGCCGGCCATCGGCGTGGCGGCGGCGTACGGGCTGTGCATTGCGATGCGCGACTCGACCGCACTCTCCATCGCGGAGTTTCGCGCGGCGCTCGAACGTCAGGCGGTGTGGCTCGAATCCGCGCGGCCCACGGCGGTCAATCTGAGCTGGGGGCTGCGGCGCATGCTGAACCACGCTCGCGCGACGGACGCGCACGATGCCGCGACGCTGTATCAGGCGCTGGTCGAAGAAGCGCGGCGCATCCACGAAGAAGATGTGGCGCTGTGCGAGGGCATCGGCGTGCATGGCATGCCGCTCATTCGCAAAGGCAGCGGCGTGCTCACGCACTGCAATGCCGGCGCGCTTGCAACTACCGGTCTCGGCACGGCCACCGCGCCGATCTACGCGGCGCATCGCGCGGGCCGCGCCTTCAAGGTCTATGCCGACGAAACCCGCCCGCTGTTGCAGGGCGCGCGCCTCACGGCGTTCGAATTGCAGCAGGCGGGCGTCGATGTCACGCTCATCATGGACAGCGCGGCGGCATCGATCATGTCGCAAGGACTCGTGGATCTGGTGATCGTCGGCACCGACCGCGTCGCGGCGAACGGCGATTTCGCCAACAAGATCGGCACGCTCGGGGTCGCCATCGCGGCGCATCACTACGGCATTCCGTTCTATGTCGCGTGTCCGTCGTCCACGCTGGACCTGCATACCGCGGGCGGTGCGCGCATCGAAATCGAGGAACGCGCGGCGGAGGAGGTCACGCATCTCGCCGGACGGCGCGTCGCGCCCGAGGCCATCCAGACGCGCAATCCCGCTTTCGATGTCACGCCGCATGCGCTCGTGACCGGCTTCATCACGGAGCGCGGCATCGTGAAGCCGCCGTTCGAGCATGCGCTGCGCAGACTGTTCGCGGCCGAGGGGAATGCCGCATGAGCGCGGCGCAGGAAGACGCGCTGCGGCGGGGCATCGTCGAGACGGCGCTCGAGATGGAACGGCTGGGCATCAATCAGGGCACTTCCGGCAACGTGAGCGCGCGGCATGGCGACGGTTTCCTGATTACGCCGAGCGGTGTCGCCGCGCGCGATCTCGACGCGGGACAGATCGTCCGGCTTCCACTCGATATCGCTGACGACGCCGAGGTGCTGCGCACCGCGCGGCCTTCTTCGGAATGGCGCATTCATCGCGACATCCTGCGCGCGCGGGACGACGTGCACGCGGTTGTCCACACGCATTCGATCGCGGCCACGGCGCTCGCCATTCACGGCCGCGAGATTCCCGCGCTGCACTATATGGTGGCGGCAGCAGGCGGCAACTCCGTGCGTTGCGCGCCCTATGCGCTGTTCGGCAGTCAGCAACTGTCGGATCACGCGCTCGCCGCGTTGCAGGACCGCCGCGCGTGTTTGCTCGCGCATCACGGCGTGATCGCGTTGGGAACGGACCTGTCGCGTGCCGTCTGGCTCGCGCATGAAATCGAAGTGCTCGCGCGGCAGTATCTGCTGGCGTTGCAGATTGGCGCACCGCCGGTGCTTTCGGATCAGCAGATGGATGAAGTGCTGGAGAAGTTCAAGACTTATGGCAGGCGCAGCAACGAAGCTCGCTGACCGCAACCTGGAGCAAAAAAGCCAGCGCAGCGCTCACCGCAACGTCATCGCATTGAACCACTTGTACAACGGAGACAACCATGGCCTGGAGTTCAGCAAGATTCGACAGTTGGGGCACGTTCGGCAAATCCACGGGCGCCGTCGTGCTGTGCGCGGCCGCCGCGTTGACCGGATGCTCGAAGAGCGACAACTCATCGTCCACAAGCAGCACCAGTTCAGCGGCGAGCGCGAGCGCGCCCGCCAGCGCACCCGCGAGCGCGGCGACGACGAGTTCGGCGGGCGGCAAGCCGAAGATCGGCTTCTCGATCGCGACGCTCAACAACGCGTTTTTCGTCGGTTTGAAGGCGGGCGTCGAGCGTGGCTCGAAGGAGCAGGGCTTCGAGCTTGTGCAGACCAACGCGAACGGCGACGCCCAGCAACAGGTCAACGACGCCCTCAACCTGCTGAGCCAGGGCGTGACGGCGCTCGTGCTGAATCCGATCGATTCGAAGGCGATCATCCCGGCCGTGCAAAAAGCGAACGAGATGAACGTTCCGGTCTTCACGCTGGATCGCGGTTCGGACGGCGGCAAGGTGACGTCGTTCGTCGCGTCGGACAACGTGGCGCTCGGGCAGACCGGGGCCAAGTGGATCGCCGAGCAACTGAAGAAGCGCTACGGCGAGGAGAAGGGCAATGTGGTGGATCTGATCGGCCTCGTCGGCACGACAGCGGCGACGGACCGTGAGAAGGGTTTCAGCGAGGAGATCGCCAAGTATCCGAACATCAAGGTCGTCGCGCGTCAGGAAGGCGCCTTCGACCAGGAGAAGTCGCTCAACGCGATGACCAACATCCTGCAGAAATTCCCACAGATCGATGCCGTCTTCGGCGCCAACGACGACAACACCGTGGGCGCGGAAAAGGCCATCGACAATGCCGGGCGCTACAAGCCGCTCGGCGACAAGGAGCATATCCTCGTGATCGGCGCCGACGGCACCGCGCAGGCGCTCTCCGCGATCCGCGCGGGCAAGCAGGACGCCACCATTTCGCAGAATCCGATCATGATGGCGGCGAAGTCGCTGCAGTTCATCGCGGATTACAACGCGAAGAAGGACGTGCCCGCGAACTATGCGTGGCCGACGATGCTGATCGACAAATCCAACATCGACTCGGATGAAGTGAAGAAGTACGGGCTGTGGTCCGAGGAAGTGAAGCAGTAAGGGCAACCGGCGGCCGTGTGTCCTTCCGGGACATGCGGCCCGCACACGGAATGCGGATCATGACAGTCGAAACACAGAGTCACGCGCGTGCCCCCGCCACTTCGGCCAAGCCGTTGTTGCGCATGCAAGGCATTGTGAAGAGCTTCCCTGGCGTGAAGGCGTTGCGCGGCGTCAGCCTCGAACTGCACGCGGGCCACGTGATGGCGATCGTCGGCGAGAATGGCGCGGGCAAGTCGTCGCTCGTGAAGACGCTTTCAGGCGCCTACGAGCCCGATGAAGGCGCGATCGAGATCGACGGCATGCCGCTCGCGCGCGGCACGAATGCCGCCATCGAAGCAGGCGTGGCCGTGATCTATCAGGAGCTTTCGCTCATCAACGACATGACGGTCGCGGAGAATCTGTTCCTTGGCCGCATGCCCGCGCGCAATGGCTTCGTGAGGATGCGCGAAGCGAATCAGATGGCGCGCGAAGCGCTCGCACGCGTCGGGCTGGACAACGTGCCGCCGTGGATGCGCCTCGGCGATCTGCCGCTGAACAAGCGTCAACTGGTCGAAGTCGCGAAGGCGATTGCGCGCGACGCACGCATTCTCGTGATGGACGAACCCACCGCCGCGCTCCAAAGCCACGACATCGCGAATCTGTACGCGGTGGTGCGGCGTCTGCGCGCGGAAGGCATGGGAATCATCTTCATCTCGCATCATCTGGAAGAGGTGTTCGAACTCGCGGATTCAGCCGTGGTGATGCGCGACGGCGCGACGGTCGGCGCGCGCCTGATGTCCGAATGGACCGAGGCGGATCTGGTGCAGGCCATGGTCGCGCGCAATCTCGAATCGTTCTATCCGTGGGAGCCGCGTGGATACGGTCCCGTGGTGCTCGACATTCGTAATCTCGCCAGCGCGCCGCTGCTGCGCAATGCGAGCTTCTCGGTGCGTGCGGGGGAGATCGTCGGCATTGCGGGGATCGCGGGCGCGGGGCGCACGGAGTTGCTCAAGACCATCTTCGGCGCGCTGCCCGTAACGGGCGGCGAGATTCACGTACGTGGCAAGAAGGTGACCAATCACTCGCCGACGCAAGGCGTTCGACATGGTCTCGTCTATACGTCGGAGGACCGCAAGCTCGAAGGGCTGGTGCTGGAAGCGAACATCGAGGAGAACATCGCGCTGTCGAGCCTGAAGGCGCTGGCAAGCGGCGGCTTCGTTAGCCGCGCGAAGAAACGCAAGCTCGCGCACGACGCCAGCGCGCGTTTCGGCGTGCGGGCTTCGTCGGTGTTGCAGATCACCGGAACGCTTTCCGGCGGCAACCAGCAGAAGGTGATTCTCGGCCGCGCGACGGCAACGAGCCCGTCCGTCATCATGCTCGATGAACCGACGCGCGGCATCGACGTCGGCGCGAAGTCGGAAATCTACGCGCACATGGTGACGATGGCGCGCGCAGGCGCAGCGGTCGTCATGGTGAGTTCGGAACTGCCGGAACTGCTCGGCATGTCGGATCGCGTGCTGGTGATGTATCGCGGCAATATCGTGACCGAGATTCCGCGCGAGCAGGCGAACTCGGAAACCGTCATTCAGTGGGCAACGACAGGAGCAGGCGCATGACCTCCACAGCAGCCGATCGTGCGGATTCGGAGGCGCTCTCGCGCCGGGTGATCCGCCAGTTGCGCAGCGGCATCGGGCCGTTGTTCGCGGCGCTCGTCATCATATGCGTGGCGCTGTCGATTGCGTCGCCCGAGTTTCTCACCACCAACACGCTGACCAACATCATGGTGCAGGTGTCGGTGGTAGGCATCGCGGCGGTGGGCGGAACCTTCGTCATCATCACGTCGGGAATCGATCTCTCGGTCGGCTCGCTCGTGGCGCTGAGCGGCATGGTTGCCGCCACCGTGATGGCCGGCTCCAGTCCCGGCGCGGTGGGTCTCGGCGTCGCGGGGCTGTGCGTGGCGCTCGCAGTCGGCGCGGGCGCGGGCGCGCTCAACGGCCTCGCAGTCTCGTGGCTGCGGCTCGTGCCGTTCATCGTCACGCTCGCGGCCATGGCCATGGCGCGCGGCCTCACGCTCGCCATTTCCGATGGCCGCACCAAGTTCGATTTCCCGAGCGCGTTCACGCTGTTCGGCGCGAAGACCGTCGCCGGCCTGCCCATGCCGATGGTCGTCATGCTCGTGGTCTTCGTCATCGGTCACGTATTGCTGCGCAAGACGACCTTCGGACATCAGGTGTTTGCCGTCGGCGGCAATCAGGAAGCGGCGCGGCTCGCGGGCATCCCGGTGCGGCGCGTGGTGTTCTTCACCTACATGCTGGCCGGCGTCACGGCGGCGATCGCAGGCATCGTGCTCGCCGGACGGCTCAATTCCGCGTTGCCTTCCGCTGCCAATGGACTCGAGTTGCAGGTGATCGCGGCCATCGTGATCGGCGGGACTTCGCTGGCGGGCGGGCGCGGGTCGATTGTCGGCACGTTCATCGGCGTGGTGCTGATCGGCGTGATCAATGTCGGCCTGTCGCTGCTTGGCGTGAATCCCTTCTGGACGCAGTTCATTCAAGGCGGCGTCATCTTCGCCGCCGTGCTGCTCGATGCGCTGAGCCAAAGGCGCAAGCCCTGAACATATTGGAGACGCCCCAAATGAAGAAGATCATCAACCAGCCCGACGTGTTCGTCGATGAGATCATCGAGGCGCTGCTGCTCGCTCATCCGCACTGGATTCGCGCCGCCACCGCCGATCAGCGCGCGCTGGTCCGCGCCGATGCGCCGGGCGAAGGGCGTGTCGGCATCGTGACGGGTGGCGGCTCGGGTCATCTGCCGGGCTTCCTGGGTTATGTAGGCGAGGGCTTGTGCAGCGGCGTCGCGGTGGGCAACGTATTCTCGTCGCCGTCGTCGGAGCAGATTTTCGAAGCCACCAAGGCCGTGAGCGGCGGCGCGGGCGTGCTGTATGTCTACGGCAACTACGGCGGCGACGTGCTCAACTTCGACCTCGCGGCGGACCTGGCGGAAGCCGAGGGCATCGACGTGAAGACGGTCGTGCTTACCGACGACGTCGCCTCCGCGCCGAAAGACCGCGCAGCCGACCGGCGCGGCGTCGCGGGCATGGTGTTCGCGTTCAAGTGCGCGGGCGCGGCGGCCGAGCGCGGCGATTCGCTCGACGACGTGACGCGCATCTGCGCGAAGGCCAATGCCAACTCCCGCACGATGGGCGTCGGCCTCTCGCCTACCATCCTCCCCGCTGCCGGCAAGCCTACCTTCACGCTGCCCGAAGGGGAAATGGAGATCGGCATCGGCATTCATGGCGAGCCGGGCACGCATCGCGGCAAGCTCGAATCCGCCGATGCAATCGCGGAGCGCATCATCTCGCAGATCACCGGCGATCTCGCCGCGCCGAAGGGCTCGCGCGTCGCGCTGCTGGTGAACGGTCTCGGCGCGACGCCGCTGGAAGAACTGTATCTGCTATACCGGCGCTCAGCGAAGCTGATGGCGGATCAGGGGCTGAAGATCGTGCGCTCGTATGTCGGCGAATATGTGACGAGCCTGGAAATGGCGGGCGCGTCGATCACCGTCATGCTGCTCGACGACGAACTCGAAGCGTTGCTCGACGCCCCCGCGCGCTCGCCTTTCTTCCGCGACGGCACCGAATCCTGAAGGAGCGAGCCATGAGTGTGACGAGCCAGCAACTCCGCGACATCCTCACGCGCACGCTGAACGCGCTGCCTGCCCACGCCGACGAACTGCGCGATCTCGACGCGGCGCTCGGCGACGGCGATCTCGGCATTACCGTGCAGTCGGGATCGGTGGCGGTGGTGAAGACGCTGGCCGCGCTGCCTGCCGAAGCGACGCTGAACGAAACGCTGCTGGCGGCCGCAAAGGCGTTTTCGACGGCGAATCCGTCGACGTTCGCGGCGCTGGTCGGCGGCGGGTTGATTGCGGCGGCGAAGACGGTGACTGGCAAGGACGCATTGAATCGCGATGACGTACTCGCGATCGGTCAGGCGATGGCCGGTCGCATTGTCGAGCGCGGCAAGAGTCAGGTCGGCGACAAGACGGTGCTCGATGCGCTCGTGCCGAGTCTCGACGTGCTGGCCGCGTCGCAAGGCAGCGCCATTGACACGCTCGACGCGATGATCGCGAAGGCCGACGAGCAGGTCACCGCAACGGCTGCGATGCAGTCGAGGAAAGGGCGCGCGGCGTGGGTGCAGGAACGCAGCATCGGTCATGCGGACCCGGGCGCGACCGCGTATCTGCGCTTTCTCCAGTCCTTGCGACAGACCCTCGCAGCCTGAGCGAGAGCCAACCTAAGCGCGCTTCTTCTTCAGCACGACTTCGCCCTTGCCCGAATGCACGACCTTGAGTTTCGTGCGGGCGAGGGCAAGCGCTTCTCCCTGCGTGCCGACACACGGCCCCGAGCCGGGCAACGGCTTGCGCGCGCTTTCGCGCAGCGCGAACACGGACAGCATGCCGATCACCGACGCCGCCATCAGATAGTAGGCGGGCATCATCAGGTTGCCGGTTGCATCGACGAGCCATGCGGTGACCAGCGGCGTCGTGCCGCCGAACAACGACACCGACACATTGAAGCCGATGGCCAGCGCGCCGTAGCGGATGCGCGTCGGAAAGAGCGCGGGCAAGGACGAGGGCATGACGCCGGTGAACGTGGACAGCAGCGCGCCGAACATCAGCAGGCCGAGAAACACCAGTGAAGGCGCACCTGTGCGCACGAGCAGCAACGCCGGAATGGAGAGCGCGAACAGGCCGATGCAGCCCGCCATCATCACGGGCCGGCGGCCGAGACGGTCGGAGAGATGGCCTGCACAGAGCGTCATCGGGATCATCAGCAGCATGACGAGCAGCACGAGCAGCAGGCTGCGGGTCTCGGCGAAATGCAGCGTCGCCGACAGATAGCTCGGCAGATACGAGAGCGCCATGTAGTCGGTGACGTTGAAGATCAGCACGAGGCCGACGCATTGGAGCATCGGCTTCGCCTGATGCGACAGCAATTGCACGAACGATTCCTTGGGACGCGAGCGCTCGTCTTTCTCGCGCGCCTGTGCTTCCTTCTTGAACGCGGGCGTTTCCTCCAGCTTCATGCGGATGTACAAGCCGACCAGACCAAGCGGCCCGGCGATCATGAACGGCACGCGCCAGCCCCACGAGAGCAGCGCTTCGTGCGGGAGCAAGGCTGTCAGCAACGCGACGGTTCCCGCGCCGAAGATATAGCCCATCAGCGTGCCCACTTCGAGGAAGCTGCCGAAGAAGCCGCGCCGCGCATCGGTGGAGAACTCGGCGATGAAGGTCGCCGCGCCGCCGTATTCGCCGCCGGTGGAGAAGCCTTGCACGAGCCGCGCGAGGAGCAGCAGGACGGGCGCGAAGATGCCGATCGACGTATAGGCCGGAATGAGGCCGATGCAGAAGGTGCCGACGGCCATCATGATCATCGTCATCGCGAGCACGCGCTGGCGGCCGATGCGGTCGCCGAGCGGGCCGAACACCATGCCGCCGATCGGCCGCACGAGGAAAGCTGCCGCGAAGGTGCCGAAGGTCGCGATCAGCTGCGCGGACGGACTGCTCGACGGAAAGAACACCTGGCCCAGCACGACGGCGATATAGCTGTAGACGCCGAAATCAAACCATTCCATGGCATTGCCCAGCGCCATCGCGCCGACCGCCCGTTTGAGCAGCGCGTGATCGACGACGGTGATGTCGTCCAGCGTGACGGGCGGTGACGGCTGCAAGGCGGGATGGCGTTCGTGCGTGATGCTCACTTGTCTCACTTCTTTAGTGCAGGCTAGGGAGTGTGCGGATCATCGGCCTTGCGTGCCTTCGCTCACGCGTCTGGAAACCGGCGGGAAACGACACGGCGCGTGGCGGTGTTGGAGGCGCGCGAACAGGGGCGGCTTTGGAGCGTCGCCGTGCAACCGACAGACGGGGCAGGCGGCCGGCGCGTGCGCTGACGCGCTCGCCCTTTCATGGCGGGCTTTGCGGGCATCCGCCGAGCGAACTGGCATAGGCCATGCAATTCGGGCCGTGTGACGTCATCGACCCGCGAAGGAAGCCGCCATGAAATCCCAGATCATCATCATTCTTCTCACCGCGAACGTGGCATGGTCCGCCGTGCCCGCGCTGGCGGGCGATTGCAGCACGTCGAAACGCGTCTGCCGGATTTCGCATGCGGAGCGGACCGCCGGCCCCAAGGCGTCGCCGCGCGCGGTGCGCGGCGTCGACGCCTACCGCACGCCGCCCATCAAGCGCGAGCAGCGCGACAGCATCGACGCCTGGTATCGCGGAGGCTGAACTCCGCGTGCGGCGCTCAGTCGAGCGTGATGCCGTCGAAGCGGTGTCCGCCAAGCGGGCTGATCAGATAGCCGTGAACGCGCTTCGAGATCGGCTGGAAGATGTTGGCATGCGCGAGCGGCGTATAGGGCACCTGATCCTTGAACACCACCTGCGCTTCCTCGTACAGCTTCGTGCGCGCGTTCTGGTCCGTGATGAGCCGGGCCTTCGCGAGCAGGTCGTCGAATTGCTTGTTGCACCACTTCGCCATGTTACTGCCGTGCACCGCGTCGCAGCCCAGCGTGGTGCCGAGCCAGTTGTCCGGGTCGCCGTTGTCGCCGAGCCAGCCATAGAGAATGGCGTCGTGTTCGCCGTTGGTCTTCGCGCGCTTGTTGTACTCGGCCCACTCGTAAGTCACGATGTTCGCCTTCACGCCGATCTTCGCCCAGTCGGACTGGATCAGCTGCGCCATCAGGCGCGCGTTCGGGTTATAGCCGCGCTGCACGGGCATGGCCCACAGCGTGATCGTGAAACCGTCGGGAAAGCCTGCTTCCTTCAGCAGCGCCTTCGCCTTCGCGGGGTCGCGCGGCGCGTCCTTCAGCGCCTTGTCATAGGACCATTGCGAAGGCGGCATCGGGTTGGTCGCGACGGTGGCCGCGCCTTCGTAGACGGTCTTGATGATCGCCTGCTTGTCGATGGCCATGTCCAGCGCGCGGCGCACCTTCACGTTGTCGAGCGGCTTGTGGGTCGTGTTGTAGCCGACATAGGCCACGTTGAAGCCGACGCCCGACAGCACCGTCAGTTTCGCGTCCTGTTTCGATGCGGCGATATCGGCGGGGCGCGGGAACGACGTCACCTGACATTCGCCGCTCGCGAGCTTCTGCTGACGCACGGCCGCGTCGGGGGTGATCGAGAAGACGAGCTTGTCGATATGCACGTCCTTGCGATTCCAGTAAGTCGGATTCGCTTCGTAGCGGATGGTCGAATCCTTCTGGTAGTCGCGGAACGCGAATGCGCCCGTGCCCACCGGCTTCTGGTTGATATCTTCCGGCTTGCCTTGCTTGAGCAGTTGCGCCGCGTATTCGGCCGAGACGATCGACGCGAATTCCATCGCGACGTTGCGCACGAACACCACGTCCGGCGTCTTCAGCGTGAAGCGCACCGTGTTGTCGTCGAGCTTCTCCACCGAGGCGATGTTCTTGTCGTAGCCGAGATCGGTCAGATACGGAAAGCTGACCGGATGCGCCTTCTGGAACGGCTCGTTCGGATCGATCATGCGCTTGAACGTGAACACCACATCGTCCGCATTGAAGTCGCGTGTCGGCTTGAACCAGGGCGTCGACTGGAACTTCACGCCGCGTCGCAGATGGAAAGTGAAGGTCTTCGCATCCGGCGATTCGTCCCATTTCTCGGCAAGACCCGGCGTGAGGTCCAGCGTGCCCCGCTTGAATTCGACCAGTGTGTCGTACACGGCGTGAGCGCCCGCGTCGAAATCGGTGCTGGTGGTGTACTGCGCGGAATCGAAGCCGGCGGGGCTGCCTTCGGAACAGAACACGAGCGTCTTGCTCGCAGCCGATGCGGCCTGCGAAGACAAGGCGAGCGCGGCGAGAAGGGATACGGCGAGAGTGCGTCGTCGGTCGATCATTGTTCTTGTTGCCCGGAAGAGTTGGCAGGCCGCCTGGCGGCGGACGCGAACCCTACTCTACCCGAGCAAACTTTTTTTCTCGCGACGCGGCCCTCATGGTCCTACAAGGCCCGCAATGCGAAACGCTTGAGCTTGCCGGTTTCCGTGCGCGGCAAGGCGGCGAGGAAGGTCACCAGACGCGGGTATTTGTAAGGCGCGACGTTGCGCTTCACGAAGGCCTGCAACTCGGCGGTGAGCGCATCGTCGCCGATGAAGCCCGGATTGAGCACGACGAACGCCTTCACGATCTGGCCGCGCGTCTCGTCCGCCACGCCGATCACGCCGCACTCCGCCACGGCTTCATGCTTCATCAGCACGCTTTCCACTTCGGGCCCGGAGATGTTGTAGCCCGCCGAGACGATCATGTCGTCGGCGCGCGCCTGATAGAAGACATAGCCGTCTTCGTCGATCACGACGGCATCGCCGGGCAGGTTCCAGCCGTCGCGCACGAAGTTCTGCTGACGCGGGTCCGACAGATAGCGGCAACCCGTCGGCCCCCGCACCGCGAGCTTGCCGAGGGTGCCGGGCGGCACGGGCTGCGTGGCGTCGTCGACGGCCTGAACGACATAGCCGGGCACCGCGCGGCCGATAGCCTGCTCGCGCACCTCCGCACCCGCCGACGAAATGAAAATATGGATCATCTCCGTGCCGCCGATGCCGTCGATCATTTCGATGCCGCTCGCGTCGCGCCATAACGCGCGGGTGGAGGCGGGCAAGGCTTCGCCGGCGGAGACGGTCTTGCTCAGGCTCGATACATCGAAGCGGCCGATCAGCGGCGCCATCTGCCGATAGAAGGTCGGCGCGGTGAACACGATGCTGGCCTTGAAGCGCTCGACCGTATGCAGCAAAGACTCGGGCGTGAGCTTTTCGAGCAGCACGGTAGATGCCCCGGCACGCAATGGAAAGCACAACAGCCCGCCGAGACCGAATGTGAACGCGAGCGGCGGCGTGCCGCAGAATACATCGTCGGGTGTGGGCTTGAGGATATGGCGCGGGAACAGGTCGCACATCGCGAGCACATCGCGATGAAAATGCATGCAGCCCTTCGGCGGGCCCGTCGTGCCGCTCGTGAACGCGATGAGGCAGACATCGTCGGCGGCGGTGTCGCAGGCGTCGAAATGATCCGGCTTCGATGCCGCCAGCACGTCCAGCGCGTTCGGCGCGTCGTCGTGGAAAGTGAACACCTGCGCGAGCGTAGCGCAATGATGTTCGCCCGGCTCGCGGCAGCGCGCGAGTTCTTCGGTCAGGCGCACGTCACACAGCGCGGCCGAGATGCACGCCTTGTCGATGATCTGCTTCAGTTCCTTTGCACGCAGCAGCGGCATGGTCGGCACGACCACCAGACCGGCCTTCAGCGCCGCGAGGAAGGCGACCGCCATCTGCAAGGTATTCGGGCCGCGCAGCAACAGCCGGTTGCCGGGGCGCAGGCCCATGTCATCGACGAGCACATGAGCGCTGCGATTCACGAGCGCGTGCAGTTCACGATAGCTCGTTGCGCGCGGCTCGCCGTTCACCCCCGACCAGATGGCGGGACGCTCGCCATGTCCGGCTTCGATGGCCCGGTCCAGCAGTTCGGTCGCGCAATTCACGCGCGCCGGATAGGCGACATCGGTATTGTCCAGCAGAAGTACGGGCCATTGATCCTCTGGCGGCAACGAATCGCGCGCGAAGGTATCGACGTGGGCTGACGGTTCCATGGCGCGCTCCGCTTAGTCGGGAATGACAGCCGTTGCTTCGATTTCCACCAGCGCATCGTCTTCGATCAGCGCAACGACCTGCACGGCGCTCATCGCGATGTCGTAGTCGCCGATATGCTCGCGAAACGCCGCGCCAATCTCCTTCGCCGCCGCAAGATACGCGCGCTTGTCGGTCACGTACCAGGTCATGCGCACGATGTGCCGCGGCTCGCCGCCCGCCTCGCGCAGTACGGCCGCCACATTGCGCAGCGCCTGCGCGGCCTGCGCGCCGAACTCGCGGCTGACGAAGCGCGCCTGTTCGTCCCAGCCAATCTGGCCGGCGATATACACCTGCGTGCCGCGCACGGCGACGCCGTTTGCATAGCCGCGCGGCTTGATCCAGCCCGGAGGCAAGAGCGTTTTCTTCATGTGTCCGATTCCTCCTGCAAGGCGCGGCTCGTGCCTGGCGCGAACTGCTCGATGGCGCGGGCGATGTCGCCGGGAATGTCGATTGAACGGCCATCGTCGAGCGACGTGGTAACGAGAACCTGTCTGGAGCGGAAGCGCACTTCGCCGTTGCACTGGCAGACGATCTCGATACGTATCGAACGCTGCCCCACCGAATCGACACTCAGCGAGAGCGTTACGGTTTCGCCGAGGCGGCTCGGCCGCGCGAACTCGCAGTTGAGCTTCACGATGGGCAATCCGACCCGGCGCACCGAAATCATGTGCGCGTACTCGATGCCGAGCGCGTCGTCGAACCAGTCTTCGACCAGCGCGTTCGTCATCACGAGGTATTGCGGGAAGTAGACGATGCCGGCGGGGTCGCAGTGTGCGAAGCGGATGCGTACCGGCATCTCGAAGGTTCGCGTCATCGCGTGCTGTCTCCTTGCGCCTTCAGCAGATCGCGTCCGACAATCAGTTGCTGGACTTCGGTGGCGCCCTCATAGATGCGCAGCGCCCGGATCTCGCGATATAGCGATTCCACCGTCGTGCCGCGCTTTACGCCCAGCCCGCCCCATAGTTGCACGGCCGCGTCGATGACCTGCTGCGCGCCTTCGGTGGCGTGCCATTTCGCCATGGCGGCTTCGCGCGTGACGCGCTCGCCCTGATCCCGCAGCCACGCCGCGCGATAGACAAGCAGCGCGCTCGTGTCGATGGTCAGCGCCATCTGTGCGATCTTGGCTTGCGTCAGCTGGAAGTCGCCGAGGGTCTGGCCGAACATCTGGCGTGATGTCGCGCGTGCCAGTCCTTCTTGCAGCGCGCGGCGAGCAAAACCCAGCGAGGCCGCCGCGACCGAGGTACGGAAGATGTCGAGCGTGCGCATCGCCAGCCTGAAGCCTTCGCCGGGCGCGCCCAGCATCTGGCTGCGCGGTACTTTTAGCGCGTTGAAACGCAGTCGCGCGAGCGGATGCGGCGCAATCACGTCGATGCGCTCGGCGATCTCAAGCCCGGCCGTGTCCGCATCGACGATGAACGCGCTGATGCCGCGCGCGCCTGGCGCCTCACCCGTGCGCGCGAACACGATATAGAAATCCGCGATGCCGCCGTTTGAAATCCACGTCTTGTCGCCGTTCAGCACGTAGGTGTCGCCATCGGCGTGGGCTTGCAGCGACATCGCCGCGACGTCCGAGCCGGCTTCAGGCTCGGAAAGCGCGAAGGCCGCCAGCGCCGTGCCGGCTGCGACACGCGGCAGATAGCGCTGCTTCTGTGCATCGGTGCCGGCGAGCGTGATGGCGCCCGAGCCGAGCCCTTGCATCGCGAAGGCGAAATCCGCGAGACCGTCGTGCTTCGCGAGGGTCTCGCGCAGCAGACAGACGGCGCGCGTATCGATCGTGTCGCCCGAGGCGCCGTAGCCCGTGCCGCCGATGCAATGCTTGAGCCAGCCCGCCTCGCCGAGCATGCGCACGAGCTGTTTGCAAGCGGTGTCGGGATCGGCGTGATCGATATGTTTCAGATGCGCCGACGCCCAGGCATCGGCCTCGCACGCCAGCCTACGATGACGGTCCTCGAAGAAAGGCCATGCGAGCGCGCTGTGCGGATCGACGTCCAATTCAGTCTCCCTCGAACACGGGGCGGGACTTGGCGGCGAAGGCGCGGTAGGCGCGCTCGAAGTCGCGCGTGCTCATGCAGATGGCCTGCGCCTGCGCTTCGGCTTCGATGGCTTCATCGATGCCCATGTTCCATTCCTGATGCAGCATCTTCTTCGTGATGCCATGAGCGAAGGTCGGTCCCGCGACGAGATCGGCGGCGAGTCGCGCGGCTTCGTCGCGCACAGAATCCGGTTCGCACAGGCGGTTGTAGAACCCCCAGGCTTGCGCTTCCTCGCCCGACGCCGAGCGGCCCGTAAACAGCAGTTCCGACGCGCGTCCCTGCCCGATGATGCGCGGCAGAATGGAGCACGCGCCCATGTCGCAGCCCGCGAGCCCGACGCGCGTGAACAGGAACGCCAGCTTGCTGCGCGCGGTGCCAAGACGCAGGTCCGATGCCATCGCGAGAATGGCGCCCGCGCCCGCGCAGACACCGTCCACCGCCGCGATCACCGGTTGCGGGCAATGGCGCATGGCCTTGACGAGATCGCCGGTCATGCGCGTGAAGAGGAGCAGTTCGGGCATCGGCAGATCGATCAGCGGCGCGATGATGTCATGTACATCGCCGCCGGAGCAGAAGTTCTCGCCTGCGCCCTGGATCACGACCGCATGCACGTCCGTTGCATACGCCAGCTGGCGGAACAGGTCGCGCAGCTCGGCATACGATTCGAAAGTCAACGGATTCTTGCGTTCGGGCCGATTCAGCGTGATCGTCCCGACGCCGCCCGCCACGGACCAGAGGACATGTTGCGCGCGATACCCCGCGAGTTCGACGCGATTGCCGGCGAGAAGCGCAGCGGCGGCGGATGAGGTCATCGATTGCTCCTTCATTCCTTGAATGTCTTCAACAGATGCTGCTTGAGCTTGCCGAGGCGCTGATGCGTCTGCGACTTCTCGTTCAGTTCGAGTCCGCCAAATAGCTCGACGACCCATTGTTCGTGAGCGGCAGCCATCTTGTCGAACGATGTGCGGCCTTGCGGCGTCAGGCGAACGCTGATCGAGCGACGGTCGTCGGGATCGGCGTAGCGCGACACGAGCCCTTCCTTTTCGAGCTGATCCGTAATGCCGGTCACGTTCCCGCCTGTCACCATCATGCGGCGCGAGAGTTCGGTCATCCTGAGCCCTTCCGGATGCCGTTCGAGTTGCGCCATCAGGTCGAAGCGCGGCAGCGTGGTGTCGAATTCCGCGCGCAGGCGCTTGCGCAGTTCTGCCTGGACCAGATTGGTCGTGGTCAACATGCGCAGCCATAGACGCAAGCCCATGTGGCTGTCCGCGCCGGTGCTCATCTCAAGGTCGACGACATTGTCAGCCGGCTTTTCGACGCCCTTGCGCGGGGTCTTCGCGTCGCTCGATGCGGGCGCCTTTCGGTTGCGTGCGGCTTGCGTCACGTCACTTCTCCACCGGAAACGGACAGGGACTGACCGTTCATCGAAGCCGATGCAGGCGCGCAGAGCCACAGCACGGCACTCGCGACTTCTTCGGGCTGGATGAAACGGCGTTGCGGGTTGGTGCGCATGAGTGCCTCGCGTGCGTCGTGCTCGCTGCGCGAGGTCTTCGTCATGATCTGGTCGAGCGACGAACGCAGCAAGTCCGTCTCCGTATAGCCGGGACAGACGGCGTTGACCGTGACGCCTTTGGTTGCCACTTCGGCGGCCAGCGCGCGCGTGAGGCCAATGACGCCGTGCTTCGCGGCGCAATAGGCGGCGACATATGCATAGCCGGTCTGTCCCGCCGTGCTCGCGACGTTGACGATGCGGCCGAAGCCGCGTTCGAGCATCGAAGGCAGCGCGGCGCGGGTGCAGAGGAACACGCCTGTGAGGTTCACGTCGAGCATGCGTTGCCACAACGCGGCATCGGTTTGCGCGAAGGGCGCGGCTTGGGCGTGGCCCGCGTTGTTGACGAGCACATCGACCGGGCCGTGGCGTTCGACGGCCCGCGCGAAGGCAGCGGCGACAGCGGCTTCATCGGTGACGTCCACCGGCACGCAGGCTATGTCTGCGTAGGCGCGCATCGCATCGCGCTGGGCTTCCAGGCGCGCAAGGTCGCGGCCCATCAAGGTGATGCGCGCACCGGCTTGTGCCAGCGCTTCCGCGCAGGCCGCGCCGATGCCGCTGCCGCCACCGGTCACCACCGCATGTTTGCCGTTCAGAGAGGACATGGTCAGACGCTTCCTTCGGCGCGTTGCGCGCGTTCTTGCGGACTGAGGCGCGCGTTTTCGGCGGCGCCGGCGCGCTCGCGTTCCAGATTGCGTTCGAGTTGCGACTTCGCGGCGACATATTGCCGGGGCCACGCGATATCGAAATAACCGATCTTCGCGGCTTCGTTCAAGGTCCACGACGGATTGGCGAGATGCGGGCGCGCCACCGCGCACAGATCGGCGCGTCCGGCAGCGATGATGCTGTTGACGTGATCCGCCTCGGAGATCGCGCCCACTGCGATGGTGGCAATGCCCGCTTCGTTACGGATGCGATCGGCGAAGGGCGTCTGGAACATGCGGCCATACACCGGCTTTTCGTCCTTGCTGACCTGGCCCGAGGAGACGTCGATCATGTCGGCGCCCGCAGCCTTGAAGGCGCGTGCGATCTGCACGGCATCGTCCGGGGTCGTGCCGCCGTCAACCCAGTCGTGCGCCGAGATGCGGACCGACATCGGCTTGTCCTGTGGCCAGACGGCGCGCATCGCGCTGAACACCTGCAACGGGTAGCGCAAGCGGTTTTCGAGCGAGCCGCCGTATTCATCGGTGCGACGGTTTGTCAGCGGCGAAAGAAAACTCGACAGGAAATAGCCGTGCGCGCAATGCAGTTCGAGCCAGTCGAAGCCTGCTTCAGCGGCCATGCGGGTGGCGCGCACGAATTGCGCCTCGATCTCGCGCAGGTCGTCGTGTGAAGCTTCGCGCGACCACTGGCTCACGTCGCGCAGATATTGCTGCGGCGATGCGGAGACGAGCGGCCAGTTGCCGTCCGGAAGCGGTTGATCGATCCCTTCCCAGGCCACTCGCGTCGATGCCTTCGCGCCCGCGTGGCCGAGTTGCATGCCGATCTTCGCGTCCGATTGCGCATGCACGAACGCGACGATGCGCTGCCACGCCGCAAGATGCCCGGGCGTGTATAGGCCCGGGCATCCCGGCGTGATGCGGGCCTCGGGCGACACGCAAGTCATCTCCGTCATCACGAGCGCGGCGCCGCCCATGGCGCGCGCGCCGAGATGCATCAGATGGTAGTCGCCCGCGATGCCATCGACGGCGGAATACTGCGCCATCGGCGATACGACAATGCGGTTCTTCAGCGTGACGCCGCGCAGCGTGAAGGGCGTGAACATCGGCGGGATGGCGCGCTGGTTGGTGTCGCGCACGATGCCCGAGCGTTCCGCGAGCCAGTCTTCGAAGGACGCGAGATAGCGTGCATCGCGTTCGCGCAGGTTTTCGTGCGAGATGCGTTGCGAGCGGGTCAGCAGCGAGTAAGCGAATTGCTCCGGCTCGAAGGACGCGTAGCGATCGACGTTTTCGAACCATTCGGTCGAATTGCGCGCGGCGTTCTGGATGCGCAAGACATCCACGCTGCGCACCCGGGTGTAGTGATCCAGCGCGCCTTCGAGATCGCCTTCCCGCGTGGCGAACGCGGTGTCGATGCTGTTCGCCAGTTCAATGGCATCTTCCAGCGCGAGCTTCGTGCCCGAGCCGATGGAAAAATGCGCGGTGTGCGCGGCATCGCCCATCAGGACGACGGGCGTGCGCTTGCCGTTCGCGTCGTCTCGCCAGTGAACCCACTCGCGATTCACGACGCGCGGAAAGCGTATCCATTGCGCGGAGCCGCGCAGATGCGACGCGTTGGAAATCAGCGGATGGCCGTCGAGATAGCGGGCGAAGAGCTTTTCGCAGAACGCGATGCCTTCTTCCTTGCTCATGTCGGCGAGGCCTGCCGCGCGCCATACGCGTTCCGGCGCTTCGACGATAAAGGTCGAGGTGTTTTCGTCGAAGCGGTACGCATGCGCCTGGAACCAGCCCCATTCGGTCTTTTCGAACGCGAACGTGAAGGCTTCGAAGCATTTGTTCGTGCCGAGCCAGACGAAGCGGCAGTCGCGCAAGTCGATATCCGGCTGATACGTCGACGCGTATTTCTGACGGATCGCGCTGTTGGCGCCGTCGCAGGCGACGATGAGATCGGCCTCGTAGTCTTCGTCGTTGACCACGTGCGTTTCGAAGACGAGCTTGACGCCGAGTGCTTCACAACGCGTCTGCAGGATATTCAACAGACGTTTTCTTCCAATGCCGCAGAAGCCGTGACCCGACGAGCGGACCGTGCTGCCGTTGATACGGACCTCGATGTCGTCCCAGTGACTAAACGCATCGAGGATGGCTTCGGCGCTTGGAGTGTCCGCGGCGCGCAGGTTGCCCAGGGTTTGATCGGAGAAGACGACGCCCCAGCCGAAGGTGTCGTAAGGGCGGTTGCGCTCGACCACGATGACCTCGCTGGCGGGATGCCGGCGCTTCATCAACAAGCCGAAGTACAGACCCGCCGGGCCGCCACCGATGCAGACAATGCGCATGCCGGGTTCTCCAGTTCGCGTGTGCTCGTGGAGATAATTTAGAATCGAATAGTTTAGATGTCAAGTAAATGGGCGGGAGGGGTTTCCCGGTACGAACGCGTCGAGCGCTCAGTCCAGCCGTTCCCTCGTGATGAGGCCACTCGCCGCATCCCACTCCTTCGGCGTCATCCTCTTCACCAGCACGCCGATCACCCAGATATGTCCTTCCGGATCTTTCGCACGATACGTCCGCTCGCCGTAGAACTGTGTTTCCGGCTCCGCGACAACCCGCGCGCCTGCCGCGCGGGCGTGTTCGCAATGTGCGTCCACGTCCTCGCCTTCCTCAAGTTGCACATGGACCGATTGCGTATTCTTGCCGTCGATGGAACTCGGGCTGCGATGATCGTCGCTCCATTCCCGGCCGATCATGACAACCGAGTCACCAAAGGTCAGTTCGCCGTGCACGAAGTCATCGTTGGCATCAAGGATCACGAATAGCGGTTTGAAACCGAACGCCGCTTCGAGAAAGCGAAAGCCGAGCGTCGGATCGCGATAGGACACCGCGCTCGACAAACCTTTGGGGCGATAGAGTTCGTCCATGTCGCTGCTCCCGGGTGAGGGTTGAATGGAAAGCGTGAACGCTTGCTCATTCTATGCCTCGCGGCCGGGAGGTTTTTCGTTGGTCACCGCCGCGCATAGTCCCTTGCGGAACACAGCGAAGCAGCGAGGGCGAGCTTCGTTTCATCCTCGCCACGCAGACGAGCGAGCCAGCGGTTCGCGTCTTTCGTCATTGCCGTGATGGGACTGGTCAGATGTTGCATGAAGGCTTGCCCCTTGGAAACCACTTGCACGTTTTCCATCATGCCGCGGTCTTCGTGATCGAGGATATGGCAATGCATGACGAACTCGCCGGTGTAATCCTCGTAGACGGTCCGCATGGTGAGCGTATAACCCGCCTTGATGAACAGCGTATCCCGCACCACGCCCTTCAGATGGCAATACTCGGTATCGGTGCCCTCCGAGGCGTTGCAGTCGCCGTTCTGATCGAAGATGGACGTCGTGCCATTCTTGATGTCCATGATCTTGAACTTGTTGATATGGATATGGAACATGTGCGGGGCAAACGTAGAGGCCTTGATATTCCATTCATCGATCGTGCCGAGCGTACCTGTCACAGGGATGTCGGCGGGATCATAGCCTGCGCCATTGATGGTGAAGCCCGTCGGAAGCGTGATCTCGAACGTTGCATTGTTCACCTGTTCGATTGGCCCATCCACTTCGGCAGTCGGCGCGAAGGCGGTCAATTGAAGCGAATTCAACTGGCTCTTGACCGTGGACGGCAAGCCCGGATTGGCCGCGACAAGTTGATTGCGGATGTAGACCCAGTACTTCGAGTGACTGCCTTCCGTTGTGTTCGGGATGTTCACGCCGGGGCCCACCCGCGCGAGGGACAACAAGCGGCGATCCTTGACCTTGGTCGCGGTAGGGCGGAAGTTGATGGTCTGCGAACTGGGCGCGGCTTCATCGAGAATGCAATAGAGTCCCGGCGATGGAAACGCCACGAGCACGTCGCTGCGATAGCCGGGATTCATCGCGTTGACGTCTTTTTCCAGCATGTTCGTCATGGTGATGCCGTCTTCGGCGAATTCCAGTTGCTTGACGACTTCGCCGCTGCACACCTGATCGAGCGTGATGGTTTGCGATGCCTTGGTGCGCGAATTGGAAAGCGCGTTCGCCGCAGTGTTGGTGGCGGTGTTGACTTGCGCGGCGCTCACCGAAGTCGAGTCTGCGACACCGAGCACCGCCAGATTCGCACGCACGATCTTCACGTTGATCGTGTCGCGATTGCCGCCATGAACCATGCGGAAGCGGCGCACCTCGCCCGCCGGGACGAAGGTCAGCGCACTGGGAAAGACCGGCTGCACCACGCCGTTGATCTGCGTGTAATGCCCCGAGACGATCCACGATGAATTCGCGCCGGGCGGCTGGCCCACGCGCGTATCGAAGATAAAGCCGAGTTGATTGTTATAGCCGCGAATCTGCCCGATCTTGCCCGCCGGGCAGGTCCACTCGCCGGTCGTCGAATCGAGCAGGGGCGTGGTGGAGGTGGCATCGGAGAAGCACGCGTACTCGATCTGCTGGAACAGCAAGACGTGTTCACGCAGCGGCAGCGGGAGCAGACGCCGCTTGAGTATCGTGTCGATATCCGCGCTGCCCGCCTGAGTGCTGCGCGCCTGCCGCGAGCCGCGCACGATCAGCACGCCGGCCATGCCGCTCGATACGTCGATTGCCGTCGAGCCATGCAGGTGCGCGTGATACCAGAACGTCCCTGACGGATGATCGGAAGGAATCTTGTACACGTACTTGTGCTGATAGGCGCCCAGCGAAGGATTGGCCTGTACATCGGCTTTCGGATGGACCGTGAGCAACACGTTGTCGGCGGGGTCCATCGGCGAGACATGCAGGCCGTGCGTGTGGATGTTCGTGTCGTTGAAGCAATGCGGCGTGATGTGCTCGGTCTTCGGATCGGTGCTCGCCGGGCACGTGTCGGTCGGATTTTGCGGAAGGTTGTTCGTGAAGTTGAGCGTGAGTGTCGACCCGGTCTTGATGCTGATGGTCGGTCCCACCGGACAGCCGTTGTACGAGCGCATGTTCACCGTATCGAATGCGTTCGTCGACGGGTTGTAGAGCGAGTAGGTCGCCATTTGCGCCGTCAGCGAAACGCTTGCTGTATTGCCCGAGGGATTCAGCCCCGCTGCGCATTGCAGGCGCTGGATGATCGAAGCGAGTCCGCTCGAGGTCGATACGGCGGTGTTGTCAGCCGTGCTGTCGGCGGAGTCGTCGACATCGGTGAATGAACGTGCGTTCAGGTTAGCTTGGGCGAAACATAAGCCGGGTATCACCAGGAGCGAGAAGATCAGAGCGTGACATGCCCGGAACATCGACAGTACGGTTTTCATCACCCTCTCTCCTCGTTGCGATTCATTGCGATCGCTCAACCACGCAAGTGGAGATTAGGTAATTACAAAATCGATCGCGGGGCTATCGAATCGCTAACGTGGGATACCGCACATAGCTTTTTCGTGCACCGCGACGCGGCTATGTTTTCACTCTTTTAGTGCCATCTTTTTTGCGCGTGCGTTGTCCTCATGAAGCTTCTCAACTGCCTCCCCGATAAAGCTCGCGCATCTCCGCAGCCTGGGCGCTGTTTTGAAAGTCGGCCAGTTCGTGCATGACCTGCTCACGAGTGAGGGGAGCGGGGGTGTCGGATTGCATGGAGGTAGCCGTCGAGGGGGCGGGCTGATCCGTCGCGGACTGGGCCAGGCACGACACTGCCGTGACCATTGCCACGAATGCGATACCTGCGGCGATGATTCGATTGCATTGCATGATGTTCTCCCGGGACGTTTGCTTCGTCGCCCTGATTGGCCCGTGCCGATCAGGTTCTGTGAAGTGTCGGCCGATGCCGCCATGCTTTGAAGCCACACAGGTAGGCGTATCGCGCTTCCGGGCGCGAAAGATGTAGATATCAGCAATCGAAAGGGCTCATTCGGATCGCTACATTTGTGTATGTCCCTTCGAATGGCAGGCTGCTATTCTGGTTTGATCGGCATGCGCCCGCATTCGCGGACAGTGGAATTTCTGACCGGGCATCGTCATGAAATCGTCAGGTTTCGGGGTGCGCAAGTTCAGATCGGCGGCTCAGGAACGGGCGTTCCGGAAAGACTATGCGCGCCGCTTCTCTGCGCAGCGCCTGTTGGCCATTGCCATCTTTACCGCGTTGTGGATCGTGTTCTCTTTCATCGATTCGCGGCGCCTCGACGTGCTCGATCCCGCGCATCTGCACCATGGAGAAATTCTGCTGCTGAGGGCAGGCGGGGCGATCGGCATGTTGATTCCGGTCCTGGCGTGGACACCGCGCGCACTCGACGAACGCTGGGCCGTAGCGCTGCTCAGCCTCTGGACCTTCAGCGGGTGGTTCTCGGTCGTGAGACTGCTGCAAATCTATCCGGGTGACTTTCCCTGGCGAGAGGCGTATTCCATTCTGACGCTCTCCCTTTTCATGGTGTTCACGGCGTTCCGGCTGCGCGCCATCACGGCCGCATGGCTCATCGGAACATGTGTGGCAACGTATTCGTTGATGCTTCTTTTTGCGCCTCCTGGCCGGCAGCCTGGCTGGCATCCCGATGCCATGTTGGGCCACGGCGCGAACATCATCATGACCTATGTGATCGGCGTGGTCGTGAGCATTCCGCTCGAACGCGCGGCACGGCGCGAATTCATCTATCGGCGGAACCTGCGCGCGGCCCGGGCGCGTGTCGAAGCGGCCTCGCGTGCGGTGAACGAGCAGAACCAGCGCATGCAGGCGTTGCTCAAGGAAAAAGAACGGTTCTTTTCAGCGGCCTATCACGACATTCTGCAGCCGCTCGCCGCGATCAATCTCTTCATACGCAGTGCGCGATCCCGGATCAAGGACGGAGAGGCGGCAGCGCGGGATCTCGCGGTGGTGGAGGAAACGGCTTCCGACATTCTCGGCATGTTCAAGGACATCCAGGACTACAGCGAGCTGGGACTGTATGTGCCGCGACTGGCGCCCGTCAGCACGCACGACCTGCTGACCGAAGTAGCCGGGCAGTTCCGCGAAGCGGCGCGTGTGCAGGGCATCGGCCTTGCCATCGCCGCGCGCCGGGAGCATCCGCCTTTCATCGAGACCGACCGGCTGCTGTTCAAGCGCGCCCTGTCCAATCTCGTGTCCAACGCGATCAAGAACACGAGGTCGGGCGGCGTCGTGCTCGGCTGGGTACGGCTCGGCGACCGGTTGCGCATCGATGTGCGGGATACCGGAATCGGTATCGCGCTCGTGCATCGCGAGGCGATCTTTTCCGAGTACTTCCAGATCAACAATCCGGGTCGCGACCGCTCGAAGGGATTGGGTTTGGGGTTGTCGATCGTGCAGCGTGTGATCGGCATTCTGCCGGGCCATGAGATGAGCTTCGCATCGAGGGAAGGGCGCGGGTCGCGCTTCTCGCTGTACGCAAACATGTCCGAAGCGACGCCCACAGCGTGCGCGAGCGAGGCGGCCATCTCCGCCGATGCGCCCGATCTCGACGGCCTCTACGTGCTGCTGTGCGACGACGAACCCGCCGTGCTCGAAGGTCTGCGACGTCTGCTGTCGAGCGCGGGCGCACGCGTGCATGCCGCCGAATCGATGGCGGGCTTCGAAGCCATCCTCGCCGATGACACCCGCATCCCCGATCTCATCGTGACCGATATCCGTCTGCGCGACGGCGTCACCGGTACGGACGTGGCGCGGCGGATCCGTCGCCACTTCGCATGGACGGGCTCAATCCCGGTTGCGTTCATCACTGGCGAACTGCTGTCCGATCACGTCCTCCAGGACTTCCCGCAACCGTTCGTGCTGTTGCGCAAGTCGACCGCGCCAGCGGCGCTGCTGGCCTCGATCAGCGAATACGTCGCGGCCCGGCGGCAGGTCAAGTTCGATCTTGCGAAGGATGCGTGACGGGCGGCAGGCCGAGCGTGATGCCCTTGTCGGCCATCATCACGATAAGTTCGGTCCGCCGCCGCACGTCGAAGTGCGCCAGCAGGTGACTGATGTATTTGCGCACGGTGATGTCTTCGAGTCCCATCTTCGCCGCAATGGCTTTCGACGGCAGGCCGCGCACGAGCCACGCGAGCGTTTCGAATTCCCTGGGCGTGAGTCCGAGTCCGGGCGCGTTCCACGGCGCGTGTGCTTCCCGCCTCGGCGGAATCGGCTCCTGACCGGCTTCGAACGCGCGTCTCATCCCGGCGATGCTCATGGCCGGCAGGAACACGCCCCCTGAGAGCACGGCGCCGATCGCGGCATGCAGCGCCGAAGGCGAGGACGACTTCGGGACATAGCCCATCGCGCGCAGTTCGATGCAGCGGCTGACTGTCTCGACGCGTTCATCGGCGGAGATCACGACGACGGGCAAAGCCGGCCGCGCGTCCTTCAACCGGACGAGACCGTCGCAGCCGTGGCCGTCGGGGAGTTCGAGATCGAGAAAGACGATGTCCGGATGATCCTGCGTCGCGAGTTGCATGCCTTGCGCCAGGGTGCTGGCGTGCAGCAACTCGACATCCGGAAAGCGCTCCGTGACGAGCAGCGCGAGTCCGGCTCTGAAGAGCGCGTGATCGTCGATGAGCAATACGCGCATCGCATCGTCTCCCGTTCACACGTGCGAGTTATCCCGACGCTCGAAGCATGGTACACGCGCATCGTCCTCGCAGCAGGACGATGCGCCGCATGCTCAAGACTATGCCGAATTCGTCAACCCTTGCGAGGCGATCGCGCAAGACGGGGTCAATTCGGCTCCTTACTATCCGTTTTCATCGAAGGACATCCGTCCTGAATCAACATCCCTATTCGAGACCATAGGTTATGGCAAACGGTATTTCGCAGAAGCCGCACGATGAGAAGGCGCTCGCCTCGTATCGCCGTCGCGCCATCTTTGCAACGATCATCGGCAATGGCTTCGAATGGTTCGACTGGACCGTCTACAGCTTCTTCGCGGTGACCATCGCCAAGCAGTTCTTTCCCACCGGCGACGATTTGTCCTCGCTGCTGATGGCCGTCGCCACGTTCGGTGTGGGCTTCGTGATGCGTCCGGTGGGCGGCATCGTCCTCGGCGTGCTGTCGGACCGGGTCGGCCGCAAGTTCGCGCTCTCGCTGACCATCGCGCTGATGGCGCTGGGCACCGGCATTCTTGGGCTGACGCCTTCGTATGAATCGATCGGCATCGCGGCGCCGTTGCTGATCGTCGTCGCGCGGCTGCTGCAAGGCTTCTCCGCAGGCGGGGAAATGGGCGGCGCCACCGCGTTCCTCACCGAATATTCGCCGCCCGGGAGCCGCACCTACTATGCGAGCTGGATTCAGGCGAGCATCGGCTTCGCGGTGCTGGTCGGGACGGGTATCGGCACACTGGTGACCTCCTTGCTCGAACCCGCGGCGCTCAATGCATGGGGCTGGCGCATCCCGTTCCTGCTGGGCATCCTGATTGGTCCGGTCGGCTACTTCATCCGCAGCCGTCTGGAGGAAACGCCGGTCTACAGCGCGATGAGCGAGAAGGAAAAGACCCATTCGCCGCTCACCGAGATCGTGCGCACCTATCCGCGCCAGACCTTCGCCAGCTTCTCGATGGTCATCCTCTGGACTGTCAGCAGCTACGTGTTCCTCTACTACATGCCGACCTATTCGGTGCGTGCGCTGCATCTGCCGCAATCGGCCGGGCTGATCTCCGGCATGCTGGGTGGACTCGTGTTGTTCGTCGCGTCGCCGATCGTCGGCAAGCTCGCGGACCGTTTTGGCCAGCGCCCGTTCCTCGCCGGCGCGGCCTTCGCGATCATGCTGCTCGCCTATCCGATGTTCGCCTGGGTGGTCAACGCGCCGAGCCTCGGTTCGCTGCTCGTGTTCCAGGCGGTGTTCGGCTTTCTCATCGCGGTCTATACCGCGCCAGTCCTCACGGCGATGGCCGATCTGTTCCCGGCACGCGTGCTTTCCACGGGGCTTGCCGTGGCCTACAACTTCGCCGTGATGATGTTCGGCGGCTTCGCGCCGTTCTTCATCACCTGGCTCATCGCGAAGACGGGCAGCAGCATGGCGCCCGCGTTCTACGTGATGTGCGCCTGCGCCGTCAGTCTGGCGGGAACGTTTTATCTGGGCGACAAGCGCGACCGCTTGGCCGTCGCAAACTAGGAGAGTGCATGTCCATTACGGTGTTGAAGAACGGTAACGTCCTCGATCTGGAGAAAGGGACGTACCTGGAAGGGTATTCGGTGGTCATCGAGGACAATCGCATCGTCGAGGTTACCGATGGCCGCGCCGAATTCAACGATGCGCAGGTCATCGACGTGAAGGGCAAGACCGTGATGCCCGGCTTCATCGATTGTCACGTGCACGTGCTGGCGTCGAACGCGAATCTCGGCAGCAATGCCGCGCAGCCGAACATTCTCGCGACCATTCGCGCATTGCCGCTGCTCGACGCAATGCTCACGCGCGGCTTCACGACCGTGCGCGACGCGGGCGGCGCGGACTGGGCGCTCATGCATGCGGTCGAATCGGGGCTGATTCCCGGGCCGCGCATCTTCCCGTCGGGCAAGGCGTTGTCGCAGACGGGCGGTCACGGCGACTTCCGTCCGCGCAGCGACTCGTTCGAGCCGTGTTCGTGCTGCTTCCGCGCGGGCGCCATTGCGCGCGTGGTGGATGGCGTGGACAACGTGCGGCTCGCGGCGCGCGAGGAAATCCTGCGTGGCGCGACGCAGATCAAGATCATGGCGTCGGGCGGCGTGGCGTCGGAGTTCGATCCGATTGCCAACACGCAATACTCGGAAGACGAAATCCGCGCCATTGTCGCCGAAGCGGAGGCGGCCAATACCTACGTCATGGCGCACGCCTACACGGGTCGCGCGATTGCGCGCGCGGTGCGCTGCGGCGCGCGCACGATCGAGCACGGCAATCTCGTCGATGAGGCCGCGGCCAAGGTCATGAAGGAACACGGCGCGTACGCGGTGCCGACGCTCGCCACCTATGACGTGCTGGGCGTGTATGGCGAGAAGCTCGGGCTCTCGGCGGATTCGATCGCCAAGGTCGAAGGCGTGCGCGTGGCGGGCCGCGAGTCGCTGAAGATCTTCCGTGACGCCGGCGTGCCGATGGGCTTCGGCTCTGACCTGCTGGGCGAGATGCAGGAGTTCCAGAGCAACGAGTTCCGCATTCGCTCGGAGGTCATCGGCAATCTGGAAACGCTGCGTTCGGCGACGATCATCGGCGCGCAAGTGCTGAACCGCGTGGGTCAGCTGGGCGTGATCGCGGCAGGCGCGATTGCGGACGTGCTGGTGGTCAACGGCGATCCGCTGGTGGACATCGAAGCCGTCGCGAACGGCGCCGAGCGCATCGAGTACGTGTTCCAGAACGGCAAGCTGGTGAAGCACGCGCCGCCGATGTAACGCGGCCATCTACGTTTGCCGCAAGGCCTGCGCCGCCCGCATCGTCCGATCTCGTCGGGCATGCGGGCGGCGCAGTTTGAAGGATGCCGTGCGGCGTCGCCGCTGTGCCGAAATCGTTATCGGCGCGGGTGTGTTCGGCCAAGACCGCGCGCTGGCCGTTGCTTATGATTTTCGCCATGAAAACACTCTCTCACATCGACATCGTCGATTCGCATACCGGCGGTGAACCCACGCGCCTCGTCATCTCCGGCGGTCCTGATCTCGGTCAAGGGCCGCTCTCCGAACGGCTCGCCCTCTTTCAGCGCGACTTCGACCGCGTGCGCGAAGCTGTCGTCAACGAGCCGCGCGGCTCGGACGTGATGGTCGGCGCGCTGCTGTGCGAACCGCACGATCCATCATGTTCGGCGGGCGTGATCTTCTTCAACAACGTCGGCTATCTCGGCATGTGCGGGCACGGCACCATCGGCTTGATTGCTTCGCTCGCGCATCTCGGCAGGATCGCGCCGGGCGTGCACCGGATCGAGACGCCGGTTGGCGTGGTCGAAGCCGAGCTGCATGACGACGCCAGCGTGACCGTGCGCAACGTGCCTGCGTATCGCTATCGTGCCGACGTGGCGCTCGACGTGCCGGGCGTCGGCCGCGTGCATGGCGATATCGCGTGGGGCGGCAACTGGTTCTTCCTCGTCGCCGATCATGGCCAGGCGCTCGATTACGCGCGCGTGGAAGCGCTTACCGAAGTCACATGGGCCATCCGCGCCGCGCTCGAAGCGAACGGCGTGACGGGCGAAGGCGGGGCGCTCATCGACCACATCGAATTGTTCGCGGACTCGTCCACGCCTGGAATCGACAGCCGCAATTTCGTGCTCTGTCCCGGCAAGGCCTACGACCGTTCGCCCTGCGGCACGGGCACGAGTGCGAAGATCGCCTGCCTCGCGTCGGACGGGCTGCTCGCGCCGGGCGTGTCCTGGCGGCAGGAGAGCATTGTCGGCAGCGTGTTCGAGGCGCGTCACGAACCCGACGACACGCTCGCGCCCGGCTTCATCCGGCCCAGCATTCGCGGCGCCGCGCACGTCAATGCCGAAGCCAGGCTGATCTTCTCGAACGACGATCCCTTTGCATGGGGCATCCGCACGTGAACATGAGTGCCGGCTTGGGGCGTCAGCATCCGGATGTGATCGTGGTGGGCGCGGGCATTGTCGGCGCGGCGTGCGCGCATGAACTCGCGCTGCATGGCGCGAATGTGCAGGTGCTGGATCGCGCGGGCATCGGCGGCGGCGTGACTGCGGCGGGCATGGGCCATGTCGTGGTCATGGACGATACGCCGGCCGAATTCGCGCTGTCTTCGTGGTCGCGGCGCTTGTGGCTGGATCTCGCGCCGCGCCTCGATGCGCGTCAGGCCTTCGTGCGTTGCGGCACCGTCTGGGTTGCCGCCGATGAAGAGGAATATGACCTCGCCGCCGAACGCCGGGATGCGTTGATGCGGCAGGGCATCGCGTGCGAGATGCTCGATGCGCAGCAGTTGCGCGAGGCGGAGCCGTTCCTGCGGGACGGCTTGCGCGGCGGCATGATCGTTCCGGACGATGCCGTGGTCTATGCGCCCTCGGCGGCCGCGTGGCTGCTTGCCAATGTGCCGGACGGGAATGCGTCGGGACGCGGGCGTATCACCTGCCGGCTCGGCGCGCATGTCGCGCGATTGACCCGCGACGGCGTGATGCTCGCCGATGGCGAACAGCTTCGCGCGGGCGCGGTGCTGCTTGCCAACGGCTTGCAGGCCATGGAGCTGCTGCCCGGTCTGCCGATGCAGGCCAAGAAAGGGCATCTGCTCATCACCGACCGTTATCCCGGCACCATCCGGCATCAAATTCTCGAACTCGGCTACATCAAGAGCGCGCACAACACGACCGGCACCTCGGTGGCGTTCAATGTGCAGCCGCGTCCTACCGGACAGTTGTTGATTGGCTCCTCGCGCCAGTTCGACAGCGTCGATCCGGCCATCGAGCCGGCCATTCTGGCGCGCATGCTGCGGCGTGCGAGCGAGTTTCTGCCGCAACTGCCGTCGCTCAACGCGATCCGCGCGTGGACTGGTTTTCGGCCCGCCACGCGCGATGGCTTGCCGTTGATCGGCCCGGTGGATGGCGCGCAGAACGTGCCGCTATGGCTCGCGACGGGTCACGAAGGACTTGGCGTGACCACCGCGCTCGGCACCGCGAAGCTGATTGCCGCGCAGATGACGGGCGCGCAGACAGACGTGACCATCGACGCGACGCCTTTCCTGCCGGCGCGCTTTGGCGATGCGCGTTCGGTGCACAGCACGAGCGAAGGAGTCGCGCATGTCTGACACGCAGTTGACGGTGCTGATCGACGGACAGCGGATCAGCGTCGCGCGCGGCAGTTCAGTTGCGGCGGCGGTGGCGCTCGCGGCCGGCGGTGCGAATGGCGTCACGCGACGCTCGGTGAGCGGCACGGCGCGAGGTCCGCTGTGCGGCATGGGCGTGTGCCAGGAATGCCGGGTCACGATCGACGGCGTGCGGCACAGACTCGCCTGTCAGACCGTGTGCATGCAGGACATGTCGATCGAGACGGGACACTCACTGGGATGAAGGTTGACATTCTGATCGTCGGCGCGGGGCCGGCGGGATTGCAGGCTGCGCGTGTGGCGGGCGAGGCGGGCGCGAAGGTCGCGCTCGTCGATGACAATGCGTTGCCCGGCGGGCAGATCTGGCGGCAAGGTCCAAACCATTCGGCGAAGGGCGCGGCGCGAACGGCCATCGAGGCGGTCACGCGCTCTGGCAACGTCACGCATCTCGGCGGGACGCGCATGGTGCAGGCGTTGCCGAAACGACAGCTTCTCGTCGAGGATGCGTCGAACGGATACCGGATCGGCTATGAGAAGCTGATCGTGGCGACGGGCGCGCGCGAGCGCTTCTTGCCATATCCCGGCTGGACGTTGCCGGGCGTAACGGGTGCAGGCGGATTGCAGGCGCTCATCAAGGGCGGCATGCCGGTGCGGGGCGAGCGGATCGTGATCGCCGGGACGGGACCGCTGCTCTGGGCGGCGGCAGTCACCGCACGTGAGCAGGGCGCGCAGGTGGCGGCCATCATCGAACAAGCCGCGTTCGGCGACGTGAGACGTTTCGCCATGGGACTGGCGAGCACGCCGGCGAAGCTCGTTCAGGCGTTGCGCATGCGCTTCGATCTGCGTGCGACGCCTCATTATTGCGGCGCTCATGTTGCGGAGGCGGAAGGCAAGTCGCACGTCACACACGTGCGCGTCCGGCGTGGCGACAAAGACATTAGGATCGAATGCGACCGGCTTGCGTGCGCCTATGGCCTCATGCCGAACACGCAGACAGGAGTGGCGCTCGGTTGCGAACTGACTGCCACGATGGACGGCGCAACCGCGTTTCGCGTCGACGAATGGCAGGCGAGTTCGGTGCCGCACGTCCATGCGGCAGGCGAATGCACGGGCGTGGGCGGCATGGAACTGTCCGCGCTCGAAGGCCGTATCGCGGCGTATGCGGCGCTCGGTCAACGCGATGAAGCACGTGCACTGTTCAGGCAGCGCGAACGCTACCGACGTTTCGCACGGCGCCTGCACGCAGCCTTCGCGCTCGATCCGGCACTGCGCGCACTCGCCGCTCCCGATACGATCCTGTGCCGCTGCGAGGATGTCCGCTTCGGCGAGGCGGCGCAGCATCGGACGTGGCGGGACGCGAAGTTACAGACCCGCTGCGGCATGGGGCCATGCCAGGGCCGGATCTGCGGCGAGGCCGCCGCGTTCTGCTTCGGCTGGGGACCGGAGGGACAGCGTCCGCCGTTCTCGCCCGCGCGCATCGCGACCTTGCTCGAGCATGATGACCGAAGGCATAATCGCCGCTCACTGATTCGTCCATAAGCGCAATGCCCGACATGCTTCTGCCCGCCGCCACGGAACACCACTCGATGCAGCAGATGGTGGCGCATTTCTCACTCCTGGAGCCGCTCTTTGACGCAATGCCCGACGTCGTGTTCTTCGTCAAGGATAACGAGGCGCGCTATCTGATCGTCAACACCACGCTGGCGGTGCGTTGCGGCCTGAAGAAAAAGGACGCCTTGCTCGGCAAGACCGCCGAGGAGGTGTTTCCGGCGCGCTTCGGCGAGATCTACACGGCACAGGACGCGAATGTCGTACGTTCGCAAAACCGCCTCGTCGATCAGCTCGAACTTCATCCTTACCCGGGTCGGCGTCCCGGCTGGTGCCTGACCTCGAAGGTGCCGCTGCACGATACGCATGGCCGCATACTCGGCGTGGCCGGTATTTCGCGCGACTTGCGGGCGGCGGAGGACACGCATCCCGCGTATCGCCGCCTCGCCGTGGCCGCGCAGCATATCCAGGAAAACTACGCACAGCCTCTGAGACTCGCCGATCTGGCGACGCTCATCGACATGTCGGTCGCGCAGATGGAACGCTACTTCGACAAGATCTTCCATCTCACGCCACGCCAGATGCTGCTCAAGACGCGTCTCGATGCCGCATCGAGACTGCTTGCAGGCGACGACAGCATCACCGGCGTCGCCACGCAATGCGGCTACAACGACCACAGCGCCTTCACGCGTCAGTTCAAGGCGACGGTGGGCATCACGCCGAGTCAGTATCGCGCGCTGCTGCGCACCGCCGAGCGTCGCTAGGGGCAACGAAGGGCGTGCGCCACTGTGCCGATTTCGTCTTTTCGTGGCGCGAATGCACGCAAGCCGCAGGCGTTCTGAATGGCGATACTTCAGATCATGGCGGAGCGCATGAACACCCCGCCGAATCATCACGCGGGCATGCCCGCCATGCAGAATCATTCAACGTCCAGAGGAAGCACATGAGCACAAACATTTTCACGGGCGCCATTCCGGCTCTCATGACGCCGTGCACGGCCGAGCGCACGCCCGACTACGACGCACTCGTCGCGAAGGGGCGCGAACTCGTCGGCCTGGGCATGAACGCCGTGGTCTACTGCGGCTCGATGGGCGACTGGCCCCTCCTGACCGAAGCGCAGCGCCAGGAAGGCGTCGCGCGCCTCGTGGCCGCGGGCGTGCCGACCATCGTCGGAACGGGCGCGGTGAACTCGAAGGAAGCGGTGTCTCATGCGGCACACGCGGCCAAGGTCGGCGCACACGGCCTGATGGTGATTCCGCGCGTGCTGTCGCGCGGTGCGTCGCCGGCCGCGCAGAAGGCGCACTTCTCCGCGATTCTCGAAGCGGCTCCCACGCTTCCGGCCGTGATCTACAACAGCCCATACTATGGCTTCGCCACGCGCGCGGACCTGTTCTTCGAACTGCGCGCAAAGTACCCGAATCTGATCGGCTTCAAGGAATTCGGCGGCGCTGCGGACATGCGCTATGCCGCCGAGCACATCACCAGTCAGGACGACACCGTCACGCTGATGGCAGGCGTCGATACGCAGGTCTTCCATGGCTTCGTCAACTGCGGCGCCACGGGTGCGATTACCGGTATCGGCAACGCACTGCCGCGTGAAGTGCTGCTGCTGGTGGAACTGTGCGGCAAGGCGGCGAAGGGCGACGTCACGGCGCGTCGCCAGGCGCGGGAACTCGAGGCGGCGCTTGCCGTGCTGTCGTCGTTCGACGAAGGCACCGACCTGGTGCTGTACTACAAGTATCTGATGGTGCTCAACGGCGACAAGGAATACACGCTGCACTTCTACGAAACCGATGCGCTCAGCGAAGCCCAGCGCCGTTATGCCGAAACGCAGTACGATCTGTTTCGCAAGTGGTTCGCGGGGTGGTCGAAGGAAGCGATCGCCTGACGCGTGTTATTCGTGCGGGCCGCGTGGTGTGTCCACGCGGCCTGCCGCTTCGACAGGAGCCGTCTCTTGAACACGACCATCAAGGCAATTGCACTCGGCATCGCTCTGCTACCTGTGGTGTGCCACGCGCAGACAGGCGGCTGCGACGCCAAGCGCCGTTCACTGGAGCAGGAAATCGCCTACGCACAGGCGCATGGCAACAAGCAGCGCGTCGATGGACTGGAGACCGCGCTCGCGCAAATGAACGCGAATTGCACTGATGCGCTGCTGCACGACGAGGCACAACGCAAGGTGACACAGGCTCAACGGAAACTCGCTGAACGCGAGCGCGATTTGCGCGAGGCGAAAGCCGACGGCAAGAGCGCGAAGAAAATCGCCGAGCGCCAGAGAAAGGTCAATGACGCGCACGCGGATCTCGAACGCGCGCAGGCAGAGGCCGCGCAGTAACGCTCGCTGCCAACGCCTGACAAGGCCACCGTCATTCGGGCGCCTTCATATCCAGATCGAAATGCGGCGCGTTGCGGCTTTCGAGCAGATGCAGGAAGCGATCCTGCGTCGCCCGCGCATGCACGGGCAGGTATTGCACCAGCGCCGCGCGATCCTTGCGCTTCACGATATCAATGATCTGTTCATGCTCGCGCAGGTTCAGATCGAACTGTGCGTTCTGTTCGTCCGGCGTCGCTTCCGCTTCCATCTTGTAGAGATGCACCAGCAGCCGTCTGACATGACGGTGCGTCGATTGCGCGAACTCATAAAAGAAGCCGTTGCGCACCGCCTGGTTCATGCGCATATGAAAGCGCTCGTTCAACGCAGTGATGTTGAGAAACGCGCGCGCTTCCACCTGCTTCACATACTGCTCCTGGATGGCTGACAGATCGTCGGCCAGTCCCGGTTCGAACCGCATCAGTTGCGCGAGGATGTTTTCCGCCAGTTGATGCGCGACCAGAATCTCGCCGATCTCCTCGAAGTCCAGCTTGCGCACAAAGGTCCCGCCGCGATTCGGCAGGATGTTCACGAAGCCTTCCGCCACCAGCCGGCTGACCGCCTCGCGCGCGGGCGTGCGGCCGAGCATGAAGTCGTTGAGCAGCATCGGTTCGTCGATCCGGCTGCCCGGTGGAATCGACAAGTCGATGATGCGCGACCGGATGGCGTTCACCGCGGCATCGGTCTGACTCATCGACGCTTCTCCGGCCGCGCCGTCGACGGCGTCTTCCGCCAACGCTTGCGCCTTCTCATCGCCCTTCTTTCGCGTGGTGGTTTTACGCGCGCTCTTGACCGTTGCGGCACGTGTTCTCGGCATGACCTTGCTCTCCTCCACTTAATTGTCGGAATTTACATATACGGCAAGTATATAGAAATTCTGTATCGATCCGAAATCCTCGTCCCAAAAGCGTTATGGCAGAGTTAGAGCACATGATTTTGAAAAGTATACGCCACGTATATTAGCGTGCTATGTTTGTTCCGACGGTGCTGCGGAGCGGCCTTCCAGTTCGCTTCAACACCGCAACCACGACTTGAAGAACAGGGACATCGCATGAGTGAAATCATTGAAGGCATCGAAACGCTCGTCGGACAAAAGGTCCGGCGCGACATCAGCCGTCTCGTGGCATTCGCGAAGGGCAACCTCGCCCGCGCCGCGGAATCCATCGCGACGCATGCTTCGCCGCATGTCGGCATCGTGTGCGGGTTCTTCGTGCGCCACGCCGAGCCGCCTTCGCCGGAAACCGACGGACTCAACGGCATGGCGCAACTGGCCGCGGGTCTCGTGGAAGCGGGCATTCGCGTGACGGTCATTACCGACGCGCCCTGCGCAAAAGCCGCATGGGCCGTGACGAAAGTGCTGCCGGGCAAGGTAGGCCTGGAAGTCGTGGCGGTTGACGATACGGCCGTGCGGGAACTCCGCGCGCGGCTCGAAGCGGCGGACCATCCCCTCACGCACCTGATCGCGATTGAACGCTGCGCGCTCGGCTCGGACGGGCGCGCGCATCGCGAGCATGGCTGGGACATCTCCGACGACACCGCCGCGCTCGACTATCTCTTCACCGATGAAGGCTGGACCGCGCCGTGGAAGACCATCGGGATCGGCGACGGCGGCAACGAGATCGGCATGGGCGTGTTGCCGAAGGAGATCGTCGAGCAGGACATTCCGAACGGGCCGCTGATCGCCGCGCGTACGCCCGCCGACTATCTGATCGTGTCGGGCGTCGCCAACTGGGGTGCCTACGGACTGCTGGGCGCGCTTGCGGGCTTGCGGCCCGAACTCGCCACGCGCCTGCTGACGCACTTCAACGGCGCCTTCGAACATCAGGTGCTGGAGGCGGCGGTGCAGATCGGGCAGGCCATCGACGACAGCCGTGTCGACCGGCTCGGGCAGTTGCAAATGACGATCGATCGCCTGCCGCTGGAGGATCACGTTGCGATCATCGACGGCATCAGCGCATTGGTCGCGCGCGGTGCGGCGCCGCGAGCTTCCGTCTGAGGCGACGTTCATGCGACCTGACCCGTCCATTGTCCTGCTGCACGCCACGCCGGTGGCGATCGAGCCGATCGTGCGGGCGTTTGCGTCGGCGTGGCCGGAAGCGCGCCTGTCGAACCTGCTCGACGACGGCCTGACCACCGCCCGCGCGCAATCCGAAGAACTGACGCCGGCGCTCGCGCAGCGCTTCGTCGATCTCGTGCGTTACGCCCACGACACCGGCGCGGACGCGATCCTCGCGACGTGTTCGGCGTTCGGGCCGGCCATCGAGGCCGCTGACCGTGCGCTGCCGGTGCCGGTCTGCAAGCCGAACGACGCGATGTTCCAGGATGCGCTCGCGTGCGGACGCCGCTTCGCGATGCTCGCCACGTTCGCGCCCGCGTTGCCGACGATGCAGGCCGAGTTCGCGGAGGAGGCCGCGCGGCTCGGCGTGAAGGCGACGCTGGACACCTTCGTCGTCGCCGATGCAATGACCCGCCTGCGCGCCGGCGATGCCGACGCGCACAACGAACTCGTGACGCGTGAAGCTGCGAAGCTCGAAGGCTACGACGCCGTGTTGCTCGCGCACTTCTCAACGTCGCGCGCGCTGGAGCAGGTCAGCGCAGCGGTCCGCGTGCCGGTGTTCGCCGCGCCGGAGAGCGCGGTGCGGCGTCTTAGAAGCCGTCTCGGACTGTAGGGGAGGCATCGCCATGACGAACCTGACCCGTTCTCGAACGCCGCTCGTGCTGATGAGCACGCTGGCCGTGCAGGGCGCGCTGGCGGCGGAGGTGCTGCCGGCGTTCGCAGCGCATCTTGGCGCAAACGTCGAGCCTGTCTTCGACCCGACCAACGTCCTGATCCAGCGCATCGCGCAAGGCCAACGCGCGGACGTGATGATCGCGGTGAGCGCATGCATCGAGGATCTGATCGCGCAAGGGGTGTTGAGCCCGCATGGCGCGCGAGAGATCGTGCGCACGGGCATCGGCGTCGCGGTGGCGGATGGCGCGCCGTTGCCGCCGCTCGGCACGGCCAGCGATCTTCGTCACGCACTGCTGGACGCGCGTTCCGTGGCGTACTCGCGTACCGGTGTGAGCGGGGTGTACTTCGCGGGCTTGCTCGAACGTATGGGCATCGCGGAACGCATCAATGCGACGGCGACGGTGATCCCGAAAGGCTTGACGGGTGAATGCATCGTGCGCGGCGAAGCGGACCTCGCCATTCAGCAACTGAGCGAACTGGCGATCGTGAAGGGCATTCGCCTGGCCGGCCCGTTGCCCGACGAGGTCCAGTCCCATACCTGCTTTTCCATCGCCGCGTTCGCGAACCCGACGCGGCGACCGGAAGCCGAAGCCCTGCTGAACTGGCTGGATGCGCCGCTTGCGCGCAGCGCCTATGTCCGTTACGGCCTCGAATGTCTCGACCGATCTTCATCGGAGCGTCCATCATGAACTATCACTTCGACTTCAGTTTCCTGCATGAGTATTGGGGCGATCTGCTCTACGGCGTCTGGCTCACGATACGCATGACGCTGATCGCCACCTTGCCCGGTTTCGTGCTCGGCATCGTGCTGGCTGTGGGGCGCCTGCACGGAAGCGCGGCGGTCTCGCGTGCGATCCGCGCCTATGTCGAAGTCATCCGCAATACGCCGCTCGTGCTGCAAGTGTTCTGGATCTTCTTCGGACTGGCCGCGATCCGTCTGCACGTTCCGGCGTTTGGTGCGGCCATCGTGGCGCTCGTCGTCAACGTCAGCGCCTATACCGCCGAGATCATGCGCGCAGGGCTCGAAGCCGTGCCGCACGGTCAGATCGAAGCGGCCTCGTGTCTGGCGATGTCGCGCCGCCAGGTGCTGTGGCACGTCGAGATTCCGCAGGCCATCGAGAAGATGTATCCCGCGCTGGTGAGCCAGTTCATTCTGATGCTGCTGGCCACGTCGATCATGTCGCAGATTTCGGCGGAAGAACTGACGGGCGTCGCCGATCTCATCCAGTCCATCACCTTTCGCGGCTTCGAGGCGTATATCGTTATCGCCGTCGCTTATCTTGCGCTGGCCAGCGCGCTGCGCTGGCTGCTGCTCGCGGCGGGCGGCGCGCTGTTCCCGCGCCTGCGCATGACCGGCGCGCGGGGAGCACGCTCATGAGCTTCTTCAATCTCACCGACGCGCAACTGGCCTTCATGCTCAAGGGCGCACTTTCCACGCTCGAACTGTCGGTCGCGGGTGCGCTGGGCGGCGCGCTGATCGGGCTGCCGGTGGCGTTGATGCTGGTGTCGTCGCGCGGCGTGGTGCTGGGATTGAGCCGCGCTTACGTTCACATATTGCAGGGCATTCCCTTGCCCGTGGCGATGTTCGTCGCGTACTTCGGCATCGGGCTTTTCGGCTTCGACGTGCTGCCGGTGATCGCGGCTTCGGTCGCGCTCGCCATCAACGCGGGTGCCTATCTCGCGGAGATCTGGAAAGGCGCGATTCTCGCCGTGCCCGCGACGCAGTGGGAAGCAGGCGAATCGCTCGCGCTCTCGTACATGCAACGCATGCGCTACGTGATCCTGCCGCAGGCATTGCGCATCTCGGTGCCGCCAACAGTCGGCTTCATCGTGTCGCTCATCAAGAACACGTCGTATGCGGTGGTGATCGGCATGGGCGAGCTGACCTATTCGTCGCGCATGGTCAACAACACCACGTTCGAACCGTTCCTCATCTTCACGCTCGCGGCGGGCGTGTATTTCCTGCTCTGCTATCCGGTCGCGCGCATCAGCGTGCATCTGGAGCGTGCCGGCCGCTTCGGCGCGCGCTCCACGGGAGACTCCACACAATGAACACCATGGTCAGTTTTCGCGGCGTGCGCAAGGCGTACGGCTCGACGGAAGTGTTGAAGGGCATCGATCTCGACGTGCAACGCGGCGAGGTGATCGCGCTGATCGGCCGCTCCGGTTCCGGCAAGAGCACGGCGCTGCGCTGCGTCAACGGCCTGGAGCGCATCAGCGGCGGTTCGCTCGACGTCTGCGGGCACCGGCTCGATGCTGCCGATGTGGATCTCCGCGCGCTGCGGCTCGATGTCGGCATCGTGTTCCAGAGCTACAACCTGTTTCCTCATCTGACGGTGCAGCAGAACATCACGCTCGCGCCGCTCAAGGTCAGAGGGACCGCACGCGCGGAAGCGAACGAGCTCGCGGCGCACGTGCTGGATCAGGTGGGACTCGGCGCGCGCGGGGCGGCGTATCCGCATGAACTGTCGGGCGGTCAGCAGCAGCGCGTGGCCATTGCACGGTCGCTTGCCATGCAGCCCGCGGTGATGCTCTTCGACGAAGTGACCTCGGCCCTTGATCCGGAATTGACCGGGGAAGTGCTGCGCGTGATGGAGCGGCTGGCCCACGACGGCATGACGATGCTGATCGTCACGCACGAGATGGCCTTCGCGCGCTCGGTGGCGCGCAAGGTGGTCTTCATGAACGACGGCGTGATCTGGGAGCAGGGCGGTGCGGAGATGCTCGCTTCGCCCCGTTCGACCGAGCTTCGGTGTTTCGTCGGCAACGGCTTGTAGTTCCTGTTTATCCCTCTTTTATAAGGCACATGAAATGACGTTCAAAAGCAATCTCAAAGGCCTGTTGACGATCGCGCTGGCCGTGTGCGTGACGGCTGGCGCGGCTCGCGCGGACACGCTCTCGGACATCAAGTCGCGCGGCACGATCAATGTCGGCATTGACTTCACGCATCCGCCCTACGGCATGATCGACAAGAACGCCGTGCAGACCGGAACCGACCTCGATATCGCGCGCCTGATCGCGAAGGACCTGGGTGTGAAGCTCAATGTCGTGCCCGTCAACGGTCCCAACCGGATCCCGTTCCTGCTGACGGGCAAGGCGGATATCGTGGTCGCCTCGTTCTCCGTGACCGACGAGCGCAAGAAGGTCATCGGCTTCAGCCGCGCCTATGCAACCGAGCCGATCTTCGTGGTCGCGCCTGGCAAGAACACGCTCAAGGACGTGTCGAGCCTGTCCGGCAAGACAGTGGCGACCGCGCGCGGCACCACCGCCGATCTCGATCTCGTCGCGGCCATCAAGGACAAGAACGTCAAGGATGTCAACATCGTGCGTTATCTCGACGAAGCAACGGAACGCACCGCGGTTTCATCGGGCCAGCAGAGCATCTTCGTGGCCGCGCTGGCGGACGCGCTGGCCGTCAAGCAGGCCAGCCCGGTTGCCAACTTCGAATATCAGTTCCAGGTGGCGGAAGATCCGCTGGCCATCGGCCTGAAGAAGGATGACGCGGCCATGCAGGGATGGCTCGATACATGGGTCGCGAGCAATCTCCAGAACGGCAAGCTCAACGCGATCTGGAAGCAATACTTCGGTATCGACCTTTCACGCTCCGTCTATTGAGGCCCGACGCCATGACAGCTTCGAATGCGCAGGCGCCGAGCACGCTGCTCGCGCCGGTGAGGGTCGTCGGCACGCTTGCGTTCGTCAGCGGGCAATTGCCGCGCGAACAGGGCGAGTTGAAGTTTCGCGGCAGGGTGGGCGATGCCGTGAGCCTGGAGGACGCCGAGTCCGCCGCGGCGCTTTCGGCGAGAGCGTGTCTTGCCGCGCTCGAACGCGCGTTGGGCTCGCGCGAACGCATCGCGGCGATCGTCAAGCTGACAGGCTTCGTCGCGTGCACGAGCGAGTTCACGGCGCAGGGCAAGGTGATCGATGCCGCATCGCGCGTGTTGATCGACGAACTCGGCAGCACGATCGGCGCGCACGCGCGCAGTGCGATCGGCGTGCAGCAGTTGCCGCATGGCGCGCCGGTGGAGATCGAGCTGATCGTCGCGCTGCGTGAGGCAGCATGATGGTGGCCGCGAGCGAAGCAGGCGTCTTGCGATTCTGCGCGAATCTCAAGTGGCTGTTCACCGAGCTTCCTTTCATCGAGCGCTTCGAGGCCGCGGCCAAGGCGGGCTTCGCCGCGGTGGAGTACGCGTCGCCTTACGAATTCGATGCCGCCACGCTGCGCGCGAAGCTCTCCGCGACCGGCCTCGAACAGGTGCTCATCAACACGCCGGCCGCGATGCCGGGCCAGCCAGGCGCCAATGGCTTCGCGTGCATGCCGGGAGAACGCGAGCGCTTTCGCGAGGGCGTGCGGCGGGCGCTGTGTTATGCATCGGAGCTGCGCTGTCCGCTCGTTCATGTGATGGCGGGACTCGTTCCCGCAGACGTGTCGCGCGAACAGGCAGGCGCTACGTTTCGCGAGAACCTGCGCTGGGCGTCCGATGCCGCGCAAGGCAGCGGTGTCACGCTATTGCTCGAATGCCTCAACCAGACCGATGCGCGGGGCTATGTCCTGCGTGACCTCGATCATGCGAGCCAGATGATCGAAGAGAGCGGGGCAGCGAACGTGCGTCTGCTCTTCGACGCCTATCACTGCCGCATGATGGGCCAGGATGTGGTGGAGCAGTTCGCGCTTCATGCGCGGCATATCGCTCATGTTCAGTTCGCCGACGTGCCGGGCCGCCACGAACCCGGTTCCGGCGACATGCCGTGGAAGGAACTGACGGCGTGCATCCGCGGTCACGGTTATGGTGGCTGGATTGGTTGCGAGTATCGGCCTCGGGGATCGACTGTCGAGGGTCTCGGATGGCGCGCCGCGCTTTCTTGCAGTCCGTAACGAGGATGACATGAACGTACGTGCTGGCGTCGACACGGCGCTTGCGTCAAGTTCGGTATCCAAGCCGAAGCGGCGAGAAACGAATCGCGCCGCGCGCAGTCCATCGTTTCAATCGACCTCGTAAATTTCACAATACGCGTACTCGAGCGTGCATGGGCGGAACGCATCTGTTTCGCCCGTGCTGCCCATTGCGCGCTTCACGCAACGCCCACGCAACAGCGGTTCACAATTCTTCGTATGAAATCCGGTGCGCCCGGGGTGGCAAACGTTTCAACTCGTGCCCGATTGTTGCTTCCGAACTCGCCGCGCCACGAAGCAGTGGGCATCCTCAGAACTGATGAATACGTCATCCAGGAGTCTAGATGGAGAGACCATCCGCCAGCGCGCCGCGTTCGCCTGAACTTGCACCGAACGCTTCCATGCCCGTTTCGTCCGGCCGTTCCGGTACCTTCATTCAAGCGTTCCTGTGTGGAAGCAGGCCGTTGTCCCGCCGTACGTTCTGGGGCATCTGCATCGCGATCGGCCTGCTTGCGCTTGCCTTGCGTCTGATCACGCTGGGAAGCCGCTCATTGCAGATGGACGAGGCCTACAGCGTATGGTTCGCCGCGCGGCCGTGGTACGAGCTCTGGCATGTCGTCCCGCTGTATGAGATTCACCCGCCGATGTACTACTCGCTGCTCAAGATATGGATCGGATGGTTCGGCGACTCCGAATTCTCGGTCCGTGTGCCATCGGTCATCATCAGCGTGGCAACGGTGCTGGTTGTTGCCGTGAGCGGCAGGCTGTTGCGGGCCGGGGCCGTGATCGAACGCGCGGGGCTCATCGCGGGTCTGCTCATCGCAACCAACAAGGGCAGCATCCTGTATGGCGAACTGGCGCGTCCCTATGCGTTCGAAGCCTTTGCGGCGACGGTCGCCATCCTGTGCTCCGTCATCGTGCTGCGGCAGCTCACCGACAGCCGCGCACCCGATGAAGGCAACGCTGCACCTCAACGGGGACGGCTGTTGCCCGCGCTGGTGGGGCTGTCGCTTGCCGCATGCGCAACTTTGTGGTCGCACAACACGGCGGTGCTTGTTGCGTTCGCAGTCGGACTCGGACTGCTGGTCGCGACGCTCGGCTGGGCGCGCGGCAACCGCCTCATGGCGGCCTCGATCATCGCGGCGCCGTTCGTGGTGGCGCTGGCGCTCTGGTCGCCATACGTTCACTTCCTGATTGCAGCGACCAAGTATGTGCAGTCGTCGTTCTGGGTCAAGCTCGAATGGATCGACTTCCTCAAGGCATGGTCGCTGGCCGCCGGCGCCCGGCTCACGCTGCTGCCCGTACTGCTGCTCTGTGCCGGGGCCTGGCTGATCCTGTGGCGTAGATGCCGCGCAGTGGCGGTGCATGTAGCGATCGTTCTCGTGTTGCCCTTCGTGTTCATCGTTGCCTACAGCGTGCTGGTACGGCCCATCTTCATGGACCGCCTGTTCGAGTGGATGGCCGCGCCCATCATGTTCCTGACAGCGCTTGGCATCGTGTGGGCATTGCCGCGCAATCGCAGCCGACTTGGCGTGCTCGTGCTGTTGTTGCTGCTGTCGGGCGTGCAGGCAATGCAGCTTTATCGCGGCGTACAGGAAGACTTCCGGGCAAGCGTGGCGGAAGTCGCGAATCATCGCCGCAGCGGCGACCTGCTGATCGTCAGTCCGAATGAAGTCGATGTGGCCGTGCAGTATTACGCGAAAAACTATCATGACTTCCCGGACGTGCTCGTCATGCCTTCGCCGTTTCCTGCGATCGGACTGAAGCGGCCGTATATGAGCAATGTCGCCGCGCCCGGGATCATCCCGGCGGATCGCGAGATTGTCAGAGCCGCGCTCGCGACGCACGGACGCGTCTGGCTGATCCAGCGCAATCCCGCCGGCTTCGATCCCGACTCCGTGGTGCGCAATGAAATCCTGTCGCTGCGCAAGCCGGTTCAGGTTCACGACGAGCATTCACCCGAGCTGCAACCCGAGCTGTTTCAGTGACTTCGAAAGAAGCGCGAGTTATGTGCGACAACGCACATAACTCGCGAGACACATTCGCTTTCCGCCGACAGAGGCTAGCAAACGATAGTGCGGGAATGAGGATTGCAAAGATTCGCAGCGCGTGAATCGTCGCCATGCGATGAACGTTTTCATTTCGTGGGTGTCTTGTAAGACAGCCCATCAGGACGAGCCAGTATTGCTGATGAAACTGCAACGCAAGGCAACCTGAGCCATTGCAGGTTCGCCAACTTACCGAATAGCACGCGCGAGCTTCTTTCAGCGCTGCTCATGATCGGTCATCAGCCACGGTAAAGGAAAGTCATGAACACTCCTGTTTTCGAGGCCGTCCGGCTGGACGATGTTTTGCTGAAGCCCGATCCGATCGATCCGGCCTGGATCATAGAAGGACAGCCGGTCGCGCGCAGCGGCCAGTGGTCGCGCAGCCGCGATACCACCACATCGTCGTGGGTCTGGGATTGCACGGCCGGCCGTTTCAGATGGTATTTCGATGCCGACGAAACCATCTACGTGATCGAAGGCGAAGTCATCGTCACATCGGAGGGGCAGGCGCCGCGTTCACTGCGCGCCGGAGATGCTGCGCTGTTTTATGCAGGCACCTGTTCCGAATGGTACGTGCCTAAGTACGTGCGCAAGCATGCCATCCTGCGTCCGCATATTTCGAAGCCGGTGTTGCTTGCGCTCAAGATGAGCCGCAGGCTCAGGCGCAGGCCAAGCGGTTATCTGCCGCGCTCATCGCTCTGAACGAAGGTGCGTTGCAAGCGACCAGGCCGGACCCTGTACAGGTCCGGCCTGGTCCATCACTGGAAGTGCTTCAACGCAAGCGTCAGAAGTTGAACTCGGCGGACAACAACACTGTGCGCGGCGCGGCATTCGAGATATACGTACCTTGCTGGATCCAGTAGCGGCTGCCGAACAGGTTCTCGATGTTCGCGCGGAAGATCACATCCTTGCTCGCAATGCGCGTGCTGTAGCGAAGGCCCGCGTCATAACGCGTCCATGAAGGCAGACGCAGCGTGTTGGTCGCGTTGTAGTACTGCGCGCCGGTGTGGATGATGCGTCCGTTCACGCTCAGGCCCGGCACCCACGGCAGGTCGTAGTCGGCGCCGAGATTGAGGGCGAACTTCGGCACGCCGGCCGGATCGTTGCCGTCGTTGGCGCCGCCAGCCGTGCCTTCGAGCTTCGGATCGTAGAATGTCGCGCTCGCCATCAGACGCAGGTTGCGGAACACTTCGCCATACGCCGAGAGCTCGAGACCGCGCACCTTGGTGCGGCCGTCATAACCGTAGACCAGCGTCGTCGGGTTCAGGACGCCATTCGGTTGCGAGATCTGGAAGACCGACACCGAGGTCATCACGCGTCCCCAGTCCGCCTTCACACCTGCTTCGTACTGGTTCGACTTGTACGGCGCGAAGACCTGGCCCACGTTCACCGCACCGGCAGGCGCGCTGCCGCCGTTGGTCAGCCCCGAAGTGAAGTTGCCGTACACCGAGATATTGTTGAGCGGCTTGAACACGATACCCGCGAGCGGCGTGATCGCCTGCTGGTCGATCGTGCCGGTGCGCGAACCCGACGATACATCGTAGTTGTCGAGGCCGATGGTCTGACGGCGGAGGCCGCCCGTGATCAACAGACGGTCATTGAAGAACGACATCGTGTCGATGACCTGCTGGCTGTTCAGACGCAACTGCGCGCTGCGTTGCGCGTCGCCGCGCGGCGTGGTCATCGGCGGGAGCGGCGTCGGGTTGTACAGGCTCGACGGCACCGCCTGGGCCGCCGTCCCGAGTGCGTAGAAGTAGCCGTCTTCCTTGTTCAGGCTCGTGATGCCGGTGACGAGCGTGTGCTTCACGCCGAAGGTGTCGAAGTGGAAGCGCAGGCCCGCATCGATCGTTTTCGTGCGGTTGTAGGCGTCGTAGTAGCCGTTGCGAACCGAGAAGTTGCCCGCGTTGGTCATGCCGCTCGCCGACGGAAAGTTCTGCGCCGATGTGCCGTAGTGCTCGCCTGCCGCGCCGTAGACGGTCACATGCGGGTTGATGTCGTATTCGAGGCGCGTCATGACGGCCGAATCGCGCAGCTTGAGCTTCGAGCCGGGATAGAGGTTGGCATAGCCGGACGGCACGGCGGGCACCGCGGTGGCCGTGCCCAGGCCGATCTGCGAGCGGAGCTCGTCCGTGTTCTCGGAGACGTTGTAGGCATCGAACGACCAGCGCAGGTTCTTGCCGCGATAGTCGAGGCCCACGGCGCTGTCGCCCTGCAACTGATTGCCGTGCGCGATGCTCGTCTGGCCATCCTTGATCTGGCCGTTCACGCGAATGCCGAACTGCCCTTCGTCGCCGAAGCGCCGGCCGACGTCAGCGGCAACGCCAAACTGTCCTTTCGACTGATACAGCGCGGTGAGACGCGTGATCGGGGTGTCGTCGGCGCGCTTGGTGACGATGTTGATCGCACCGCCGACGCTGCCCGACGGTCCCATGCCGTACATCAGCGAACCCGGGCCCTGCAGCACTTCGACGCGGTCCAGCAGGTTCACCGGCACGCGCGCCGTCGAGACCATGCCGTAGAGGCCGTTCAGGGCGACATCGGTGGCCTGCACCGCGAAGCCGCGAATCTCGAACACGTCGCCGAAGCCGCCGCTGCTTTGCTCGGTACGCACCGACGCGTTGTTCACGACGACGTCGCCGATCGTGCGTGCCTGCGTGTCCTGGATGAATTGCTCGGTGTAGTTGGTCGTGTTGAACGGCTGGTCCATCACATTCGACGTGCCCAGCACGCCGATGCCGCCGCCCCGCGCCACCTGGCCGCCGGCATAGGGCGCGGGCAGGTCGCTGGTGGACGTGCCCTTGACCACGACGGCGGGCAGCGAAGTCGGCTGAACCGACGAAGCCGCCTCCGCGCTTTGCGCGTGAGCGATGCCCGCTGTTGCCGAGGTGGCGATGAAACCGAAGAAGAGATGCTGGACCGCGCGGGATACGGCGGTGCGTCGGCAATTCGACGCCTGGCTTTGGCGATGAGACATGACGTGCTGGATCTTCTGGCTGGAGGGGTGAGGGCGACGCAACGTGAAACGTTCCGAATGAGAATCGTTCGCAAGTGTAAGTTAAGCGTTCACTGGAGGAAACGGTTTGTTACGAATTTTCTGAGGAGAATGGATTTGTTTCGGAGGAAAACGTTTGCGCGCAGAAAATCTGTTGCGCCGTGATTACACCCGATGTAATTGGCACGCCGCGCCCGCGTCATTACTGTGGGGTCATCGCGTGGCCATTCCGGTCGCGCCGGCCAACAGGAGAGCTTCATGTCCAGCCATGTCATTCACACGCCGGCATCCGCACCGGCCCAATTGCGGCCCGTGCTCGAGCAACTGCAACAACGCTTTGGCCTGATTCCGAACATCGCGGGGGCGATGGCCGCATCGCCGGTATTGATCAACGGCTTTATCGGGCTGTTCGAGCGCGTGCACGCGAGCAGCCTGACCGAACCGCAGATCCAGACGCTGCTGTTGACCAATGCGGTGGTGAACGCGAGCGAATGGCCGGTTGCGTTTCACACGGCGCTCGCGCTGAAGGAAGGCGTGCCGCCCGCCGATGTCGACGCCATCCGCCACGGCGCCTTGCCCGCCGACGCCACGCTTGCCGCGCTGTCGGGGCTGGCGCGGGCGCTGATCGAAAGGCGTGGGCGGATCAGCGCGCACGACCAGGAACGCTTCCGCGCAGCAGGTTTCAGCGACGAGCAGATACTGGAGGTCATCGCGGTGGTGGCGGCATCGACGATCACGAACTACGCGGGCAGCATCGCGCAGCCGCCGCTCGAAACGCAGTTCGAAGCATTTGCATGGCATCCGACCCCGGAGATTCGATGAACGACACGCGTCCCGACCGCCCCCCGCCGCCGTCCGGCCTCGGCGACCTGCTGCGCTACTGGCGCGACGTGCGTGGCGTCAGTCAGCTCGATCTGTCGCTGGAGGCGGGGATTTCGCAGCGGCAGATCAGTTTCATCGAGAGCGGACGCAGCGTGCCGGGCCGCGACACGCTGCTGACGCTCGCCCAGACACTCGATGTGCCGCTGCGCGAGCGCAATGCATTGCTGCTCGCAGCGGGCTATGCGCCGATGTATTCGGAAGCGCCCTGGAGTGCGCAGGAGATGCAGGGCGTGATTCGCGCGCTTGAACGCGTGGTGCGCCAGCACGAGCCGTTTCCGGCCATCGTGATGGACCGGCACTGGAACGTGCTGATGACCAATGACGCGGCGCCGCGCTTCTTCAGCAGTTTCATCGACATGGCTGCGCGCAAGGGGCCGCGCAACATGCTGCATCTGATGTTCGATCCGCACGGCATGCGGCCGCACATGATGCACTGGGAGGAGCTTGCGCGGAGTCTGCTCCAGCGTGTGCAGCGTGAATCGGTGGGCCGCGTGCTGGACGCGGGCACCACGCGGCTGCTGGATGATCTGCTGGCCTATCCCGGCGTGCCGCAGGACTGGCGCACGCATCACGAGCCATCCGCCACGCCGGGCGCGCCGGTCATTCCGATGGTGTTTTCACGCGGCGCACGCGTGCTGCGCTACTTCTCGCTCGTCACGACGGTGGGCACGCCGCAGAGCGTGGCGGCGCAGGAGTTGCGCCTGGAATGCATGTTCCCCGCCGACGATGAAACCGAGGCGCATCACCGGCAATTCCTGGCCGATGATGCGCATCATCGCGGGACCACTACCAGCGCACGTTGAACGTGCTGCACAGCTCGTCGATGGCGGATTGCTCGAGCGGTGCGGGACGCGGCGTGGTCATGAGCCACAGGCGCGCGGTTTCTTCCAGTTCTTCCAGCGCCCACGACGCGTGCGAGACGCTGCGTTCCCATACCACAGGACCGAGACGCTCCAGCAACACGGCGCGCACCGAGGCCGCGCGCGCCGCGATCTCGGCGGCCACCTGCGGATCGCCCGGACGCCGATAGCGCACCAGCGGCACATGTCCGACCTTCATCACGTAGTACGGCGTGATCGGCGGCAACACGTCTTCATCGCTCCACACGCCCGCGAGCGTCAGCGCGACCAGCGACGTGGAATGGGTATGCACGACGCCGCGCGTGTCCGCATTGCCCGCATAGATGCGCCGATGCAGCTCCAGCGTCTTCGAAGGCCGGCCGCCGGAGACGTGCTGACCTTGCGCGTCGACCTTCGCGATATCGGCGGGATCCATGCGGCCGAGACAGGCGTCGGTCGGCGTGATGAGCCAGCCGTCCTCGCAGCGCGCGCTGATGTTGCCCGCGCTGCCCACCGTATAGCCGCGCGCATAGAGACTCGCGCCGACCGTGCAGATTTCCTCGCGCAGCTTCGCGTCGCTGCCGGTGTTGATCATCGCGCTGCTCATGAACGTTCTCCCTCGGCATAACGCAGCGCCTTCGCGAAGAAATCGCGTGCGCCGAAATTGCCCGACTTGAGCGCGAGCACCAGCGGCGTCTCGCCCAGCGCGACTGTCACGGGGACGCCCGGGTCGATCGGCGGTCCGATCTGCAGCATGTTCACGTCGAGCGCCTGCACCACTGCACCCGAGGTCTCGCCGCCCGCCACCACGAACTTGCGCACGCCGCGCGCTTTCGCTTCACGCGCGATGGCCGCGAGCGCGTCTTCCACGAGCTTGCCCGCCGCCGCGACGCCGAGTTCGCGTTGCACTTCGCCCACTTCCTCGGGCGCGGCCGTCGCGTAGATCAGGACGGGCTGTCCGGCGTTGCTGTCGATGAAAGCGAGCGCCGCTTCAACCACCGCCTCGCCGCGCGCGAGCGAACGCGGATCGACGCGGAAGGCGGGACGCGCGGCCTGCCATTCGGCCACCTGCGCATTGGTCGCCTTCGACGCGCTGCCGGCCAGTACGAGCGCCGGCCCGCTGACGGACGGCAGGTCGGCGGCCTGTTCGTTCGGTTCGATCAGCCCCGCGCGGCGGAAGTTCTCCGGCAGCCCGATGGCGACGCCCGAACCGCCGGTGACGAGCGGCAGGTCGGCGCAGGCTTCGCCAAGCGCGCGCAGGTCGGCGTCCGTGAGGGCGTCGGCGATGGCGAGGCGCACGCCGTCCGCACGCAGCCGCGCGATGGCTTCACGCACCGCCGCAGCGCCGGCCACGACGGTGGCGCTGCCGATCAAGCCCACTTTCGACTTCGACTGCCGCTGCAACACGCGCACGAGGTTGGGATCGCGCATCGGCGTGAGCGGATGGTTTTCCATGCCCGACTCGTTCAGCAACGCATCGCCGACGAACAGATGCCCGCGATACACGGTGCGCCCGTTCTCCGGAAAGGCCGGACAGGCGATGGCGAAGTCGCCCTCGCTGCCGTTTTCCGCGAGCGCATCGAGCAGCGCTTCGGCGACCGGGCCGATATTGCCCGCGTCGGTCGAATCGAAGGTCGAGCAGTACTTGAAGAAGAACTGGCGGCAGCCCTGCGCGCGCAGCCAGTCGAGCGCAGCGAGCGATTGCGCGACGGCGTCTTGCGCGTCGATGGTGCGCGATTTCAGCGCGACCACCAGCGCGTCCACGTCCTCGACCACGGCGGATGCGGGCACGCCGATGGTCTGGATCGTGCGCATGCCGCGGCGCACGAGGGTGCTGGCGAGGTCGGTGGCGCCGGTGAAGTCGTCTGCGATGCATCCCAGTACGGGACGGCGTGTGCGTGTGTGCATGGTGTTCCTCCGTGCATCGATTGTACGGCGCGATGAACGGTTCGTGTTAATCGGTGTTAAAAAAATTGACGTGAATGGTAAAGAGCGTTAACGTCTGCGGTATTCGACGTAGACGATGTCCGCGTTCCTTTTTTCCCTTTATTTCCCGTTCGTCGGCGGAAAAATCTGCCGGCCACGCTTTTTTTGCGCGGATCCCAAGATGAATTTCGAGCTTCTCTTTGCCTCGCCGTCGTCGGCCCAGACAGTCCAGCCGGTGCGCTATGCGCTGACCGGCGCCAAGGGCGGTTTTGCCCGCACGCTGCTGGCGCAGACGCGGCTGATCGAACGGCTGGTGCCCGCCGCACTGTGCGATCTCGACGTTCCGGGCCTGCGCGCGATGTGCCTCGAACTGGGCTTCGCCGAGGCGTCGCTCGTCGACTGCACCGACGCGGCCAGCGTGGCAGCGCTCGCCGCCGGTCAGATTGCGCTGGTCGCGGATGTCGCGCTGCTGGCGTCGTCGGAGTGGGACATTCTTGTCGAGGCGACTGGCAATCCGTCGGTGGGATATCGCGTGGCGGTGGCGGCGCTCGAAGCGAAGCGCCACGTCGCGATGGTCAGCAAGGAAGTCGATTCGGTGGCGGGCGTCGCGCTCGCGCGGCTCGCGGAACGCCAGGGCGTCGTGTACACCACGGCGGACGGCGACCAGCCGTCGAACCTGATCGGCTGGGTGACGTGGGCGCGCGTGCTGGGGCTCGACGTGGTCGCGGCGGGCAAGTCGAGCGAATACGACCTCGTGTTCGATGCCGACACCGGCAACGTCACGCAGCTCGACCAGACCTTTGCCGCGCCGGAACTGGCTGGGCTGATGACGCTCGGCGACGACATCGCCGCGACGCTCGCCGCACGCCGCGCGGCATTGCGCGGCCGCAAGACCTCGGCGACGGCGGATTACTGCGAGATGAGCGTGGTCGCGACCAACACGAACCTCGTGTCGGACGTCGAACTGCTGCACTACCCGGTTGCACGCACCACTGAACTCGCGGACATCTATGCGCTGCGCGAAGACGGCGGCGTGCTGTCGCGCGGCGGCGTCATCGAAGTGTTCAACATGCTGCGCCGTCCTGACGAAGCGAGCTTCGCGGGCGGCGTGTTCGTCGTCGTGCGCACCTTCGATAAGCCGACCTGGGAACTGCTCGCGCAGAAGGGCCACGTGGTGAGCCGCAACGGCCGCTACGCGTGCATGTATCTGCCGTATCACTTCATGGGCGTCGAAACGCCCATTTCGCTGCTCGACGCGGTGCTGCACGGCCGGCCCTCGGGCGCTGCGAAGCCGGCGCAATGCATTGTGCTGGCGGGCCGCGCGAATGTGGACATCGCGGCGGGCACGGTGCTGCACATGGGCGGCCATCACCACGACGTGACCGGCGTGCAGGCCGTGCTGCTCGATCGCAGCAGCGCGCCGGGCGACGTGTCGCCGCTCTATCTCGCGGCCCACACCACACTGGCCCGCGATGTGAAGGTGGGCGAACTCATCACCATCGCCGACCTGCGCAATCCCGACGAAGCGCTGCTGCGCGCGTGGGAAGAGGGCTGCGAATAAGCGCAGCGGGCTACGACACACACTGAAACAGAAGGAAGGGGAGACCATGCGGGGAGAATTTGGAACGATCACGATGGCGGTGATCGCGATCATCGTGCTGATCGTATTGATTGCGCGATTCAAGCTGAGTCCGTTCATCGCGCTGACGCTGACGGCGCTCGGACTCGGACTTGCGGCAGGCGTGACGCCGGAGCATGCCATCGACAGTTTCACCAAGGGCTTCGGCGGCGCGCTGGCGCGTACCGGTCCGGTGGTCGGACTGGGCGCGGTGCTGGGCGGCATCATGATCGGCACGGGCGGCGCGGACCGCATCGCCAATGCCTTCGTCGGCAAGCGGCCGCTGTGGCTCGCGCCGTGGACGGTCTGCGCGGCGGCGCTGCTGATCGGCATGCCGCATCTGTTCGACGTGAGCTTCATCATGCTCGCGCCGCTGGTCTATACCATCGCGCGCCGCACCGGCAGCCATCTGCTGTATATCGGCCTGCCGCTCGCCGCCGGCCTGTATGTGTCGCACGGTTTGCTGCCGCCGCATCCGGCGCCGACGCTCGCCGTCAACGCCTATCACGCGAACACCGGCCTCACGCTGCTGTACGGCCTGATGATCGCGATTCCGGCGGCCGTCATCACCGGCCCGCTTTTCACGACGCTCGCGCGCCGCTTCTTCGGGCCGGCGCCGGATCTCGCGAAGGGTCCGGGCGGCACGCGCACCGACGCGGAAAGCAACGGCGAAGTCTCGCTCGCGTTGTCCGTGCTGTGTCTGCTGATTCCGCCGGCGCTGATGCTGATCGGCACCGTCGGCATGGACTACAGCGTGAAGGGCAGCGGGCAGTATGTATTCTTCCAGTCGCTCAACGACCCGATTCTTTCGCTGCTCGCCGCCGTGATCTTCGCGTTCTTCGCGCTGGGCATCAAGGGACGCTTCCCGCTGGCGGATATGCAGAAGATGATCAGCAAGGGCATCGCGCCGCTGTCCGCGATCCTGCTGATTCTCGGCGCGGGCGGCGGCTTCAAGCAGATGCTGACGTCGATCCATCTCGACACGATCATCGTTTCGCACACGTCGACGTGGGCCGTGAGCCCGCTCGTGCTGGCCTGGTTGATCGCGGCGCTGCTGCGCGTCTGCGTCGGCTCGGCGACGGTCGCGACCGTTGCGGCGTCGGGCATCGTTGCGCCGTTGCTGATGTCGCATCCGGGCGTCTCGCCGGAACTGATGGTGCTGGCCACGGCGTCCGGCGCGGTGATGCTCTCGCACGTGAACGACTCCGGCTTCTGGCTCTTCAAGGAGTATTTCCAGCTGACGGTGGCGCAGACGCTGCGCACCTGGACGCTGATGCTGTGCGTGCAGTCGCTGGTGGGACTGGGCGGCGTGCTGCTCATCAATATGTTCATCGGCTAAGATAGGCGACCCGCGACCCGCCGCGCACGCTGCGTCGCGCGGGATGCCTAACCCAGAACTCTTCATGTCGAGCCAAGCCAAACCCGATGCCGCCGAAGTCCCGCTGATTCCCGATCAGCGGCGCGAGGCCATGCTGCGTCAGTTGCGCCGCGACAAGGTGCTCTCGGTGCATCAGTTGATGGAATCGTTCAACTGTTCGCACATGACGGTGCGGCGCGACATCGCCGCGCTGGAAGAAGCCGGCTTCGTCTATACGGTGCCGGGCGGCGTGCGCATTGCCAGTCACCTGAACACCGAGCCGAGCCATCAGTCGAAGGCGGTGGTCGAGCAGCCGCAGAAGCAGGCCATCGCGCGCCGCGCCTGCGAAGGTCTGCGCCCCGGCATGTCCATCTATCTCGATGCGGGCACCACGATGCTGTCGTTCGTGCCGCATATCGTCGAACTCTCGAACATGACGGTCGTGACCAACGACTTCGAGATCGTGCGCGAACTCGCGAGCGCGCAGCATGTGAACGTCATCCATATCGGCGGCCAGCTCGATCACAAGAACCTGTCGAGCGTCGGCACGCTGGCCGCGGCCACGCTGCGTCAGGTCGTGCTCGACGTGGCCTTCATCTCGGCGAGTTCATGGGATCTGCGCCGCGGCGTGACTACACCCTCGGCGCCGAAAGTGGAAGTGAAGCTCGCGGCCATGGACGCCGCATCGCGCACCGTGCTGACGGTCGCGAGTTCCAAGTACGGCACGGTCGGGCTGTACAAGGTCGCGAGTCTCGAGCACTTCGACCAGGTCATCACCGACGACGGCCTCGCGCCCGCCGCGGCGACAGGCATCCGGCAATCGGGCATCGATCTCGCGCTGGCTTCGGTGGCGTGACACGCTGCGTTCGCCGCATTCTCTGCTTCAATGCGGCCTGGCGCGCTCCGCACGCCTGATTAACCCCACTACAATGACCGCCGCACCCGGCGCGTCGATTCGAATGGCCTGAGGAATCGGGCGGACGCGCCGCGCATGGCGACCGCGTTCGCCCCCTTCCTGGAGCGTCCATGTTCGGTAACTTGCGTATCGAAAGAGGCCCTGACTGGCAGGTCCACGTCTCCACGGACAGCTGGATGGTCGCGACGCTGCTGGTCGTCGCGTTGCTGCTGGGCATCCTGCTCGCCAGCGCCGTCTGCTATTACCTGACGCGCTGGATCATGCTGATGATCGTCAGCCGGCTCGCGCGCAAGGAAGGGCGCAAGTGGCTGGTCGCGGCGGAGCGGCATCGCGTGTTTCACCGGCTCGCGCCGCTCGTGCCTGCCGCTATCGTCTTCTGGGCGGCGCCGCTGCTCACCGGGCTGACCTTCCCGGTCATCCCGGCCCTCGGTCAGCCGCTCGCCATCCTCGCTGCGTGCTTCATGGTCGTGACGCTGGTGCGCGCCGCGCTCGCGCTGTGCGACAGCATCGAGGAACGCTATAGCCACGTTCCATCCGCGAGCGAGCGGCCCATCAAAAGCTTCCTGCAGATCGCGACCATCGTGGTGTATCTGGTCGCGCTGATCGCCATCGTCTCGATCGTGCTGGAACGCTCTCCGGTGTATCTGCTGACGGGCCTCAGCGCGATCACCGCGCTGCTCATCATCATCTTTCGCGATTCGCTGCTGGGCTTTGTCGCCAGCATCCAGCTCACGGCGTACGACATGCTGCGCGTCGGCGACTGGATTGAAGTGCCCGGCTTCGTCGCTGACGGCACGGTGATCGATATCGCGCTGAACACCATCAAGGTCCGCAACTTCGACAACACCATCGTGATGTTGCCCAGTCAAGTCCTGCTGACGAACAGCGTGAAGAACTGGCGCGGGATGACGGAAGCAGGCGCGCGGCGGCTGCGGCATGCCATCCATTTCGATGTGGACACGATTCGCTATCCCGACGATCGCCTGCTTGCGCAATTGCATGAAGCATTCGACCTGCCGCTCGCCGTGCCCGACGGCGAACGCCGCACCAATCTCGGGCTGTACCGCCGCTACCTCGGCGCATGGTTCAGGGCGCATCCCGCGGTGCGGCGCGACATGCCGGTGGTGATCCGCCAGATGCAATCGTCGGCGCCCGTGCTGGCGCTGGAAATCTGCGTGTATATCGCGGAAATTCGCTGGGAGCGCTACGAGGCGCTTCAGTCCGACATGCTCGATCACGCCTATGGCGTTGTGCCGATGTTCAGCCTGCGCTGCTGGCAACCGGAACGCGGCGTTGCCGCTCCGCAATGAGATAAAGCTCGCTTCAGTCTTGCGACGCATGTCATTGCGGCAGTGCGGCATTTTAAACGGCGCCTTATCGGGTCATGTCGCTCGATTAAAACTTTGAATCGAAGCTTATCAGATCTGGGAAAGCGAATTGCTGACGCTAAATAAATTGCCGATCGCATGATTATCCCGGGTTATTTTTTCTGCATGTTGTCTTTTACTCAAGTTTCTAGCCGTTAAAAAAACGGGGATGCAAAAAGAATGAAACTGGATGATTAAAAGAGAAATGGGTCGGACGATTTCGTTTATTGAAACAATATCAAGGTTTGATTGATATGATCATTGGATTGAGGAGAATAATTTTCCTCTTCAAGGCGTCGGTTGAGAGACAACCAGGCTTGAAGGCGAAAGAGAGGGTGGCCTATGCTTGCGCTAAGCCGTTAAGAGAGAAGCTCGACGAAACAGGAGTCCTGGCTTGTTTTGAAGCGGGTGTGAAGCGAAAGCGCCGTCAGCCTGAGGAACGACGCAAACGTTTCCACAACCCGTGCTAAAAGGACCCGTTTGTCGGCTCATAACCTGAGAGAACTGCGTGCGCCTGAAAACCGCTCCCGCCATGTCGGGAGCGGTCGACGATGCGCGCAAGCCGGAGCTGACGATGGCCGTCGAAAACAGCTTTGCAAGAAAAAATGATTTGGTCGCACGCACCCGTTTCGGTCGATTTAACTCCCTTCCCTTATTCATCTCTTTTTCCCTGGCGATTATCGCGGGCCTCGCGAGCACCAGCGCGCAAGCGCTTTGCCTCGGCACGACTTCGGTGTCCTGCACGGGCGTGAATGGCGCCTTTGTCGGCACGACGCCCCAACAGACAGTGACGGTCCAGCCGGGCGCGACGCTCACACCAGGCCTCGGCACGGCGCTGAGCATGTCCGGCGCGAATCCGACGCTCGTCAACAACGGCACCGTCGATCCTTCGCTGCTCGGCGTGCTAAGCGTGCTGGCGACGGGCGCGGTGGTGGGCAATTCGTCGGCGAACACGGTCGGGATCACCAACACCGGCACGATCAGGGGTACCACCGGTCTGCTCGGCCTCAATCTCGCCGACCTGACCGGCCTGGCGCTGGTCGCACAGAACGGCACGGGCGGCACCACGACGATCAACAACAGCGGCACGCTGGGCTCGGCGGCGCTGCTGGGCATCACTCTGATTCCCAACGATGCGGCCGTGGCTGCGTCCTATGGCGGCGCGCGCACCGACTTCACCAACACGGGCACCATCAACGGGCGGGTCGCGCTCCAGGCGCCGACCTCGGGCCCGGGCAACACCTTCGTCAATGGCGGCACGATCAACGGCAGCGTGTCGATGGGCGCGGGCACGACCAATACCTTCACGGCGCAGACCGGTTCGTCCGTGAACACCGCGCCCGGCGCGAGCCTGAACGTGCTGGGCATCGCGGGGCTGTCGCTGGGCTTCGCCGTGCCGGGCATCGTGGACGGCGGCGCGGGCGGAAACAACACGCTCTTGCTGACGCAGGCGGGGGGCGGTCCGACGGCGGGCACCATCAATACGTCGAACTACATCAACTTCCAGCATCTCGGCTTGAACAGCGGCACCTGGACGCTCAACGGCGCCTCGACGGTGCTGGACACGACGCTCCTCGGCGGCTCGACGGCCATTTTCAACGACGGCGGCGCGTTCGGCACCGGCACGATCACCTCGACCGGCGGCACGATCCAGGCGGGGACAGCGGGCCTGACGGTCGGCAACGCGGTGACCCTCGGCACGGGCGGCCTCACGGTGCAGGGCGCGAACGGCACGACGCTCTCAGGCGTGATGTCGGGCACCGCCGGCCTCACGAAAAACGGCACGGGCACCTTGACCCTTTCGGGCGCGGATACCTACACCGGCGGCACCAGCATCAACGCGGGTACGCTGGCGCTGGGCGCGGGCGGCAGCCTGGCGCCGGCCGGCGCGGTGACGCTCACGGGCGCGGGGGCGGGCTTCAATATCGCCGGGGCGAGCGGGCCGCAGACCATCGGCGGGCTGAACGGCGTGACGGGTTCGTTGATCGGACTCGGAGCCAACACCCTGACATTCGGCGATGCCAACAACGGCGCGTTCGGCGGCACGATCAGCGGCACGGGCGGCATCGTCAAGAATGGTGCGGGGACCGAAACCCTGACCGGCGCGAACACCTACACCGGCGGCACGACGATCAACGCAGGCGGCATCGCCCTGGGCGCTACCGGCAGTCTCGCTCCGACAGGCGCGATCGATCTCGCCGGAACCGGCGCATCGCTCGACCTGACAAACGCAACCGGCGCGCAGACGATTGGCGCGTTGAGCGGCGTCGGCGGCACGTCGGTGTTGTTGGGCGCGAACCCGCTGACCTTAGGCGATGCGACCAACGCCACCTTTGGCGGCACGATCAGCGGCACGGCCGGCATCGTAAAGAACGGTACGGGTACCGAAACACTGACCGGCGCGAACACCTTCACCGGCGGCACCAACGTCAACGCGGGCACGCTGGCCATCGGCGCGGGCGGCAGTCTGGCCGCGACCGGCGCGCTCACGCTCGGATCGAACACCGGCTTCGACATCAGCGGCGCAAGCGGACCGCAGACCGTGGCAGCGTTGAACGGCGCAGCAGGCTCGGTCATCGGCCTGGGCAACAACACGCTCGCATTCGGCGACGCCGCCAACGGCACGTTCGCCGGCACGATCAACGGCGCGGGCGGCATCGTCAAGAATGGCGCGGGCACCGAAACGCTCACCGCCGCCAACACCTTCACGGGCGGCACCGCCATCAATGCCGGCACGCTCGCATTGGGCGCGGGCGGCAGCCTGTCGCCGACCGGCATCGTCAACCTGGTGAACGCGGGCGCGGCGCTCGACGTGAGCGGCGCCACCACGGCGCCGGCCATCGGCTCACTCGCGGGCGCGGCCGGTACCAACGTGACGCTGGGCGCGAACACGCTGCAACTCGGCGACGCGAACGACGCCACCTTCGGCGGCACGATCTCCGGCACCGGCGGGCTGGTCAAGACCGGCACGGGCACCGAAACCCTCACCGGCGCGAACACCTTCACCGGCGGCGCGACCATCAACGACGGCACGCTCGCGCTGGGCGCGGGCGGCAGCCTCACGCCGACGACGTCCGTCACGCTGACCGGCCCCGGCGCAGGCTTCGACATCGGCGGCGCGAGCGGACCGCAGACGATCGGCGCATTGAACGGCGTGAGCGGCTCCGTCGTCGGCCTCGGCAACAACACGCTCGCCTTCGGCACCGCCGCCAACGGCACCTTCGCGGGCGCCATCGACGGCGCGGGCGGCATCGTCAAGAACGGCGCAGGCACCGAGACGCTGACCGGCGCGAACACCTTTACCGGCGGCACGACCGTCAATGCCGGCACGATCGCGGTGGGCGCGGGCGGCAGTCTCGCTCCGACCGGCGCGGTGAACCTCGCCAACGCCGGCACCGCGTTCGATGTGAGCGGCGCAGGCGCGCCGCTGACGATCGGCGCGCTGAGCGGCGTCGGCGGAAGCTCGGTCGCGCTCGGCGGCAACACGCTCGGCTTCGGCGATGCAGGCAACGCCACCTTCAACGGCACCATCGGCGGGACGGGCGGCATCGTCAAGCTGGGCACGGGCACGGAAACGCTCACCGCCGCGCAGACCTTCACGGGCGGCACGAACATCAACGCGGGCAGGCTGGTGCTCGCGAGCGCGGGCGACCTCGCGCCGGGCAGTGGCGTCAATCTGTCGGGCACGGGCGCCGAACTGGACCTGAGCGGCGCGAACGGCGCACGCACGATCGGCGCGCTGAGCGGCGTCGGCGGCACCGCGGTCACGCTGGGCAACAACGCGCTGACGCTCGGCGACGCCAACAGCACCACTTTCGGCGGCGCGATCAACGGCGCCGGCGGCGTCACCAAGAACGGCAGCGGCACGCTCACGCTCACCGGCGGCAACACCTTCAACGGCGGCACCACGGTGAATGCGGGCACCGTCGCGGTCGGCGCGGGCGGCAGCCTGGCATCGACCGGCGCGGTCAACCTCGCGAACGCCGGCACCGCGCTCGATGTCAGCGGCGCGGACACGCCGCAGACCATCGGCGCGCTGAGCGGCGTGGGCGGCACTTCCATCGCGCTGGGCGACAACACGCTGGCTTTCGGCGATGCGAACAACACCACGTTTGGCGGCACCATCGGCGGCACGGGCGGCATCGTCAAGCAAGGCAGCGGCACGCAGACGCTCACGGCCGCGCAGACCTTCACCGGCAACACGACGATCAACGCCGGCACGCTCGCACTCGGCGCAGGCGGTTCGCTGGACAGCGCGAGCGTCGTCGATATCGGTCAGCCCGGCGCCGTGCTCGACGTGAGCGGCGCGAGCACGAATCCGACGCTCGGCGGCCTGTCCGGCGTCGCGGGCGGCAGCGTGCTGCTGGGTTCGCACAGCCTGTTTCTGGCGGTCAACGGCGACTCGGTCTATGGCGGCACCATCAGCGGCACGGGCGGCATCGTGAAAACCGGCGCGGGCACGCAGACGCTCGACGGCGCCAACACCTTCACCGGTGGCACCTCGCTCGCGGGCGGCACGCTCGTGCTCGGCAATGCCGGCGCGCTCGGCTCCGGCGGCCTGACAGTCGATGCCCCCTCAACGCTCGATACCTCCACGGCGCTCACCATCGGCAACGCGGTCACGCTGAACACGGGCGCGACCTTCGGCGGCAGCAACGACCTCACGCTGACCTCGCCGGTCACGGGCGGCGGCGGCATCACCAAGGACGGCGCCGCCAACCTGACGCTCGCCGGCAACAACAACTACAGCGGCGGCACCACGCTCAACAGCGGCACGATCACCGCGAACACGGGCACCGCGCTCGGCAGCGGCACCGTCACCCTCAACGGCGGCGCGCTCAACACGGGCACCACGCAAGTGGCCATCTCGACGCTCAACGGCGTGTCCGGATCGGCGGTCAATGTGGGCACGGGCGGCATCGCGGTGGGCGGCGGCGACTACGGCGGCACCATCGGCGGCGCGGGCGGCGTCACCAAGACGAGTCCCGGCACGCTCACGCTCACCGGCGAGAACACCTACACGGGCGGCACGACCATCAACAGCGGCACGCTGCAAGTGGGCAACGGCGGCACCAGCGGCAGCATCACCGGGCCGATCAACAACAACGGTTCGCTGGTGTTCAACAGCTCGGACAACGTGACCTATGGCGGCAGCATCAGCGGCAGCGGCACGGTGACGAAGGTCGGCGATGGCACGCTGTCGCTGACCGGCACCAACACGAGCACGGGCCCCGTGGCGGTGGGCGGCGGCACGCTCGACGTCTCCGGCGCGATGCCCGCCGCACCCGTCACGGTGGGTTCAGGCGGCACAGTGTCGGGCAGCGGCACGATCGGCAGCGTCGTGGTCCACAACGGCGGCACGGCAGCCGCCACGACGCCCGGACAGGCGCTCAACGTCGCCGGCAACGTCACCTTCGAACCCGGCTCGAACTACAACGTCGGCGCGAATCCGCAGCAGCAGAGCGGCCAGATCCTGGCGGGCGGCACGACCCAGATCCAGGGCGGCACCGTCAACGTGCAGGCAGGCGGCGGCAAGTGGGGGCTCGACAACAACTACACCATCCTCACGTCGCAGGGCGGGGTGAACGGAACCTTCACCAACGCGACGTCGAACCTGGTGTTCCTCACGCCGACGCTCGGCTACGACGCCAACAACGTGTATCTGTCGCTGGTGCCGAACGGCGTGCTGTTCCCGTCGATCGCGGCAACGCCGAACCAGCGCGCGGCCGCTACGGCCATCGCTCAGCTCGGTGTCGGCAACCCGGTGTTCAATGCCATCTTCCTGTCCGACGCGCCGAGCGCCCGCTGGGGCTTCGCGACGCTCGCCGGCGAGATCTACGCGAGCACGCGCAGCATGCTGGTCGACGACAGCCGCCTCTTGCGCGACGCCGTCACCGACCGTTTGCGTCGCGGCTTCTCGGTGGAGGACGGACCGCTGGCGGCATTGTCGTCATCGCAAGGCGCGATGTGCGACGACACTTCGACGAGCGCGGGCGGCACGACGCACCGCGGTTCCAGCGCGGCTTGCGCCGAGCGCGCGCCGTGGCGGCCGACGGTCTGGGCGCAAGGTTACGGCGCGCATGACCGGCTGAACGGTTCGAATGGCGTATCCGATGTGACGCAGACCACGAGCGGCTTCTTCGCCGGTGTCGATACGGCCGTGAACGATCACTGGCGCGTGGGCGCGGCCGCGGGCTTCGGTCACGGCTCGATCAGCGACGACCTCAACGCCAGCGCGTCGGTGGACAGCTATCACCTCGCGCTGTACGGCGGCGCGCAGTACGGCCCGCTGGGCGTGCGCATGGGCGGCGGCTACTCGTGGAATCATGCGGACACGGATCGCACGATCGGTTTCTCGGGCTTCAACGCGAAGGAAAGCTCGGGTGAGACGACCAAGATCGGACAGGTCTTCGGCGAAGTGGGTTACGGTTTCGCGGCGGGACCGGTCGCGGTGGAACCGTTCGCCGCGCTGGCCTACGTGAACGTGTCGTCGGACGGCTTCGAAGAAAGCGGGCCCGCTGCGCTCAAGGGCGATTCCGACAACCAGGGCATCACCTATTCGACGCTCGGCGCCCGGGCCGCGTGGCGCTTCTATCCCGGCGCGCACGGCATGCTGACCGCGCGCGCGATGGCCGGCTGGCGGCACGCGATGGGCGACACCACGCCGGTCTCGCGCGTGGCGTTCGTGGCGGGCGGCAGCGGGTTCGACGTGACGGGCGTGCCGATCGCACGGGATGCCGCTGTGGTCGAACTGGGCGTGGATGCCGCGATCACGAAGAACCTGAGCTTCGGCGTGCAGTACTCCGGCCAGTACGGCGGCGGCGCGCAGGATCACACGCTGACGGGCAACCTGCAGTGGAAGTTCTGAAGCATGGAGGCCGCGCGTCCGGCGCGCGGCCTGTCCGGTACGCAGGACGCCCTACAGCGCCACTTCCGGCGGCGCCTGCCGGAAGAACTTCGTGATCCAGCACAGGTAGGCGATCCCCACCACGAACCAGACGCCGCCGAGCACGAGCGCCCGCGTTTCGAGGCTCGCGAGCAGCCAGATATCGGCGATTGCGCCAATGGCCGGAAACACCAGCCCGCCCAGCATGCCGATACGGCGCTCGCCATGATTCCCTGACAGCCAGATGCGGATCACGCAGAGATTGACCGCCGTGAACGCGAGGAACGCGCCGAAGTTGATGAACGACGTGGACGTCGCGACATCCATTTTCAACGCGATCAAACCGACCACGCCTGCAATGGCGATGTTGAACGCCGGCGTCTTGAAGCGCGGATGCACGAAGCCGAAGATGCGCCGCGGCAGGATCTCATCGCGTCCCATTGCATACAGCAGGCGGCCGACGCTCGCCTGCGCCGAGATGCCCGAGGCGAACTGCGCGAGAATCAGGCCCGCGAGGAACACGCTCACGAAGAGATCGCCGCCGATCATCTTCGCGACTTCGAACGCGGCCGAGTCCGTATCCTTGAACTCGGCACCGGGATGCGCGAGCTGCATCGTCCAGGCCGCGATCACGAAGATGGCGCCGCCGATCAGCGCAATCAGCACGATGGCGCGCGGCATGTTCTTCTTCGGATCGATGGTTTCCTCGGTGAGCGTGGAAACCGCATCGAAGCCGAGATACGAATAGGCGGCAATCGCGGCGCCCGCCATGGTTACGCCGAGCGGCACGTGCGGCTTGAAGAACGGCTCGGCCATCGCGATGCCGCCCGGTCAGGCAACCGCCGCCGCGTAATGCCAGCAGAGCGCGACGAACAGCGCGACGATCACGAGCTGCACGATCATCAGCACGATGTTGAAGCGCGCGGCCAGTTCGATGCCGACGATGTTCAGTCCGCTCGTCAGCACGATGAACGCGACGATCCACACCCACGACGGCACATGCGGGAACGCGGCGTTGAGATAGGCCGCGCCGATCAGCCAGATCACCATCGGCAGGAAGAAATAGTCGAGCAAGGTCGCCCAGCCGATCATGAAGCCGAGATGCGCGTTGAAGGTCTTGCGCGTGTAGGTGTAGGCCGAGCCCGCCACCGGAAAGATCCGGGCGAGCTTGCCGTAGCTCAAGGCCGTGAAGACGATGGCGATGAGCGCGAGCAGATAGGCGAGGGCGGCCGTGTCGCCGCTGGCTTTCGCGAGCACGCCATAGGTGCCGTAGACGATCAGCGGCGCCATGTAGGCCAAGCCGAACAGCAGCACCGACGGCAGGCCGAGCGTGCGTTTCAGATGCGTGGGTTCGGAGGATGAAGTCGACATGATGTCTCCTGGCCGCAGCGGCGGCCGGTGGTGTTGTGTTTCGATTGGAGCGCGGTGCCTTCAGCCGGCTTTACGGGCGCGCGCGTCGATCAGCAGCGCGCGCGTGCCATCGGTTTCCTGCACGGCCGTCAGGCCCAGCGGAACGCGCGCGTCATGGTGATAGTTGTAGTGCTCGCGGCTGGCTTCGAGACGCTTCAGGTCGATGTCCGCCTTCGCCACGGTCTCCGCGCTGCCCAATTCGGTGACGATCTCGCCGAAAGGATCGACGAGCGCGGACAAGCCTGGAAACGTCAATGCTTCGTCGCCGGAACCGCAGCGGTTGACCATCAGCGCGAACATCTGGTTTTCCATCGCGCGCGCGGCAATGGCGCGTCGATGCATGGGACCGAACGGATCCATGTTGCCGTTCGTCACGAGCAGCAGGTCGGCATCCAGCGCGCCAATCGCACGCGCGGTCTCGGGAAACTCGATGTCGTAGCAGATCAGCAGCCCCACGGTCAGGCCGTTCCACATGCAGGTGCAGAAGCGGTCGCCCGGCGTGTAGATGCCGATGTCCGACGCCCACAGATGCGTCTTGCGATAACGCAGAGCAATCTCGCCGCGTTCGTCGATGAGCACCGTCGTGTTGTGAAAACGCGCGCCCTCGCGCTCGGTGAACCCCACCGCTGCGGCCACGCGCCGTTGCCGGGCGGCGTCGCGCACCGCGGTCAGCGCGGGGCCGTCGAGCGCCTGCGCCAGTTGCGCCACGTTCTCGCGCACCGGAAAGCCCGACAGCGTGGTCTCGGGAAACACGATCAGCTTCGTGCCGCCGGAGGTGTCGGCGTTTGCGATCGTCTGCACGACCTTGCGCGTGTTGTGCGCGAGATCGCCGTCGATCAGTTGCAGTTGCGCCAGTTCCACTTGCATTGCCCGTCTCCTTCCATATTCCTTTCAGACGCTCTCGATCCAACGGATGCGTCGCGCCATGGGATGATTCGCGCCTGGACTGCCGGCGTCACGGCCGATTATCAAGGTAATATTTTTGGCGAGAAATTACCCATCCGGGGTACCCCACAGGAGCACTGCATGGAGTTGGAATGGCGGGATCTCGCCTTTCACCGGGAGATCGGCTCGGCCATCGAGGCCCTCGACGGCCCGCAATTCTGGGCGCGTCTCACGCGCGTGCTCGAACGTCACGTCGCGTTCGACAGCTGGGTCGCGCTGCGCTTCCTGCGCGATGACACGCCGCAGGTGCTGGCCGAGCAGGCTTTGCCCGACGGCAAGATCGACGTGCTGTTCCAGCACTATCTGGCCGCGATGTATCAGCTCGATCCGTTCTATCTCGCCGCCTTCGAGATGCGCCAGTCGGGCTTCTATACGCTTGCCGACGTCGCGCCCGACAACTTCCGCATGACCGAGTACTACCAGCGCTACTTCAAGCGCAATATCGTCGGCGATGAAGTGCATTTCAACGTGTTCATCGGGCAGAACGAGACGATGGGTCTGTCGCTGGGCAAGACGAGCCGTTATGACGATCGCGAGACCGCGCTGCTCACGCTCTATGCGCCGTGGGTGCTGGCGCTGATGCAGCAGCGTGTACGCTTCGAGCGCGGCGCGGCGCACGATGCACCGGCGGCCGTCGAAGGCGATGACCAGCACATGGCCGCGCGCTTCGGCACGCTCGGCAGCCGGAGTGGACGAAGCGTGCTGACGGCGCGCGAGACCGAAGTGGCGATGCTGATCCTGCGCGGCTTTTCTTCACGCGCGATCTCCGGGAAACTGGCAATCTCGTTCGAAACCGTGCGGGCTCACAAGAAGCATATCTATGCGAAGCTCGGCGTGAGTTCACAGTCCGAACTCTTCGCGATGTTCTATGAGTCCGAGATGGATGCGAAGTGAGCCTTGATGATCAACCCATTGCACACGACACCCGTCGCGCAGGCGCAGCTGCGCTTGCAACAGGCGCGCCGCCTGCTCGCGATTGCCCAGACCGGACTTCACTACGCCACCGGCGATTTCGACCGCGAGCGTTACGAGGAAATCGCGCAGATCGCGCATGCGCAACTCGCGGAACTGGCGTCGATGGACACGCAGCATGTCGCGCAACTGTTTGCGTTTGAGTCTGGCTACGCGAATCCGAAGCTCGACGTGCGCTGCGCCGTGTTCGATGACGGCGGGCGCATTTTGTTGGTGCGCGAAATCGCGGATGGCCGGTGGTCGCTACCGGGCGGATGGGCTGACATCGGCGTGTCTCCGGCTGCGAACGCGGCGAAGGAAGCACGCGAGGAAAGCGGCTTTACCGTCGATATCGTGCGCCTGCTCGCTGTGTGGGACATGAATGCGCATGCGCACCCGCCGTCCGTGTTCCATATCTGGAAGCTGGTGTTCCTCGGGCGCATTGCGGAGGCGGGCGAGATCATCGGCAGCGAGACGAACGAGACCGGCTTCTTCCCGCTGGATGCGCTGCCGCCGCTTTCACTGGGCCGCATCCTGCCCGAGCAGATCAGGCGGCTCGATGCATTGCGCCGCAGCGATCAGGTGGACTTCGACTGAAGCGTCTGCGCACCCGGACCCACTCTATGGATGTTGGCGGCATACACCCAATCGCGCGCATGATGCGCGATGAAATCCATGAATGCCGGCGGGCCGCTGCAATAGATCTGCGTGTTGGCGCGCGCCGGGCTCAGCGCGTGCGTACACGCCTGTTCGAAGAGCGCATGAGGCAGATCCACATGACGATGCACCTTGCCGTGATGACGCAGGGCATCGATCTCGTCGTGCTGCGCGCCGCGTTCCATGGACCGCACGAAATGATGCAGCTCGAAGCGTTGTCCCGCCACCGCAAGCCGCCGTGCAATGCCGGCAATCGTCCGGGTGCTCGTGCCTCCCGCGAACAGGATGGAGCGCGTGTGCTGCTCCGCAATGTCCGATGTGTCTGCCCCGCCTGCGATGACGGAACTCAGGGTGTCGCGCATGTCTTCTCCATGGATCGTTCGTTGGTGTGCCACGAATCGAGGCGGCATCGACGGCAATGCGCCTTCTGACCGAGAGTATTGGCAGACCAGGACGGCAACAAGGCGCGTGGCCGAATGTCTGTCATATAGGGATGCTGATAAGCGCTTCATCCGATTCATCTGATCGAAGAGCTGGACGCATCTCCCGGTGATACGCGAAAAGCCGTGCGTTTTTGCTTCATCGTTCGGTGAAGTCTGCCTACACTACGTGCTTCGGCTCACGTCAACGGGAAGCGATCATGTCTCTTCAGACACATGGCTATGACGTCCTGCACAATCCGCGCTTGAATCACGGGACAGCATTCACACTCGAAGAACGCAAGGCCTGGCGAATCGAAGGGCTGCTGCCGCCCGGCGTGAGTTCGCTCGAATTGCAGATTGCGCGCACGCATGCCGAGCTGTCGCATCTCGATAGCGATCTGCAGCGATACCTGTTCCTCTCCGACATGCAGGCGCGCAACGAAACACTCTTCTACGCGTTGCTGATGTCCGACCCGGCCGCCTACATGCCGATCGTCTACACGCCGACGGTGGGCGAAGCGTGTCAGAAGTTCGATCAGATCTTCCGGGCCACGCGCGGCCTCTACATTCCGATCGATGCACGCGGGCGCGTCAGGGAACTGCTCGGCAACTGGCCGGAAACGGACGTTCGGTTCATCGTCGGGACGGATGGCGAGCGCATTCTCGGACTGGGCGATCTGGGCGTGGGCGGCATGGGCATTCCCATCGGCAAGCTGGCGCTGTACACCGCCTGCGCAGGCGTGCCGCCCATACATTGCCTGCCCGTCATGCTGGACGTCGGCACGAACAATCAGACCTTGCTTGAAGACCCGCTCTATCTTGGTCTGCGACGGGAGCGCGTGCGCGGCGCCGACTACGACGCGTTTCTCGACGAGTTCGTGACCGCGGTGCAGGACGCCTATCCGAAGTGCTGCATCCAGTGGGAAGACTTCGCGAACTTCAACGCAGTGCCGTTGCTGGCCCGCTACAAGGACCAAATCTGCACCTACAACGACGACATCCAGGCACGGCGGCCGTCGCACTGGCCGGCATCTATGGCGCACTGCGCATCTCCGGACAGAAGCTGACCGAGCAGCGCTTCCTGTTCCTCGGCGGCGGCTCGGCGGCGACGGGCATTGCCGAACTCATCAGCCAGGCGATGGCGCTCGAAGGCCTCGACATCGACGCGGCCCGCCGGCGCAACAGCCTCTTCGACATCAACGGTCTGATGGTCCGCTCACGCACGGATCTCGCGGCGTTCCAGCAACCCTTCGCGATCGATCACGAACCGCTCGACAGTTTCGTCGATGCGGTGCGCGCGCTGAGGCCCACCGGCATCATCGGCGTGAGCACGGTACCCAAGCTCTTCAGTCAGCCGGTGATCGAAGCGATGAGCGAGATCAACGAACGCCCGATCATCTTCCCCTATTCGAATCCGACCTCGCGTTCCGAATGCACCGCGGAGGAAGCGTATCGCTGGTCGAAAGGGCAGGCGATCTTCGCGAGCGGCAGCCCGTTCGGACCGGTCGAGATCGAAGGACGGCAGTTCGTGCCGGGACAAGGCAACAACGTGTACATCTTCCCCGCGATGGGCATGGCGGTCTTTGCCACCGAAGCGACGCGCGTAACCGAAGACATGTTCATCGTCGCGGCGAAGGCGGTCGCCGAGCAGGTCAGCGACGAGAGTCTCGGCAAGGGTTTGATCTATCCGCCGCAGAGTGGAATCTTCGAGGCGTCGATGCACGTGGCCGCCAAGGTGGCGGAATATATCTTCGAACAGGGACTGGCGCGCGTGAAGCGGCCGGACGATCTGCTTGCCCACATGAAGGCGGTCGCCTATGTGCCCGCGTATCGGCCGTTGTAGTACGGACTGGACGGGCCGAAAACGCAACGAGCGACCGCAAGGGTCGCTCGTTAAACCTTGATGCACGCGGGATCGGCCGATCCCGCGTCATGCATTACATCGGGTGGGACGCAACGAAGTTCTTGTAGGCCGTGTAAGCCGGCTTTTGCGTCTTGCCGTCGCCGCGCAGCAGGCCGAAGTTGCCTTCGCTGTCGTCATACAGTTCGAATTGCTGGATCGACTGGATGTTGTACTTCGACGCCACGCTCTGGAACTGGGCCATCATCGTGTTGCCGGCCATGTAGTTCGCGATCTGCTGATCCGAGCCGTAGTTCGGACGGACGCCGAATTCGTTGATCCAGATGGGACGGCCCATCGACTTGAGCACGGCCAGCATGTCGTAGCAGCCCGAGCCGCCGCATGCGTGCGTCATGTCGCCCTGATCCGAGTACCAGTGCCACGCGGTGATGTCCCAGTTGACCGTCGGGTGGCCATGCGTGCCGTCGGGTTGCGAACCGTCGAGGAGCATCTGGAAGAACGAGTAGTGCAACCAGGTGCCGTTGATGATGATCTTCGCCGAGCCGTTCACCGACTTCACACCGGCGATCAGGCCGCGATACACGCCGCGTGCGACGACGAACGGCTGGTTGTTGTAGTGCTTCCAGTTGGTGCCGTCGACATTGCCGTTCAGCGCCTGCGCTTCGAGCTCGTTGGCGACTTCGTAGTATTGCCAGTTGTAGGTCTGCGCGACCTGGCGGCCGAGCGTGTAGCCCGCGTTGTAGGCGTCCTGCTCGTTGTTGTAGTTGGCGCCGAGCATCAGCACCGGATAGACGGTCACGCCGCCGGCGGCCATCGTCTGCGTCATCTTCGCGACCACAGCGGCCGACGCCACGTTGTACACGTCATTGCGATAGATCTTCGCGCCGAGGTCCTTCAGCTGCGCCAGCTGGGTGGCCACCGGCGTGCCGTCGTAGGCGCCGCCGTTGGTGTTGCGGCCATTCACGCCGTAGAAGATGGAGGTGCTGGTCGCGGCTTTCGCGGTCGAGTCCGGCAGGTCGCCGGCCTTGGCGGTGGCGGCTGCGTCGAGGGCGGAGTCACCGCCGCCGCAAGCGGCGAGCAGGACGCTGGTGAGAACGGCGGTGGCGACGGCCGTGATCTTGCGTGCGGAGAAAACGTTGAAGCGGCGAACGGAGGTTTGGTTACGATTCGTCATTGCGATCAGCATGGCTAATGGGTGAGCGCAACGATCGTGAATTCATACACGCTTGATGGACCTGTCAGTGCGCGATCAAAACTGCGTTGAATCGCTTCAATCCATTCTCATCGTGGAGATGACATTGATTAGTCATCCGGAAGATGAGCGCACCAGTCCTGTCTGCCGCGCTCATCGCGCTGGCGGACGGTTGGGACGACACGGATTTTTTACCGACAAGTTCCAGTGCGTGACACGACTAGCGCTCTGGATGGCAGATTCGAGCAAATGAAAGGGTCATTCGCCCGGTTAAGCCTCGTGAAATAACATCAGATCATTTTCAAGGCTACGTCGACGGAGCTGGTACAACGTTTGCGCGCTACCGGTAAAAAAATCCGATTTCTCGGAGGTCTTGTCCCGATTCAGCAAGCATTGCCGAAAACCTGATCAACGGAACGAACTTTATCTTCTTATGAGATGAATGTAAACGCTTGTCTCAGTAAAAAAATCTTTTGTCGTACTTGAGATGCAGCAAGAATTGCAGCAATGCCGCAAGATATTCACCGTAGAAACCCTGAGCGCGAACGCGCGTGCGGTATCGAAGGAGTATTGAATAAAATTTACCGGGTCAGAATTGCGCCAAGCCAGTTGTTGTCAGCGTCATTGGCTTTCGCATAACAGGTATTCGAGCGTCCCTGAGACGCCGGTACTAAGCTCGGAACTCGTCGTTTCGGAAATCGCGAATCGACATGGCAGCGCCATCGAAACTGGCGTGCTCAGCCTGATACCCCTCCCGCTCGAAAGCTTCTGCATTGCCGTTTTTATTTCGGCCATGCGTCGGGTTGCGTTCGTCCGTTCGGGTGACATCAACGCTGAAACCGCTTGCCTCGTGGCGCAGACAATAACGAAGAGTGGCAGGAGACAAGCATGGTCGATAACAACGATATCCGGCGCGTCGCATGGTCGAGTGCGATCGGCGCGACGCTCGAGTGGTACGACTTCTTCATCTTCGGATCGGCGGCGGCGCTGATCTTCAACAAGCTGTTCTTTCCGGCCTTCGATCCCGTCGCGGGCACCATCGCTTCGCTTGCGACGTTTGCGGTCGGCTTCATTGCGCGGCCGCTGGGCGGCATTGTGTTCGGTCACTTCGGCGACCGCATCGGCCGCAAAGCGATGCTCGTCATGAGCCTCACGATGATGGGCGGCGTGACCTTCCTCATCGGTTTGTTGCCGACGTATGCGCAAGTCGGCGTCGCGGCGCCGATCCTGCTGACGGTGATGCGTTTCCTGCAAGGCTTCGCTGTGGGCGGCGAATGGGGCGGCGCCACGCTGATGGTGATCGAGCATGCGCCGGCGAAGAAACGCGGCGCATTCGGCAGCTGGCCTCAGTGCGGCATTCCCGCTGCCTTGTTGTTGTCGACCGGCGTCATGGCCCTGACCACGGCGATGTTCTCGAACGAGCAATTCGCCGCGTGGGGATGGCGCATTCCGTTCCTCGTGAGCGGCGTGCTGGTGGTATTCGGCATCGTGCTTCGGCGCAGCGTGTCCGAATCACCCAGCTTCAGGAAGCTGCAGAAGGCCAATGCGAAGGATCGTCTGCCCATCGCAACCGTGCTCCGGACCGAGAAGCGCAAGACGCTTTCCTTGCTGGCCGCGCAAGCGGCGGAGAACACGAGCTTCTATGCCATCGCGGTCTACTCGCTCGTGTATCTGACGCAGGACCTGCACGTGCCGCGGCCGCTCGCCTTGCGTGCCCTGATGATCGGCGCATTGCTGCAAACCGTCACGCAGCCGATCTTCGGCGCGCTCTCGGATCGCATCGGCCGCAAGCGGGTGTATATGGGCGGCATGATCTTCATCGGCCTGTTCATCTTTCCTTTCTATGCCATGCTCCACACCGCGAGCTATCCGATGATCGTCGCGGCCATTTCGATTGCGCTGATCGGTCAGGGCAGCACGCAAGCCACGCAACCCAGCCTGATGGGCGAGCAGTTCCATGCGGCTATCCGCTACAGCGGCGTGTCGGTGGCGTATCAGTTCGCCACCGTCGTGTGGAGCGGTCCCACGCCGATTCTCGCCGCGCTGATGGTGGGCTGGGCAGGCAGTTACTGGCCTCTGGCGGCGTACATCGCGCTGGCCTCGGTCATCTCGGTGATCGGCATCACGCAACTGCGCGAGGCCGCCGGCCAGGAACTGGGCGCGGCGGAACCCGCGGCCGTCCAGGACGATACGGCTCGGCGCGAAACCGCCGCCGCGTAACCACACCCTTCATCAGGAGACAACCCACATGATTCGATTCAGGATCGGCAAGATTACGGCGACGCTCGTCGAAGAGATGGTGGATCACTCGTTCAACTTCCTGAAGTTCTTTCCGCTGGCGACCGAAGAGGCGCTGGCCGAGAATCTCTCATGGATGACGCCGGGCCACTATGACGCGGCCTCGGGGCGCCTGTTGCTCAGCATGCATTCGTGGCTGCTCGATACCGGCAAGCACAAGATTCTCATCGACGGTTGCGTCGGCAATGGCAAGGACCGGCCCGGCCGGCCCGACTGGTGCGGACTCGACACGCCGTTTCTCGATCGCCTCGCCGCCGCCGGCGCGACGCCCGAGGAGATCGACTATGTGCTCTGCACGCATCTGCATGCCGATCACATCGGCTGGAACACGCGGCTCGTCGGCGGACGCTGGGTGCCGACGTTCGCGAACGCGAAGTATGTGTTCTCGCGGCGCGAGCACGCGTTCTGGGAAGCGAAGTGCGCAGCCGACGCGGGCAAGGGCGGCCCGCATCTGATCGCGTATCAGGACAGCGTGCTGCCCGTGATCGAAGCGGGTCAGGCGATGATCGTCGATGACTACGCGGAGCTTGCCGATTGCCTCACGCTCGAACCCGCGCCGGGGCATACGCCGGGGCATGTGGCGATCTGGGTCAAGTCCGACGATGCGCGCGCCGTGTTGACAGGCGACATCATCCATCATCCGGTGCAGGTCCGGTATCCGCAGTGGAGTTGCTTTGGATGTATCGATCCGGTGCAGTCGGCGCAGACGCGCGAGCGGGTCCTGCAGGCCAGCTGCGAGCATCGCGCGTTGCTATTGCCCGGGCATTTCATGGCGCCGCATGCGGGCTATATCGACGAGGCGCGCAACGGCCTCGCGCTGCGCTGGGCCGATCCGCAGGCTTAGTCAGTGCTAATGCGCGGCGATAAACTCGACGACATCGGCCAGCACCGGAGAGGGCTTGCCCGGCTTGGCCGAGAATGACTCGACGATCGTCACGTGTCCGAGCCCCGGGTACTTCTTCAACTCCACCCTGTCGTGATGCGCGCGCAGGACCTCGGCAAAGCGGTCGCTGTTGCGCGGATCGACGTCCTTGTCATCGGTGCCGGCGGCCAGGAACACAGGCGGCTCGTTGCCGTCGACGAAAGCCAGCGGAAGCGCCTGCGAACGCAGCGCGGCAGGGAAGATTTCGTCCATGTGCGGGTCCGTCGTCGGAATGACGGCGTACGGTCCCGCCAGCCCGATCATGCCGGCAAGCGTCCGGTTAGACAGGCCGTGCGCCGCCAGATAGCGCGGATCGGTCGCGAGCATCGACGCCATGTGCGCACCGGACGAATGTCCCATCACGAACAGGCGCTGCGGATCGCCGCCGAATTCATGCGCGTGATCGTATGCCCAGCGCACGGCAGTGGCAGGGTCGTCGAGGAAGCTTGGGAACACCGTGTCCGGATACAGGCGATAGTCCGCCGCGATGGTCACGATGCCCTGTGCGGCAAGCGCCTGCGCCACGCCATGCGAGTCCGAGCGATGGCCGCTCTGCCACGCGCCGCCATAGAAGTACACGACGATTGGCTGCTTTGAACCGGCATCGGCGGCCGGGGCGTATAAATCGAGCCGCTGGCGGCGCGCGTTGCCATAAGGGATGCCGCCCCCTTCGTCATGTTCGCGCGCACGCGGCGCGATGACGCCGACCGCACAGGCGGCCAATGCCACGGAGATGAATCGTCGTCTGGTGATGACACGCATGGTGCTGTCGACCCGCAATGGTTCCGAACCAGCCGTGATTAAACGATGTCTCGCGCAACGCTGTACGTGCGCAAGACATCGCTCACACCATTTGTCCGGATCGGCAAGAGGATCGAAGCGCTCGATACGCGTGCTGTGTTCGGTACCACACCGAACGGTGGGCGTCGTGGCAGAAACGACAAGTCCCGGTGGACGGCTTTGTGCCGTGCGCCGGGACTCTGCTCACATCAAGCCGAAGCTTAGTGCGAAGCTTGCACTGCCGCCTTCATGGTCGCGTAGATCGCCTTCTTCTGGCCGCTGTTGGTGAGGATGCCGTAGTCGCCGGTGGGATCGTCATAAAGCTCGTACCACTGGAAGCCCACGACGCCATACGTGTTACGCGCCGCGTACAGTTCCGGAATCGTCTTCGTGATGTAGGCCTGCGCCTGCTGCGTCGTGAAGTCGAAGTTCACGCCGATTTCCGTGAACATGATCGGCAGGTTATAGGCGTCGTGAAGGATCTTCAGCACGTTGTAGTTGGTGCCGTCCTTGCCCCAGGTGTTCTGCGGATCGAGACCGTCCGAATACCAGTGCAACTGGATGATGTCGGTCTTCACCTTCGGGTGTCCGGTCGAACCATCCGGCTGCACGCCCGTCAACATGCCCTTGTACCAGCCGAGATAAAGGAAGCCCGCCGATGCCGTCGAGATGACCTTCGTCTGGCCCGCCGTATCCACCGAACGCCAGCCGTCGTAATAACCACGCAGCGCGCCGCGCCAGATCGGCCAGGTGCTGTTGTCGTAGTCGGAGACATTGACGCCGTCGTTGGCAATACGCTTGTTGTGAACGTCGAGATCGTATTCGTTGCCGAACTCCACCACCGGCACGCCCTTGAGCTTGGTCGCAGCGTAGGCCGCCATGTTATAGGCGTAGGTGTAGGCGCTCGATTCGGTCGGCGTCTTGCCGTTCAAGGTCGGATCGTCCCAGGGGTAGGCATCGATCAGCGGCATCACCGTGACACTCGAACCCAGACCGGGGATCACTTTTTCCGCAAGCGTGTCGATCTGATCGTAGCCGTGCACGTCCTGACGAATGCCGGTGAGACCGAGGTCGACCATCGTGGCTGCCTGGGTGCTCAGCGGAGTCTGCGAATAGACGCCGCCGTAGGCGTAATGCTCGTTGACGCCGAAGAAGGGCATGCCCGGCGCGCCAGACGTGGACGTGCCCGTGGACGCCGCGCTCGTGGACGATGCACCCGACGGCGCTGATGCGCCCGTCGAAGTCGATGCCGGCGAAGAGGCTGCTGTCGAGCCGGATGCTGCGCCTGTCGTGCTACCGGAGGTCGAGCCTGAGGTCGAACCGGTCGAGGTCGAGGAGCCGCTGGAAGTGGCCGGACGCGGGTCGGCCGAAACGACCCAGGTGTTGTTCTGCCAGACCCACCACAGCTTGTTCACGTTCTGCTGATAGATCTTGCCTGCGTACCAGAGCAGCGAGATCACGTCCTTCGAGAAGCCGGCTTTCACATTCGCGCGATAGATGACACCGCTTTTCACGGTCCACACGGCGCCGCTGGAGTCGTTGAGCGATGTGGCGGGCGGAATGGTCGTGCCGCTCACGGAAGCGGGATGCCGGTTGATATCGATGACCGTGGCGGGATCAGCGCTGTTGGCAACGCTCGACGGGCCGCCGTTGTCACTCCCGCCACCGCAGGCTGACAACATGAGGGCACCTAAACAGTACGCATATGCGCTCGTACGGAGATTTTTCATTTCTTTTAGATCCGGAAATCGTTGATTGGAATCGCCGGAAAAAAACGTCCCCACCGCTTTCGAATGGCCATTCGAAGCAGTCGGAAAAGTGGCGATCGGGCTAGGGCGCTCGCGAGAGAAAAGCGATGCGAGGCGCGCTTTCGTCGGTTTGTTGGCGACTTGAAGAAATGTTACACAGCTGAATCAAGATGCGTATGACGTGAGAAGTAACTTCTTGTAACGAACATGGACGATGCGAAATAATTGCATGTCATTCCATAATACAAATGTAATTGGATGCCGTACAGGGGCTTGCAATATGGCTTTTGACTCGTCCCCGATATCTTTTATATTTGTTCTACAAAACAGGATGAACCAGTGCGGTAATTCTGGCAAATCACGGTTTTGTATCGTTCAGGAAACATGTTTGTGAAAGTTTGACGACAGCTAGCGCTTCTTTAGCCGGGTTATCGCGCAAACCCAATAAGCTGCCATCTGTCGATTTGCGCTTCGCTGAATCGTCGTCGTTGTATCTCCAACCCGTCCTGCGAAAAGGAATCTCCCATGGCCACCGGAACTGTCCACCTGCACCGCGTCTTGCGTACGCCGCCTGAGCGCGTCTATCGCGCGTTCCTCGAACCCGATGCCATCGCGAAATGGCTTCCGCCCTATGGCTTCACCTGCCGCGTTCATCACCTGGATGCGCGCGTCGGCGGGACGCACAAGATGTCGTTTCATCAATTCGGCACGAGCAACGGGCATTCATTCGGCGGCGAGTATCTTGAGTTGGTTCCGAGCGAAAAGCTCTGCTACACCGACCGTTTCGACGATCCCAACCTGCCCGGCGAAATGCGCGTCACGGTGTCCTTGCGTGCGGTGTCCTGCGGGACCGAATTGAGTGTCGTGCAAGAGGGCATTCCGGAAGTCATTCCGGCGGAGATGTGCTATCTCGGCTGGCAGGAATCGCTGCTGCAATTGGCGAGACTGGTCGAGCCGCAGATTCCGGAGTGATGAGCGCATCGGACAGGTGAAGAGAAAGAAGTGCGCGGCATTGAGCCCGAAGTGCGTCAGCACGGCCGCGCGCAAGCCGCCGTATCGATACCTCACGCCATTACCGGGAAGAAGGCGATCCAGTGAAGAAAGAGTTGCATGTCGCGCGCGGCAGTTTTTAATTCGAGGGCGTAGCGGGTTACGATGCGTGAAGAGAGCAAGATCGATTCTGACGGACGTGGGCTTGCCCGCCTGTCGCACGACGAGAAACAGCTGCCATGCAAACGAACCGGATCGTCCTGACGCTGTACGTGGATGAAGAAGCCGCGGCCGCCTCGATCACGGCTGATCTCCTGCACCGACTCGAGCGTTCGGTCGATCATGTCGTGGTCGAGGGAAGCGTTGAATCACGCGAGCCGTCGCGCACGGCGACCTTACTCGTCGCCGTGCTCGGCCCGCGGGACGTCACGGAGTTTGCTCATCAAGTGCACGACTGGCTTGCCCGAAACGGGTCGGCCGCCATCGAGCTCGGCATGAATCCGATGACGCCATGCCGTGGGTTATCTGCCGGGCAATTGCGCTTGCTTCTCGCGAGCGCCATCGAGGACGAGCCCGCGCCGCGCTAGTGGATCCGGCGTTCATCTCCAGTAGCCGACGGCGTAGCGCGGCCCCCACCAGCCGGGATGTCCCCAGTACCCGACCGCGACAGGCGGCGCATACACGGGCGGCGGCGCATACACGGGCGGCGGTGCGTAATAGGCGGGCGGCGGCGCGTAATAGGCGGGAGCCGGGGCGAAGGGCGCCACGGGCACGACAGGCGGAGCCATCAAGACGGGCGCGACTGGCATCATCGGCATGCCGACACTCATCCCGACGAAGACATGCGCCTGAGCCGCGCTGATGCATCCAAGGCTCAGCACCGTGGCGGCGACAACATAACCGATCTTCTTCATGATGGTTCTCCTCAGAACGCGGTGCGGCTTGAGTGCGCATCGGTTGAGGGTCATTCTCGGCGTCATGAATGAGCCGGGAATGAGGGCAATGCGGGACCGTCATGCAGCCTGTGCGACATCGTGCAGCGGCGCCGAACGCATGTTTCGTTTCCGCTCACCGCATTAAACCAGTCGAGGCCCATTCTGCTTTCCTACTATGACCATGCAGGCCTGAAGTGCTTGAGGAAGCGTGTTCAACACAACAACCTCTGTTGCAAGGAAAGCCATGAAGCCATCCGATGTTCCGATGACCCTGACGTGTGCCCTCGCTGTTCAATCGGTGTTTGCGGACGGCGAGCCAGTCGCGCCGATGAAGATGCGCTGCGAGCCATTCTCCCAGCTCGATGAAGCCTGTCGCCGCGCGCTCGTCTAATGGGTCGGAGGCGTGGACAAGCTCGGCGTGAAGGCTACGGACAGCGTCGTGGCCGATGCCTGTGCGCTCACGACTCGAGCGGCACCGCACTGACGCACTTGAGCTCGTCGAGACAGACGCTGGACTTGACGCCGCTGACGCCGGGAATGCGCATCAACGTATCGAGCAGGAATTCCGACAGCCCCTTGAGATCGCGCGCGATCACCTTCAGCATGTAGTCCACGTCGCCGGCCACGGCGAAGCATTCCTGGATCTCGGCCAAACGGCTGACCACGCCTTTGAACTTGGCCAGGTCGCGCACGTGGCCGCGCTCCATCGTCACCTGAATGAATGCCACCACGCCGAAACCAAGCACTTGCGCATCCAGACGCGTTTCATAGCCCTTGATGACGCCCAGTTCCTCCAGGCGTCGATGCCGCCTGAGTGTCTGCGCGGGTGAGAGACTGATGGCTTCGGCCAGTTCGAGATTGGAAATGCGTCCGCGCAACTGAAGCATGGCGAGCAGGCGCAGGTCGATGCGATCGATTTCGCTGGTCTGCAATTTTATTTCTCCTGTGGAGCAAACGATGAAACCCGCAAGCACAAAGGCCGGACTCAACGCGGCGAATGCGACATCATAGCGTGTCCCTGCCCGACACCGAGCGCATACGGCTCGATGCGCTGCTGGATGGAATCGTCCGGCGCTATCGGCTGACGGAGATCGGCGCGACGTCGTGGCCGCGCGACGCGGCGCACCCCGCGACGACGCTCGCCCTTGTCATCGAACAGGCACGCGCGGCTAGCGCATGCGGCGAGGCGCCCGACGCCGCTTGCCGTCTCCGTTTCCTGCATACGCTCGCGCACCTGATTCACGATGCCATGCATCCCGATTCCGGCGACGCCGCATTCCAGGCCATGGTGCTGCGCCATCGAACGGCATGGGTGGGCGAATACGCTTCGCTCTTGGCGCATGCCGCTGAGGATCGCCGGCGCATCCGCACGGACGTGGCGGCGATCGCGCATCCGGCGAAGCTGGACCGTGCGCCGGCGAGTGTCCGGCGAGGCTTGCTGGCACATTTGCACGCGGTGGCTTCCGGCGCGCTTCCGGCCGACGTGCGCGATGCCGTGCAGGCGTTGCTGGCGCTTCCCGACGTCGCCGCCGATGCTTCCTTGCGCGAGGCGCTGGCGCGTCTCCAGCACAGTGCGTCGCTCGAACGGCTCGACCGTCTCGACGCGCTGGAGCAGGATGAGCGGGTGCGCCGCTACCGCGCGTTGTCGGACCGCCAGGGACCGTCGCCGGGCAGTGCCCAGGCGATCGAGCGCGGCGCGCAATCGCGAGCGCGCGGGGCGAGCGTGGAGGCCTTGGCGGCGGAGGCCCTGGGCGCGCTGGCACGGCGGCTCGACCATCTGGACGCAGGGCGGGCGGAGTATCGCATCGTGACCTCCCTGCGCGTGCCGGCCACGATTCCCGGCAGTGCGGCGCGCGCCAAGAGCGAGTGGGATGCCGTGCTGTTGCGGCGCGCGTGTCCGGGCGCGGCGGCTGCGGCCTGGGACGTGTGCCTGCTGGTGGAGGCAAAATCCTCCGTCGATGCCGTCGCCACCGACTTCCCGCGGCTGCTGCGCGGCGTGAGACTGCTCGCGTGCGCTGAAGCGGACGTCGAGTACGCCTTTGGTACGCGGGAGGGCGAAGTGCGCCTGCGCGGCACCTCGCTGGCCGCGTTGCGGACCGACGAAACCGCATTGCGGCGTTCAATCCTGTATTGTTGCGATGCGCCCGCGGAGTCCGCCATGCGCCTGCTGAATGCGGCGGCCCGCATGCAACTCCTGACCGCTCCCGCCAGTCTGAACTTTGCCGCGCGGCTGGATCAAGGCTTCCTGGCGGAACCCGTCGAACTGGAACCTGTATGGAAGGAGTTGCTGTCCTCGCCCCGCTGGGCTACCGTGCTGAATCAGTACCCGATGCTGCGTCAGGTCCGGGAGTTGATGGTTCATCCGCATGATCTGCTCGCCGTAGCGGGCGATGCGGCCGACAGCCGCTGATTGCGGCGCGCCGGGCGGCGATAATGTCCGTGTTGCCGATGAACCGGCCACCCGATACGCACCAACCAAAGGCATGTGGACTGCTGGGCTCTATGTGCGTCACGTGGGCGCCAGCCAGGCCATTCCTGTTTAATTACCGATCGAGCTTGCCATGTCAGAAGCTGTTACAAATCCGCAAAATGATTTCCTGAACGCGTTGCGCAAAGAGCGCAAGCGCGTTGCTATTTTTCTTGTCAATGGGATCAAGCTGACGGGCCACATCCAGTCGTTCGATCCTTACATGGTCTATCTCAGCTCGACAGCCGGCGCGCAGTCCATCTACAAGCACGCCATTTCCACGATTAGCGAAGATCACGACCGTCCGCATCGCACGGATCGCCCGGATCGTACGGATCGCCCCGAGCGCCGTCCGCACGGGCCGGCCCGCTGAGCGGCGCGGCTGCTTCTTTCCTTTTCTTCCCTTCCCGTTGCGCTGACAGCGTCGCGAGCCCCGATCGCCGGGGCTCGCCCGAACGCGCGTTCCAGTGCTCGATCTCGCGCCGGATCCGGCGCGATACAATTTCCTTTCTCGAAGCGGGCCGCCGATGAAATTCTGATCGCTGAATCAGGGTTTGTCTGCGTCCGTTAGGAAATCATATTGTGCGGCAGGAAATCTACACTGATTCCCCTGAAATGGGCGGCGCGTGCTTCGCTGGCGCCGCGTCAGGTTCAACCGCATAACGAGGGAGAGGGCACTTGGCATTGCAAGAAGACGGCACGCTCAAACGCGGCCTGAAGAATCGTCATATTCAGTTGATCGCGCTCGGCGGGGCGATCGGCACCGGATTGTTTCTCGGTATCGCGCAAACCATTCAAACGGCCGGGCCTTCGGTGCTGCTCGGCTACGCCATCGCCGGCGTCGTGGCGTTTTTCATCATGCGCCAGCTGGGCGAAATGGTGGTCGAGGAACCCGTCGCGGGCTCGTTCAGCCATTTCGCCGACAAGTACTGCGGCCAGTATGCGGGATTCCTGTCAGGCTGGAATTACTGGGTGCTCTACATTCTCGTGTCGATGGCCGAGCTTTCGGCCGTCGGCATCTACGTCCAGTACTGGTGGCCGGGCATGCCCACGTGGATCTCGGCGCTCGTCTGCTTCTGCGTGATCAACGCCATCAACCTCACGAGCGTGAAGTCGTACGGTGAACTGGAGTTCTGGTTCGCGATCGTGAAGGTGGTCGCGATTGTCGGCATGATCGGCTTCGGCGGCTATCTGCTGTTGTCCGGCAGCGCGGGACCGGAGGCCGGCGTGTCGAACCTGTGGCGCCACGGCGGCTTTTTCCCGAACGGCGTCTCGGGGCTCGTGATGGCCATGGCCGTCATCATGTTCTCGTTCGGCGGACTGGAGCTGGTGGGCATCACGGCGGCGGAAGCGGACGATCCGTCCCGCACCATTCCGCGCGCGACCAACCAGGTCATCTACCGCATTCTCATTTTCTACGTGGGCGCGCTCGCCGTGCTGCTGTCGCTGTATCCGTGGCAGAAAGTGGTGACCGGCGGCAGCCCGTTCGTGCTGATCTTCCACGCAATGAACAGCAATCTCGTCGCGCACGTGCTCAACGCAGTCGTGCTGACGGCGGCGCTGTCGGTCTACAACAGCGGCGTGTACTGCAACAGCCGCATGCTCTACGGCCTCGCGCAGCAGGGCAATGCGCCGCGCGCGCTGCTGCGGGTCAACGCGCGTGGCATTCCGCTTGCCGCGCTGGGCGTTTCGGCGCTCGCGACGGCCGTCTGCGTGCTGATCAACTACCTGATGCCGGGCAAGGCATTCCAGCTGCTGATGGGCCTCGTGGTGTCCGCGCTGATCATCAACTGGGCGATGATCAGCCTGATTCATCTGCGGTTCCGTCGCGCGAAGGCGCTCGCCGGCGAAACGACCACGTTCCGCAGCTTCGGCTATCCGCTGACCAATTATCTGTGTCTCGCGTTCCTCGCCGGCATTCTCGTGGTGATGTGCATGATTCCCGACCTGCGTATGTCGGTTTATCTGATTCCGGTGTGGCTCGCGGCGCTCGGCGTGGGGTATCTCGTGCGCAACCGGCGGGCGCGGGCGGGGTTGGCGGTGTCGCGGTGAAGATTCATTCGCGCAGTCCCATGGCGCGCAACAGCGCGTCGATCTGCCCGAACGCGTCTTGCTGCCACTGGTCGGGCGTGCGATCGCCCAGCGCTTGCGTATCTTCGACGAAGTGCCTCACGCAGGTGGGGCCGTGCGCATTGAAGGAAGCGAATTTGTCGGCGATGTGACCGAAGCCCCGCGCGCCGCTCGCATGCTCCAGCGGCGGCCGGCACTCGGCCGCCAGCGTCCGATGCCGCCGGGGTAGTTGCGCACGCGATAGTAGATGTCGTACGCATCCTTCTGCTTGTAGCGGCCCGCGAGCGCGTGGCCTTTCATGGCCAGCAACGCCGGGATCGAACATACGGCGATCTCCGCGCGGTTCGTGCCGCCGTTCGGCATCGGTCCCGCCACGGCCACCCGTTGATAGAAGCGCAGGGCGAGGTCGGCGCCGTCCGCGCGTTGCACGGCGAAGTCGCTGATCAGCGGCGGCACGTTCTTGACGATCTCGGCGTCGCGCGGCATCAAAAAATCGACGATGACGTTGATCGCTTCGCCGCCGTCGCGCACCGCAACCTGCCGCACCAGATGGAAGCGCCGCAGTCCGGCGCGCTGGGTGTAGCCGTGGCCTTGCAGCGTGCCGACAAGCGTGGCGTACTCGCCGTCGCCGAGCGCTTGCGCATCGAGCCCGACGTCCACATCGAGCGTGCCGACGTGCGGCAGTCCTCGTTGGCCAGCAGCAGCCAAGGCACCGCGCCGCCGATGATGGCGAACTTGCCCTTGAAGCTGCCGAGGATCTGACCCATTTCGACCAGCACGGACTTGACGGCGGCGGTGGTGCGGTCGTCTTAGTCGGCGGCCGATTGCGGTTCGTGCGGAGGTGTCATCGGGACCATGGCAGCTTTTCCTGGCGCAGGTGGTCGGCGGCTTCCACGCCGCGTTCGCCGGCGATGCTGAGGTCGAGCCAGGTCTGGACCGGACTGGTGCAGACTGCGCCCAGGGCGGGCTCGATGGTGTCGGCCAGCAGCGCCGGGTCCTTCGGCACGAGGATGCTCACGTTCTCGCCCGCTGCAGCCGGCGCCAGCTTGAGCGCGGTTTGCAGCGTGCGCAGGCCGGTTTCATCGGCGTAGAAATAGTGGGTGCCGGTGCGGCCGTAGGGCGCCAGCCACTGCGCCGCCGAAAACGACGCGAAGGCCGCATGCCCGGAAGCGTCCGGGGCGCGGAGCGCGTCGCGGGCCGCGTCTTCGAGCGCGCTGCCGTGCAGTGGCGTGTAGAAGCGCAGCTGTTCGCCTGCCGGCGCGGTATAGCTGTCGCGCCATGCGTCCAGCAGCGCGGCCGGCGCACAGAGCACGAGTCCGTCATCCGAGGTCCGCGCCCATTCGCGATCCAGCAAACCGTTGCGGACGTTGCTGACATGCCCGAGGCTGACGCCCGACATGTCAGCCAATTCGCTGACGCGCCACGCACGGCCGGGCTCGCGCAACATGGCCCGCAACACTTGCGCGGATTTCGGCCTGAACAGCGACTTGAGTTCGCGTTGTTCCGCCTGCGGTTTGTCCGCCACGATGCGTTCGATGAACACGCCGTCAAACGCTATCCGGGTGTTGCCCTGCAGGTCGAGATAGCTCGCGTGTTCCTCGCTGCACAGCTGCCTGACTGCGGGCGAGATATAGGGGGCGATGAAGACCGGTGTGGCGCCGGGCGGATGGCGCGCAACATGACGGCGCAACTCCAGCAGCGCGCCGCGGGCATAGCGCGGTTGCCCGCTCGGCTTGAGGACGCAAATGAGCAAGTGCGTCTGGTCCTTCACCGTGATCCGGACGACCAGGTTCGGTTTCCAGTCGTCCAGCGCGGAAACGTCGTTGATGCTTTCAATCCTGAGAGCCGGGACATGCGCGAGCATCTCCCGCAAGGCCTCTTCGGCTCGCAGCAGACTGGGATCGAATTCCTGGGTTGGAAAGGGTACTTTCATCAAAATGCCCGGTTTCAGCATTCGTGGAAAGCATCATATTCACTGAAATCCATCCGGTTTTCACCGTTTCAGGCGGTTTCAACATTTGCTGAAACCCGCCAATTTACTGAAATTGCTGAACAGGCGTCCCTTTTCAATCGCGGTGCACGGGCCAGTCCCATGGCGGCCCGCTCGCACTCAATGAATCGACGAAGGATGTTTCGCGAGCGCGGTCACCTTGACCGTCATATACGGAAACAGCGGCAGCGCCGAAAGAAGGGTGTGCAGTTCGTCGTGCGAGTCGACGTCGAAGACACTGTAGTTCGCATACTCGCCGACCACGCGGTGCAGTTGCTGCCACTTTCCCGAGCGCTGCAGTTCCTGCGAGTATTCCTTCTCGCGCGCCTTGATTGAATCGGCCGTAGCCACGGGCATGTCGTGTGGAAGATGCACGTCCATTCGTACCAGATAAAGCATGTCGTTCCTCCGGAGGGTTGGAGACATCCCCGCCGTTCCAGCCGTGCGCGGATGCCGTCGTGATGGAGCCGTACTCAGGCGCGCTTGTCGCGGCGATAGAACGCGAGCTTGTCCTCGTCGATCTGCAAGCCGAGACCCGGCCCTTCCGGCAGATGGAGATCGAAGTCGCGGTAGTGCGGGCGCAAGGTCACGATGTCATCCTTCAGCAGCAGCGGTCCAAAGAGTTCGGTGCCCCACGCAAGCTGCGGCAGCGCGCTGAAGCCGTGCGCCGAGGCAATCGAGCCGATGCTGCCTTCGAGCATCGTGCCGCCGTACAGCGAGACGCCGGCCGCGTCCGCGATGGCGGCGGTGCGCAGCATGCCGTAGATGCCGCCCGACTTCGCAATCTTCAGCGCGAACACGTCGGCGCAGGCGTTGCGCACGAGTTCGAGTGCGTCTTCCGGCCCGGTCACGGCTTCGTCGGCCATGATGGGCACGATGAAGCGCGCCGCGAGCCGCGCCAGCGTGTCGCGCTGTTCGCGCGGCGTCGGCTGTTCGATCAGGTCGATGCCCGCCGCCTGCAGCGCCTCGATGCCGAGCGTCGCGTCCGTTTCGTTCCAGGCCTGGTTCACATCCACCGTGACCTTCGCGCGATCGCCGAGCGCCGCCTTGATCTTCGACACGTGCGCCACGTCGTCACGCACGCCGCGCCGGCCGATCTTCAGCTTGAAGGTGTGATGGCGGCGCTCGGCGAGCAGCATCTCGGCTTCCTCGATGTCGCGCCCGGTGTCGCCGCTCGCGAGCGTCCAGAGCACCGGCAGCGTCTTGCGCACCGCGCCGCCGAGCAGCTCGTTCACCGGCACGCCGAGGCGCTTGCCCTGCGCATCGAGCAAGGCGGTTTCCAGCGCGCACTTGGCGAAGCGGTTGCCGCGCGCGACCTTGTTCAGCCGGAGCATCGCCGCGTTGATGTTGGTCGCATCCTGACCGACGAGCGCAGGCGCCAGATAAGTATCGATGGTCAGCTTGATGCCTTCGGGACTCTCGTCGCCATAGGACAGGCCACCGATCGTCGTGGCCTCGCCGAGGCCTTCGATGCCGTCGCTCGAACGCAGGCGCACGATGACGAGGGTTTGCTGCTGCATCGTCGCCATGGCGAGCTGATGCGCGCGGATGGTCGGGAGATCGACCAGGATCGCTGAGACGGACGTGATGTGGGCGTTCATACCTGAAATGTCGGGAAGGAAGGGTTGCTGAAGTATTGCGCGCCCGATATTCGCCTGTCCAAGACCATCGACGTCTAGTCTCATACCCTCGAGGTATGAGCGTGTCACGTGCCCCGGTCAGTGCGCGGGGTATAGGCGACGTGCTCCTCCTCGTACAGCCGGTAGATGAGTTCGAGCATCTCGCGGATGTCGCGCGACTCGTCGAGCGCGCGCATGCTCATGATGATGGGCGAGACGAGCGTCGGATCGTCGAGTGCCTGGTAGCTGACGTCGTCGCGCTTGAGGCCATAGACGCTGCTCGGCACCACGGAAATGCCTTCGCCCGCCGCGACCAGGCCCAGCGCGATCTGCAACTCGCGCACTTCGTAGGTCTTGCGCGGCGCGAGCCCGCGATCCTGGAACGCGGCCAGCACCTGATCCGCGTAACTGGGACGCGGAGCCTTCGGAAAGATGATGAGCGTTTCGTTGATGAGATCGCGCAGCGCGAGCACCGGCTTGACCAGCGACAGCGGATGACCCTCGGGCAGCGCGACGATCATCTTTTCCTCGCGCAGGATCACCCGGCGAATGTTGGCGTCTTCATGCCGGATCCGCCCGAACCCGACGTCGATGCGCCCGTCCTTCAGCGCGCGGATCTGGTCCATCGTCGACATCTCGTGAAGACTCAGTTCGACGGTGGCGTTCTCGTCGCGGAAGCGGCGGATGATCTTCGGCAGCATGCCGTACAGCGTCGAACCCACGAAACCGACCGAAAGACTGCGTTCGATGTTGCCCACGCGCCGCGTCATCGATTCCAGCTCGGAGGTCTGCGCCAGCAACTGCACTGCGTGGGAATAGAAGAACTTGCCCGTCTCGGTCAGCTTGAGCGGACGCGACGCGCGTTCGAACAACTGCACGCCGAGCGTTTCTTCGAGTTGCTGAATCTGCCGGCTCAACGGCGGCTGGGCGATATGCAGCCGCTGCGCCGCGCGCGTGAAGTTGCGCTCTTCGGCCACGGCGACGAAATAACGAAGATGCCGCAATTCCATTTCGATACCTCCAGGATATAGCCCAATACTAAATCAGTGTTGGACCGGGCGTTCTGGCGTCGACTATTCTGCTTTCACGCTCTGTTTCAGCACCCGATCATACCTTCCGAGCATATCTGTCTCGGCGCTGGAGCAGGGGTTAACCCCCACGAAAAAACAGCGAGACACAGGAGTAGACATGAACGTCAACGTGTTCGATACGAAGGAAGTGCAGGACCTGTTGAAGGCCGCGTCCAATCTCGGCGGTCAGGACGGCAATGCCCGCGCGAAGCTGATTACGCACCGCTTGCTGGGCGACCTGTTCAAGGCCATCGACGACCTCGACATGACGCCCGATGAAATCTGGGCCGGCGTCACTTACTTCAACAAGCTGGGTCAGGACGGCGAGGCGGCCTTGCTCGCCGCCGGCCTCGGCCTGGAGAAGTTCCTCGACATCCGCATGGATGCGGCGGACCGCGAAGCCGATATCCACGGCGGCACGCCGCGCACGATCGAAGGCCCGCTGTACGTGGCCGGGGCGCCGCTGCGTGACGGTGTGTCGAAGATCGATCTCGACGCCGATGCCGACGCCGGCCCGCTCGTGATTCGCGGCAAGGTGACGGGTCCGGACGGCAAGCCGGTGGCGAACGCGGTGGTGGAATGCTGGCACGCGAACTCGCACGGCTTCTATTCGCACTTCGACCCGACCGGCGCGCAGAGCGACTTCAACCTGCGCGGCGCGGTCCGGACCGGCGCCGACGGCGTCTACGAATTCCGCACGCTGATGCCGGTGGGCTACGGCTGCCCGCCGCATGGCGCGACGCAGCAACTGCTCAACGCGCTCGCGCGTCATGGCAACCGTCCGGCGCACGTGCATTTCTTCGTCTACAGCGACAAGCATCGCAAGCTGACGACGCAGATCAACATCGAAGGCGATCCGCTGATCTGGGACGACTTCGCCTATGCGACGCGCGAAGAACTGGTGCCGCATGTCGTCGAGAAGAGCGGCGGCGCCGCGCTCGGACTCAAGGACGATGCGTACCGCGAGATCGACTTCGACATCCAGCTGACCGCGCTCGTGCAGGGCAAGGACAACCAGCTGGTGGAGCGTCCGCGAGTGATCGTCGCAGCTTAAGCGCCTCGCCATGCCACGGCGGCGCGCGAACTGCGCGACCGCCTTCAAACCCCCGAATCAATCTTCACCGATGCACGGGCTTCGCTTGCCGAAGCCCGCATAGGGAGAGCACTCATGTCCGCCATCAACGACCGCGCCCGGCAACTGGACGACCTGCTGCAAACCGCCGTTCAGGACGACAAGGAAAGCGGTGTGTACCGCTGCCGCCGCGACATCTTCACGAACGCCGACCTGTTCGATCTCGAGATGAAGCACATCTTCGAGAGCAACTGGGTTTATCTGGCGCACGAAAGCCAGGTTCCCGCCAACAACGATTACTACACGACGTGGATCGGCCGGCAGCCGATGGTCGTGACGCGCGACAAGACCGGCGAGCTGCATGCGGTCATCAACGCCTGTGCCCACAAGGGCGCGATGCTCTGCCGCCGCAAGCACGGCAACAAGGGCAGCTTCACGTGCCCGTTCCACGGCTGGACCTTCTCGAATACCGGCAAGCTGCTGAAGGTGAAGGACGAGAAGACCACCGAGTATCCGGTGCAGTTCAACAAGCAGGGCTCGCATGATTTGCGTCGCGTGCCGCGCTTCGAGAACTATCGCGGCTTCCTGTTCGGCAGCCTGAATCCGGATTCGATGCCGCTCGAAGACTATCTCGGCGAAACCCGCGTGATCATCGACCAGATTGTCGACCAGGCGCCGGACGGGCTCGAAGTGCTGCGCGGCAACTCGTCCTACATCTACGACGGCAACTGGAAGATGCAGATGGAAAACGGCTGCGACGGCTATCACGTCAGCACCGTGCACTGGAACTATGCCGCGACGATGGGCCGCCGCAAAGTCGAAGGCACGAAGGCCGTGGATGCCAACAGCTGGAGCAAGTCGGTAGCGGGCGTGTACGGCTTCGAGCACGGCCACATCCTGCTGTGGACCCAGACGATGAACCCGGAAGTGCGGCCGGTGTATCAGCATCGCGAGGAGCTCAAGGCGCGGGTCGGCGAAGTGAAGGCGGACTTCATCGTCAACCAGACCCGCAACCTGTGCCTGTATCCGAACGTGTTCCTGATGGACCAGTTCAGCACGCAGATCCGGGTGGTGCGTCCGCTCGGCGTCGACAAGACCGAGGTCAGCATCTTCTGTTTCGCGCCGAAGGGCGAGAGCGCGGAGCAGCGTGCACTGCGCATCCGTCAGTACGAGGACTTCTTCAACGTCACCGGCATGGGCACGAGCGACGACCTCGAGGAATTCCGCGCGTGCCAGGCCGGTTACGCGGGCACGACGGCGCTGTGGAACGACCTGTCGCGCGGCGCGCCGCTGTGGGTCGAGGGCGCGGACGACAACGCAAAGCACATGGGCCTCAAGCCGCTCATCTCGGGCGAGCGCAGCGAAGACGAAGGGCTGTTCGTCTGCCAGCACGAGTACTGGGTCGAGGTGATGCGCGACGCGCTGAAGAAAGAGCAAGCGGAGGTGCCGGCATGAACTTCGATTACCCGACCATCTGTGCCGCGCTGTATCGCGAGGCACGCTTTCTCGATGACCGCCAGTGGGACGAATGGCTCGGCTGCTACGCGGAAGACGTGAACTACTGGATGCCCGCGTGGGATGACGACGACCAGCTCACCCACGATCACGAAAGCCAGATCTCGCTGATGTACTACCCCGACCGGGGCGGACTGGAAGACCGCGTGTTCCGCATCAAGACGGAACGCAGCGGCGCCTCGCTGCCCGAGCCGCGCACGAGCCATAACGTGACCAACGTGGAAGTGCTGGCGGCGCGCGGCAATGAAGTGGACGTCCGCTATAACTTCGACACGCTGAATCACCGTTACAAGATCACCGACCATTTCTTCGGCACGATCTTCGTCACGTTCCGCAAGGTCGACGACATTCTCTTGATCGCGAGAAAGAAGATCGTGCTCAAGAACGACACCATTCGCCAGGTGCTCGACGTGTATCACGTCTGAGTGCCGCGATGAGAGACAGCACGCAGGAGGCAACATGACCAGCTTCAACATTGCACTGAATTTCGAGGACGGCGTGACCCGCTTTGTCGAATGCAAGGCGGGCGAGAAAGTGCTCGACGCCGCATTCCGCGCCCGCATCAACCTGCCGATGGATTGTTCCGACGGCGTCTGCGGCACCTGCAAATGCCGCGCCGAAAGCGGCCGCTACGATCTCGGCGACGAGTACATCGACGACGCGCTCACCGAAGACGAAAAGGACAGCGGTCTCGTGCTCACCTGCCAGATGATTCCGGAGAGCGATTGCGTGATTGCGGTGCCGGCATCGTCGACGGCCTGCAAGACCGGGCAGAGCACGTTCGCGGCGACGGTCACCAAGATCGAGCCGCACAACGACGCCGCCGTGGTGCTCGAACTGGACGTGGACGCCGCAGCGCCCGTGTTTCTCGCGGGCCAGTACGTGAACATCGACGTGCCCGGCAGCGGGCAGCATCGTTCGTATTCGTTCTCGTCGGCGCCGGGTGAAACGAAGATCAGCTTTCTCATCAAGAAGATTCCGGGCGGCGTGATGAGCACCTGGCTCGAATCGGCGCAGCCCGGCCACAAGGTCGAACTCACCGGGCCGCTCGGCAGCTTCTATTTGCGCGCGGTGGAGCGGCCGCTGTTGTTCCTCGCGGGCGGCACCGGGTTGGCGCCGTTCCTGTCGATGCTCGAAGTATTGGCGCGTGCGGACTCGCAGCAGAAGGTGCATCTGATCTATGGCGTGACGCGCGATCTGGATCTGGTGCAGGTTGAAGCGATCGAAGCCTTCACCGCGAAGCTGCCGAACTTCACGTTCAGCACCGTGGTAGCCGACGCGGCTTCGGCGCATCCGCGCAAGGGCTGGGTCACGCAGCACATGCCGGCCGAGTCGCTCAACGACGGCGACGTGGACGTGTACCTGTGCGGTCCGCCGCCGATGGTCGATGCCGTGCGCAAGCACTTCGACGACAACGGCGTGAAGCCGAACAGCTTCCACTACGAGAAGTTCACGCCCAACGCCGCGCCGGTGACCGCATGAGCGCGCCACGTTTCGAAGGCAAGGTGATGGTCGTGACCGGTGCGGCGCAGGGTATCGGGCGCGGGGTGGCGTTGCGCGCGGCGGCGGAGGGCGCGAGGGTGCTGTTCGTCGATCGCGCGGATTTCGTCGCCGAGGTAGCGGCCGAGGCGCAGGGCGCGCAGACCGCGGGCTTCGTCGCGGATCTCGAAACCTACGAAGGCGCTGCCGCTGCGATGGCGTTCGCGGTGCGCGCATTCGGCCGTATCGATATTCTGATTAACGGGGTGGGCGGCGCGATCCGCATGCGTCCGTTCGGTGACTTCGAACCGGCGCAGATCGACGCGGAGATCCGCCGTTCGCTGATGCCGACGCTTTATGCCTGCCACTCGGTCCTGCCGCATCTGCTCGACAACGGCGGCGGCGTCATCGTCAACGTGTCGTCGAACGCCACGCGCGGTATTCGCCGCGTACCGTATTCGGCGGCGAAGGGCGGCGTCAATGCGATGACCCAGGCGCTCGCGATGGAGTATGGCGAACGCAACATCCGCGTAGTCGCCGCCGCGCCGGGCGGAACCGAGGCGCCGCCGCGTCGCGTGCCGCGCAATGCCGCCGGCGATAGCGAGCAGGAAAAGACCTGGATGAACGAAGCGGTGCAACAGGTCAGGGAATCGACATTCTTCAAGCGATACGGCACGCTGGACGAACAGATCGCGCCGATCCTGTTCCTCGCGTCCGATGAAGCCAGCTATATCACAGGGGCCGTGCTGCCGGTGGCGGGCGGCGACAACGGCTGAACATGTGGGACGGCGAGGTTGCAGCCGCTTAAGCAAAAGCACTGCAAGTACACTAAAAAAATGGCTTAAGCGCGCAGTCGCTTCGCTTGGAATTTCATCGCGTTGAGCGAGCTTCCTTTAGCGCAGGATATCGCCGGCTCGATGCCCGGCCTCGACGCCGTCTATCAAGATCACCGCACCCCGCGCGTTGTTCGTCCTCAGCGGCAGAATCACCTGATAAGCGTCCGATCCGTACCACGCGCGAGCCTTGGCCGGCGACGGAAACTCAATGATGATCAGATCGCCCTGCCACTCGCCTTCGCGCACATCGGGCGGCGCGCCATGCACGATGAAGCGGCCTTCGAATGGTGCAAGCGTTGCATCGATTTCTTCGAGATACCGAACGATATCTGCGTTGAGGTCGACATCGTGCAGCAGCGCAACGGCATAGGCGGACATAACGGCGGCTCCATTAAGCGTGTATGTCCATCTTCGCGGTAAGACTGAGGCGATGTCGATTACCTGACAGGTAAAAAGCACGCGCTTGCGATATTGCATTCGTCATACCTAGCACAACTTTTTTAAATCACTTGGATAAACAGTAGCGTAGTCCCGATCATCTTTATTATTCTTAAGCCTTCGCAGGCAATAATCGCGAAAGCATCGAGCTTGACTTCTCAAGAACCGGAGGTTCGCAGATGAAAGGGCACTCGACGTTTGGCGTGATGGCATTCGCTTTCGCACTATTGCTTGCCGGGTGTAGCGGCGGCAGTTCAAGTTCCGATTCGGGATCGTCCACGGGCAGTGCATCCAGCCCGTCGGGTGCGTCCACGCCATCCGGCGCCAGTTCGCCCTCGGGCGCGAGTACGCCCTCCGGCGCCAGTTCACCTTCCGGCGCGAGTTCACCTTCCGGCGCGAGTTCACCCTCCGGAGCGAGTTCGCCTTCCGGCGCCAGTAATCCCACGACAAGTCAGCCGTCGGCAGCAACGCCCGCCGACGTCACCACCTATCACAACGACATCCGCCGCACCGCCCAGCAACTGAGCGAAATCCGGCTGGCGCCGGCCAACGTCAACGCCAACACCTTCGGCAAGCTCGGCTTCTATACGGTGGATGGCGCGGTTGACGCGCAACCGCTCTTCCTCGGCAGCGTGCCGATCGCGGGCGGCACGCACAACGTGCTCTACGTCGCCACCGAGGCCGGCAGCGTGTACGCGTTCGATGCCGACACCGGCACCGTGCTGTGGCGCGTGACCACCTTGCCTACCGGCGAAGTGCCCAGCGACGACCACGGCTGCAACCAGACCACGCCGACCATCGGCATCACGTCGACACCGGTCATCGACCGCACGCGCGGACCGAACGGCACGATCTACGTGGTCGCGATGTCGAAGGACACGGGCGGCGCTTATCATCAGCGGCTGCATGCGCTCGACATCGCCACGGGCGCCGAACTCCTCAACGGCCCCACGGAAATCACCGCTTCCTATCCGGGCACGGGTTCGGGAAGCGTCAATGGCGTCGTGCCGTTCACGCCGGGCCAATACATCGAGCGCGCTTCGCTGTTGTTGCTCAATGGCGTGGTCTACACGGCGTGGAGCTCGCATTGCGATGCACTGCCCTACACCGGCTGGGTCATCAGCTATAACGCGGACACGCTCAAGCAGGCCGGCGTCCTGAACGTCACGCCGAATGGCGAAATGGGCGGCATCTGGATGAGCGGCGCCGGTCTGGCATCGGATGGCACGTCGGTCTATTTCCTCGACGGCAACGGCACCTTCGACCCCACCACCAACGCGCAGGACATGCCCAACAAGGGCGACTTCGGCAACGGCTTCCTCAAGGTCTCGCCGACGCCGACCCTGCACGTCGCGGATTATTTCGAGCCTTCGGATACGGTGGCGCAGTCGAACGCCGATCTCGATCTCGGTTCGGGCGGCGTGCTGGTCCTGCCCGATCTCACCGACATCAACGGCAATGTGCGGCATCTCGCCGTGGGCGGCGGCAAGACGCGCGCGCTGTTCATCGTCAACCGCGATTCGATGGGCAACTTCGATTCCAACGGCGACCACATCTACCAGGAGCTTTTCTCGACCATCTTCGGCCCGATGTTCAGCGCGCCCGCGTTCTACAACAACACGGTGTACGTGGGTCCGGCCGGGGATCATCTGAAAGCGATCCCGGTGGTCAACGCGGTGTTCGCGACCACGGCGTCGAGCCAGAGCTCGCAGACCTGGAGCTTCCCGGGCCTCGCGCCGGTGATCTCGGCGAACGGCAATACGAACGGCATCGTGTGGGGCGTGGAGAACGGCACGGCCATCGGCATCCTGCACGCCTATGACGCGAGCAACCTCGCCACGGAGCTTTACAACAGCAATCAGTCGGGTACACGCGATCAGTTCGGCAGCAACAAGTTCATCTCGCCGATGATCGCCAACGGCAAGGTCTATGTCGGCGCCAAGACGGGCGTGGCCGTATTCGGCCCGCGTTGATGACGCAGCGATGACCACAGGCGGGGGCTGCATCGATATAAGATCGCAGTTTCCCCACCTGTGGAGCGCTTCATGCAATTGACCCGTCTTCTGGTCCCGACCTTCGTGCAGACGCTGAACAATTTGTCTGCATGGATGGACAAGGCCGCCGGGCCCGACAAGGACAAGAGCGGTGAATGGGCCGCCGGCCTCGACATGCTGATGACGCTGCGTCTCGCCCCCGACATGTTCCCGCTCGCGGCGCAGGTTCGTTTCGCGTGCTTTCAGGCACAGGAGCCGGTGTATCGCTTGCGCGGCGAGGACGTGCCGCAGGCGTTGCGGCAGGTGCGGGAAGAAGGGGTGAAGTCGAACGAAGCGCCGGGCACGTTCGCCGACGCCAAGGCGCGCATCAACGAAGCGGTGTCGTTCCTGTCGCTGCTGACCGCCGATGCGCTCGATGCCGCCGCGAACAGCCCGATCGCGCTGGATCTGCCGAACGGCGTCATCTTCGACATGACCGGCGAGGAGTACGCGCGCGACTGGTCGCTGCCACAGTTTTATTTCCATGCGGTGACCGCTTACTCGATCCTGCGCAGTCACGGCGTCGCGCTCGGCAAACCGGATTACGTCGCGCACATGTTCCCGTATATCCGGCCCGGCACCTTGCCGCAGTCTTGACGCATCAGGCGTTCGACATCACGCGTAAGCCGGAGATTGGGCACAATGCTTGCCTCCGAGCCTGTGCTTTGATTGAGCCCGATCCTTTCGCATGAAACCCGCCGACCCCGACGTCTCTCCCGCCCTCGAATGCCGCCGCCTGACCAAGACCTATGAAGGCGGGCGCGTGGTGCTCGACGCGCTCGACTTCGCGCTCGGCGCGGGCGAGTTCGTCGCGGTGATGGGCGATTCGGGCGTGGGCAAGTCGACCTTGCTGAATCTGATCGCGGGACTGGATCACGCGGACGGCGGCGAAGTGCTGATCGACGGCTCGGTGATCTCCAGCCTCCCCGACGACGCCGCCACGCGCCTGCGGCGGCAGAAGCTGGGCTTCGTGTTCCAGGCGTTCCACGTGCTGCCGCATCTGACGCTGTTCCAGAACGTCGCAGTGCCGTTGCTGCTGAACGGCGCGTCGCCCGATGCCGCGCATGCGATGCTCGCGGCGGTCGGTCTGGCGGGCCGCGACGGCGACATGCCGCGCCAGCTGTCCGGCGGCGAACTCCAGCGGGTGGCAATTGCGCGGGCGCTGGTGCATCGGCCGCGTCTGTTGCTCGCCGACGAACCCACCGGCAATCTCGACCCGCAGACCGCGCATGAAGTGCTCGGGCTGTTGCGCGCGGAAACGCAATCGACCGGCGCGGCCACCGTGATGGTCACGCACTCGGAAGCGGCGGCGGCGTTCGCGGATCGCGTGGTGATCCTGAGCGACGGCGCCTTGCACGCCGCAACGCTGCAACGATGAATAACGCCGGAACGAAGCGCCGCTTCGACACGCTCGCGCGCTGGCTGCTCGCCGCGCAATGGCGCAGTCATCGCGGCCGCGCGCTGGTCGCGGTGCTGACGATCGCGCTGGGCGTCGGTCTGGGTTACGCGGTGCAACTGATCAACGGCGCGGCCTTCAACGAGTTCTCGGCCGCCGCGCGCAGTCTGTCGGGGCAGGCGGACTTGCAGGTGCGGGGCGCACAGCCTTTCATCGACGAGCAGCTCTATCCGCGGCTGGCGACGCATGCGGGCGTGGCGGTCGCGAGCCCGGTGCTCGAAGTCGATGCCGCCGTGCCCGGCAAGAGCGCGCCGCTCAAGCTGCTGGGTGCGGACGTGTTTCGCGCGCGGCGCATTGCGCCTGACCTGACCGGCGTGCCGTCGCCGCAAGCGCCGCTCGATGTGCTCGCCAGCGACGCCATCTTCCTGTCTTCCGCCGCGCAGACCTGGCTCGGCGCACGCAACGGCGCGCCCGTCGAGTTGCAGAATGGCACGGCGCCCGTGACGCTGCGCATGGCGGGCGGGATCGCGCGGACGCGGCCCGGCCAGCGCATCGCGGTCATGGACATTGCCGCCGTGCAGACGCACTTCGCACTCGCAGGCAAGCTCTCGCGCGTGGACCTGCAACTGGCGCGCGGCGTGGACCGCGAGGCATTCCGGCAGACGTTGCAACGCGAACTCGGCGCACGCTTCGTCGTCACGGAAACGAGCGATATCGAAAGCCGCACGGACCGGCTCTCGCGTGCGTATCGCATCAACATGAACGTGCTCGCGCTGGTCGCGCTGTTCACCGGCGCGTTCCTCGTCTTCTCGACCCAGGCGGCGGGCGTCGTGCGCCGCCGCGCGCAATTCGCGTTGTTGCGCGTGCTCGGCATGACGCGCGCGGCGCTCGTGCGGCAGATCATGGTCGAGGGCGCGTTGCTCGGCGTCGCGGGCGGTGTGCTTGGGATCGCGCTCGGCTTCACCGTTGCGGCCTTCGCACTGCGTTTCTTCGGTAGCGATCTCGGCGGCGGATACTTCCCGGGCGTCGAACCGCGCGTCACGTTCGAACCGCTTGCGAGCGGCATCTTCCTCGCGCTTGGCATCGGCGTCGCGCTGGCAGGCACGCTTGCGCCTGCGCTCGAAGCGGCCCGCACCCGCCCCGCGCCCGCGCTCAAGGCCGGCAGCGAGGAAGCCGCGCTGACGCCGCTCGGCACGCCGTGGCCCGCGCTTGCCTGCCTCGTGCTCGGCGCGGCGCTCACGCAGGCGCCGCCGCTGTTCGAGACGCCCATCGCCGGTTATGTGGCGGTCGCGCTGCTGCTCGTCGGCGGCATTGCGCTGATGCCGCGTCTCACCGCCAGCGCCTTCCGCCGCGCGCCGCGTTCCCGGAGCGCCGTGGCGACGCTCGCGCTCGCGCGCCTCGCGAATGCGCCGGGGCAGGCGTCCATCGCGATGGGCGGGGTGCTGTCGAGCTTCACGCTGATCGTCGCGATGGCGATCATGGTGACGAGTTTCCGCGTCTCGGTGGAAGACTGGCTCGCGCATCTGCTCTCTGCCGATCTCTACGTGCGCATGGCGGCCAGCGGCGACACCGGCGGCCTCGGTCCCGCTCAGCAGGCGCAATTGGCGGCGGCCGACGGCGTCGCGCACGCGGCGTTCACACGCACCTCGAAACTGACGCTCGATGCCGCGAAGCCGCCCGTCGTCCTGATCGCGCGCGAACTCGATGCCGCCGATCCCGGCGCGACGCTGCAAATGACCGGCGCCGTGTTGCCGCCGTCCGCGTGGCGTGCCGACGAGACGCCGGTGTGGGCCTCGGAGGCAATGGCCGATCTTTACGGATACCGCGTCGGCGAGCGCGTGATGCTGCCGGTCGGCGGGATGGACGCGCGGGTGGTCGTCGCGGGAATCTGGCGCGACTACGTGCGCCAGACGGGCGCGTTGCAGATGCGCATCGGCGACTATCGCAGGCTCACCGGCGACCTGACCGCGACGGATATCGCCATCACGCTGCGCGCCGGTTCGAGCGCCGCGCAGGTGATCGGTGCGCTCAAGCGGCTGCCGTTCGGCGGCACGCTCGAGTTCTCCCAGCCCGGCGAGATTCGCGCGCGCACACTCACCATCTTCGATCGCAGCTTCGCGGTGACGTATTTGCTCGAAGCGGTGGCGATCGTGATCGGCTTGTTCGGCGTCGGCGCCACCTTCTCGATGCAGACGCTGGCGCGCGCACGCGAGTTCGGCATGCTGCGGCATGTGGGCGTGACGCGCGCGCAGATCCTGGCGTTGCTCGCCTCCGAGGCCGGCTGGCTGACGCTGCTCGGCATCGCGCTGGGTTGTCTGCTGGGCTTCGCGATCAGCCTGATTCTCGTGTTCGTCGTGAATCCGCAGTCGTTCCACTGGAGCATGTCGCTGCATGTGCCGTGGACGCCGATCGCGGTCATCGCGTGCGTGATGCTGCTGTCGTCCTGTGCGACGGCGGTGCTGTCGGGCCGCCGGGCCGTGTCGGTCGATGCGGTGCGCGCCGTGCGGGAGGACTGGTGATGCGCGCATGGATCGCCGGAGGATGGCTTGCGTGGCTGAGCCTGTCGAGCGTATGCGCCGAACCACCGGCGTTCGCGCCCGTCGTGCCGGGGCAGGGCATCGACTGGCCGCGCGACAGCGGCGCGCATCCGCCGTATCGTACCGAATGGTGGTACGCGACAGGCTGGCTCGACACGCCGGAGCATCAGCCGCTCGGCTTCCAGATCACGTTCTTTCGCTCGAATACGGGCAGGGGTCAGGCGGACAGCAAGAGCGCGTTCGATCCGTCGCAGTTGATCATCGCCCATGCGGCGCTGTCCGATCCCGCGTACGGACGGCTCGTGCATGACCAGAACATCGCGCGGCAGGGCTTCGGTCTGGCGTATGCGCGGGAGGGCAACACCGACGTCAAGCTCGACGGCTGGCGCATGACGCGCGCAGCGGACGGCAGCTACGCGGTCGTCTCGGATGCCGCGAATTTCGCGCTCAATCTCACCTTCACGCCGACGCAGCCGCCGATGCTCCAGGGCGAGCGCGGCTATTCGCAGAAGGGGCCGTTGCCGGAGCAGGCGAGCGACTACTACAGCGAGCCGCAATTGAAGGTGTCGGGCAGCGTGGTGCGGCCGGCGGCCGATGGCCGGGCGCGCGCGGCGACCGCCGTGACGGGGCGCGCATGGCTGGATCACGAGTGGTCGAGCACGCTGCTGTCGCCGGATGCCGCCGGCTGGGACTGGCTCGGCGCGAATCTCGACGATGGTTCCGCGTTGATGGCCTTCAAGGTCCGCGCGCGCGATGGTCATGCGGTCTGGGCGCATGCCGCGCTGCGCGAGCGCGATGGTCGCACCACGCAGTACGGGCCCGGCGACGTGGAGTTCACGCCGCTGCGGCAGTGGCGTTCTCCGCGCACCGACACCGTGTATCCGGTTGCGATGAACGTGCGGGTCGGCGCGCTGCACTGGCGGCTGAATCCGCTGCTCGACGATCAGGAACTGGACTCGCGCGAGTCCACCGGTGCGCTGTATTGGGAAGGCGCGGTGACGCTCGACGGCAACCCGCGCGGGCGCGGCTATCTGGAGCTGACGGGCTATGCGGGTGCAATCGGGATGGAGAAGCGTTGATGCCTGTGCGCTCAACTATAGATAGGGCGCAAGAACGTCTCCGCTTTTGCTTCCGAGTCGCTCGCTGAAGGTGGAGACATCGACAGGCTCGCCCGTGCGCATGTCGAAGACGTTGCCGGGGAAGGCAATATCGGAGCCCAAGAATCCTCGTGCGAGTTGCAGCTTGGGATTCAGTGCGGGCGGAAGTTCGTCGAGCGAGACGTAAGCGTACGGTTGAAACCTGTCGCCGCTTTGCGCGACTTCGCGTGAAATGCTTCTGATCACGAATGCGAGTCCGGGCCGGACCAACGACTCCGCCTCGTAAAACGGATCCTTGCTGCGCATCGAGAACGGCGCGAGCGCCTTGATGGACCGATGCCGGCCGACTTCGAACACCACGGAGCTTTCATCGATCTCCGGCCCGGCGAAATCCCGAACAATGTGCGGATTCTCGGTGAAAGACGTGAAGTCGGTGTTGACCGGAATATGGCCTTCCCGAATGAGCCCAAGCCGGATGGCTCGCCAGATTGGATAATTCTCGCCCTTGCTGCCCCGATACAATGCGATGTCTCCCGTGGAAGGCAACGCGTCGATCAGGTCGATCATTGCCTCGACGCGCTCCGGACTGTCCATTGCCACTTGCGCTTCGGCCGGAAAGTAATGCGCGGAATAACGTTTGTTCTCGCCGTGCCGCAGATACAGGTTGACGAAGTTCCACGACTCGTACGAGTACGCGAGGAGATGCGTTTGCGCGCGGGCATCGAGGTGGATGCCGCTTGCATTCGCGATGATCTCTTGCCGCTTCAGCGCGGCCATGCCGCCGTGCTTCTTGTTCGCGATGTAGTCTTCGATCCGGATTGCCGTACCCAAAATCTCCGCCGCCGGACTTCGATCCGCATGGCGCAACGCGAATTCTTCGTCCTCGGGCGCTTCATCAGATTCGGGCAAGCTTGCGAGATAACGAGCGAGCGGCAAGACACGGCGCTTCGTTCGCGGGGCGGAAATGCTGCTTCGGGTTGCCAGTGCCTTCAGCATGACGCTCCCTTTTGCTCCTCTTCGCTTCTTGTGCCAGGCAAGCAGCACAGTTCGATGTAACGCGATCAGTGTAGGTCGCGCGGCCTCGCTGCCGATGCCGTTCGCAAAATGTGACAAGCGGCGTCGAGCCGCCTTCGTTCACACGCCCGGAGGCTTGTCCGGCCGCACGTCGAGCAAATGCATGGTCTGCGTGGCGATATCGACGAACGGCGGCCCGGCCACCGCGCCGCCGAAGTGCGAGCCGCGCAGCGGCCGGTCGATCGATACCGCGATGACCACGCGCGGCGCCTTCGCCGGCACGATCCCGACGAACGATGCGCGATACTGATGCCGGTCATATCCCTTCGACGTCCACTTGTACGCGGTGCCGGTCTTGCCGGCAACCGTGTAGCCCGGCACGGCCGCCTGCGGCGCAGTGCCGTCCTTGCTGACGACGCTTTCCATCATCGTGCGCACTTCGCGCGCAACGCGCGCCGTGAACACGCGACGGCCTTCCGGCGGTTCCTGATGTGCGTCGCGGCGGTGAATCGACGCGCGCACCAGCCGGCCGTCGTTGGCGAAACTCGTATAGGCCTGCGCCAGTTGCAGCAGCGACGCCGACAGCCCGTAACCGTAGGACATCGTCGCCTGCTCGATGCGCCGCCAGTTGCGATACGGTCGCACGCGGCCCGTCGAAACACCGGGCAAGCCCGCGCGCGGCGCATGCCCGAGTCCAAGCGCGCGGAAGTTGCGATACATGTCACGCGCCGGAATCAGCAGCGCGATCTTGGTCGTGCCGACGTTGCTCGATTTCTGAATGACGCCCGCCGTCGTCAGCGTGCCGAAGTTCTTGTCGTCGTGGATCGTGCGGCCGTCCAGGCGCAGGCGGCCGCCGTCGGTCGGCACGACGGTATCGGGCGTGATGCGGTGCTGTTGCAGCGCGAGCGCGATAGTCAGCGGCTTCATCACCGAGCCCGGCTCGAAGATGTCGGCGACCGCGCGATTGCGGACCGCCATGCCGGTGCGGCGCGTGTGCTGGTTCGGGTCGTAACTCGGCCAGTTGGCCATCGCGAGGATTTCGCCGGTGTGCGCGTCCAGCACGATGGCCGAGCCCGAGCGCGCATTGCTGCGCTCAACCGCGCTTTGCAGCGCCTTGAACGCAGCGTACTGGATCGGCCGGTCGATCGACAGCGTCAGGTCCTGGCCGTTCTGCGGCGGCGTGGTGTCGAGGGTATCGATGACTTGGCCGCGCGCATTGCGCAGCACGCGGCGGTGACCGTCGGCGCCGCGCAGCGTCGTTTCGGCAAAGCGTTCGAGGCCTTCCTGACCGTTGCCTTCGGCGCCGGTGAAGCCGGTGATCTGCGCGGCGATCTCGCCTTCCGGGTAGTAACGCCGGTAATCCTCCTGCATCGACAAACCGGGAACGTCCAGACGCATCGCGCGTTCAGCGACATCGATGGGGACCTCGTGCTTCAGATACGCGAAGCCGCGATGCGCTGCGTAGATTTTCTCGATGTCAGCGGGAGCGACGTCGAGCAGACGGGAAAGCGCATCGATCTGCTGTTGCGACACGCGTTCATCCAGGTTCGATGCATCCACGAACAGGGTGCGCGTCGGCAGGCTGACGGCGAGCGGGCGGCCATCGCGGTCCAGGATGCGTCCCCGGGAAGCGTGCATCGGCCAATCGCGTACCTGGCGGATGTCGCCCTGACGGCGATAGAAGGCGTCGTCCACGCCCTGCACCCAGAAGGCACGCACCGTCAGCGCGACGAACAGGGCGGCGAAGGCACCGCTCAGTGCGCGCGAGCGCCAGCGCGGCGGCTGCGTCAATGTCGTGGTATGGACAGCGTGACGTGCGATTCCGAGATACTTCCGTTCTGGTGGTTCCATCCCGCAATTATGCGGGAACGCGCTTTCGGGTGGCGAATTGAAAAGCCTGCATCCGGCGTTATCCGCCGGCAATTACATGCAAACTTCGTGCAAAAAGATTTTATAAGGGGCAGCTTAAGTTTCGTTTAAGGAATGTCTCTTAGTCTCAGCCCACCTGAACGTGCTGCGCACCGCGGCCGAACTCATCGCCTCGCAATTCATGTCCGCTTGCTGTTTCGCTCCGTTTTCCCCGACGATCCGCTTGTTTTCGCGGCAGATCGAATAGCGCGCAAGCGTTCTACGCCGCCCGCGGTCAAGACCGCGCCTTTTTGTTCCGGGGGATGCCGTGTTGGGTCGCCCGTCCAGTTTTCCGCCGATGCCCTTCTTACCCGCAACCGCCTTGCCCGGCAAGGCAGGACGCGTCTTTTTCGCTTGCGCGGTCGGTTCGATCTGTTCCGTCGTGATCTGCAATTCGCTCGAGCATGCGCGTCCGTCTTCTTCTTCCGTCCTCGAGGACATGCCGCCCGTGTCGCTCCGGCAAAGCGCCCCTCCCACGCCTGTTGCGCCACCCGCTGCGCCGCCTGCGCCCGTTCGCATCACCGAGAGCGCCACGGTCGACCAGACCTTCTCGCAGGCCGCGCAAAGCCTCGGCATCGATGAGGGAACCATCGCGACACTGACGGACGCCTTCGCAGGCAAGGTCGACATGCGCCGCGATATCCGCAAGGGCGATACGCTGAGCGTCATCTACGACCGCAAGTCGGCCAACGAGCCGGCGCCGGACGCGCCGCTGGCCGTCCGGCTGACGACTGGTTCGTCGTCGCACGATGTGTTTCTCTATCGCGACCCTGAAGGCGAAGCGCGCTACTACGCGAAGGACGGCAACAGCACGACGCCAGGATTCTCGCGCTATCCGCTTGTCTTCACGCGCGTATCGTCGGACTTCTCGTTGCGCCGGCTCGACCCGGTCACGCATCGCTGGCAGAGTCACGATGGCGTCGATCTGGCTGCGCCGATTGGTACGCCCGTGTATGCGTCGGCGCAGGGGAAAGTGACCTTCGTCGGCCGGCAGACGGGTTATGGCAAGGTCATCATGCTCGACAATCCCGCGCCGTATTCGACCGTGTACGCGCACCTGTCGCGCTTCGCGAAGGGCATTCGCAATGGCGGAACGGTGAAACGCGGGCAGGTGATCGGCTATGTCGGCGAGACCGGTTGGGCGACCGGCCCGCATCTGCACTATGAAGTCCGCATCGACGACGTCGCGATGAATCCGCTGACCGTGGATCTGCCAAGCGACGACCGTTTGCACGGCAAGGAGCGGCGGCGTTTCGCGAAGGACGCGGAAAACCTGAGCGCGGAACTGAGCGGCTGATTCCCAGGCGCTACGCTCAGGCGACCAGCCCCACCGAGCGCGTGGCCGGCTTCGGCTCGCGCCGGCTGGCCGCGACCCAGCGGTTCTTGCCGGCGCGCTTGGCTTCGTAGAGGGCGTTGTCGGCGTCGCGGAGGACGCCGTCGAGCTCATCGTGCTGATGATCGAACATCGCAATGCCGATGCTCACGCCGATGCGCAAGGCCAGATCGCTGTCCGTGTGGAACGGCTTCGACAGTTCGCGTACGACCGTGTCGGCGAGCGCGAGCAGATCGCCGCGCGGCGGCGTGACGATCACGAACTCGTCGCCGCCGAGTCGCGCCACCAGCGCGCCTTCCCCCGACAGATGCCGCAACCGGCGCGCCACCAGTGCGAGCAAGGTGTCGCCGACCTCATGGCCGTGGGCATCGTTGACGGCCTTGAAGCCGTCGAGATCGAGATAGAGCAGGGCAGTCGGCGCACCGTTGCGCGCACGACCCGACTCACGCCAACGCGCCGCCTGGAACAGGCCCGCGCGGTTCAGCAGGCCGGTCAATTCGTCGTGACGCGCGCGGCGGTCGTTTTCCTGCTCGGCTTTCATCGTCGAGACGAGCATGCCGTTCAGGCGCCACGCGGCCGCGCTCATCGCGAACAGGTAGAAGGGAATCTGCAATAGCGTGAGCCAGAGCGTCGGCTCGCCGGCCAGCACCGCGCCAAGACAGCACGGTCCCAAGGACAGGAAGATCATCACCGCCACCAGCCGCGGCGCGGCGAAATTGCGGAAGCAGATGCCGCCGACCATCGCGGCGGCCGAGAGGAACGAGAGCGTCGCGGCCACCCAGTCGCCGGACAGCACCGAGACCAGCGCGCCGTAGCCGACCGTCGCGCCCCACAGCGGCGCGAGCAGGACATACGTGTCGGTCAGCGTGGACTTGCCTTCGCGTGCGCGTCGGCGCGCGATGACCAGCACGACCAGCCGGATCAGGCAGACGGCGATCTCGAGTGCCAGCCAGACGTGGAAGGCGGTGGTCGGATGGCGGCGGTCGAGCGCCCAGGCCACCGCGACCGTGTTGAGCACGCCGCCCGCGAAAATCGGCAAGGTGCCGAACAGGCTACCGACGAGCGCGACACGGATCGCGCGGGGAATATCGGCTCCCGCGTGCAGCAACCACGTGGCCGCACGTCCGCGCGGCAATGTGAACACCTCGGTCTGATGGTCCATGTTGGATTCCGGCGTGGTCCGGCGAGGGCGGGACACTCGCGGAAAATCGGACCACATCGCAGATATCGGACGTGAGGCTCGCAAACTTTAGCGAGGGACGCCCGCACGCGCCGACTTTTATACTGACGGCTCCGAACGACAAATTACCCTCACTCCACATGGCCCTCATCAACTACATCACGCAGATCCAGTTCGATTTCGGCGCAGTGCGCCTGCTTGCCGGCGAGTGCGAGCGCATCGGCATGCGCCGCCCGCTGATCGTGACCGATCGGGGCATTCGTGCCGCCGGTCTCGTCGATACGGTGCTCGCCGCGCTCGGCTCGCCCCAGCCCGCGCCGGTGTTCGACGCGACGCCGCCGAATCCGAACGAGGCCGTAGTGCGCGCCGCTGTCGCGATGTACAAGGAGCAGGCGTGCGATGGCGTGATCGCGGTGGGCGGCGGTTCGTCGATCGACTTGGCCAAAGGCGTGGCCGTCTGCGCGACGCATGAAGGCCCGTTGCAGAGCTTTGCTGTGATCGAAGGCGGGCTGGCGCGCATCACGGCGAAGACGGCGCCCGTCATCGCGATTCCGACGACGGCGGGCACCGGCAGCGAAGTGGGCCGGGGCGCGATCCTGATTCTCGACGACGGCCGCAAGGTCGGCGTGATTTCGCCGTATGTGGTGCCGCGCGTCGCGATCTGTGATCCCGAACTGACGCTGGGTCTGCCGCCGATGATGACGGCCGCGACCGGCATGGACGCCATTGCGCACTGCCTCGAAACCTTCATGGCGCCGGCCTTCAATCCGCCCGCCGACGGCATTGCGCTCGACGGACTCTGGCGCGCGTGGCGGCACATCGAACGGGCGACGCGCGACGGCTCGGATCGCGTGGCGCGCTGGAACATGATGAGCGCGTCGATGCAGGGCGCGTTGGCGTTCCAAAAGGGTTTGGGCTGCGTACACAGCCTGAGTCACTCGCTGGGCGGCATCAATCCGAAGCTGCACCATGGCACGCTCAACGCCATCTTTCTGCCGGCTGTGATCGCGTTCAATCGCAGCGCGCCGACGATGCAGGACGAAGGGAAGCTGGAGCGCCTCGCGCAGGCGATGGGCCTGTCTTCCGGCGATCAAGTAGGCGATGCCGTGCGCGAGATGACCGCGACGCTCAACCTGCCGCGCGGGCTGGCGGAACTCGGCGTCACGCGCGACCTGTATCCGCGGATCATCGCGGGTGCGCTGAAGGATCACAGCCACAAGACGAATCCGCGTGAAGCGTCCGAGGCAGATTACGTAGCGATACTGGAAGCGTCAATGTAGGGACAGGGCGCAAGCCTTTGCACGACGGCGCTGGTGCGGCATTGCAACAAACACTTAAGGGAAAACCCTTAACTCTGTTACAATGTCGCAAAGTTTGAGGAACAGATCATGCGCCGCCATCACCAAGTTATCGAAAAAGTCGCCTTTACCTTGCTCACGCTGTCCGCTGTCGTCGATGCAAGCTATATCACCTGGGAAAAGCATCCCAACTTCCGCGAAAACGTCACCGAAATTGTCAAGCTGAGCGCAGATCTCTCGCTGGCGAACCCGGGTGTCGGCGAACCCACGCCGCTCGTGCCGCTGGCGTTCAACTAAGCTGCTTCCCTCCGGCGCGGCCTTTCTCGCCGCGCCCGCTGCTTCAAGCCCATACCGGTTATTCGGCCCGCCGTCGCACGGCGCGCGCCGGCTGCCTTATGCTGGCGGCTTCTTGTGCCGTCGCCGCCCAGCATGTCTTCCGCTCTCCATTCCGACGTCGCTTTCACCGACCCGCTGCGCCGTTTCGCGCGCGCGATCGGGCAGATCGTCCTTCAGCGTAACGCCGCGACCGGCGCGCTCCTCTTCCTCGCGGTGCTCAGCGCGAGTCCGCGCCTTGCGTGCGGCCTCCTGATCGGCACGCTGACCGGCCATGTCATCAGCGCGATCATCGATAACGACGACGCGCCCGTCTTCAGCAACGATCTCCACGGCTTCAACGGCGCCTTGGCGGCGCTGGCGGCGTTCGCGTTCATCGGCGATGTCTCGCAGGCGGGCGCTGTCGCGATCGTCGCGGCAATGGGCGCCACGCTGCTCGCCCACAAGCTGTCCCGCGTCCTCGCCCGCTTCGACTGGCCGTTCCTGTCGAGCCCGGCGATCCTGGTGACCTGGTGCTGGCTGCCGCTGTTCAGCGGGCGCGGCGACACGGGCGCGATCCCGCAAGTCGCGGCAGGCGTCGTGCCGATGCTCGAAGCGGCCTTCGCGGGACTTGCGCCGATCACCTTCGCGACCGGCGCCGTAGCGGGCGGACTGATCGCGGCGGGCTTGTTCGCGGCGCGGCCGTCGCAGGCGGGCTGGGCGCTGGCCGGCAGCGCGCTCGGCGCCACGCTGCACGGACTGGGCGGCGCGGGCGATGCGGTCGTGCTGTCCGGCGCGTGCGGTTTCAACGCCGCGCTGGCCGCGCTGGCGGCGGCGCCACTCGGCAGGCGTTATGCGCTGTTCGCGATCGTCGCGGCGGTGTTGATCGAACGCCTGATCGACTGCGCTGGTATCGCCGCGCTGACGGCGCCCTTCGTGCTGGCGTCGTGGTTGACGATCGCGCTGCAACGCCGCTTGATCCGTACCCCGCCATCAGGAGACTCGCATGTCATTCACCCACACGCCTGAACGCAGGATCGCGCAGTATGGCCCGCGCAGTGCAGCCGAAACCGCCACGCGCGTCGATCTGGCGGCGGCCTATCGGCTCGTCGCGCTCAATGCCTGGGACGACGTCGTCTACACGCACATCTCGGCGAGCGTGCCGGGCGAGCCAGGACGGTTTCTGATCAATCCATTCGGCTTGTCGTTCGACGAAGTCACGGCGTCGAATCTCGTGAAGATCGATATCGACGGCAATGTGATCGGCGAGAGTGCGCATCCGGTGAACGCGACGGGCTTCGCGTTGCACGGTGCCGTACACACGGCGCGCGACGATGCCGTGTGCGTGATGCACCTGCACGTGCGCGAGGCGATCGCCGTGTCGGCCCAGCCGCATGGCTTGCTGCCGGGCTCGCAGCATGCGATGCGCTTCCACGGCCACCTTGCGTACCACGACTACGAAGGCCTGGCATTCTCGCCGGCCGAAGGCGAGCGGCTGGTGACGAGTCTCGGCGCGCATCGTGCGATGCTGCTGCGCAATCACGGCCCGCTCACGCTGGGACGGACTGTCGCCGAGGCTTATGTGCTGATGGATATGCTCGTCAAGGCATGCGATATTCAACTGCGCGCGCTGGCGGGCGTGAACAAGATGATCGTGCCGACACCGGACGTCGTCACGCGCACCGCGGCGCAACTGCATGATGACGACGCTATCGAAGGCGCGCTCGAATGGCCTGCGTTGCTGCGCAGGCTGGAGCGCATCGACGCGTCATATCGCGACTGAAAAAAACCAGCAAAGGAGAGCAACGCCATGCCGACATTCAACATCCAGCTATTCGAAGGCCGCACGTCGGAGGAGAAGCGCAAGTTCGTCGAGGCGATCACGCGCACGACCTGCGAGACGCTCGGCTGCGAGCCGGGCTCGGTGGATATCATCCTGACGGAGGTGAAGCGCGAGAACTGGGCGACCGCTGGCAAGCTCTGGTCGGAGCAATGAACACGGCGCGCATACGGCGCGATGCCGCATGCGCGCATGAGTCGATTACATCGATGCCTTCACGGCGAGACGGAACTTGTGCAGCAGCGGTTCCGTATAACCGCTCGGTTGCGTGCGGCCTTCGAACACGAGCGCGCAGGCGGCCTTGAACGCGAAGGAGCTGTCGAACGCGGGGGCCATCGGTTGGTAGACCGGGTCGGCCTCGTTCTGCTGATCGACGACCGCGGCCATGCGTTCCAGCGTCGCCTTCACCTGCTCTTCGCTGACGATGCCGTGACGCAGCCAGTTCGCAATGTGCTGGCTGGAGATGCGCAGCGTCGCGCGGTCTTCCATCAGGCCGACATCATGAATGTCCGGCACCTTCGAACAGCCGACGCCCTGATCCACCCAGCGCACCACATAACCGAGAATGCCCTGCGCGTTGTTCTCGATCTCGTTCGTGATGTCCTGTTCCGACCAGGTCGGCTTGTCGACGACGGGAATCGTCAGCAGACCGTCGAGCAGTTCGTTCTTCTGCCCTTCGTAGTCGTGGCTTTCGAGGTCCTGCTGTACCTGCTGCACATCGACCATGTGATAGTGCAGCGCATGCAGCGTGGCCGCCGTGGGCGAGGGCACCCACGCGGTGTTCGCGCCCGCTCGCGGATGCGCGATCTTCTGTTCGAGCATCGCGTGCATGAGGTCGGGCATCGCCCACATGCCCTTGCCGATCTGCGCGCGGCCGCGCAGCCCGGTGTTCAGGCCGACGAGCACATTGTTGCGCTCATACGCGGTGATCCACTTCGACGACTTCATGTCGCCCTTGCGCATCATCGGGCCGGCTTCCATCGATGAATGCATCTCGTCGCCGGTGCGGTCCAGGAAGCCCGTGTTGATGAACGCGACGCGCGCGCCCGCCGCCGCAATGCAGGCCTTCAGGTTGACGCTGGTGCGGCGCTCCTCGTCCATGATGCCCATCTTGATCGTGTGACGCGGCAGGCCGAGCAGGGCTTCGATGCGCGAGAAGAGTTCATCGGCGAAGGCCACTTCGGCGGGGCCATGCATCTTCGGCTTCACGATATAGATGGAACCCGTGCGCGAGTTCATCTTGTTCTTGAGGTCGTGCATGGCGCCGAGCGTGGTCATCACGCCGTCGAGGATGCCTTCCGGAATCTCGTTGCCGTCGTGGTCGAGCACGGCAGGATTCGTCATCAGATGGCCGACGTTGCGCACGAACAGCAGCGAACGTCCGTGCAGGCTCAGCGTCGAGCCATTCGGCGCGGTGTATTCGCGATCCGGATTCATGCTGCGCGTGAAGCTCTTGCCGTTCTTCGTGACCTGCTCGGCGAGATGGCCCTGCATCAGGCCGAGCCAGTTGCGATAGAGCTGGGTCTTGTCGGCGGCATCGACGGCCGCAACCGAATCCTCGCAATCGATGATGGTGCTCACCGCCGCTTCCATCAGCACGTCCTTCACATGCGCGGCATCGGTCTTGCCGATCGGATGGTCCGCGTCGATCTGGATCTCGAAGTGCAGGTCGTTGTGCTTGAGGAGAACGGCGTGCGGCGCCTTCGCATCGCCCTGATGGCCCGCGAACTGCTCGGCGTTGGCGAGGCCGCTCTTGCTGCCGTCCTTCAACGTGACGACGAGCGCGCCCTGTTCGACGCTGTACTTCGTGGCATCGACATGCGAGCCGTGCGCGAGGGGCGCGTTGTCGTCGAGGAAGCGGCGTGCATAGGCAACGACCTTCGCGCCGCGCTTCGGGTTGAACTGGGCGGTGCGTTCGGCGCCGTCGGTGTCGTCGATGGCATCAGTGCCGTAGAGGGCGTCGTAGAGGCTGCCCCAGCGCGCGTTGGCGGCATTCAGTGCATAGCGCAGGTTCGAGAGCGGCACGACCAGTTGCGGACCGGCCTGCTCGCCGATCTCGCGATCCACGTTGGCGGTGCTGGCCTGCACGTGCGCGGGCGCAGGGACGATGTAGCCGACGTCTTCGAGAAATTTGCGATAGCCGCGCAGGTCCTGCACGGGGCCGGGATGGCTGCGATGCCAGTTGTCGAGTTCGGTCTGGAGGCGGTCGCGCTCCGCGAGCAACGCGCGGTTTTTCGGGGCGAGGTCGTGAACGAGCGCATCGAAACCTTTCCAGAAGGCGGCGCTGTCGACACCCGTGCCGGGGATGGCTTCTTCATCGACGAACTTCGCCAGACTTGCGTCGACCTGCAGACCGTGTTGTTGGATCATGTCGTTCATGGGCACTCCGGCTGAGTTGCTGTGACTCTGGGGTTTGGGGTGGGCTGGTTGTGTATGGTAGCGCGTCTTGGGGGAGGATCGAAGCGGCGCGGTTGGGGGGCCAACTTGTGACGAAGGCGAAGAACGTCTTGGGAAAAAATGAGTCCTGCGTTCGTGCCAAGGAAAGGCACGAACGCAAGACTCGAAAATACTGCAGGCTCGGGCGGACAGGGATGGCCTATCCCCCCAACAAATCCTCGATCATCACCGGCAGCTTCCTCACGCGCACGCCGGTCGCGTGATACACCGCGCCGGTGATCGCCGCCGCGATCCCCGCCAACCCGATCTCCGCGATCCCTCGCGCGCCGAGTTCGTTGAACACGGTATCGGGATAATCGAGAAAGGTGACGTCCATCTTCGGCGTGTCGGCATGGGTTGCCACCACGTAATCCGCGAGACTGCTGTTCACCGGCGCGCCGCTGCGCTCGTCGTACACCGTGTGCTCGAACAGCGCCATGCCCACACCCATCACCACCGCGCCCTCGATCTGATTGCGGCCCGCACGCGGATTGAGGATCTTGCCGCCATCGATCACGGTCACGACGCGGCTCACGCGCAAGCGCGCCGTCGAAGGATCCCACGTCACTTCAGCGAAATGCGCGCCATAGGAATGGATCGACCATTTCTTCTTGAGCGGATCGTTGAAGCCGCCTTTCGCGCTGCCGCTGCCCGACGCCGCATGCAGCTTTGCCGCGTCGAGAATCTGCGCATACGGCACGCCGCTGTTCGAAGGCTGATCCTTGCGATGCACGTGCCCGCCGCTCATCGCGAGTTCCTCAGGCTTCGCGCCGTTGAACGGCGAGCCTTCGGTCTTCGTGGCATGCGTGAGCAGCGTCTTGATGGCGCCGCGCACCGCATCCGATACCGCCGGAATCACCGAAGCCGTCGCCGCCGATCCACCCGACACCGGTCCGAGCGGCAGCGCCGTATCGCCGAGACCGACTTCGATCTTGCCGAGCGCAATGCCGGTATGTTCCGCGACCAGCTGCGCGAGGATCGTATACGTGCCGGTGCCGATGTCCTGCGTGCCGCACGCAATGCGCGCCGTGCCGTCGGCGCGCAGGTCGACGGTGGCGTCCGCCGAGAAGCGCAGGCCCGGCCAGCTGCATGCGCCGAGGCCCCAGCCGAGCGTGAGGCCGTCACGCTTCATCGAGCCGACGTCCGGCGTGCGCTGGCTCCAGCCGAATTTCCCGGCGCCGGTGGTCAGGCACTCCACGAAGTGCCGCGATGAGAACGGCAGGCCGCTGCTTTCATCGACCTTCGGCTCGTTGCGCAGCCGCAGTTCGACCGGATCGATCTTCAAGGCGACAGCCAGTTCGTCCATCGCCGATTCGAGCGCATACAGCCCAGGCACCGCGCCGGGTCCGCGCATCGACGTGGGCGAGCCGACGTTGCGCTTCACCGTGCCGCCCGTAACGCGCAGGTTCGGCACGCTGTACATCGACGGCGTGGCTTCGCCGCAATCTTCCGCGTACTCGTCGGCGAGCGCCGCGTGATTCACGAAGTCATGCTGCAAGGACACGAGCTTGCCGTCCTGCGTCGCACCAAGCCGGACACGTTGCTGCGTGGTCGGACGGTGGCCGACGTTCTGGAACATCATCTTGCGCGACAACACGAGCTTGACGGGCCGTTCGAGCTGCCGCGTCGCGGCCGCCGCGAGCAGCGAATGCGGCCACATCCACAGCTTGCCGCCGAAGCCCGAGCCAAGATAGCGCGAGATCACGCGCACCTTTTCCTTCGGCAAGCCCAGCATCTGCATCAGTGCGCCCTGATGATTCGAAACGGCCTGGCTCGTCTCGTAGAACGTATAGCCGTCGCCGTCCCAGTGCGCGACGGTGGCGTGCAGTTCAATCGGATTGTGCGTCTCCACCGGCGTGACATAGGTCTCGTCGATCTTCACCGGCGCGCTGTCGAACGCCATGTCCGGGTCGCCGCGTTCGCTGTGGGTGTCGAGCTTGCCGCCGTCATCGAGCGCGGCGCTGACGTCATGCGGCGTCTTGTCGTAACCGACCTTGACCGCTGCTGCGGCGGCGCTCGCGGCCTCGAAGGTATCGGCCACGACGAGCGCCACATACTGCCCGTAATAGCGAATGATGTCGTCTTCGAACGGCGGACGGTTTTCATCGACCATACCGGTCTCGATCGAACCGCCCGCGAGCCGATAGAAGCGGCCGATATTGCCGCGATGAAAAATCAGCTGCACGCCGGGCATGGCCTGCGCGGCGGCGAATTCGAGCGACGTGATCCTGCCGCTCGCAATGGTGGCGCCGACCGGCACGGCAACCAGCATGCCGGGCAGATCGACGTCCGAGGTATAAGTCGCGCGGCCGCAGACCTTCAGCGGTCCGTCGATGCGCGACTGGGGCCGTCCGATGACGGACGGCGTGGTGTCGGGCGCGGTGGACATAGTCAGGTTTCCTTGGTCGGGTTCAGGACGCTTGCGTGACGAGCTTGAGCGTATGCACGATGCAGCGCTTCGACAGCTCCACCTTGAAGCCGTTCTCGCTTTGCGGCTTCGCAGCGGCGAGCGCGGCATCGGCGGCGCGGCGGAAGGTCGCCTCGTCGGGCGACGCGCCTTGCAACACCTGCTCAGCCTCGCGTGAGCGCCATGGCTTCGTGCCGACGCCGCCCAGACCCACGCGCGCATGCTCGATGCGCCCGTCCTTGACCGCGACCACGATCCCCGCCGACGCCAGCGCGAACTCATACGATGCGCGATCGCGCAGCTTCAGATACGCCGACCGCGCGCCTTGCGGCAGCGGCGGCACGGTGACGTGCGTGATGAGATCGCCGGCGTCGAGCACGTTCTCGCGATCGGGCGTCGTGCCCGGCGTCAGGAAGAATTCGTCGACGGGAATCGCGCGCTTGCCGCCCGTGCCTTCCACGTGAATGGTCGCTTCGAGCGCCTGCAACGCGACACACATGTCCGACGGATTGCTCGCGATGCACGCTTCGCTCGTGCCGAGTATCGCCATCATCCGGTTGAAGCCTTGAATGGCCGAGCAGCCGCTGCCCGGTTCGCGCTTGTTGCAGGGCGAAGCGGTATCGCGGAAATACACGCAGCGCGTGCGCTGCATGATGTTGCCGCCGGTCGTCGCCATGTTGCGCAGCTGTACCGACGCGCCCGCCAGCACCGCCTGCGACAGCACCGCATAGCGTTCGCGAATCAGCGCGTGATGCGCGAGGTCCGAATTGCGCGCGGTGGCGCCGATGCGCACGCCGCCATCGCTCGTTGCCTCGATGGCATCGAGCGGCAGGCGGCTGATGTCGATGACGCGCATCGGCCGCTCGACATTGAGCTTCATCAGGTCGAGCAGCGTGGTGCCGCCCGCGAGAAAGCGCACTTCGGCGCCTTGCTGGGCGGTATGCGCGAGCGCGCCGCCATTGATCGCGTCGCGCATGTCGCGCGCGCGGGAGAGCTGGAACGTTTCCATGGTGCTCTCCTTATTTGGCCGGGGTCTTGTCGGCGCGCACCGACTGGATCGCCGTGACGATGTTCTGATAGGCGCCGCAGCGGCACAGGTTGCCGCTCATCGCTTCGCGCACGTCGTCGTCGTTCGGGCCAATGGGTTCGTCGAGCAGCGCGACCGCCGACATCAACTGGCCCGCCGTACAGTAGCCGCATTGATAGCCGTCGCACTCGACGAACGCGGCCTGCAACGGATGCAGCGCCTCCACTTCGCCGATGCCTTCGATGGTCGTGACGGTGTCGCCGTCGCATGCAGCGGCGAAGCACAGGCATGAGTTCACGCGGCGTCCGTTGACATGAACGGTGCAGGCGCCGCATTGGCCGTGGTCGCAGCCTTTCTTCGTGCCGGTCAGATGCAGATGGTCGCGCAGGGCGTCGAGCAGGGTCGTGCGCGGGTCGAGCGAGAGCGTGTGACTGCGGCCATTCACCGTGAACGTGACGCTGGCGGGCGCGGCCGGCGTCCGGACCGGCGCCAGTGCTTCATTGCGGGGGGAACTGGGCGTGTCGGCGTGAATGGTTTTGGATTGGGGGACGGGGCGTTGTGGCATCGAGCATTCTCCAGGGGTAGCGCATGGAAGCTGCACTGCATGGCAAGCGCGGCCCAGGCAGGCAACACGGCGTGAGAAGGCGAAGATGGAGCGAGAGCGTGACGGCGCGCGTCAGGCGGGGGACGGGCAGCCGAGGAAGAGTCTGCGCATGGCGCGCAGGACTTCATGTGCCGCGGGGTCGCGTGTGAAGACGCACAAGCCAACTCAAGCCAGTATAGGCAGCGGACGCGAAACTTTCTCGACTGCAAGCTTGCATGCGCTGCCGGTCTTGCGCAGGCGCACGAAGCATGCCCGGCGTTGAGCTTCAGTGCGGGAACACGACGCGTACGAACAGGTAGAACAAGTAGACGCCGACCGTCGTGAACGCCACGAGCGCCGCGAGGACGAGGAACAGGCGCACAGTCATCTGCATGGCGTCAGTCCAAAAAAATGGCCGCTTGCGCGGCCGGAAGGAGGGGTGGATCGGTCAGACTTCAGGCTAAAGGCGCATTCTTAAATCAGACTTAAGTGCGCTGCTCTTTCGGGCTGGCCGGACCATTCTCCTTCCTTTGCGAACTCGATGCAGCAAACTTACCGCAATGCTTCGCTATAACGGTCGCGCAGCGGAATGATCGTCACCAGTGCCACTGCGCTGCCAAAGATCACGTAGTAGCAAATTGAAAGCGGGTCACCCGTGCTCATCGTGAGCCATTGCACGATGGCCGGTGCAAAGCCGCCGAAGATCATCACCGCGACGTTGTAGCTCACCGAGATGCCGGTCGAGCGCACGCTGGAGGGCAGCAGCTCCGAGATGAACGCCGGATAGCAGCCCTGGAAGATGCCGAGGTAGGTCATCAGCAGCGCCTGGCAGACGATCAGCATCGGCAGGCTCGGATGCGCGGTCAGCACCGCGAAGATCGGATACGCGGTGAGCAGCGACAGCGCGAGCGCGGTCAGCATCAGCTTCTTGCGGCCGATACGGTCCGACAGGCGCCCGAAGAACGGGCAGCAGACCAGATACACGAGCGCGCCGATGGTCGAGCTGATGAGGCCGTCGGTGAGCGCCATGTGCAGCACGCGGGTCGCGTGGGTCGGCAGATACAGCAGGAAGATATACGTGCCGATGGTGCCGAACACCGTCAGGCCAAAGCCCGCAAGCACGGAAGTCCAGTGCTTGGTGGCCGTGTCGCGGATGGGGCTTGCGCTCAATTCGTTCTTCTGCGCCTTCTCGACGAACACCGGCGATTCATCGAGCTTCGAACGCAGATACAGTCCCACCGGCACGATCAGCAGGCCGACCACGAACGGTATGCGCCAGCCCCAGCTATTGAGATGCTCGGGGCTCAGCGTGCGGGTCAGCACCGCGCCGAAGAACGAGCCCGTGAGACTCGCCGCCGCCTGCGCGACCATCTGGAAGCTGCCGAAGTAGCCGCGCTTGTCAGCGGGCGCGTATTCGACGAGAAAGGCCGTCGCGCAGCCCACTTCGCCGCCCGCCGAGAAGCCTTGAATCAGCCGGCCCAGCAACATCAGCAAGGGCGCGGCAATGCCGATGGCCGCATACGTCGGCGCGAACGCGATGATCGCAATGCCGACCGCCATCAGCGAGATGGTGAGCGTGAGCGCCGACTTGCGTCCGACCCGATCCGCCACGGCGCCGAGCACAATGCCGCCGAGCGGCCGCGTCAGGAAGCCGACGCCGAAGGTGGCCCAGGTGGCGAGCAGCGAGATGGTGGGATTGGTGGCGGGAAAGTAGAGCTTCGAGATGATGACGGCGAAGAAGCCGTAGACCATGAAGTCGAACCATTCGAGCGCGTTGCCGATGGTCGATACGACGATTGCTCGTCGGCCGGACAGGTTGAGCGCGGCGTTCGGTTCGGCCGCGTGGGCTGCAGGAAGTACGGTGCTCATCGAATGCCCTCCGTGGGCGTGGGGCGATTGATCAAATGCCAGACTGGTTGGCCGACGACAGCCGTGTATTCCGGCCTGCACCGGGTAGGCGAGCAGACCGCTGCAACCCTCAAACACTACGCCATGCTGAAATAAGAAAATATAGAATTTCTGAACTGACACTCAAGGAAACCTGATTGAACGATCGGGTAAGCCCCTAGCCACGATGAGCAACATCCGCTTCCTGCGCACCTTCATTGCCGTTGCGCGCTACGGTTCCTTCGCTGCCGCCGCCGAAAAAGTCGCGCTCACGCAAGCCGCCGTGAGCATGCAGATGCAGTCGCTCGAAGACGACCTCAAACGGCCGCTGTTCGACCGCGTGGGACGGACCAATCGCCTGACGAGCATCGGCAAGCAGGTATTGCCGCAGGCGGAGCGCATCGTCGCGCTGTACGACAGCATGCGGCACACCGGCCTCGATGACGAGATTGCCGGCTCGGTGTCCATTGGCGCAGTGGATTCGGCAATGGGCGCGCTGGCATCGGTTGTCACCGAACTGAAAGGTCAGTACCCGAAGCTCGACGTGCGTCTCTTCACGGGCAAGGCGCTCGCGCTCGCACCGCAAGTGGAAGCAGGCGAGATCGATGCGGCGGTGATCGTCGAGATGGCGGGCAAGACACCGGCCAGTCTCAACTGGACGCCGCTCTATTCGGAGCCGCTGGTCGTGATCGGCTCGCCGGGCGGCGCGGCCCTGAGCGCCGCCGAGATGCTGGCCAGCCGCCCGTTCCTGCGCTTCGACCGCGCGCAGCGTACCGGCGCGTTGATCGAGCGCGCCCTCAGGCACAACCGGCTCGTGGTGAACGAGTTCCTCGAACTGAATTCGCTGGAAGTGATCGTGGAACTCGTGCGGCAGGACGCGGGCGTGTCCGTGGTGCCGCTGCTCGAACACGGCTCTTGGGCAAGCGACCCCGCGTTGCGCGTGATGTCGCTTGCCCGGCATACGCCGCGCCGTGTCGTCGGCATGCTGGAGCGCAAGATCCACGACCGGCATGCAGTGATGAGCGTCGTGCAGGAACGCATCCGGTTGCGCTCGCATGGCACGATGCCGCTCGCGAACGAGACCTGACACGCAAGCTTTGCTTAAGTGACGGACAAGAAATATCAGCTTTCCCTGTGAATTGCGGCCGCTGACAATGCTTCGGCAACGTCGACCGTCCAACCATCACTCAAGAGGAAAGCATGTCGATCATTCCCGAGATCGCCGCAAGCCGCGCCACGATTCAATCCATTCGCCGCGATATTCACGCGCATCCCGAACTCTGCTACGAAGAAGCCCGCACTGCCGAGCTTGTGGCGCGCACGCTTGAAAGCTGGGATATCGAAGTGACGCGCGGACTCGGCAAGACGGGCGTGGTCGGCGTGTTGAGGAAGGGCAGCGGCAAACGCGCCATCGGTTTGCGCGCCGACATGGACGCGTTGCCCATTCCCGAGCTGAACACCTTCGCGCATGCATCGCGCCACGAGAACAAGATGCATGCGTGCGGTCACGACGGCCATACCGCCATGCTGCTCGGCGCCGCGCAATATCTCGCGAAGCATCGGGATTTCGACGGCACCGTCGTCTTCATCTTCCAGCCCGCGGAAGAAGGCGGCGGCGGCGCGAAGGCGATGATCGAGGATGGTCTCTTCAAGCGCTTCCCGGTCGATGCCGTGTTCGCGCTGCACAACTGGCCCGGCATGCCCGCCGGTGAATTCGGCGCGCGCGTGGGCGCGACCCAGGCGTCGAGCAACGAGTTCGAGATCCGCATCGAGGGCGTCGGCGCGCATGCCGCAATACCGCACGATGGCGTGGACCCGGTGTTCACGGCCTTGCAGATCGGCACGGGCTTGCAGAGCATCGTGACGCGCAACAAGCGCCCGGTCGATGCCGCCGTGCTGTCGATCACGCGCATGCAGGCGGGCCATGCGATCAACGCGATACCCACCACCGCGACCCTCGCCGGCACGGTGCGCACGTTCTCGACCGAGGTGCTCGATCTGATCGAGACGCGCATGAAAGAGATCGTCAGCGCGACGGCGACGGCGTATCGCTGCAAGGCGGAAGTCAGTTTCCTGCGCAACTATCCGCCGACCGTCAACACCGAAGCGGAAGCGCAGTTCGCGCTGGGCGTGATGCGCGATATCGTCGGGGCGGAGAAAGTGAATCCGAACGTCGATCCCACCATGGGCGCCGAGGATTTCTCGTACATGCTACTGGAGCGGCCCGGCTGCTATGCGTATATCGGCAATGGCGTGGGTGCGCATCGCGAACATGGGCACGGCATCGGTCCATGCATGCTGCACAACAGCAGCTACGACTTCAACGACGAACTGCTGCCGCTCGGCGCCACCTATTGGGTGCGGCTCGCGCAGGCGTTTCTTTCGCGTGCCTGAACGGGAGAGCGCACATGTTTTCATCGACCTATCGCGAGGCGCGCCAGCGCTTCCTCGACACCGCCGCCGAACGTCGGCTGAACGTTGATACGCGCGTGCTGGAGGGCGTGGCCGGACTCGAAGGCGAGTTGCTGGCCACGGATGTCGTGCGCATCGGGCCGCGCGCGGCGCGGCGCATGCTGGTGCTGACTTCGGCGACGCATGGCGTGGAAGGCTTCTGCGGCTCGGGCGCGCAGATCGCACTGATGCGCGACGACGGACTGGCCGCGCTGATGAAGCAACTCGATGTCGCGCTGCTGCTTGTGCATGCGATCAATCCCTATGGCTTTTCCTGTCTGAGCCGCACGACGGAAGGCAATGTCGATCTGAACCGCAACAGTATCGACTTCACTGCGCCTTTGCCGCAGAACGCGGGCTATGCGGAATTGCACGAACTTCTGATCCCGGCCACCTGGCCGCCCGACGAGGCCAATGTACAGGCCATTTGCGGCTATATCGACGAGCGCGGTGAATGGGCGTACCAGCAGGCCGTGACGACAGGCCAGTACACGCATCCGCAGGGCATGTTCTATGGCGGCGCGGAAACGGCATGGAGCACGCGCACGATGCGCGAACTGCTGACGGAATATGGCGAGGCCTGTACATCGATGGGCTGGATCGACTTCCATACGGGGCTCGGTCCGAGCGGTTTCGGCGCGAAGATCTGCGTGGGCGATGTGCAGCGCGCACGCCGCTGGTGGGGCGCGGATGTGACGAGCCCGTCGGACGGCACCTCGATCGCGGCGGACATTGCCGGGCCGCTGCTCGATACCTTGCGGCAGACGTGTCCGCATTCGGCCAATGCGGGGATCGCGGTGGAATATGGCACGGTGCCGCTCACCGAGATGCTCGACATGCTGCGTGCGGATCAATGGGTGAGGCAGCACGTCGACGCACCCGATGCCGTGAAGAACAAAATCCGCCAGCAGATTCGTGCGGCCTTCGTTATCGATGACGATGTCTGGCGCGGCCAGATCCTCGGTCAGGCGCGCGCGGCCGTGTTGCAGGGGCTATACGGCCTGTCGCGCGAGAGCTGACCAATCCGGGCCGCACACGCCGCAGCGGCCCGGCGCGTCACAGCGACATGCAGCCCGCCAGGATCACGCGCCAGCCGGGCTGCTCCGGCTCATGCTCGGCGCGCTGCCCATAGATTTGCAGGATCAGCTGGCCGTCCTTGGCGAATACTTCGAGGCTCGTGACATAGCCGCAGTCGGACGGCTTGCTCACGATCCAGCAGCGGTCGATCCGCTCGTGCTCCACGTGCAGACGATATTGCTTGTTCAGCACGTTGAGATACTGCGCGTCCCTGGCCAGCTTCTCGACCTTGCCCGTCGATATCTGCACGCAGCCCGCATTGCTGACGAAGATCGCGAGGCTCACGTCCCTCATCTTCGACTCGGTGAGCACGTCCATCAGCGAATCAGCGGCGACTTCGCGCGCCAGGTCGGGCTCCACGCAGCGATACAGTTCCTGCCGGCTCTTGCCGTGCTTGCGCATCAGCAGATAGAAGTCATGCGGATCGCTCATGGCGCGCCATTCTTCGCTGATGGATTGCTCGGACGCGCCGTGGCCGTCCGCACCAGGATGGCTATGCGGCATGCCGCGAGGCGCGACTGATTCGACGTGGGCCTTGGCGGTCTCGTGCGTGCACCGATAGCTTTCCACGAGTGCATTGAAGGCCGGCATGTTCGTATGCTGGGTCGCATAGATCTTGTGCACGGCTCGGCCGGCGTCGTCGAAGATCTGGATGGACTCGAGCGTGCGATTCGGTTTTTCGTCGCGCAAAAAGAAAAAGTTTTTCCAATGACGGAAGAAAATCCGCAGATCAAGACCGCCGGGATTGAGAACCAAACCCGCTTCGGCCGACACGCTCATCTGCCGATAACCGTTCAGGTATTGATTCGTGAACACGCCGGTCTGAACGCTGATGGCATGTTCGTTTCTCGTGATGCCGCGCACTTCGCCGCAGCCTTCGAGCCCCGCGATAAACGCCTTCACATCAGGCACGCTCAGCGCGACGGCATCCGTGCCGACACGTGCGCGCATCATCGTCAACTCGTCGATTTGAAGATCCCGGGCAATATCGTACGCATATTCCTTGGGGATCCTGTCTTTAAATGCATCGATGATTTCGTTCACTGCCTTTCCTTGGTCGTGATGGATGGCAATGAGATTACGCTTGTGGGCATGCCTAAGGGTTTGCCTTTAGCGCTTTGCTTGACGGAAGCCAAGCGGCTCACGCGGTATTGCTCAAGAACAAGAAAAGATGTTTTTTCGAAATATCTCAAACCTGCTTAATTGCTAAGAGGTGGTTTCAAAATGCCTGAGCAGATCGTTGAAGAGTATTCCAGCAGATCATGCAGGCAGCGAGTTTGAGGAAGGCTTCATGCATTGTCGCCAG
>NZ_JARUXV010000003.1:299824-370033 GCF_031450975.1 Caballeronia sp. LZ065
TTATCCATGCCCTCGATCTCATCGCTACGATGCTCAAGGTTAACAGGATGCCCATGGAGTTAACAGCCCCTTCAACGTCTTTTTGAAACCACCTCTAAGCAATTTGCACTTGATCAACATTGCGAAGGGCATAAGAATGCTTGGCTGAAAGAAAGTTGATAGAACGAACTTTCTTGCGTGGCCACCAAGGTCTTCTCTTTCCGTTTGGAGCAACTCATGCAGCTTATTTCCCGTCTGGTTCGAATCCTTTCCGTGACCGCTACAGCTGGCTCGGCGCTGATGGTCCTGTCCACCGCTCATGCCAATACGCCGGCTGCCTCGGAAGTCGGCGCGCAAGCTGCACCGCAAGCCCATACACTCGACATGAAGGCAACCGTCGTGAAGGTCCACGCTGATGCCAGCAGTGTCGAGGTGAAGGGGCCGAAGGGACACGTCGTGGTCATCGATGTGGATCCCACGGTCGCGGACCTGAAAAAGCTCAAGGCCGGCGACGAGGTACACGTGTCCTATCGCGGCGCCCTGTTGATTTCGGCCGACCCGGTGAATCCGAAGGCCGCCGAGTCGCGCGTGATCGCCGACGAAACTTTGCCGGCTTCAGGCGGTGTCGTCGTGAAGAAGCACGGCGTGCAGGTGGTGGCGGTGATCCAGAAGATCGATGCGGCGGCGCGTGAAGTCACCTTGGCCGGTCCGAAGCATACGGTCACGGTGCAGGTGGCGCCTGACATGCCGCTCGACAAGATCAAGGTCGGCGACCGCGTCAGGGCCACCTACGTCGCGGCCACCGCCATGAACGTCACGCGCAACGGGCACGTCGTCAAGTAATCGGCTTGAATGCATCGGCGGCTGCGGCCGCCTCGCGTCACATGTTGGTCCAGGACGAGCACCAGCCTCGTCCGGCCACGAGCTTGTCGCCGAACAGCGTGCAGCCGCCCCATGCATCCGTGGATTTACCTTGAAACAGCGAGCAATTGGCGCAGGTCTGATCCGCCGCGTAGTTCGGGAATTTCTTCTTGTCGACCTTCGCGGCATTTTCCGTGTAACCGACGGCCACGGCCGCCGGGTCGGATTCGCTCAAATGGGCGGCATCCGCGCGGACGCGCGTCAGCCACAGCGCGGGCAATGCCCCCGCGCCGGCAATGAGGAAACTGCGGCGGCTCATGGGCTTTGTGGGTTTCATGGCGAACCTTGGTTTGTGCGGGGATGTCCTGCGCGCCAGTTTTTCCTGTCTTTTCCAGCACTTGGCGGCAAGCGTTTGCGAATCATACGGCCGGTCGTTTTTCTGCGGAGGCCGTGGGGCTATTCTCGTGCAACGCGCAGGCTACGTCGCGCAATCCGTGCGCTGCTAAACCTTTGCGCGCCGCTGCCGTAATCAGGCCAGAACGCGTTTGCAACTGCGTGAATCATGCCCGCGGCGCCCCGGCTGCGGATCAATTCGAAGGAGAAGAACCGTGAGTGGAATGGACTGGATGATGGCAAGCGTGTATCTGACGGGACTCGTCGGCAGCACGCTGTTCATGAGCGCGCTGGCGCGGCGCAGCCTGAATCGGGTGGAGGATCACGGTCACTGAGCTTTACAGTTCGCTTTAAATGACCTTCCTTTGTCATTGGAATACCGCCTTTCCGCAGGCGGCGCAAGAAGGGTTGCAGGGATAGTCCCGCGCAAGGCGCAAAAACAAACGCGTCGGGCAATCGGCTCGAAAGCCCATTGCCCGGCGCGTCATTCAAAAGCTTCCCGCGTCTTAGTGAAACAGCTTGACGGCCTGCGTCAGGGTATTCGTCACGCCCCATGCAAGCGGTATCAGAACATACGCCCAGAACAACACCAGCAGCCCCATGTTCGACGAACTGCCTTGCTGGCCATCATTACCCGAGTGACGCATATTCATTGCGAATCTCCTTTCTTCAGTCTCAGTTCGCGGTCTGCGCCGACAGGTTCATGTGATGCTTCTCGTGTACGCGCGTCACGAGCAGGTTGCAGACAAAACCGATCACGAGCAGGACGGCCATGATATGCAGCGTCATCGTGTAGGCATCCGCGCCGGTCACGCCGTGGGCGACCTGATAGGCGCGCACATAGTTGACGAGCACCGGCCCCGCGATGCCCGCCGCCGCCCACGCAGTGAGCAGGCGTCCGTGAATGCCGCCGACGAACGCCGTGCCGAACATGTCCGCGAGATAGGCGGGGATGGTGGCGAAGCCGCCGCCGTACATCGACAGGATGATGCCGTAGGCCAGCACGAACAGCGCGATGTTGCCGGCGGTCGCGAACTGCGGCACGAGGAAGTACAGCACCGCGCCGAGCACGAAGAACACGAAGTAAGTGTTCTTGCGGCCGATCCAGTCCGACGCCGACGCCCACACGAAGCGCCCGCCCATGTTGAACAGCGACAGCAGCCCGACGAAGCCGGCCGCCGCGCCCGCGGTGATCGAGGTCTTGAAGCTTTCCTGGATCATCACGGAAGCCTGGCCGAGCACGCCGATACCCGCCGTGACGTTCAGGAACAGCACGAGCCACAGCAGATAGAACTGCGGCGTCTTGAGCGCCTGATCGATATGCACGTGGTTCTTCGTGATCATCTTGCTGGCGGTGACGGGCGGCGTCCAGCCGGCCGGTTTCCAGTCCGCCGGCGGAATGCGGATGGCGAGCGCGCCGATCGTCATCGAGATGAAATAGAGCACGCCGAGCACGAGGAAGGTTTCCGCCACGCCCGCGCTGGTCGCGCTCTTGAAGTAGTTCATCAGCGCGACGGAGCCGGGCGCGGCAATCATCGCGCCGCCGCCAAAGCCCATGATCGCCATGCCGGTGGCCATGCCGCGGCGGTCCGGAAACCAGCGGATCAAGGTGGAGACCGGCGACACATAGCCGAGCCCGAGGCCGATGCCGCCAATCACGCCATAGCCGAGATACAGCAGCGCGATCTGATGCAGATAGACGCCGAGCGCCGAGACGAGGAAGCCGCCGCCGAAGCAGCAGGCCGCCGTGAACATGGTGCGGCGCGGACCGACCTTTTCGAGCCACTTGCCGGCGAAGGCCGCCGAAAGGCCGAGGAACACGATGGCGAGCGAGAAGATCCAGCCGAGCGTCGTCAGCGTCCAGTCATCGGGCGCCGATTTGGTAATGCCGATGATCTTCGTGAGCGGCGCGTTGAACACCGAGAATGCATACGCCTGGCCGATGCACAAGTGAACAGCGAGGGCGGCGGGCGGCACCATCCAGCGCGAGAATCCGGGCCGTGCGATGGTCGCCTCCTTGGAGAAGAAGGGTGTCGGGCCGTGGGCGGCCCCTTGATTGATTGTGCTGTTCATGGTGGTCTCCGTGGCGCGTCATGCAAGCACGTGCGCGCGCATCGTTACTAAGGTGCATGTGCCGGGGTCGCCGGTGCCGCAGCCCGCCGTGGTTCATGCGTGCGCGCGATGCGGTTTGCATCCGCGCCTGCAAGGCCATTTCGCGCCGCAAACATGCTGCGAAAGCACATATGCATGCGGCGCTTTGCCACGGCTGGGCATGAACATAGACAACTGTGAAAGGCTTTGCAATATGAACACTCGTGCCATAAGCGTTTGCCCTCAGCGCAAGGCACTGGCCGGTGTGGCGCATCGCTACAGCGGGGCGCAGGTGTTCTGAATGTGAACAGCGCAGATTCTCCCCGTACAAACCCTGAGCACATCGCGCCGAGCCGCATGCCGGCGCGGTCGGCGAACGCGCAACGCGCCCGACAGGCTCATGGCATGGAACTCGCAAACAAGAGCGACCGGCGCCGGCCTCGGCTGTGCCGGCCCGTTCACGTCGACATGCGAGGAGCACACAGAATGAATCACGCGGAGATGCAGTTCCTGAGCACGGAGTACCCGTACAAGAAGCAATACGGCAACTTCATCGGCGGCAAGTGGGTTGCGCCTGCAGGTGGCGAGTACTTCGACAACATCTCGCCGATCACGGGCGAACCGTTCACGTCGATCCCGCGCTCGCGCGAGGCCGACATCGAAGCCGCACTGGACGCGGCGCACGCCGCCAAGGTGGCATGGGGCAGGACGTCGGTCACGGACCGCTCGAACGTGCTGTTGAAGATCGCGGAGCGCATGGAGCAGAATCTGCAGCGGCTCGCCGTGGCGGAATCCATCGACAACGGCAAGCCGCTGCGCGAAACCATGGCCGCCGACATTCCCCTGGCTATCGATCATCTTCGTTACTTCGCGGCGGCGGCGCGCGCGCAGGAAGGTGGCATTTCGGAGATCGATCACGATACCGTTGCGTATCACTTTCATGAGCCGCTGGGGGTCGTCGGGCAGATCATTCCGTGGAATTTCCCGATCCTGATGGCAATCTGGAAGCTTGCGCCCGCACTGGCCGCGGGCAACTGCGTGGTGCTCAAGCCCGCCGAGCAGACGCCGGCTTCCATCCTTGTGCTGATGGAAACCATCCACGACCTGCTGCCGCCGGGCGTTCTCAATGTGGTCAACGGCTTTGGTCTGGAGGCCGGCAAGCCGCTCGCGTCGAACAAGCGCATTGCCAAGATCGCCTTTACCGGCGAAACCACGACCGGCCGTCTCATCATGCAGTACGCGAGCCAGAACCTGATTCCCGTCACGCTGGAACTGGGCGGCAAGAGCCCGAATATCTTCTTCGAAGACGTGCTGAACGCCGACGACAGCTTCTTCGACAAGGCGCTCGAAGGCTTCACGATGTTCGCGTTGAATCAGGGCGAGGTGTGTACGTGTCCGTCGCGCGCGCTGATTCAGGAATCGGTCTATGAGCGCTTCATGGAACGCGCGTTGAAACGGGTTGAGGCGATCTCGCAAGGCCATCCGCTCGACACGAAGACGATGATCGGCGCGCAAGCTTCGCAGGAGCAACTGGAGAAGATTCTTTCGTATATCGATCTCGGCAAGCAGGAAGGCGCCGAGTGCCTCTCCGGCGGCGAGCGGAGGAACTTCGACGGCGAGCTGAAGAACGGCTATTACATCAAGCCGACCGTCTTCAAAGGCCATAACAAGATGCGCATCTTCCAGGAAGAGATCTTCGGACCGGTGCTATCCGTGACGACCTTCAAGACCGAGGAAGAGGCGCTCGAAATCGCCAATGACACGCTTTATGGACTGGGCGCCGGCGTGTGGACGCGCGATGGTACGCGGGCCTATCGCTTCGGCCGCGCGATTCAGGCAGGACGCGTGTGGACCAATTGCTATCACGCCTATCCGGCGCATGCGGCGTTTGGTGGTTACAAGCAGTCGGGCATTGGACGCGAGAATCACAAGATGATGCTCGATCACTATCAGCAGACGAAGAACATGCTCGTCAGTTATAGCGACAAGCCGCTCGGTTTCTTCTAAAACCAAGCCTTTCCGACAGTCTGTCAGGCCGCCGTTGATGCCGGCGGCGGCCGCTTCGAACACGGGGACATCATGAGCGAACAGGATGTGCTGCGCGTGACTGCAACACCGGCTGCCATTGAACTGATCGAGAAGCTCAGGGCCGAACATGGCGACGTATTGTTTCATCAATCCGGCGGCTGCTGCGACGGCAGTGCGCCGATGTGCTTTCCAGTCAACGAGTTCATGGTCGGCGGGTCGGACGTGAAGCTCGGCGCGATCGGCGGCGTACCGTTCTACATGACCGAATCGCAGTATGAGTACTGGCAGCATACGCAACTCATCATCGATGCGGTGCCTGGGAATGGCGGGATGTTCTCGCTGGAGCGTCCCTCTGGATTGCGTTTTCTCACGCGTTCGCGCTTGTATAGCGATGACGAGAATGCGTGGCTGGAGACGCATCCGGTGGAGAAGGTGCAATAGACTCGACAACGCGTGTATTCGCGCCGATGGATGATTTCTCTGAAGGCGCGTGCCTCGTTGCTTCAGCGTCAGCAGCGATTCCTGATCAAGGGAACGCGCCCGAAACAATCCCGGTTTCCAGCGATGCCTCGCCCGATTGAAAAATATCGGCGCGGGTTATCGCTTTCTGTTTGATGGCTTTGCACTCAATGCTCTGAGTCAATAAAGTCATATTCTGATGAAGGCTAAAGGCTTACGACTGCGTCACGTCACTATCGGCGTAAGGCAAGCTCAAGCCTGCCAGGCACCTGAAGAATTGCGACTCTGGAGATGAGTCTCGCGAGCGAGGCTTCGCATGGCGTCAACGAACCTGCTCTCCATGACGTTCTCCTCGCGTCGAGACTTGTTTCGTCTTCTGCGTGAACCAACGAGATGTCGCAGGCGGTGCCGTCAAGGCTCGGCGTGCCATGCCGAGCATGAATTTCCCGAACAGGAGAGAGTCCGATGAGCGTGACGACAAGTTTTCCCGGTGTCTATGTAACAGAAGATCAATCCGCAGCATTCTCGATTGGAACCGCTTCGACTACGATTCCGTTGTTCAGCATGCACTATGAGTTCGCGCAAACTGCGGTAGGGTTTGAATCCTGGCTTGACGTCGTGAACTATTTCGGGTCCGGTCTGAGCCTTGAAGATCCCGCAACAGCGGGACTTCGGGCTTACTTCGCTGCCGGTGGCGGGCCTTGTTATGCCGTCTCACACGATTACCTCGAAAGAGAGGCCGCCAATCTGTCTTCCACAGTTAGTCTGGTAGTCGCGAACAACTTCGACATTCCCGCTGAGTTTACGGATCTGAACTCGGACGATGGCATCTTTCTCATCCTGGATGGACCCAAGGACGAACTCACCACCGCAAACCGGCCGACCCGCTATGGCAAGAATGCACTGGCAGCCGTGTATTATCCCTGGCTTAGAGCGGGATGGACCGAGACTGACATCGCGCCAAGCGCGGTCATCGCGGCGCTCTACTGCAAGAACGATCGAACCCGGGGAGTATGGAAAGCGCCCGCCAATATCGCGTTGCCTGGAGGTTTCACACCCAAGTACAAGGTCACCGATGATCTCCAGGGGCAGTACATGTCAGCACCGGCGATCAATATGATCCGTACCTTCCAGGATCAGAATCCGGTTATTTGGGGCGCACGGACGCTGGATGAGAGCGGTGAGTGGACCTATGTGTCCGTACGGCGCCTGTTCATCAGCGTCGAGCGGGATATGCGCGCCGCGATGAACACCTTGATGTTCGAGCCAAACATCCCACTCACATGGGAGAAAGTGAGATCCGCTGCGGCGAACTACTTGCGTCGCCTATGGCAGCAGGGCGGTTTGGCGGGCTCCTCGGAGGAAGATGCCTTTTTTGTGCAGATCGGCAAGGACGTCACGATGTCGGACACGGACATTGCGCAAGGCAAGATGATCATGAAGATCGGCCTTGCCGCCGTACGGCCCGCCGAGTTCATCCTCCTCCAGTTCACCCAGAGCATGCCGGGAGGCTGACACTTACTCCCAGCGCGGCGGCCGCTTTTCAATGAACGCCTGCGTGCCTTCGAGCGTGACGTCTTCCATCATGTTGCAGGCCATCGTTTCAGATGCAAGCGCATACGCGTCCTCGATGCCGCTTTCAAGCTGCCGATAGAACAAGCCCTTGCCGGCCGCGACGGCTTCACGCGGCTTTGCGGCAATGCTCGCGGCAAGCCTGCGGACGGCATCATCGAGGTCGCCCGGCGAGGCAACGCGGTTCACCAGCCCGCGTTCCCGCGCCGTGGCGGCATCGATGAATTCGCCTGTGACCAGCATCTCGAACGCCGCCTTGCGCGACAGGTTGCGCGACAGCGGCACGCTCGGCGTCGCGCAGAACAGCCCGAGATTCACGCCCGATACGGCAAAGCGCGCATCGCTCGACGCCACCGCCAGGTCGCACATCGCGACGAGCTGACAGCCCGCCGCCGTCGCAATGCCATTCACGCGCGCAATCACCGGCTGCGGCATCTGCTGGATCGTGAGCATCATCCGCGAGCAGCGTGTGAAGAGCGCGCGATAGTACTCGCCCGAGGGCTCGGCGCGCATCTCCTTCAGGTCGTGGCCCGCGCAGAACGCGCGGCCTTCGCCGGCCAGCACGAGCACGCGCGCCTGCGACGACGCCACCTCCCGCAACGCGTGTTCGAGCGCGTCGAGCATGGCTTCGGACAGCGCATTGAAGGCTTCCGGCCGGTTCATCGTCAGCTTGACCACGCCCTTGACGTCATACGCATCGTGTTCGACCCGCACCAGTTCGCTCATTGGATCCGCTCCTTCAGACGTTGAGTGCCGCAACCGATCCCGCGCGCTTGCGTAGTTCGAATTTCTGGATCTTGCCGGTCGAGGTCTTCGGCAGCTCGCAGAATTCGATGGCGCGCGGCACCTTGAAGCCCGCGAGCTTCGATTTGCAAAACGCGAACAATTCCTCGGCGCTGACCTGCGCGCCCGCCTTGAGCTCCACGAACGCGCAGGGCGTTTCGCCCCAGCGGGCATCCGGCTTCGCGACAACCGCCACGGCCAGCACCGCCGGATGTCCGTACATCACGTCCTCGACCTCGATGCTCGATATGTTCTCGCCGCCCGAGATGATGATGTCCTTGCTGCGGTCCTTGATGCGCACATAGCCGTCCGGATAGGCAACGGCAAGATCGCCGGTATGGAACCAGCCGCCCCGGAACGCTTCTTCGGTGGCGGCCGGGTTCTTCAGATAACCCTTCATCGCGATGTTGCCGCGGAACATGATCTCGCCGATGGTTTCGCCGTCAGCGGGCACCTGTTCCATCGAATGAGGATCGCGCACGGTCACGGCGTCCTGCAGGTGATAGCGCACGCCTTGCCGGGCATTGAGGTGCGCGCGCTCGTGAACGTCGAGCGCGCTCCATTCCGCCTGCTGCGCGCAGACCGTGGCCGGGCCATAGACTTCGGTCAACCCATAAACATGCGTCAACTCGAAGCCCATCCGCTCCATGCCTTCGATCATCGCGGCAGGCGGCGCGGCGCCCGCGACCATCGCGTGCACTTTCTGGTTGATACCGGCTTTCCATTCGTCCGGCGCGTTGACGAGCAGGTTCTGCACGATCGGCGCGCCGCAGTAATGCGTGACGCCTTCGCTGCGGATCAGGTCGAGCACGTCTTTCGCATCGATCCGTCGCAGGCAGACATTCACGCCCGCGCGCGCGGCGACCGTCCACGGAAAGCACCAGCCATTGCAGTGGAACATCGGCAGGGTCCACAGATACACCGCGTGCTTCGGCATGTCCCATTCGAGAATATTGCTGACGGCATTCGTGTATGCGCCGCGATGGTGATACACGACGCCTTTCGGATTGCCGGTGGTGCCCGACGTGTAGTTCAGGCAGATGGCGTTCCACTCGTCCGAAGGCGGCGACCATTCATACTCGGGATCGCCGCCCGCGAGCAGCGCCTCGTATTCGATCTCGCCGATGCGCTCGCCGGGACCGGTGTATTGCGGATCGTCGATGTCGATGACCAGCACGCTCTGCGGCACGTCCTCCAGCGCGCGGCGCATGACCTCCGAGAACTCGCGGTCCACCAGCACCGCCTTCGCTTCGCCATGCGTCAGCATGTAGCCGAGCGTGGCGGCGTCGAGTCGCGTATTGAGCGTGTTGAGCACGGCGCCCGACATCGGCACGCCAAAATGCGCTTCGACCATCTCGGGCGTGTTCGGCAGCAGCGCGGCCACGGTATCCCCCCGGCCGATGCCGCGCGCCACAAGCGCCGACGCGAGCCTGCGCGTGCGCGCGTAGGTCTCGGCCCAGGTGCGTCTGAGCGTGCCATGCACGACAGCGGGGCGCGCCGGATAGACCGACGCGGCGCGCTCGATGAACGAAAGCGGCGTAAGCACCGCGTAGTTGGCGGCGGTTTTGGGCAGGCCTTCTTCGTACATGCCGGTGGACATCGTGATCTCCGTGTGCGCAAGGGTGCGGGTGATGGCAGTGTCACCCGGTTGTATTAGCTGATGGTTATGATGCCCGCGAGCGGCGTCCGCAAGACGCCCGGCTCGCTCATGGTTTGCCCTGATCAGGCGAGATCGTCGAGCTTCACCTCGAAGCCGCGCTGCACGCTCGGGCGGGCAAACAGCGTGTCGTACCAACGCTTCACGTTGGGGAAATCGTCGAGGGAAACCTGATGACGCTCGTGACGCCAGGCCCAGCCGAGGATCGCGAAGTCCGCCACTGACAGGGCGCCGGCGACGAACTCCACCTGACCGAGACGGGTGTCGAGCACGCGGTACAGGCGGCGGGTTTCGTCGGAATAGCGCTTGAGCCCGTAACGACGGTCGCTCTCCGGCTCGACGGCGCGAAAATGGTGCACCTGTCCCGGCATGGGTCCGAAGCCGCCCATCTGCCACATCAGCCATTCGAGCACCGGCACGCGGTCGCGCAGGCTCGCCGGCAGAAACTTGCCGGTCTTCTCGCCGAGGTAGAGCAGGATGGCGCCGGATTCGAACACGCTGATCGGCTGATTGCCGGGGCCGTCGGGATCGACGATTGCCGGGATGCGGTTGTTCGGGCTGATGCGCAGGAACTCGGGCGCATGTTGTTCGCCCTTGCCGATGTTTACTGTCCTGACTGCATAGGGCAGTTCCATTTCTTCCAGCGCGACGCTGATCTTGCGTCCATTCGGTGTATTCCAGGTATGCAGTTCGATGCTCATGGCGGCGGTCCTTATCTTGTGTTCAGCTCAGAGCGGGGGCGACATGACGTTGAAACCCCGCGCGCTGCGTGACGCCGATGTACCAGCGTTCGAGGTCGGGCAGCGCGGGACGGACGAGTTCCGTGATGCCGAACCAACGGCGTGCATACGCGCCGATGACGATATCCGCGAGCGTGAACGCATTGCCTTCCAGATAGTCGCGATCCTTCAGATGCGTATCGATCACGCGCCAGAGCTTCTCCGTTTCGCTTGCGGCGGCGGCGAGCTGCGCCGCGTTGCGTTCGGCGGCGGGTGTGCGGACGTAGCCCCAGAAGACCGGGCGTTCGGCGGGCTGGAGCGTGGACAGTGACCAGTCGAGCCAGCGGTCGGCACTTGCGCGGGTCTTTGGATCGGAAGGATAAAGCGCGTTGTGCGGCGCGTATTGCATCGCAAGATAGCGCAGGATGGAGTTGGATTCCCACAGCACGAAGTCGCCATCGACCACGGTGGGCACGCGGCCTGTCGGATTCATGGCGAGATAGCCTGACTCGTTGTTGCGGCCGTATTGCATGCCCGCGTCGATGCGGTCGAAGGGAAGATTCAGTTCCTCACAACCCCACAAGACTTTCTGCACATTGACGGAGTTGGCGCGGCCCCAGATTGTGATCATCGGGTGGATCTCGTTGAGTGGAGAAGTATCGCTATCTTAGCTGCGTTCGGATCCTCCGGGTTTCGGCCGGTTTCTGCAGGTACGGAAAGAACGCCTTGACGTCGTGTCCACCGCTTCAGAAAGTCATCCCGACGCACTGCACACATGCTGCTTCAACGCGCGAAGTTATCTCGCGCTTATTGTCATGCTTCCGATTCGAATCGCGTCTGCATTGCTCTGCACATTACTCTGCATTCGATGCTTGATTGGCCACACTGATGCGCTTCGTTTCCAATAACTTCTTATAAGAAAACGGCGCCTCCCTCTGTTGGTTTAGATCTATCCGAACGTTCGATATGACCGATCGGAGAACGCTTGAAATTCAATCAGCTACGGCACACAGGTGACATTGTAATGAGCGTTAAGCGCCTGCTTCGCGCGGATTCATGATTGCCGTGTTCCAACGATCACTCAGCAGAGTGTGAGGCGCGTCACGAAAACAGGAGCTCCAGCAAATGGCGACAACTTCGGCACAAATGGCTTCGTCTTATCCCATCCCGACTTATCGATTCATCGTGTCGGTCGGAAGCGAGGATATTCCCTTCAACAACGTCTCCGGTCTCAACATCACGTACGACACGATCGAATACAAGGACGGTCTCGGCAACTGGTATCGGATGCCCGGCCAGCTTCAGGCCGTGGATATCACGTTGAGAAAAGGTGTGTTTCCTGGCGATTCGAGGCTGTATGACTGGATCAACCAGATCGCGCAGAACAAGCTCGAGAAGAAGGATTTGACGATCAGCCTGACCGACACGAGCGGTACGACTCCGCTCATGACCTGGACGGTCGACAACGCCTACCCGAAATCAATGTCGTCGCCTTCGCTGGACGCGACGAGCAACGAGATTGCGGTTGAAGAGCTGTCCCTGGTGGCGGATCGCGTGACGTTGAAGATGGCGTCTTGAGCAAGGAGCTTCCCATGACTGTTGTTACGAGTTATCCCGGCATCTATATCGAAGAGGACGCGTCGCCGGCGCTGTCGGTCAGTCAGCTTGCAACCGCGGTGCCGCTGTTCTGCATGACGGAAAGCTTTGGCGACGACGTCATTCGCTTCGGCAGCTATCTCGACGTGGAGCGCTATTTCAATGGCAACCCGAATTTCGCGGACGCGAGTGTGTCGGGCCTGCGCGCCTATTTCGAATCGGGAGGCGGGCCCTGCCATGCGGTGTCGCTCAAGAGCGTCGTGCACGCAGCGGACGTCTGGAGGGACTCCATCACGCTGGTCGTGGCCAACGGCAATGACATCTCCACGAACGTTGGCAGCATCGCGGATCTGGCCGCCTCGCTGTTCGTGATCCTTGACGGGCCGAGCAAGGAGATCATCGACGAAAAGGCTGCGGACGGTTACACCGCCAGCCCGTACGTCGCGGTGTACTACCCCTGGTTGACCGTGGCATGGAGCGAGGCGGACATTCCGCCGAGCGCGGTCATGGCCGGTCTCTATTGCAGGAACGACCGGTCCCGTGGCGTCTGGAAGGCGCCGGCCAATCTGGCGGTGCCGGGCGGATACACACCGAAGTTCATCGTGAACGACGACCTGCAAGCGAAGTACAACACGGGTCGAGCAATCAACATGATCCGCACCTTCAACGGCACGGGGCCGCTCGTCTGGGGCGCGCGCACGCTGGAGGACTCGGACTACTGGCGCTATGTGTCGGTGCGCCGGCTGTTCAACAGCGTAGAGCGGGATGTCAGAAGCTCGATGAACACGATGGTCTTCGAGCCCAACACGCCGCCCACTTGGGAGAAAGTGCGTTCCGCCATCAACAGCTATCTGCATGGCTTGTGGAAGCAGGGCGGCCTTGCGGGTGCGTCGGATGAAGAAGCCTATGTGGTGCAGATCGGCGAGGGCGTCACGATGTCGCGCGACGAAATCAATCACGGAACGATGAAGGTCGTCGTAGGACTGGCTGCGGTCAGGCCAGCGGAATTCATCATCCTGCAGTTCACGCAGGACATGGGTTGAGCACGCGGCATTCGCCGTAGCCGGATGCACATTCCTCGCGGAGAAGATTCCAATGACAGAAGTTGTCTCTTATCCAGGCGTTTATGTAGCGGAGGATACTTCTCCTTCGATTTCCGTCAGTCAGTCTGCCACTGCCGTGCCGGTTTTTATCGGCGAGGTGTATAAGACCGACGGCAGCCAGTTCAAGGAATTCGAATGCGTGCGCGTGAGTTCCTGGCTCGATTTCTGTTCCATCGCGAAGGTCGACGCCCACGTGCTCGTGACGATAACATCCTTTCCCAACACAGACAACGGAACCTATACGTATGCATCCTCTTCTACCATCTCCATGCCGAAAGTCTCCATCGGTATCAAGCACTATTTCGAGAATGGAGGCGGCGCCTGCTATATCTGCCCGTACTACGATATATCGCAGGGCAGCAAGCTCCCGACAGCGATAAAGAATTTTCCGGAAATCACGTTGCTAGTGCCGCTCTGCGAAACGCGCGGCGGCTTTCTGGATGCAACGTATGTGGATCTGAACGAGCTGCTGGGTTCGGGCTCGAATTATTTCCTGATTGCGGATTCGAGCGATGGCTCCAAGGTGCCCTCGACCACAGCCGAATTCACCGCGGTGTACTACCCGGCGTTGATCAGGGACACCCGTGCGTGTATCCCCGGCGACGCGGATATTCCAGTCGTGGGATATATCGACGAGAAAGGCAGCATTGTCAATACCATGGCGGACCTCAAGTCGATCCAGCCGAGTCTATATCAGGCTCTTACCGAGGGACAAGCTCCGTTTTTGCCGACGGAATATCCACTGACACCCGCCGCCGCGATGGCCGGCATCTACTGCTCGGTGGACCGGACGCGCGGGTGCTGGAAGGCGCCGGCCAATGTTCCCATCCATGGCGTGCTTGCCTTGGAGGTGACGGTCACCAATGCCCAGCAGGGCAAGATGAACAGCATGGGGATCAACGTGATCCGTGACCTGCCGGGTCGCGGCATCACGCCGTGGGGTGCGCGCACCCTTGCCAACTCCGATGCCGACACGAGCTGGCGCTTCGTGCCCGTCCGGCGCCTGTTCAACAGCGCCGAGGCGGACATCAGAGAGTCGATGCGGACCATGATGTTCGAGCCGAACGTCGCGCCAACCTGGGAGAAAATGCGCAGCGCGATCGACAGCTATCTGTTCTCGCTGTGGCGCAGCGGCGCTCTGGCCGGCACTGCTCCGGAAGAAGCGTACTTCGTGCAGATCGGCAAGGGCGTCACGATGAGCGACACCGATATCGCCGCCGGCAAGATGATTGTCAAGGTTGGCATGGCGGCCGCCGCCCGGCTGAATTCATCATCCTGCAGTTCACGCAGGACATGGGTTGAGCACGCGGCATTCGCTGTAGCCGGATGCACATTCGTCGCGGAGAAGATTCCGAGGACCGAAGTTGCCTCTTGTCGGGGCGCTTGTGTGGCGGTGGATTCTTCTTCCTCGATTTCGACAAATCATTCGGCCACTGCGGTGCCGGATGTACGCAATCGCAGGATAGGGCTTGAACGCCCGGCATCCGTCGTAGCCGGATCAACATTTTTAAAGGAGAAGATTCCAATGACCGAAGTCTCTTATCCAGGCGTTTATGTAGCGGAGGACTCTTCTCCTTCGATTTCCGTAAACCATTCTGCTACCGCCGTTCCGGTTTTCATCGGCGAGGTGTTAAAGAACGACGGCAACAAGTTCACGGAATTCGAATGCCTGCGCGTGAGCTCCTGGCTCGATTTCTGTTCCATCGCGACAGTCAACGCGACCGCGAGCGTGGCCGTGACACCCACGCTCGACAAGACGGCCGGGACCTATTCGTACACGGCCGAATATGATTGCTACATGCCGATCTTCTCGCTCGGTATCAAGCATTATTTCGAGAACGGAGGCGGCGCCTGCTATATCTACGCACAATATCCTGTTGATGACGCCACTGAGCCTTCGGAAGATACTCCGACCGTAGACGATAAGATTTTAGGTGCAATAAAGAACTGTCCCGAGATCACGCTGCTGGTACCGCTCGACGACAAGTACGCGGATCGTTCCACCACGTGTACGAAACTGAACGATCTGTTAATTGCCGGATCGAATTATTTCCTCATTGCAGATTCGGATGATGGAACAAAAGTTCCGTCGACCGAGGCCGCATTCACTGCGGTGTATTACCCCAGCCTGATAAAGGACGTCAGCGGGATGCGCCCCGGCGATGCAAGCATTCCAGTCACCGGGTATGTGGATACAGAAGCACATGAGGTCAAGACCATGGCCGACCTCAAGTCGTGCAACACCACGCTTTACGACACCGTCACGGAGGAGCTTGCCGCGACATACTTTCCGCCAGTCTCGCTGACACCCGCCCCCGCAATGGCCGGCATCTACTGCTCGGTGGACCGGGCGCGCGGCTGCTGGAAGGCGCCGGCCAATGTTCCCATGTATGGTGTGCTGGCCCTGGGAGCGACGGTCACCAATGACCAGCAGGGCACGATGAACAGCAAGGGGATCAACGTGATCCGTGACCTGCCGGGCCGCGGCATCACGCCGTGGGGTGCGCGCACCCTTGCCGGCGCCGACTCCAATGCCGACACGAGCTGGCGCTACGTGCCCGTCCGGCGCCTGTTCAACAGCGCCGAGGCGGACATCAGAAAGTCGATGCGGGCCATGATGTTCGAGCCGAACGTCGCGCCGACCTGGGAGAAGGTGCGCAGCGCGATCGACAGCTATCTGTTCTCGCTGTGGCGCAGCGGCGCGCTGGCCGGCACTGCTCCGGAAGAAGCGTACTTCGTGCAGATCGGCAAGGGCGTCACGATGAGCGACACCGATATCGCCGCCGGCAAGATGATTGTCAAGGTCGGCATGGCGGCCGCCCGCCCGGCTGAATTCATCATCCTGCAGTTCACGCAGGACATGCCGGCCTGAGCCATTGCGACGACGCGCGCGCATCTGAGGAGAGAGTTTCCATGATTGGCATCGAACAGCCCGACGTGAGCTACAGCGCAGAAGTCCTGACCGGCGAGCCTCCGCCGGAGGATACCGCCGTGCCCGTCTTCATCGGGTTCACCGAAAGCGGTCCGCAATGGTCGCTCGCGGCGGTTCATTCGCTCGCCGATTTCGAGGCCGCCTATGGGGGCCCCGCACCCGAAGGCTTCGTTCTCTATCACGCGGTCCGGCATTACTTCGACAACGGCGGAAGAACGGGTTACGCGCTGTCGCTCGGCCTGTACTCCAGTCTGACCGACTTGAGTCGCGACGCCTTGCTCGACGCGCTCTCGGACGAGCGCATTGCCCAATGCGTGCTGGAGGAGGATCGCATCACGCTGGTGTGCATGCCGGAGATGATGCGCCTGTCAGATACCGACACGGACGGCTGGACCGAGGCGTGGAACGCGTTGTCGCGCATCGTCCAGGCGCGTCGCGGCGTGTTCGGCATTCTGGACACGCCGGAAGATCCGGCCGTGGCGCGTGCGGGCCTGGACCGCTTCGCCACGCAGCAGGCGGATGCGGCTCAATGGACCGGCGCCTACTGGCCGCGACTCCGCACGGACTACGTGGACGATGTGGGCGCCGCGATCACGATTCCGGCTTCGGCGGCCGTCGCGGCGGTCATGGCGTCGGTGGACCAGGAGTACGGCATCTGGAGCGCGCCGGCCAACGTCGCGCTGTCGCGGGTGGTCGAGCCGACCCGTCCGTGGCTGCAATCCTCTGGCTTGTTTCAGACGAACGGCGCGTCGATCAACCTGATTCGCAGCTTTCCCGATGGTAGCGTCCGCATATGGGGCTGCCGCACGCTGATCCAGGACGCCGGCTCGGCCTGGCTGTACGTTCACATCAGGCGAACCCTCGCGTGGATCGAAGCGCAGGTCGCGCAGATCGTCAGACCGTTCGTGTTCGAACCGAACATCCTGCTCACCTGAATCCGCTTGCGCGGCATGGTCCATATCTGGTTGCGGGAATTATGGCTCGAAGGCGGACTGTATGGCGAAGAGGAGAGCGACGCCTTCTTCATCCAGATCGGACTTGGGGAGACCATGAGTCAGGAAGATATCGACCAGGGGCGGATGGTCATGCATATCGGTGTGGCCGTCGCCTATCCGGCCGAGTTCATCGAGGTGAGCATCACGCTCGATACCCGGTCGTCGCTCGTTTCTTCAATGGAGAAAAGCTGATGGAACGTGGCTATTTCGAACCCTCAACGGCGCATCATTTCTCGGTTCTTTTCGTACTCAATCGGGTACCGATACCCGACGTCCTCGACATGAGATTTCAGAAAGTCCATGGCCTGTCGCGCGAACTGAACGTCATGACGCACAACGAAGGCGGTGAAAATCTGCGCAACCAGTATTTCACCGAAAAGCTGTCGCACGGCTCACTGGTGCTCGAGCGTGGCGTGATGGCGCTGACGCCCCTCACCGCCTTGCTGAGCGCTCAGTTCGCGAGCGGCAAGATCACGTATCTGAGTGCCGTCATCACGCTGTTGCATCCCGGACTGATGCCGCTCACGAACTGGCTGGTGACCAAGGCGGTGCCGGTGCGTTGGCAGACCGGTGACCTCAACGCGCAAGGCAACGAAGTGCTCATCAATACGTTTGAGCTGCGTTACCGCGACATGATCCCTCTGGGAGTGAAACTCTGATGCTTGAAATTCGCGAGTTGATCATTCAGGCCCGGGTCACGGCCGAGGAGCCTGGCAAGCCAGGCAGCGAGCAGTCGGGGCGCGATCCGGGCGAGCGCATGGTCGAGGTCATTGCACGCCGGGTCTTGGAATTGATGCGGGAACGTGAACGGGAGCGGCTGCAATGAGTTTTCTGTCGAGACGACCCGCCAAGCTCAAGATCGAATCTTTCAACAACCCGGACGCGAACGGTCGGCCGCTGTACATGTATGCGATGTACAACCCCGACTCGGTGACGCTTGGCTATCACACGGACTTTGCATCGGACACCTTCATCAACACGAACGGGAGAAGCAACCGGTTCGTTCAGACCAAGCCCAGCGGGCTGTCCATCGAACTGCTGTTCGACGCGAAGATGCCGGGCAAGCGGGTCGACATCGACCGGCAACTGGGCGGGTTGCGCGAGCTTTGCTATGACGTCGACGAGACGCGTTGTGAACCGCGCTATATCAAGGTGATCTGGGGCAAGATGAAGTGGAGCGGCTCCGGCTATTTCTTCGGGCGTCTGCAAACCCTCTCGGTGCGCTACACGCTCTTCGAAAAAGATGGCAGGCCGCTGCGAGCCACGGCGACCCTGCAGCTCGCCGAGGATCAAAGCTTGAAGAACCAGCTTGCCGGGGCGCTGAAGAAATCGCCTTCGAAAGCGGTCGCCATCGCGACGGCCGCCTCCTCGCTGGCCTCGATAGCGAAGAACCTGAAGGGCAAGATGAAGAAGAGTCCCGGTTATCTGAAGATTGCCAGGGACAACGACCTCGACAGCATCGATGGCTTCAAGACCGGCGACAAGCTGAAGGTCGAGTCGGACAAGGGGAGGCACTGATGCGCGCGAGCCCTTCCGTTAGCGTTCTGGTCGGCAAGGCGCGCCTGCCGCTCGACGGGTTCAGTCCCGAGCGCGTCGAGGTCCTGCATCGCATCAATAGCGTGCCCAGCGCGCGCGTGGTGCTGACAGTACAAGGCAATCCGCTCAGGGACATCTTCGATGAGTTCCAGGCGGAAGTTGCCCGATGCGCGGCGGGCGAACCTGTCGCGCTGATGCTGCTGGACACGCTGGAGCGCGAGCATCTGATCTTCAAGGGCGTGATCGAGCAGCAGACCATGAAGGCTGACCGGGAGCGCACCGAATTGACGCTGCGGCTTCGGCACGACCTGGAGAAGCTGCGCAATTCGCACCGCTCGCAGGTCTTCCAGAACATGTCGGAGGCTACCGTCGTCGGCAGCCTGCTGGCCGCGCAGCAGATTCCCGCGACCATCGACGACATGGACCTGCGCTGCGAGCAACTGGTTCAGTTCGGCTGCTCGGACTGGCGCTTCATTCGTGAGCGTCTGAGCGCCAACGGCGTATGGGCGTTTCCGTCTCCGGAGCGCGTCGTGATCGCGGCTCCTCCGGGTACCGCTTTTCCCACGCTCATCATTCGGCAGCGTGCCATATCCGACTCCGTGCTCGTGGAGGATGCAAGCTGGAGTTTCAGTGAGCGGGCCCAGCCGGAGAAACTGAAGACGTCCACTTGGGACGATCACGAACAGCGTCTCGACACTGTCAGTGCCGCCGACGTTTCGCTCGGCGCTGGGGCCTTCGACAGCACGCGCGGTAACGCCATCAACCGCGAGCCCTGGCAATTCAGCTACAGCGCGCCGCTCGGGCTGCAACGGACGACGGCTCTTTCGCGCGGCCTGTTGTTGAGCCTGCAGGCAGGACGGGCAAGCGGCGAGTTCAAGATCAACGGCACGGCTGAAGTCGATCTGGGCGATACGGTTTCAATAGAGGGATACGGCAAAGCTTTCGACGGCGATGGAATCGTCACCGCGATCCGGCATCACATCGATAAAGAGGCTGGCTGGCGCACCACCTTGACGCTCGGATGCGACGACATGAGCAGCGAGGTCGTGCTGCCCGCACAGGCAAGCGGTTTGCAGATCGGCGTGGTCAAAGACTTCAAGAAGGACTCGGGCGGCATGAACCGGCTGCAAGTCCATCTCCCGGTGCTGGGCGACAAGAGCGATCCGTTGTGGGCGCGTCTTGCCAAACCCTATGCAAGCGACATGAGCGGCTTCTGCTTCTATCCGGAACCGGGCGATGAAGTGATCGTCGGTTTTCTCGATGGCGATCCTAGCTTCCCCGTGATTCTCGGCTCGATGCATAACCCGAAGAACCGCGCGCCGCTTGATCTGGACGCGAAGAATGACGCGAAGGGGCTCATCGTGGGGAAGCAGGGCGCTTCATCGCAGCTTCTTTTCGATACCGGCAAACCTCGCGTCGAATTGAGTTCTCCGCAGGAGCAGCTGGTCTTCGAGAAGGGCTGCAAGCTGATGTCGGGAGGAACGCTCGCGGTGACGAGCAATCAGCTGAAGCTCTCGGGGGCGAGTTCCGTTTCCGTCGAGAGCATGTCCGTGGACTTCGCGCAGAAGTCGACCCCGCCCAAAAAGTCCTAGTGATCCCGAGGTGATTTGCCATGATTGACGACTCTGTTCTAACCAGCATCTACGGTCGTGGCTGGGCGTTTCCGCCGGCGTTCTCGCTCGAGGAGGGCGTGGTCATGTCGGAAGGCGTCGAGGACGTCAGGCAAAGCCTGCGCATCCTCTTCGGCACCGAGCCCGGCGAACGGATCATGCGGGAGGAATACGGATGCGCGCTGTATGACGTCATGTTCAAGAACATCGACAGCGAGCTGAGCAGCGACATCGAGAGGCGCATTACGGATGCCGTCCTCCGCTACGAGCCGCGCGCGAATCTCACGGAGATTCTCATTGTGCAGGCGGAGAGCAGTCGAAGCGCGGTGAAAGTGGGCGTGACCTATCGGCTGCGCGGCAGCGAGATCGATGAGTACCTGTCCGGAACGCTCGATTTGAATCAGGCCCTCAGAGGGGACTTCCAGTGAGCACTCCAATCGTGTGCGACGGAGACCAGGTGATGTTCGAGCCGATGTTCGGTGCGCGCCAGGTGGTGCTTTCCGCGCCGGCGTCGATCACCGGAACGGGGCTGGCGACGATCGGCAAGCGGCGCATCTGCGTGACCGGTGATGAAACACGCGCGCAATGGACTGCGCAGTATTTCATGCCCGGCTATACGCCCGGCACGGGCACGGTGCGGATCCTGATGCTGGATTCGAGCCAGAGCGCGCCGTTTGTGAAGGGCCGCACGCCCTTCATCCTCAAAGGGCTGCAATTCACGGCGCAGTTCATGCCGACCGTGCCGGCCGTGCTCGCCTCACCGCCCGGGACGCCGGACTCGACGGCGCCCAGCACCGGACGCGGCATGTTCATGCCGCGCCAGATGTTCGCATGCGCGTGATGCAAGTGAATGGGTGAATAGGTGATCGGGAAGGAGGATGTCATGGATAAGACGACAGTGAACGGGCTAAGGACAGGACATGGCGGACATTAGTCATCTGATGAACAAGCTTGTTCCCCATGGGGCAGGCGAGCGCTTCCGTCTCGATGGACGAAGCGACGAACACGTGCTGCAGCAGTTGAAGGACTATGCGTCTCTGATTCCCTTCGATGCATCGCATAGCTGGGCGGATGTGCTGTTCACGGCCGACGTGACGCCCGCATCGCTGGCTGAAATATTCAGCCAGCCGAACAAAGCCGATGGCGAGCTGGGACCCCAGCAGGCGTTCATCCTGGCGTTCATGCAGATGCTCAAGACGCCGCGTGCGCTGCTCAATGCATTGCCTTTCGCGCACCGTGAGATGTACTACCGGGACCTGCTGGGTCTGGCAGAAGCGCCTGCGCGAGGCGATACGGTGGCGCTTGGCTTCGCGCTCGCCAAATCCGCACGCGAGTGCTTCCTTCCGGCGGGTACGTTGTTCGACGGCGGCGAGATCGATGGCGTGAAGCTGCGCTATGCCCTCGATCAATCGTTGCTGGTCAATCCGGGCGTCTGGACGGACCTGCGCTGGAAGATCCCCGGCGAGGGCAGCGCGGCGCTGACGTGCATCGCCTTCGATCAGACGCAAGGCGAATGGAACGCCGATGGCGTGCGGCTGTTCGATCCGGAGGCCACACAGACGCCGATGTTCGAGGGTCGCCTCGTGGCGTCGGGCGCGCTTGCCGCGCCTGCGGGAAAGCGCACGTTCACCGTCACGTTTGCAAGTGCCGTGGATCGGACCAAGGTCGCGTCCGCACAGGTCAGCAGCGAGGACGGATGGCTGCCCTTGAGCTATTCCTCGCTCTTCGACGACGGGTTGACCATGACCTGGTGGCTCGGCGACGATCAGCCGGCCATCGTCGCGCCGAATGACCTCGATGGCCTGACGTTCGACACACCGGTCCTCCGGCTCGGCAATGACGGCGGCTTTCAGGTGCCGGCGGTGACGGAACTGACTGTCACCGTGGAAGGCGATAGCGCGCTGGTTTACGGCACCGACAGTGGCGCCGCGCCGCTCGATGGAGCGAGCTATCCGTTCGGCACGCTGCCGGTCACGGGCGCGGGCTTCAATCTCATCGCGCCGGACTGGTGCGGTCAGGCCACCATCGCCGGGCTTACCGTCACGCCTCGCTGGGTGGGATTGCCGACGACGAAATTCTCCGACTGGTACGCAAACTACAGTAAGCCGCCTCAGAGCAATGGCGACTTCAAGGTCCAGGCGCTTCTGATGTCGGGCGTCGAGCGTGTCGAGCTTTCCTCGAGCACGAGCGATCCGAGCACGACCGCGCCGCAGTCGCTGTTCGCGGACGGGGCCAATACCGTGCCGGTCGCGGCCTCGCTCACGGTTGCCGTGCCGGCAGCGCTGGCCGCGCCGAGTGAAGCGGCTCCCAATCCCACCGACTGGCCCCGCTGGATTCGCTTTGAACTGACCGGGCGCGATTTCGGTCATCAGGATTATCAGAAGCTCGCGGGCAGCAAGACGCTCAATCCGCCTTATACGCCGCAGATGAACGGCGTCGGGGTCAAGTGGACGATCCACGTCACGGATCTTGCGCAGTACGTGCTGACGCCCTTTGGCTATGACGATTCCCCGGAAACGGCGTCCCAGGATGCGTCGCAGGCTTGCCTCTATCTCGGCTTCACGGATGGAACGCCGGGCGAAACGATCTCCCTGTATTGGGAGCTGGTGAGTCCGCAGGCAGTCGAGCCGGAATGGCAATACCTGACTCAGCAAAACGACTGGGCGAGTCTGGCCGATACGCTCGTGGACGGCACGAACGGTTTGCGCGACAGCGGCATCATGAGTGCCGTCCTGCCGCACGACGCGTCGGACTGCGCTGCCCAGATGCCCCCGGGACGCTACTGGATGCGGGCGCTGGTGGCGAAGCCGACGCTGGTCATGGACGATGGCGACGCTTCGACTCCTGGCGCGGATCCGGAGTATGCCTATGTATGGCTCAAAGGCATTCTGGCGAATGGCATGACCGCGTCGCTCGAGTCTCCGGAGAGCGCACCGGCGAGCCACTTTCTTGCGCCACTCGCGGCATCGACGATCACCCGGACGGTGGAACCTGTCGCTGAACTGTCGCCGGTGGTGCAGCCTTGGCCTTCGAGCGGCGGCAAGGCGGCGGAGACGTCGGCGCAGTTCATGTCGCGCAGCGCGGAACGCCTGTTTCATCGCTCGCGCGCGTTGACGTGGCACGACATGGCCTCGCTCATCAAGGCCCGCTTCGACAATGTGTTCGAAGTCGCGGTGCCGTCGGCCGACAGCATTACCGATCTTCCAGCACCTGATCCCCTGAACCTGCTCGTCGTGCCCGTCACGGAGAGAAAGGATAACGACGATCCCTTGCGGCCGCGCCTGAGCCAGTCACATCTCAATGCGATTCAGGCCTATGTGCAAGGCATGGCTTCGACGTGGGCCAGGATCGCAGTCGTGAACCCGACATACCGCGATGTGCTGATCACCTATGAGATCTCCTTCAATGTCAATCCGGACTACGGTTATCGCCAGCTCCAGGAGCAACTCGAACGCCGTTACATGCCGTGGATGCAGGGCGGTCAGCGCGGTCTCACGCTTGGCACCACGCTGGACTTCTACGGCATGGTTGCCTTCATCAAGGCGCAGCCCTTCGTGACGGAAGTGGTGAGCATGACGCTCGATGGCGACTGGGTGTCAATCCATGCGGCGTCGAACGAAGTGCTGATCCTGACCTGGACGAGCGCAATGGAAACCATGCTGAAGCTGGCGAACCCTGGCAGGAGGAATGATGCAGTCGAAGCTTGATGTGTTTGAGCAGGTGCAGGACGACGTTCATTTCGATTCACTCTGGGAGCAGGCGAAGCAAACCGTCGAGCAGTTCGGTGGTCAGGTCTGGACTGACACGGGCGATCATGACCCTGGTGTGACCTTCCTGCAGGGTTATGCCTACGGCGTGTCCGACCTCGGGTACCGGCATACCTTGCCGCTGGTTGATCTGCTTACGCCGCCGCTGGCCGAGCAGACCGAAGGCGGGGGCGTATTTCCGTTGGAGTTTGGTCCTCACCAGGCGCTGACTTGCGGGCCGATCACGCCGGAGGATTACCGCCGCGCGCTGCTGGATCTGACGGACAGCACTGGAAGCTACTTTTTGTTTCGCAACGTGCAGTTGCTTCCGCTTGATTCGGATGGTACTGATGCCCGGCAGCAGGACTATCGCTATTACTATTCGCCGCAAACGCTCGAGTTCAGCTTCAAGCAGCCGCAAGACGAGACCGCCGTCAAGTACTGGCTTCGCGGAAATTATTCCTTGCGCTTTGAGCGGACACGCGAAGGGCTGATTAATACGACTGAACCGGATAAGCAGCTGAACGCGTTCTTGACTGACAACCGGAACTTGTGCGAAGCCGTTACGCACACGATTTGGGAAAAATGGCAGAAACTCGACCCGATAGTCGAGATAGAGCTGAAGGAGCACGTGCAGGATTACGCGGCTGTCTTCGCAGAACTCTACCGCACGGGTGAGGATCATGTTTCGCCGCGCGTGTCACATGAAACCGCCGAGACGCTGGAAGGCCGGGGCGCTTCGGCGGCTGAAATCTATAACGGTCCCGCTTTGTCCCATGGCTGGCAGAGTCGGCTGCCTCCGGCAACGGATTACACCACCCAGATTTCAGTGAACCTCAGCGGTCTCGCTGCCCGCTGGACGCGGGTAGCGGGCGTCAAGAGCGTCCTGTCGATTAAAACCGACATGGCATCAAGCGAACCTGGCTGGGGCTGGCTGTCCACTGCGGGATACTATCCGCTGCTCTGGGGCGACGACCCGCTAACCTTGATGACGAAGTCCGTCAAGCTGATCACCGCGGACGGAAAATATGTGACGGCAACGAAAGCGGAGATTCAGGCGAAGCTGACATCGACGCCGGTGGAAGACAATCCGCCAAGGGTTCTGCCCTACGGAAAGGCACGCGACGTCGCGCAGTATCACCCTGTCACCGACAAGATGCCTGCCTGCTACAACCTGCAATTGCCGCCAGACTTGGGTGGCCCTCAGGCGCTGTACCAGTTTCTGCTGCCCTTCGAACAAGCGATGTCGAACGGTTGCAGCCAATTGTCCATGCTGCCGAAATTGCTCTCGTTCGTCCGCGAAGGCGAAACGACGTGGGGTGCGCAATGGCCCTATTCCGAGGGCAGCGCGGGGGATGTGGCGCACGCGTCGTACAAGGCCGGACTCGTTGAGCACAGCGCCTCTGTAGCGGTGGATGGGGCTCAGGAGCGGAGCCTGATCGATCATCTGCTTGGCTACTTCGGCACTGAAGCGGCTTCCCCGATGCTCGACACGTCCGAGAGCGAGTCTCTGACGATCCAGCAGTCCGCTCTGAGTCAGATCACCACGCTGGCCTATCAACGGGCGAACATACGCGTCGATCAGGTGTCCGCGTTGCAGAAGCGAATCGCCGCGCGCATGGGATGGGGGCAGGCACTGTTCGACGAGGATGTCGACATGGGCGCGCTGCCGTTCTATCTGGTCGAGCATCGTGCGCTTCTGCCGCAGAAGCCGTCTTCGCTCTACGACAGTCCCATGAAGCCGAAGAAGCTCACGCTCTCCGCCGACAACCTGACGCTGACTGTTGATTGTGGCAACGCGAAGCCTATTGACCAGATGGTGGTCGGACAACTGGTCGATTTCACCTACACCGAGGCGAGCGGTACACACACGGTGCAGGGTGTGATCGTGGATAGCTACGATTGTCACGCTTATACGTTCACAGTGGATCTGGTGGATAACCCGCATCTGCGGGTCGTACTTGAACCCGTCCTGACGGCGCAGGACGAGCAACAACTGACCTGGAATAACACGGCGGCGTGGCTGAAGGAGATCGTCTATCCGTTGCAATACGGACCTGGCACGTCGGAGACGCCGGGTCAGCGAGTCCAGCTGACAATTCCGCAGGGCTTGCCTTTTCCTGCCCTCCTTCAAAAAGGCTACGCGCTGTCGATCGATTCGATTACCCAGATGGGTCTCGAACCGTGGTCGATGAAAGTCGAGCTCGTGAGTGTGGACAGAATCGCAAGGACCCTGTCGATCAAGGTCCCGGACGACGAGACGCGTGCGCTGCCGCCGGTATCGACGCAACAGAAGTATTCCTGGCACGCGCTCGACACGACCGACCGCTTCTCGATGATCGTGAGCCTGGTGTTGAATCGCAACATGCTGCCGGAGAACGGTGATGTCCAGGCGACTGAAGCGTGGATCAAGCGCTGCGTACAGGCTGAATTGCAGGCGCATATCAGGCTGATGATCCACTGGCTCGATGCGGACGAGGGCAGCCCGCAGTCGTTCGGCAGCTTCGCGTTGAGCTATGCCGCGTGGCAGAACGAGCAGACGGCGACCAGTACGTCGAGTTTTCAGCTTCTGTGGAAGCTGGGATTGGGGAGGCCGCCCGCCGCAATGTACACCGGCCTCGGCGCCGTCCGGATTGCCACGCCCGAACAGCGGAGCGCTGCGCTGGGACCCGATGGCGACCAATGGAATCTCGACGTAATCGTCAAGGACGCACTGTTTATTGTTCCGGACGATGTATACCGCAAGCGCAATGGACTCAATTGAGGAACAAGGCACCATGGAAAAGGAAACGAACCAACTGGCAGGCGAGTCGGTCTCCGGCAGCAACGGGCCGACCAGTTCGGAATTGAAGGCCCGCTTCGAAGCCGGATCGGTACCGCTGGACACTGACTTCGCTGCGCTGATCGACATGGCCGAATGTGGGCGCAGGGCCGTGGGACAAAGTGCTGATCAGACCAGCAATACAGTGGGACAGGGCTTGCAGATCGCGGCGGATAGCGATGCCGCCAACAAGGGCAAGCTCTCGGTCAAGCTCGCGAAAGGCCTCGTGTTCGAAGGCGGCGGAATCAGGGTGGGCGAGGGATCCGCCATTAACGTAAGCGATGAAAAAGTCAGCGTCCAGGTGGGTGTCGGTTGCGAGATAGCCAGCGACGCCGTCTGTGTGAAGGCCGACAAGTACATCAAGGTCAGCGCCTCCGGCGTGACGGTCGATGTCGATGCGCTCTTCCCGATGGGCATGATCGTAGCGATCAACGTCACCAAAGAATCCGACATTCCGGCTGGTTGGGCACTTTGCGATGGCCGTGCTGTCACGATGAGAACCGGGGCTACGTGGCATACGCCAGATCTGCGGGACAGGTTCATCATTGGCGGTACGCCGGGGGAAATAACCAGGAAGGGCGGCTCGACTTGGACGTGGACGGATTCCAATCATACAGCTGGATCGTTCTCTTCAGCGACGGATACGGCAGCTTCAAATATCAAGGTTGGAGACCATACTCTCACAACGGAGAATCTTTCCAGCCATACGCACGATCTAACTCTTATGCAAAAAGACATTTACTACACTGAGGGCGACACCCACCTCTATTTTTACAGTTCCATAGGTGACCGGCCTAATGCCTTCGAAGTCGGATGGACCGGAGAAGGCAAATCCTTCAGCCACACAGTAACGGATAGCAAGCATTCGCACACCGTTTCCGTGACTCCGCCTTTCCAGGTGCTCGCCTACTTCATGAAACTCTAGCCACCCGGCTCTCGATCATTCGGTCTTGATTATCATGCGCACGACTCTCCAGAGCGTCTCACTAATCGTGGACACGCGCCACGATATCCACGCCACGGTGACGGACCATTGCGCGAGGCTGTTCCGTGGCCCGTTGAAAGAGGATATCTCCAGCCTGATAACCGAGGTTTTTCATCGCGAGGGGTATATTCGAATTGCCGCATTGCATCTGGATATCGGGACTCTGCGGTATGACGAGATCGACGCCGTCATGCCGAAGCGCCTTCTCGGAGCATTGCGTCAGGCGCTCGCGGAGCATGTCGTGGCGGAAAGGACTTGCGAGGTCGAGTCGATGGAATACAAAGAAACGCATATTCACCCGGTCGACATCTCTGCGCCCGAAGGCGAGCAGGCTTCGCCGTCAGCAACCGTACCGGGCGATATCGACTCGCCATCAACAACCGTGCCGGGCAATACGGATTTGCGACAGATCGACACCTCGCCGCAAGAACGCGCAATGCGATCCCACTCGGCCATTCGTGCCCTGCTCGAACGGCACCTTGCTTCGCTGAATCAGGATGAGCCGCCTGAACGCATCCTCGCCTGGCTGGCGCCCGCTTGCCTGCACCGCGAGTCGAGGCAGTTTCTGTTGGAGCGCGCCAGGACGATGCCTGAAGCGGCTCATGCACTGAAAGCTTTATTGGGCGAAACGGAAGCGACCGAAATCGCACTCTGCCTCAAGGCGCTCATCTGGCTCCGAAACCATCCGTCCTCGACTCATTCAAGCGAGATTCCCGAGTTACCGGACATCCCTGAACTGAAGGGCGCGCTTCTGAGCGACACGCTCGCATTCATGGAGAAATCTCCACACCCGGAAATACGGCGCTGGCAGGCCCGGCTGTGGCGCCATGAAACCGTGCGCACGGGTCTTCGAAAAAGGCTCACGCAAGCGGAGACGCGACGACTGGAGCGCCTGGCGCGCGCTTATCCCGAACGCCGCATCGCACCGCGGCGTGAGAACGAGAGCGTCGAGGCCGCAAGCGCGGTGTACGTGCCGGGGGCCGGCCTGATCGTTCTGTGGCCCTTGCTGCCCGATCTTTTTCGCAGTCTGCATGTATGGGACGGCGAGCAATTCGTCACCGCCGAAGCGCAGGAACAAGCGGCCGCATGGCTCGACTGGCTCGTCTGGCAAGACGTCGATAACGCGGCGCGCACGCACAGCTTCGCTCGCCGTCTGTGCGGTCTCTCGAGTCTCACAGTTGAAGATGACGACGACCCGCCCGCCACCTCCGAAGAACAGGCAAAGACACTGCTCGAAAACTGGCTCTTGCAACTGCCGATGAAACTGCCCGGATGGAGATCGCTCCAGCCGGAAGACATCCGGGCGCTGTTTCTGCAGCGTCCGGGGGACCTCTCCATGCAAGGCCCCGTGCCCGTGCTGAATCTGGAACCCCAGCCCTTCGACATCCTGTTGCGGGACTTGCCGTGGCCCTTGTCCACCGTCGTCCTGCCGTGGCTCCCGACACCGATCGAAGTGAACTGGCCGATACCCAACCTCGACCCGAGGATGTTCTGATGACGTCATCGCTCATGTTCGACCCAGCGGAACAGCAGCGTTCCGCGGATGCCTGGAATAGCCTGATGCATGAGGTCGAGCGCATCGACCTGTTGTTGCAGCGTGAATATCACGAGCGCATGGAGCGGATGTGGTCGGGTGACGTGTGTCTTTCGCGTCAGGATATCGAGGCGCGGCTCGACGCCCCGCGCGGAATCCCGTGCTGGATGGAAGCGGAAGATCTGGCGAGCGCGCATTCCTCCGGCGCGAGCGTGCTGTCCGAGGCAGGCGCGCCGCTCGATCAGCTTGCGGCGCGCTTCGATCTCGACCGCTTCGAACGCGAGGTCATCCTGCTCGGCGTGCTGCCGCATCTGGACACGCGCTATCAGACCTTGCTGTCGCTCCTGCAAGGAAAAGGACGTCACTATCCCACCGTTGAACTCGCGCTGAACCTGTTCTGTTCATCGTGGACCGAGCGTCACGCCGCGCACAAGAGTTTCCTGCCCCAGGCGCCGCTGCATGAGCATCAACTCCTGGTGCCCGTCCATCCCGGCGACTCCGCGCGCGACGGCTGGGGCCGCACGCCGCTGTGCACGTCGCTGGAAGTGTTCCACTTCCTGCAGGGCAACCGATTTCAACCGCTGGACCTGCAAGCGTTCTGCCGATGGGAACAAGCAGCGTCCTCGCCAGCCGGCGATGCGCGCATCGCGGCGCTGATCGATGTCGTGCGCGACGCCATCTTCGACAGCGCCTCTCCGGCAGTGGTGACGCTGCGCGATGCGTCCGAGAGCGACGTGGTCAGCGCGCTCGCGGCATACCGTTGCGGCGCGCTCATCATCGATGTGCGTCGTCTGCCCGCGGAAGACGAGCCGGCGTCGTTTCGCTTCGCTCAGGCACTGCGCAACGCGCGCCTGCAGAATTGTGCCGCGGTCATCTGCGGACTGGAAGGCGCGGCGGCGGCAGTACGCGAGGCGTTGTTCGGTCAGCTTGCCGCCTGCGCGCGCGGTGCGGCGGTGCCGATCCTGCGCCTCGAGGAACGTCACGCGAGCGTCACCCGTCTTGCGCGCGTCCCTCACGTCACGTTCGACATGCCGCAGCGCACCGCGCAGGAACGGGCCGCCGCGCTCGTCGTGCAAGTCGGCGACGCAGCGATCGACGCACTGGCCCTCAGCCGTCGCTTTGCCTTCCAGCCGGAAGACCTGGCGCATATCGGCTGGGAGGCGTCGTTCTACCGCAGCCGGCGCGCGCCCGATGCGGAAACCGGCCAGGGCGACTGGACCGAAGCACTGCGTCATCGCGCGCGGCAGAACTTCGGCAACCTGGCGACGCGGGTCGAACCACAGCGGACGCTCGACGACCTCATCGTCACAGCCGACATGCGTCGTCAGCTTGGCGAGATTGTCGCGGCGGTACGGCATCGCGAAGCCTTGCTCGAACGAGGCTTCCTCGAAAAGATTCATTACGGCACCGGCATCAGCGCGTTGTTCCATGGACCGTCCGGAACCGGCAAGACGATGGCGGCGGAAATCCTCGCCGGACAGCTTTGCACGGATCTCATCAAGGTGGATCTGTCGAGCGTGGTCAACAAATACATCGGCGAAACGGAAAAGAACCTCTCGCGCATCTTCGACATGGCCGAGGCCGATGCGGGCGTGCTGTTCTTCGACGAAGCCGACGCGCTGTTCGGCAAGCGCAGTCAGGTCAAGGACGCGCACGATCGCCACGCCAATATCGAAGTGTCGTATTTGCTGCAACGCCTCGAGTCCTTCCCAGGTCTCGTGATTCTCGCGACCAATAATCGCGGTCATCTGGATGAAGCATTCATCCGGCGCTTTACCTTCGTGACACGTTTCGTCTATCCGGACCCGGCGCTGCGGGAGGTGATGTGGAACGCCATCTGGCCGACTCAGATGAAAGTGGATGACAGCATCGACTTCGCGGACCTGGCCAGGCGCATCGACGTCACCGGCGCAAGCATTCGCAACATCGCCCTGCTGGCGGGATGGCTCTCGATGTCCGAGGACTCGCCGATAGTCAGGAAACATCACATCGAGCAGGCCAGCCTGCGTGAACTCGCCAAATCAGGGCGCTTGAAAATCTGAGGAGCAGAAACATGGCAGACATCATCGCGTCCGATACCACGATCCTCAACCTCAACCAGGCCATCTACGATGCGCTGGCCGAGTATGTTCCCATCGACCTGGATTCGGGCGTGTCGATCATTTTCGATCTTCCCAATGCCGAGAATCCGCCGTCCGAACCGACGCTGAGCGTATTCCTCTATCAGATTTCCGAAGACCTCCAGATGCGCACGTCGCCGATGCGCGTGGCTTCCTACAACGCGGAAACGAAGCAGTCCACTCTCGCGCCGGGATGGGTGAACGTGTGCTGCAACTACATCATCACGTACTGGGATATTGGCCAGACCCAGAGCATCAGCCCCGGCAGTCCCGGCAGCGCGCCTGACAATCCGTCGCTCAAGGTCATGAACCAGGTGGTCAACGCGCTTATCAACAATCAGGAAATCGGCGGCATGCCCGGCGCCTATGCGCGCATGATTCCGCCAAAAGCGGAGTTGAACAGTCTCGGCAACTTCTGGCAGTCGCTCGGCAACAAGCCGCGTCTGTCGCTGAACCTGTCAGTGACGGTGCCCGTTGTTCTGACGGACAAGAACGACACGGTCGCGAGCGTGCAGCAGACGGAAGTCAAATCGCAGCAGCCGCCGTTCGACGAGGCAGTCTGACGGCGGAAGCACGTTCGGCGGTGAGCATCGCTTTCCAACATGGAGTGGGGGCTATCGATGCTTGTTTCAGAATCGAATGTCTTGCGCAATCGCAGACTGTCAGGACAACCACAACCCGCGAACGCATGGATCATCGAACACGGCGAAGAAGACGCATTCGAGCCGTTACCGACGGCCGCCACGGAGAAGCCGGAAGCTGCGCTGGCGGGCATGCTGGAACGCTTGCTCGTCCCCACGGTGATGAAGCTCGCGGGAGGAGTATTCCAGCATGCATTCGTCGCGAATCGCGCGCTGGAGCAACTGGCGGAAATCAGCAAGAGTGACGCGCCGTGGGATCAGAAGCTTCTTCGAGCCGCGCGGCTCTCCGCGACCTACGAGGAATGGTTGCCGTCTTCCATCAGGCCACGCATCAAGGGCATGATGCAAAGCCTGGAAGACGCCATGCAGCTATGGCGAGCCTTCCCGCGTGTGCTCGCTGCCCTGCAAGCGCTCGATGATCCACGACGTCCATGGATGCAGAGGGCCGAAGACTGCATCGGCGTGCTCGACCTCCATGGGCATCGGCTGCCTTCCCATGTTCAGCGCACGCTTGGCACGCTCAGAAGGGTGGTTCAGTATGGAAAGGCCGTCCGTGAACTGCGCCGCCTGTTGGAAGCGACGCCCGAGCAGGTCTTGCTCAAGGCGGGCGGCTCGCCCCTCGGACTCGATGCGGTCCTCGATGAACTGGCCGGGCAGTTGCCTCCCGTCCTTGCACGTCGGCTCAACGCGCGCCGTGAGGGCAGCGACGCGCTGACGGTCTGCCGGACCGAGACGGAGCGCGCGTGTCTCGCCTTCGGGCAGGTCAGTCAGAGCAGGAGCTGGCAGGAGACTTTCGCGGCCGTCGGCGGCTGGCTGGAGAGTGACGCGTCCGATGACGTCGACGCGCTCACCACGATCAAGCAGCAACTCGATGCCTTCCGCGCAGGCTATGACAATGTTTGCGCGATCTTGTCTGACTCGACGAACTTCGAGCTGCTTTTGGTGCGCCTGGCCGACCATATCGCCTTAGTGGATGACCGCGTCTTGCGAACGTTCTTGGCGGAGCGGCTCCATCCGGCCATCGACGCATTGACTGGCCTGTTGCGGACAGCCGCTGCGGCTAGCGAGTTTTATCAGGCGTTCTCGGCCATCTATCGCAATGATTTACCCTGGCAAGGCAAGCTGCAAGACCTGCACCATCTGATGGAGCAGTTCGCTTGCGGCCGCCTGGCCGACTGTCCTGCTTCAGTGCAGGAAGTCTTCAGGCTTGTGACTCAGGTGATGCACATCGTCGCGGAGCTGTCGTCGCTCGGGCGGACACCGGGATTACGCGGGGTGACAGGGCGCGTTGCGTCCGTCGTGGAGCGGCTCGAACCGCTCTTGCCGGCCTTGCAGGCTTCGCTGCCCGAAGACGCGATGGCGCGGGTGGAGGGCATCTTCCGCACCGTCGGATGGTTGGCTCGACACATCCAGACGCTGGCAGAGCTTCCGGAGGACGCGACCTTATCCGATTATTTGCGGCGATTGTTCCAGGAGGGCGAGGCGCCGTCATGGTTGCCGACCTTCATGGAACCGCTGTCGGCGCTCGGGCGCCAGCTTGGCGACGTGCTGGAGGCCTGCGAGGACGCGCACTGCCCGGCCTTCCCGCGTTCGGGGCCGTTGAGCGAACAACTGGGCTGGATTTTCGCGGTGCTGCAAAGCGACCGGCTCACCGATTCGACCATGAAGTTTCTGCCCGCCCGCCACGCGCCGATGGTGCGCCGGAGCCGCGCATTGCTGCTGCGCGCGAATGCGTTTCCGGCTGAGGCCTCGGCGGTCGAACGCGCCAGCTGGCTGGTCACGGAGCTTTCCGGACCGGATGTCCGGGCGCTTCTGCACCACCACGGAGGTTTGCAGGCCGGCTTGCTGGGCGAGTACATCGGCGATGAGGATTTCCATACATGGCTCGACATCCTGCACCTTCTCATGAAGGGAAGTCAGGAGGCCGGATGGTCCGGCGGCTTGATGGCGGCGATGCGGGAGCACTGGCGAACCATCGGGTCTGCGCTGTGTTCGGTGGCCGTGCGTTATGTTCCGGGCGGCGTGTTCATCCAGCAGGTGCGTTCATGGGTACACCGGGTCCGGCCGCAAGAGGACTGGATGGCGACTGCGGAAGACTTCATCAGGATCGTCGCAAGCGATATCAACGAGGATGTGTCAAGCGGCCGTTTTGCGATGCTCCGTCTCTTTCCTGGAGCGACGGCCGAAGGTCTGGATCATGCCGCCATGGCGATCCGGCATTTCTCGCTGTATTCGGAGCAGTGGGACTGGACCGCCCTGTTGCAGGAATATGGCAAGGACCCCGCCCGCAAAGTGCTCTTCGATGCGTTGATCCTGGTACGGCTGACCTGGTCGCTGCATCGGCTGGCGACTTCGGACCCGCTTGGCCGGGATGGAACCCTTCAGAGTCTGCAACGCGACGTCGAACACCTTCGGTTGCTGGGCTGGCGCGGCATGACTTCGCTTGCGCACCTGCTGCCGCTGGTTCCCGACCTCTGGGCCTTGCGTGGACGGATTCAGGTCGAACCATCGAAGACCCACAACTGGTTCGATTGGGCCGCCGCCGTATGCGGCGCGCTTGCCGACGATGACACGCCGTCGATACGGAGGTTCAGGCAGAAGCTTGAAGAAGGCACAGAAGCCTTGTTGGCGAGTGCGTTTCAACAGACGCTGGCCTCGTTGTCAGGGGGCTTGTTCGTGGCGCCTTCCGCTGGCGATTCCGATGCCATGCGTTTGTCGGTCATTCCTCCGCAACTGGCCCAGCGGTGTGCGATCGCGGAAGAGGAGGATCAGGACGGCTTTGTCGTGAGCGAGGGACGTCGTTATGTCCGCGACGACGGCCGGCTTTTTCTCGTGCGCTGGGACAGCGACGAGCGTGCCCATGCGGTCGTGTCCGGAGAGCGTGTCAATGATCGCGCGGCTGGCCTTCCGCTGGAGCGGGTCATGGGACGGTGGTGGGTGAGGCCTCGTATCGCGAAGCTGCCAGGCGGAGGGATCTTGTCCGGCTGGTTTTCGACCACGCCGACAGCGCGTCCGGCAACGGTCTCGCTGTCGACCGAAGCTCCCGGCGCCGTTCTGGACATCAATGCGGATCACCACGACTCTCCCGACGCGTTCGTGGCCCACAACCTCGAATACTGGACCGAAGATGGGCAGATCAGACTGCGCGATTTCGTCATCGCGCCCGGCGAGACGGCGCAGTCGGACAACAGGCTGGGGTGGGCGGTCGGCCTCACGGGCGCATTCGTATTGTTTCTGACCTCCGTCTATTTCTGGAGGGCATTTCGCAACGGAGCGGTGCCTGAGCCGTCACTCCAGGCAAACGACGGTAGCGCCATCACCCAGTCCGAAAGCGAAGCGCTGGTGATGGGCGGCGGGCAGGCGTTCGAGATGGGCGAGATCGTCGAGGGGCAGGCCGCGGTGGACATCGAACAGCCCATGCTCGGCCTCGAACCCATTCTGGAAGCCGTCCCGGACGCTGTACGCGACGAACGGGCTGGCTGGCGTCCGACGCGTGGTCAGCGGACGGCGCTCGCGGTGCTCGGCGGTGCGGCGCTCGGGATGATCGGCTGGGCGTCGGTCCACGCGCGGCAGAGCCGTCGCCCGGAGGCGTTGGTGGCGCCGGACGACCTGGACGCGGGACGTCGACTAACGGAGCGCGAGTTTGAAATCGTCGTGGATGCACCGTTTGATACGCAGGCCGTCGAACCCGCCGGACGCGAACGTCGAAGCGTGACCGCCGCGCGCGGCAAGTCCTCGATCCCGCCATGGCCGTTGCCGAGGAATGCGGAAATCGATGCCGGTTTGAGTGCGGAAGTATCGCGACGCTTCGATCCGCAAGACAGCTATATGCCATGCCGGGGAGACTTCGGCGCCATGCATCTGGGCGGGGTGTATTGGGACGCTCCGGGAGTGAGCGCCTATCTGTTCGTGTCGGGTCGTTACTGGCCCTACACTTATTTCGGCAAGCAAGGCGCATATCACGAGGCGACGATCCGTCCCGTGAACAAACCGGAGACATTCCTCGACGTCAGGAAGCGCGACGGCGGCAAATGGTGTCTCGCGTTTGGCGCCACAGTCACGCAAGCCGCTGTCGTTCCGCCAGGCACAAGCCGTTTCGATGAAGATGTGCGCGTCGCGTTCAGGCAATGGGACGCTGGAAAATCCTTCAAATATGCCGAGCAAGCCGCCGGTCGGGAGGGCCAGGTCTATACCGACTGGGACGGCGCCTATCTCTATGCAGACGGCAGTTTCTGGCCGGCCGTGGTGGTGCACGAGAACCTGCTTCGAGTGATGCAGGAGAAGCAGACGGCGGGACAGTTCCTGTATCTCAAGCGCCAGGAGCCGGGCAGCGTGTGGAAGCTTGCGAAGGTCGTCAAGCCGGAGCGTCTGCCGGTCAGGCTTGCGTTCTCTCCGGACCTCGTTGCGCGAGCGAAGGCCACGCTCGCTGGAGAGCCGTGGACGTCGGCATGGATGGCCGCCGAACCCCCGGGCATGTATCGCAAAGCAGGCTCAGAAGCAAAGTACCTGCGGATCGACGACACCCTATATCGATGCAGTGAAGTCGGAACCAAGCGGGTCAGCTATTTCCCGGAGGAAATCCTGACCCTCGTATGGCGGCTCGACGTTGACGTGGCGACCGCGACGTCGGCTCCGTTGCTTGTCGGTCAGGACACAAGCGGGGCCTGGCGTTCGATATTGAACGGTGGGGCTCACGGGTACTGGGTAGAAGAGCGCGTCAGGGCGTCACGGGCGCTCGAGCGACGGATGGCGGCCGCACCCGCCGCGCCGCAAACGCCCGATCTCTGGCAGTTGGCGCCGGTATCTCCGGGTCTCTATGCCACGCTGGACTGGAGCCGGTATCTGCGTGTCGGGGGCAGACTGCATCTGTGCCGGAAAGTCGTTCTGGATCCGAGGGCATTCGCGGATGGGGCTCCCGAGACGGTGATGCGGGTGGACGATGCTTATGCAGGTTATGTCGCGGGTCGAGGCTGGGCGCTCTTCAGCACGGGAGCCAGCGGCAAACTGGAGCTCGTTGAGGACAAGGAAGATATTGCTTCAGGCTTTGGCGCGCTCCCTTCGGTCAGTGTCGAACTGACGGGGATCATCGACACGTTCGATACGGCGCATGCGCTTCGTCACGATGGCGTCGGCATGGGTCGTGAAGGCGTCGTGTATGCGGAGGCGGGACAGTTGTGTATCAGCGTGAATGGTCGCTATTGGCCGTTCACGCTGCTGTCGCCGCACATGGGGATCATCTTCGGCGATTCATCGGGGCGCGCGTCCTGTGTCGCGATCATCTCGGACGGCCAATGGCAGCTCTATGGCGGCAGTGTAGCTTCCCTTGGCCTGCAGGATATTCTCGAAGTCGGCACGTTCCATGGATTCAGTGCATCGCTGGAAGTCGCCCTCGGCGGCAGTGGACCGCATACCTGGTCGCAGACAATCGAACTGCTCGATAACGCGGCGGATCATGCGTTCCATGGCAGTTACCTGAAGCCAGCGAGTGGCGAATTCCGTCGGGCACTCGGTTTGAAATACCAGCTTGCCTACCTCAAGTCGATCTCGGACTCCTCGGGCAGCTTGAGAACAACCGTCTCGCCTCCGACATGAGCGAACTCAAACAGACGTGGGATGCCGAGACCATCAAGCGCTACTGGCCGCTCTTCCAGGCAGATCAGGATGCGCTTTCCGATCCCGACTTCACCGAGTGCTGCGCCGTGCGCGGCCTGACGCCTGAACAAGTCAGTGAGCAAGCAGAGAGATTGCGCGTCGCAAAGGTGGATCTGGCCGCGCAGAAGAAGACGGTGGATGCGCAATTCACGTCGGCTGACTGGGAAGAGACGACGGCCGCCATCGGAGTCCAGCTGAGCATAGACAGCATAACGAGAACGATCGCGCTCAACAACTGGAGCAAGAAGAAAGTCACGCGGGATTATTGGGAGAAGGAACAAACGCGTCTCAACGCGCTTCAGGACGAGATCGAAAAACTCGTGCTCGACCAGGATGCACTAACCGATCTTTATAGTGAGAACCGCTTCGTCGAAGGCGTCAAGCTTGGTTTCGAAAGAGAAAGGGTAGCACTCGAAGCACTGAAATCTCAGCCGCCGACAGGCGGTCACTGGCGGTATGGGCTCATGTACAGCGATCTGATAGCGGAACTCACCTACGAGATGATCCGTGAGTCCTCGCAAAACAGCGAGAGCGAACAGTTGCACGTCATCGACGCTGCCCGTCTCTATCTCCAACAGCAGTTCGCCAGCATGGACGACTTTGCGGCCTGGATAGGAAAGCTGTCGTCGGTGCCTTCCGGGCAGCGCACTTTTACCTGGCGCGGGGACTATCGCGACATCGTCGCCGCGCAAGAACTGGCCGACAAGCTGATCAATTCCTGCATGAAGGCGGCCAAAGACGAAGAGCGCGCGGAAGGCACACGCGCTATTGCCGCGACGCTCTACCATCTTGTGAAGACGGGGGACGAGCCCGCTTCCATCGATGTCATGCTGGTGGAATCGATTCTCGATGCGTTCGAAGCGGCATCGAGAAAGTTCAATCCGCTGTACGTTCCCGAACGTCCGAAAGAATTCTTCTCGCTGTCGCAGGTCAAGCCGAATACATTGACAGACGGAGATGCCGCCTATTATCAGCAGTTCGTCGAATATGAGAAAAGCGGTTCGCTCGACTACGAGGCCGCATGGATCGCGAATTTCACGCTGCTGAATGTGCCGTTGCAGATCGACGACTTTTATTCGATCAGGCAATCCTATTTCGTTAATAACGCCGTCGAGAACTCAAGCGACCTCCTGATCAAGCTGAACAGCGGCAAGTGGATTCTGACGCGTTACCATGGCGACGGGCTGGGTGATCCGCGTGACACCTGCGAGCTTCAAACCTACGCAGAGATGGAGAAGCTTCCATACTGGTACGAACTTCCGTATATCGGCGACGGGTACGGATGTTCAGCAAGCTGGCTAGTATGGGACATCGGCGTCGACACGCCCGAGAACTACCTGAAAGCTGGGAGCGCTGTGCCGTTGCGTGCAGAAACGGGGCTGGCGCCGGAGTTGGTTCGGCTTACCCGTCAACATCTCGTTACGTTGAAACAGGGTTTGAAAACTTCGTTTTACGCACCGGAACTGTGGCAACTTTATGCCAGTCTTGTGCCTTTCTGGGACATCGGGCATGGCTTGGCGCTCGATCCGGAACACAGCGTCAGGGTTGAACAAGTGTTGTCAGACGTCATGGCAGTCGCCACTGCGGTTATTCCCTGGGGAGCAGGGATGGTCCGCGCAGGAGCGAAAGTCGGCTTCGAAAAGATGGTCATGCAAGGCTTGCGATATGGTTTGAGAGGCCGGGGGCTTTTCAACTATGTCGCCCTCAAGGTGTCCGCGACGCTCCCTGAATTTTTCCGGACCTCGTTTCTCCTGCTAACCCGGATGTTGATTGAAGCCTTTTGCCCCATTCCGCTTCCAACATTTTCTTCGTCCTTCCGCGTCAAGCCCGTGAAGTGGAGCAACGTCGCAGGATCAGGGAATCTCGCTTTCGTTCGCACTCCGGGTGCGCTTGTTCCCGCGGTGGCAAGCAGGCTCGCTTTCACTCCGTTGAGCGACGCTTTCCAGCTGTCGTTGAAGCAGGTTCCAGCAGGCGAGTATCTGCGAGCGGATCTGCGTGGCAACCGGTTGCGGGCTGACCTCTCGGCGGGTCCATCGAGCGGCCAGCTTGCTCCAGGTGCGGACGTGGGCCTTTCCATCGTCAGGGAGCAACCCGATCAGCTTGCTCCGTGGAAGTATGTTGTGAGTTCCGATGGGAAAAAGTATGGGCTTGTCCTCGATCAAAGGCTGAACCAGTTTCGCCTCGTTTATCCAGACGACTGGACCCGGCACGGGCCTCTCGTCTCCTACACCGCCGATGGATGGCGGCAGGCGCCGATGCTTGGCGCGGCGCGCGCCGCCTCTGAAAGCAAGGCGATCCTGCAGAAGGAACCAGGCTTGAGCGACGTGCGCGCGCGCGTGCTCAGAGGCGACGTGCGCGCCGGACGAAAGTCGGCACGGGAATCGCTGACCGTGGCACTGAAAGTCCTGGATGACCCAAATGAGACCGCTTCGGTCAACAGACTCCTGGACATGTTCATGGGACAACATTCGCCCGCGTTGAAAAGCGAACTGCAATCGAAAATGCAGAATTCCCTTGCTGCGTTCAGGCGCTTGCGAAGCTCGAAGGACGTTTATTACCGGGGGGGTGATGAAGTTGAAAGAGCAGCGGTAATGTCGGTCCGCGGCGGCGATGAATTCGAAGCGCCGCAGGTTGTCAGTACCTCGTGGTTCGGCAGAAGAACTGTAAGTCCCGCGGACAATGCCGGGGGACGTCAACCTTTCATGATGAGCGTCTATTCCGACGGAGTGCAGGATTTGCAGGACTTTACTCATCAAGCTTATCCCCATGCTTTTGCGCGAGCCATGATTCATGAGAGTTTCCATATGGTGAACGATACCAGCATTGACATGTATGCTTCGATCAGCAATCAAGGTTTTCGTCTGGAGCGAATAGTCAGCAACGCCGCGGGCTTTCTGAAAACCAGCGATGCCGCTGGAAACACGGTAGACCTGCCGCTCGATCAGGTGGCAACGCTGCCGCGGTACGAGGGAAGGGTGAGGTTGATGCTTCCTTACGCTGCCGAGAGCTTCACTCCCTTTGATGTCACGTTCAAGTTCAGGGATGCTGATGGGCGCCTGAGGACGCAAGAGGTAGTTGATGTTTTTAATAATAAGTCTGAATTGGAAGCTGTCTTGCGGAACGTGAGAGACAGGATTTCGCCCGCGATGAAGGACAATCCGGATAGCTATAGCTTTGTCGTGCTCGGGCTTGAAAAGCTCCGCAAGCAGCCCACTGACATCCGGAAGTTGTTGGACGACCTGGATTACATTCTGGAACATGGGCCAAGCCGGGACAACCCGCTTGTATGGCCCTGGTGACAGGGCGCGACCCCGCCATGAATCCAGATTTGCTGCATCGCAAAACCGGATCGCTCGCGTGGCGCCTCATTTGTGCGCGCTTCCCCCTTCCTCGTTATCACTGATTCATTCGCTGCACTTCACGGTGTTACTGTTCATCGGCAAATCCTTAATTGCTGCATGTGTCTGACTTGCGTCGCTCCACAATCGAAAACAACGCGCTTCGCGCAAGCACCGTTATCGCCCGCGATACCGGTCGACAGGAGGCTGATGATGTCCAGGATCAAGACGTGGCGGGGATCCCGTGCCGCAGTGGCCATGAGCGCACTGATTGGAGCGGGGCTGGGCGTGTCGCCCGGCGCGCATGCAGCAGTAGAGCCCATCAAGATCGGCGTCATCAGCGAGGAGTCCGCGGTCGCGGGCGCTTCCATCAGCAAGGCCGCGCAGCTCGCGGCGGAAGAGATCAACGCTCATGGCGGCGTGGACGGCAGGCCGATCCAGATCATCGCGTACGATGACCACTCGTCGGCCTCGGACGGCGTGCGCGCCTTTCAGCGTGCGGCCAGCCAGGACAAGGTGGTGGCGATCATCGGCAGCTATATCAGCGAAGTGGCGCTCGCCATGGAGCCGTGGTCCGCGCGCCTCAAGATGCCCTTCATCACGCCGGGCGCCGCGAGCAACGAGATATCGAAGCGCGTCCACGACGACTACAACAACTACAAGTACACCTTTCACGGCTGGATGACCTCGGCGTTCATCGCGCAGTCCATCTGCGATTTCTCGCACGACGTGCTGGTGGGCGAGTTCAAGATGAAGACGACGGTCGTGATGAGCGAGGACGCCGCCTGGACCAAGCCGCTCGACGAACGCTACCTCGAATGCCTGCCGAAAGCCGGCCTCAAGGTGCTGGACCATATCCGCTTCAATCCGGATACCTCGGACTTCACGCCGATCTTCAATCAGATCGAGGCGAAGCATCCTGATACGATCACCACGGGCATCAGTCACGTGGGCGTGCAGCCCACCGTGCAATGGCATGACCAGCAGGTGCCCATTCCGATGACCGGACAAAGCTCGCAGGCCACCACGACAAGCTTCTGGAAGGACACCAACGGCGCCACGGAAGGCGTCATCACGGCGTCGGCGGCAGCGCCGGGTGTCGCGGTGACGCCGAAGACCGTTCCCTTCGTGGACTCGTACCAGAAGCACTTTGGCGGCGTGTCGCCGGCTTACGATGGTTTCACGAGCTATGACCTCGTGTACATCATTGCCGATGCGATTCATCGCAATCAAGGCTCGACGGACCCGGACAAGATGGTCGATGCGCTCGAAAAGACCGACTACGTGGGCACTATCGGACGCTGGCAGTTCTATGGCAAGAACGATCAGTTCACGCACGCGCTCAAGTACGGCGAAGGGTATATCACCGGCATCAACCTGCAATGGCAGAACGGCAAGCAGGTCGCGATCTGGCCGAAGTCGGTGGCGAACGCCAAGGTCAAGTTCCCGGCCTTCGTCAAGGTGCAGGCAGCAGCGAACTGACGTCCTCTCTTCCAAAGCGGGCGAGCATGCGCGTCCGCTTTTTTTTGCTTCCTGCGGGGACCGGTTCCACCTGAACATCGATCCGACAAGGACCGCCTATGCTTGCGCTGCAGATCCTCATCGATGGTTTTGCGATCAGTTCGCTCTATGCACTCGGCGCGCTCGGCTTCACGCTGATTTTCGGCGTCTCGGGCGTGCTGAATCTCGCGCACGGCGGCGTGATGCTCATCTCCGCGCTGCTCGGCTGGGCGCTGGCGGGCGAGGCCGGCCTGGGCACGTATCTCGGCACGCCGCTCGGTGTGATCTGCGGGATGATTGCCGCCTACCTCACGTACTTCATGGTGGTGCGGCCCATTCAGCGGTCCAGCGCGATCCCGCGTGAGGAGAAAGAGATCTTCGTGCTCACCGGCACGCTGCTGTGGGGCATCATGATCCAGCAGGGCATGGCCTGGCTGTTCTCCGACAACCCCGTCACGATACGTCCGCTGATTCCGGGCGTCACGAGCCTGGCGGGCGTGCGCGTGCCCTATAACGAGATCATGATCGCCGTGGTGTGCTGGGTCGTGATCGGTCTGCTGTGGCTCTTCGTGAACCGCACGAAGGCGGGCAAGGCGCTGCTCGCGGCATCGATGAACCCGCGCGGGCTCACGCTGCTCGGCTCCGAACTGTCGCGCATCTATCTGCTGGCATGGACGCTGTACGGCGTGTTGGCGGGCGTGGCCGGCGTCCTGCTGGCGTCGTTCCTCGGCGTCAGCACGAACAACGCCGGGCAGCTCACGGCGAGCGCGTTTTCGATTGTCGTGCTGGGCGGGCTCGGCAGCGTTTCCGGTTCGTTGCTGGCGGCCTATGTCGTCGGTTATCTGGAGACCGTGACCGCGTATCTGATCGCGCCGACGCTGCGGCCCTTGCCCGCGCTGCTGCTGCTCGTGCTGGTCGTGTATGTGCGGCCGCAAGGCTTTCTTGGACGGCGCTGATCATGAAGGATATCGGAGGTTCACGCCTGATCGTCGCCGCCGTGGTGCTCGCGGTGATCGCCGCGACGCTGCCGTGGTGGCTCACCGGCTATATCCTCGGCGTGCTGACGGTGGCCTATTACTTCGGCGTCTTCGCGATGGCGTGGGACCTGTTGTTCGGCTTCGCGGGCGAGGTCAACTTCGGGCCGACCTTCCTGATCGGCCTCGGCGCCTATTCGGCCGCGATCCTCAACGCGCATGCGGCCGCGCCCATTGCGATATGCGTGATCGCTGGCGGTCTCGTCGCGCTGGTCGGCGGTCTTCTTCTCGCGGTGCCCGCGTTGCGCCTGCGCGGTCCGTACTTCGGTCTGGTCACGCTCGTGGCAGTGCTACTGCTGCAGAACGCCATCGTGATCTTCGCGGGCATCACGGGCGGCGAGATCGGCATGATGGTGCCGGACGTGATGTCCGTCGATGCCGGCATCAACTACTGGATCGCGCTCGCCTTCCTGATTGTCTGCGCGATCATCCTGTTCGGGCTGTCGCGCTCGGCCATCGGGCTGATCCTGCAGGCAAGCGGCCAGGACACCGTCGGCGCGCAGGCGCTCGGCTTCAACGTGGTCAAGCACAAGCTCGCGGCCTTCTGCATCAGCGCGGTGTTCTCGGGTGTCGCGGGCGCGATGCTGGTGTTCTATCAGGGCACGGCGTCGGTCAGCACGGTGGTCGATATCGGCATTGGCGTGCAGATCATCATCGCGGCGGTGCTGGGCGGCAGGCGCACCATCCTCGGCGCGGTGCTCGGCTCGATTTTCCTCATCGTCGCGGGCGAGTTCCTGCGGCCTCTCGGCCAGATCAATACCTTCGTGGTCGCGGCCGTGGCGCTCGCGGTCATCCTGTTCTTTCCCGATGGCCTGCTCGGCAACCTCCTGCGCGTGAGGGAACACGAATGAACGACCACGAGAATCCCGCGCCTCTGCTTGCCGTGCGAGGCCTGACCAAACGCTTCGGCGGCCTGGTCGCGGTGAAGGACATTGGCTTCGAGATCCGGCCGGGAGAGATCCTGGGCCTCATCGGACCGAACGGCTCCGGCAAGTCGACGGTCATGAAGCTCATCATGGGCATCGAGCGGCCCAATGCAGGGTCCATCAAGGTGGATGGCGTGGAGATGGCCGGCTGGCTGCCGCATCGCATTGCGCGCGCCGGCGTGGGTATCGTGTTCCAGCATTCGCGGCCACTGCATCGGCAGACCGTGCTCGAACACATCAAGCTGGCGCTGTTGCCCGATTCGCTCGTGAAGCTTGCGGCCGATCCGCATGTCAATCGACGGGCACGCGAGATTGCGGAACGCGTGGGGCTGGGCGGCGTGATGCATCGGCATCCGGCTACCTTGCCGTTCGCGGATCTGCGGCGGATGGAAATGGCGAAGGCGATTGCACGCGATCCGCGTGTCGTGCTCGTCGATGAACCTTTCGCCGGTCTCACTGCCGCCGAGTCCGAAACCTTCTCGGAACTGATTCGCGGTTTTCGCGCGGAGGGGCGGGCGGTGCTGCTCGTCGATCACAACGTGAAGAGCCTTGCGGCGCTCGCGGACCGGGTGCTTGCGATGTATCTCGGCGAGTACGTGGCCGAAGGAACGGCCGACGAAGTGATGCGCAACGAGACCGTGCGGCGCGTCTATCTCGGCGGCAAGATCGAGGCACGGGAGCGCGGCGCGGAAGTAGTGAACAGCAGGCCCGCGATCCTTCAGGTGGAAGACGCTGGCGTGCTGTACGGCAAGGCGCGCGCGCTCGATGGCGTGAATCTGCATGTGCGCGAGGGCGAGTTCGTCTCAGTAGTCGGGTTGAATGGTGCGGGCAAGACGACCTTGTTCAATGCCATCTCAGGACTGGTGCCGTATCAGGGGACGATACGTTTCGGCACACGGGACCTGAAGGGGATGAGCGGCGCGGCGATTGCGCGATCGGGTATCGTGCAGTGTCCTGAAACGCGCGAGTTGTTCGGCGACATGACGGTGCGCGAAAACCTCGATCTCGGTGGTTATCATCTCGCCGACAAGACTCGCGCGGGTCAACTCGAATGGCTCTTTGAGCTGTTTCCCATATTGCGGGCACGCCAGACGCAGACCGCCCGCACCTTGTCGGGCGGTGAACAACAGATGCTCGCCATTGCGCGTGCGCTGATGATGCAGCCCAAGCTCCTCATTCTCGATGAACCGACGCTCGGCCTCGCACCGGTGATACTGGAGCAGTTGTCGAAGGCGCTGGAGCTCTTGCAGAAGACCACGCCGATCACCGTGCTGCTGGGCGAGCAGAACGTCACCTTTGCCTTGCCGCATGCAGATCGCGTATATGTGCTCGAACATGCGCGCATTGTGTGGGAAGGCAGCCCCGCTCGTTTCGAAAAGGAGATGGGGCACGGATTTCTCGAAGCTATCCCGTCAGGCACCGCATCTGACGTGCAGGCGAAGGTATGACGCTTCGATCATCTTCCGCGCTACAGCCTGCCTACGCTTCATTCAATCGATCCACGTTTGCCTGATTGATCTTCGTCCTCAGTTTAAATCTTTCTCGCGAAGCTCCCTGCTCCATTCGGAATGGAAAAGCTATCAGATGCTTAAGTCTGAATCGTCGCATTTTTACGTGCGTCAAGTCTTCATGACGATCGGCTGCATCATGCGCGATGCGCGTCGCGCGGGGAAGTTATCCGAACCGGAATCCGAACCACTCGACTGAGCGCGTGTCATTGCACGTGTAGGAGCAAGAGTGGATCTGTATTTCGAAGAGTGTGGTTTGAGAAATCGCACGGCGTCGTCATTTTCGCGGCGCGCGCACCGTTCGGAGTGGAGTATCGAGCACGCCGAGCCGGATGAAACCGAAGCGCCCGATCATGTTTCACGAGGCGGACAGGCCGGCCTCCAGCAGATGTTCGAGAAGGTACTGGTTCAGGCCGTGTTGCAGGTGGCCGGAGGCGCATTCCATCATGTGTTCGCGGCCAAGACCGCTTTCAACGATCTTGAAGCGATCTGGTCAAGCGCTGCGCCATGGGATCAGCAATTGCTTCAGTTGGCGGATATTCTTCCGCGTTATTCGCAGTGGCTTCCCGGGCCCATGCAGCCGCGCCTCACCGCGATTGCCGATAACCTTAAAGATGCGATCAGCATCTGGCAGAGCGCAAAGGAGATCGGCGAGATCTTGCGCGGAGTGGACGAACGCGGCGGGTCGTGGATGGACAAGCTTGACAGTTCACTACGCGCGCTGACGGGTTTCGAAAGTCGCCTGCCGGCGCGGATTCAGCCCATGCTGGCCAGCCTCAAAGGGATCATCCGCCATGCAGATGCGGTGCACGAGTTGTACGCGCGACTGCGCGCTGAGGACGAGGTTTCGAACGAGGATCATGACGAGCACGGACGTGGCTGGGTCGAGCGGCTTGCACGCAGACTTCCCTCCGAGCTTTCACGCATGCTTCTGGAAGACGCGGATTCGCCGGCTCTGCTGCGTGAAGCCGCTCGGGCCTATGAGGCATTCGAGGCAGCGCGTCGAGGCGCCTCGGTAAAAGAGGTTATGGAAGCGCTGAAGGATTGGGCGGGCGCTGAACCTGGCGAGACGATGGATTTCCTCGATACGATCAGGCTTCATATCGGCGCATACCTGCAAGCGTATGAAACGATGAGCGCAATCATGAGCCGCCCCAGGACTCTGGATGTGCGTCTGAGAGAGTGCGCGGCCTTTATCGCGTATGAATGCCCGCCGCAGCTGAAGGATTTACTTCTCGCGCGCGCTTCCCCAGCCATCGATCTATGTGTTGGTCTGACACGGAGCTATGCCGCGGCGCAAGGCTTTTATGAATCGGCGATGACCATTGCCGCAGCCGACACGCCCGTGCATGAAAAGCTGACCGGCTTGATTCAAGTGATCGATCGATTTGCCTCGGCCGATCTCCAGCCATTGCCTCAAAGCGCACAAAACCTGATTGCGCGGGTGTCGCAGGTATTGCACGTGACAGCGGCGGGTTTCGCGCTCGGCCAGGCAGCGAGCGCGCAGGAGACGATTTCGCATTTGCGCGCGGTCGTCGAGCAACTCGGGGCCTCGCTGCCGCACTTGCTCGACGTGCTTCCCGAAGGCTCCGGAGATTCGGCAGAGACCGTGGTGCGTGTGCTGGACTTGCTGGTACGACAGTTCGAAGCGCTCTCGCGTCTGCCTGAGCGCCCGGGATTCGAAGATGTCATGCAGGCGTTTCTTCAGGACCAGGGCTCGCTGCCCTGGCTGCCCGAGTTCATGCAACCGCTGCTGCAAGTGGCGCGACAATTGAGCAGACTGCTGCCGTCATGGAGAAGTTATCCGGAATCCGGATCGCTGGCCGATCAATTGAGCTGGACGCTGGAGACGCTTCAGAGCGAGCAGCTCACTGACGAGACCATTGGACTGCTTCCCGCCAGGGTCGCCGGCATTGTGCGTCCCGGTCGCGTCGTGTTTCTCCGCATGAAGGGCTTTCCGGTCTTGGCGTCTCCTGTTGAGCAAGCACAGTGGTTGATGAGGCAGCTGTCGGAAGCGGAACTGGGTGAACTTCTGGCGGCCGGCGGCCTGCCGGTTGCGGAGTGGCGGAGGGCGTTCATCAGCGACGAGCATGTGGGCGTCTGGTTCGACGCACTACTGGACCTCACGCGGTGCAAGTCGTGGACGGCCGCCGCGAATACCGTGTTCAATCTTGCGACGCTGAGTCATGTCCGAGCGGCTTCGCTGTCAACCGTGGAGGCTGCGCTGGCCTATGTTCCATTCGGTGCTCAGGCGAAGCAGATCCTGCATTGGGTGAAAGGCACTCAGATCGCAACGACTTGGCAGCAAACGGCGCGTAACTTCTTCAGCGCCGTCAAGAAGGATGTCATGCATGATCCGGCGGCAGCATTCCGACTTCTTCCTGGTGCGATGTCCGCCGACCTCGCGAGAACCATGAAGCTGGTGAAGCGACTGTCGATCTATGCCGATCGCTGGGACTGGGCGGGTGTGCTGTGCGATCTCCGCGAGTTTTCGGAGTCGAAAGCGCTTTGCGATGCCTTGCTTGCCATGCGGATCGCGTGGTCATTCCAGGCGCTGGCCCGCGCGGACGTGCACGAACGGATCGAGCGGCTGGGACAGCTCGAAGCCGATGTGCGCAAGTTGCACATGCTGGGCTGGACCGGCATGAATACGCTCGTCCATCTGTTGCCGTTGTTGCCCGCTTTGTGGGAATTGCGTGGGCAGGTCAGGATCGACGTTTCCGGGGCGCGCAACTGGTTCGATTGGGCCGCCGCGATGATGCGCGCACTCGCGGCGAGCAACGCACCCGCCGCTCAGCAACTGAGGACGAGAATCGAAGAGCAGACGCAGGCATGGGTTGCCGGCGCGCTTCAGGGCGCCATCACGTCGGTGTTGGGCGAGGCATGCGCCACGACCCTGGGCGGTCGACCCGGCGGGGCAATGTTGACGCCGCTTGAGCCGCGCTTCGCGCGTGACCTTTCTCTTGCTGGCGTGGAGGAAGACAGTGAAGGCATCTTCCGCGTGGACGGGCGCTGCTATGTTCAATCCGACGGACGCGCGTTTCTGGTGAAGTGGAATTTGGACGAGCGCGCGTTCTGCTTGATTGCTAACGAGCGAGCGGGGGAGGGTCATGGACGGCGGCCGCTGGTGCGGACGATGAATCGATGGTGGACCAGGCGTCGTGCCCAAGGGGGCTTGGGCGGCGGCCCCATTCTGTTTGAGCCGTCAGCGGAAACGGGCATCGGCGCGCCGCAACCGGCTGCGGACACGGGGGACATCCTCGAGGCACGCGGGATCGAATACTGGAACGACGATAACCAGGTCCGGCTGCGTGACTTCGTGATCGCATCGGATGAACAGGAGTCGTCCGCGAGCTGGAAACCCATCGTGGCAGGTGTGGCGGGCGGCCTGGGCCTGCTGGGTGTGATCGGGTACTTCTGTTATATGGCGGCGGGCCGAGCGCGCACAGCGCGGTCAGGCAATCAGGACAAGGACGCCAATGAGCCATTGCTCGAACCGGCCGTGCCGCTGCAGGATCTGGCGGAATTGCGCCCAAGCGAGTCGTCTGAGGAACTGAGCGAATTGCTCGATAAACCAGTGGCAACGCACGCCATACAGAGCGCCGATGTGAATGGTCCATCGGGCGCACAGCTTTCGACATGGCGCCCCACGAATACCGAGCTGATCTTGGGCGTGCTGATAGGGGGCGTGTCGCTGGCGGCGGCCGGATGGGCGTCGCGTCAGGCGTGGATCGGATATAACCGCTCCACTGGCGTTGTGGACGATGCGGTTCTGAGTGTGGCTCGTCAAGCTCCTGCGCGGCAGTTCGACATCGTCATCGATGTGCCGTTCGATGCCAGCGCCCTTCATTCGGGTCATCACGTTTCCAAGCGTCAGGCAGCTCCTTTCAGAGCAGCCGCTCAGAACGATTCGATTGAACATTGGGCTTTGCCCCGCTACTCGGAGGCCAGCGATTACCTGACGGCCATGGTGCTGGAACGCTTCGATCAGTCGGCCAGTTACAAGCCGAACGAGGGCGACTTTGCGACGAAGGTGGCCGACGGCATCTATTGGAATGCGCAGCGAAGCCGCTCGTATATCTGCATTGCGGGTCGCTACTGGAGAATTCATGTGCTTACAGCTGAAGACTCCCGAAGAGTAGGCTGGGACCGTCGCATCGCCAAGATTTTTTCATTGAATGACGCCGACAAAAGCATATTCGTCAAGAAAGAGGATGAAAAATGGAGGCCGTTCGCGGATCCCATCAAGCCGCTGCCCAGCAACGCCGCAGCGGCGATCTGTCTGGATCCTTCGGTTTCAAGAGCAGTCAAGCGCTGGTCCTTCGAAGAGGTGTTTCACTATCCCGACGAGGTTCCCGGCGTTGAAGGGCGGCTGTACACCCACTGGGGCGGCGCCCACTACATCGTGATAGACGGCAAATACCGTTCCGCCACGCTATTCCACCCCAATCTGTTGTGCGTCATGGGCAGCGCCTCGGGCGCTTCCGCTGAGCGGCTGTATCTCAAGCGGCATCCGTTCGGCAGCATCTGGACGGTCGCAGCGGTCGTCCGGCCTCTGCCGTTGCCGAGGAAGTTTTCTGATGATCTCATAGGACGAGCAAACGCTCTTCTTAACGGAAAGCCCTCGGTGCCTGATCTGAAAAAAGACGAGACATCGGATGTGTATCGCAGCGTGAATGAGCCGAATCAGGGGTATGTGCTTCTCGACGGTCTGTACTACAAGTGCAAGAGCATCAGTGGAGGCATGTTCACCTATCCGGCAGGCAGCTGTCATGAGGTATGGGAGATTTATAACGTCAACCCAGTTCCGTTCCGCGATTCGATCTATGCGGGAGTGGATGCCGAAAGGAACTGGAGATCGTTGATTCAGAACAACAAGAATGAACTCTGGCTGGAGGACATCGACTATGCGTCCATCGCCCTGCAAGATCGTGTGACCGCTAGTGTCCAGCCTGCCTTTATCAACTATCCCGCAGCGGTGACCGCGCTCCTTCCGGGAAAATTCGAATCCTTCGATGAAACTCCGTTCCTGAGGGTCAATGGAAAGCTCTACCGCTGCGAGACCGTGACGATTCCAGCGGATGAATTTGCGGATACGGTGTTGACTGAAACTGTCAAGTTTGGCAATTACTACGCCGCTTACGCGCGTGCTTCCTGGGTACTGCTGCAGAAGGATGCACAGGGAAAATGGGGGGTGGAAGAAAGCGGCACAACGACATCCGCGGCGACCGACGACCTTTCATTCTCGGTCAGCGCCGGCGTGTATGGAATCGCGAAGTCGTTCGACCCCGCCTATGCGCTTGCGGACGGCGACACAGGTGTGGGCAAGGACGGAAATGTGTACCGCCGCGACGATCAACTGTATTTGAGCATCGACGGAAAGTATTGGCCGTTTTTTCTTCTGGCTCCTCACATGGGAATCGTGTTCGGTAATGCGACACGCACCCGCATGGTCAACTTGGTCAATGCCGGAGGCGTGTGGACGGCCGATTCCGTCGCCCCGCCGCTCGCGGCGTTGAGCCAGCTGTTCGAGACGAGATCATTTGATGGCTTGCAGGCTTCCTTAGGTATGCTCTTGCAGAAGCGCGGCTTTTCGATCTGGTCTCAGCTGCTCGATGCGCTTGATTATGCGGCGGATCATTACATCTACTCCAGCTATCTCGAACCGGGAAGTGAGAACTTCAAAAGAGCGCTGAAGCTGAAATTCCAGACAGCATTCTTGAAGAGCATCACGGACCAGAGCAGCGCCGGATTGAATCTGTCAGAGCCCAAGGCCAGGGTCGACCCCGATCGCGTCTGGGACGTGAGGAAAATAAGCCAAATTTTGACCTTCGTCGCGCAAGAGCGGGAGGCCTTCGACGACGTCGATTTTCGTGAGGCGTATATCGTGCACGGCTCATCGGCTCAAATACAGGCGGAGTTCGAGAAAGCCAAAAAAGAACATGAGGCGGTTGATGTTCAACTAAAGAATGCCAGAAGGAAAAAACTAGATCTTCTGTTATACGGGGAGGCACGCGGTAACAAGACGAAGCAAGACTTGAAACTAGACTATTGGGAGCGTGAAATCACCCGGCTCCGGCCGTGGCGCGGCGCGCTTTCCCTAACCATCCTGGATCTCGAGCAATGGCTGAGCTGTTTCGAGGACAATGTCTTCGCAGCTGGAGTCGCGATGGGGGTGGCGCGGGAGACTGCCGGGCTCAAGGCTCTGAAGGGTACGGGCGGGAGTTCCAGTCATTGGCTATACGAGTTGATGTACAGCGGCCTGGTGGCCGACCTGACCTGGGAAATAATCGCTCAGGCCAGCGCTAGTCCAGAGGCGCCGCAATTGGCGGCTTTGGAAGGTGCTCGCCTTTATATCGAAACCCAGTGGGCCATTCATCACAAGTTCTCGCAGTTCACTGCGAAATTGGCCGCCCTGCCTGAAAACAAATATTGGTTCAATGCGAAGGGAGATTACCGCGACATCCTGTCCGCGCAGAATGCAGGCAAGGCCTTGGCTACCGATCTCTTTCCCATCAAAGATGGCGTGGAGCAGGTTGGCAGCGCACAGGTTCTCTCGGCTTTGGTCTATCACCTCGTCACATCGAACAAGCGTGCATCTTCAGTCGGTGCCGGCGAAATGGACGGGCTGTTTCAGCAGTTCGATCAAGCGAAGCGGGATCTCAATCCGTTGCAAGCTTTTGGAGCGCCGCCCGAGAATTTCTTCTCAATGTCGCAATTCAAGCCGAGTTCGCTGACCGATAGCGACAAGGAATACTACGACCAGTTCGCGGACTATGTGGACCGGGGTTTCATGAACTACGAAGCCTCGTGGATCACCTCGCAGAAGCTCATCGAGGGAAAACTGACTGTCGATGAGCTGTTCGATGTGAAGCGGGTTTATCTGATAAAGAACCCGCTCGAAAGGCGTCGTGAGGCCTATATCAAGCTGAGCAGTTCGGAATGGCTGGTGGTCATCCTTCATAAGCCGGTAGGTTCGAGCGGGAAAGTGGACATCTGCGAAAAGATGCCGGAAGCGGCGCTAAGGACAAAACCGTTTAACTGGTTTCTTATTCCCACGAATGTAGTGAGCGACGGGCATTCCTGGTCCGCGTTGAGGCGTGGTCGGACTATTGGTAGGCCCAGATATGAGTTCTTCGTCCACGCCAAAATCGGGCAATTAAAAGCGGGAGAGACAGTCTTTTCAGCGTTATTCCCGCTGGTTCGCGACGCGCTCTCTGATACGGTCGAGGCGCGGAAGAAGGAGCTGTACACCAATTCCTTCGCGAAGTCATTGCTGTCTTTCTTGCCGTTTTATGGAGAGCTCTACATGTATTTCGTCGACCGCAATTACAAGCCGTCGTTGTGGGAGATTGGCATGGACGTGGGAATGACTGTTCTGTTGCTCTTACCCGGGTTCAACGAGTTGTACAAGGCGGGAACCAGTGCAATCCGCGAAATTTTTGCGCAGGGCGTTCGAAACGGCTTGTCCGGGGCGGACCTTCTCAGGTATGCGGCGTTCGAAGCGGGCGACGCAGCAGCGGACGGCGCCTTGTATACGGCAAAGGCAGTGGCCATGATGATCTTCGACCTTCATTGTCCGGTCTCCTGGCGCATGTTTCATCCTGAGCCCGGTTTCAAGGCGCGAAATTATGGCCGGGCCATGGTCTCGAAGGATCGGGATCTGTTCTTCGGTGCAAGGGCTTACATGCCTTCGGATACGATCAATATGGTGTTCAGGAAGTTAGACGACGAATTCAAGCTCGTGGAAGGTCAACTTCCCGAGGGCAAACTCGTAGAGGTCCATGCCGTGTACAGAGGTTCTCAAATGGAGCCCCTCGCAAGCGCCTCGACGAGCGCATCGGCAAGCTCGACTCCGAAACTCTGGAAGATCGTGGGCAATGATCGCTTGAAGAATCTCTATCTGCTTGAACAGGATGGCAACCGCTATTTGCTGACATTCGACGGTGCGCGCAACCAGTACCGTTTGGTGAACCCTGCTAACCCGACGGAGGCCAGCGACTACGTCTTCCACACGGATCGTGGATGGAGACAGTCTCCACCCAAGGGGCTCTGGGGATTTCCATACGAAACCAAGCCAATCCTGCAATTCGATGCCCGCTTGACCCACGATCGCGGCAATGAAATGCGGGCCCTGATACGCGCAAGTCGCGATGAAGGCCGCAGGTTGCTGACGGGCGGGCTGGAAACATTGCTAACGCCTGGTCCGGAGGTGGACAAGGTGCTCGATATCTTCATGGGCGGGCATTCACCTGAGATGAAGAAAGAGTTGGTGACGAAAATCAACGCATCGGTCGTCGCGCTCGAGCAGCTAAGGCCTTCTAAAGACGTCTCCTACGACCTCATTAATGCGGAGGAAAGGACCGCCATCATGGCAACGGTCACCGGACCCAACCGGGTGCCGCCGCGAGATATCGTCATGACGTCCGGGTCGTCAGTGAGACTCAAACCGGCGAACCATGTTGGGGGCGAATCCGTGGTGCTCATGGCCGCGTACTCGGATGGCATGAAAGTTTTCGAGGACCATCTGGCGGATAACTTCTCGGCAGGCATGGCGCTGACCATGGTTCATGAGAGCTTCCACGTGCACAGCAAGAGCCCATTGGACTGGTACGCCGGGCTGACGCAGGGTGGAATGCATATCAATAACCTGATCTCCTATGCTGGCCGCCATCTGAAGGAGGCAGGAGCAGACGGGCAACTGAAGAACCTGAGCATCGATACCTTGGTGTCGGACAGCCGGTACGATAGCCGTGTCAAATTCACGCTTGCTTATGCGCGCAATCCGCCGAACATCAAAGACTCGGTTTACCGGTTCAAGACCCCTCAAGACGTGGAGAGGGCCTTTGCAGACAAGCCCTTGGTTCGGACCATTCTCAATGACACGTTGACGAACCTTTCGCCCAAGATGGCCTCGAATCCGGATAGCTTTGCATTTGCGATATACGCGCTGAAAAGCCTTCGTTCGGATCCGGAGCGGATGCAGGAATTCTTTCGAAGGTATGACAGCTTGTTCAACACGGACACGGCGGTATTCGAGCCTTTGAGCTGGCCTTTCGTGCAGCCTGGCGGTTAGCGCACGCCCAATGTATAGCGCGTGCGCTGGCGGTAGGATTCACCGGGCCGGAGCACGGCGTTGCTTCTGGCCAGACCGTCCATATTGATGCCATTGGGAAACCCGCCGGCTTCGAGACACAATCCCGCATGCTTGCGGTACCGTGCTTCGTCACGCCCTGTCTCTCCTTCGAGATGGTTGCCCGTATAGAACTGCAATCCGGGCGCGTCAGTTGCTACCTGCAACTTGCGGCCGCTCGATGCGTCGTGCACGATGGCGACGGTGCGAAGTTCCTGCGCCTTGCCGTCGTGCAGCACATAGCAATGGTCGAAACCTCCCGCAAGTTTCAGTTGCTCGTTTGACTCATCGAGACGTGCGCGAATCGACTGCGGCTGACGCAAGTCGAATGCCGTGCCCGCGACGTCTTCGCGCGCCACGGGTATCGAGGCTGCATCGATCGCGAAGATTGCATCCGAAGCAATCGTGATTTCGTGATCGCGAATGTCTGCCGCGGGCGCTGGGCTGCCGCTCAAATTGAAGTAGGCGTGGTTGGTCAGGTTGAGCGCGGTGGGCGCATCGGTGTGCGCTTCGTAGTCGATGGACAGCGTGCCGTGTGCATCGAGCGCGTAGCGCACGTTGACGTCGAGATTGCCCGGAAAGCCCGCTGCCCCGGCTTCCGAACGCAGGCTCATGATCAGCGCAGCGCCGTCGATGCGCGCCTGCCACACCTGCCGGTGAAATCCGGCCGAGCCGCCATGCAGGTGATTCACGCCCTCGTTGCGCTCGACCTGATAGTCAATACCGTCGATAGCAAACCGTCCGTCGCGAATGCGATTCGCCCAGCGCCCGATGATCGCGCCCATGAAGGCCGTGCTGTTCAGATAATCGTCGGGCGCATCGTGGCCGAGCAGCACGTCGGCGAAACGGCCGTCGCGGTCGGGCGCACGCCACGAGAGCAGGGTCGCGCCGAGATCGCTGATGTCGATCTGCATGCCGCTTTCATTGTGCAGCGTATAGACCTGAACATTGCCCCAGCGGCGCAACGTGATGGAAGTCGAGTGTGTCATGCAGTCGGGACCTCAGGGACGCGCGGCGACTTCATCGAGATGCAGCAGCAGATCGGCGGGATCTTCATAGACGCGCAGTGCGCCCGAGCGCTCCAGTTCGTCGCTGCCATAGCCGCCGGACAGCAAGCCCACGCCCAGCGAGCGGCAGCGGCGCGCCGCGAGCATGTCCCAGATGCTGTCGCCGACCACGACTGTATTCTCGATCGGCACGTTCAGGCGCGCGGCGGCGGCGAGAAACAGATCCGGGTCTGGCTTCGCGTACTTCACCTGGTCGCGCGTGACGACAACCTGCTTCGAAGGATCCACGCCCAGCGCTTCGAGGTTGAGCTGAGCGGTTTCCATGCGTCCGCTCGTCGCGATGGCCCAGCGCGTGCCGGCCTGCGTCAGCGCATCGAGGAGTTCGCGCGCGCCCGGGAGCGGGCAGACCTGTGCGCGCAGCCGCTGGTACGCCGCCGCATGCAGCTGACGCAGCCGCTCAACGCGATCCGGACTGATCTGGCCATGCGTCTCGCGCAACAGCTGATTCGTGAACAGCCCACCGCTCATGCCGATCTTGCGATGAATGCGCCACACCGACAACTCGATGCCTTCCGCATCGAGCGCTTCCTTCCACGCCAGCACGTGCTGATAGACGCTGTCGACCAGCGTGCCGTCCAGATCGAACAGGAATGAGGTTTCGATACGCATGGTCTGCTCCCTTTGAATGAACCCGCTGGCCTTCATCATACGCACTGTTGCTGAAGCGGCCCGGCGTGCCGCCCCGTGCCGAATGCGATAATGGATGTTTGCACCGCAAGGGGCATCGGGCGCGGATTGTTCGCGCCGGACACTGGTATTTTGCATCGATAACGCATGACGGAGCCCATCTTGACCCGCATCGACAATCCCTCCCGCGATCAGGAGGCAGGCGTGGCCGACTCCACGCAAGACACGACCCGCATCGACGACACCCGCATCGGCGCGGTGCGTCCGCTGATTTCCCCCGCGTTGCTGCTCGACGAACTGCCCGTGACGCCGGGCGTGCAGACGCTGGTGGAAGAATGCCGCGCGGCTATCGCCCGCATTCTGCATGGCCAGGACGACCGGCTCGTGGTGGTCGTGGGGCCGTGTTCCATTCACGATCACGATCAGGCCATGGAATACGCCCGCCGCCTGAAGGCGGTTGCGGAGACGCTGCGGGACGATCTGCTCATCGTGATGCGGGTGTATTTCGAGAAGCCGCGCACCACGGTGGGCTGGAAAGGCTATATCAACGATCCGCGCCTGGACGGCAGCTTCCGCATCAACGAAGGCCTGCGCCGCGCGCGCGAGCTTCTGCTCGACATCAGCGAGCTCGGCTTGCCGACCGCAACCGAGTTCCTCGACCTGCTGAGCCCGCAGTACATCGCCGATCTGATTGCGTGGGGCGCCATCGGCGCGCGCACGACCGAGTCGCAGAGTCATCGTCAGCTGGCGTCCGGCCTGAGCTGTCCCATCGGCTTCAAGAACGGCACCGACGGCGGCGTGCAGGTGGCGGCGGATGCCATCGTCGCGGCGCGCGCCAGTCACGCGTTCATGGGCATGACCAAGATGGGCATGGCCGCGATCTTCGAAACGCGCGGCAACGACGATTGCCACTTGATCCTGCGCGGCGGCAAGAACGGACCGAACTACGACGCGCAAGGCGTCGGCGAGGCGTGCGCGTCGCTGGCGAAGCTGGGTCAGCGCGAGCAGGTCATGATCGACTGCTCGCATGCCAACTCGAACAAGTCGCATCTGCGCCAGGTGGACGTTGCGCAGGACATCGCGCGGCAACTCGAAGGGGGCGAACGCCGCATCACCGGCGCGATGATCGAGAGCCATCTGGAAGAAGGCCGTCAGGACCTGAAGCCGGGCGTGCCGCTCAAACATGGCGTATCGATCACCGATGCCTGCCTCGGCTGGACGCAAAGCGAGCCGGTGCTCGAACTGCTCGCGGAGGCGGTGCGGAAGCGGCGGGCGCGCTGAGGCGCGCACGAACGGAGGTATTCCGCTAGCACCCGAGGGGAGGCGGAAGGCGGCACGATTGCCTTGCAATCACCAGCCTTCCTCCGGAGCACCTCCCCATGCTCGCTTCCAGCGCCACCTCGAGCAACGCCGCCTTCACGACAGAAGGCGATGATTCGTCAACCGCCGAATCGGCGGATCTTGCGCAACCGGCCAAAGGCGCTTCACCGGCATCTTCCGACGAGGTTGACCTCCCTCGTTCGAAGATCTCGACCCAGTCGCAGCTCGTGACCGACGAATCCGCCCGGACGCGTGTCAAACGGAACGACTCCAGCGAAGACTCCGACGAACCGCTCGCCTCCGCCGATGCCTATGCAGACCATGTCGTAAAGCTCGGCCGGGAACAGCCGTTGAGCACGACGGAGCTGAACGAAGCGCGCTGGAGCGCAGTGCGTTCCGTGCAGGCCAGTCACAGCATGCTGGCCGATTCGCAGACCGCCGACGCCATCGGCAATACGATACTGGATGCGCTGAACGGGTCGCCGATCTTCCAGTACATGGTGAGCTATAGCCAGCGTCATGGCGGCGAGCGGCTAGGCGGCCTCGATTACCGCAACGAGTACGACTACCGGTCCGGGTTCCACGGCGAGGAACGCGCTATCCGCAGCATGACGGCTGACTACCTGCGAGGCCAATCCTCCACGGACATGCCGCTGCAAGTCGACGTCAGTGCGCATTCACGGGACCAGTACCAGCCGCCGTGGGTCAATGTCGGCGTGGTGCCGAATGCGGGTTCCCCCCTCATGGATACCTGGCGCCTGGGGTTGATGCACGAACTCGCGCATCAGCTGACCGACTCGGAAGATCCTTCGAGGGACTCGTCGGAAGACCGCATGGGTCCGACCGAGATTCTCGCTTATCGGGTGGCGGACGAGTTGGGCTGGCACCCTCCGCGGTTCGAAAGCTATGGCTCGGAGGATCGAACGCGTCACTTCATGCATTTCGAACGCGCAGCGCTGATCGACGCGGCAGAACGCAATGCGCCTCACGCCCGGGCTTTCTTCGAACGGCTCGATCTACTGAGCGAACACGGCCATGCCAGCCCCGACTTCCATGAACTCGAAGAGCCGGCGGCAGGGGCCGCCGCGTCCGATCACACCTATTTCCAGCCGGAGCCTGCCGGCGCATCCGCCAGCAATTCGAGTTCCACGGGAATGATTCCCGGTGCGGCGGCGCCGCACAACGTGACCCAGGCGTTGCCGGAGCAGCCGCCGACCGAGGATCTCACCCGCGTGCAGTTCCATCAGGGCGAGCCGTTTCTGTTCCGCTTCGCCGAAAGCACGCCGCTGGGTCCGCCGACAGGCTTCACGAGCGCATGGGCGGCGTCGAGCGCCAGTTGGGACACGCAGGGCCGCTTCTTCCGCTATGGCAAGCCGGTGGACGGCAATCCGCACGTGCGCCAGTTCGTTTTCGACGACGGCAGCAAGGTCGTCATCTCCGCACACCAGCCGCAACTGGCCAACAGCGACGGCACTCACTTCGAGAAGGGCGCAATAGGCGTCGCCGCGACAGTCGTGGGCGCCGTGGCCGGCGGCGTGGCGTTCGGGCCGGCAGGAGCGGTGGCGGGTGCGTCGATCGGCGCGGCCGTGGGCGCCGCGGCCGCGGCCAGGATTGGGTATGACCGGATCTGGCAGCCGTACGACATCAATTACTACTACAAGGGCGCCGACAGCCCTTTCCATAGCCAGTACATGTATCCCTGGGACAGCGACCCGGATCGAGTCAAGCGGCTGACGCAGTTGGCCGACCCGAACCTTTACCCCGACTATGCCGGCAGCGATCCCGACGATCAGTGGCGTTTCTGGCGGTGGCGTTCGGGCGATACGCCGCTGAGAACCTGACAGGGCGATGGCCTGAACGGGCCGAGCGTATTTATCGATGAATGTTGAGCAGGAGAGGGTGCATGTTTGTGTCCACTGCCAATGCCAGTACCCGTGCCACGTCCGGCAACGCCGCTCCCACGCCGGATGACGACAAACCGGCGTCTGCCGCTCCGGCGAATCCGCAGCCTGCGGACAACGTCGAATCGTCGGAAACGTCGCAGCAATCCCGGCAATCCCGGCCCGGCGAATCAATGCCTCCCGCCGGAGACAGCGAAGCGCCGAAGTCCCCCGACAAGACGGATTTCTCTTCGCCATGGGTGCCGACCCAGGCTCAACTACCCTCCGCCGACGTGGTCCCGAGCCAGGCTCAAGCGCCCTCCGCCGACCTGGTCCCGACACGCATGAAGCGCGAGGATACCGATGCACCGGCGGCCTCGTCCGACGCCTACGCCGATTACGTCGTCGCGAAGGGCAAGGCAAACCCGTTGAGTGAGTCTGAACTCAACGATGCGCGGTGGGGCGCGATGCGTGCCGCGCAGAACAGCCACAGCAGACTGATGGATACGCAGACGGCCGACATGATCGGCAACACGATGCTGGATGCCCTGCGCGGTTCGGCGACGTTTCGCAACATGATGAGCTTTGGTCTGCATCACGGCGGCGAACCGCTCGGCGACATCGGCTTTCGGAACCGCTATTACTACACGCCGCAGTTCCGGGGCGATTTCCGCAACATCCGCGAGATGACGTCGATGTACCTGCGGCTCAACCCCGCGACAAGCATGCCGCTCTCGCTCTACACCAGTGCCCAAAGCAGAACGCCGGAGCAGTCGCCGTACGTGAACATCAGCGCCGCGCCGAATGAGAACTCGATGTACCTGGACGCGTGGCGCGTCGGCCTGATCCATGAGATTGCCCATCTGACGACGAACTCGCGCGACCCTGACCCGGATGCGCCGCAGGCGAGCCTGGGTCCGACCGAGCTGCTCGCGCTGCGGGTGGCAACGGAGATGGGCTGGCAGACGCCCAACTTCACCAGCTATGGTTCCGACGAGCGCAGCTACCATCACCAGCAGGTCCAGCGCGCTGCGCTGATCGACGCCGCTGAACGCAATGGGGCGCATGCGCGGGCTTTTTTCGAACGCCTCGACGTGCTCGCGAGTAACCAGGATGCAAGTCCCGACTTTTACGAACTGGGAGAGCCGCGGCCGGGGACCGTCGCGCACGATCACACGTATTTCCAGCCGGCGCCTGCCGGTCCATCCACCAGCAATTCGAGCTCTGACGTGAGGATTCCCGATGCAGCGGTGCCGCACAACGTGACCCAGCCGTTACCGGAGCAGCGGCCGAATGAGGATCTCGCCCGTGCGCAGTTCAGTCATGGCGAGCCGCTTCTCTTCCGCTTCACCCAGAGCGCGCCGCTGGGCCCGCCCGCGGGCTTCAGGAGTGCTTGGGCGGCATCGAGCGCCAGTTGGGATACGCAGGGCCGCTTCTTCCGCTATGGCAACCCGGTGGACGGCAATCCGCACGTGCGGCAATTCGATTTCGAGGACGGCAGCAAGGCTGTCATCTGGGCGTACCAACCTCAACTGGCCAACAGCGACGGCACCAACGTCGAGAAGGGCGCGATAGGCGTCGGTGCGACGATCGTGGGCGCCGTGGCCGGCGCAGTGGCGGGCGGGCCGGGAGGAGCGGTGGCGGGTGGGTCGATCGGCGCGGCCGTGGGCGCCGCGGCGGCAGCCAAGGTTCCGTACGACCGGATCTGGCAGCCGTACTGGCTCGATTACTACTACAAGGGCGCGACGCGCCCTTTCTACAGCCAATACATGTACGCCTGGGACAGTGACTCAAGACGCGTGAACCTGCTGGCGCAGCAGGCCAACGCGAACCTTTACCCTGACTATGCAGACAGCGCCCCCGACCATCACTGGAGCTTCTGGCGATGGCGCTCAGGCGATACGCCGCTGCGACACTGAGCGTTCTATCTCACCGCCGCCGCGTTGAGCGCATTGAGCAATGCCAGCGGATCGAACGGCTTGCGCAGCGCGATGGCGCCAGGCAGCGCGCGCCGTTCGGCGTCGCTGAGCGCGAGGTCGAAGCCCGTCACGAACACCACGCCGAGCGCCGGCGTCTCGCGCGACGCGGCGATGGCGAGCGCCACGCCCGACTCGCCCGCGAGATCGACATCCGTCAGCAGCACGTCGAAGCGCTGCGCGCGCAGCAGCGTCATCGCTTCGGCGACGCTGCCGGCTTCCGTCAGATCGACACCGAGCGTGCGCAGCAGCTCCGCGCTGCTGGCGCGCACCAGTTCGTTGTCTTCGACGTACAGCACGCGCATGTGCGCAAGGGCATCGCCCGGCAGGGCGTCCTGCGCGGCGTGCCCGGCGGTCTCCGCGGGCGGTGCCTGCTCCGGACGCTGCCCGAGCACATGGCGAACCTTGCGAGCCAGCGCCTCGTGCGTATAGGGCTTGCTCAGCAGATCGATGCCTTCGTCGAGCCGTCCGGCGTGCACGATGGCATTGTCCGTATAGCCCGACGTGAACAGCACCACGATGCCCGGCACGCGTTCGCGCGCCTTGCGGGCCAGCTCGGTGCTGCGCAGCGGCCCGGGCATGACGACATCGGTGAACAGCAGATCCACCGGCACGCCGCTCTCGACGATCGCCAGCGCACTCTGCGCATCCTTCGCGCGCAGCACGCGATAGCCTAGATCCGCCAGCAACTCGACGACCGTCGCGCGCACTTCCTCGTCGTCCTCGACGACCAGAACCGTCTCGCTGCCGCCCTTTGCCGGGCCTGCGTCGATGGCAATTTCGAGATCCTCTTCCTCGCGCGCGCGCGGCAGATAGAGTCGCACTGTCGTGCCGTGTCCTTCCTCGCTGTACACCTTCACGTGGCCGCCCGACTGCTTGACGAAGCCATACACCATCGACAGGCCGAGGCCCGTGCCCTGGCCTTCGCGCTTGGTCGTGAAGAACGGCTCGAACGCGCGCTCCTGCACTTCGGGCGACATGCCCGAACCCGTATCCGTCACGGCGACCATCACATACTGGCCCGGCGTGACATCGGCGTTGCGCAGCGCATAGGCTTCGTCGATCGAAGCATTGCCCGCCTCGATCGTCAGCCTGCCGTGGGCGTTCATGGCGTCGCGCGCGTTGATCGCGAGATTGAGCAGCGCGTTCTCGACCTGGAACGGATCCACAAGCGTGTTCCACAAGCCGCCCGATACGATAGTCTCGATCTCGATGCCATCGCCCAGCGCGCGGCGGAACATGTCGTCGAGGCCGCGCACGAAGCGTCCGAGGTTCACGACCTTCGGCGCCAGCGGCTGGCGCCGGCCGAAGGCGAGCAGTTGCGAAGCCAGGTTCGCGCCGCGCGCGACGCCCGCCAGCGCATTGCGCACGCGCTGTTCGGCCTTCTCCCGTCCCGCCATGTCCTTGGTCAGCAGTTGCAGATTGCCGCCGATCACCTGCAGCAGATTGTTGAAGTCATGCGCGATGCCGCCCGTCAGCTTGCCGATGGCCTCCATCTTCTGCGCCATGCGCAGCGCTTCTTCAGCGTGGCGCAGCGCGTCGGCGGTGTCGCGGTCCGCGGTGACATCGCGCCCCACGCCATGAATGCGCCGCGTGCGCGGGTCCAGCGAAACGTTCCAGGCGATCCAGCGCCAGCCGCCGTCGTGACGCATCAAGCGGCAGTCGTAGCGCGCGGACAGGCCGGTCGAGCGCAGGCGGTCGAGCTGCACGGCGGCGACGGGCGCATCGTCGGGATGCACGAGATCCATCACCGTGTGCGAATGCAGGCGCTGCGAGTCGAAGCCGAGCAGCTGTGTCCACGACGGACTCACGCGCAGCAACGCGCCTTCTAAGCTCGCGGTATAGAAAAGGTCTTCGCTCAGTTCCCAAAGGCGGTCGCGGTCGGCCACCGCATCGGCGACGCGGCGTTCGAGCGTCTCGTTGAGATCGCGCAGCGCATCTTGCGCCTTCGTGCGTTCGCTGATCTCGTCCTGCGCGGCCTGGAAGAGGCGCGCATTGTCGATGGCGATCGCCGCCTGCGATGCGATGCCCGCCAGGATCCGCTCCGCGCGCTCGCCGAACACGCCCGGTTCCGGATGGCCAAAGAACAGGCCGCCGAGCACTTCGCCCGTGCGCGAGAGCACCGGCGCGGCCAGATAGCTGCATACGGCGAGATGACCCTTCGGCATGCCGTGATGCGGCGCGTTGTGGCCATAGCGCGGGTCTTTCGTGATGTCGTCCGAGCGCACGATGCCTTCGCCTCCGAAGGTCGGCCCGAAGACGGCGGTGTTGCGCGGCATCGGGAAGCGGTCGAAGGTGTCCTTCGGCACGCCCGACAGCGTGTAGAGCGTATAGCGCCCGCCCTGTTCGTCGATCACGTTGTAAAAGAACGAGCCGAACGCGGCGCCGGTCAGTTCCGTCGCGGCATCGACGACGACCTGCACCGCGCGGCTCAGTTCGAGTTCGCCCGCCACCGTGTTGCCCACGCGGTTCAGGATCTCCAGCATGTGCGATTCGTCGCGCAGCTTCTGCTCGGTTTCATGGCGCAGCCGCGCCAGCCGCAGATTGCTCGCCACGCGCGCCAGCAGCTCGCGCGCGGAGAAGGGCTTGGTCAGGTAATCGTCGGCGCCGGCCTCGAGGCCGCTCATGCGCGCTTCCTCGCCGGCCCGCGCCGAGAGCAGCACCACCGGCGTCTCGCGCAGGCGGTCGTCCGCGCGCACGGCGCGCAGCAGGCCGAAGCCGTCGAGGCCCGGCATCATCACATCCGAGACGATGACTTCCGGCGGCGCGGCGCGGGCCATCGCGAGCGCCGCGGCGCCGTCTTGCGCGACGCTGACCTCGTGACCCGCGGCGCTCAGCATGCGGCGCATGTAGTCGCGCAGGTCGGCGTTATCGTCGACGACCAGCACGCGGCCGGGCACCGCATCCTGCGGCGCGGGCTCGACGGCGCCTGCCGTGCCCAGCGGCGGGTCTTCCTCGCGCGGCACGATATCTGCCTCCGCGGCCGTGCGCTCTTCGGCGTCCGGCATCCAGCGTAGCGCGGCATCCACGTAGGAGCGCGCGCGGGCGCTGGCTTCGGCGGGCGGTGCGAGGTGCGGGCCGGGGTCGGCCGGGTCGGCATGGGTTGCGGCCAGCCGTACCGTGAAACGTGCGCCGTCGCCGAGCGTGCTTGCCGCCTCGATGGTCCCGCCGTGCAGCTTGACCAGTTCATGCACCATCGCGAGCCCGATGCCGCTGCCTTCCACCGAACGTCCTGTCGCGCCCGCGACGCGATGGAAGCGCTCGAACACGCGCCCGAGCTCGTGCTCCGGAATGCCGATGCCGGTGTCGGCCACAGTCATCTCGATGCCATGCTGCGCGTGATTGCGCAGCGCGATGCGGATGACGCCGTCGAACGTGAACTTGAGCGCGTTCGACAGCAGGTTCATCACGATCTTTTCCCACATGTCGCGATCGATGTTCGCGAGCAGCGGCGTCTCCGGCACGTCGATGTCGAGGCGCAGGCCGGCGGTTTCGATCGCCGAGCGGAACAGCGACGCCAGTTCCGCCGTGAAGCGGGCGAGGTCGGTGGGCTGCCGGTGAATCTCGATGCGCCCGGCCTCGATGCGCGAGAAGTCGAGCAGGGCGTTGACGAGCTTCAGCAGCCGCAGGCCATTGCGGTACATGATTTCGACGAGCCGCCGGTCCTCCGCGCCGATGCGCGCCGGGCTCGCCAGCAGCTCTTCGAGCGGACCGAGCATCAGCGTGAGCGGCGTCCTGAACTCGTGGCTGATGTTCGAGAAGAAGGTGGTCTTGGCGCGGTCGATCTCCGCGAGCGCTTCGGCGCGGCGGCGTTCTTCGTCATAGGCGTGCGCATAGCCGATTGCCGCGCCGATCTGTCCGCCGACCAGGTTCAGGAACGCGCGATAGCCTTCGTCGAACAGACGGTAGGGATTCAGCGCGACGATCAGCACGCCTGCGCGGCCCGTTTCGCCCGAAGGCGCGATGGGCACGAGCACGGCGCGGTCCGGCGCGACGTGCCACGCGCCCATCGGCAGCGCTGTGTCGAAGCGCTGCGGCAGGTCAGTGACCACGCACGGCTGGTTGTCGCGCAGCACGCCGGCCAGCGGCCAGGCTTCAGCGCGGGCCGCCGGATGATCCGCGCCGATGCCGCACGCGCCGACCCGCTCAGCCGTCTCGCTGCCCGGTTCCGCGGCGAACAGCAGCGCGAAGGGCATGTCGCGCGACGCGCCTTTCAGCGCGGCGACCGACAGGCTGCATGCGTCGCGCCAGGTGCGGGCGTCGGCGGCGGACGTAGCGAGCTGGCGCAACACGTGGAGCTGGCGTTCGCCGAGCACGCGCTGGGTGTCGTCGCTGTTCGCGCAGATGATGCCGCCGGTGCCGCCACGGTCGTCCGGGATCGGGCTGTAGGAGAAGGTGTAGTAGGTCTCCTCCGGGAAGCCGTTGCGCTCCATGATGAGCAGCTTCTGTTCGACGAACGTGCCTTCGACGCCCGAGCGCGCCGTGTCCAGCAGCGGGCCGATGTCGCTCCAGATCTCGCGCCAAACCGCCGAGGTCGGTTGACCGAGCGCCTGCGGATGCTTGCCGCCGATGATCGACTTGTAAGCGTCGTTGTAGAAGAACAGCAGGTCCGGTCCCCAGCCTACCCAGATGGGCTGGCGCGACGTCAGCATGATGCGGATGGCGGTCTTGAGGCTCTGCGGCCAGTGCTCCGGCGAGCCGAGGACGGTCTGCGTCCAATCCGCCTGGCGGATGAGGGCGCCCATTTCGCCGCCTCCCAGGAGGAAGCTCGGGCCGAGCCCGTCGCTCCTCGAATCCGCGATCAGAGTGTCAGCTTTCATCGACGATTGGTCTCCTCGCCCGGTCTCGATGTGGCGACGTGAAAGAGTCAGTGCCGGCAGCGCGTGCGGACTGCCCGCGCCGTCGCGCGCGAGCACGTTCGGATTCTCGCATGGAACGCATTTTCAATTCCGCTGTGCGCGTGCGTCAGGCGCGTCCGCCAAGGCGCTCAGGGTGCTCAGGGTGCTCAAGGCGCTCAAGGCGCGGCAACCGGATCGAGACCGGTGGCGCGCACCGTGTCCTGCACCTGCGGCGAGGCCAGATAACGCAGCAGCGCGCGCGCCTCGTCGGGATGCTTCGCGCCCACCGGAATGCCGGCGGCGAAGCGCGTGACGGACTGCATCTCCTCGGGAATCCGGCCGACGAACTGCGCGCCCGGCACCGGCAGCAGCTCGCTCACCTGCTGCAGGCCGATCTCGTATTCGCCATTCGCGACGACCGAGGCCACCGGAATCTTCGGCACCATCTTCGCCTTCTGCTTGACCTGATCCTCGATGCCGAGTTTCCCGAACATCTGATTCTGGATGTAGACACCGCTTGCACTGTCCGAATAGGCGATCGACTTCGCGTGCAGCAGCGTCTGCCTGAAGGCCTCCACGCTGCCGATGTCGGGCTTCGGCGCACCCGCGCGCACCGATACGCCGATGCGGGAATCGGCCAGTTCGACACGGGAATCCGGCATCACCTTGCCTTGCTTGATGAGATCGTCGAGCGCATAGCCGACCATGATGACCACGTCCGCCTGCTCGCCCCGCGCCAGACGGTTGGGGATCGCTTCGGGCGCCTTGCCCATCGAGGGGCCGAGGGCGGTATCGAGGGTATTGCCCGTCGACGCCGCGAACTTCGGGCCGAGGATCTTGTAGGCGGCCGTGAAGCCACCGGAACTCATCACGTGCAGTTCAGCCGCCTGAACAGACGATGCGGTCGCGGCGACCAAGGTGCAGACAGCGAACTTCCTGAAGAGCGATTTCATGGGCGTCGAATAGGGTAAGGGAAGCACGCGCATTTGAACCCAAAGCGGCGCATGGACGCAAGCGTCAGCGTGCATCGACGTTGGAACGCATTTTGCTGGACTTGTTTTTGCTGAAGGCGTGGTGCAGCAAGAACAATCAACAGACCCGCCGAACTTCTCGTCGAACCATGTCAAGACCGATGCCCAGGACTCAACCCTTATCAGAAGCAGGCGCGCACGAAGGCTTCGACATCTATGCGTCGTATGTCGTGAACGCGACGGGCATGCATATCGGCACGCTGAAGGTCGTGAGAAAACGCGACAAGCGCGTGCTCTATCCGTTCGATGGTTGCGAGACCATCGGCCCGTTCGAGTCGAGCGAGGACGCGCGACGCGCGGCGGAAGCGCTGGGCGTGCGGATCGTCGAGGCGGATATCGCCCATCCGGAGCCGTGAGGGCGGTGCGCTTCTCTTGAAACGCTGTTACGCCGTGCATGCGGTAAAAAGTGGAGCGTTGCGCTCAATGTTGTGCCCGCCAGGCGGCAAGTTTGGGACGGGGCTATCCGGCGCCGGGGGGCGTTGAACCGTCGCGCCGACCGATGCGGCGCACGGCAAGAAGACCGGATGAAACGTACGACATGGGCACGCTCGAATGTTCAACCCGCCGTGCGATTCTTGCCGTGATACGTTGATTACAGGCTCAGGAAAGCGCTGACTCTTTGCATTTGTCGGCTGGTCAGCTCCAGACCTTGGCCAGTGAGATAGGTGCGCACCATACCCGGTGTGATGTCGGTGAATCCTCGCTGGTTGAGTTCGCCTTGCAGACTTGAAGGTGGCGCGGCATGTCCATCGAGCCACGCGTCGATCGAATCAGATACGGGTCCGCTCAGTTTCGTATGGTCCTGGTGGAACTGTTTGAGCTGCCCGCTTCCCCACGAGGGTGGTGCGGCAGGCGCAGCGACAGGTGGCTGACCGGTGCCGCTGGTTCCCGGTTGAGCCACGGTTGGGTCAGGGTTCGTGGCCGGGCGCTTGGTGCCGCTGGGTCCCGGTTGCGGGGAGCCTGCCGGACCGGCTGCCGGGTTCTCGCCTGGCGGCGGAAAGCCCGGTCCATACTCGGGCGGACCGTCGAGCGCGACCCATGCCTGCTGTTGCGGCGACCAATATCCATCGCGAGCCCGGATTTCTTCGATCATTGGTCTTGGCACGCCGGTTTCATTCGATAACTGCCAAGTCGGTATGCGCGCGCTATCCCCCTCAATGATCTTGAGGTACTGCGGATAGGTAACGGGTAAAGTTACAGGTGGTTGACCACCTGGACGCTGCCACTGGACTCTCCATGGGCCACCCTGCGGCATATTTTGGACTGGAAGATGTTCTTGGCGTGCATACTGATATGCCAGACGATGAGCCCCAAGCTGATCACCATTCGTGTATTCATACGCCACGTTTTGCAGTGGTTCACCACTGGTCAATCGGCCATATATTTCAGCAGCAAAATCTGACCGGCCCGTCATAACGCCGCTGCCGATTACTTGCTGTGGTATTACCTCTCCACTCTCTCGTACGTACCGGTCGATGAGACTGTTTATGGCATTGGGGTGCTTGTGAAAATAGTCCCTGCCGATTTCCCGTACTGTGTATCCCTGCTCATAAAGTTCGAAAGCGGCTCGCCCAGAAGCAAGCGAGTTCATCTCCGGAACTCCTCCCAACAGCCCCTTATCCAGATCGACCTTCCAGTTGCCGTGTTCGTCGATGGACATGTTGCGTGTATTGGGCCATCCCTCACGTGGCTGTAACTGCCAATACCCGGCGTCCTTGTTATAGCTGACCGGATAAGTCTGGCCGCCTTGCTGAATGAACTGCTGGCCGGTGTCGTCGCGATAGAGGCCGCGATAGTCGGCGTCGGGCACGAGCTTGCCCGAGGGCGCGCGCGCATATTGATCGGGCACCAGCGGGATGCCCGATGGCGAGCCGGACGCAGGGGTTGTGCTTTTCGGTGCAGGCACGGAGGGTTCGGCTTGCGGAAGCTTGACAGGTTCGCCGTTTGCACCGCTTTCGGAAGGCTTGATATCTTCGAGAGGCTTGATCTCTGCGGGAGGCTTGATCTCTTCGGCAAGCTTGAACTCGGCGGCGGGGTTTAACTTTCTCGCGCCGAGTTTGGGGAGCTGTATCGGGATCTCGGGTGCGGGCACAACGACGCTGACCACCCCCGATGCGAGGTCGATGCCCTGTTTCTCCGATGCGGAAAGCGATGGGGCCGGCACGATGTAGTCGATGAGCAGATTGACGCCCGGCACGAGGCCCACGAAGAAGCGGCC
>NZ_JARUXV010000003.1:370133-578094 GCF_031450975.1 Caballeronia sp. LZ065
GCGATGGTTACCTGCTGTTCGAACGAGATGGCTTCAGGCGGCGCGCCGCGCAGTGATTCGCCCTGGAGCGCCGCCATGCTGTTGGCGTTGGCGGCGTCGTTGGGGATAGCGGGGTCCTTGTCGACGAGATCGGACAATGACTGCGTTTCCGCCGTCGACAGGCGTGGAGGAGCCGAATCGGCGGGCTGGCTTTGTGACGGCGTAGACGAGCTGGCAGGCGGGTTGGGCTGCGAGCGGGCAGCTTCGTTTGCTTCGTTGGCGTCGTTGACGGTGGGAGCGGGAGGCGATCCGTTCGGCGGCACGTCGCCGGAGGAGGGGGCGGCGTCGTTGCCGCCGTCGTTGCTGCCGTCGTATTGCTGCGTGGAAGCGGACGATCCTGAACGGATGCTTGAAACAGCCATTTCGGGCTCTCCTGACGAAAAGATCAATGTCAGTGTCTCTGCCCGTCACTTCACGGGGTCATGAAGGGATATCGTCGATGCATCGGACCTTGCCGATCAGTCTTCCCTGCGCGCCTTCGCTTCAGCTTCCCGCGCACGCTTGAGCGCATCGTCCCGGGCGTGCATCTCGCGCCGCAGCGTCGCGCGGACCGCAAGCGCATGGCCGGACGCGATGCTCAGCGCGTCTCTCGCCGCAGCCACTTCGCGAGCCAGCACCGCCTCCTGCTGGCGATGCCGCTCGCGCGCGTGACGCCACATCGCCGGGCCATGCGGTCCCGACGCGCGCCAGTCCTGAAGCCCCGCAAGCTGCGCTGCATGCCTTTCGCATCGCGTCACGGCGTGATCGACCGCCGTCTCCGCCGCCTGCACGCTGCGCTGCGCACGGGCCCATTCGGCCAGCCGCCGCCGCACCCGCACTTCGCGGACACGGCTCAGCACCGCCCAGAGACGCATATTGCGGGCCGCAGCCGAAGAACCCTTCATGCCGGTCACCCATCGCTCGCACACAGCGCTTGCAACGCCGCAAGGGTGTCGCCGAACGGGATGGATCCCTTCTGGGACTGTCGCAGGAAATCCGTGATGGCTGGATGCCGGGCAATGGCGAGATCGCCTGCCGGATCGCTGCCGGCCTTGTATTCGCCGATTTGCAGCAGCAGTTCGAGATCCTGATAGCGCGCGAGCCATTCGCGCACGCGCTGCGCGTCAGCCTGATGCCGTTCACGCGTGACACGCGGCATGAGTCGGCTCTTGCTCTGCAGGATATCGATGGCCGGATAGTGCCCGGCCGCGCCGAGCCGCGCGGCCAGCTGGATATGTCCGTCCAGCAGCGAGCGCGCTTCCTCGACGATCGGGTCGGTCGCATCCTCGTCTTCGGCCAGCACCGTGAAAAACGCGGTCACGCTGCCGCTCGCGGTGAGCCCGCTCATCTCGATGATGCGCGGCAGTTCGGCGAACACGCGCGGCGGGTAGCCGCGGCGCACCGGCGGCTCGCCCACCGCGAGTCCTACTTCACGCAGCGCGCGCGCATAGCGGGTAAGCGAATCGAACAGCAGCACGACACGCTGGCCCTGCGCGCGCAAGCCGCTCGCGATCTCGCAGGCAAGCTGCGACGCGCGGATGCGCTCGGCGGCGGGACGGTCGGACGTCGACGCCACGACCACGGACCGCTCACGCGCGCTGCCCAGATGATCGTGGACGAACTCGGCCACCTCGCGGCCGCGTTCGCCGATCAGCGCGACCACGACGGCATCGGCGCGCGCACCGCTCGCGATCATCCCCATCAGCGTGCTTTTGCCGCCGCCCGCCGTCGCGAAGATGCCGACCCGCTGTCCGACGCCGCAGGTCAGCAAGCCGTCGATGGCGCGCACCCCGGTCACGAACGGCTCCGCAATCAGCGGGCGGTCGAGCGGATTGATGGCCGCCAGCGCCTCGTTGCGTCCGGCCGGGCGCGCGGCGGCGGGCGGCTTGCCGTCGAGCGGCTGGCCGAGGCCGTCGATCACCCGGCCAAGCACGCTGCGGACATCGAGCCGGTGCCAGTCGAGCCCGCAGCCTTCGACGCGCGTGATGTCGGACAGCCCGGTGAGCCCCGCATAGGGCATCACCAGCGCGCCGTCCGGCGTGAAGCCGACGACTTCGCCGCTGTGCTGTTCGAACGTATCCGGCCGCACGAGGCGGACTTTTTCGCCGATGCGCAACGATGCGCCCACTACCCGCACGACCACGCCACGCGCTTCCACCACGCGGCCGGACAGGGTCGGCGAATCAAGCAGGGAGGGCAACGCATGCGCGTGGTTTGCAAGGTCCTCGGCCATCATGATCTCGAGAAAGTGAAGATGTTGCGGATCTGATAGACATCGCGTGGAATCTCTTCGATCGCGACAACGTCCATGTGGATGCCGAGCGTCTGGAACACGCGGGCCATGTGCGGGCGCAGGGTCGCCGACGTGACCAGCAGACGCACGGTGCGCGCGTGCTGGCTGAGCACGCGCCGCACGGTGTCGAGTTGAGTGAAATCGAGCGGACAGTAAGGCTCGCCGTCGCGCGCGCGCTGGATGCTGGCTTCGAGTTCCGCTTCCCATTCCGGTTCGAGCACGCCGCCCTGGATCTCCCAGGTGTCGAGGTTCGCGTGGCCGCGCACGATCTGCGGCCCGAGCTCGATACGGACTTCGCGCACCATGCGGTCGAGCGTGTGTTCATGCGTCGGGGCGCGCAGGATCGCTTCGAGGATACCGCGCAGATTGCGGATCGACACATGTTGCTGCAAGAGTTGTCTGAGCACGGCGGCGAGCTGGACCGTCGTCACGCGTTGCTCGATCTGCGTCACCAGTTCACGGAACTCCCCGCCGATGCGATCGAGCAGGAAACGCGCTTCCTGCGTGCCCATCAGGCGCGGCGCGCAGCGCTCGAACACGTCGACCAGATGCGCGCTGAGCGCCGCCTCCGGCGTGCTTGTCGTGAGCACGGCCGGGTCGAGCCGGGTCGCCGCGGCCGTGGCCACCCAGACGGCCTTTTCCGCGCCCAGCCGGTAGCCCGCGACGCCGTCCATCGTGACATCGGCGGCGCGGCCGCTCACCAGCAGATGATCGGGCAAGAGCGAGCCGCTCGCGAACGCAACGTCGTCCACGTCGACGAGATAACGCTCGGGTGCGAGCCTTGCGTCGAGTGCGCAGGACAGGCCTGGAAACGGCAAGCCGAGCCGCGCGTTGAGGTCATGACGCAGCCCCGCGAGCACCCGGTTGAGCGCCTCCGGATGCAGCGCTTCGAAGGCGCGCGCGCCCACCCGCAGGCGCAGCGCGGCACTCGTGCCGGTCTCGGCGTCATCGAGCAGATTGGGCACCCGCCGGCTGCCGTCACGCGCGAGCGCCGGCATCGGCGCAAGGGCGTTGGCGTGCGCATGCGCCTGTTGCGTCTTGCGCATCAACAACCATCCCAGACCGCCGAACAGCGCGGCAAGCAGCGCGAACTGGAGATGCGGAAAGCCGGGAATCAACGCGAGCGCCAGGCAGCACGCACCGGCCATCAGCAGCGCATGAGGCTGGAGCGTCAGCTGGCGGTAGAGATCCGTGCCGAGATTGGTCGCGCTGCCCGCGGGCGACACGCGCGTCACCAGCAGGCCCGCCGATACCGACACGATCAGCGAAGGAATCTGCGACACCAGGCCGTCGCCGATGGTGAGAATCGTGTAGACCTGCAAGGCCTCGCCGAAGGGCAGATTGCGCTGGAGCATGCCGACCGCGAGCCCGCCCACGATATTCACCAGCGCCACCACGAAGCTCGCAATGGCATCACCCTTGACGAACTTCATGGCGCCGTCCAGCGAGCCATAGAAATAGGTTTCGCGTTCGAGCCCGGCGCGCAGTTGCGCGGCCTTCTCGGCGGTGATCTGGTTGCTGCGCAGGTCGGCATCGATGCTCATCTGGCGGCCGGGAATGCCGTCCAGCGTGAAGCGGGCGGCAACTTCGGCGATGCGGTCGCCGCCCTTCACCACGACGATGAACTGAATGGCGCACAGCACGACGAACACGACCACGCCGACGGCCACGTTGTTGCCCGCGATCAGTTCGCCGAACGCGGAGATGACATTGCCGGCGTGCGCGTGGACCAGGATCATCTTGGTCGAGGCGATGGCGAGCGCGAGCCGCAACAGCGTGGTCATCAGCAGCAGCGCCGGGAAGCCCGGCAGGTCCGCCGCGCGCGACACGTAGATGCTGGAGAACAGCATCACGAAGCTGGCGCAGAAGCTCAAGCCGATGAACAGGTCGAGCAGGAACGGCGGCACCGGCAGGATCAGCAGGGCGATCACGCAGATGAAGCCGGCGGCCAGCGCCACGTGGGCATAACGCGCGAGCAGGCCGGGAAGCGCGTAGAGACGGGAGGAAGCAGGAGCAGACATGTTATTGGTTCAGTTCTCGGTGGAAGGCGCGGCGGCGGTTCTTGACGTGGTGGTCGCCGTTGTCGTCGCGTTGTTCGCGCTTGATCTCGTCCTTGTCCATGCGCAGACGGCGGACGTGCAGGATGCGCTGCAAGGCGTAGTCGGCGACGGCGGGCGCGATCTGCAACAGCGCCGCGAGCAGCAGCAGGCGGCCATACTCGCCTGCCGCAAGACTGAGCTGCGCGCGGGGCGCGAGCGCATGGGACGCGGTGAGCATCGCCATCCATCCGGACAGCGCCTGCCATGCCAGGAAGCCGAGCAGAACGAGCTGCACGAGCATGATTCCGGTCTCGAACAGGAGCCTCAGGCCAAACAGGTTCTTGAATCCCTCGATGGGGTTGAGGCGTTTGAAATCGGGCGCGACGCGCTTGAAGGCAATCAGGCCGCGGGTTTGCGCCAGCTCGGGAACGATGACGGTCAGCATCCCCATGCCCGCCATCGCGAGCGCGGCCTGGCCCGGCCCGACGAGCGCGCCGAGCACTTCGTGGACGGTCGAATCGAACGGACGGCTCAGGTCGATGACGGTCACGGTCGCGAGCATGTTGACGAACGCCACGAACAAGTTGGGCGCTTGCACCGCCAGCAACAGCCACCACAGCAGACCGCTCGCGGTCGTGGTGAGCTGCACGCTCTTGGCGATGTCGCCGTCCTTGCGCGCGCGTTGCAGACGCCGGGGGCTGGGCTTGATGGTTTTGTCGCTCATCGCGCGTTACCTCAGGACCAGGGAATGCGCGAACAGGTCGGCGAGATGGCCCAGGAGCGCCGGGACGCATGCCGCCGCGGCGAACGAGAGCACCATCGCCTTGATGGAGCGCGCGGTGGAGAAGGGGTTGAGGCGCTTCGCGTGACGCGCAGCCAGCCCCAGCGACAGGTCGGTCAGCACCATCAGCCCGAGCAGCGGCGCCGCCAGTTGCAGACCCTGCACGAACAGCGCGGGAAGCCGGACTTGCGCGAGGCTTTGGTACAGGCGCGCGACGCCTTCGCCATAAGGACCGCCGGGTGGCCAGAACGACCAGGCGTCGGCGAAGAAGCCGCACAGCATGACGAGCCCCGTGCCCGTGAAGAACGTCAGCGCGGCGAACTGCGTGAAAAGCGTCTCGAACAGCGCGCTTTCCTGCTGGAAGTTGGGGTCGTACACGGCGGCCACGGTGTAGCCGCCTTGCTGGTCGAGGATGCCGCCCGCCGCGCCCGCCACGAAGAAGACCACGCTCATGGCAAGTCCCTGCGCGAGACCGATGAGCGCTTCCATGAAGCTCGCGCCGAGCAGGTCGGCGGGCAGGCCCGCGTGCGCGGGCAGCATCGCGAACATCAGCACGAGCGGCACGCGCAGCGCGACGCCCAGACCGCCGTCGTTGCCGAAGGGAACGATGCTCATCGCCACGGCCGGGCGGATCATGCAGAACGCGAAGCCCATGAATTGATCGAGTGTGTTCATGTTCAGCGCGTGCGTCCGGCGGCGATCATCGAGAAGACATGACCGAGCAGCCGCGCGATTTCGTGATGCGCCCACGGCGCCGCGACGATCAGCACGAGCCCGACACAGATGATCTTCGCGCCGTAGGGCAAGCTCTGATCCTGGATCTGCGTGACCGACTGCACGAGACCGAGCAGCAGGCCCACGGCCGTGGCGACGGCGAGCATCGGCAGGGAAAGCCAGAACACGAGCAGCAGGGCGTCGCTGGAAAGCGAGGCAAGAGACGGAAGAGGGTTCACTTGGCGTAGCTGAGAATGAGTGCATGCATGAGCTTCGGCACGCCGGACGCGGCCACCAGCACGAAGAGCTTGAGCGGGATCGACACGGTGCTCGGCGAAAGCATCATCATCCCCATGGCGGTCAGCACGTTCGCCACGATCAGGTCGATCACCAGGAACGCGACGTACAGCAGAAAGCCCGCCTCGAAGCCGCTGGAAATCTCGCTGATCAGAAAGGCGGGGACGAGCAGCGAGAAGTCGGTCTCATTGGCTTCGCGCGACGGGTCGATGCGCTTCGCCGCATTGACGAGGAACGCCCGCTCGGCCGGCCGCGAGTGCGTCAGCATGAAGTCGCCGAGCGGGCCGCGCACCGCGTCGATGAGTTGCGGCAGCGGCGGCAGTCCTTGCGCCTGCGAACTCGAACCGCGGTCATTCAGCGAAAGCGCCGCGCCGATCTGATGCAGGGTTGGCGCCATCACGGTCAGCGAGGCGGCCAGCGCAAGCCCGGAGATGGCGAGGTTGCCCGGCGCCTGCTGCACGCCGAGCGCCGAGCGCAGCAGCGTCAGGACGATGCTGAACTTGGTGAACGACGTCGTCATCACCACGACGAGCGGCGCCACGCTCATCAGGAAGAAGATGCCGATCAGCTGCAACTGTCCGGTCTGGCCGTCGATCATGATGTCGCGTCACCGTTCGTGGGCTGGAGCATGCTCGTGATGCGCACGGCAAGCACGTCGTCGATATCCACCAGTTCGGCATGCGCGAACGGCAGGCCCTGACACAGCAGCGTCACGGCGCGCTCGCGCACGGAGATCTGCAACGAGACGAGCGAGCCGCTGCGCAGGCGGCTCAGTTCCTCGAGCGAGATGCGCAACGAACCGATCATCGCGTCGAAGGTGAAGGTGAGGGCGTCGATCGGAATGAACTCGCTCGTGAGTTCGGTAACGGGTTCGCGATCGTTTTTTAACGGACGGTCCAGCACGATTTGATCTCCAATGGCTTTCAGGCAGATGCGTTGCGTGCCGCTGCGCAGCGGCACGCGAAGGTAATAGAGGTTTCTGTCGATGACGAGGGCGTCGCCGGTGCGGATGCGGCGCATGCGCGCCACCGAGAGCGTCGGGCCCGCAAGGCAGACCGGCAGCGGCACGACGATGCGCCGCGCCAGCGCGCGCAGGTCAGCCGGGGGATGAGACCGGCGACGCAGCCAGCGGTCGACTGCCTCGCAATGAAACGAGACGCTCGCCATGCGCCCGCTCTGCACGTGCGTGACGGCGAGGCCGTAGGCGCCGGGGTCGGGTAGCGCGTCGAAGGAGACACGGGTCACGTCGAGCGCGAAGCCGAACAGGCCTTCGAGCGCGCAGAACCAATCCTCGCAGGCGTCCACGATCAGCTTGCAGGCATGCGCGCCACTCGCCTCCAGACTGCGGCGCGCGAGTTCGGGAAGCAGCGCCTGCGCGTCGAGATCGACGTGCAGCGGCTGCCCTGAAGCGTTGCCGTGCAGGCGCACCGGATAGCGCGAGCGGCGCGGCTCGAAGGCGATGGTGAAGCGGCGCTGCCCCACGCTGACCGGCAGCGGCGCACCGAACAGCAGCGCGGCAATGTTGTGGCGCTCCGCATGATCGCGGGTGAGTCTTTCGAGACCGTTGAACGGATTCATGCCGATGGTCCTCCGTGCGACAGGGCGTCGAGCGCTGCACGCAGGTCGCAGCCGATGTCGTCGAAGCGGGCCACGACGCGTTCGTCGAGCCGGGTGTATTCGTCGAGCACGGCGCCGATCGCCTGACGCATGCCGCGTTCGAGCGCTTCGAGCTGCCGGTGCAATCCGCCATCGATCACGCCCCCTTCGGTTTCCACCACGCACGAACGCGGCGGCAGGTCGGCATCGGCGAGCACGGTCACGAAGGCCAGCCCCAGTTCCTGCTCCAGCAGATCGACGGCATGCCGGGCTTCGGCGAAATCGGAGACCGCGACGCGCACCGAGAGCAGGCGTTGTTCAGGCGCGGCCAGCAGGCTGCTGCGCAACTGGTTCGGCAGCGTGGCGCCCGACGGCAGTTCGCCCACGAGATCGGTGACGGCCTGCATCGCGAGTTGCAACAGCCGGTCCTGCAGGCGTCCCAGCGCGTAGGCGGTTGCGGCAGCCGGCACGACCAGGCCGCGCAGCGCCGCGGCCTGACCGGCGCGCAGGCCGCGCACGAAGGCGCGGCGGCGGGTGCGGCGCGCGCGTTCGGCGAGACGTCTGGTTTCCTGCAGCACGTACTGGTGGATCTCCCGGCGCAGCGCATCGAGCTCCTGCAAGCGCACGAGGTTATCGCCGGATACGTAGCCGTCCGACTCGACGCGCCAGCCGGCGCTACGCCAGATCAGCATGGCTGCCTCCCCGCATTCAGCACCTGGAGCGCATCACCCATCAGTTCGAGGGCGGCTTGCTGCGACACGCGCGCAAGGCGCCATTGCGCGGCCGCCTCGGCGTGCGCAAGCGGCATGCGCAAGCGGGTCCAGGCCCGCTGCGCGTCGCCTTGGGTGGCGCGCAGCGCGAGCGCCAGACCGGCGACGCCCAGACTGCGCCGCGCAAACCAGTCGACCGGTGCATCGAGCGGCAAGTCGCGCTGGTTGCCGCGCGGATGACATTGCAGCAGCGCGAGCGGCGGCAGGCCCGTCGCGACTTGAAAGCGCGCATGCGCCTCCGCGCTCACCACCAGACGCAGCGAACGCGCACACGCAAGCGCCGCGCACAGGCGCATGAGGCGCGCGCAGGCGCTGCGGTCGAGCGGTCCGACGAACCATGGCAGGTGCGTGACGCCGGCGCGCGCCAGCATCGGAAAGCGGGTGAACAGATGCGCGGCGGCGCGGGCGCGCGCCCGTTCGCCGCGGGCGGGCCGCTGCTGCGGCAGCCAGCTGTGATGCGCCCAGCCGGAGATATCGAGGAGGGGGCGGGAGGTCATCGACGGTCTCGTGTCGTGGTCGTGGAGGAAGCCGCGTCAGTGGACGTGGTGGGTTCCGTCTTCGCGCGCTCGCTGTCGCGTCCGCGACGCCGGAAGAACGTGATGCCCGGCACGCGCAGCCTGGGGAACGCGCGAATGCCCTTGTCCCAGATCCACGCCGCGACGATCAGCAGCAAGGCCAGCACGCTCAGCGTGATGAGCACCCGCGTGGTGGATCCGTGCGTGGCGCGCGCAGGGGTGCAGGCGCCGGTTTGCGCGCAGACTTCCGCGGGGGTGGCGACCGGCATGACCGGCACCATCGTCACGTAGACGCGCTCGGGCGTGAGTCCCGTCACCGCGCCCGCAACGAGCGAGCGGATCTTGTTGCGCATGGCCTCGAGGTTGGCGTCGCTGCGATAGCGCAGCATCACGGAGGCGCTCGGCAGCGGCGCGGGTCCGAGCAGCGCATCGCGCGGCGGATCGACGACATGCACGCGGGCCACGAGGACGCCGTCCATCTTCTCCAGCGTCTCGGCGAGTTCCTGCGTGAGACCGTACACATAGCGGACCTGGTCTTCCTCCGGGCTGGAGATCAGCCCCTGACGGCTGAACAGCTCGCCGAGATTCGCGTGGGTTCCGCGCGGCAACGCGTAGGCGCCGGCAAGCTCGGTCGCGTAGACGACTTCGTCTTCCTCGACCGAGATGCTCCAGGTCTTGTCGTTGTTGCGCAGTTTCGAACTGTCGATGCCGTGACGGCTCAACACCGCGACGATCCGGTTCGCTGATCTTCGTCGAGACCTTCGAACAGCGAGGTCTTGCACGCAACGAGCAGCACGAGCGGCAGGAGAATGATGGCGCGGCGAATCATGTTCTTTGCGTGAGGGATTGGATCGCGCTGCCGGCGCTCTGTGCCAGATGAGAGAGCGTTTGCAGCGTGATCGAGTAGTCGGAGACGGCGGCTTGCAGCATCAGCATTTCGCCGGTGGTGGGGCCCTGCCGGCGTGCGGAATCCAGCACGCCGGCGATGGCCGCTGACTGGCCATGCACGAGGTTCTGGACGTGTTCCGCGATCTGGGTCAACTCGTGGCTGCCCAGGCCGACGCGCGCCGGTTCTTGAGTGGGCGGCGGCGGGAGGACCGTCGGGTCGGGCTGATACAGCGTCAGGTCGACAGTGGGTGATGACATGGACGTATCGTGAATGGATTGAGGGTGCGCTTCGTCGTGCTCTCGTGCGTGCCCCGCGCGGCGGCGGCCGCGAGCTGCGGCGCGGGGGAGTTTCGTGGCGGGTCGGGCGGGCTTATTTGGTGTTCTGCGCCACCGCCTTGTGGGTGTCGCCCACGCCGCTCATCATCGACGTGCCTTGCTGGAGCATGGTCGTGTACTCGCTGACTGCCTTCTGCATCTGGAGCATGGTGGCGCTGCCCACGCCGCCGCCCTGGGCGCCGCCCCCGCCGCCCGTCTGGCCAGCGCCCGCGCCGGCTCCGTCCTGCTGCGTCTGTTGCTCGTTGATCGCGTTGATTTCCTGCGTTTTGTTTCGGAGCGCCTTCGTTATGGCGGCTGCGAGGTCGCCCAGGGAAAGCGTGCCGTCGGCGGAAATCATGCTGGGGCTGTTGCGGGGGTAGTAGCCTTGATATTGCGGGGCATAACCGAAATCTGCTGAATCGTACATTTAAGGATCCTTAGGATAAAACGGGCGTGCTCGATGGAAGCAAACTCACTCCCGACCCTCCGCGCGGCACGCCGACGCGCGAAGTTGTAATGCATGGTTGGTCTGTTGCAGCGAGGCCTGCGGCGAGCCCGTCAACAAGGCTTCCCGGAAGCGGAGCGCTGCGCGGTCAGGTCGTAGACGCTGCCGTCGTCACGCACGACGCTCGCCCCGCATTCACGGATACGCTCGATCCTGCCCATGGCGATGCGACCGCCCGCGAAGTAGCGCGTGCCGCCGGCATCCGCGAGCCACGCCGAATGGGGCGACGTGACGAGATTCAGGCCGAAGTTTTCAAGCGGAATGCGCGCCGGTCCGCTAGCGTTCTCGTGACCGGCAAAGTTCAGCGTGCGCAGGCCTTCAATCTGCGACTGCGCCACACGGGCGACCAGCGCGTAATCCCAGGAATCGGCCTTGAGATGCGCGCCCGCCCCAGGCAAGGTCACGACGAACGCGCCCGGCTTATCCACCCGCGCTTGCGCACCGCGGTAGTACTGGTCGAGCAGATCGCTCAACTGCTCCTCGATGTTCTGCATCACGAAGACACGCACGCTCACCGACCGGTCGCGTGCTCGTGCGGCCAGCGACAGCGCCGCGAGATCCGCAGGCGTCTGCACGTAGCCTTCATAGATACGCGTGCCCGAGGCCTTGTCGGTTTCCACCCTCACCTGACTGAACGCGGGCCGCTCCAGCAGCGGCGCGGGCGGAGGCACGGCGTCGGTCGCGAAAGGATTCAGGGTGAGCCAAGCAGCGAGCGCGAGCGGCGTCGCCGCCAGCGCGATCCACGCGAGACGCGGGACCCGCCCGCAACGCATGCGCAGCCACGCAAGCGGTGCATGCCTCAGCAGCCAGGCGGCCTCGGACTGCTTCGTACTCGCTTCGTCCGGATACTCGCCGTGACTGAACAGCAAGGACGTGTCGCCCAGGCAGAACGCTGCGCCATGATCCAGCAGCGTGCGCGACCCGGCCTTCAGCGGGCGGCCGAAGATCGAGACGCCGTCGGCCAGCGCGAACAGGGCGAGCTGCGGACCGTGCAGTTGCGCGCGGGCATGGCGCGGCGCGATGCGGTCGTCGGCGAGAATCAGATCGGCCTCGCTGTCGTTACCGATCTCGATGTCATGGTCCACCTCGAGCGGCAGGCTCGCGCCCGCGTGCAGTCCGCTCGTGACGAAGATGCGTGGCAAGCCGTTCATCGTGCGTCCTTTGCGGTGAGCGCCCGATCCGCCCCGGCGCCGGTGACGGCGGCGGGAAGCAGGGGCAGCGCTTGAGATGGCGCGCCGGCCACCGCCGGCGTTGCAGAGGCCATCGGGGCTTCCGCCATCGCAGGCCGGTTTGTCGCGCGCTTCAACTGCGGCGTAATGAGGATGAGGCGCTCGGTACGGCCGCTCGACGTGTTTTCATTGCTGAACAACTGGCCGATGAACGGAATGTCGCCAAGCAAAGGCACTTTCGAGCCGCCGGACTGGCTGTGTTCGTATTCGTATCCGCCTATCAACAGGCTTTCTCCATCCGGCACCACGGCCTGCGTGATGATGGAGTTGCTCCGGACGCGCGGAATGCCGTCGACGGCTTCGTCGTTGTCGAAGGTGCCGTCTTCGATCTGGACGCTCAGCAGGATGCGGCCGTTCTCGGCGCCGCTTTGTTCGACGGTCGGCGTCACCTTGAGGACCAGCCCGGTATCGACGTTGAAAAGATTGGCATCCTGATTACCCGCGACGCGCACATACATTGAATTGCGCGACGACAAGGTGGCCTCGATGTTATTCAGCGTGAGCACGCGCGGACGCGAGAGGATGCGCGCCTGGCCGTGCTGTTCAAGCGCGTGGATCTGCTGATAGAGGTAATGCGCGGAATTGCCAAGCAGCGTGGTGAGGGTCAGGCCGCCGTCGACGGTGGCGGTGACGCCGGGCTGCACGGTTCGCGGCCCGACCGCATCGGTGCCGAACCAGGGCGCGGCCCGTCCGCCCGTGCCGCCGCCCGCGCCCCAACGTACGCCCAGTTCGCGTGCGGCGTCGCTCGAGACATCCATCACCACGGCGGAGATTTCGACGAGATCCTGCGGCCGGTCGAGCAGAGCGATGGCACGTTGATAGGCCGGCATCATCTCAGGGATGTCGTAAACCACGACCGCGTTGGTTCGCGCGTCCGCGACGATGTTGCGCTGTGCGGGGCTGACCGCCGACTGTGGCAACTCATCCGGGGCGTCGCTTGCGGATGCGCTCTGCGAGGTTTCGTTGAGGCCCGGCAGCCTTGGCAGCGGTGGGATGCCGCGCGAGCCGCCCTTGCTGCGCGCCGGGTTGCGCTGGGCTGCCACCGGCAATGAACCCGCGTTCTCCATCAGGCGGCGCAGCAAGGTCGCGACGCCAGGGATGGTCTGCTTCTGGGTGCCGGACTGATAAGTAATGTCCTGCGCCTGTGCATAGCGCAGCGGAAACACGCGAATCTGGGTCTTTTCGTAGGTCTGCTGCGGCGTCGTCTGCTCGCGCGCCTGGGCAATGGCGTCCGACACCGCTTCCACGAATCGCGAAGGCCCGACGACCTTCACGCTGTCCTTCGAATAGCGCAGCGGCAAATGCGGGTCATCCAGTTCGAGACTGCGCAGACGGGCGGCGACTTCATCGCGGCTCAGCGGCCCGAACGGAACGGTGCGGCTGCGCACGTCGTCGGCGGTTGAAACATGGAGGGTCTGGCCGTCGAAATACCAGATCAGTCCCCAGGCTTCAGTGAGCGCGCGAAACACGGCGGCCGGCGGCTGGTTGAATTCGCCATTGACGCTGCCGTTGACGCCGCGCGCGATGTCGATACGCAAGGCACTCGCGGAAGCCACATCTTTCAGAACGTCCGAAAGACGTGAGTTTCGGGCGACATAGTGCATCGAAGCACCCTGCCATGCCGGTTCTGCCGAATGGGCCGCGTGGCATTGCCACGCCAGAAGCAGCCATGCTGCACTGTGCGAGGCACGGCGCGTTCTGTTTCTGCCAATCAAAGGATGTTTTTGCATTCTGCGCCAGTTCAAGATCTTTAAGATTTTCATGCGTCGAATGCTTAGGTCTCTTATGGCACGAACCTTTGCTTCACTTTGAATTGTGAAGATCTGATTCGAATAGCTGAGATTCCCGTCTGCTGCATGCGCCGCGTCTTAGTGATCAAACTTTATCGCGCCTCGAATTTTCGGTGGTCGTATTCGCGTACTACATATTGGACTCCGGAAGATTCAGAATCATCGTGCGGGTGCATACAAAAGTATGCGCCAGAGGCAAAGCTTATTAGACGGCGTATCCGCATGAAAAAACAATGGAATAAGAATCTGGATATTTTGGGTAGGTGTTTTCCCGGTGTTTCAATTGTTATGCCGGCACATCGAGATTCAGGTGAACGTTATCGGGCTCTGGAATCGTGAAAAAGCAAGCTTGCGAGATCAGTTCGACCTGGATCGTGCCGCGACAGCGCTCAATGAGAATCAATGGTTTTGCGACCTGTGTCCGGCTTGAAGAAGTCTATTGGCGAATTATCGAGACGCTTGCGGAACGCGAGTCGGTCACGGTGGGGAAGCTGGTGTCGAAATGGGCGCTGGAGATGGATCTGAGCGCTCACGAAGTAAAGAACTTCACAGGCTATCTGAGGGTGGTGTGCGTGGTCGAGATGATCAAGAGAATCCAGCCTTCTTCATCGGGTGAGCCTGATGATTTTCTAAGGATTCTCGGGGCCGGGGCAGCCTCGTGAAGTTGTGCGCAGCCTGGCTGCACAAAAGGAGAAATAAGCGACAGAAATTGTTGAATTGAAAGGCGGAAATGCGGCGTTGCAAGACATCGCATGAGACGCATGTGTTGTTACTTCAATAGGAGCTTTCTTTATGTCAGTGAGAAATGTAGGTTCGGCAGGAACTGGGGGCATACCTTTGACCGCGAATGACGGCGGTGGTCTGGCGAGTAAGCCGGCCGCTCCATCCCAACTCGATCCTGCGCTGAAGCGTTTGATGGGACCGGGCATGATGGATTCGCTCAACGAGGGCTTTCCGTTGAGAGCCGGATCCCCTGCGACTGCAACGCAGCTCGCAGCCGGTCCCGGGACGAGCGGCCTCCCGCCTGAAGTAGAGGACGCAGTCAAGAAGGTCGTGGCGGACGCGGTCCAGCAGGTGCTGCAGGGCGATGGCGGAGCGCCGCAGCAGACCCCCACGCCAATGGGACAGGCTGATCCGGGAATGGGCGCCGCAGGCGCGCCTGCCGGTCCGATGCCCACGGCCGCACCGCAGCCTGCCGCGACGGCGGCAGCACCGCAACCTGCACCGACGGCGGCAGCAGCACCGCAACCTGCACCGACGGCGGCAGCACCGCAACCTGCACCGATGATCGCTCCGAAGGCCGCACCGCAGCCTGCGCCGCAAGCCGGACCTCAGCCCGCACCGCAACCCGCGGGCAACCAGCCAGGGAACGGCCCAGCTGGAATTGCAGAGGCGATTGGCTCGCAGGTGAAAAAGGTCATCGACTCACTGATGCACGGAGGGGGCGCAGGCGCAGGCGCAGGCGCAGGAGCAGGAGCAGGAGCAGGCAAAGCCGGAGGTGCGGGTCCAGGCGCAGGCGCCGGAGCCGGAGCCGGAGCCGGAGCCGCCAAGACCGGTGGCGGCGGTGGGGGAGGCACAACGCCGAAGGCTACCGGAGGTGGAGGCGGTGGCGGTGGCACGGGTGGCGGAGGCGGGGGCTTGGGTGCACTTGGCAATGCATTGGGAGGAATGATGCCGAAGATCGGCGGTGGCGGTGGCGGTGGCGGAGGCGGGAACACGCATGCGAGCCAGTCTGGTCAGCAAACCATGAACGGCCCACAGGAACGTGACCCGACAGAAAACAACAATCTGCAAGCAGAGACGCCCCCCGATACCTCCGACACGGCCCCGGGAGAGGGGGGAGCGCCCGGTACCGGTGGCGCTGACACAGGCGGCGCAACGGATGCAGGCGGCGCTGATGCCGGTGCCGTCGGCGATGGAGGCGGGGGCGACTGATCTCGCTCGTTGTTGATGCGCCGTGACACGACGCGGCGTCGAAGCGCACTGCAAGTCTCTTGCAGTGCGCTTCTTGTTTTCAGCTTGGTGACATGAGTCCCAGGCCGCGTGACGAACTTGGGCAATGGATTCCTGCTGACGGGTAATCGAGATTCGACGACGCACCGCCAGGCCGCACGAAGCGGCCGCGACGGACGATGGAGAACTGCGGAAAGAGACGACGGCGTCGAGCGCCGTCGTCTCCGGGTGGATCCGTTCAGCAGGATCGAATGGATCGCATGGATCGAACAGGCACTTAGCCGTTGAAGTCGGATGCCTTCGCCATCTGATGCGTTTGCTCGTTGACCCAGCCCGTACCCGAGTTGGTCGCCATCAGGTGCGGTCCATCCTGCGGTTGGTTCTGCCACGCAGCGAAGCCGTTGTTGCTCCGTTCCACGCTGAGCGGAGCGGAATTCCTTTCGCTCAGGCCCGTGACGTTGTACGCATCATTGCCGCGCGTGATCGTCAGGCCGTCCGCGAACGAAACGCCGCCGTCGCCCGGTTGCGTGTGCACGCCGATGGTGGTGTTGTCCGGCAGATCGAACGTCATGGAGCCGTTGAAGAGGCTGCTCGTCTTCTGGTCCGAGCCCGAATTGAAGTCAATATGCGGATCCCCCCACACCTTCGTGGCGATGTTGCTGGCCTTGTCGGTGAGCATCATCGACGAATGCGCCTTGTCCAGGTCGAGCTTGTACTGTCCGAGATCGATTGACGACTGGTTGTTGTTCACGCCCGTGTCGGACCAGGCGCTTTGCGTCGGCGTCGGCGTCGGCGGAAATTGATAGCTGTTCATCGACGTGCTGCGCATGAAGTCGGAATAGCTGAAATTGGCGCCTCCGCTCGATCCTTGCGCGGCCTGGTTCGAAAACATCGAATTGAACGCCTGGTATGAGGACATGCTTCCCATCGGCGAATTCAGAGAATAAGAATTCGACGAGGACATCGACTGATAGTAATTGGACGGATCGCTGTAGGTCTGTTGCGAGAAATTGTTATAGCTCGACGTCTGATAACCGCCGCCTGCGAAAGGCGGCATCGGTGCTGGCATGGGCATCGGCGCGGGCCCGTATGCGGGCGGCATGGAAGGTCGGTTGCAGAAGGCGCCGCCGCCGAATTGGGTCGGAAGCCGCGGCGGAAGCGGCGGAAACGACGTCTGCATGTTGAAACCCGAGTTTACCATAAGTGAGAAAGTCATAAGAACGTCCTGTTTGAGCGAAGGTTATGGTGATCTTTCCATGCAGATGAACAGTCGCGATAGGCATTCGCGTCCTGATCAAAGCTGCGAGAAAAGTTTAAGGTTCGATAACTCTCAACGGGTGCTACATGGTTATCGCAATAACCTCGGGCAGAAGAAGTCGTATTGGATTTCGCCGCGGCTTGGGGTCATGACCGGGTACCACCTTCGCAAGCCGTGCGTGACTATCCTCTGAATTTCCTGATATCAGGCGAGCAGCGCAGGGTGCGCTCCTCGAGAAAGAGAAATGTTATCTGTGAGGAGTGGATGGTGGCAATCAGCGTCGAAGGAAGGGAGCCGTGCTCAATGCAGGCGGATGACAGCGAACCGGCCGGCATGGAAGGTTCAGGCATGGCGATGATGCGTCATGCGCTGACGGGCACGGTCAGGGCATTGACGCTGATCGGCCTGGCGGGCGCGAGCTCGATGGCTGTCGCGCAGAGCGAGGTGACGGATGTGTTCCCGGCTTCAAGTGCACACAGCGTGCATGCATCCAGGACCGTGGAAACGGTACCCGTGCAGAAAGTCGAGCCCGCTCGTGCGCCCCGCAAGGCACGCGTCAGCATGCGCTTTTCAGGCGATGCAACTCCGTCCGCTGTTTCGAAAGTGGCGACCGGCAAAGCCGCGAAGCCTTCGAAGCGGTCCACGCCGGGCAAGAGCGCGGTACGGCATCGGCGCAAGCTCAGGCTCAAGCCGCTTCCCGGCTCCGTGCGCACCTACGCAGCTGCACCGGGGCAGCGCGGCGGCATGCGTCCTCCGGCGCATCCGGCCAGCGTCATCCGCTCGCAGCCTCGGGCCGATGCGGCGCGGCCGGTGACCATCGAGAAAGTATTCCGCGCGGTCTCGCTTGCGGAGATTCACGGAAATGATGAGAACGGCTCCGTCGATGTCCCGGCAAACGATCAGGCGAAACCAGGATCGGGTTCGGACAGTCTCGAAAGCAACAGTGAAGCGCAGAACGCCGCAAACCTGTCGCCGCCCGCGACGCTGAACGGCATCGCGGCGCACGCGAGTGCCTCGCAGGCGGCGGCTCAGGCCACGGCCCCGAACAGCCTTGCCATCGGTAACGACGCACTGGCGAGCGGCGCGCGTTCGAGCGCGCTCGGCAACGGCGCGATGGCGAGCGCTGCCAATTCAGTGGCGCTGGGCGCGGACTCGCTCGCGGATCGCGAGAACACGGTGTCGGTCGGCAGCGCGAATCACGAGCGGCAGATTACCAACATCGCGCCGGGCACGGCGCCCACCGACGGCGTCAATCTCGGCCAGCTGAACAATGCGATAGGCGGCGTGAACAGCCGCATCGACGATGTGGACCGGGTGGCGCGGCGCGGCATTGCGTCGGCGGCGGCGCTCAATATCGTGACGCCGTATCTGCCTGGACGCACCACGCTGAATGCGGGTATGGCGAGTTATCGCGGGCAGTCGGCGCTTGGCATTGGCTTGTCGCGCTGGAACCAGAAGGGCACGGTCAATTACAACCTGGGCGTGTCCACCGCCGGCGGTAACAGTACGATAGTGCGCGTGGGGATCGGTATCGTTTTGCGAGCCTGAGTTTCGTCGAAGTTATCGCGCGACCGGTGCTTCCGTCGCGACGCCGCGCTTCAGAACGCGCGCCTGCAACACGATGACGAGCAACAGGAACAGCCCGCGAATCACCGACTGCCAGTACGCGGACAATGAGATGTAGCCGAGCCCGTTCTCGAAGTTGAGCAGGTTGAACACGAGCCCGAGCAGCGCCACGCCGGCGATGGTCATCGCAATGGACCCTTCGCCGCCGGTCAGCCGCGTGCCGCCGAGCACGACGGCGGAGATGGCGAACAGTTCCCAGCCGATGCCTTCGTTCGGCTGGCCCGCACCGAACTGCGCGGCGAGGATCGCCCCCGCGATGCCCGCAAGCAGGCCGCTCACGGCATACACGCAGACGAGCGTGCGATCCACGTTCAAGCCCATCAGACGCGAAGCTTCCTCGCTTCCGCCGATAGCCAGCGCATGCCGCCCAAAGCGCGAACTGCGCAATGCCACCCAGCCGATCACCGCGACCACCGCGCAGACGATGCCGGGAATCGGCAGCCCAAGAAAGTCGCCTTGGCCGAAGGCGGCGAAGGCGGTGTCGGAAGAGATCGCAACGGCATCGTTATGGCCGAGCAGCAGCGCGAGTCCGTGCGCGCCGAGGCTCGTCGCCAGCGTGACGATGAACGGCAGGATGCGCATGTGCGTGATGACGAGTCCGTTCAGCACGCCGACCGCGAGGCCCGCGAGCGAACCCGCGAGCACGCCCGCCACGACGCCGTGGCCGCTTGCCAGCGCCGCGACGACGCTCGCCAGCGCGGCCACCGCGCCGACCGAGAGATCGATGCCGCCCGTGATGATCACGAAGGCCATGCCGATGGAGATCAGCAGGAACATCGAGTTGTAGCGCCAGAACGACGTGATGTTGTAGGCGTCGGCGAAATGCTCGTAGCGCGCGACGCCGAGCGCCAGCAGCGCAACGAGCGCGATCAGGATGGGCAGGTTCTTTTTCATGAGCGGCTCAGCCTCGCTTGCGTTGCACGTACACGGCGGCGATGATGATCGCGGCCTTCAGCACGAGCGCGGCGGCGTCCGGAATGCCGTGCGCGAGCAGCGTGTAGCGCAGCAGCTGGATGATTAGCGCGCCGATCAGCGTGCCGGTGATATAGGCCTTGCCGCCCGTGAGCGCGGTGCCGCCCACGGCGACGGCCGCGATGGCATCGAGTTCCACGCCCAGGCCCACGACGTTCGCATCCGAAGACGAATTCACGGAGATCGAAATCAAACCGGCGAGTCCGGCCAGCGCCGCGCACGCAGTGTAGGCGAGCATCTTGACGCGCGTGGTCGGAATGCCCGAGAGATAGGCGGCGGCTTCGTTGCCGCCCGTCACGAGCAGGTACTTGCCGAACAGGGTCTTGCGCACGATCCACGTGAACACCGCGACGAGCACGAGCATCAGCAGGATCTGGAACGGCACGCCCGCGACCTTGCCGAGCGCGATCCACTGGAACGCCGGGTTGTTGAAGGCCTGCAGGCTGCCGTCGGTGACCACTTGCGCGATGCCGCGTCCCGCGATGAACAGCACGAGGGTCGCGACGATGGGCTGCACGTTCAGGCGCGTGACGAGAAAGCCGTTGAAGACGCCGCATACGGCGGCGGCGAGTACCGGCAGCGTGAACGCGAGCACGATGCCGAGCGGGCCCGCGATGTTCGTGAAGAGCATCGGCGCAAGTGCGCCGGCAATCGCCATCGAGGCGCCCACCGAGAGATCGATGCCGCCCGTCGCCACGACCAGCGTCATGCCGATGCCGACGATCACGATCGTCACCACCTGCGTGAGATTGACGTTGAAGGTTTGCAGCGACACGAAATGCTGCGTGAAGATCAGGTTGAAGACGATCATCGCGAGCAACACGACGATCTCGCGCTGGATCGCGACGCCACGTCGTTTCTTCGCCGGCGCGGCGGACGCGAGGGCGCCGGCCGGTTGGGTCTTGTCGATCATCATTCGCTTCCTCGCGCAGTCGTTTCCACCGCTTCCGCCAGCGTCGATTGCTCGCCCGCGCCATAGGCGATGGCGTCCATGATCGCGGCCTCGTTCATCTGCGCGCCGTCGAGTTGCGCGACGGTCTCGCCGTCGCGGATCACCACCGCGCGGTCGGCCACGGCGGTCAGCTCCTCGAGTTCGGACGCCGACAGCAACACGGCGAGCCCTGAATCGCGCAACTCACGCACGATCTTCGCGACATCCGCCTTCGCGCCGACATCGATGCCGCGCGTCGGTTCGTCGAGCAGCAAGAGGCGCGGCTGTGTGGCAAGCCAGCGCGCCAGCAACACTTTCTGCTGATTGCCGCCGGACAACTCGCGGATCGGCTGGTCGGGTGAACGCAGCTTGATGCCGAGCGATTCGATAAAACCATCGACGATCTCGCGCTGCTTCGCGACATCGACAACGCCACGTTTCGTCAGCGCGGGCAGGCAGACCAGCGTGAGGTTGTCGCGCACCGAAAGCTCCGGCACGATGCCTTCGGCCTTGCGGTCCTCCGTCAGATACGCGACGCCGCGCGCGATGGCATCCTTCGGCGACTTGAACGCGGCGCGTTCGCCGTTCACGGCCAGCGTGCCCTTCGCGGGACGGTCCGCGCCGAACAGCAGGCGCATGGTCTCGGTGCGGCCCGAGCCGAGCAGACCCGCGAGTCCGACAGCCTCGCCCGCGTGGACATCGAGCGACACGTCGGTCACTTTCGCGCCTGCCGCGAGACCTTGCGCGGCGAGCGCCACCGGCCCGCGCTTTGCGAGATTCGCTTCCTTCACCGCGCTGTCCTCGTGCACGACGGCGGCGAGCGTGCGGCCGAGCATCGTCGTGACGAGCTTGAGCTTGTCCATCTCCTGCATCGTGCTCTCGGCGACGGTCTGGCCGTCGCGCATTACCGTGACGCGATCGCACAGCGCGTACAGTTCATCGAGCCGGTGCGAGACGAAGATCACCGCGCGGCCGTCGTCGCGCAGACGGCGCACCACGCTGAACAACAATTCGACTTCGCGCTCGTCGAGCGAGGACGTGGATTCGTCCATGATGACCATCTTCGCATCCGACGACACGGCGCGCGCGAGCGCGACCATTTGCTGGATCGCGGTGGAGTAGTCGAGCACCGGCTTCTTCACGTCGATATGCAAGCCGAACGATTCGAGCAGCTCCGACGCGCGCTGCTGCACGCTCTTCCAGTCGATCAAGCCGAAGCGGCGCGGCTCGCGGCCGAGAAAGATGTTCTCGGCAACGGAGCGGAACGGCACCAGGTTGATCTCCTGATAGATCGTGCTGATGCCTGCTTCACGCGCTTCCTTCGGCGTGCGGAAATCGACCTCGCGGCCGTCGAAGCGCACCGTGCCCGCGCTCTTGCGATAGGCGCCGGTCAGGATCTTGATGAGCGTGGACTTGCCCGCGCCGTTCTGGCCGATCAGCGCATGCACTTCGCCCGCGGCGACCGTGAGGCGCGCGTGCTTCAGCGCGGCGACGCCGCCGAAGGCAATGTCGATGTCCTGCATGTCGAGAAGGGGAGTCTGAGCCATGCCGTGAGTCCGTCGAAATGAAAAAGCGAGCGCCCGCGTTCAGGCGCCCGCAAGACACACACGCTTCGCTTCAGTACCCGTACTGCATGCTCTCGTCGACGTTGCTCTTGTCGTAGAAGCGGTCCGACACCTTCACCCACGGCGGAATGGTTTCACCCTTCGCATACTTCTGCGCGACGTCGCAGGCCAGCGGACCGAAGAACGGGCTCGACTGCACGCTCGCGCCGAGTTCGCCGGCCTTGATCGCTTCGAGACCGCCCTTGGTGCCGTCGATGGTCACGATCTGGATGTCCTTGCCGGGCTGCTTGCCGGCGGCCTTGATCGCGGCGATGGCGCCGAGCGCCATTTCGTCGTTGTGCGCATAGACGGCGGTTACGTCCGGATGCGCCTGCAGCAGCGTCTCCATGACCTGACGGCCCTTGTCGCGCGCGAAGTCGCCGCTCTGCGACGCCACGATCTTCATGCCCGGGTTCTTCGCGATGACATCGTCGAAACCCTTCTTGCGGTCGTTCGCGGCGGAGGCGCCGGTCGAGCCTTCCAGTTCGATGATGGTGGCCTTGCCGTTGGTGGCCTTGACGAGCCAGTCGGCGGCGCGGTGTCCCTGATCGATGAAGTCGGAACCGATGAAGGTGATGTAGTCCTTGCCCGCCTTCGCCATCGACTGGTCGATGTTGCGGTCCACCAGGATCACCGGAATGCCCGCCTTCTTGGCCTGCATGACCACCGGCACGAGCGGCTTCTCTTCACGCGGCGGGAATACCAGCAGATCCACGTGCTGCGCGATCATGCTCTGAATGTCCGACACCTGTTTCGCCGCCGAACTGTTGGCGTCGGTCATGACCATCTGCCAGCCGCACTTCGCGGCGATGTCCTTGAAGCTCTTGGTCTCGGCCAGACGCCACGGATTGTTGCTCTCCGTCTGCGCGAAACCGACCTTCAACGGTTTCTTGTTCGCGATCTTCGGCAGGCCGTCGTCAGCCGCATGAGCGGCGCTGAAGCCGGCGGCGAGCGTCAGGGTGGCGAGTACGGCAGCGAGCGGGCGCAGGCCCAAGCGTGATTCCAAGCGTGATTTCTTCTCTGACGACAGCATGTCTTCCTCCATAGGATGGTTTGCCTTTTTCTAGTGATGCCGATGCTTGTGTTGCCCGGTCTGCTTGCTGCGAGAGTGTTCTGCGTTCTTGCTGCGCGGTTGCGGCTTATTAACCGTCAATCGCTAATATTATTAATTGCGAGCTGCTTTGCTTCGCTGATGACCTTGACCGAGCCACGCTCGATCAACGGTCCGTCGATCTTCACGGTACGGCGCCGCACCGGCGCGCCCGCGGCGCGGTTCTCTTCTTCCTGCAACAGCGTGTCCACTGCCCAGCGGCCCAGTTCGTAGTTCGGCAGCACCACCGTGGATAGCGGCGGATGCGTATGCCGCGCGATTTCCTGGTCGTCGTAGCCAAGCACGGAGACGTCGTCGGGCACGCGCAGGCCGAGTTGCTTGAGCGCCTCGATGGCGCCGAGCGCCATCAGGTCGTTCGCGCAGAAGATGGCGGTGGGCGGGTTCGGCTCGCGCATCAACGCAAGCGTCTGTTCGAAACCGGTGTGCGGGCTCCAGTCGCCTTCGCGCACGAGTTCCGGCGCGAACGGCAGGTCCGCCGTGGCAAGCGCCGTGCGATAACCCTTCAGGCGGTCGCGGGCGGCGTCCTGCCAGGGCTCGCCGTTGATATAGCCGATGCGCCGGTGGCCCGCGCTCAACAGGTGATCGGTCGCGCTATGGCCGCCTGCGACTTCGGCGGGCACCACCGAGGACACGTTCGACTCGTTCGCATAGCAATTGAGCAGCACCGTGGGCACGCGCGCGAGCGCGGCCGGCAGCGTGACGCGGCGCGTATAGACGGTGGCGTAGATGACGCCGAGCACGTCCGGATTGCCGAGCGTCGCATCGAGCACGCGCGCCTCGATCTCCGCATTGCCGTGCGTCGAGTAGACCGCAAGCATGCGGCCATGGGCAAAGGCCGCGTCGCGCGCGCCGTCGATGCTCACCACCGGATGCGGACTGGTCGAGATTTCATCCGCGAGATAGACGATCAGGTTGCGTTCGCTTGCGTTGCCGAGCGGCTCGGCCGGCTCACGCTGCGTCATGCGATAGCCGAGATCCTGGGCCGCGCGCAGCACCTTGTCGCGCGTCGCGTCCGAGAACTTCGCGCCGCTCGCATTGTTCAGCACGAGCGAAACCGTGGACTGCGAAACTCCAGTGAGCTTCGCGATGTCGGTCATCGTCGGGCGGCGTTGCGTCGTCTTTTTCATCGTGCATGCCGCATCGGGCGGCTGGGTCCTTTTCTGTTATTCGACAGGCCAGGCAGGGCGAAACTTGTCACTAATATTAGTGATGAATGCTGCGGAAAGCACGCATTTATTGGTCATATTGGCTCAGGGTTTTCACCGGTTATTACTAATAATATTGACGAATCGATTACGCGCGTGCGATTCTGCTTCCATCCCGCTACGAGGAGCGCGCGCATGGGCAAGTACGATGAAGACACGCGAGACGCACTCGCCGCATCGTTCGAGCAGGACGGATTCGTCATGCTGCGAAATCACTTCTCGCGCGCGACGATCGAAGCGTGGCGCGACGCCTTCGCGCCGCTGCTGCAACCGCATGTGGAGCAGGCGCGCGAGGCCTCGACCAGCGGCAATCGCGGACCGGGCCGCTATTACGTGACGCTGCCGTTCGAAGGCGGCTTCGCGGACCCGGCCATCTTTTGCGACGAAGACATCGTGGGTATCCTCGAGCGCGTCGCTGGACCGGATCCGGTGATGTGCCAGCTCGCCACCGACACGCCGGTGCTCGGCTCGGTGCATCAGGAGTGGCATCGCGACACGCCGCCGCTCTTCGACAACGCACCCGAGACGCCTTCGTTCCAGCTCGCGGTGAATTTCCCGCTCGTCGATGTCGACGACAGCAATGGCCCGCTGGAAACCACGCGCGGCACGCATCGCCTGTCTCGCGACGAAGCGCTGGCGGGCCTCGAAGCAGGGCGGTTCCCGGCGGAGCGCGTGCCGATGCAAATCGGCGACGTGATGATTCGCGACGTGCGCGGCTTGCACCGAGGCACGCCGAACCTGACCGGCGACCCGCGCCCGATGGTCGTGATCGGTTACAGCCGGGCGTGGTATTTCCGGCCCGAAGTGCATATCGACGTGCCGCGCGACGTGTTTGCCGCGTTGCCCGCGCGCGCACGGCGTCTGCTGCGTTTCAATCCGCAAGTGGACGAGACGGCGCGGACCTTCGACGAGAACTACCGGCAGTTCGCATATTGAGCACGCCTGCTTCCGCACGTCTCGTCGAGTTGCGCCACGACGCGCGGCGCGTGCTGCTTGCGCCGCACATTGGCGGCGCGATTGCCGCTTTCGACGAATCCCGCGATGGCCAGACGGTCCACTGGCTGCGCCCTGCGACGTCCGAGGCGCTGGCCGCGCGTGATCCGCTGGGCATGGCGAGCTTTCCACTCCTGCCTTACTGCAACCGGATTCGCGATGCGCGTTTCGCCTTTCACGGCGCGTTCGTGGATCTGTCCGGAGATGGCAACGCGTTCCCGCACGCGCTGCACGGCAATGCATGGCGCTTGCCGTGGCGGGTGGATGACGTGTCGGATGGGCGGGCACGGCTGGTTTTGCGGCATGAGCCTTCGCGGGAAACGGCTCATCACTGGCCGTTCGCCTATGAAGCGGCGCAGGACTTCGCGCTCGACGCCGATAGCCTGAGCGTGACGCTGTCCGCGCGCAATCTGTCTGATCGGCCTATGCCGTTTGGCATGGGGCATCATCCTTACTATCCGCGGACGTTTAACACGCGCATTCATGCACGCGTCGCCGCGATGTGGCATAGCACTCTTGACCTGCTGCCGACGCATGCCGGTGCGCATCCGAGCGTGGATGCGATGGCCTCGCTTGAGGGCATGTCCGCCGATGCCTTCGATCTCGACAACAACTATGCATGCTGGTCGCGCACCGCGATCATTGAATGGCCCGATGAGCGGCGGTCTGTCACGCTTTCTGCCGATCCTGACTTCGCGCACATGGTCGTGTATGCACCGTCCGCGTTTCCGGATTTGCTATGCGTCGAGCCGGTGAGCAATGTGGCCGACTGGGTCAATCTCGATTCTGTCGATCACGCGATGAAGGGCGGCACCGTGCTCTTGCCTGGCGAGTCCGCCAGTGCGACGTTCAAGTGGACAACTCGTTTCGATTGAGGTCCTGACAGGGTCGGGAAGCGTTGCGCTTTCCATAGCTTTCCATAGCTTTCCCGTTTTCGCGTCGGTCTATCAGTAATGGCCCTTCCCGGGCGGGGTTTTAACTTTCGCCCTCACTTCTATTAACTTCCCGTTTTCGCGTCGGTCTATCAGTAATGACCCTTCCCGGGCGGGGTTTTAACTTTCGCCCCCCCACTTCTATTAACTTCCCGTTTTCGCGTCGGTCCGTTAGTACTGCCCCTCCCCGGGGCGGGGGTAACTTTCTTTGCGTGCTGCAAAGAAAGTCACCAAAGAAAGCAGCTTCCTTACCGCCCAGCGTCATCACACGGGCGCAGCACAAAACCACGTTTTTGGCCCGGCAGTAGCGAGTGCCCTCACAGGCCACACCGGGCTTGGATCGCGGACCCACCGTGACATCGCGCCGTTTAACAAACAGGCGCAGCCATTGAAAGCGCCAGCCCAGCGCTACGCGCGGCCGATCGGCATGCAAGGGAAACCATCGAGAAGTCTATGCAGCGCTTCGGGAGCTTCGAGAGAGATGAGGCAGTCACGCCCAGGCTCGCTGGCCCGGGCACCGTCACGCTGTTTTATCGACTCTTCTAACAATTCAATAGGATTTGGCTGCGCCGCCGCTCGACGAGCCAGAATCCATGCCGCCCTTCTTGTTCTTTTGCATCTTGCTCGAGCCATGTTGTGAGCTCATCGTGTTCGCGCCGGATGCACCAGACGTCGTGCCCGTCACGCCCTCACTGTTTGGCGTGCCCATCCCCGTACCACCCTGGCCAGCGCCGTTACCCCCTGCCGTACCACCGCCGGCCCCACCCCCAGCTCCGCCGCCCGCGCCCTGCGCAAACGCCGCGCCGGACAGGCTCAGAAACATGACGGATACCAGCAATCCTTTCTTCGCGTTCTTCATGATGTGTCCTCCCATTTATAGATGATCTCGCATAGCCCGTCGGCTCAACGCCTCAGCCATACGCCTTACATCGCGCAAGGCTCGTGCCTTGCAAACAGGAGATTCGGAACGCGTCAGGCCTGCGCCTCGTTACACCACTCAATAGCCCAGGACCGGGCGCAGTGCAGCGCATCCGATTCATTCGCAAAAGTGTCGAGATCGCCAGAATCGAAAATTTCGAGTTGCGCAGCCGGTTCGCCGTGAGCACGAGTGATCCGGGCGTGAGCGTAGAAGCTCCCGTCCTCGTCGTGACGGGCCGTGCAGTCGATATGGAAGGTCTTGTAGTCGAATCGCATCAATGTCTCCAGTTTCTGTTTCGGCAGGGCATGGTCGCAAAGGCTGTGCAGGGCGTCGCAAGAGTCAAACCCATATCAGTGGTCAGGCGAAGGACGCCCCCGACCTGAAAATGCTCGGCAAGGCGACTATCTGAAGCCAAGCGACTACATTCAAGCGCTCGCAAGTGAGCGATCAAGCTCTCTACCGCTCACACATGAGCATTTAGCAGTAAGGCGTCAAGGCGCAGGCCCACAACATGCGCTCATCTCCTCAACACCGCCTTCTCAATCCTTACTCAACATGAGATACTGTATATAAACACAGTATTGTTCTCAAGATGGAACTTTCCGAAAAGCTCGAAATTCTCGCCGACGCCGCCAAGTACGACGCGTCGTGTGCGAGCGGCGGGGCGCCCAAACGCGAGTCGCGCGGCATCGACGGCCTGGGTGCAAGCACCGGCTCCGGCATCTGCCACAGCTTCACGCCCGACGGCCGCTGTGTCTCGCTGCTCAAGATTCTGCTGACCAACTTCTGTCTGTACGACTGCCAGTACTGCATCAACCGCCGTTCCAGCAACGTGCCGCGCGCGCGCTTCACGCCTGACGAAGTCGTGAACCTCACGTTGGACTTTTACCGCCGCAACTACATCGACGGGCTGTTTCTCAGTTCCGGCGTGATCCGCTCGTCGAATTACACGATGGACCAACTCGTGCAAGTCGCGAAGTCGCTGCGTGAGAAACATCACTTTCGCGGCTATATCCATCTGAAGACGATCCCCGACGCCGATCCCGAAATCATCGCGCTGGCCGGCCGCTATGCCGACCGTCTGAGCGTGAATATCGAACTGCCGACGGAGATCAGCCTCGAACGCCTCGCGCCCGAGAAAAGCGGCCGCACGATCAAGCTCGCCATGGGCAACATTCGCGTGGCCCGCGAGGAGTCGGAAGCAGAGCCGCGCGCGCCGCGTTTCGCGCCGGCGGGGCAGAGCACGCAAATGATCGTCGGCGCCGACGAAACCGATGACCGCACCATCCTCGGCACCGCCGAAACGCTCTACGGTTCCTATCAGCTGAAACGCGTGTACTACTCGGCGTTCAGCCCGATTCCCGACAGTCCGTCGGGCGTGCCCGCAAAGGCGCCGCCGCTGCTGCGCGAGCACCGGCTCTATCAGGCGGACTTCCTGATGCGCGGCTATGGCTTCGGCGCGGCCGAACTGCTCGGCGATGCCGGCAACCTGCCGCTCGACGTCGATCCGAAACTCGCCTGGGCGCTTGCCCATCGCGAACGCTTTCCAGTCGATCTGAACGTGGCCCCCGCGCGCATGATCGCGCGCGTGCCGGGCATCGGCATGCGCAATGCAAAGCGCATCGTCGAATTGCGGCGTGCGCGGCGGGTGCGCTACGACGATCTCGTCCGGCTGCGCTGCGCAATGGACAAGGTGAAGCCGTTCGTCGTGACGGCCGACTACAAGCCGCCGCTGGCGGATACGCCCTCGGAGAATCTGCGGCGGGCGCTCGCGACCGGACCGGTGCAGCTGTCGCTGATTTGACGTTGATCTGATGCGCATCATCTCCATCGACGACGATTTCGATGCCTGGCGTACCGCCGCCCTCGACGCCCTCGCGCAGGGTCTCGCGCCCGAGTCGATCGACTGGCGCACGGCGCAGGCCGAACCCGCGCTGTTCAACGAACCCGTCCCTCAACATGAAGCACCGGATGCGCCGCGGATCCGCGTGTCGCGCGAGTTGTCCGCGCTGCTGAAGGACGCCGCGCATTTCCGCGACGAGCGTCGCTGGAGCTTTCTCTACCGCGTGCTATGGCGCTGGGCGCAGGGCGACCGCTCGGTGGCATCGGCGGCCGATGAAGACGGCGCGCGCCTCTACAAGATGGCCAAGGCAGTGCGGCGCGCCCAGCACGACATGATCGCTTACGTGCGGTTCCGCCAGCGCGACGCGGCGCTCGGCGCGCCGGAATATGTCGCGTGGTACGAGCCGGATCACGATGTCCTCGCCTGGGGTGCCGAGCATTTCGCCGCGCGCATGGGCCGTTCGACCTGGCTGATCGCGACCCCCGACGGCGCCGCGATGTTCGACGGCACACGCCTGCAACTCGAACGCCGCCCCGCGCTTGCGTCGGACCATGCCGTCGACACGCCCGACGCCGCCGAAGGGCTCTGGATGACCTATTACCGCAGCATCTTCAACCCCGCGCGGCTGAACGAGTCGGCGCTCGAACAGCATATGCCGGTGCGTTTCTGGAAAGGGCTGCCGGAGGGCGCGCTGATTCCGCAGATGGTCAGCGCGGCGCGTGGCGGCGCGCGACGTGTCGCACAGGCGTCAAGTGTCGGCGCGCTCGGCGGCAAGGCCGTGCAGGTCGACGCGCACGAAGCCCAGCCCGAACGCGACGCGCCCACTTCGCTCGATACCTGCCGCCGCTGCGATCTCTGGCGGCACGCGACGCAGGCCGTGCCGGGCGCGGGATCATCGGCGGCGCGCATCATGCTGCTCGGCGAACAGCCCGGCGATCAGGAAGATCTGAAAGGCGAGCCGTTCGTCGGCCCGGCCGGACAACTGCTCGACGAAGCCATGCGACGCGCCGGCGTGCCGCGCGAACAGGCGTACCTGACCAATGCGGTGAAACACTTCAAATGGGAGCCGCGCGGCAAGCGGCGTCTGCACAAGACGCCCGCGCAGCAGGAAGTCGAAGCCTGTTCGTACTGGCTCGAACAGGAACTGCACGAGGTGGGCGCGCCGGTCATCGTCACACTCGGCGCAACGGCGCTGGCGGCACTGTTCGGCCGCCGCGCGACGCTTTCGGCGCATATCGGCCGCGTGGTGACGTACCAGAACAGACAGGTCGTCGCGACGTATCACCCTTCCTACGCGCTGCGCCAGAACGACGAGGCCGCGCGCGAGCGCACTGTCGCGGCCATCGTCGAAGCGCTCGAACAGGCACGCCGCCTCAGCGGCGGCTAGCCGTCAGAACGCTGAGCGGACCACGCCGCCATCGGCGCGCAAGGCTGCGCCATTGGTCGCCGCCGACAGTTCGGAACACACATAGGCCACCATGTTGGCGATCTCCTCGGGCGTGATGAAACGCTTGAGGATCGAAGTCGGCCGGGCTTCCTCGAAGAACTGCGTCTCGAACTCGTGGAAGCTCTTCCCGCCCGACAGCTTCTCGACGAATTCCGTCACGCCTTCCGAACTCGTCGGCCCCGGCAGCACCGAATTGACCGTGACGCCGGTGCCCGCGCACGTCTCCGCCAGCCCGCGCGCCAGCGCGATCTGGGCGGTCTTCGTCACGCCGTAATGAATCATCTCGACGGGAATCTGCACGCCGCTCTCGCTGCTGATGAACACCACGCGGCCCCAGTTCTTCGCCTTCATCTTCGGCAGGTAGGCGCGCGACAGGCGCACGCCGGACATCACATTGGCATTGAGAAAGCGCAGCCATTCGTCGTCGCTGATGTCCTCGAACGGCTTCGGATCGAAGATGCCCATGTTGTTCACGAGAATGTCGACGTGCGGAAAGCGCGCCACCAGCGCATCGACCTGGGCGGCGTCGGAGACATCGCCGGCGAAGCCTTCCGCCTGTGCATCCGGAACCTGCTCGCGCAGTTTCGCGAGCGCGGCATCGACGGAAGCTTGCGAGCGGCCGTTCACGATCACGCGGGCGCCCTCGCGCGCGAGCGCCACCGTGATGGCGTGCCCGATCCCTTTCGTCGATCCGGATACGAGCGCGAGCTTGTTGGCGATCTTCAGATCCATCTTTTCTCTCCTTGAACAGGTGTGACGGAATGCATCGAGCGGCGCACGATGCGATGACTTGACCGGCAGTTAACCAGAAGCCCGCCGAATCTGCATGCGTCCTGTCCTGCAGAATTCTTTTGATGGCCCTGAAAGCCTTGCCCCGCGTGCCTTCGCGCCCGATGACACCGCACGACATAAATGCTCGATGGTGGCATGGAAAGGCATCGTCCATAGTTGCGCCTGCGTGACCGGAATACATAACAGCAGCGGAACCCAACGCCGTATCACGCACAGATGAGATCACGGATCAGGAGGGCGGCAAGACCGCCACATCCTCGTCGCGCGATACGAACCGTCAACGATTCCACTCTTCCGGAGCAACACCATGTTCAACCCGATCAACGGCTTCTTCAACAAAACCCTCGCCGCACTGGTCGTCGGTACGGCGCTGCTGGCAGGCTGCGCCGACAACCCCGCGCATGCGGCCGACGCGTCCGGCGCGTCCGCCCAGACAACGAGCGCGGCCGTGCAGACGCTGCGTCCCGATACCCTCTATGTCTACCCGTTCGCCAGCGATGCCAGCGACGTCAAGCTCGACAATCACGGCATGCTGTCGAAGCTCGGCTCGGCGATGTCCGGCGATTCCCAAGCCGACAAGCAAGCACAGGACGCCGTCGCCGCCCGCGAGGAAGTAGCGAACGAGATCGTCGCGAAGCTCCAGTCGATGGGCCTGCGCGCCATTCGCGCCGACATCCCGCCGCCCGACGGCCAGAACGTGCTGATGGTCGAAGGCAGTATCAATACGATCGACGCAGGCAACCGCCGCCGCCGCATGGTGATCGGGCTGGGGGCGGGCGAGAGCCGCGTCGGCGCGACAGTGCAGCTTGTCTTCAAACCGGCCTACGGCGTGCCGCAAGTGCTGGAACAGTTCGACGCCAAAGCCGACAGCGGCCACGCGCCCGGCATGGCGGAAATGGCGGGCGTCGGCGCAGCGGCGGGTCACGTGGCCAGTTCGCTTGCTGTATCGGCGGGCTTGCACACGGTGTCGGAGAAGAAGCATGCAGACGTCTCGTCGGACGAAAAGCGTCTCGCGGACACCATCGCGAAGCAGATTCAAAAGCTTGGGCAGACTCAAGGCTGGATCGCCGCGAAAGGCTGAACAGGTAAAAACACCCGCACGCGGCCCGAAAACTGCTTCCCTCGACATTCCGGACGCATGTTCGTTTCACGAGGCCCGCGCATGACGACGCTTGCCCTGATTGTTCTGACCGTTGTGGCGACGCTGATCGTCGTGCTCGTTATCGCCAATCTGTCGAGCGGCGAGAAGAAGATCGAACACAAGATAGAACGCGAGTACGCCAGCGACGACCCCCAGTTCCTCCGCTCGATGGGCCTGCTGCTCGGGCCGCCCGTGATCGGCGGAAACCGCTTCGAGGTGCTGCTGAACGGCGATCAGATTTTCCCGAAGATGCTGGACGCCATCCGCGCCGCCCGCGAGACGATCACCTTCGAAACCTTCATCTACTGGTCAGGCGGAATCGGCGAGGAGTTCGCCCAGACGCTCTCGGAGAAGGCGCGCGCGGGCGTGTCAGTACACGTGCTGCTCGACTGGGTGGGTTCGTCGAAGATGGACAAGCGCTATCTGCACCTGCTGCGCGACGCCGGCGCCGAGGTGATCCAGTATCACAAGCCGCACTGGACCGGCCTCGGCCGTATGAACGACCGTACGCACCGCAAGCTGCTGGTGATCGACGGGCGCATCGGCTTCACCGGCGGCGTGGGCATCGCCGACGAGTGGAGCGGGCACGCGCAGGACGAAAAGCACTGGCGCGACACGCATTTCTGGGTTGAAGGTCCGGCGGTCGGCCAGATGCAGGCGGTCTTCATGGACAACTGGATCAAGGCGACCGGCAATGTCTTGCACGGACCGCGCTATTTTCCGGAGATCGACGACGCGGGCGACGGCCTCGCGCACATGTTCAGCAGTTCGCCCTCCGGCGGCAGCGACGACATGCAGCTCATGTATCTGATGGCGATCACCGCCGCCACGCATTCCATCCATCTCTCCAGCGCGTATTTCGTGCCGGACAAGCTGACGATCAACGCCATCGTCGAGGCGGCGAAGCGCGGCGTGCGGGTGCGCATCATCACGCCGGGCAAGCGCATCGACACGCATACGGTGCGGGAGGCGTCGCGCGCCTGCTGGGGCGACCTGCTGGCGGCGGGCGTGGAGATGTTCGAATATCAGCCGACCATGTTCCATTGCAAGCTGATCGTCGTCGACGAATATCTGGTGTCGGTCGGCTCCACCAACTTCGACAACCGCTCCTTCAAGCTCAACGACGAAGCCAACCTCAATATCTACGACCGCGATTTCGCGCGCCATCAGACCGCGATTTTTGACGACGACGTGACGCGCGCCAAACGCATCACGCTCGACGAGTGGCGCCGCCGCCCGCTGACTGAAAAGCTGCTGGAGCGCGTCGTCACCGTGCTCGATCCGCAACTCTGACCTCCGTTTAAAGTGCCTTGCTAAAAATTCCGTTGGCGACCCTAAAGGTCGGATTTCGGAAGCCGATAAGACGCTCACGCAAACGAGTCCTCGGGCTATCGGCAATCATGCACGGTACCTACAACCTCTGGCTGGTCGCGGCATCGCTGGTGGTCGCGACGCTTGCTTCATTTACCGCGCTCGATATTTCGGGCCGCATCGCCAACCTCGCGCAATCGCGCGGTCGGCAGGTCTGGCTGGCCGGCGGCGCCGCTTCCATGGGCATCGGCATCTGGTCGATGCATTTCATCGGCGTGCTGGCCTTTCAGCTGCCGATTCCGCTCGGCTATGACCTCCAGATCACCGCCGGATCGCTCGGCATCGCGGTGCTGGTGTCGTTTTTCGCGCTGCATGTGATCACGGGCAAGCGGCTCACGGCCCGACGGCTCGTCGCGAGCAGCCTGCTGATGGGCGCCGGCATCGCCGCCATGCACTACACCGGCGACGCCGCCATGCGCATGCAGCCCGCCATCACCTACGATCCCGTGCTGTATGCGGCGTCGATCGTCATCGCGGTAGGGGCGTCGGGCGCGGCGCTGTGGATCGCGCACACGCTCTCGGCCGCGAACCTGCGCAACGTGATGGCCAAGCGCGTCGCGTCGGCGGTCGTGATGGGCATCGCCATCTGCGGCATGCACTACACCGGCAACGCGGCGGCGGAATTCGTGCCGGGCTCCATCTGCGGCGCGGCGAACGATGTCGATGCGCACTGGCTCGCCACCACCGTCGCGCTGTTCACGTTTGCGATCCTCATCTTCACGCTGGTGCTGTCGCGCTTCGACGCGCGCACCGCCTTGCTGACCGGTTCGGTGTCGCGGCTGAACGGCCAGATCGTCCGCATGGCCACCTTCGACACGCTCACGGACCTGCCCAACCGTCGCACGATGAACGAGCGCATCGAACGCGCGATCCGCCACGCGACGCAGCAGCGCAGCCGCTTCGCGATCCTTTTCATGGACCTCGACGGCTTCAAGACGATCAACGATTCGCTCGGCCATACGGTCGGCGACGAAGTGCTGAAGGCATTCGCGCGCCGTCTGCAGGAATGCGTGCGCGGCGGCGATACGGTCGCGCGGCTGGGCGGCGACGAGTTCGTCGTGATGCTCGAAAACCTGAGCGCGCCCGGCGACGCCGAGAAAATGTCCGAGCGCATTCTCGACACGATGAAGCAGGGGCTGGTGGTGTCGAGCCATCCGTTGCAGGTGATGCCGAGCATCGGCATCGCGCTGTATCCGCAGGACGGCGACAGCGTGGAGGCGCTGCTCAAGCACGCTGACGTCGCGATGTACGAGGCGAAGCGCGGCGGACGCAGCACCTATCGTTTCTTTGAGGCGAGCATGAACGAAGCGGCCGTGCGCACGTTGAAGATCCAGCAGGCGCTGCACGAGGCGTTGAGCGGCGGTCATTTCTACTTGCTGTTCCAGCCGAAATTTCACGGCAAGAGCGGCGAACTCGCGGGCGCGGAGGCGTTGATCCGCCTCGATCATCCGCAGATCGGCACGCTGACGCCGCTCGAATTCATTCCGATCGCCGAGCGTTCGGGGCAGATCGTGCAGATCGGTTACTGGGTCGTGCGCGAGACCTGCCAGCACTTGTCGCGCTGGCGCGCCGAAGGCCGTCCGCCGGTGAAGGTGGCGATCAACCTGTCGCCGCGTCAGATGCACGAGGCGGATCTGGTCGAAAACGTCATGCGAATCGTGCGCGAGGAAGGCGTGCCGAGCGAACAGATCATGTTCGAGATCACCGAAACGGTCGCGATGCAGGACGCGCCGCGCACCATCGAGATGATTCGCGCGTTCCAGGAGAACGGCATAGAAATCGCCATCGACGATTTCGGCACCGGGTATTCGAGCCTGGCCTATCTGCAACGCTTCCGCGCGAAGCAGTTGAAGATCGACCGCTTCTTCACCAACGGGCTCGACGAGAACGGCCAGGAAGGCCGCGCGATCGTCTCGGCGATCATCGCGCTCGCGCATTCGCTGGACATGGATGTGGTGGCGGAAGGCGTCGAGACGGGCTCGCAGCTGAACCGGCTGCAGGACATGGCGTGCGACGAGATGCAGGGCTTCCTGCTCGCCGTGCCTTTGTCCGCCGAGGCCTTCAGCGGGATGCTTGAAAAACGCACGGTCAGCGTCTGACGTGCAACTGCGCGCAGACGCGCTCAGTCCATCGCCGCGTGCGCGATGGTGTCGTCCGCCGCGCTCTTTTTCGCGGGCCGGATCAGCAGTAGAAGCGGCACGACCAGCAGCGTCGCGACGAACATCAGCTTGAAGTCGTTGATATAGGCGATCATCGACGCCTGCTGGGTGATGGTCTGGTTGAGCATCGCCATGTCCTGCATGGAGCCGGACAGGACGGATTGCATCGCCGGATTAAACGGCGTCACTTGCGCGGCCAGGTCGGCATGCGCGATCTGCGTGTTGCGCGTCATCAGCGTCTGCACGATCGAAATGCCGATACTGCTGCCGATATTGCGCGCCAGGCTGTAGGTGGCGGTGCCGTCGGCGCGCAGGTCCGGCGCCAGTGTCGAGAAGGTCAGCGCCGACAGCGGCACGAACACCAGCCCCAGCCCGAAGCCCTGGATCACGCCCGGCCACACGATATCCGATGCCGACAGCACGATCGTGTAGTGCATCATCTGCCACAGCGCGAGCGCCGACACCAGGAAGCCCGAAAGCAGCAGCAGGCGCGCATCGACGTGTTTGAGCAGCCGGCCCGCCATCAGCATTGCCAGCATGGTGCCCGCGCCGCTCGGCGCCGTGACGAGGCCCGTGGTCGCGACCGGATAGTTCATCAGGTTTTGCAGCATCGGCGGCAGCAGCGCGCGGGTCGCGTACATCACCGCGCCGATCACGAAAATGAACAGCGTGCCGGTCGCGAAGTTGGCGTCCTTCAACAGCTTGTACTTGAAGAAGGAGCGGTGGCCGGCCGTCGCCGTGTGCGCGACGAAGAACACGAAACTCAACGCGGCGAGAATGGCCTCGATGCGGATCTCCATCGAGCCGAACCAGTCGAGCTGTTCGCCGCGGTCCAGCATCGCCTGGAAAGCGCCGATCGCCAGGCCCAGGGTCGCGAAGCCAAAGGCGTCGAACTTCACCGCGCGGCGCGCAACCTGCGCCGGCAGGAAGTTCGTCACGCCGAACAGCGCGAACGCGCCGATCGGCACGTTGATGAAGAACACCCAGCGCCAGTTGTAGCTGTCGGTGAGCCAGCCGCCGAGCGTCGGGCCCAGGATCGGGCCGACCATCACGCCCATGCCCCACACGGCCATCGCCTGGCCTTGCTTCTCGCGCGGATTGATGTCGAGCAGGATGGATTGCGACAGCGGCACCAGCGACGCCCCGAACACGCCCTGCAACAGCCGCGACGCGACGATCTGCGACAGCGTCTCCGACAGCCCGCACAAGGCCGACGCCACCGTGAAGCCGGCAATGGAAATGCATAGCAGCTTCTTCACGCTGAGCTGGTCCGAGAGCCAGCCCGTCAACGGCGTGGCGATGGCCGCCGCGACGATGTACGAGGTCAGCACCCACGTAATCTCATCCTGCGACGCCGACAGCGCGCCCTGCATGTGCGGCAGCGCCACGTTGGCGATGGTGCTGTCGAGCGTCTGGATCAGCGTGGCAAGCATGATCGAGACGGTCAGCATGCCGCGGTTGAGGGGCGCCGCGGCGCTTGCTGTTGAAGCTTCGGATGACATGGAGGCGGCCGCGCGTGACGGCTGATTGTAATCAGGGTGATGATAAGCACGCTTATTATAAGACGACGGCTGCCGCGCGCCAACGCGAACATGAATCCGCTCATGCACGCGTTGCCGTCTGTTCCCTATAATCGCGCGATGGAAACCCAACTCGACAAACGCTTCGGCTTCCTGGTCGCGGACGTGGACCGCCTGTGCGGCAACCGTTTCGACGAACTCGCGAAGTCGTCGCTCAATCTCACGCGCGCGCAATGCCGCGTGCTCGCCTATCTCTCGCATTACGGCGAGGTCAATCAGGCGCGTCTGGCCGGCCTGCTCGAAGTGGCGCCGATCTCCGCCGGGCGGCTGCTCGATCGCATGGAAGAGGGCGGCTGGATCGAGCGGCTGCTCAATCCCGAGGATCGGCGTGAACGTCAGGTGCGCATGACGGCGAAGGCGGAGAAGGCACTCGACAGCGCGCGGCGCGTCGGCGACGAAATCACCGCCGAGGCGCTCGCGGGGTTCACCCGCAAGGAAAGCGAGCAACTGGTCATGCTGCTCCAGCGCGTGCGCGGGAATCTGAGCCGGATCGTCGATCGCTGAAGCGGGGAGGGCTGCTGCGGCCGGATGTGGCCCGCTTATTGCTGTCGCGATGCCTGCAAGTCCAACCGTCGCCATCCCTTCCGGAGAAGACCGATCATGAACAAACGCACCGCACCGTTGGCTGTCATCGCTTTGTCCGTCGCCGCGCTCGTGACCTTGCCCGTCACGCCCGCGCTGGCGCAGGATTCGGCAGCGTCCACGCCGAAGCAGGTCAGGAAAGCCGAGCGCAAGCAGGCGCGCGCGAAGAAGAACGCCGAGTTGAAGCAACTGGAGCAGAACGGCTACAACCCGTCCGGCGAGCAAACGAACTATCCGCAAAACCTGCAAAACGCGCAGGCGAAGATCAACGCGAAGAAGGCCGGTCAGCCCGCACCGGCTTCGGCGCCGTAAGCCCGGTCGTGGACGCGCGGGCTCGCCCCGCGCGTCAATCCAGTTGATACGACAAGGTCGCGTTGACGCGCGGGCTGCGTGACGTGTTCTCTATAGGCGCATCGCCGACCGCCTTCGCCACCGACAAATCGATGCTGTAGTGCTTGGCATCGGACACGCGAAAGCCGATCCCCACCGAAGACAACCTGCGCGGGTTCGCCGTGCCGCCGTGCAGGTAGACGCGCGCGGCATCGAACGCCACGTAGGGCGTGAAGCTCTTCAGATACGTCATGCCGACCTCGAGCGGCCGGTTCACTTCGAACGACGCACCCCAGCCCGAATCTCCCGACACTTCTCCCGGCTGATAGCCGAGTGCGAACCGCTGCGCGCCGAACGACACCTGTTCCGAGGTCGGCAGGGAGTCGGGCGAGTATTGTCCGGTCGCGGACAGCACCGTGCCGATCTTCCACGGCCATTCATTGCTTTGCGAGACGCTGGCGCCGGTGCGCACGAAGGTCAGCGAGACCGGATTGACGGGCGCATAGCCGGCGATGTTCGTGTCCGCGCTCTTTGATGCCCCGAGCACGTCGAAGGCCTTCGCGACATTGAAGCTCGCGCGGCGCACCACGCCGGTGCCGATGCCGGTGTAGTCGAGCTGCAACTGCGCGACGCGCATCTGCGAGCGGTTGTCCAGGTACGGGTTGCCGGGCGCGATCGTGTTCTTGAGGCGGTCCTCGTCGTGCGAGGCGTACACCGTCGCCGTGCCGATCAGACTGCGCGCGTTGCTCAGCATGAACGGATAGACGCCGGAGAACGCGAGCTTGTCGTTGACCACCGTGCGTTCGATATACGACGGCAAGCCCGGGTTGTCGACCGGATGGCCGTGATAGTGCGAGGCATCGACCTTGGCGGTGAAGCCGTCGGTGCCCACCGGCAGCGTGCCGTTCAGCGCGTAGTAGGTCTGGTCGTCGCGGCCCTTCGGCAGCAGCGCCGACGCGGTCAGCGACTCGCCGAGCCCGAGCATGCCGTTCTCGGTCGCGCTCAGGATGCCCTGCACGCCGGGGTGATTGAAGTCGATGCCCGTACTGACGTTGAACGGCTTGCGTTCGACTTCGAGTTCGAGCGCGGTCGCGCCGTCGGTGTTCTGCGGCGGCGCGACGTTCACCTTCGCCTTCACGCCCGGAATCATCCCGAGCACGTTGACGTAACGTTCGAACTTCGCTTGGGTGAGCGGCCGGTCCGCCTGCAGGCGTTCAGCCACGGCGCGGATGCGTTTCCCGGCGGCGCCCGGATTGCCCTTCACGATGACCTTCGCGATATAGCCCTCGACCACCGTCACGCGCACGACGCCGTCCTGGAACGTCTGCGCCGGGATGAACGCGAAGGAGAGCGCGTAGCCGTGTTCCTTGTACATCGCGGTGATGCCGTTGGCGGCCTCGATCAGCTGGCCGACGGTCACATCCTTGCCGACGAAGGTCGTGAAGCGCGCGGCGACCGGCGCGAACGGCAGCGACTTGACGCCTTCAATCTCCACCTTGGAAGGCGTCAGGTGATGAGCGAGGAGCGCTTCGAGCGCGGGCGCGGGCGGCGCGACAGTCACCGCGACGGGCGCCTTGGGCGGCGTGTTGACTTGCGGCAGGGCATCGAGCGGATTGCCGCCGATGCTGGCTCGGGGTGCGGGCGCGTTCTGCGCCTGCGCGGGATGTGCCATGGGCGCCGTCAATGCGGCGAGCATGAGCGCCCGTGTCCAGTCACGGATCTTCATTGTGCTGCCCTCGGTTGGTTGCGAGAACGTCGTGCGTTCGGGTGACGCCGCGTTCTTCGTCGTGTGTCGTTATGGGTGTTGCCGTGGGTGTTGCGTGTCTTGCGATTTCGAGCGGAGAGCAGGGAAGCGAAGGTTTCGTGGACCTCGCTTCCCCGCCGCGCGCCGACTAGCGCCGCGTGCCTCCCAACACGCCGCCCACCACCGCGCCCACGGTGCCCAGCAGGCCGCCGTTGTTGGCCGCGCCGCCGCTGGTGCTGCCCGTGGTCGTCGCGATTCCTGCGCCCGCGCCTGCGCCGGCCGCGGTCGAGGTTTGCGTGCTTGCGACCGTCACGCCGACTGCGCCAGTGATCGTCGTCACCGAGCCGAGGACGCCGGCGTTGCCGGGCGATCCGGTGGTGCTGCCTGGGGCGCCGGTCAATGCGCCGACCAGTCCGGTGACGGGCGCGAGCAGACCTGCGCTGCCCGTGCCGCCGCTGCCGGTCGATCCTGTGCCGCTTCCGGCGGCGCCCGTCAAACCGCCGACCAGACCGGTGACGGGCGCAAGCACGCCGCCCGCGCCCGAACCCGTGCCGCCCGCTGCGCCCGTCAAGCCGCCGACCAGTCCGGTGACCGGTGCAAGTACACCGCCTGCGCCCGAACCGGCGCTGCCGGTTGCGCCCGTCAAGCCGCCAAGCAAGCCAGTAACGGGGGCAAGCACACCGCCCGCGCCCGTGCCCGAACCCGTCCCGCCCGCCGCGCCCGTCAGACCGCCGAGCAGCCCGGTGACCGGCGCGAGCGGATTGGCAGTGGAGCCGCCGTTCACGAGACCGCCCACCGACGACACCGTCTGTCCCGTCGCCGAAACCAGCGTGCCGACGCCCGCCGTCACCGGATTCGCGCCGGTGCCCGTGACGCTCTTGCCGGCGTTGTCGAGCGTGCCGCCGAGGGTCGTCAGGAGATTGTTGACCGGCGCGCCGAGGCCGGTCGCCGCGCCGACCGACTGCGGCGTCGTGCCGACGACCGACGTGATCGGCGTAATGGCCTGGCTGACCGTCTGCGTGAGTTGCGTGACCGGCGCGCTGGTGAGCGTGGTATCGAGCACGCCGCCGGTCTGGTTGACCGCATTGCCGACGATGCCGACGATGCTGCCCACCGGCGTCGTCACCGGCGCGAGCGGGGCGAGCGTGCCGGTGCCGAGGCTCGACACCAGCGTGCCCGCGCTCGACACCGCATCACCCGTCTTTTCGACGACGCCGCCCAGGCTCGCGACGGTGGTACCGACAGGATTCGTGCTGGTGCCGAGGGTGCCGAGGCCGGCCGATACGCCGTCACCCAGCGTGGAGACAGCGCCGCCCACGTTCGATATGACATCGCCCGCGGCTTTCGTGGTGCCCGGGCTGACGCCCGGCGCGGTGGTCGAGCCGATTGCCGTCCCGATGCCCGTGACCGTGTCGCCTGCTGCGGACACCACGTTGCCTGTTTTATCGACGACAGCCGCGACCGGCTGGACCGGCGTACTGCCCGTGCCACCGCCTGTTCCACCGCCGCCCGTGCCGCCGCCACTCCCCCCGCCGCTTCCACCGCCGCCATTGCTGCCGGTGGTGGTCCCCGAACCTCCGCCCGAGCCTGTCCCGGTTCCGCCGCCCGAACCGCTGCCGGTTCCACCCGTGCCGCCGGCATCGCCGGTGGAGATGGATCCCGCGCCGCCAGGCGCCTTGCTCACGGATCCCGATCCGCCGCAAGCCGCGAGCGACAGCACGCCCGCAACCGCCGCCGCGATGATGGTGGTCCGCAGCGTGTCGCGTGCAATATGTCTCGTATTCATGATGGCCCTCGATATGTTGTTTGAACGAACCGCGGGCGAATAACTGCATTAGGTGTGCCATCGCACGGACAGCGGGCGTATCGGCGCCTGCATTTATCGCGCAGTGCCAATCAGTTCAAGGACTTGCGATTTATTTGAGAATGATTCTCATCGGATGACGCGTTGCACCATTCGGTGAGTTGCAAGCGAACGTAACGTTACGAGAAACGACTTGCGTAACGGAGCGGTGGGTTACACGCGACATGCTTGTCAACCCCGACTGGTCATATATCAGGCGCTCAATTTACGAAGCAGGAATTTAATTCCTCATGTCGAATAGGCATCGTGGTCGCACTTACTTTATGGATGTTCATAAAGCATGCTATTCAGCGAAGGCGACGTCAAAAAGTCGACATAGTTGGGTCAGACGATTATTGATTTGGGATGGCCATGCGTTATAAATCCCTCCAGCGACACGTCACACGAAATGCCCGCCGCGAGGCGCCAGACGGGTAGACGAGATCGCCATATAAAACAGAGTTGGATTGCCTTTCGGCATGCATGCCCCATGCGGGTGCAGCAGGACCGGATCGACTGTCCGACCAGAGAGAAGCAAACCCATCCGAGGGCCATTAATAATGAAAGCAACCTTCCTGCAGTTTCTTCGCGACAATCGGGGAATAACCGCCATCGAATACGGGCTGATTGCCGGCGTGCTTGCGCTGGGAATCATGGCAGCGGTCGGTGATGTCGCGGACCAGTTGAAAAGTACCTTCCAGGCAATCAAGACAGAACTGTCGAAAACCGGAACCTGAGAGAAACCGGCATTTCGCCGTTATACGGCAAGACTGCATGTGCGTTTAATGTTTTTCTCGCGCTGGCTCACGCCGGCGCGAGGATGTTTATCGCCTTGTGGTTTTGGAATATAAAAACATCCGGATTAATCCGGGTGACGGTATTCGTTTGCCGGCGGATTTGCTTTCGACATGTTCTCGATCGAATCAGCTTTATTCACGGGGTGGGCGTGCGCCGTTGCCATGTGCGACTGGCGACGCCGTTCGATCCCCAACGCGCTCGTCGTGGCGGGCGCCGTGTGCGCGCTGGCGCTCGCGGCGGCCCGCCTGTCGCCGTTCGATACGCCGCCCGGCGCGGCGCTGATCGGACTTGCCGCAGGCTTCGCCGCGCTGCTGCCGTTCTACCTGCTCGCCATGATGGGCGCCGCCGACGTCAAGACCTTCGCGGTGCTCGGCGCCTGGTGCGGGCCGCGCGCGCTGCCCGGCATCTGGGTAGCGGCGAGCCTGTGCGCCGCGTTCCACGCGCTGCTGCTGCTCGCGCGCCGTCGCACCGTGGTCGGGCTGAACGAGTTGTCCGCCGGCATGATGCTCGCCGAGCACCGGCGCAACAGCACGCCATACGGCGCGCTGCTCGCCGTGGCTGCGTTCTGCCATCTCGCGCTGCAAATGCTGCACATCGCCGGAGCGCGCCCATGACGCCCGCACGTCAAACCCGCCGACCGAGCCAACCCGGCCAACCCGGTCGCCGCGCCGAACGCGGCAACATGGCAATCGAATTCGCGATCGTGTTTCCGCTCTTCTTCGTGGTGTTCTACGCGATCGTCACCTACAGCCTGATCTTCGTCGCGCAGCAGTCGCTGACCCTCGCGGCCGAGGAGGGTGCGCGCGCCGCGCTGCGTTTCCAGGATGGCGCGGCGGACGTCGACGACGCCCTCGCGCGCCGCAGCACCGCCGCCTGCACAGCCGCGAAGGGCCTGACGAACTGGCTCGCCGGACTGGCCGACTGCACCGCGACGCCGGCCCCGTGCACCTATGACGCCTCGATGCGCTGCATCCAGGTGACGCTCGACTACCACTATGCGCAGCGTCCGCTCGTGCCGACGCTGCCGCTCTTCGGCCTTGCGCTGCCCGACTCGCTCGTGGCGCGCGCGATGGTTCAACTCGATCCGGACAACGTGCTATGAGCGCGCGTCCGCCGGTCACCTTGCCCTGACACCATGGCCAATCTCACACGCACGCTTGCCATCCTGCTGTTTTCCGTCGCGGTCATTCTCGGCATCTTCGCCGTGATGCTCGCGCGTAGTCCGGCGCCGTCGCCCGAGCGCGACCGGACGCCGGCGCAGCCCGCCGCGCTCGCCACGCCGCAGCGGCTCGCGCCGGTCGTGATCGCCACGCGCGATCTGGCCGCGGGCAAGCCGCTGGATGCCGACGCCCTCACGGTGCGCATGCAGGCCGAACCCGCGCCGGGCACTTTCGGCGACGCCGCCGCGATCGTAGGCCGCGTGCCGCTCGTCGCCGTGCCGAAGGGCGCGCCGCTCACCGCCCAGACGCTGTCGAGCGGCCTCGCCGATGTCGTCGCGCCAGGCGAGCGCGCGGTGGCCGTGCGTATCGACGAAACCAATGCGGTCGGCAATTTCGTGCGGCCGGGCGATTACGTCGATGTGTTCTTCACGCTGAAGCGCGAAGGCGCGTCGGGCGATGTGGAAATTGGCTCGACCCAGGCGCGCCTGCTCCTGTCGAAGGTGCGCGTGCTGAGCATGGGCGACGCGTCGATCGGCCGCGCGGGGGGCAAGGAAGCGAAGGATTCCACGTTGCATTCCGGCAGTCCGCGCACTGCGGTGCTCGCGGTCCGCACCGCCGACGTCGATGCGCTGACGCTCGCGGAAAACGCCGGCCGTCTCGTGCTCGCGCTGCGCAATTCCGCCGATCCCGAAGCGCCGCCGCCGCATTCGTTCGCCCCGCTGTTCGCCGCAGCGAAGCCCGACGGCGGCGCCGCGCGCGCCGCCGCCGGCCTCTCGCTCGGCACGCTGGCGGGCGCGCGCACGGCGAGCCGCGCGGCGGAACCGGCGCGCGTCGTCCGCACGCCGCGCGCGGCCACGGGCGAAGGCATCGAAGTGATACGCGGCGGCCGGGCGGAGCAGGTCGCGTACTGACAGTCAGGGCAGGAACGGAACGCGGATAGCGCGGCGAATCACGATGACAAGAAAACAGCAAGACAAGGGCATGACGAAATCGACGGAATGGAAACGGGCGGCGCTCCTCGCCTGGGTGGTCGTTGCGTGCGGCGGCACCGTGCAGACGGCGGCAGGAGAAGCTGCAACGAGCGCGGCGACGACGCCCTCGCGCGGACAGGTCATCGCGCTGTCGGCGGGCGCGCAGATGTCGCTCGCGCCGGGCAAAACGGTGACGCGCGTGGCGATCGGCGATCCGGCCGTCGCCGACGTGAACGTGCTGAAGGGCGGCGGCGTGCTGCTGGTCGGCAAGGCGGCGGGCTCGACCAGTCTCATGCTGTGGCAGCGCGGCAGCGAGACGCCGCTTTCCTATACCGTGGACGTGGCCTCGGGCGCAGGCGCCGCGCTCGCCGAAAGCGACGCGCCGCAAGTCCGCGTGCTCGGCAGGACGGCGGTGCTGACCGGCAGCACGCCGAGCGTCGGCAAGCATCAGCGCGCGGTCGCGGCGGCGCGGGCGTCGGTGGGCAAGGACGGCGCGGTCGTCGATGCCTCGACCATCGCCGCGCGAAGTGTCGTGCAGGTCGATGTCAAGGTGGTCGAATTCAGCAAATCCGTGCTGAAGGAAGCCGGCTTCAACCTCTTCTCGCAGAATCACGCGGGCTTCGCGTTCGGCACCTTCGCGCCGACCGCGCTCGGCAGCGTGTCGGGCGGCGCGACCAGTCCGCTCGCCGTCACGGCCACCTCGCCGATCGGTTCCGCATTCAACCTGCTGCTCAACTCGACCTCGCGCGGACTGTTCGCGAACCTGAGCTTGCTGGAAGGCAACAATCTGGCGCGCGTGCTGGCGCAGCCGACGCTGGTGGCGCTGTCGGGACAGAGTGCGAGCTTCCTCGCGGGCGGCGAGATTCCGGTGCCGGTGCCGCAGTCGCTCGGCACGACGACGATCGTCTACAAGCCATACGGCATCGGCCTTTCGCTGACGCCGACCGTGCTCGGCCCGGAGCGCATCGCGCTCAAGGTGGCGCCCGAGGCGAGCCAGCTCGACTTCGCGCATGCGATCACCATCGACGGCGTCTCGGTACCCGCGCTCACCACGCGCCGCGCCGAAACGGCGGTCGAACTCGGCGACGGCGAGAGCTTCGTGATCGGCGGACTGGTGGATCGCGAGACGGCCTCGAACGTCAACAAGGTGCCGCTGCTCGGCGACCTGCCGATCATCGGCGCATTCTTCAAGACCTTGCAGTACTCGCAGCAGGACCGCGAGCTGGTGATCATCGTGACGCCGCATCTGGTTTCGCCGATCGCCCGCAATGCGCCGCTGCCCGCGACGCCCGGCGAACAGTCCGAGCGGCGCGACGGTCCGGTGTGGCGTTCGTTCATCGGCGGCGCATTTTCCGCCGATGCCGCGCCGGGATTTTCGCGATGACGCCCGCCGAAGCTTCCGCGCTGCCGACGCGCTTCCTGTGCGCGAGCCCTGATAGCGCGCGGCTCGACTGGCTGCAACGCGCGCTCGCGGGCGCGGGCCCGGTGGACGCGGCGCCGTGGGACGTGGCCGGACTGACTGCGCGCATCGGCGAGCGGACGCCGGGCGTGGTTTTCATCGACTTCGGCGCGAGCGGCGACGCCACGCATGCGAGTGTCCTCGCGCAAGCGGCGCGCGACGCGTATCCGGCCGTGCCGATCGTCGCGCTGGGCACGCTGGCGACGCCGGCCCCGGCGCTCGCGGCGCTGCGCGCGGGCGTGCGCGATTTCGCCGATGTGAGCGGCGCGCCCGCCGACGTCCTCGCCATCACGCGGCGTCTGCTGGCCGAACGGCCGGCTCCGCGCAACGAGCCGGTGAGCCGCCAGGGCAAGCTCACGGTGCTGCTTGGCGCGCGTATCGGGGTGGGCGTGAGCACGCTCGCGGCGAACCTGGCGGTGTGCCTGCAAAAGCGCGCGGCGGCGGCGCAGCGCGCCACGGCGCTGCTCGACCTCGGCCTGCCCGCGGCCGACAGCGCGTTGCTGCTCGACACCCGCAGCGAACTGAATTTCGTCGATGCCGTGCGCAATCTGCGCCGCTTCGACGAGACCTTCGTGAACACCGCCTTCGCGCGCCATTCGAGCGGCCTGGCGCTGACCGCGCTGCCCGCCGATCTCGGCGAGATGCGCGCGATTTCCTTCGCGTCCGCGACCAGCACGCTGAACCGCCTGCGCGCGTATTTCGATCAGCAGATCGTCGATCTGGGCGGCTTCTCGAATCTTGAATTCGTCGCGCAGGCCGTGCGCGCCGCCGACGAAGTCTGGCTCGTGTGCGATCCGAACGTCGCGTCGGCGGTTTCGGCGGTGGCGCTGCTCGACGCGTTGCGCGCGGGCGATGAAAGCGAGCCGGGCGAAGCAAAGCCGCTCGGCCTCGTGGTCAACAAGTTCGACGCGGCGCTCAACTTCGGCGCGGACCAGCTGGCCGAGCGTCTGGACCTGCCGCTCGTCGCGGTGCTGCCCGAGCGGGCGCAGGCGCTCGGACGCGCGGTGAACCAGGGCCGGCTGCTGGCCGAGTGCGCCGAACGCGATCCGTACGTCCGCGCGCTCGCGCCGCTGGTGACGCGTCTGCACGATGAAACGCCGGGCGAGGCGGCCGCGCGCGACGCGCAGTCGGCAGGCGGCCGTGCGTCCCTCCGCTCGGCGCTCCACGCCGGGCAATTCCTTCCCAACCTTTTCAGACGGTCATAGACGATGGTTCAGGACTTCAGCAAGGACATCGCGTTCGCGAACGATCTGGCCGAAGACGCCGTCGCGTTCGCCCAGTCGCAGCAGTTCCAGGACGTGGCGACGGCCGCGCACGAACATCTGCTGTCGCGTATCGAGGAACTCGGCGCGGAATTCGGCCGCTGGTCGCGTCAGGCGATCCAGCAGTTCGTCGATCTGGAAATGGACAGCTTCGTGCGCCTGCGCCGCATTCCGCTCAACGAGAGCGAAGTGCGGCTGGTGGCGGCGGCGCTGACCAAGGAACTCGCGGGCTTCGGCCCGATCGAGGATCTGCTCGCCGACGCCGCCGTGGAGGACATCCTCATCAACGGCTATAGCGACGTCTATGTGTCGCGGCACGGCATGCTCGAAAAGATTCCGGTGCGCTTCGCCGACAACGCGCACCTGCTGCGCATCGTGCGGCGCATTCTCGCGCCGATCGGCCGGCGTCTCGACGAATCCAACCCGATGGTCGATGCGCGCCTGCCCGACGGCGGCCGCGTCAACGTGGTGATCGAGCCTTTGTCGATCGACGGGCCGGTCGTGTCGATCCGCAAATTTCGCCGCGATCCGCTGCGTCCCGACGATCTGCTCGCCAACGGCACCTTCAACCAGGACATCGCAACGCTGTTGCAGGCGGCGGTCGAGGCGCGCTGCAATGTGCTGGTCTCGGGCGGCACGAGCTCGGGCAAGACCTCGTTGCTGAACGCGCTGGCCTTCTTCATTCCAAAGCACGAACGCGTGGTGACGATCGAGGACACGGCGGAGTTGTCGCTCAACCATCCGCACGTGGTGCGGCTCGAAAGCCGGCCCGGCGGCTTCGACGGCGCGGGCGTCGTGTCGATCCGCGACCTGTTGCGCAATACGCTGCGGATGCGTCCGGACCGGATCATCGTCGGCGAAGTGCGTGGCGGCGAAGTGCTCGAAATGCTCCAGGCGATGAACACCGGCCACGACGGCTCGATGGGCACGGTGCACGCCAGTTCGCCGCGCGAGTGTCTGTACCGGCTGGAGATGCTGGCGGGCTTCGCGGGTTTTCAGGGCACCGAGGCGAGCCTGCGCAGGCAGATTGCCAACGCGATCGACTTCATCGTGCAGATCGGGCGGCTCTCGAACGGCCGGCGCCGGATTCTGTCGGTCACCGAGGTCACGGGCCTGTCCGACAACATCATCGCGATGCAGGAGCTGTATCGCTATGAGCCGTCCGTCGACATGAACGGCGACGAACAGGACCGCTGGAACTGGCTCGGCATTCATCCGAGTTCGCCGAAACTGGCGAAATTCCGCCAGGCGCAGGGCGTCGCGATGTCCGAAGGCTTCGGGCAGACGGGACGCTTCGGCGGCGGTTTCGGCGGGGGCTTCAGTGGCTAGGGGCGTCGCGCTCGTCGCGATGGTCGCGCTGCTGTGCGCGGCGGCGGCGCTCATGCTGTGGCGGCGCAGCGCCGTGCGGCGCGAACGGGCGCTGGCCGAACGCTTCGTCGAGCGGCAGGTGCAGACCGCGAGCACGGCGCATGGACTCCACGCGTCGAACGCGCCGCAACCGCCCCGGCCCGCAGCGGGCGCGTCGGCCATCGAGATGCAGACGGGCGTCCGGGCGCGCATCGCGCAGGTTCGCGCGTTTGTCGGCAATCTGCTGAACCGCGCGGGCATCGAACGGCCGGGCGCGCTTGTCACGACGACGCTCGCGGTCGCCGGCTTCGGCGCGCTGTGGGCCGGCTTGCGCGCGGGACCGGCGCTTGGCGCGGGCGTCGCGGCGTTCGTGCTGATTGCCGTCTATGCGTGGCTCACGTGGCGCGCGCAGAAACGCTATCAGCGCATCGTGCGGCAACTGCCGCCGTTCCTCGACGGCATCGTCCGGATGATCGTCATCGGTCACAGCGTGCCGGCCGCGTTCCAGAGCGCGCTCGGCAGCGCCGAAGCGCCGCTCTCCGAATGCCTGAACCGCGCGCTGCCGATGCTGCGCACCGGCATGGAAATCGATCACGCGCTCGGCGCGGTGGCGCGCATTTATCGCGTGCGCGAACTGGAACTGGTGGGCTCGGTGCTGCGCGTGTCGGTGAAATACGGCGGCCGCTCCGACGTCATGCTCGACCGCATGGCCGCGCTGATGCGCGACCTGGAACAGGCCGATCGCGAACTGATCGCGCTGTCCACTGAAACGCGGCTGTCGTCGTGGGTGCTCGGACTGCTGCCCATCCTGCTCGGCACGATGGTGATCCTGACCAATCCCGCCTATTTCGACGCCATGTGGACCGACACGCTCGGCAAGCGCCTCGTCTATATGGCGGTAGCGTTGCAGGCGCTCGGCGCGTGGATGCTATACCGGCTGGCGAGGGTGCGGACATGACGATCACGCCTGCCTTGCTCGGCGCGCTCGCGCTCGCCGCCGCCGCGCTGGCCGTGTGCCTGTGCGGCGTGCTGGCGTTCGGCCGCCATCTGCGCATGCAGCGTTCCGCGCGCACGCTCGACCACGCGTTGCAGGGCCGTGCCGCCGCGTCGCTGTCGGCGGCATCTGCTTCCGCCGCGCCCGCCACGCGCCTCACGCCGCCGCCGACGCGTGGTCTGTTCGCGGCACTGGGACGCGCAAGCGTCGCGTGGCTCGACACACCGTTCGGACGCATTGCGGTGGCGCCGGAAGACCGGCGTCTGCTCGAACGCTGTGGCTATCTCGATGTCCAGGCGCGCGCCCGCTTTCTCGCAGCGCGCATCGCGGGCGCGCTCGGCGCGCCGCTCGTCTTGTTTGCCGTCGCGCATGGCGGCATGAGCAGTGCGCGCTTCATGCTGCTGATGTTCATGGCGCTCTCGGCGGGATTCATGGCGCCGAAGTGGTTTGTGCGTCGGCGCGCGCAGGCGCGTCAGCGCGCGGTGGAAAACGAGCTGCCGATGTTCGTCGACCTGTTGCGGCTGCTGCAGGGCGTCGGGCTGTCGCTCGATCAGAGCCTGCAGGTGATGATCCACGACTTCGGCAACGTGTTGCCGGTGCTCGCCCGCGAACTGGCGCTGGCGCAGGCGCAGTTCGTGACCGGCCGCACCCGCGAGCAGTCAATGAAACGTCTCGCCACGAGCTATGAAAACGACGACCTCGCCGCCATCGTGCGGCTCATCATCCAGGTCGAGCAGCACGGCGGCGCGGTGCAGGATCCGCTCAAGCAGTTCGGCGACCGGCTGCGCGAGTCGCGCCGCGCGTCGCTGCGGGCGCGCATCGGCCGGGTCACCGTGAAGATGACCGGCGTGATGGTGCTCACGCTGTTGCCGGCGCTGCTGATCATTACGGCCGGGCCGGGTTTCATCGCGGTGGTGCACGCGCTGGCAGGACTTCATCGATAACGGAACGCTCATGACTCTTTCCACGACCCTCTTGCGTCCGCTGCTCGCGGCGCTGCTCTGCGCGACGCTCGGCGCGTGCGCGACGAAGCAGGAGAACGGCTACGGCCTGGGCATCCAGGCCGAACGCCAGGCCGCGCTCGATCAGGCGCAGCAGAAGGACGCGCCGCCCGATACGCCCGGCATGTACCTCGCGCTGATCGACCGGATGCAGGCGCAGGGCTTGTGGTATGCGTCGCTGGCGCATATCGATGCCTACGAGCAGCAATATGGCGAAGCGCCCGACACCATCCTGTTGCGCGCCGATGCGCTGCGTCAGACCGGGCAGCCCGAAGCGAGCGCGGCGGCCTACGCGCGTCTCGCCGATACCCCGCTCGCCGCGCGCGGTCTGCGCGGTCTGGGTTTGCTGGCGGGCGCGAAGGGCGATTTCACGCACGCCGCCGAACGCTTCGAGGCGGCCTCGAAGCGCGCCCCGACCGATGCCACGATGCTCTCCGACCTCGGCTATGCGCGCTTGCGGATGGGCGACGTCGAAGGTGCGCGCGTGCCGCTGATGAAGGCCGCCGAGCTTGCGCCGGGCAACCCGAAGATCCTGAGCAATGTCGCGCTGTATCTGCTCGCCAGCGGACAGGCGGCGAATGCGCAAGGGCTGATGGACCAGCAGAAGTTCACGGCGGACGTGCAGCAGGCGATTCGCGGCGATGCAAAACGCGTGGCCGATGCGGCGCGGCCGCGCGTCGCGGCGCGTTGATGCTGCATGAAGTTTTCGAACCACGAGGCAACGATGAAACGAATCCCCCTGACGATGCTGGCCGCCGTGCTGGGCGTGGCACCCGTTCTCGCCTTCGCGCAGCGTGTGAACCCGCCGGCGGCGAGCGAGATCGGCCACGCGACGCAGGCCTGGCTCACGCTCCAGTCCAGCAACGCCGCCGCCGCACCCGCGCAGCCGATGCTGGGCGCAGAGGCCAGCATGGCCTACGACCGCTACCTGAAGTCGTTCGAGACGGCGATTCCGGCGCGCTTCGGTTCGTCGCTCGAAGATGCCGGGCGGCCGGCGCTCGACGTCAACTATCACAACGCGAACTGATGCCCATCCGCTGCTCACGCCATGAAAGCCCACCGCACCTTCCAACCGCCCATTAAGCGCCAGCGCGGCGCGGCGGCGACGCTCGCGGCGATCTGGCTGGTCGTGGCGGTCGCGGCGCTGGGCGCGCTCGACATCGGCAATCTGTTCTTCGCGCGGCGCGCGTTGCAGAGCGTCGTCGATCTCGCCGCCAGCGCGGGCACGCAGTCGCTGTCCAGCTCGTGCGCGCGCGCCACGTCGGCGGCGACCGGCAGCGCGCTCGTCAACGGCTTCGACGGCAACGCCGCCGGCAGCAGCCTGAACGTCACGTGCGGGCGCTGGGATACGCAGGCGAACGCCGCGCCCGACTATTTCTCGACCAGCGGCGCGCCCGTCAACGCCGTGAAGGTGAGCGCGGCGCGCATGGTGCCGTACTTCTTCGTCGGACCGTCGCGGCAGGTGACGGCGACGGCCATTGCCCGGGCAACGGACATCGGCTCGTTCTCGATCGGCACGACGCTCGTCAGTCTCGGCGCGGGCCAGCTGAATGGCCTGCTGAACGCGCTGCTCGGCACGAATCTCAATCTGAACCTCGTGTCGTACCAAGGGCTCGCAAATGCCCAGGTGCGCGTGGGCGATCTCGTCACGGCGGCAGGCGTCGGCACCGTCGATCAATTGCTCGGCCTGCGACTCAGCGCGGGCGATATCGCCAAACTCATGCTGAACGCGCTGCAAACCACCTCCGTCGCGAACGCGAATCTCTCGACGGCGATCGGCGCGATGGGCGCTATCGTCAATGCGAATATTCCCGGCAACCAGACCATCGCGCTCGGCAGCAAGAACGGCTCGCCCGGGCTGCTGTCGATTGCGCTGGCGAACACGCAAAGCGCGCTCGACGCGACCATCAACCCGCTGGAAGCGCTGCTCGTCTCGGCCGAGATCGCGCAGGCCGGCAAGGCGGCCGTCATCCTGAAGCCGAGCGTCGATTTGGGCCTGCTCGGTTCGGTGACGCTTTCGGTGCAGATCATCGAGCCGCCGGCGCTGGCCATCGGCGAGGCAGGGCAGGATGGCCAGGGCAACTGGCGCACGCAGGCCAGCACGGCGCAAGTGCGCGCGGCCGTCGACGTGAGCCTCGTGAAGTTGCCGACCATTCCGCTCATTCCGTTGCTGAGCGGCCAGCTGATTCATCTGCCGCTGTATGTGGATGTGGCGTCAGGCACCGCATGGCTCGCGTCGACGCAATGCGCCGGTCCGCCGCTGGCCCGGCGCTCGGCGATCGGCGTGCAGAGCGGCATCGCCAATGTGTGCGTCGGCGACCTGGCGGCCAATGCGGCGCTCGGCAGCTGCACCGTGCCCGCCACCATTCTCAACGTGCCCGGCGTGGCCAGCGTGAGCCTTGCCGCCGCGCTCCCTGCGAAGATGCCCGCGTCATCCGCGCCGAACATCACGTTCGACGGCGTCAGCGGCAACGCCGACGACTACCAGACCGTGCCGTCCGCGCCGGGCGCATCGCTTGCGAATGCACTGAGCGGGCTGAACACGAGCCTCTCGGGCACGCTGAAGATTTCATCGCCGATCCTGCCGTCCGTGCTGACCGACCTGCTGAGCGGCATCGTCACGGGCTTGCTGGGCGGCGTCGTGGCCACGCTGCCGCAACTGCTCATCAGCCTCGACGCCGTGCTGCTGCCGGTGCTCCAGGCGCTCGGCGCGCAAGTGGGCGCGAGCACGATTCACGACCTGTCGCTGACCTGCGGCGAGTCGCAACTGGCCTATTGATTGATTGATCGACATGAGACAGAACACCAGAATCGACGGCCTCGACATTCACGTATGGGAGGGCAAGGCCGACATCGTCGAGCGCGTGGTGCGCGCGATGTCCGGCCAGGACGTCGACGTGCTGCGCGCCGACGGCACCGCCATCAGCGCGCCCCGCGACGCCCAGCGTCCCGCCCTCGCGATCATCAGCGTGAGCGTGATCGACCACGGCGCGTTTGTGCTGCGCGACTGGGAGGCGCGGCACACGATGCCCGTCGTGTGGGTCGGCGCCGCGCCGCGCGAGCGCGATCCGTCGATGTTCCCCGCCGACTACTCGCACATCCTGCCGCTCGATTTCACCGGCGCGGAACTGCGCGCGATGGTCTGCAAGCTCGCGCGGCAACTGCGCGCGCATGGCGAGGATACGCAGGCGTCGGATGATCTGATCGCGCATGCGGACTGCATGAAAGCGCTGCTGCATGAAGTCGATACCTTCGCCGACTGCGACACCAGCGTGCTGGTGCATGGCGAGACCGGCGTCGGCAAGGAGCGCATCGCGCAGTTGCTGCACGAGAAGCACTCGCGCTATGGCGAGGGGCCGTTCGTGGCGGTGAATTGCGGCGCGATTCCGGATGGCCTGTTCGAGTCGCTGTTCTTCGGTCATGCGAAGGGTTCCTTCACGGGCGCCGTGATGGCGCACAAGGGCTATTTCGAACAGGCCAATGGCGGCACGCTGTTCCTCGACGAAATCGGCGATCTGCCGCTCTATCAGCAGGTCAAACTTTTGCGCGTGCTGGAAGACCAGGCCGTCACGCGGCTTGGCTCGGCGACGCCGGTGCGCCTCGAATCCAGGCTGATCGCGGCGAGTAACAAGTGCCTGCCGCAACTCGTGAAGGACGGCGTCTTTCGCGCCGACCTGTATTACCGGCTGGCGGTGATCGAACTCAAGATTCCGTCGCTGGAGGAACGCGGCGCGCCCGACAAGATCGCGCTGTTCAAGGCGTTCATCAGCGAAGTGATCGGCAAGGACAAGCTCGACGCGCTGCCGGACCTGCCTTACTGGCTCGCGGACGCTGTCGCCGATATCTATTTCCCCGGCAATGTGCGCGAACTGCGCAATCTGGCCGAACGGGTTGGCGTGACGGTGCGCCAGCTTGGCGGCTGGGACGAATCGCGCGTGAAGCGTCTGCTGGTGCTGGCGCGCAACCAGCAGCAACCGTCGGTGGGAGAAGGTGCAACCGATCTGCTCGTCGATCGCAGCAAGTGGGACATGAACGAGCGCAACCGCGTGATCGCCGCGCTCGATGCGAACGGCTGGCGCAGGCAGGATTCCGCGCAGCATCTCGGCATCAGCCGCAAGGTGTTGTGGGAGAAGATGCGCAAGTTCCAGATCTTCGACGAGGAGCCCGAAACCCGGCCGATCTAGCGCATGCCCGCGGCCCGAACAGCATGGCACCGCACCAAAAAAAACGCCGGCGCACGCATGCGCCGGCGAAGTTCTGGCTTTACGAGGGCTGCCAGAAGCTCTTGGGAAACCGGTTCTAACTGCTCGACTTCAGATTCATGCCGCGTTCGCGATACGTATGCCGTGGTGCACCCCGCGGCGTTTGACGGCGGCTTTCGCCATGCGTACGCCGGGAACCTGGTCGATGCCGAATGCCGGGCGCGCCAGGAAGAAGCCTTGCGCAAGCACATGCGGCCATTGCGCCAGCCACTGGGCCTGCGCGGCCGTCTCCACGCCTTCGACGACAATCGACACCTTGAGCCGCGTCAACAGCGCGAGCACCGCCGAGAACACCGTACAGGCGTTCGGGCAGCTCGGCGCTTCCGCGAGCAATTCCTTCGCGATCTTCACCGTGCCGAATTCGATCGGACCCAACGCGGCGAGACAGGCATAGCCGGTGCCGAAATCGTCCATCGAAATGTTGACGCCCTTGTTCCGGAAGCGGCGCACGAGCTTCTGCATGCCGGGAAAGCGCGCCAGGTCCTCGCTCTCCGACAGCTCCAGTTCGAGGCATTCCGGTGCGACGCCCTGCGCGCGGCAGATGCTGTCCATGCGCTCGGCGAAGCCGGGCAACGCCGCGATGGACGGCGGCACGTTGACCGCCACCGGATAGTGCGCGCCGCCGGCGGCGCGCCACGCGGCCATGTCGGCGGCCACGCGGTCCATGACGAACCATGTGAGTTCGAGCATCACATCGGCGTCCTTGAACGCCGCGCAAAATGCGCCTGGCAGCTGCAGTCCGAACTCCGGATGACGCCAGCGAATCAACGCTTCCATCTGCGCGAGTTCGCCGCTGTCCACCCGATAGATTCCCTGATAGGCGATGCAGAACTCACCGGCCCTCAGGCCCTGGAGTACGCGATGCCTCAATGCATGATCTGAGTTCGGCGCGGCGATCGCTGCGGGCGAGCCGTCTGTCGTTCTTTTCATGCTGCTTCCTGTCTCCTCCGGTTGGTTCGACAGAAGATTGCAGGAGTCATGCCAGATGTGCTCTACCGCGCTTATGCAACGCGAAAGCCCGGCGTGCTACGGCTGGATAACGTTTGCGGGGGTGTTTCGTCGTACGGAAGGCCGTGTCCAGTATGAAACAGGCGCTTCAGTTACGTTACATCCGGCGCGTGTTACGCCGTGTGGGACGGAATGCGGGGCGGATCGGGAGCGCGGGCTTTTGCCGGCTATTTTGCAGTTTGTACGAACAGGTGCCCGAACTTTTGTAATCCGGACGAGTTGTGCGCGGTCAGTAGGTGATCGTCGCAACAATCGTGTCGGTGTAGGTGCCGGCGCTCGGCGTCGTCTGCGGCGGCACGCGGCCATATACGGTGATGGCCTGATTCGAGCCGGTGCCCACGGCGGCCACGACGGACGTGCCATTGGTGCCGTCGCCCCAGGGGAGGGTGAGCGCGGGGGTGGTGTACAGCTGATACTGCACCTGCTCAGTGCCTCCGTTTTTCGTCATGCGCCGGTCGGCCACACTCGCGCCGGTGCCGCCACCCGCCGAGAGCGTGATCGAATAGGCGTCGTTGTTGGTGCACGCGACGCTCAACGTTCCGGTCGCGGTGAGCGCGCCATTCAACACGCCCGCCGCGCCGAAGTTGATGTTGGTGGCGGACAGCGAGCAGTCGTTGATGACTGGCGCCTGCACTGCGAACGCGAACGCGGTGGGATTCGACGTGAGCGTGGAGCAGTCGGGCGCGAGCAGGAGATAAGCCGTGTAATCCATTTCCAGGGACGTGCCGAAGAATATCGAGAGGTAGTTGCCGGCGGTGAGCGCCGTCTGGCCAGGCGCCGTGCGAGCGTAGACGGTCACCGAGCGGCTCACCGAGGACACGCCGAGCGGAAACGTCAGGTCCACCGCGACGGCCGGGAAGGTCGCGGACGTGCGCGATCCCCAAATCGTGCTGAAGGAGGGATCGGAGTAGAGGTTGTATTGAATCGTGCCGGTGCCGGAGGTGGCCAGGCGCGGTGAGAATGAAGTGCCGCCGCCGCCGGTGCCGAAGTTGAGGCATACGCGCACCGGCGGGTTCAACACGGCAGGCGTGCAGGTGATGGTGATCGTGCCCGTGGTGGTCGCAAGGGAGCTGATCGCGGGAGAAATCGGGGCGAAGTTAACATTCGATGCCGTCGCGCTGCAGGTCTGCGCCTGCGCCGTCGCGCTGAACAGCAGAAACACGAGAAACAGCACGAGGCGCTTCATGGCGATGCAGCCCCGCACGTGAACGGGCCAAGCGTCGGCAGGCCGTGACCCTGAGCCTTGTAAGGCACCTGCACTTCGCAGGGCTTGCCCGCCGGCGCGGCATCGAGCGTATTCGATTGGGAGAGATCGTCCACGAAGGCGAGACCGTCGTAGCCCACCACGTACTGCTTGCCGGTTTCGCGATGCGTGATCTGGGTTCCGACCGGCAAGGGCTGGCCGTTCGCGGACAGCAGTTGCAGCTGCGCGCCCTTGAAATCCTGCAGCGGGAAGCGCGCGAGCACGCCCGCGCGCGCCTGCGGTGCGAGATTCACTTGCGTCGTGGCGATGGACGTATCGGCGGGGAGGCCGAGCGGATCGATGGAGAGATGATTCGGCTGATACGAAATCAGGTCCGGCACCAGCAGATGCCCCGCCGAATTGGTCTTGCCGATCTCGCGATTCTCGTGCAGCACCGGAACGCCCGCTACGCCGTCTGTCGAGACGAGGGCGAAGGCGTCGTCGATACGCCGGCCCGCGAGCACGTCGCCCGCCATCACGACGATCGAACCGGAGGCGTCGAGTTCGCCGTAAGTGCGCGAATCGACGTTCGCGACCGACGCCAGCAAGTCGCCGTAGCGGCCGCGATAGGTGCCCTGCGCAAGCGACTGCTGGATGCCGTTCTGGCGCGAGCTCTGGACCTGCCAGCCGAAGCCGCCGCCATAGTCGGCCGTCTTCGACAGCGCCGCGCCGAAGATCGGGTTGCCGTGATCCGAGCCGGCGTTGACGCTCGCGTTCAGCGCGCCGCCGATCACGAAGCTCAACGCCACGAAGACACCGGTCGTGCGGCTGTCGCCGAAGTCGTGATAGACGCTCGCCGACAGCGACGCGCCGCGCGGCAAGCTGGTCGTGTACGCGAGCGAGCCGATGCGTGAATCGCCGTAGTACGGATCGTCCACGCCGACAAGGCTCGCGCTCGCCGTGCTCGACGAACCGAGCGCGCGGAGCGGCGCGGCGAGCGTTGCGCGATAGGTCGCGCGCGGGACCGGCGTGCCTTCGGCGGCGGCGAGGTCGCTGTAGTGCGGCGTGGCCTTGGTGGCCTGCAAGTCGATGGAAATGGCCGGCGTGCGCCATTGCCAGCCAGCCGCGACCTGCACGCCGCCGCCGCCCGTCGAGGGTTGCCGGGGAATGGCCGTGGCCTGCGGTGCAATCGACGAAAAGCCGTCGTAATAGCCCGCCGGATAGACATAGAGCGGCGCCGGATTGGCACCGCCATTGCCCGCGCTGCCCGCCACCGCCATGTTGAACACGCCCCATTGGCCAATGCCGAACAGCATGCCGACGCCCGCGTTATAGACACCGCGTGTGATTTCGCTGTGCGCTTCGAGCGTGAATTCGTCGGTGATGCCGCGCCGCAGCGACGCCGAAAGGGATGGGTCGCCGGCGTAGTCGAACGAATCCAGCGAATAGGCGCGCCGCACAAAACCCGCTTCAACCGAAAAATCCGTGAGATCGCGCGCGAGCAGACGGGCATCGATATACAGCGGCACCGTGGTCATCACGCTGCGCCCGAGCGTATCGCGGCTCACGATGACCGCTTCGCCCGCGCCGTTGATCGCGGGCACCGCATTGATGACGAACGGTCCCGAAGGCGCGTTGCCGCTGAACTGCCGCACGTTGTTCACATACAGGTCGACCGCGCTCGGCACGGCCGACGAACCGGCCAGCGCGGGCACCGGATAGGTGATCAGGTCCGGCCGCAGGCTGAAGTCGCGCGACAGCTGCGCGCCGCCCATGCGCACCGGCCGCGTCCAGGTGAGCGAGGACGAAATCGTGTCGCCGAGACGCGTGGTCACGAGCGTGTCGGTGTCGGAATGGCTCCATGACGTATCGAGCCGCACGTACCGATGCCGGTCCGAATACCAGTACGCGGTGCCCGTGTTGTCGAACACGCCGCCCGGATAGAAAAAGCGCTCCTCGCTGTAGAGGCCGTATTGCGTCGGCGAGTTGGTCTGCACCGTCGCGTCGTAGTTAATGACGAGGCCCGTGCCGGTGGCGGCCACCGGCGGGCGCGCGGGCGTGTTCGCGAGCGCGGCCGGCAGACGGCGCGAATCGTTGGTTTCGAGGTTGATGCGCTGCCGCTCCGGCTGGTAGGTATAGCGCAGGCCCGGCACGAAGCCGAGCCCGACGCGGCCCTGGGCGTCGGGCTTGAGGTCGTCGGTGCGCAGGCCGAGGTCGCGCAGCTCGTTGATCGTCGTGTAGATCATCGTGTCGGTGATGAAGAACTGCGCGATCTTCTGCGTCGACACGCCGTTGATGGCCACTTCGAGATACAGCTCGCCCGTGGCGCCGCCGCCTGCAGCGGGAAATCCGCCACGCAAGGCGGCCAGCGTGGCGGGAAGGTCGCCCGCAGCCAGCGTTGCGGGAACGTCATCGGCGCGCGCCGGCACGCATGTCGAAGCCACTATGCAGATTGCGCAGACCGGCGGCACCCAGCGCATGCGCCTCAAGGCATGGCCGCGGGTGTGGCACGAATGCCGGTGGGGCGAGTGCATCCACGGGTCACCGATCGGGTTGCGGTCCGACGACGCTCACGCGCATCGTCACCGGTTCGCCGTTCACGAGCGCCTTGAGCGTCGCCGAGGTCACGCCCGAGGGTGCGCCCTGTACCGGCCAGCGGCGGGCCATGTGCGGCAGGGCATATCCAAGGAGGCCGGCGGACACCTGGGTCGAATGGCCATCGGGCCAGTCGAGGTGTACGCGGCTCAGTTGCGCGTGGAGATCCGTGTTGTTCGCCGCGCGCAGCATCAGGGTGTCGTGGCCGTCCGGCGCTTCAGTGCGTTCGAGCGACAGCGCAAGTGCAGGCACCTGGTCCTCCTTGGCGCCGACGAACACCGGCACCGAATAACGCAACTGCATGCGTATGCCGGTCGAGGAGGCGGCCTGGCCGTTCGGCAATTCGTCGATCAGCAGCCGATAGGCTTCCTCGCGGACCAGCGGGGTCGTGCTTACGCGCAGGATGCGGACGGTCTGATCGCCACCCGGCGCGACATTGACGATAGGCGGACTCGCGACGATGGCAGAGGTGCGGTCCAGATGATCTTCATCGACGGTTTGCGTCCACGCGAACACGCGCACCTGCGCATAGAGCGGCACGGTGCCGTCGTTATGCAGCGTGAGGGCGGCGGCGGGTTTCTCGGCGGACAGGTCGAGCCGGATCGGCGAAACCTGAAGCGCAGCGCCCCACGCGCTGCCCAGCTGCGAGAGCGCGAGCAGCACGAACGTATACAGCCACCCCCGCCCCGCCCGGCGGAGGGCTTGACCCACCTTCGGATCGCGCATACCTAGAACGTGATGGTCGCGGTGACCGTCGACGTATAGGTGCCCGCTGCCGGGGTGGTCTGCGGCGCAACGCGGCCATACACCGTCAACGTCTGCGCCGCACCGTTGCCGGTGCCCGCCACCGTGTCCGTGGCGACCGTCTGCCCCCAGATCAGGGTGCGGGCGGCGTCGCGGTAGAGCTGATAGGCGACCGTCGGAACGGGCGTGCCGGTTCCGCCCAGCAAACGGGCCGGGATGGTGGAGCCGGCGACCGAGCCAGCGTCGAGCCCGACGTTATAGGCCGCGCCGTTCGAACACGTGACCGCCAGCGTGGTCGTCTGGTCGATGTTCGCGGCAATGACGCCTGACGTACCGAAGTTCAGCGGGTTGGCTGTGATGTTGCAGTCGTTCTGCAACGTCAGGGACACCACGAAAGTCGTGGTCTTGGTAGCGGCTCGCGCTCCGAAGGGAATGAGGGGCCCCGTGGCTAACGCAAGTGAAATGAATGAAACCGCAATCGAATGACGACGCATTCTTCACCTCAGATTATTTTTTATTGATGTGTCCGTGCTCGACAACGTTTGCGCAGTGAACGCAAAAGGCGTCTACACCTCGGTGGACGCTTCCATTCTTGTTCAATCCTCACACCGAAGACGTAACCGTTTGTAACGAACGCAACGGATTAACGAAATGCTGCAACGCACTCTTTTAAAAGGCGATTTCGATGACGGGCTTGTTTCGCGTTAGTAACTTGTCAGCGTCGGCTACCTTGAAATCGGCGAAATATTGTCCGGTAAGGATGCGATATTGTCCCGTCGCCGAGCAGGCGACGGCGGGCCGACGAGCGTCGGTATCGAGGGTGCAGACCTCGTAGATGGTCAGCGAGACGGCGAGCTCGGCGCTGGTCGCGGCGAGCGTGGAGGGCGCTGCTCCGATCGCGAGCAACAAGGTGAGCCCCGCAGCCGACGCCGCGAGCGAGCGAATTCGAGATGCCATGGAGTTCACGAGACACGAGATGAAGTCGGCCGCGAAGCGTATCGGCCGAATGCGCCAGTTGGCGCGTGTCCTCGTTTACGGCACGTCCTCCATTAACTTGACGGACCGCAACTGTCTCGCCGCGTCACGCCGTGGCCGTCTGCGCCACCGGCCGCATGCGTTCGAGCGCGCTGCCGTCTTCAAGAAACAGATGAACGTGACGAATGCTGAAGCCCGCGTTGAGGCGCTGGCCTTCCACGGCGTCCGATTCGCCCGAGCCTTTCACCTGGATCACAAGATCGTTGGCCAGACGCAGATGCAGCAGCGTCTCGCCGCCGAGATGCTCGATCACCATGACCTCGCCGCTCAGGCCGCTGTCGATGTCGCCGCCGCATGACTCGATGAAATGTTCCGGCCGGATGCCGAGCGTCAGCGTCTCGCCCGCCTTGAGCGCACCGGCGGCGAAGGGCAGCGTGAGCGCCTCGCCGCCCGGCAGCTCGATGGTCACGCCCAGGTGATCCGTACGCATGACGCGCACGTCCATGAAGTTCATCTTCGGAGAACCGATGAAGCCGGCGACGAAGCGGTTATGCGGCGCGCGATACAGCTCCAGCGGCGAACCGATCTGCTCCACGCGCCCATGATTCAGCACGACGATGCGATCCGCCATGGTCATGGCTTCGGTCTGATCGTGCGTGACATAGATCATCGTTGCGTTCAGTTGCTTGTGCAACTTGATGAGTTCGAGGCGCATTTGCACGCGCAACGCGGCATCGAGATTCGAGAGCGGTTCGTCGAACAGGAAGACCTTCGGCTCGCGCACGATGGAACGCCCGATGGCCACACGCTGACGCTGTCCGCCCGACAGCGCGCGCGGACGCCGTTCGAGCAACTGGCCGATCTGCAGGATCTCCGCCGCGCGCTGCACGCGTTCCTTGATCTGCGCTTCGGGCAGCTTCAGCATGCGCAGCCCGAATGCGATGTTCTCGTACACCGACATGTGCGGATAGAGCGCATAGGACTGGAACACCATGGCGACGCCGCGCTGCGACGGCTCGAGTTCGGTGACGTCTTCGCCGCCTATCAGGACTTGCCCGGAGTCGCAGCGTTCGAGTCCGGCGATGGTGCGCAGCAAGGTGGACTTGCCGCAACCCGAAGGGCCGACGAAGACCATGAACTCCCGGTCCGCCACTTCGATCTCCACGCCCTTCAGCACGTCCACGCCGCCGAAGGTCTTGCGGATCTGCTGCAAATGAACTGCGCTCATGCGTTGTCTCCAGTGTGCGGCTGCGGCAGCGCAGCATCGGATGCATCGGCGATTTTTGTTCTTGACAACCTGTTCGGGCCAAAATATACAATTGTAAAACCGAAATTACAAGTGAAACGGAGCGTATGATCCGAAGCCGAAGGAGGCTTCGTGACAGGCTCGTTGCACGCTCGTTGCACGTCTGGGAGCGCAGCAAAGAAGCACGAACGAACTGAACCCGACCGCATACCCGCTCGATAAAAACCAAGGAGACAGGCATGAAGAAGCGCTTCATCCCGGCCACGCAACCCGGCCCGATCAAACACATCGCGGCAGTGGCGCTACTGGCGGCAAGCGCGGCGTTTGCGGCATCGAATGCGCAAGCCTGGACGCTCAAGGAAGCCGCGCAGCCTTACTCGGGCACGACGATCAAGGCCATCTTTCTCGACCGCCCCGGCTACAAGGCCGCGCAACAGCTGATTCCGCAGTTCGAGAAGGAGACGGGCATCAAGGTGCGCTGGGAAGTCATTCCCTACGAGAACACGCGTGAGAAGGAAGTGCTGAACTTCGTCGGCGGCGGGGATCAGGACATCGTGCTGGTGGACGTCGTGTGGATCGGCGAATTCGCGAGCAACAAGTGGCTCGTGCCCATCAAGAAGTTCACCGACGACCCCAAGCTCGCGGACCCGAGCCTGAACCTGAAGGGCTTCTTCCCGATCCTGCTCGATTCGTTCGGGTCGTGGGACAAGGTCACCTACGGCCTGCCGTTCGATAACTACTCGGGCCTGATGTTCTACAACAAGTGCATGTTGAAGGACGCGGGTTTCGATGAACCGCCCAAGACCTGGGACGAGCTCCTCAACGTCTATGCGCCGAAGCTCACGAAGGGCGACAAATTCGCCTTCGCGCTGCAATCGAGGCGCGGCGAAACGCAATCGGCGGACAGTTTCATGCGCGTGCTGTGGCCCAACGGCGGCTCGCTGCTCGACGCGAAATTCAAGTCGAACCTGATGTCGCCGCAATCGCAGGCGGGCCTCGAATACCGGCAGAAGCTGATGAAGTACATGCCGCCGGGCATCGTCGACTTCGATCACGCGGAAGCGGTGAACGCGCTTGCGCAAGGGCAGGTCGCGATGATCACCGAATGGTCCGCGTTCTATCCCACGCTGACCGATCCGAGCAAGTCGAAGCTCGGCAACTGTCTCGCCATCACGACCGAGCCGAAGGGCCCGGCGGGTCTGAAGCCCGCGCTCGGCGGCTTCTCGCTCGCGGTGAACGCGAAGTCGAACGCGAAGAAGCAGGCAGCATCCTGGCTCTTCATTCAATGGATCACGTCGGAAGCCATGGCGAAGCCTTATCTCGACGCGGGCGGCGTGCCGGCGCGCATGGCGGTGTACGAGGACAAGGCCGTGCAGGACAAGTATCCGTTCGTCAAGCCGATGGTCGAGTCGTGGCAAGGCGGCGTGCCCGATTACCGGCCGCGCTTCCCGGAATGGCCGGCGGTGTCGGAAGTGATCGGCGAATGGGGCAGCAAGATGATGCTGGGCCAGGTGACGGTGAAGGAGGGCGCGCAGACCATCGGTCAGAAGACCGAGGACATCCTCAAGAAAGCGGGCTATTACGACGGCAAGAAACCCTTGCTGAAGTAACCCGTTCACAGGAACCGGAGGCGATCGAATGGCATCACCCGCACTGCACGCGAGAGGACCGCGCAAGCCCGCGCGTTATTTGGGCATCCTGCCGCGTTCGCCCGCCTTCTGGTTCCTGATACCCGCCATTGCCGCGCTGGCGATCATCGGCATCTATCCGTTGCTGCTTGCGCTGTATAACTCGTTTCATCAGTACAAGCTCGCGGATCTGGCCTCGGGTACGCCGTTCATCGGGCTCGATAACTACATCGCCACGCTGACCGATCCGTCCTTCTGGGGCGCGCTCGGGCGCACCGCGCTGTTCCTGTGCGTGACCTTGCCGATCGAGGTCGCGCTCGGGCTGTTCGCGGCGCTCATGCTGCATCGCACCGAACTGCCGTGGATGCGCGCGGCGGCCCGCGTGAGCCTCGTGATTCCGATGGCAACCACGTATGCGGTGGTCGGGCTGATCGGGCGGCTGATCTTCAATCGCCAGTTCGGCGTGGCGAACTATCTGACCGGACTGATCGGCATTCCGCCGCAGGACTGGCTCGCCGACCCGACGCTCGCCTTCGTCTCCGTCATGATCATGGATATCTGGCAGTGGACGCCGTTCTGCGCGCTGATCCTGCTCGCGGGACTCTCCATGGTGCCGAAGGAAGCGGAAGAAGCGGCGCGTCTGGAGACGCCGAAGTGGAGCATGATCCTGTGGCACTTGCAGCGGCCGTATCTGCTGCCGGGTCTCACGGTCATTCTCATCCTGCGTTCCGCCGACATGCTGAAGATGTTCGACGCTGTCTTCACGATGACGCGCGGCGGACCGGGCGCCGCGACCGAGTTCATCAGCGTGTATATCCAGCGGGTGGGCTTCCGTCTGTTCGATCAGGGCATGGCGTCCGCGCAGGCCATCATCCTGCTGATTCTGACCATCGTGCTGTCGCGTCTTTACATTCGTTTCGTGTATCGGGAGGCTGCGTGAGTTCATCTGTCTCGCAGGCGTCGAACGGCGCCTTGTCGTCGCGCGCGAAACGCGCCCGCGCTGCGCGCAAGCGCGTCACTGCATGGCATTTTCTGGGCCTTCTGGTCGTGTTCCTGTCGTCGGTCTTCCCGTTCTACTGGATGGTCACGACGAGCCTGAAGAGCCAGGCCGATGCACTCGCCTACCCGCCGAAGTGGCTGTTCTCGCCCACCTTGCATCATTACTCGGCGGCGCTGTTCGAACATGATGTCGCGGGCAGCCTGCTGAACTCGCTGATCATCGCGAGCAGCACCACCGTGCTTGCCATCCTGCTCGGCGCACCCGCCGCCTATGCGCTCGCGCGCTATGAGTTTCGCGGCAAGGAAGACCTGTGGTTCTGGTTCATCTCGAACCGCATGGTGAGTCCTGTCGTGCTCGCCGTGCCGTTCTTTCTGATCGCGACGAAGCTCGAACTCGTCGATACCCATATCGTGCTGATCCTGCTCTACCTGACGTTCTCATTGCCGATCGTCGTCTGGATCTGCACCGATCAGTTCCGCAACATCCCAATCGAACTGGATGAGGCCGCGCGTCTCGACGGCGCTTCACCCTGGCGCGTGTTCTGGCGCATCAATCTGCCGCTGGCGATGCCGGGCATCGTTGTCTCGGCGATCTTCGCGTTCATCTTCTCGTGGAACGATCTGCTGTATGCGCTCGTGCTGACGCGCAGCGACGCCATCACGTCGCCGGTGGCGGCAACGAGCTACATGAGCGGCTATGAATTGCCGTGGGGCGAGATCATGGCGACCGGCACGCTGATCGTCCTGCCGATGGTGGTGTTCGCGCTGGCCGTGTCCGGCCGGCTGGTGCAAGGGCTCACGATGGGCGCGGTCAAATAGAATCACGGTGCCCATCACTGAACACTGGAGCAACATGAGCAAGAGCGCACCGAGCATCGCCGTCGCGGAAACGGACGAGGCCATCGACTCCGAAGAGGAATTGCAGGCGCGCGTCGCGTGGCATTACTACGTCGGCAACCTGACGCAGCAGGAGATCGCGCAGCGCATCGGCAGCAACCGCGTGCGCGTGAACCGGCTGCTGGCCGCGAGCCGCGAATCCGGACTCGTACAGATCACGATCAACAGCAAGATCGCGCCGTGTGTCGCGCTGGAAGAGGCGCTTGCCAAGCGCTTCGGACTGGAGTGCGCGGTCGTCGTGCCGACCGGCGCGGACACCGAAGCCAACAACGCGGCGCTCGGCATCGGGGCGGCGAACTACTTTGCGCGGCAGATCAGCGCGGGACAGACCATCGGGCTCGGCTGGGGCCGCACCATTCGCGCGGTGCTGCGCGCGATGCCGCAGCGGTCTTACGGCGCGATTTCGGCGGTGTCGCTGCAAGGCGGGCTGTCGCATTGCCCGAGCATCAATACGTTCGACATCGTCTCCGACTTCGCCAACATCTGCCGCGCGGACAGTTATCTGTTCGCCGCGCCGATCTACGTGAGCAGCCAGAAGGCGCGCGACGTGATCCTTCAGGAAGAGACCGTGCGCGAAACCTATGAGCTTGCGCGCAATGCGAGTCTCGCGCTGCTCACTGCTGGCGACCTCACCGAGTCGCTGGTCGTGACCTACGGCATCGATAACCCCGAGCAACTGCGCACGCTGCAAAAGGCCGGCGCGGTCGGCGACATGCTGGGGCACTTCATGGATGAAGACGGCGAGCTGATCGATCATCCGCTAAACCGGCGCACCGTCGCCATCACGCTGGAAGACCTGCGCAAGATCCGGCGCGTGGTGCTCGTGAGCGGCGGCAAGAAGAAATTCCATGTGACGCGCGCGGCGTTGCGCGGACGCTATCCGTCCGTGCTCGTGACTGATGAAGAGACCGCGCAGCGCCTGTGCGACACGCCTTGATACCCATTCAATGAACCCGACCATCGACAGGAACCGCGAGTTTGCCGGCAAGACCGTGCTCGTCACGGGCGCGGGCAAAGGCATTGGCCATGCGACCGTGCATCTGCTGACAGAGCGCGGCGCGCGCGTGATTGCGCTGAGCCGCAGCCCCGCCGATCTCGATGCGTTGCGCGATGAGACCGGCTGCGAAACCATCGCCGTGGATCTCGCCGATGCAAACGCCACGCGTGAAGCCGCACGCAACGCGCAGCCCGTGGACCTGCTCGTCAACAACGCGGGTCTCGCGGTGCTGCGACCGTTCCTCGAAACCAGCGTCGAGGCCTTCGACCTGACGATGAACGTGAACCTGCGAGCCGCGATGATCGTCGCGCAGGAATGCGCGAAAAACATGATCGAGCGTGGCGTGGGCGGGTCCATTGTCAATGTGTCGAGTCTTTCGGCGAACGTGGGCTTCGCGTTGCATGCCGCGTATTGCGCATCGAAGGGCGGCATGGACGCGCTGACCCGCGTGATGGCCACCGAGCTCGGACCGCACGGCATTCGCGTGAACGCGGTGCTGCCTACGGTCACGATGACGCCGATGGGCGAACGCGCATGGAGCGATCCTGCCAAGTCCGGCCCGATGCTGGCGCGCATCCCGATGAATCGCTTCGTGCAGCCGCTTGAAGTGGCGCGCACGATCGCTTACCTGCTCGGCGACGATTCGAGCATGGTGAGCGGCGTGAGTCTGCTTGTCGATGGCGGATTCCAGGCCTGCTGATCCCGCTTGTTCAACATCAAAGGAAAGATGATGGAAGCACTGGTTCTCGAGGAAGCAAGGCGCATCAGTCTGCGTCCGTTCAGCCTGCCGCAAGTGGTGGGACCGCGCGATGTGCGCATCAAGATTCATACCGTGGGCATTTGCGGCAGCGACATTCATTACTACCAGCACGGGCGCATTGGACCGTTCGTCGTCAATGAGCCGATGGTGCTCGGGCACGAGGCCTCGGGGACGATCGTCGAAGCGGGCGAGGAGGTCACGCATCTGAAGCCGGGCGACCGCGTCTGCATGGAGCCGGGCGTGCCCGACATGGAGTCGCGCGCCTCGCGCGAGGGACTGTATAACCTCGACCCGAAAGTGCGCTTCTGGGCCACGCCGCCGGTGCATGGCTGTCTCGCGCCCTATGTCGTGCACTCGGCCGCGTTCACCTACAGGCTGCCGGATAACGTGAGCTTTGCGGAAGGCGCGATCGTGGAACCGCTCTCCATCGGACTGCAAGCCGCGAAGAAGGCCGCGATCAAGCCGGGCGACGTTGCCGTGGTGCTCGGCGCGGGTACGATCGGCATGATGTGCGCGCTGGCTGCGCTCGCGGGCGGGTGCAGCCGCGCGATCGTCTGCGATCTGGTTCAAGAGAAGCTGGACCTGATCGGCGGCGTGCAGGGTGTGACGCCGGTGAATATTCGCGAGCGCCGCGCGCTCGACGTGGTGAAGGAACTGACCGATGGCTGGGGCGCCGACATCGTGTTCGAGGCGAGCGGCAACGAGAAGGCCTTCGACGGCATCGTGGATCTGCTGTGTCCGGGCGGCTGTCTCGTGCTGGTCGGCATGCCACAGCATGCCATTCCGCTCGATGTAGTCGCGGTGCAGATCAAGGAAGCGCGGATCGAATCGGTGTTCCGCTATGCCAATATCTTTCCGCGCGCCATTCAGCTGATTGCATCCGGCAAGCTCGATGTCAAGCCGTTTATCTCACGCACGTTCCCGTTTGCAGAAGGCATCAAGGCATTCGAGGAAGCGGCGAGCGGTGTGCCGACCGACGTGAAGGTGCAGATCGTTCTGGAAGAGTGACTCAGAACAGCGCCTCTGCGACGTGCCACAGCACGCCGGACGGATCGAACACGAAGCCGACCTTCATTCCCCAGCTCTGCACTGCGGGAGCACGCGCGGGATTGACCGGAAAGCTTCCGCTCAGAGCGGCCGGGTTCGTGTCGCGCCACCAGGCATCGAGATCGCGCACGAGCATCTGCATCATGAAGTTCTCGGCCAGTTCCTTCACATAAAAGTTCTGCAGGATGAAGCTGAAGCCTTCGGACTTCAGCATCGCGATGTTCTCGTCCTGATGCGTGATGCGAAAGCCGAGTGCCTCATAGAAGCGCTTGGACAACTCGAAGTCTTTGGCGGGAACGAAAGGGCGCAGCGAAAGGACTTGGCTCATTCGGTAGATGGGCGAGGTTAAAACGGCAGTGTACCGTGCGCGTAACTCGGTACTATCATGTAACGGTCAACGTGGATCATCGCCGAGGCCGAATGTGAAACGAAAGGATCTGCTCACCAAACTTGTTCTGTTGATTCTTCTGTTTTTTGCCCCGGCTTTCTGCATAGCGTTCATCGCATGCGGATTCGCGGACTTCCAGCGTAGCCGTCAATTCAATCTTGCCAGCTGGCGCCGCTATTTCTTTGGCAATGGCGTGCTCACGTGGGTGCTGTCGCCATTCAATCTTCTGGTGGATTTGTTATGCAAGCGCAATCGCGGCATCTATGCGCTTGCGGACCTGCCCGAGGGTCATCAGGAAGAAATTCGCCACGTGATTGGCGCGTTCCGGAAAAACCTGACTTATGTTCAGGCGCATCTCGCCGCGCAGATGCCGGACAAACGGCGGGGCATGTGCTTCGCGCGCTGGTACGGCGTGCCGGTGGAAAGCTCGATCGACTTGCCCGAGTTCGGCCGCAACTTCAAGTATGTGCAGACCATCGGCATATCGGTTTTCAATGAGTGGCAAAGCACCTCGGTCCACTACGGGCCTCTGCGACTTACGCTCCGTTGCCTGTATAACCTGAAGCCTGTGCAGGACGAGAACGTATATATCGATGTGGCGGGGCATCGGCATTATTGGCATGATGAGCCGCTCTTCATTTTCGACGACACCCTCATGCATCAGTCCATCAACGATTCGGACCGCTTGCGCTATTGCATCTTTCTGGACGTATTGCGGCCCACGCACTTCGGCCGCGTATTGCATGCGCTCGTGACGGGCGTGCGCCTGAGCGTGGTGTCGGTGCGTCGCGTGTTCTATGCCAACTGGGAGATGATTCGCTGAGTCATTCACTACAGTGACTACAGCGATACGCCGAGCAGCTTCCCGAGCCCATAGGTGCAGCCCGCCGCTGCCAGTCCGATCAGCATTTGCCTCGCCGCTGAGAAAAGCGCGCCGCGGCCGTTGAACAGCGAGGTGAAGATGCCAATGCCGGCCAGTCCGAACGCGCTCAACGCCATGCACTGCGCAATCCCGTTCGCGCCGCTCGACCAAAGAAAGGGCGCCGCCGGAAACATTGCGCCAATGGCGAACAAGGCAAACGACGCAAGCGCAGCTGTCCAGGGATTGCCGCCGAGTTCGCGTGGATCGAGTCCCAGCTCTTCGCGCGTGAGGGTATCGAGTGCCTTGTCCTTGTCGAGCATGATCTGCGCGGCCACGCGGCGCGCTTCCGCTGGCTCGACGCCCTTCGCCTGATAGATGAGCGCGAGTTCGTGGCGTTCGGCGTCGGGCATGTGATCGAGTTCGTCCTTCTCCTTCGCAATCTGCGTGCGCGCCAGTTCGCGCGCGTTGGTGACGGACAGCCATTCGCCGAGCGCCATCGACGCCGCGCCCGCGATCAGACCGGCGAACGCGGTGAGCAGGACGGCTCTGCTTCCGGCACCGGCGCCCGCGACGCCCATGATGAGGCAGAAGTTCGATACGAGGCCGTCATTCGCGCCGAGCACGGCAGCGCGCAAGTTGTTGCCGGAAGCGACGCCGCGATGCCATGCTTCGGCTGCCGCTATTGCGTGACCCTTGTCGAGTCCCTTGTTGCGGCTCACCACGTCCTGCACGATGTCCGCGTGATGCCGTTCTTCCATCGACATCTGCGCGGCATCGGGTTGTCCGGCGTACTTGTCGCGATCGGCCCTCTCGTTCGCCGCGACCGAGCGGAGCACGAAGTCCGGCCCGAAGGCGCGAGCCAGCGTGCGCATGATGCGCGTCTTCACGCTCAGGTGATGCGCACGAACAGGCACGCCATTCGCGTTGAGTTTCGCGGCCCAGATGCTGGCATGGCGGCGCTCGGCGTCGGCCAGTTCGGCATAGACGCGCCGTTTGTCTTCTTGCGGTTCGGCTCGCGCCAGTGTGTCGTAGAGCGCGGCGCTGTCGAGTTCATCGGCGAGATTGGCGGTGAAGCGCCTGAGTTCAGCATGCGAGGCCATGACATCACCCTTGGATGGTTCGCCTGGTTCTTCTCAGGGTAATGACGAAGCCGGTCAAGATTGCCAATAGCCCCACAAGTTACGATAAGTGCGAATGTATTCGAGTCTCATCAAGCGCGGCGTTGTGCGTCGACATCCACCACGATCTTTCCCTGCGCCGCGCCGCTCATCAATGCTTCATAGGCTGTTTCCGCGTGATGCAGGTCGAAGCGGCGCGGATCCACGCGCGGCACGAGCCTGCCCGCTTCGACGAGCCGTGCAGCCACGCGCAGCATCTCGCCATGATGCGCGCGATGTTCTCCCGTCAGTAGCGGATACAGCGTGAAGACGCCCGAATAGCTCGCTTCACGGAACGACAGCGGGGCCAGCGCATGGTTGCCCCATCCGAGTGCGCTGACGACATGGGCGAAGTGCCGGACCGCTGCGAACGATGCATCAAGCGAAGCGCCGCCGGCAGTGTCCACCACGACGTCGAAGCCGGCCCCGTGTGTATGTTCAGCGACGTAGTGCTCGACGCTCGTTGTCTTGTAGTCGATCGGTATAGCGCCGAGGCTCTCGATATAGGCATGATCTTTTCGGCTGGCCGTGGCAAACACTTGCGCACCGAGCGAGCGCGCCAGTTGCACGGCGACGTGTCCCACACCGCCGGCGCCGCCCTGGACCAGCACGGTTTGTCCGGCCTGCACGCGCGCACGGTCCACGATGCCCGCATGAGCGGTAATGAAGGCAAGCGGCAGGGCGGCTGCGTCGTGCAAGGAGAGATTCGCGGGCTTGTGGGCGAGCAGCGTGGCATCGACCGACGCGTATTGCGCAAGCGAACCCTGTATGCCGCCGACGCCGCCGGTCATGCCATACACGGCATCGCCGGGTTTGAAGGCATCGACGTCGTGTCCGACTGCCTCGACGATGCCTGCCATGTCGATGCCCAGCACGAGCGGCAGCGGATGCCGTGCGTGCTCTGCGGCGCCGGCGCGGATCTTCGTGTCCAGTGGATTGAGGCCGCTGGCGGCAATGCGCACCAGAACCTGTCCCGGGCCGGGTTCGGGACGAAGCATGTCGACGAGTTCAAGCGGACCGTCGTGCCGGTTCAGAACGAGTGCATGCATGGTGGACATCTCGGGCTCCTTGATAGCTTGAATGCTGGTTTCGATACGCTCATACTCGGCCATGCACACAAGCATGTAAATCCAAAAAATTGAACGGCGATCATACAAAAATGAATGGACCCGATCTCGACTGGAGCGACGTGCGGGTGTTCCTCGCCATCGCACGAGCCGGCACGCTGGGCGCTGCGGCGCGCGTGACAGGCCAGACGCAGCCCACCATGGGACGCCGTCTGCGCGCGCTGGAGGACGCGCTCGGTCATGTGCTGTTCCAGCGCACGAGCGATGGCTTCGTGCTCACCGACGAAGGCGCGGCCGTGCTGTCCCACGCCGAGCGCATGGAAGAAGAGGCGCTGAGCTTCACGCGCGCGCTGGCGGGACAGGAAGCGTCACTGACCGGCTTGCTGCGCGTTTCATCGTCGGACTGGTTCGGCGTTCATGTGCTGACGCCGGTATTCGCACGCTTTCTCGCCAGGCATCCCGCTGTACAACTCGAACTCGTGACGGATGCGCGCCGCTATAACCTGGCGCGTCGCGAGGCGGATCTCGTGTTCCGCATCACGCCCTTCGATGAGCCTGACGTGGTGCAGCGCAAGCTCATGCATATCGATTACGCACTCTATGGCCGCCGCGATCTCGCGCCTCCTTCGCTGGGCGATGGAGAAGGACAGACGCTCATCAGCATGGACAGCGCATTCGATCAATTACCAGACGTGCTATGGGTCAAGCGCGCATTGCCCAAGGCGAAGATCGTCTTTGGCAGCAACAATCGCGATGTCCAGGCGCGGATGTGCGCCTTGGGAGCGGGCTTCGCGGTGTTGCCTTGTCCGCTCGGCGATGCCGATGCCCGCCTGAAACGCTTCGAAGTCGGCGAACAACCGCCGGGCCGTGACGTATGGATGGGTTATCACCGCGATCTCAAGCGAGTCGCGCGATTGCGCGCCCTGCTTGAGGAAACGCTGTCGGCTTTAGGCAAAGCATAGTCATTCGCAAGCCATCGACGCGGACTAATTTGCACTGCAACTAACCCTCTTTTTTGCCTGAAGCCTTTGAATTTGTTCAAAGCCAACGCTTACACGAGCCTTAAAGGAATATCGAAGAGAATAGGGCTGCGGAGATTAAGGCAAGCCGATAACTTCAAGAGCACATGCGCGCGCGCCACCTGTCGAGCTTGTTTGCAAAAGCGAGGCTACAATCCGCTAGCTCTTTCCGCTCGACCTCACGCCGGCTGTCCCCCCGCAGCCGGCCATTTGCGCTATCCGCCATATCTACTCCTAAGCCGGAGCCGCCCATGACCACGCTTGAAATCAATGGCCAGACTCATACGGTCGATGCCCCGCCCGACATGCCCGTGTTATGGGTCTTGCGCGATCTCGTCGGACTCACCGGCACCAAGTTCGGCTGCGGCATTGCGCAATGCGGCGCCTGCACGGTTCATCTCGACGGCGTGGCCGTCCGTTCTTGCGTGTTGCCGGTAGCGGCAGTGGGTGATCGCAAGATCACGACAATCGAAGCAGTCGGCGACACGCCAGCAGGCAAGAAGGTGCAGGCAGCCTGGCGCAAGCTCGACGTCGTGCAGTGCGGCTACTGCCAGTCCGGCCAGGTGATGTCGGCCGCAGCCCTGCTCGCGACCGTGCCCGATCCCGGCGACTCCGACATCGATGCCGCCATGGCCGGCAACATCTGCCGCTGCGGCACCTATCACCGCATCCGCGCCGCCATCAAGCAGGCAGCGAAGGAGGCGTGACATGTCGCAAGGACTGATCGAAGCGGGACGACATGCGGCTCGCGCGGGCTTCTCGCGCCGGGTATTCCTGAAGTGGGGCGTAACCGCGAGCGTGGCCGCGGGCGGCGGACTGCTGGTCGGCTTCAGCCTGCCCGCCGCGAGCCAGGATCAAGGCAAGGGCAAGTCGGTGATCGGCGGCGATGGCGTCGAGACGCCACAGGACGGCGTGTTCGCGCCGAATGCCTTCGTGCAGATCGACAAGAGCGGCAAGGTCGTGCTCATCATGCCGAAGGTCGAGATGGGACAGGGCGTCTATACGTCGCTGCCCATGCTGATCGCAGAGGAACTCGAGGTGCCGCTCGATCAGGTCACGATCGATCACGCGCCGCCGAATGAAAAGCTCTTTACCGATCCGCTGCTGGGCGGCCAGCTGACGGGCGGCTCCACCTCCATCCGCTATGCCTGGGAGCCCATGCGCCGAGCCGGTGCGGCTGCGCGCATGATGCTCGTCGCAGCGGCCGCGCAGCAGTGGCAATGCGACGCGTCGTCGTGTCAGGCGCAAGGCGGCAAGGTGGTCCATGCATCGGGCGACCGCAGCGCAAGTTATGGCGATCTCGCCGAAGCTGCCGCGAAGATGCCCGTGCCCACGGACATCAAGCTCAAGGATCCGAAAGACTTCAAGATCATCGGCACGCCGGTGAAGCGGCTCGATTCGCCCGAAAAGGTCGATGGCACCGCGATGTTCGGACTCGACGTGCGGCTTCCCGACATGGTGTACGCCGCCATCGTCAACTGCCCGGTCTTCGGCGGCACGGTCGTGTCCTTCGACGACAGCGCCGCGAAGAAAGTGCCGGGCGTGCGCCAGGTCGTCAAGTTCGACAATGGCGTTGCGGTCATCGGCGATCACACATGGGCCGCGAAGCGCGGTGCGGCGGCGCTGAAGATCGAGTGGAACGAAGGCGCGGGGGCGAAGCTGTCGACGCGGCAACTCGTCGATGACATGGCGCAAGCCTCCCAGCGCAACGGCGCCGTCGCGCGCAAGGAAGGCGATGCCGGCAATGCATTGTCGGGCGCCAAGACGCGCGTGGATGCCGTGTACGTTCAGCCCTTGCTTGCGCATGCAACCATGGAGCCGATCAACTGCACCGTGCATGTGCGCCCGGACGGCTGCGACATCTGGCTCGGCACGCAGGTGCCCACGCGCGTTCGCGACGCCGGCATGCAGGCCACGGGCTTGTCTGCGGACAAGATCGTCGTGCACAACCATCTGCTCGGCGGCGGCTTTGGCAGACGGCTCGAATTCGACATGGCGACGCAGGCGCTCAAGATCGGCAAGGCGCTGGGCGTGCCCGTCAAGGTGACGTGGTCGCGCGAAGAAGACATTCAGCATGACATGTACCGTCCGTGCTATTACGACCAGCTTTCCGCGGGCCTCGATGCAAACGGCAAGCCGGTCGCCTGGACGCATCGCATCGTCGGGTCGTCGGTGCTGGCGCGCTTCGCGCCGCCTGCCGTGAAGAACGGCGTCGATCCGGACGCGGTGGAAGTCGCGGCCGATCTTCCCTACGATCTGCCGAATCAACTGATCGATTACGTGCGGCTCGAACCGCATGATGTCCCCACCGCGTTCTGGCGCGGCGTGGGGCCAACGCGCGGCACCTTCGTGGTGGAGAGTTTCATCGACGAACTCGCGGCGCAGGCCAAGGCCGATCCGGTCCAGTACCGGCGCGACCTGCTGGGCAAGTCGCCGCGCGCGCGCAACGTGCTCGATGTCGCCACGCAGGCGGCCGGCTGGGGACAACATGCATTGCCGCAAGGGCAGGGGCGCGGCGTCTCAGTGATGCACGCGTTTGGCAGCTTCTTCTCGATCGTCGCCGATGTGAGCGTCGACAAGGAAGGCGAGGTCAAGGTCGAGCGCATCGTGTGCGCGGTGGATTGCGGCATGGCCGTGAACCCGAACACCATCGAAGCGCAAGTGCAGGGCGGCATCATTTTTGGCATCACGGCGGCGCTCTATAGCGAGATCACGATCAAGGACGGCAGGGTCGAGCAAAGCAACTTCACGGACTATCGCATCTTGCGGATTCATGAAACGCCGCCGGTGGAAGTGCATATCGTCAAGAGCACCGAAGCGCCCGGCGGCATCGGCGAACCCGGGACGGCCGCGCTCGCGCCGGCCATCACCAATGCGATCTATGCGGCCACCGGCAAGCGACTGAGGCAGTTACCGGTCGGCAGCCAGTTGCGCAGCGCTTGAGGGAGCCCGTCATGAAGAACGCATTCAAGCCGCTTTGCGCGGCGCTGTATGCGGCAGGCATGGCCTTTTGCCTGTCGACCTCCGCTGCACGCGCCGCCGATACCGCGAACGACGCGCTCGTCGCCCGTGGCGCCTATCTCGCGAAAGCGGGCGACTGTGTCGCGTGCCATTCGATTCCGCGCGGCAAGCCGCTCACGGGCGGCCTCAAGATGATGACGCCCGTCGGCGCCATCTATTCGACCAACATCACGCCGGACCCTGAAACCGGGATTGGCCGTTACACGGAAGAGGACTTTGCGCGCGCCTTGCGCAAGGGTGTCGCGAAGGACGGCCATAACCTTTATCCGGCGATGCCGTATCCGTCGTACGCGAAGATCAATGACGAGGACATGCATGCGCTCTATGCGTACTTCATGCATGGCGTCACGCCGGTGAACCAGGCGAATCGGGAAGCGGACATCAAGTGGCCCATGAACATGCGCTGGCCGCTCAAGTTATGGAACATGGTGTTTCTCGAGAACGGCGCGTATCAGAACAAGCAGGGCAAGGATGTCGCGTGGAATCGCGGCGCTTACCTGATTCAGGGGCTGGGACATTGCGGCTCGTGTCATACGCCGCGCGGCATCGCGTTCCAGGAAAAAGGCCTCGATGAAAGCAGCAGCGCGTTCCTGACAGGCGGCCCGCTCGATAACTGGTTCGCCTCGAACCTGACCGGCGAACACAATACGGGCCTCGGGCGCTGGTCGGAGCAGGATGTCGCGACCTTTCTGAAGACCGGTGCGAATGCGCATGCTTCGGCATTCGGCTCGATGACGAGCGTCATCAACAACAGCACGCAACATCTGGACAACGCCGACATCACCGCCATGGCGCAGTATCTGAAATCCTTGCCGGCGGCGGGCGGCACGGGAGCGCCGGCCTATTCGTATGATCCCAAAGCGACGCGCGTATCGCTCACGCGGCCCGCGGCTTCGGACGCAGGGGCACGCGTCTATACGGCGTACTGCATGCATTGCCACGGCGTGGACGGACGTGGCTTCGCGCCGATGCTGGCGCCGCTTGCGGGCAACCCGAATGTGCTGGAAAAGGATGCGTCGTCGCTCATCAACGTCACGCTCAACGGGACGGAGGATATCGTTCTTCAAGGCGTGCCCGCGCCTTATCCGATGCCGCGCTATGCACCGGTTTTGAATGACCGGCAGATCGCCGACGTCCTGACCTTCATTCGCGGCGCGTGGAATAACAATAACAATGCGCCCGCGATAGCGCCGGAGGACGTGGCGAAGATGCGCAAGGCCACCCAGGCGGCGCGCTAGGCGAACGCATGGCGCGCGCTTGATCGATTCGCCTCATGAAGCAAAGTCGATGACGTCGAGGTGAATGGAACTGGCCGGGTGAGCCAGAAACTTCCGGTGGACGCGCGCGCTGATACGTTCATAACCGTCGCTCAAGGCTTTCAGCAGACGCTCGTCGCTGGCGCCCACGGGCGCCCAGAAACATTGCTCCAGCGCCTTGCGGGTGATGTTGCATTGAATGGCCTGCTCGCGGGAAAACGCGACGAAACTGACGGACGCACGGTCCGCAGCGATGCTTGCATGGATCGGGAGCTTGCTTGTCATGATCTGACAGGAGTGTCCAGGGCGCCGGTTTTATTGTGTCAGAAATCGACGCATGCGCGCACTCCGGATCGAAAGCGAAAGCTGTCTGGATTGCCTGACGTTCCTTACTTCATTCAAGTGAAGAATTCCGCCTTGACGCTGCTTGGCGGCGAACGTCCGTTCGTTCAAGCGAAGGTGCTTGAGATGCCTTGGCTTGCGAACGCTCGAGCGCGTCGCCTCTGAGCAAGCGATGGCGTTCGCGAACATGTATTTCAGGAAAAATGGAAACAAAATACGGTCCATGTGTACTACTCTAGGAACGATAATCCGAAGCGGCAGTGTCGCCCGGTTCTTTGGGCGGATTCACTAGCGCGACAATCCGGCTCGGCAAGCGGAACGTGTCTCGCATTCCCGTCATCACATCGGCAACGCTCACCCGGTCGCTCTTGCGGTGCGCGTCGTCGCGAACAGGAGCGGAACATGAAGAGTCCATCGATGATGGATCCCTGGAGCCGTACCCTGGCCATGCTCGACATATCGGGCCGCCTGTCCGAAGCAGCCGACCATCCCGCGTCCCTGACTCGAGCGCTGGTCCGCAAAGTGCCGATCAGAGGCAGTTTCGCGCCGGACAACGAGACGGGCCGCGTGAACATACGCGTGCTCGAACGCCTGAGTGCTTCAACCCTTGCGCTGTCCTGGCACGACCCGACCTCTTTCAATTATTCCGAGCAGGTCTGGTCGCTCTGCACGGCGCGCAAGCGCGGCACGTGCGCATTGAGCGGACAGGCAATCCGGCGCGGCCAGCCGGTGTACCGGCCAAGACGTGTCGGCAGGTCGATACCCCTCAACAGCGGCGCGATGATCCTCGCCCGGGCCGTCGTGATCACGCCGCTGGAGCCGGAAGCGGCACTCGCTGTCGAATGACGAAAAAGACTTCATGACAGACGTGCGTCCCAACTATCGAGAATATGTCGCGCCGGGATTGCCCATTCCGGTCATTCGTCTGCTGGGCTACTCGATATCGGGCACGCCATAAGACGGAATCGAGCAAGAGCAATGGCAAGAGCCCTTGGCTCGTGCTGTGCAATATCAGAAGGCGATAAAGGTAATCTTTTGAGCATGAGCGCTTCGGCGCGGCGTGCGCCAGATAAGATTTCCTGCGACACAACCTCGCAGGATCGCAAGGTTATGCCGAAGTTATGGCGAAGCTCCAGACCAGCCATGGGCCGTTGGCTGCTTGAGCCGGTCGCGTCGTCACGCCAGGCATCGGTGCAAGGCTCGCCTTAAGTGTCGCTCTAGGTGTCGTTCCAAGGCCGCTTCATGTTTCAGGAGGAACAATGGCTACTCTGGCGCAGCTGGAAAACCAGATTCAGGAATTGCAGCGTCGCGCGGATGCCTTGCGCGAGGAAAAGTCACTGGAGGCTATCGCCAGTATCCGCGCGCTCATGCAAGAGTACGGTCTGACCATGGCGGATCTGGTCAAGGCGGGATTGGGGAAGATGCGCGGCCGTCCCGCCGGTTCGCGGAATACGTCAGCCAGGACCGGAAGGGGGCAGGGAACGAAGCTGCCGCCGAAGTATCGCAATCCGGAGTCGGGCGCCACGTGGAGCGGTCATGCGCGAGCGCCCGCGTGGATCAAGGAGGCGCCGGATCGGAGTGTCTATCTGATCGAACCTGCGGCGGACAAGCCTGCTTCGAACAGAGCCGCACCCGCTTCGCGCGCCGCCGGTGCGAAGCGCGCGCGCAAGACTGGAGCCAAGAAGGCGGCGAAGCTGTCTGACCGCGCGGAGCCCGGTACCGGTCAGAGATCCGTGCAGCGCGCCGCCGCTTGATCTAGTCGAGCAATGGGCTGCGTCGTGTGGAATAGTCGCTTGCCCGTTCATAGGCAAGCCCAAGCCGAAGCACGTCGAGATCGTTCTGCACTGGCCCCATGATTTGCAAGCCCGCTGGCAAACCGGCTGCATTGAAGCCGGCGGGCGCGCTGAGTGCGGGTAGGGAAGCCATCGTGGCGGGAACCACCGTCTCCATCCAGCGGTGGTATGTGTCCATGTCACGCCCGGCAATCGCATGAGGCCAGTCGAGTGACGCATCGAACGGAAAGACCTGGGCCGAAGGCATCACCAGGAAGTCGAAGCGTTCGAATAACGCATGGATCGCCTGATACCATGCCGTCCGCTCCCGCACTGCGTGCGAAATGGCTTCGCTTGAGAGTTTCAGGCCGCGCTCGATCTCCCATACCGCCTCGGGCTTGAGCAACGCGCGTTTCGCGGTGTCCCGCCAGAGCGCGCCGTTGGTCCCTGAAAACGTCAGGCTGCGCAGATCGATCCACGCACGCCAGAGACGTTCCGGATCACAGCCCACGCGCGCGGCTTCCACCACGCAGCCGATGGTGTCGAAATGGCGCAAAGCCGCTTCGCAGGTCGCCATCAAGCCGGGCTCGGTCGGCAAGTGTCCGTTCAGGTCGCCCAGCCAGCCGATGCGCTTCCCCCGCATGTCGCCTTCGAGCGCATAAGCGAAGTCCGCAGGCTGTTCGCTTCTGCGCGAAAGCGGCGCGCGGGCGTCAAAGCCGGCTTGTACCGATAACAACAGGCCAAGGTCTGGAATGGACCGCGCCATCGGGCCGGCCACGCTGAATTGCTGGAAGAACACGTCGTCGCTTGGCGCATAGGGCACGCATCCGGGCGTCGTGCGGAAGCCGAAGACATGATTGAACGCGGCAGGCGTGCGCAGCGACCCCATCATGTCCGATCCGTCCGCGCAGGGCAGCATGTGCAACGCAACGGCGACGGCCGCGCCGCCGCTGCTGCCGCCGGCGGAGCGCGTCGGGTCGAAGGCATTGCGCGTGGTGCCATACACCGGGTTATAGGTATGGCCGCCCAGGCCGAATTCGGGCGAATTCGTGCGGCCCACGAATAGCGCGCCGCCCTGGCGCATGCGCTCGAATATCAGCGCGTCGGTCTGGCTGACTTCACCGGCGTAGATCGGCGAGCCCTTGGTCGTGACCATGCCTGCAACGGGCAGGATATCTTTCGGCGCTTGAGGAAAGCCATGCAGCGGACCCAGGCTCTTGCCCGCGGCCAGTTGCGCGTCACGCTCGCTTGCCAGCCTGAGCAAGGCGTCCCTGTCCTGCAATGCAACGATGGCATTGACCACCGGATTGAACTTGTCGATCTGCGCGAGATGAGCCTTCATGACCTCGACGCAGGAAACCGCGCGTGAATGAATCGCGCGGGACAGCGCAACGGCGCCAAGCGACACGATATCGTCGCTCGGTGGAAGATCGGGAGTGGCGTCGGGTGCGGTCATGGTCTCGTTGAAGATAAGCCGTGGGCTCAATGATGAAACTGCGGAAGCACGCTGGCAGCGAGTTCTTCGATGATGTCGCGCGCCGGGCGCACCTCGGATGTCACGTTGAGCGTGACATGATGCGTGCCGTTCTCGCGCATCCGTTGCAGGATGTCGATCAGCGCGCGATGCCCGGTGCGATAGCCCAGCGCAAGCTCGTGCGCCGGTTCGGCGGGATCGTCGGCGAGCTCGAGGCGCATCGCGACGCCGAAGGCCCGAAACGCGCCGCCCGCCGCGCGCTCCACTGCCGCGCGCCACATGCTGTAGCGGCCGCGCTGTGCTTGCGGTTCGCGGTGATAGGTCATCCAGCCGATCGAATGGCGCGCGATCCAGTCCACGCTCTGGCCGCCCGAACCCACGGCAAGCAACGGAATGGGCGCGACCTGGCGGGGCAGCAAATAGAACTCGGGCGCAGCGTCGCTTGCGTGATCGGGGATGACGGTCGAAGGCATTGCAACGGCCGCCGCAAGCGTGTCCCAATGCCGTCGATACAACTCGCGCCGCTCCTCCGGATCGCGGCCGAATGCAGCATATTCCGGCGGCCGGTCGCCTGAGCCCAGGCCGAGCACGAAGCGTCCGCGCGACAGATCATTCACCGAGAACGCCGCCTTGGCGATATGCAACGGATGCCGCAGTGTCAGCACGATCGCGCCGCTGATCAGCGCGGCGCGCTGTGTGTTCGATGCAAGCGCGCCCAACAGCACCCATGGGTCGAGGTGTCCGACGGGGTCCGGGTAATCGGCGCTATTGAGCGGCACGTCGCGCACCCAGAGCGCACGAAAGCCCAGCTGGTCCGCCAGCCGCGCGAGTTCGATCTGCTCGTTGAAGTCGACCACGCTCTGGTGGTCGCCGGTGATCGGCAAGGTTAGGCCGATGGAAAGCGCATGGGGAGCGAACACCTGGTTCGCGATGGAGGACATGACACGAAGGGCATCGGAATGGATTCGCCGTCGATGGTATCACCGCGACCCGTATCGGCGTGTGGATGAAAAAGAGCCCGGCGCCTGTACGGGGCCGGGCTCCTTCATGCCGCTGACGTGGGATCAGGCAGCAGCGACTGCAGTGCGTCGCGTGACCAGCGACACCGCGAACGTCACGATCACATTCACGACGAGCGCGATGATGCCGATGTACAGCGGCCAGCTGGCGTCGCCGGCATGCAGCACATAGACCGGCTTGAGTCCTTGCGAGATCGCGAGTCCGGTGCCGAGCACGATGCCGCACAGCCAGCCGAGGAACAGCCCCGGCGTCGTCAGGCGGCGCGTGAACAGCGTGAACACGATGGCCGGGAAGATCTGCAGGATCCACACGCCGCCGAGCAATTGCAGGTCGATGGCATATTGCGTCGGCAGGAACACGATGAACAGCAACGCGCCGAACTTCACGACCAGCGACACGACCTTGGCCGTCGATGCTTCCGACGCCGATGTCATATCGGGCGATACCAGCGGACGCCAGAGATTGCGCGTGAAGAGGTTCGCGGCGCCGATGGACATGATGGCCGCGGGCACGAGCGCGCTGATCGCAATGGCGGCGGCCGCGAAGCCGACGAACCACGACGGAAACAGCGTGCCGAACAGCGCCGGCACGACATCGGAGGCCGACTTCACGTGGATGCCGGCCGCAATCGCCATATAGCCGAGCAAGGCGATCAGGCCGAGCAGCAGCGTGTAGGCGGGCAGGAAGATCGCGTTCTTGCGCACTGTCGCGGCAGATGACGACGACAGCACGGCGGTCATCGTATGCGGATACATGAACGCGGCAAGCGCCGAACCCAGCGCGAGCGATGCATAGGCGGTGAACTGGCCGGGCTTGAGCAGGATGCCGGTCGCGCCGCCCTTCGCCTTGAAGTATTGATCGGCGGCGTCGAAGACGTGGCCATAACCGCCCAGCTTGGCCGGAATCAGCCACACGGCGGCGATCACCACGATATAGATCATGATGTCCTTCACGAACGCGATCATGGCCGGCGCGCGCAGGCCGCTCGTGTAGGTATAGAGCGCGAGAATCACGAACGCGACGATGAGCGGCAGTTCACCGGTCACGCCGAGCCCCTTGATGACGACCTGCATGCCGACGAGTTGCAGCGCGATGTAAGGCATCGTGGCAACGATGCCGGTCACTGCCACGGCCGCCGGGAACCATTTGCCGCCATACTCGCCTTGCACGTAATCAGCGCCGGTGATGTGGTTTTTCGCATGAGCGATTTTCCACAGCTTGGGCATCACGGCGAACACGAACGGATACACGATGATCGTATAGGGCAGCGCGAAGAAGCCGTAGGCGCCCACCGAATACACCAGCGCGGGCACGGCAATGACGGTGTACGCCGTGTAGAAGTCGCCGCCGACCAGGAACCACGAGATGACCACGCCGAACTGGCGGCCGCCGAGGCCCCATTCGTGTAACTGGGTAAGATCGCCGCGTTTCCAGCGCGCGGCAAAGAAGCCGACGATGGTCACGAGCGCAAAGAACGCGATGAAGATGCTCATCGCGAGCGGATCGACTGGAGTGAGATCGTTCATTTGAGGCCCCTGTACACGACATAAAGCAGGAGCGACGTGAGCGGCACCCACAGGAACTGATACCAGTAGAAGAATGGGAATCCGCCGATTGAAGGACGGGTGTCGTTATAGAACGGCAGCCATAGCAAGGCTACGTACGGAATGAGTAGCGCAATCCACAGCCAGGGGCTGCGCGGCGCGTCGTTATTGGATTCCAAGACCTTTCTCCTCGTGAATCTGCGCTGACAAGAACGTGCCGGCACGTCCACGCCATTCGATTCGCCGATCGAAACGAGAGCCGCGCCGCCAACGGGTGCGCATTATCCGGGATATTCCGGATTATTGCCGGGCGCTTCAGAGAAGAGGTGAACGAAAAAAGCTGTATTACTGATAGCTTTCTGTTGCGGTCGATAACCGGAAAGATTACAAAATAATTTCATCACTAACCGACGCGCGCTTGCCGGCAAGCATCGCGCGCTTGCCGCCAAAGCCGCGCACCTTGCGATATTCGAAACCATTTTGAAGCAGCGCGCGCTTGACCTGGCCCGCGCTCGTATAAGTGGCGAAGCTGGCGTCGTCGCTTGCCATTCCGGCTAGCGAGGCAAACAGTGCCGGCGTCCACATGTCCGGATTCCTCGCAGGCGCGAAGCCGTCGAGATAGATCGCGTCGGCTGTCATGCCGTCCTGCTTCAGACGCGGCACGACATCCATGACATCGCCGAAAGCGAGCGTGAGCGTCAAGGCGCGTTGTTCCAGTTCGATCCGGTGGATGCCCGTCACAAGCACAGGCCACGCGGCCGCGAGCGAAGCGGCAAGGGGCATGACGGAAGCATCGTCGATGATCGCCGCTAGCGCGCGGCGCAGGTCGGAGGCACTGAACGGATACTTCTCTACCGAAATGAAATGGATGGAGGCGGGACGTTGAGGATCGTCGCGCCACGCCGCCCAGGTGGCGAGAAAGTTGATGCCCATGCCGAAGCCCGTCTCCAGCACGTTGAAATGCGGCTTGCCGCGCCATCGTTCGGGCAGGCCATTGCCGTTCAGGAACACATGACGCGCTTGCGACAGCGCCCCGGCGGCGCTGTGATAGATGTCGTCATGACGGGGCGACCAAGGCGTGCCGTCGTCGCGAAACACGAGCGGTGCCGGGACAAGCGGTTCGTGCATGGGCGCATCCCGATGGATCAGGCATCCGGCGACGGTTGGTCGAGCGACATGCCCAGTTCGCCGGCCATGCGCACGACCATTGCACGCAGTTGCACGACTTCGTGAGCCAGTCGCTTCTGCTCCGACTTGAGCGCTTCGAATTCCGAAGCTGAGAAGCTTTCCTCGCCTTGCGCGTCGCGCGCGAGCGGTTCGCTTGCGCTCGCACTCACTTCGCCACACAGCAAGTGCATCCAGCGGCTTTCGCGCTCGCCGGGCACGCGCGGCAATCTGACGACACGCGGTGGCGTGTTGCCGGCCAGTTCATCGAGAAAGCTTTCCACCGACGATATGTCCGCGAACGCGTGCAGCCTCGCGCTATTCGCGCGCAGTTCGGCGGCCGTCTGAGGGCCGCGCAGAAAGAGCGTGGCGAGCAGCGCGACCGACTGGCTCGGCACGCCAAGCACGCGATTGACGTTGTGTTCGAAGCGCGGCACCCGGCTGCTGCTGCCCTCGATCACGAGGCTCAGACGCTTGAGACCGTCGATGGTCGTCAGCACCTCGTCTTCGCTGACGTTCATCACGGGAGAACGCGCGGTCTTCTGATTGCAACCGGAGGTCAGGGAATTCAGCGACAGCGGATACGTATCCGGCACCGTATGCTGTTTCTCGACGAGCACACCCAGCACGCGCGTTTCGAGCAGGGTGAGTTCGCGCAACGCGGGACGGGGAGCGGCTTCGGAAGGGATGTTCATGGCGTCGTTCGGCTTGCTGGAAGACGCCTATCATACCGGTGGCCGCGCACCGTCTTGCGGCATGAATCCGTTATGAGGCCGTGAGCAGGAAGATGGCGCGTCGTTTTGGTGCATGAGGTGGCGTCAAGCTCATCCAGTCGCATGTTTTCACGAGGATTAAAATAGTTTCATCGATTGGCATCGAAGTTGCTTTTTTGTGTTCGGCACTGGGCTGCCCGCGCAAACGATGCGCGGTACGATCGAACGATTGATTCGACGTACCTGCGCGCATCGCGCTTCGAGGTTGCCTAACGGCGTGACCGGCATGACCGGCGCGCCGCGTCTTTCAGGCTCTTCAGGCATTGCGGGAGTGCAACCAGAAATATGAACGCAGGGGCACCGCCACCCCGGCATGCACTTCATATGGAAGACCGGTTATGACGCAAGCATTCTTCAACGAGATGTTCGACCGCAACGATCTCGAAGCGCGGGGCATGCCGCCCGAAGCGTTTCGCGCGGCGGGCGATCCTCGCACGCATTACCGCGACTTCATGAACTGGCTGACCGTGCAAAGCGAACAGCAGATCGATATCAAGCGCGCGGAAGCCGATCTCAACTTCAGGCGCGTGGGCATTACCTTCGCGGTCTACGGCACCAGTGACGTGCCGGGCATCATTCCCGAGCGCACCATTCCCTTCGACGTGATTCCGCGCATCTTTCCCGCCGATGAATGGCGCGCGCTCGAACGCGGCCTGCGGCAGCGCGTGAATACGCTCAACCGCTTCATTCACGACATCTATCACGAGCAGAACATCATCCGCGCGGGCATCATTCCCGAGGCGCAGATTCTCGGCAACGCGCAGTATCGGCCGCAGATGCGCGGCGTGAACGTGGCGCGCGATATCTATGCGCATATTGCCGGCATCGATATCGTGCGTGCGGGACAGGGCGAGTTCTACGTGCTGGAGGATAACCTGCGCGTGCCGTCGGGCGTGTCGTACATGCTCGAAAACCGCAAGATGATGATGCGGCTCTTTCCGGATCTGTTCGCGCGCAATCGCGTGGCGCCGGTGGCGCACTATCCGGATCTCTTGCTCGATACCTTGCGCGCCGCCGCGCCCGCCGCCGCCGGGAATCCGACCATCGTCGTGATGACGCCCGGCATGTACAACTCGGCTTATTTCGAGCATGCGTTCCTGGCGCAGCAAATGGGCGTGGAGCTGGTCGAGGGACAGGATCTGTTCGTCGATGATCATCAGGTCTTCATGCGCACGACGCAGGGGCCGCAGCGGGTCGATGTCATCTATCGGCGCGTGGACGACGACTTCCTTGACCCGCTCGTGTTCCGTCCGGATTCGGCGCTCGGCGTGCCGGGTCTGATCGACGCGTACCGGATGGGCAATGTATCGCTGTGCAATGCGGTGGGCACCGGCATTGCCGATGACAAATCCATTTATCCGTATGTGCCGGACATGGTGCGTTTCTATCTGGGCGAAGAACCCATCCTGAACAACGTGCCGACCTGGATGTGCCGCAAGCCTGACGATCTCAAGTATGTGCTCGATCATCTGCCCGAACTCGTCGTGAAGGAAACGCATGGCGCGGGCGGCTATGGGATGCTGGTGGGGCCCGCGTCCACGACCGCGCAGATCGCGGAGTTTCGTGCGGTGCTGGAGGCACATCCGGAGAAGTACATCGCGCAACCAACTCTTGCGCTGTCCACCTGTCCGACTTACGTGGAAGCGGGCATTGCGCCGCGTCATATCGACCTGCGTCCGTTCGTGCTGTCGGGTACTGAAGTGCGCATGGTGCCGGGCGGACTGACGCGGGTAGCCTTGCGTGAAGGATCGCTGGTGGTCAATTCATCGCAAGGCGGCGGGACCAAGGATACGTGGGTGCTGGAGCGCTAGGGACATTCACTGGCGCATGTTTGAGCATGGCATGCCATGCGGTATGAAAGACAACGACAAACCACCGGGAACACCCATGCTGAGCCGTACCGCGGATCATCTCTTCTGGATGGCGCGCTATACAGAACGCGCCGAAAACACCGCCCGGATGCTCGACGCGAACTATCAGCTTTCGCTCCTGCCGCAGTCCGACGAATACGCGGAACTCGGCTGGCGCGCGATGTTGTCGATATCGGAGTTGAGCGGGATCTATTCAGCGGCGCACCATGGCATGAAGAGCCGTGACGTGATCGATTTCATGGCGGCGGACCTGTCCAATCCTTCGTCGATCATCAGTTGCCTGCGGGCCGCGCGCGAGAATGCGCGTGCCGTGCGCAGTTCCACCAACAGCGAACTGTGGGAGTCGCTCAATACGACCTGGCTCGACGGTCAGCGCATGCTCGCCGACGGCATTCTTGAACGCGAGCCTTATACCTTTTTCGAATGGGTGAAGTTTCGATCGCATCTGTCGCGCGGCGTGCAGCTGGGCACGCTGGTGAAAGACGATGCCTTTTATTTCATGCGTCTCGGGACTTTCATCGAACGCGCGGACAATACGGCGCGGATTCTCGATGTGAAGTTCGAGATGATGGAGCAACGCGACGATACCGCCGCGCAACCATTCGACTATCACCACTGGGTGGCGGTGCTGGGCTCGGTGTCGGGCTTCGAGGTGTATCGGCGGGTGTATCGCGATGTCATCACGCCGGAGCGGGTTGCCGGGCTGCTGATCCTGTATCGCGACTGGCCGCGTTCGCTTGCCGCGAGCATAGCCGAAGTCGAGCAACTGATTGCGCAGGTAACCAAAGGGCGCGACACGGATGCCGGGCGGCTGGCGGCGGAATTGAGCGCGGAACTGAAGAACGGCCGCATCGGCACGATCCTGCAAGGCGGATTGCATGCCTATCTCGTCAGTTTTCTTGCGCGCGTCAATGATCTGGCGGGCCGGGTGAGCCGCGAATTTCTGCTGCCGATTGCGCCGGAGCCGGAGCCGGAGCCTGAGCCTGAGTCTGAGCCTGAGCCTGAGCAGACCCGGACGCAGACTCAAACGCAATCGCAGAGCAAGGGCTGAACGCGTGCTGTCAGCGTTTGGCCGCCGCCGCGACGACGCGATGCACGAAGCGCAGCTTGTCGACGACCTGCGGTGCGAGCGTGAACGGATAGCCGTCCGGCATGCCGAGGCTGCGGTTCAGGCTGTTGAGCACATAGGTCAGCGGATACCAGCGTTTCATCAGGTTATCGAAGCTAGCGTCCTCGACAGGCGTCTGGTCGGTGAGCGTCGGTTCGTTCGGCGTGTCCGGCACGAGCACGAGCCCGCACGACACGGCTGTGTCGAGCGTATCGACGATATGCAGGTAATGCGCCCAGGTTTCCGCCCAGTCTTCCCATGGATGCATCGTCGCGTAGGCGCTGATGTAGTTGTCCTCCCACTGTGCGGGCGGACCTTCCTGGTAGTGTCGATCGAGCGCGGCGGCGTAGTCGGCCTGTTCATCGCCGAAAGCCGTGCGGAACGGACCGATGCGCCCGGTATCGGCGATCAGCCGGTCGAAGAAGTAATGTCCGGATTCATGCCGGAAATGCCCGAGCAGCGTGCGATACGGCTCGTGCAGCGACGTGCGCGTCTTCTCGCGATGGGCGTCGTCGGCTTCGGCGACGTTGAGCGTAATGATGCCGTTGTTATGTCCCGTCATCACGCCGTGGCCTTGGGCATCGGCTTCGAGGAACTGGAATTCGAGGCCGCGCTCGGGGTCGGCCTGACGCGAGACGACTTCGAGGCCGAGCTCGGAGAAGGTATAGAGCAGCCGGCGTTTCGCAGCCTCGATGCGGTACCAGAATACGCGGTTATCCGGATTCGACAGGTTGGGGATCACGCTGGTGAGCTGGCAGGAACAGCACAGCGTGTCGGTGGATGTCTCGGCGGCCGGTTCGGCTTCGGGCGCGGGAACGACCCAGTTGCAGACGTTCTCGACGGCGTAGTTGTGGCACGGCCGATACAGCTGATCATTCGCGAGCGGATGCAGACTGCGCCAGCGGCCGTCCTCGGTCTCGTCGAAAGCGCTGATCTGGTTGATCTCGGGGATGTAACCGAGTCGCGTGCCACACTTTTCGCAATGCGTGTTCTCGAAAAACACGTGCTGATTGCAACGGTTGCAGTGGAAGGTTTTCATCGTGTGGCCGGTAGGAGTGAGGTCGCGCGGAATGGAGAGTGCGGACCCTGGCGGCGGAGCATGCGCAAGCTTCGTGCCGCGCATGCGGGAAGGCTCCACAACAAGCACACGCGCGGGCGAACGTGTCCGGCGCGCAGCATCATTCGATTTGAACAAAGGAGTGCGGTGTGTCCATTCGTGTCGCGTTGAACCATGTCACGCATTATCGTTATGACCGGCTCGTCGGTCTCTCGCCGCAAGTGGTGCGCTTGCGGCCGGCGCCGCATTGCCGCACGCCGGTCGTCTCGTATTCGATGCGCGTGGAACCCGAAGAACATTTCATCAACTGGCAGCAGGACGCATTCGCCAATTATCAGGCGCGTCTCGTGTTTCCGGAGAAAACGCGCGAGTTCAAGGTGACGGTCGATCTCGTCGCCGAAATGGCGGTCTACAATCCGTTCGACTTTTTTCTGGAACCGGCCGCCGAAAAATTCCCGTTCGCCTACGCGCCCGAGCTGCTGCACGACCTCGCGCCGTACATGGTCAAGCGCGAGCCGACGCCGCGCTTTGCGGCCTTCGTCAACAGTATCGATCGCACGCCCCAGCCGACGATGGATTTCCTCGTCGCGCTGAACCAGCGTCTGGCCGATGAAATCCGCTATCTGATCCGCATGGAACCCGGCGTGCAGACGCCGGAGGAAACGCTTGAAACGGCAGCCGGGTCGTGTCGCGATTCCGGCTGGCTGCTGGTCGAAGCGCTGCGGCATCTCGGACTGGCCGCGCGTTTCGTATCGGGTTATCTGCTGCAACTGGCGCCGGATACGAAGTCGCTCGATGGTCCGAGCGGCACCGAAGTCGATTTCACCGATCTCCATGCATGGTGCGAGGTGTACTTGCCGGGCGCGGGCTGGATCGGCTTCGATCCGACCTCGGGCCTGCTGGCCGGAGAAGGTCACATTCCCGTCGCCTGCACGCCCGAGCCCGACAGCGCCGCTCCCGTCTCCGGCGCGGTGGACAAGAGCGAAGTGGCGTTCGATCACACGATGTCCATCGCGCGCGTGCTGGAAACGCCGCGCGTGACCAAGCCATACACCGAAGAGGACTGGCAGGCAGTGCTGCGGATGGGCGAGCAGGTGGATGCGAAGCTTCACGAAGGCGATGTACGCCTGACGATGGGCGGCGAACCGACCTATGTGTCGGTGCGCGACCGGGACGCACCGGAGTGGAACACCGATGCGCTGGGTCCGACGAAGCGCGCCTACGCCGTATCGCTGATGGACAAGTTGCGCGCGCAATACGGTGCGCGCGGCTTTCTGCATATCGGGCAGGGCAAGTGGTACCCCGGCGAACAGTTGCCGCGCTGGGCGCTTTCCCTGTTCTGGCGCGCGGACGGCGAGCCATGCTGGCACGATCCCGCGCTGTTCGCGGACGAGCGTCAGCCGGCTTCATTTACCTCGGACGATGCCGGGCGTTTCATCCGGCATCTTGCATGCAAGCTGTCGCTGGATGCGAAATACGTTCAGCCGGCGTATGAAGACACGTGGTACTACCTGTGGCGCGAGCGCCGGCTGCCGGTGAACGTCGATCCATTCGACTCGCGTCTCGACGACGAACTCGAACGCGCGCGCCTGCGCCGGGTCTTCGACGCCGGTCTGCCTACCGTGACCGGCTACGTGCTGCCGATCTTGCGTGACGAAGGCCCCGCGTTGCAGCCCGGCGTGTGGACGAGCGGTCCGTGGTTCTTCCGCGATGACCGCATGTACCTGATCCCCGGCGATTCGCCGATGGGTTATCGCCTGCCGCTGGAGTCGCTGCCCTGGGTTTCGAAGACCGACTATCCGTGGCAGCACCAGCATGATCCGTTCGCTCCGCCGATGCCGCTGCGTACAGCAATGGCATTACGCATGCAATATGCCGATTTGGATGTTGCATCAGGCATGCAAAATACCGGCTCGACGGAATCGACGGAATCGACGGATTCGACGGATTCGACGGATTCGACGGATTCGACGGCTCGCGGCGAAGGTGGTGGCTCAACCGGCGGCGCAAGTGAAGGCCTTCCCCGGCGCGGCCAATCCTCCGGCGACACCCTTCGCACGGCGCTCTGCGTGGAGGCCCGCGATCCGGCGCGCGCCGCCGGCCCCAAAGCGGAAGCCGAGGCCTTCAAGAAACTCGGCAACGGCAACAAGCTGATCCACGTGTTCATGCCGCCGCTCACCGCGCTCGACGACTACCTGGACCTGCTGGCCGCCGTTGAATCGACCGCCGCCGATCTCGCCATGCCGGTGATTGTCGAGGGCTATCCGCCGCCGCGCGATCCGCGTCTGAAGATGCTGCAGGTCACGCCGGATCCGGGCGTGATCGAAGTGAACATTCATCCGGCGGCGAACTGGAAAGAACTCGTCGAGCACACCGAGTTCCTGTATGGCGCGGCTCACGAGACCTACCTGAGCCCGGAGAAGTTCATGCTCGACGGCCGCCACACCGGCACCGGCGGCGGCAATCACTTCGTGCTCGGCGGGGCCACGCCCGCGGACAGCCCGTTCCTCCGGCGTCCCGATGTGCTCGCCAGCCTTATCGCGTACTGGCTCAATCATCCTTCGCTGTCGATGCTGTTCTCGGGTCTCTTCATCGGGCCGACCAGCCAGGCGCCGCGGGTGGACCAGGCGCGCAACGACCAGGTATTCGAACTCGAGCTTGCGTTTGCCGAGTTGCAGCATCAGCTCGGGCGGCTCGGCGGCCGCGACAGTGCGACGGTGCCGCCGTGGCTCATCGACCGCATCCTGCGCAATATCCTGATCGACGTGACGGGCAACACGCATCGCGCGGAATTCTGCATCGACAAGCTGTATTCGCCGGAGGGCGCCACGGGCAGGCTCGGGCTGCTCGAACTGCGCGGCTTCGAAATGCCGCCGCATGCGCGCATGAGTCTCGTGCAGCAACTGTTGCTGCGCGCGCTGGTGGCGCACTTCTGGGAGAAGCCCTACACCACGCGTCTCACCCGCTGGGGCACCGAACTGCATGACCGCATCATGCTCGGCACCTTCGTGCAAATGGATCTCGACGACGTGCTCGCCGAATTGCGCGAGGCCGGCTTCGCCTTCGAGCGCAGCTGGTTCGAACCGCATTTTGAATTCCGTTTCCCGCTGGTGGGCTCCTACGACACCAATGGCATCGCGCTGACGATCCGCAATGCGCTCGAACCGTGGCATGTGATGGGCGAAGAGGGATCCGCCGGCGGCACGGTGCGTTACGTGGATTCGTCCGTCGAACGGCTGGAGGTGCGCGCGCTGGGGCTGAACGGCAGTCGACACGTCGTGACCGTGAACGGCGTGGCGCTGCCGTTGCAGACAACCGGCCGCGTCGGCGAATACGTCGCAGGCGTGCGTTTTCGGGCGTGGGCGCAGGCGGCGTCGCTGCATCCGACCATCGACGTCCACGCGCCGCTCACCTTCGATATCGTCGATACCTGGACGGGACGCGCCATCGGCGGTTGCCAGTACCACGTCGCGCATCCCGGCGGCCGCAACTACGAGACTTTTCCGGTCAACGCCTATGAGGCAGAAAGCCGCCGCCGCGCACGCTTCTTCGCCACCGGACACACGCCCGGCGCGATGTCCGTCGAAGCGCGCGAGCGCAGTCTCGAATTTCCGTTCACGCTCGACCTGCGTTATCGTTGAAATGCATTCATCATTCAAAAGATAAACAGGAAGACTTTGGCCTATCAATCGACCTTGCCCTTCGACATCGCCGCCGCCCGCGCCGATGCGCTCGCGCTGCTCCGCACGCTGCCGGGGCGTCCAGGGCACTGGGACGAGTTGCGCGACGCCTCGGGCGCTTTGCGCGAGCCATGGCGGCAGTTCTTCGATCTGCTGGGCGAGCAGGGCATCGCGCGCCTCGACGACGGCGTCGCCGCGGTGGCCCAGCAGGTGCGCGACAACGACATCACCTACAACGTCTACGCCGACAACGGCAAGCCGCGCGCGTGGTCGCTCGACCTGCTGCCGCTCATCATCGACGAAGCCGAATGGGCGGGCATCGAGCGCGGTGTCGCGCAGCGCGCGCGGCTGATGGAAGCCATCGTCGCCGATGTCTACGGCCCGCAGACCTTGCTCCAGCGCGGTCTGTTGCCTGCTGCGCTCGTGTTCGGCAATCCGGGTTATCTGCGTTCGGTGAAGGGCTTCGTGCCACCGCTCGGGCGCTTCCTGCAGATCGTCGCGGTCGATCTCGCGCGCGCGCCCTCGGGCGAGTGGACCGTGATCGCGCATCGCACCGAAGTGCCGTCGGGTCTGGGCTACGTGCTGGAGAACCGGCTGATCGTCGCGAGCCTGTGCGCCGATCCGTTCCGCGCCATGCACGTGAGCCGGCTCGCGGCGGCGTATGCGCAGCTGATCGCGACCATTGCGCAGGCCGCGCGCGCCACGATGCGCGACGACGAAGGCGGCCGCAGCAGCGCGGACGACGTGCCGCACATCGCGCTGCTGAGTCCCGGCCCGTTCAGCGAAACCTATTTCGAACATGTGTTCCTGGCGCGCTATTTCGGCGTGACGCTCGTGGAAGGCAAGGACCTCACGGTGCGTCATGACAAGCTCTATCTGAAGACGTTGGCCGGCCTGTCGCGCGTGCATGCCGTGCTGCGCCGTCTCGACGATGCCTTTTGCGATCCCGTCGAACTCCGCGCCGATTCGAGCATCGGCGTGCCCGGTCTGCTGCAGGTCATGCGCGCGGGCAACGTGATGGTGTCGAACGTGCCGGGCGCGGGCTTCACGGAATCGCCCGCGTTGAATGCGTTCCTGCCGCGCATCGCGGAGGCGTTGCTGGGTGAAACGCTCGAACTGCCCACCGTCCCGACCTGGTGGTGCGGCGAGGAAGCCGCTCGTCGCGAGGCCTTCGAACGATTCGACCGTGCGCTCATTGCGCCGACCTGGCCCGGCGCGCAGGCGGACCGGGCGCCGGGCATCGACGCGGGCGTTCAGGTGCTCGCGGACTGGCGCGAGCGCATAGAACGCGCGCCGGATGTCTTCACCATACAGGCACATCTGCCGTTCTCGTGCGCGCCGCGCTTACACGATGGCGCGCTGGGTTCGCGCCCCTGCGTGCTGCGCGCCTATGCGGTCGCGAACCCCGAGGGCGGCTGGAGCGTCGTGCCGGGCGGCTTCACGCGGCTGGCGGCCGACCATCGCGCGACGGTATCGATGCAATCCGGCGGCAGCAGCGTCGATACCTGGGTGATGTCGAGCCAGCCGGGCGGTTCGGTATCGCTGCGTCCCACGCCGATCCGGCCCGGAGATCTTCGCAAGCACCGGACCGTGTCGAGCCGGGCCGCTGAGAATCTTTTCTGGGCCGGCCGCTACGGCGAACGCGCTGAGAACAACGTGCGCCTGTGCCGTCTGCTGCTCGGCATGCTCGAAGGAAGCGACGCCGAGGAACTGTTTCCGACATTGGCCGAACTGGCTGCGCAAAGCGGCCTGATCCCGTCGACCGATACGCTCGCGCGCGCCACGCCCCAAGCATTCGAACGCGTGTTGATCGCGGGTTTGCCGGAGACGCGCATCGGCACCAGCATCGGCGGCAGTCTCGCGGATCAGGCGCGCGTCGGCGGCGAGATTCGCGACCGGCTTTCGACTGATCACTGGCGTGTCATTCTCGCGTCGCGCAACGACTTTCGCGACGCGCTCGTGCGGCTCGATCTCGACGAGTCCCGCGCCGAAGGCATCCCGCGTCTTGGCCGCAGCTACGATCGCGTGCTGTTGATGAACGCGCTCGAACATCTCGCGACCCAGCTTTGCGCGATCAGCGGCGCACAGGGTGACCGCATGACGCGCGACGAAGCATGGCGTCTGCTGTTCATCGGCCGGCACATTGAACGCGTCTCGACGATGGCGACCATCCTGCGCGTGGTTGCCGAGTGCGGCACGCTTGCGTCGCCCGCGGGCTTCGATCTGCTGCTGCAATTGTTCGACAGCACGCTGACCTATCGTTCGCTGTATCCGGGAAGGCTCGAAGTGCCGGCGTTGATCGATCTGATCGTCGTCGATCAGACGAACCCGCGCGGCCTCTATGGCGTCCATGCACGATTGCGCGTGAAGCTCGAGGAAATCGCGGCGGCAGCGGGCGGCGCACGGCGCCTGCAGGCCACGCGTTTCGCCGATCTGCTCGCGCCTGCTGACGCCTTGCCGCCGCTCGCCACGCTGTGCGAGACGCGCGGAGACGGCCGCCATGATGCGCTGGTTGCGTTGTGCGACAGGCTGGTTGCATCGATGAGCGCCGCATCCAATGAAGTGAGCGCGCGCTATTTCAGCCACGCGAACACGCTGGCCGCGCAGGTGACGTCATGAACATCGGCATGCACGATACCGTGCTCGCGGTGACGCACCGCACGACCTATCGCTATTCGACGCCGGTGGAAATCGCGCAGCATCTGGCGACCATCCGGCCGCTGCATTGTCCGTGGCAACAGGTGATTTCGCATACAGAACGCATTGAACCCGTGCCATCGTATGTTCATAGCCGCGTCGATGCATTCGGCAACGACGTGCTGTACTTTTCGCTGGACGCGCCGCACGAGCGTCTTTCGATGACGAGCGAAACCACTGTGCGCCTGACGCCGCGTTGGTCCGCACTCGATCCGGATGCAACGCCGCCTTGGGAAAGCGTCGCGGAACGGTTGCGCTATCACGCGGGCGAGGCGTTCCTCGCGCAGGGCGAGTTCTGTTATGCGTCACCCAATATTCCGCTCGCGCACGCGTTTCGCGAATATGCGCAGGCGAGCTTTCCGGCGGGCAGGCCGCTCGTTGCGGGCGCCATCGATCTGATGCACCGCATTCACGCGGATTTTGAATACAAACCTTCTTCCACGTCGGTCGATACGCCGGCTTCGCGCGCCTTCGAACTGCGGCATGGCGTGTGTCAGGACTTCTCGCAGGTGATGATCGGCTGTTTGCGCGCGCTGGGGCTGCCCGCGCGCTATGTGAGCGGGTACTTGCGCAACGATCCGCCGCCGGGACAGCCGCGCCTCATTGGCGCGGACGCGTCGCATGCATGGGTGTCGGTGCATTGTCCGCAGAGCGGCTGGATCGACCTCGATCCGACCAATGACGTGCTGGCCGATCTGGATCACGTGACGCTCGCCACCGGCCGCGACTACAGCGACGTGTCGCTGTTGCGCGGCATGATACTGGGCGGCGGCGCGCATCACATGGACGTCGCGGTGAACGTGCTGGCCTTGTAAAGGCTGCTTGCGTCACTCGCCTTCAGGAAAGTCCGCGCCCACGGAAACCGCTTCCCAGCCGTCAAAGTCCTTGCGCAAGGCGTCGATCTTCACGCGCGCATTCGTTACCGCGGCCTTGCCGAGCAGCAGGCGCAACGGCGGGTCCTTGCTTTCCACGGCCTGGATGATCGCTTCCGCGGCGCGCACCGGATCGCCCGGCTGCTTGCCGCTGTAGCCGCGCATCGTATCCGTGCGGGCTTGCGCGGTTCCGGCGTAATCGGCGATTGTGCGCGGCGCCTCGTTCGCCGAGCGTCCCGCCCAGTCAGTGCGGAACGGACCCGGCTCGACGATCAGCACCTTGATGCCGAGCGGCGCCAGTTCATGCGACATCGATTCCGACATGCCTTCCACCGCGAACTTCGTCGCGTGATAGAAGCTCACGCCGGGGAACGCGATGATGCCGCCAATCGACGAGACATTCACGATGGTGCCGTGCTTCTGCTTGCGCATCTGCGGCAAGACCGCGCGCGTCATGTCCACCAGGCCCCACACGTTGATGTCCACCATCTTGCGCACTTCGTTCAGGTCGCTCTCTTCGAACGAACCGAAATAGCCGATGCCCGCGTTGTTCACGAGCACGTCGATGCGCCCGAACTTGTCTGTCCCCGCCTTCACGGCGGCCTGCACCTGCTCGGGCCGGGTGACGTCGAGTGGCAGCACGAGCGCGAGATCGCCGTATTGTTCGGTGAATGCTTCGAGCGTCTTCGGATTGCGCGCGGTAACGACCGTCGGATAGCCGAGCGCGAGGGTCTTCGCGGCCAGATCGCGACCGAAGCCGGTCGAGCAACCGGTAATGAACCAGACGGGTTGAGTGGTGGGTGTCGTCATGGGAAGCCTCTTCAGTTCAGTCAAGGAAATGAAAGCGTTCGGCGGGGTGATGCGACGCTGGACATGGTAGCAGGGGCTATGCATTCCGGTGCAAATGGCCCGGATGGTTCACCCGCATCTCAAACATGCCGGGCAGCGCGATTTGCTGCATTGATATAAGGTTCGAAGTTTCGCGCCATGCGCAAGCGCATGCGCGCTCGCCGTTCCTTTCGCTTCGCAAGGAGATTCGCACGATGGATTACGTGAAACTGGGTACGACCGGCCTCGACGTCTCGCGGCTTTGTCTCGGCTGCATGACCTATGGCGCGCCGGAACGCGGCACGCATCCGTGGTCGCTCGACGAGGAGAAGAGCCGTCCGCTCATCAAGGAAGCGCTGGATGCCGGCATCAACTTCTTCGATACGGCCAATGTCTATTCCGACGGTACGTCTGAGGAAATCGTCGGACGCGCGCTGCGTGACTTCACGAAGCGGGACGACATCGTGATCGCGTCGAAGGTGTTCAACCGCATGCGGCCCGGCCCGAACGGCGCGGGCCTGTCGCGCAAGGCCATCTTCAACGAAATCGACAACAGCCTGCGGCGTCTGGGCACCGATTATCTCGATCTGTACCAGATCCATCGCTGGGACTATGCGACGCCGATCGAGGAAACCCTCGAAGCCCTGCACGATGTCGTGAAGGCGGGCAAGGTGCGCTATATCGGCGCGTCGTCGATGTATGCGTGGCAGTTCAGCAAGGCGCTCTACACCTCGCGCGCCAACGGCTGGACCGAATTCAGGACCATGCAGAATCACCTGAACCTGCTTTACCGCGAGGAAGAGCGCGAGATGCTTCCGCTGTGCAAGGACCAGGGCATCGGTGTCCTGCCGTGGAGTCCGCTCGCGCGCGGCCGTCTCACGCGTGACTGGGATACGACGAGCGCACGTCAGGAAACGGACGCGTTCGGCAGCACGCTATACAAGACCGACGAAGCCGATCGCGCCGTAGTGGAAGCGGTCGCCGCACTGGCTCAAAAGCGCGGCGTACCGCGCGCGCAGGTTGCGCTCGCCTGGGTCGCGCAGAAGGCGCCGGTGAGCGCGCCGATCATCGGCGCCTCGAAGCCCGGTCATATCGGCGATGCGGTGGCGGCCTTGTCGCTGAACCTGACGGCGGACGAAATCGCCGCGCTGGAAGCGCCGTATGTGCCGCACGCGGTATCGGGATTCAAATGACCCGCGTGCGTTGAACCGAGGCCGCGCGGCTCATAACTGCGATTCGATCGGCAGCAGCCCGAGCATCCAGATGCCCGCGCGCTTCAGTGTGGACACCCCGGGCTCCGCGTCAAGCACGGTGGTCGTGCCATCGGCAGCAGTGTCGATCCAGACCATGCGCTGATGGCCGGCGCCGTCGTCGCGCAGTTCGACGCGCCAGGCAATACGGTCGATCTGCTTGCCGATTCCGTCCGCCACTTCCGTCGCGGCCTGCGCGCTTTCGCAATACACGCCGATTTCCGTGTTCAACTGCACGGAGCGCGGATCGAGATTCATCGAGCCGATGAAGATGCGCGTCCGGTCGAACACATAGGTCTTCGCATGGAGCGAAGCTTTGGACGATCCGAATGTGCTGGTCTTTTGCATTTTGTCTTCATTATTCGATGTGACCGGTTTGAGTTCATAAAGCGTCACGCCGGCTTCAAGCATGTCGCGGCGATAGCGCTGATAACCCGCGTGTACCGCCGCGACATCCGTGGCCGCCAGCGAATTGGTGAGCACGGTGACGCGCACGCCGCGCGCGGTCATCGAACGCAGCCATTGCACGCCTTCGCTGCCCGGCACGAAATATGGCGACACGATCAACATGTCCTTGCCGGGCTCGAAGTTCAGCGCCTTGAATTGCGACATCAAATGCCCTTCGCTGTCGCCGGGCGCGCGGGTGATCTTCGCGGGATCGTCGTAGAGCAGCGTGGCCTTGCCCCACGAGAAAGCGCTGTCGTGCGACTGAAGCACGTCGGCCATGCGTTCGCGAACCTGCGCGACATAAGGCGAATGACGTTCCGCCAGCAGATAGGCATCCAGCTTGTCGCGATAGCTTCGCAGCGCGTCGGGATCGGCGGGACGGCCCACGAGAGCTTCGATCGGATAAGCCGCAGCCGAATTCCAGTAGAGATCGAACGCGTCCGACACGTCGCGCACCACCGGTCCATGCACGAGCACATCGAGATCGCCGAACGCCACCGTGCTGGACGCGCCGAAGTATTCATCGCCGATATTGCGGCCGCCGAGAATGGCCGCCTGGTTGTCGGCGATGAGCGCCTTGTTGTGCATGCGGCGATTCACACGAAAGAATTCCATCGCCGAGCCGAGCTTCTTGAAGCTGCGGTTCGCCACCGGATTGAAGAGCCGCACCTGGATGTTCGGATGCGACGCGAGCGCGAGCAGGAAGCGGTCGTCGGCGTTGGTGCCGAGGTCGTCGAGCAGGAGACGCACGCGCACGCCGCGATCCGCCGCCCGCATGATCGATGCCGCCATTTCGCGGCCCGTCAGGTCGTCGTGCCAGATGTAGTACTGCAGGTCGAGCGAACGTTCGGCGCGCTCGCTCAGGATCACGCGCGCAATGAGCGCGTCCATGCCGTTCGGAAGCAGATGGAAGGCGTTGTCGCCCGGATGCGCTTGTTCGCTCGTCGAGAACGCCCGGCCCAGCGACGTGCCGGTGGTGTCCGTGAAGGCCTGAGTCTGCACGCGTCCCGTCTGCGGCGGCAGGCTGGCGCAGGCGCCCAGCAGGAGCAGCGCCAGCGTCGCGAGCCCTGTGCGCAGAGTCATCGCGGACTCTCCGCTGCGCGATCGTGCAGCGGCGCCGTGCCGGCGCGCCGCCTGCCTTCGCTGAGACGCGCGCGCACGAAGCCGATGTGTTCGCGCAGCACATAAAGTGCATCGACATGGGCGAGTGGCATCTTCAGCGTGTTGAGCGACTCCTCGATGTAGTCGAGTTCCAGGAGCAGCGCACGCCGTTCAGTTTCATCGACGAGCTTCATCGCGCCGCGTTCCACCGCAATCAACGCGCCGTAGTAGCGATAGATGCGCGAACGCACGCGCCAGCGGTACAGCCAGGGCACGATGCGCAGCGCGGGAAGGATCAGCACCGCGACCGGCAGCAACAGCACGAGCGCGCGGTCCGCGATGTTGGCCAGCCAGAACGGCAGCGTGCGGTACAGGAAGCTCTTGCCCGAGCGATAGTAGCGGTTGGCATCCTCGCTGATCGGAAACTCGTGTGCGACCGCACGCGGAAACTGTCCGGCGGGTTGCAGCAGGCTCGCCGTGCCATGGACCTCCTGCGCGGCTTCGATGAGCAAATCGGACAGCGCGGGATGCAGGCTTGGCCGCGCGACCAGTTCGAGCATCGGGCTCACCAGATGCACCGTCTCGGGTGGAATGAGGCGGCCCAGGTCGAGGATGCCGGGCGGCAGTTCGATGTCGTCGAGATAGGGGAAGAGGCGGGTATAGGCGCGCGCTTCCTTGAAGTTCATCACGGAGATACCGGGCACGCGCAACAGACGCAGCATGAGGTCGCGCGTCGCGGAGTCGCCGGAGAGCAGCACGGCGTCCGCTTCGTTGCTGACGAGTTGCGTGGCGGCCTGCAGGCCGTCGGTCGGCAGAAGCTTCGTGTTGGCGCCCGGATAGATGCCGTTTGCTGCGAGCAGCTTGAGCGACAGCGTGCGCGTGCCGCTGCCGTCACGGCCGATGGCAATCCGCTTGCCCTCCAGTTGCGACAGCAGGTCAAGCCCCTTGCCGTGATAGAACACGACCAGCGGCACATACGACACGCTGCCGAGCGAGACCAGCTTCGACGCCTGTTCTTTTGTCGCGATGCCGCCTTGCACGAGCGCGAGATCGACATGCTGTTGTGGATCGAGCAGGCGGTCGAGGTTCTGCACGGAGCCGTCCGAAGGCAGCACTTTCAGCGTGATGCCGTTGCGCGCAAGGATGGCCGCGTATTGCTTCGAGATCACGTAGAACGAGCTGTCGGGCTGGCCCGCGCTCATGGTGATGGTGCGGGGCGGCGCGGGATCGACGAGCCAGTAGACCAGCGCCGAGATGATCGCGATGATCAGCACGACGGGGCCCGCGGTCCAGATGACGTCGTGCAGGACCCCTTTCGCGTGATCGTCAGGCAGATGAGGACGCTTCATGCGATGTCTCGTCATGAGCGCATGCTCGTGGTTGCCGGGGCGTCGGGGAAGACATCGGGCATGGCGTGCCTCTGTCGGAAGCGGCGTTGATCCGCAGTGTAACGCCTCGTGCCGGCAAAGCGACAGGGTCGGCACGCAGGCGGCCGATCTTCGGGTTCGTGATTTCCGGTCATGCCCAGTGCGCGGGCACCCAGACCGCGCCGGCATAGTGGCCAGGGATCCAGATCGCGCGACGCGGCACGACATAGATGGCCTTGACGGGCGGCGGGGGCGGAGCCACATACACCGTCTTGACGGGAGGCGGAGGCGGGGCCACGTACACCGTCTTGACCGGCGGCGGGGGCGGAGGCATCACGACGACTGCCGGGGGCGGCGGGGGCGTCGTCACGACCACGGTCGGCGGCGGCGGTGCCACGATCAAGGGCACGGCGACCACGGTAGCCGAGCCCGTGACCACTGCCGTGCTCGTGGTGGTGACAGTGCCGCCGTGGGAAACGGTCGTGACATGCGCACCGTTCGTGGCCGTCGCGCTGCCCGACGTGACCACGACGCCCGGCGCCACGCTCGTCGCGCTGCCCGAATGCGTGACCGTGCCGCCGCTTGCCGTATTGACCGTTCCGGAGCGGTTGCAGGTATAGCCCGCGCATTGGGTCGATGCCGTATGCGTCGACGTGTTGCCGTTCGGACCCGTCACCGAGCCGGACGAGTTGTATTGGCCCGGCGCGGTGCGCGTGACGGTGTCGGTGCCGGTCGCGGTCTTGCCGTTCGTACCGGTCGCGCTGCCGTTGTGCGTGCAACTGCCGCCCGCGCAACTCGTGTCGCCGGCGTGCTGCACCGAGCGGCCGTTCGGGCCATAGGCGGTGCCGCTGTTGCTGAACTGTCCCGGCGAGGTCCGTGTCACGGTGCCCGAGTTGGTGGCCGTGCGGCCCCAGGGATTCTCGACACCGCCCGCATGCGAGCAGCTGCCGCCGCCGCAGGAACCGACATGCGCGCCCTGATACTCACCGCGCCCGGTATAAGCCGTGCCGCCGCGCGCCCAGCCCGCGAAAGCGGAACCGCTGCACAGCGTGAGCGCTGCGGCCGTGGCGGCAATGAGCAGGGTATGCATGCCGCGCTTCTGAAGACTTCTGTCTGATGCGAAAGTCGAACGGGTAGTCACGGGATGTTCCTCTCGGTTTGCCTTGGGCCACGTTTGTGTTTCGTGTGGCGACGGAACGGACTATAGAGGCAGCCTCATCCAAAGTCCCGCGATGACTTGTTTCACGCGATGTCACGTGCCCTGGCGCCCGGTCCCACGGCGTTCCGACATGTTTTCGCGGCTTGCGTCACACTAGCGGCTGCTGCGGATCCGCGCATTCGTCACAACAAAATCGAAGGCTTCATCATGCCCACTTCTTCACGCATCAAGGTCGCGGTTCTCGACGATTATCAAAACCTCGCCCGTTCCATGGCCGACTGGTCCGCGCTCGATTCACGCGCCGACGTCACCGTCTTCAACGATCACATTGCGGAGCGCGAGGCGCTGCTCGAACGACTGCGTCCGTTCGATGTGATCTGCGCCATGCGCGAACGCACGCCGTTTCCGCGCGACATCATCGAGCATCTGCCCAACCTCAAGCTGATCGCATCCACCGGCTCGGCCAATGCATCGATCGATCTCGAAGCGGCGGCGCAACACGGCGTTGAAGTGCGGCACACGGGCTATTCGTCCACGCCGACGATCGAGTTCACCTGGGCGTTGATCCTCGCGATGGTGCGCGACATTCCCGGCGAAAACCGCTCGCTGCAAGAGGGCGGCTGGCAGACGGGTCTCGGCACCGAGCTTGCCGGCAAGACGCTCGGGTTGCTCGGTCTGGGGCGTGTGGGGTCCGCGGTCGGTGTGATTGGCCGCGCGTTCCGCATGAACGTGATCGCGTGGAGCCAGAACCTCACCGCCGAACGCGCGGCGGAGAAGGGTATCGAACGCGTCGACAAGGACACGCTCTTCAAGACCTCGGACGTGCTCTCGGTTCATGTGCGCCTGAGCGAACGGACGCATCATCTCGTCGGCGCGACGGAGCTTGGCCAGATGAAGCCGACCGGCCGGATCGTCAATACATCGCGCGGACCGATCATCGACAATGCGGCGCTGATCGACGCACTCCAGTCGAAGCGTCTGGCGGGCGCGGCCATCGACGTGTACGACCACGAGCCGCTTGCCGCGAACGACCCGCTGCGCTCGGTGCCCAACCTGCTTGCGACGCCGCATATTGGGTATGTGTCGGAGGAGCTGTATCGCACGTTCTATGGCGATACGGTGCGCAATATCGTTGAATGGCTCGATGCCCGCGCGGGCTGAATGCAACGCCTATTGACCCTGTGAAGGCGGTTGCGGATTGTTCGCGGGGTTCGTATCGTACTTACGGATCTCCGTGATTGCGTCGCTTGCCAACGCGTGGAGATCCGCTTCCAATGCATCGGCCAAGGCCTTTTCGTAGACCTCGTCGCCGTTCACATGGAACGTGAACGCTTCGAGGTACTTCGCCTTCTTCGCGGGATTCTCGATGGTGTCGCGCGTCCATCGATACAACGGATAGCCTTCAACGCCATCCCGTTCCGCTTGCGCCACATAGTCCGCGAAGGCGTCGTACTGGCAGATCAACGTAGCGCGATGTTTCGCAAGCAAGGCGCCGAGCGGCGCAAGCTTGTCGTCGAAGCGATCCTCACGCGCCAGCGCGGCGCACTCGGGCGTGAGCCTGATACGAACCTGATACAGCAAGACTAAGTTCATGACGTCCTTTCAGTATTGAAAGCGATGGAAGCCCTCGCGTGCGCGCGCCGCAACTCTTGCACTACACTCCCGAAGCATCGCGAAGCACGCCAGCCATCACCGTCTCTTCATTGCAGTTCTTCATTGCAGGCGACGAACAGAAGGAGGGTAACAATGAGTCTTCGGCATTCGATGTACTGTCCATGTTGCGATACTCAATCGACCGGCGCAAGCCGCCGCCGTTTTCTTGCGCTGGCCGGTCAGGGCGCCGCGGCGCTCGCGCTGTTCCCGCATCTCGCGTACGCCGATAACGACGTGCCGTCGATTCCCTACGATTCCGTGCCCGATCCCGTGCGGCTGCCGCGCGACATGTACTTCGGCGAATGCTCGGGTGTCGCGGTCAATTCGGCGGGTCATGTGTTCGTGCTGTCGCGCGGCAACAGCACCGGGCCGGCGTATGGCGCGGCGGCGGCGCAGTTGCTGGAGTTCGACCGCAATGGACGTTTCGTGCGCGAGATCGGTCATCGGCTCTATGCGTGGTCGTTCGCGCACACCGTGAAGGTGGACCGGCAGGACAACGTCTGGGTCACGGACAAAGGATCGGACATGATCATCAAGTTCACGCCGGAAGGGCGTGTCGCGATGGTCTTCGGCCGCAAGCAGGAAGCAGCGGATGAAGACACCGCGCCGCTCAAGCATCCGAATCCACCCTTGCCTTCGGAGCCAGGACGCTTCCGGCAAGTCACGGACGTCGCGTGGGATACCTCGGGCAATACCTACATCAGCGATGGCTATATCAACTCGCGCGTGGCGAAGGTGGATCGCGACGGCAACTGGCTCAAGTCATGGGGCGATCGCGGCACGGGACCGGGGCAGTTTCATACGCCTCACAGCATTGCTGTCGATGCCAACAACATGGTCTATGTCGCGGATCGCAGCAATCGCCGCATCCAGGTCTTCGATGGCGAGGGCAACTTCCAGCGGCAGTTCACCATCGACGTGCCGGTGCCGCCGGATGCGCGGCCGGCTATCGGCAACATGCCCGATGAAGCGGCGCTTGCAGCAGGCACCTTCGCGCCGGGGTCGCCCTGGGCCATCTGCATCTCGCCGGGTCCGAATCAGGTGCTCTATTCCGCCGATGCGTTCCCGGGACGCATCTACAAGCTGTCGCTCGATGGCAAGCTGCTCGGCGTGCTCGGCCGCTCCGGCAAGCAGCTCAAACAGTTCGGCTGGATTCACGAGATGGCGTGTCCTTCGGAGAACACGCTGTTCGTCGCCGAGTTGCTCAACTGGCGCGTGCAGAAGCTGGTGCTGCATGCGTGATCATTGACCGGCGCGCCGCCTTGAACCCATCGACATGATGGGCCTGGGCTGTGCGTCGCGCCGTTCTTCGCGCCATGCCCGCAGCGTGTCGAGGGCCACCGAGTTGCGCACGTAGCGATGCCAGACGAAGGCGAGATCGAAGATCAGGATGGCAAGCCACCACGCATAGAGAAAAAACAGTCCGCCGAGCACGACGGGCCACAGCGGCTTGCCTGCCAGATCGCCCCATAGCCTCACGCCGACGATGAGCACCATCATCAGCGTGCCCAGCGCGACGAGCACGCGCCGTCCCCAGTGCGGTTTGCGCGGCGCTATCCATCCGCTGAGCGCGCAGACCAGTCCGGCCAAAACGAATACCGCTTTGCCGACGAGCGGGTCCGCGACATCGCGATGCAGGATGCCGGCGAACGGGCTGGCGAGGAACGCGGCGACGCCGCTCACGAGGACGAACCAGAACAGGAGCGCGCCGGCCGCGAATGCCGCGAGCGCGACGATGCGCCATCGCAGCCATGCGCCCGTGCGATGCGTGCCGCGCGCCTTCACGAGCCGTGGAATACGCGCGGCGATCGTCGTGCCCATCAGCAGGCAGGCTAGGGCGAACACCGAGCGCGTGAGATAGATGAACTCCGGCGCTGTGCTGTCGGAACCCGCGCCCGAATCCGACGAGGCCGTGACGGCCTTGTAGATGAAGAACACCGCGAGAAGATGCAGGGCAAAGCTGAGCAGATAGGGAACCGCCGTGCTGACGAAACCGCGCGCGCGCCGGTTTCCTGGAGGCGTTGCTGTCGTCTCGCCGAGCACGACGTTGTCGATGAAGTGGCCGAAGACTTCAGAGTCGGTCCAGTAATCCGTATGCGCCTTGCCGGGCAGCCAGTAACGCGAGAAGCCGATGTCGTCGGCGTGTTCGTCGAACTCGAATGCGCGGCAGCCGTGGTGATCCAGGAATGCGCGCGCCGTGTCCAGCGCGAAGCCGACGGGATCGCCGTAGTCGTAGTAGTTGCGCCACTTGATCGGCGCAGGCAGCGTGAGCGGTCCGCCTGGACGCTCCACTAGCGTGACCGTATCGCCGTGTGATTCGCTCGTCAGTTGCATGCCTTCCCATAGCTTGGGCCAGAGCAGGATGTGCTTGTCGATGGGCGAACCGATCGTCATGAAGCCGCGCAGGCTTTGCACCCAGTCGGTGCTGATGACCTGCTTGCTGTCCCTTGGATCCGCCACGGTGGGCATGGACAACGCCTGCAGGATGCCGAGGAAGCTGATCACGGTGCCTTCGCTGTGGGCGACGACATACACCTCGGGCGCGCACTGGCAACGCTCAGTGGCGAGTGCCACGAGTCGTTCCATTACGCGATGAAAGCGGAAGACGATAGTGTCGCGATGCTGCTTGAAATCCGCGACGAGCTGCACGTCGCCGACATAGTCGCGCAGCATCGGCGCGAGATCGAACTTGAAGATGCCTGCTTTCTCCGCGACGGCAAGCAGGCTTTGCATGACGGCCACGGTCTCGACGATTTCTTCCACCACGCCTGCGGCCAGCGAAAAATCCGCGGGCTCGAGCTTGCGTTCGTCGACGTTGAGCATGTAGGCCGCCTGTGCGCGGCTGACGATGGAAAGGCCCCACGCCTTGCTTTCCTCGAGCGTGTCGTCCTGCTTGACGACCTCGCGCGGGATGTCGGCCCAGTAGACCTCGGCGAAGCCCAGTGCCGAGTAGAACTCGCGCTGCGCCGGCGTATAGGGGCCGACTGGAGGAAGGTCGAGCTGGCGCACGTCCACTTCGCCGACGCCCGCGATATCGAAGTAGCCGAGCGGCATGACCGGCAGCGGCGGATCGTAGCGCGCGCCGAACTGGCTGGCGACCGAACGCACCGTGTCGCTGTGCAACTGGTTGCCGATGCCGTGAATCGCGACGACGATTTTCTGCACGCGTGGCGATCCGGTGGAGGATGAGGCGGACCATGCGTTGCCGGAGCCGGCTTGTGCGTCGAGGGATGAGGCGTTCATGTGCGTCTCCCGATAGCGTTGCGTCAGCGCTTCTTCGTGTACCTGCGTGTACCTGCGTGGCATTGCGTGTTCGGGCCAGTGGTGGACCGCCTGCATGCTCCGGCCGCGTTCGCGATGCTCGAAGGAGATTAGTTCATTTTCAAGGCAAGGGAAGGACTTCAGGCGTGTGGTGCATGGCGTGCAGACGCAGCGCCATTGGCATTTTGCGTGCGTGATGCAGCATGCAGGATTCAACCGCCGCGCGACTGTCCCGTTGCGATGGCCACGCCGTTCCACAGATGCATCGCCGCGTAGGCCCGCCACGGCCGCCAGTGTTCCGTGCGAGCGCGTTGCTGCGCAGGTTTGACGAGCGACGGATCCCGTTTCGCGATGGCCTGCATGAGCACGAGGTCAGCGTCGGGCCAGGCGTCGGGATCACGCAGCGCGCGCATGGCGACATAGCCGACCGTCCAGGGTCCGATGCCGGGCATCGCGAGGAGATCGCGTTGCAGTTGGGCGGTATCGGCGCCGGGCGTGTCGAGCGGCAGCGCGCCGGAAGCGACGGCCTGGGCGAAGTTCAGCACGGCCTGGACGCGCTTCGTCGGCATGCCGATCTTGTCGAGATCCGCGGCGGCGAGCTCGGCCGGAGTCGGAAAGCGCCACGCGGTGCCCTCATGCGGGTGCCCTTCGATACGCCTGCCCGCGCGCTGGACGATGCGGTTCATGATGGTCGAAGCGCCTTTCACGCTTACCTGCTGCCCGACGATGGTGCGCACCACCAGTTCGAAGCCCGACCATGCGCCCGGCACGCGCAGACCCGGCGCGGCTTCGACGAGCGGGGCCAGGATCGGATCGGCGGACAGGCAGCGGGCGATCTCGCGCGGGTCGGCGTGCAGGTCGAACATGCGGGACAGCGGCGTGGCGAGTTCCTGCGTGTGGCGGGCCGCGGCGCCCTCGACCGTCACGACGAGACGATGTCTGCGCTCATGCGGCCGGACTTCGATCGTACCGTCGTCGCCGCGCCATTCGATCGCCCGCCGATAGACGCCGCCACTGACCGACTCCACCCCCGCCGACGCGCGCCCGCCGATGAAGCCCAGCATGCGGTTCCAGTCGAACGGACGCCTGAAGGGCAGTTCGAGCGAGGCGGACGGAGCGTCGATGGTCGAATGCATTCTGAATGCAGGAAGGCGGATGGTCTGACGAGCGCTGATCTTAACCCGGCCGGCCAAGGGTGGCCGAGCGGCACATGGCAAGCGGATGAAGCAGCGGCGCACTCATTCCCTGCTAAGTCTCAGCGAAGACAATGCTTCTCACAGGCAGCGCAACGCGCAGCCCGATCCAGACAACGCAAGACAAAGGAGCCTGTCATGAACGCCTTCTCGATCAGCATCGCCGCCGTCCTCCTGACCGCTACCCTTGCCGCAGTGGCGCCGGTCTCGCACTACGCGCAGCATGAAATCGCCGCGCTGCGCGCGCACGAAGCCAACACCCGCGCCCTGGTGCAACCGGGTGCGGGAAGCGGTCTTCAAGCGTGAGAGGGCTGGTGATTCAGCGTCGGCGGCGGTGCGTTACGGGCGGCGCGCGAGTTGGAGCGTGTGCGCGCTCACGAGCTGCCTGAACTCCGCATCCTGGGACAGCAACTGGCGGCCGCTCGTGACCAGTTGCGCGCGGCGGTCCCACTGATCGGAACGCACGATGCAGCGCGACAGCACATCGGTATAGATGGGACGCATCCCTTCCCGGTCATGGCCGGCGGTGAGATAGGCGAGGCGGATTTTTTCGTCGCGTGTGAGACCTCGGGCGAGGCAGTCGACGGTCTGCCGGTCCATTGCGGCTTGCGCCGCTTCGAAATCCGACGAACGGTAGGTAGCGAAAGCTGCGATGGCAAGCACCGCGCCGAGCGCAATGCACACACCTCGAAATCTGGTCACGATAATTCCCCGATGGATGGCTCTGACGGCCAATCGGTGCGTATCGTACCTTACCTCTGACGTTATGGTGCAGACGCTACATTACGTCGTGTGGTCTGCCGCGCGTTTATCTCCAGCAGACATCCTTTTCTTCGCCGGCGGGGCTTTCACGGTCGTCAGCGTCCGTTCGGCCAACACCGCATCCCGCTTGGAAAGCAGGTGTCTGCGCAGGATCTCGCCCATGCGCTTGCCGTCGCGCGCCTCGAGCGCCTCGATCATGTCTTCATGGTCATGAATGGCGCTGTCCCACTTCGGCGTCTGGAAATTCGAGCGGAACCGCAGCGCCATCAGGCGGCGGTTGATCGACACGTAGGTCTGACGCAAGGCCGTGTTGCGCGCGGCTTCATTGATCTTGTCGTGGATGGCCTGATTGCGGCTGTAATAGCCGGAGAGGTCGTTCTGCGCGCGGCAGGCGAGCATTGCATAGTGCAGCGCTTTGATCTCTGCGATTTCGAGCGGCGTGATGCGCTCGCATGCCAGCTCGCCTGAAAAGGCTTCGAGCCCGCTCATCAGTTCGAACATCTCGCGGACTTCCAGCTCGCTCATTTGCGACACCGACGCGCCCCGATTCGGCGAGATATCGATCAGGCCTTCGGCGGCCAGCACCTTGAGCGCTTCGCGCAGCGGCGTGCGCGAGATCCCGAGCGTCTCGCAAAGCTTGCGTTCATTGAGCTTCACGCCAGGCGCGAGCAAGCCTTCAATGATGAAGCCGCGCAGGTGATCGACCACGGTGTCGTGCAGGCGCAGGCGCTCCACCCTCGGCAGTGACTGGGCGAGATGGGCTGAGGGTAAATCGGGATTTTGCATTCAATACCTCAAATTTCATGTGCGGCAATTTTAACCCAGCCCTAATGGAAAAAACCGACGGCGGGTTATCCCTAGGCCGTTCGGCCGATGTTTTCCTTTACCCGGGCAACTCACCGCGTTATTGTATTTTGCATGCAAAATCACATTTGAGGACGCGATTTCATGCTCAAGCTCGACTTCCATCCCGCCGGCCGCCACTTCCTGCAGATTCCCGGACCGAGCCCGGTCCCCGACCGGATCCTGCGGGCGATGAGTTATCCGACCATCGATCATCGCGGACCGGAGTTCGGCGCACTGGGGCTGAAGGTGCTGGAGGGCATCCGGAAGATCTTCAAGACGGACCAGCCCGTGGTGATCTATCCAGCCTCGGGGACGGGAGCATGGGAAGCAGCGCTCTGCAATACGCTGAGCCCCGGCGACACAGTGCTCATGGTTGAGACCGGTCACTTCGCGACGCTGTGGAAGAAGATGGCCGAGAAGCTCGGGCTCAAGCCGGAGTTTCTCGGTTTGCCGGGTATCGAAGGCTGGCGGCGCGGCGTGCAGGCAGACCAGATCGAGAAGCGTCTGCGCGAGGACACGCAGCATGCGATCAAGGCGGTCTGCGTCGTCCACAACGAAACCTCGACCGGGGTGACCTCCGACATTGCCGCCGTGCGGCGTGCCATCGATGCCGCTGCGCATCCTGCATTATTAATGGTGGATACCATTTCCGGGCTGGCCTCGGCGGACTACCGGCATGACGAGTGGGGCGTCGACGTGACCGTCTCCGGATCGCAGAAAGGGCTCATGTTGCCGCCGGGAATCAGCTTCAACGCGGTGTCGCAGAAGGCGCGCGAGGCGTCGAAGCGGGCGACGCTGCCGCGCGCGTTCTGGGACTGGACCGAGATCATCGAGATGAACCAGCAGGGCTACTGGCCCTATACGCCGAATACGAATCTGCTTTACGGGCTGTCCGAGGCGCTCGACATGATCCTCGACGAAGGGCTGGACGCTGTCTTCGCCCGGCATCAGCGGCTGGCGGCCGCCTGTCGCGCGGCGGTCACGGCATGGGGGCTCGAGATCCAGTGCGCGGATCCCGCCGTTTATTCACCGGTGCTGACCGGCGTGATGACGCCCGAGGGCGTCGATGCCGATGCCGTGCGCAAGCTCATCTACGAGCATTTCGATCTTTCGCTGGGGACGGGCCTCGGCAAGGTGAAGGGCCGCATGTTCCGCATCGGGCATCTGGGCGACTGCAACGATCTCACGCTGATGGCCGCGCTCACCGGGTGCGAAATGGGCCTCAAACTGGCGGGCGTCGGGCTGAAGGGCAGCGGCGTGACGGCGGCGATGGACTATCTGACGAGCCACATCGCGAAGCCGGCGTTCAAGGCGGCTGCATGAGCACCGCATTCGACGTCAACGCGCTCGCGCGGCTTTTCGTGGAGGCGCGCGCCCATTGCGCGCAGCTGGATTCGCTTCCGACGGCCTTGCGTCCGGGTCATCCCGACGAAGCCTGCGCCACGCAGGATGCCACGTTGCGCGCACTGGATGCGGCCATCGGCGGATGGAAGGTGGGCGCGAAATCGGTGGATGGACCCATTCAGGGCGCGCCGCTTCCTGCTGGCGGCATAGAGCATTCGGGCGCACGCCTCGCGATGTCCGCGTTCGGCCAGGCGGGTCTCGAACTCGAAGTCGCGTTCAAGCTCAAGCGGCGTTTCGAGCCGTGCAGCGGGCCGTATGGAGAGGAGGACATCCTCGCGTCGATCGAATCGGTGCATGCCGCGATCGAGATCGTCGCGAGCCGCTTCGCTGCGTGCCCCGACGTGGACAAGCTCTGGCAACTCGCTGATCTGCAGAACCACGGCGCGCTGATGGTGGGCGACGGCGTGCCGTACGACGCCTCGTATCCATTCATCGCGCCCGCCATGACTTTTGAATACAACGGCGCGCCGCTATTCGAGGGCACGCCTGCGAACCCCGCCGGCGATCCACGCAGATTGCTCGCGTGGACGGTGAATCACTGCGTGTCGCGCGGACATGCGCTCGAATGCGGCACGGTGCTCACGGCGGGCTCGTACACCGGCATGGCCTTCCCGAAGGCGCCCGGCACGGCGCTGGGCAGGATCGAAGGTCTGCCGCCCGTCGAATTGCATTTCGCATAACGCATTCAGCATTCAGACAGCGACAATGCTCAACTCTCCCACCGACCGGCTCGTCAAACCCATCCACCTGATGCCCGCCTCGGCGCGCGCCCGTCCGGGGTCGTCGCCGACACCGTTGCAGGCGCGCCTCCAGCGTGAACTGAAGGGAGATGTGCTTTTCGATCCGGCGTCGCGCGGGCGCTATGCGACCGATGCCTCGATCTACCAGATCATGCCGCTCGGCGTCGCCGTGCCGAGAGATCAGGCGGAGTTGCGCCTGGCGTTGCAGATTGCCGCGGATCAGGGCGCGAGCGTTCTTGCGCGTGGCGCGGGCACCAGCCAGTGCGGGCAGACGGTGGGCGAGGCGCTCGTCATCGATACGACGAAGTGGCTCAACAACATCATTCACTTCGATAAGGACGCGCGCACCGTCACGGTCGAACCGGGTGTCGTGCTGGATCATCTGAATGCGTGGCTGAAGCCGCACGGACTGTGGTTTCCGGTGGATGTCTCGACGAGTGCACAATGCACGATCGGCGGGATGGCGGGCAACAACTCGTGCGGGTCCCGGTCGATGGAATACGGGATCATGGTGCACAACGTCGACGCCATCGACGCGATCCTCGCCGACGGCCATGAAACGCGTTTCGGCAAGCTGGCGGACATGCCGCAGGATGCGCGTACCCGGGATCTCGTCGAGGCCGTGCGGGGCATCGCGCTGCGCGAGCGTGCGGAACTGCGTGAGCGGATCCCGAAGGTCTTGCGGCGCGTGGCCGGCTACAACCTCGATCTGTTCGACTGCCAGAGCCCGCTGCCCTTCAACGATGACGGCCAACCCAATCTGGCCAATCTGCTTGTCGGTTCGGAAGGCACGCTCGCGTTCAGCCGGCAGTTGACGTTGAAGCTTGCGCCGCTGCCTGCGCACAAGACCTTGGGCGTGGTGAACTTCCCGACCTTCTGGGCGGCGATGGACATGACGCAGCACATCGTCAAGCTCGGCCCGGTTGCAGTGGAACTGGTGGACCGCACGATGATCGACCTTGCGATGTCCAATCCCGCGTTCCGGCCGGTGATCGGCAAGGCACTGACAGGCAATCCCGAGGCGATATTGCTCGTCGAATTCGCGGGTGCCGACCACGCTGAACAAGTGACGAAGCTGGCCCGGCTGGTCGAACTGATGAACGATCTCGGCCTGCCGGGTTCCGTCGTCGAGATGCCCGATGCGGGTCCGCAAAAGGCGCTGTGGGAAGTGCGCAAGGCCGGGCTGAACATCATGATGAGCATGAAGGGCGACGGCAAGCCAGTGTCCTTCATCGAGGACTGCGCGGTTCCGCTCGACCATCTCGCGGACTATACGGCGCGTCTGACGGAAGTGTTCCGCAAGCACGGCACGGAGGGTACGTGGTATGCGCATGCGAGCGTCGGCACGCTGCATGTAAGGCCGATCCTCGACATGCGCCGTGACGGGGCTGGCAAGATGCGCGCGATCGCGGAAGAAGCCGCAGCGATGGTGCGCGAATACAAAGGTGCGTATTCGGGCGAGCACGGTGACGGGCTGTGTCGCGGCGAATGGGTGGCCTGGCAATACGGTCCGCGTATCAACGAGGCGTTTCGCGATATCAAGCAATGGTTCGATCCGGAGAACCGGCTGAGCCCGGACCGGATCGTGGCGCCGCCGAAGATGGACGATGTCGCGAACTTCCGCTTTCCGCCTTCGTATCGCGAGCGCGCGGTCGAACCGCTGCTTGACTGGTCGGCGTGGAATGTCACGCGCGATCCGTTGACGGGCCACGAAGGGGCACCGGGCTCCGGCGGCGATCGTTCCGGCGGTCTCGCGAAAGCGCTTGAAATGTGCAACAACAACGGCCATTGCCGCAAGTTCGACGCAGGCACGATGTGTCCGAGCTATCGCATCACGAAGGACGAGCAGCATGTCACGCGCGGTCGCGCCAATACGCTGCGTCTGGCGCTATCGGGGCAACTTGGCGAGGACGGCCTGGCCAGCCAGGATGTCAAGGATGTGCTCGACCTGTGCGTGTCGTGCAAGGGCTGCAAGCGCGACTGTCCGACGGGCGTCGACATGGCGCGTATCAAGATCGAGGCACGCGCAGCGTGGACGAAGCGTCATGGCTTGCGATTGCGTGAAAGACTGATCGCGTTCCTGCCGCGTTATGCGCCGCTTGCGAGCCGCATGCCGGCGCTCGCCAACGGGCTTGAAACCAGCATGCCGGGCGCGGCGCGCTGGCTCAAGGCGAAGCTCGGTCTTGCGCCGCAACGCGGCCTGCCGCGCTTCAAGAAGCCGTTTCTCACCACCGCAGCCGGACAACAAGTTGCACCCGCAACCAAAGAGGTTATGCTGTTCGTCGATACGTTCAACAACTATATCGAGCCTGAAAACGCCCGCGCTGCGCAGCAGGTGCTCGAAGCGGCGGGCTACGCCGTGCATCTCAACGTGAAGGCGGGTGAGCGGCCGCTGTGTTGCGGGCGCACGTTTCTGTCGGCGGGACTCGTCGACGAGGCGAAGGCCGAGGCGCGCCGCACGCTCGACACCCTGCTGCCGTTCGTCGAGCGCGGCGTGGCCATCGTCGGACTCGAGCCGTCGTGCCTGCTTTCGTTACGCGATGAATTCCTCGGCTATGGCTATGGCGAAGCGGCGCGCAAGCTCTCGGAGGCCTCGTTCCTGTTCGAGGAGTTCCTGGTGCGCGAAAAGGCGCAGGGCCGATTGCATCTTGAATTCAATACGCTGAATGCAAAGAAGGCGCTGCTGCACGGACATTGCCATCAGAAGGCTTTCGACGCCGTGCGTCCGGTCGAGCAAGTGCTGGGCTGGATTCCGGGCCTCAGTGTGAAGACGATCGAATCGTCGTGCTGCGGCATGGCCGGAAGCTTTGGCTATGAGGCGGAACATCATGCGGCGTCGCAAGCCATGGCTGAGTTGTCGCTCTTGCCGGCGGTGCGCGAAGCAGGCGATGCACTGATCGTGGCGGACGGGACCAGCTGCCGGCATCAGATCGCGGAGGGTGCACAACGAGACGCGCTGCACGTGGCGCGCGTCCTTGCCATGGCACTGGGTACACCAGCACTCGATTCACAAGACTGACGACGGCTTCATCCATCGACGCACACAAGCGGGCCGTAACGAGCCGCGAAGGAGACGAGACATGACATCACCGCGCAAGCCCCGCATTCGCAAGCTGCGTCGCCGCATGCAATAGCGCTGTACGCAAAAGCCGTCTTCAGCCGGCTGCCAGCAATCTCATCCGACGTACCCAAAGGAAGTCCCGCTTGACGTGATGACCGGAGCCCGGCCTGCACAGGGCGCCGTGTTCACGCACGCGGCTACACAAGGAGACGATGATGTTCCGTCGAGCCACGACGCGCGTTCTGCTGCTGCTATGCGCGATGTATTTCATCACCTATATCGACCGCGTGAATGTCAGCACGGCGGCGAGCCAGTTCGGGGCTGAACTGGGTCTTTCGCATACCCAGGTCGGCTTTGTGTTCTCGGCCTTCGCGTACCCGTATCTGGTGTTCCAGATCATCGGCGGGTGGGTGGGGGACCGCTTTGGGCCACGCCGTACCCTGACGCTGTGCGCGATTATCTGGGCCGGCGCGACCGTCCTGACCGGCCTCGCGGGCGGCTTCGTGTCGCTCATCGTGGCGCGGGTGCTGCTGGGCCTGGGCGAAGGCGCGACCTTCCCGACGGCGACGCGCGCGATGTCCAACTGGATGCCGGCCGATCAGCGCGGCTTCGCGCAAGGCACTACGCATGCCGCATCACGCATCGGCAATGCGGTTGCGCCGCCGCTCATCGTGTGGCTGATGGTCGCGACGAGCTGGCGCGGTGCGTTCCTGATCACCGGTGTCATCAGTTTCGCGTGGGCCATCGCCTGGGTGTTCTATTTCCGCGACAACCCGCGCGACCATCCACGCATCACGGAAACCGAATGCGCCACGCTCGCCGCGTATTCCGGCGTGAAGGAGCGCGCGCCCGTGCCATGGCGTACGCTGCTGGGCCGCATGGCGCCGGTGACGGCCGTGTACTTCTGTTACGGCTGGGTGCTCTGGCTTTTCCTTGGCTGGATTCCGCAGTACTTCCTGCACAGCTATCACATGCAGCTCGGCAAGTCCGCGCTCTTCGCGTCGGGTGTGTTCTTCGCGGGCGTCCTCGGCGACTGGCTCGGCGGTTCGGTCACCGACCGCATCCTGCGCAAGAGCGGCAACGTGCGCCTCGCCCGCAACGTGATGGTCGGCGTGTGCATGTTCCTCACGTTGCTGTCGCTTGCGCCGATCATGTTCGTGTCCAACATATCGATCACGCTCGCCGCCGTCTGTTTGTCCGCGGGGTTTTTCTTCAACGAGATGACGATTGGTCCGATGTGGTCCGTGCCGATGGATATTGCCCCCAAGCATGCCGGCACCGCGGCCGGCATCATGAATTCAGGATCGGCGCTGGCGGCGATCATCAGTCCAGTGGTGGGCGGCTGGCTGATCGACCGTACCGGCAACTGGAACCTGCCGTTCACGGTTTCGATGATCCTGATGGCGGCGGGCATCATCCTGTCGTTCATGATGCGGCCCGACCGGGTACTGGATGTGGAAGCGGAAGCACAAGACCCGGCGCACGCGCGCAAGTTCGTCTAGCTCGGTGAATGCCGCGGTTCAATGCGTTTTGCATGCATACAACCGCGGCGACTTGAGCGTTCTTGCCGCGTTCAGACCGAGGCCGCGCAACCCATAAGCACCTGCAACCACAATCCCGGAATTTTGCGTAATGCATTCATCATGCCGCATGCAGCGATATGATCGGAACCTGACTTGACAGAGACTCGTGCCATCGCCATGACGCTTTCGCCCCCACCCGCCGCACGCACTGGCGATCCGCTCACCGCGGTTGCCACGCCGTCGCTCTTGCTCGACCTCGAAGCCTTCGAAGCCAACCTCGCCGCGATGGCGGCATTCGCGGCTCACCATGACGTCGCGCTACGGCCGCATGCGAAGGCGCACAAGTCGAGCGAGATCGCGAAACGGCAGATCGAAGCCGGCGCCGTGGGCGTGTGTTGTCAGAAGCTCTCGGAGGCGTACCCGTTCGCGGCAGCGGGTATTCGCAGTATCCATGTCAGCAACGAGTTCGCCGGCGCCGACAAGCTGGCGATGGCCGTCGAACTCGCGTCGCACGTCCAGCTCTCCGTGTGCGTGGATGCCTTGCCGCAGGTGCAGGCCCTGGGGCATGCGGCAGCCGAGGCCGGCGTCACGATCGACGTGCTGCCCGAAGTCGATGCAGGACAGCAGCGCTGCGGCGTCACCGGCGAGGACGCCTTGCTCGAACTCGTCGACGCCATCGCGGCGCAGCGTGCCTTGCGCTTCGCCGGCATTCAGGCCTATCACGGCGGCATACAGCATGTGGCCGACTGGAATGCCCGGAGGACCGCCGCCGGCCGCGCGGCCGATAGCGCCGCAGGCTACGTTCGTGCGCTGGACGCGCGCGGCGTGCGCTGCGGGGTCGTGACGGGCGGAGGCACCGGTACGGTCGAATTCGATGCCGCGAGCGGCGTGTTCACCGAATTGCAGCCCGGCTCATACCTTTTCATGGATGGCGATTACGGCGGCATTGGCTGGGAAGGGGCACTGCAATGGCGACATAGTCTGTTCGTGCTTTCGACCGTAATGAGCGCGACGCGTCCAGGTATGGCCGTCTGCGATGTCGGATTGAAAGGGCTTGCGGTGGACTCGGGCCTGCCGCGCAGCGTGCACTGGCTCGACGGCCGCAGTGCGCCCGTGTTGAGCTACATCGCCGCGAACGATGAACACGGCATGCTGCATGCAAAAGACCATCCCAACGACGATTTCGGACCGCTCGTCGGCGAACGTCTGCTTTTGCCACCGGGTCATTGCGATCCGAGCGTCAATCTCTACGACGAGTACGTTTGCTATCGCGGCGGGCGCGTCGTCGACCTCTGGCCCATCGACGCTCGCGGCCTCTCACGCTAGGCGCGCGTCACTTCGGCGGATAGAGCGTGGTGATCAGCGCATCGAGATCGGAGACGATAAGGCCGATGACGAATTGCGCCGCTTCCTGGGCTCCATGCGTCGGCGCCTGCGCGGCGAGCGCCGTCTTCAGCGTGCTGACCGACGCCCGCGCCTGTTCCAGCTTGCCGCCATCCTGCTGCGGCGAAGCCAGCACGCTCGCCAGCAACTCAAACAAGGTTTGCAACGTGCGGCCCATCTCTCCAAGACGCGCCGCGCAGGATTGCCGGTCCAGACCCGCCACCGCTTTCGCGAGAAACGTCGCGTCGCTGTGCAGACGCTGCAGAAAGGGCGCGGCCTTGTCGATGCCATCGGAGCGGCTGTTGTGTACGAGCACGATGATGTGCTCGCGTTCGGCCTCTTTCAACGCGTCGTCGAGCGTCTTCTGTGCGGCCACGCTTTGCGCTTCAAGGTGCGTCTCGCGTGCTGCGTCCTGCTCGCCGGTCAGGTAGAGGCCGATGAGCTGGCCGAGACTTCTCAGCGTGTCGGCGACGCTGTGATGCGCGGCCCGCAACGCGCGATTCGGCCAGAGCGCGGTCACTACAAACGCGGAGAAGGCGCCAATCAGGATTTCCAGCACGCGATGCAGCGGGCGTTCGAACGGTGAACCCGGCCCTGCCGGAATCAGCACGACGATCACCAGCGTCACGCAGGCCAGCCGGAAGGCGGGACGCTTCGCGCTGACGGCGGCAAGCGGAATCAGGGCTACGCTGAAGACCGCGAGCGGCGGTGCGCCATACTGCATCGCGACGATGCCGAGCACGCCTGCCAGCGCTCCGATGCACGCGCCGATGATCTGATCCCGCGCGGTGTCCACGGCTTGCGTGAGGCTCGGCTGCGTGACGACGACGAGTGTCGTGATGAGCGCCCAGTAGCCTTCGGGAAGCGCGGCGAGACGCGCTGCGATGTAGCTGATGGCGCAGCTCATCAGGGTGCGCAGCAAACGGCGCGCTTCGGGTGCGCCGAAGAACGCATGCAGGCGGCGTCGGGTGCGGGTGATCGCGATCATGCGTGGCAGGGTGTCGACGAACAGGTCGGTGCTGCATTATGCCAAGGCGCCACGCATGATGCGCTTATGCTTTTGCTTTATGTCACGGCATGCCCTATTACGAAACGCCCGCCGTCGCCGTTGCGCCGACCGCTCAATGCGCCGGCCCCGCATTCAACGGCAGCTTCGAGGAACGCGCGCTGTCGGCCGTCATCTTCGCCCCGCTGGCTTTGTAGCCGTTCGATTGCAGCAAGTAGGCCATGATGTCCGCATAATCCTGGTCCTTCAGTTTGCCCGGACGATCGGCGGGCATGTTGGTCGCCATGTACGTGAAGATGCCGCCCACCGTCAAATGCGAGTTCGCTGCAGGAGCGAATGCCGGCCCCTGCAATGCAGGCGCCGTGATGCCCTGCAATTGCGCGCCATGGCACTTCGCGCAGGAACTCGCATAGAGTGTCTTGCCGTGCGCGGTCTGCGCCGGCTCGAAGGAAGGCAGCTCGATGCCGCCTTCGTTCGCCACCTTGATGAAGCGGCCGGCCCGCGATGCGTTGGCGTCGGCGAGCATGATTCCCGGGCGCAGGGTCGTCGCGACTTCGGCAGGCATCGCCCAGTGCCGCGTGAGCGCCTGCAATGCGCCGTCGTTGCTCATCGCGGTGAGCGCTGCATCGATCCGCGTGCGCAGTGCTTCGCTTCTCGGACCGAACGCGAAGGTCAGTTTCCAGTCCGAATACGGCGACTGCGTGAGCGCGACCTTGAAGCTGCGTTCCGGATGCGCAAGCCGATAAGCCACGACTGCGGGATACCAGACGATCGCCCGTCGCGCACGGCCCGCCGCGACGGCTTCGACAGTCGATGCCGAAGTGTTCTCGAGATCGAGCGTCACGCCGGCCTGCTGGACCGCGATCAATTGCGCGGGACTCGCATAGGTCGCGGCAGTTGTGCGCATGGCCGTGTCGCCGAGTTCAGCGCCGGGCGCCTCGATGCTCACATAGCCGGCTCGCAGATAGCCGCGCGAGAAGCGCATCTTGCCGCCGGAGTCGTCGGCAACGGCCGAGCGTGGAAAGCCCGCGATCACATCGCAGCCGCGCGCGAGGGTCCTGTCGAGTTCCTTGAGCGATACGCCGTCATCATCGCCGTCGCCGATGCCTTTCTCAAGGACCGTCGCTGCGATGCCCGCGCGCGTGAATACCGCTTGTGCGATGGTGCGGTCGAGTGCCGCTGAAGGGCTGCCGGGGAACGTGCAGATCTTGACGGCCGCATCCGAGGGCGACGGCGCGAGTGCAACGCATGCCGTCAGCATGCTCACGGCGCGAAGGCGGTTGAGTGAGGGATTCATATCTATGCGTCCGGTGGTTCGGTGGGGCCCGCGAGCGCGGGATCGGATGCGCTCGCGCGGGGTCGATCAGGTGCGATTGAGTGCGAACACGTAGAGCGTGCCGCCGCGCGGCACCTTGTCCGCGGCCTTGGCCATCGGGCCGCCCCAGATCGGGTTGGCGCCGCCATATCCGGCGAGCACCGCGATGTATTCCTTGCCGTCGATCTCATACACCGAAGGCTGCGCGATGATGCCGCTTGCAAGCTTCGGGCTTTGCCACAAGACCTTGCCGGTCTTCTCGTCGAAGGCATAGAGGTGGCCGTCGAGCGAGCCGCTGAAGGCGAGGCCGCCTGCGGTCGTCGCGACGCCGCCGTTCCATGGCAGCTTGGTCCAGTGACTCCAGACCTTCTTGCCGGTGTCCACGTCGATGGCCTGCAATTCGCCATAACCACGGCTATTGGGTTCAGGTTTGATCTCGAAGCCCTCGCCGAGATAGGGAAGGCCCTCCATGTAGTTCACGGACTTGCCCGACAAGGACATGCACGCATGCAGCGCGGGGACGATCGCGAGATGCGTCTGCGGATCGTAGGACACTGACCACCAGTTTTTGCCGCCCAGGAAGCTCGGACAGGTTTCGATGGTCGTGCCCGCCTTCGGATACTTCGACGCATCCTGCACCGGCTTGCCTTCGCTTGAATAGCCCGTCACGGACGTGGCCGTGACGAAGGGACGCGCGTAGATCAGCTTGCCGCTGGAGCGGTCGATGGCATGGAAAAAGCCGTTGCGGTCCGCGTGAATGATCGCGTCGTATTCCTTGCCTTCGTACTTGATGCTGGCGAGCACGGGCGTGTTCACGCCGTCATAGTCCCAGGTGTCGTGCGTCGTGTATTGATAGTGCCATTTGAGATCGCCGGACTTCGGATCGAGTGCAAGCAGCGAGTCGGAGTAGAGGTTATCGCCAGGGCGAAGATCCGCGAGCCACGGACCGGGATTGCCCACGCCCCAGTAGAGCGTCTTGCTTGCGGGGTCGTAGGTGCCCGTGAGCCATGCGGGCGCGCCGCCGTGTTCCTGCGTGCCGTCCGGCCATGTATTGCCGCCCGGTTCCTTCGCACCGGGAACAGTGAAACGCTTCCACAGGACCTTGCCATCGCCGGGATCGAGGGCGGCGATGAAGCCCCGCGCGCCGTACTCGCCGCCCGAGCTGCCGACGATGAGCGCACCGTCGAGCGCCAGCGGCGCAAGCGAGAATGCATAACCGGTGCCCGGATCGAACATCGATTTCTTCCACACGAGTGCGCCGCTCTGCGCGTCGAGCGCGGCGACCTCGCCGTTCAGCATCGCGACGTAGACGTTCTTGCCATAGAGCGCAACGCCTCGGTTCACCACGTCGCAACAGGCCGTCTTGAACGATTCGGCACCGAGCCCCGGCTCGTACTTCCACAGCTGCTTGCCGGTCGCGGCATCGAAGGCATAGACGTTATCCTTCGGCGTGGTCACGAACAGATAGCGGCCATTGACGATGGGTGTCGCTTCGAAGCCTTGCTGAAGATCCGCGGGAAACTTGTAGCTCCATGCCTGCTTCAGTCCCTTCACATTGCCGGTGTCGATCTGCTTGAGCGGCGAATGGCCGTGACCGTTATAGGTGCGGTAATAAGTGAGCCAGCCGGGATCGTCCTGCGCATTCGTCAAGCGGTCATACGTGACGTCCGGATACTGCGCGGCGGACGTGGCAGCAACTGCGATTGCAGCGCTCGCGGTCAAGCTTGCGAGCGCTGCAATGCGCATGGCGGGGACGGGTCGTGTCTTCATCGTTGTCTCCTGGGGATCTGGGTGCGATGTGTCGTTGGAATCTGTATAGGCATGCCAACCGGTTGCAGGATCATCAAGGCAAGTCATATGCCATTCGTGATCGATGCGTATGTCTGCCTTGCTGCGTATGCATGTCGCGCGTCGCCGAGGCGCGCTGTGCACATTCCGATGTGTTGCAAGCTGAAGCAGTACAACGGTGGCTTGTTGACCGATGTGACACCGCGGCGTCGAAGCTGGATCAATCGAGCCAGCCGAGCCTGCGTGCTTCATCGATGAAGCGATAGATGTCCGGCGCGAGACCATACACGCTGAAATGCGCTTCGAGTTCGGTGATGATGTCGTCGAGTTCGCGCGTGCCGTCGCAGCGCGCGAGGATCTCGCCCGCGCTGCGATTCAGCTCCATGCCGCCAGGAAGATGCATCAGTTCGCATGTGCGCCGGTCAGCGCGCCAACGCAACTCGAGCGGCGCGCGCAGGCGTGGACGCTTGCTTGCGTTCTTGTCGTTCATGGGAAAGTGCGGGAGGGAGCACAACCCGGATCTGACTGAGTCAAACCCGGGCCGGGTTCAGCGATGCTTCAGCGCGTCGCGATGTACATCGTGATCTCGAAGCCGAAGCGCAAGTCAGTGAAAGCAGGCGTGGTCCATTGCATGGTCATCTCCTTGAATGTTTCGATTGACGATCGCGAGCGGGTTCGCAATCAGGCGTCGAAAATGCAAACTCCATGCCTTCAGTGAATCGAGCGCTTGAGAAGGCGCTCTTTCTTTCAATTGAATTTCAGTGCAAAGAGCCGGTGCTTCATGGATGTTCCGAAGTGAAACACCGGGCGCAACAGTTCACTGCTCCATCGTTGAACACTGCGGCATTTTTCGGTAGATCGTGTTGCGCGACACGCCGAGCGTGCGGGCCGTCGCGGACACGTTGCCGCGATGCCGCCTGAGCGTCGCCGCGATCACCGATGCCGTGACCTCCTGCAATCCGCCTGCACCGAGCGGAAGTGAAGTGCATGCTTCGGACGTGTCGGCTGGCCCTCCGTGCGGCTCGTCGAAGAAGTCCTCCGGCAGGTGTTCCAGCCGGATACAACCGTCTTCATCCACCATGGCCGCCGCGGTGCGCAACAGATTGCCGAGCTGTCGGCAGTTGCCCGGCCAGGCGTATCGCTCGAAGAGAGTCATGACTTCGCGATCGATGGACAAATGCGGGCCATGAGGATCTTCGGCACTCAGTGCGTCGAGCAGCGTGGCGATCACGGCAGCGAGATCAGTGCGTTCGCGCAAGGGCGGCAGTTTGACGACGAGGCCATTGAGTCGATAGTAAAGGTCCTCGCGGAAGCGGTTTTGCGCGATCATGTCGCGCAAGTTTCGATGGGTCGCGCAGATGATCGCGACATCGACAGGGATCGGCTTGCTCGATCCCAGCGGATCCACGACGCGTTCCTGCAGCACGCGCAGCAGCCGCACTTGCAGCGGGTAGGGCATGTCGCCGATTTCGTCGAGGAACAGCGTGCCGCCGTTCGCCTGCATCAGCTTGCCGGCCGCGCCCTTGCGCCTGGCGCCGGTGAAGGCGCCTTCCTCATAGCCGAAGAGCTCGGATTCGATCAGGTTCTCCGGGATCGATGCGCAGTTGACCGCGATGAACGGTCCGTCATGACGAGGCGAATCGCCGTGAATGGCCTGTGCCAGTAGTTCCTTGCCCGTGCCGGTTTCGCCGGTGATGAGAATCGGTATGCCCTTGCCGATGACCTTGCGCACCTTTGCAATCACCGCGGACATTTTCGCGTCGCCGGTATCGAGCGCGGCGAGGTTTGCTGGAGATTCACGCCGCGAGGGCAGGCGCGTCGCCGGCTTCGCCGATGCGAAGGCCCGTGACGCGTCAGCGAGCGGCGCGCGATTCAGCCGCACGCGCGCACACACGACCGTGCCGTTGTTGAGGTCGAGCGTGAGGTGCGGGGCACGGCTCGCATGCGAGCGGTCGATCAGCTGCGCGCTGGTCAAGCCGAATAGCGATGAGAGCGTGTGCGCCCGCAAGGCCGCGAGCGACAAGCCGAACTGGAATTGGGCGCTGCGGTTCGCGGAGAGGAAGCGGCCGTCGCCGGTGAAGGCCATGATGCCTTCCATCAGGGTGCCGAGGAACTCGTGGCGACCGTGGAAAGAGATCTGCAGCATGCCTTGGAACGTGCTGGAAAACAGATGGTTCTCGATCATCTGGACCGACATGCGGGCGAGCGCCATCGTGTGACGATGATAGCTGCGATGGTCGCCGGTAACGTCGAGAACGCCGATCAGGTCGCCATAGGGATCGAGAATCGGCACACTGGAACACGTCAGGAAACGGTTGGCGACGAGATAGTGCTGATCGCCGTGAACGACCGTTGGCATCCGATCGGCGATGGCTGTGCCGATGGCGTTCGTGCCCTGCCGCTCTTCGGCCCAGTTCGCGCCCGCCCGGAGCGCGACCTTCTCGGCGCGGGCAAGGAAGTCGTCGTCGCCGGTGGAGTGAAGGATGAGTCCTTGAGCGTCGGTCAGCACGATCATGCTTTGCGTGTTGACGATCTGTTCGCGCAAGGTTTCCATGACCGGGGTCGCATGCGCGCACAGCACGCGGTTCTGTTCCAGTTTGAGCAGAAGCTCGCCTTCGGTGAGGACATCGTAGTCCGGACGCGTCGAAGCGTTGAGGCCGAAGATCTCCGACCGTTCGTGCGCCTTGCGGATCGACGGAATCAGCCAGCCGCTCTCTCGTTCGATCTGGGAAGCCGCACTCTCGCAGATGGGGTTCTGCATTGTCTCCTCCTTGTACACATGCCGGTCGAAGCGCCGGATGGAGCGCGGATACGAGCAAGGTCCGCGCCATACTCAAAGGAGCAAGGAGAGTCAGCAAAACGAAAGGAAAGCTGGCGCCTGCCTCTGGTCTTTCGCATTCAAGATGCCGGATGGCATTTTGTGTTCCGCATGCGATATCACAAGCCGGCTTTGCCCGCAGTGAATATGAGGCGCAGGCCGAGCGCCGCGATGACGCCGGCCGCCGCGCGATCGATCCACTTCTTCGCCCGCAGATAGAGGTCGCGCGGCCGCTTGCTGGAGAAGCCCAGGGCGACGATGGTGTACCAGCCGGTCTCGATGGCGAACACCATCGGCGGCAGGACGAAGTAGCACCACAGCGGCGGGTGTTGCGGCAGCAGCGCCGCGAAAATGCTGCCGTACCAGATCGCGGTCTTCGGGTTGCTCAGCTGCGTTGAGAGCCCGAGCCAGAACGATCTTCTGGCGCTCTGCTTGCGGGGTGGGGCATCGGTTGGAAGCGGCACCTGCATGGGGCGGGCGGCGCCGCGCCAGATGTTCCAGGCGATGTAGACGAGGTACAGGCCGCCGGCCGCCTTCAGCGCCACGTACAACCATTCGACGGCGACCAGCAGCGTGTACAGCCCGGCGAGCGCGATGCCGCCGAAAAAGAGGCCGCCGACACCCATGCCGAGCGCCGTCGCCAGTCCGTCGGCGCGCGAAACACCGATCGAGTTGCGCGCCACGACCACGAAGCTCGGCCCGGGAATCATCGCGCCCAGCAGCAGCGAGAACAGAATGGCGAATACGGCGTTCGAAGCTGACATCGTATCGACTCCTTGTATGAGGCATGCAAAACGCACGATGCAAAACGCACGATTGCATGCGGCATGCATGATACGCCCGGGCAACCTGCCCACCTCAGGCACGAAGCGTCGCGTACGGCGTCCAGACTATTTGACGAGCCGCAGGCGCCGCGTCACGATCGACCCGTCCTTCCGGTCCACGAGCCATGCCGCCGCGACGCTGCCGTTCAACGTCGAGGTTCTGCGCGTGACATCGGTGGGTTCTTCCTCGGAGGGGGCGCTGTGCTCGACGTCGTCGGTCAGGTAGGGCGGCTCCAGCGCGCATACCAGGACGATCGCGAAATCGCCCTCGCTGTGTTCATGCGCGAAATTCGGCAGCAGCGCCCGGCCGGTCACCGTGGTGCGGGCGCCGCCGTCCGGTTGCAACTGAATGACGTCGAAGGTCTGCACGAAGCCTTTCGCCCTGGCTTCGGCCGCGACGACGAGCTTGCGGCCACTTTGCCCCTTCACTGTCTGCTTCAACAAAATGGCATTCGGATTGCCGGGCGCCGCGAGCGAGACGTTGACCGTCAGAATTTTCTTCTTCGACTGGTAGCGGACGCCGTATGACACAGGAATGACGAACACGAACGTGCGGTCTGCCTGCGTGGCGCTGGCGCTCTGCGCCTGACTGGCGCCGTGCGCGCCCGATGCGCCGCGCTCCCATCTGCGGAACGGTTGGGCCAGGAACGTCCGCACCCGGCTCGTGATCGAAGGCGCCTGTCCCGGCGCGGGACGGCCGGCGAGCGCGTCCCGTACGTGCTCGGGATCGTCGCCGGCGAAACCGGGCGGCAACGATTCCACCGCAAGAATGTTCTCGCCCGTGACGCCGCTCGCGGCGCCGATCGTCCGTTCCGCATGGGTGCCTTGCGTTTCCGCGGCGCGTGTGGAGGCACAGCAGCACAACAATGCCCAGACGGCACAGGCGGCAACGCTTCGTTGTTTCGACAAAAGCACGTACTTCTCCTGGCGCAGAACGCCGAATCCACGATATAGGCCGTATCTTAAATGGAAGCATCTGCTTCGGCAGCCTGGCTCGCCGCGTACTCAGGCACCGGAATACGCGAACGACCCGCCGGCATTTTGCACGCGGAATGATGCATTCAAAATTCCATTCCCTGCGCCGCCCTGGAGGCACTGGACCGCGGCGCTATACTGAGGATCCATTCACCGCACACCGGTCCGCGATCCCAAGCAGCGGCGCACGTTCGAAAATTGGCTGAACACGACCTCGAAAAATTAAAGATCGACCGGGGACCCTCCGCTGCCGCCGTGCCGCGGCGCCGGCGCCACTGGCTCCGCTGGGCAATCGCCGCGCTCATCGTGCTTGCGTTGATCGCCGTCGCATTGAAGCTCACCGGGCCGCAGGCCGTGGAGACGGCGACCGTCACGTCCGCCTATCCATCGCAAAGCTATACGCTGCTGAACGCAACCGGCTATGTCGTGCCGCAGCGCAAGGCTGCGGTGGCGTCGAAGGGACAGGGCCGCGTCGAATGGCTCGGTGTCCTCGAAGGCTCGGTGGTCAAGCAAGGCGAGGTGATCGCCCGTCTGGAAAGCGACGACGTCGCTGCATCGCTCGCACAGGCCCAGGCGCAGGTGAAGGTTGCACAGGCGAACCTGCAACTCCAGCGCGCCGAGCTCAAGAACGCCGAAGTCGATCTCAAGCGCTACCGCATTCTCGTGCCGCAAGGCGCCATTCCCGCGACGCAGTTCGATGCCGCGCTCGCCCGTTTCGACAAGGCGCAGGCGTCCATCAACAGCGACGAAGCCGCGATCCTCTCCGCGCGCGCCAATGCGCAGGCGGCGCAAGTGGCCGTCGATCAGACCGTGATCCGTGCGCCGTTCGATGGCGTCGTGCTCGAAAAGCACGCGAACGTGGGCGACAACATCACGCCGTTCTCGTCGGCGTCAGACAGCAAGGGCGCGGTCGTCACCATCGCCGACATGAAAACGCTCGAGGTCGAGGCCGACGTCGCCGAGTCGAACATCGCCCGTATCGCCGTCGACCAGCCGTGCGAGATCCAGCTCGACGCGCTGCCGGACGTGCGCTTTGCGGGCCGCGTGTCGCGCATGGTGCCCACGGTCGACCGCTCCAAGGCCACCGTGCTCGTCAAGGTGCGCTTCGTCGATCGCGACGCGCGCGTGCTGCCGGATATGTCCGCGAAGGTCGCGTTCCTGTCGAAACCGGTGCCGCCCGATCAGAAGCAGGCGGTCATCGCGGTGCAGCCGTCGGCGGTCGTGACGCGCGGCGGCAGGCAGGTCGTGTACGTCATCCGCCAGGACACCGCGCACGAAGTCCCGGTGACGGCTGGCGCGCGCATCGGCGACCTGCTCGCCGTGCAGGGCGTCAAGCCTGGCGATGTGGTCGCGCTGTCGCCTGGCGAGACGCTCAAGGACGGCGCCCGGGTCACCGTGGCGAAGAAGTAGCGTGAGCACGCCGCCGCTCGTCCAGATCAGCCATGTCGCGAAGTCGTACCGGCGCGGCGTCCAGACCGTGCCGGTGCTGACCGACATCACGCTGTCGATTGGAGAAGGCGATTTTGTCGCGCTGATGGGGCCGTCCGGGTCCGGCAAGAGCACGCTGCTGAACCTGATAGCGGGCATCGACCGGCCCGACAGCGGCGAGTTGCTCGTCGGCGGACTCGATATCACGCGCCTGCCCGAAGCCGCGCTCGCGGACTGGCGCGCGGCGAACGTCGGTTTCATCTTCCAGTTCTACAACCTGATGCCGGTGCTGTCCGCCTTCGAGAACGTCGAGCTGCCGCTGATGCTGACGCGCCTCACGCGTCATGAACGGCGTGAGCGCGTCGCGATGGTGCTCGACATGGTCAACATGGCCGACCGCATGAGCCACTATCCGTCCGAGCTGTCGGGCGGGCAGCAGCAACGCGTGGCGATTGCGCGGGCGCTGATCACGGACCCGAAGCTGATCGTCGCCGACGAACCCACCGGCGACCTCGACCGCAACTCCGCCAGCGATGTCCTCGCGATGCTGCAACGCCTGAACAGCCAGCTCGGCAAGACCATCATCATGGTCACGCACGACGCGCACGCCGCCGGCGCGGCCAAGGCACTCGTGCATCTGGAGAAGGGAGAGCTGACCGATGGCGCACGGCCCTGAATCGCCATGTATCTCGCCAAGCTGATCCTGCGCAACGCGCTGCGCCACCGCTTGCGCACCGCGCTGACGGTGCTCGGGCTCACCATCGCCGTGCTCGCGTACGGCCTGCTGCATACGGTCGTCGATGCATGGTATGCGGGCGCATCGGCGGCGTCGAATGCACGGCTCGTCACGCGCAATGCCATCTCCCTCGTGTTCCCGTTGCCGCTCGCCTACGAGAACCGCATCCGCGGCGTGGACGGCGTCACGCTGGTCGCGCGCTCGAACTGGTTCGGCGGCGTTTATCGCGACCCGAAGAACTTCTTCGCGCAGTTCGCCGTGTCGGACAACTATCTCGATCTCTATCCGGAGTTCATCGTCGGCGAAGAGGCGCGCGCCGCGTTCCAGCGCGATCGCAAGGGCGTGCTGATCGGCAGGCAGCTTGCCGATCAATTCGGCTTCAAGGTCGGCGACGTGATTCCGCTCAAGGGTACGATCTATCCGGGTACCTGGGACTTTTTCGTGCGCGGCATCATGGAAGGACGCGATGAAGCCACCATCACGCGTCAGCTGCTGATGCACTGGGACTATCTCAACGAGACCATCCGCAAGACGACGAAACGCAATGTCGATCAGGTCGGCGTGTATGTGGTCGGTGTCAAGGATCCGGACCAGGCCGCGGCCGTTTCGCGCAATATCGACAGCGTCTTCAAGAACTCCCTCGCCGAGACGCTCACCGAAACCGAACAGGCCTTCCAGTTGGGCTTCGTCGCGATGTCGAACCAGATCATCGCGGCCATTCGCGTGGTGTCGTACGTGGTCATCCTCATCATCATGGCCGTCATGGCCAATGCCATGGCGATGAGCGCGCGCGAGCGCATCACCGAGTACGCGACGTTGAAGGCGCTCGGCTTCGGCGCGGGCTTTCTTTCGGTGCTGGTATTCGGCGAATCGATTGCGATCTGCGCGATCGGCGGCGGCATCGGCATTCTCGCCACGCCGCCGCTCGCGGAAGTCTTCAAGCACGCGACCGGCGGCGTGTTCCCGGTCTTCCGCGTCTCGCACGAGACCATGTTGTTGCAGGCCGCGTGCGCGTTCGTGGTCGCACTGGCTGCGGCGATCGTGCCGGCGGTGCAGGCAAGCCGCGTGCGTATCGTCGAAGGCCTGCGGGCCATCGGCTGAGGGCGGGCGATGGCCATTCCCGTCTCCTATGTCGCGCGCAATCTGTGGGCGCGCCGCCTCACGACGGCGCTCACCGCAGGCGGCCTCGCGCTCGTCGTATTCGTGTTCTCGACGGTGCTGATGCTGGATGCCGGCCTCAAGCAAACCCTCGTCTCGACAGGCGAGGCCGACAACGTCGTCGTGATCCGCAAGGGCGCGGAGACCGAGATCCAGAGCGCGATCGACCGCGGGCAGGCGAACGTGATGGAGATGCATCCGTCCGTCGCGATAAACGGTGATGGCCAGCCGCTTTCATCGAAGGAAACGGTGGTGCTGATCTCGCTCACCAAGCTCGGCAGCAGCACGCCCGCCAATGTCGTGATTCGCGGCGTCTCGCCGAGGGGCCTGCAACTGCGGCCGCAAGTAAAACTCACGGCTGGCCGCATGTTTCGCAATGGCTCGTCGGAGATCATCGTGGGCAGCAGCATCGCGAAGGGCTTCGACGGCACGCGCATCGGCGATCATCTGCGTTTCGCGCAACGCGACTGGACCGTGGTCGGCCATTTCGATGCAGGCGGCAGCGGCTTCGATTCGGAGATCTGGGGCGACGTCGATCAACTGATGCAGTCGTTCCGCCGCACGAGCTTTTCGTCGATGGTCGTGCGGATCGCGCGCAGCGACGCGTTCGAGCGCTTCAAGGCGGATATCGACGTCGATCCGCGCCTTGCGCACGAAGCCAAGCGCGAACGAGTGTTCTACGGCGACCAGTCGAAAGCGCTCTCGACCTTCATCAATATCCTGGGCTTCACGCTGTCCATCATCTTCTCGATCGCGGCGATGATCGGCGCCATGATCACGATGTACGCGTCGGTGGCGAATCGCGTCGCTGAGATTGGCACGTTGCGCGCGCTCGGTTTCAAGCGTCTCGACGTGCTGGGCGCGTTCATGCTGGAGGCTTTGCTGCTCGGCCTGACCGGCGGCATCGCGGGGCTGTGCTGCGCGGCGCTGATGCAGTTCGCCTCGTTCTCCACGACCAACTTTCAAACCTTCGCGGACCTGTCGTTCCGCTTCATCCTGACGCCTTCAGTAATCGTGCGGACGCTCCTGTTCTCGCTTGCGATGGGCTTCGTCGGCGGCTTTCTTCCGGCGCTGCGCGCGTCGCGCATGAATATCGTCGATGCGCTGCGCACGCGTTGACCGCGCTTTCTCGACCATTCGATTTTTCTGCATCGTCGCTTCCAAACTTTGCCATGTTCGGGGACGACATGGCGGCGTAGAGTGGGCTCATCGGGCGATGCCCGCATCGCTCTCCCTACTCACCGCGAAGGAGAAATCATCATGCCGCTCGTACAGATTTCGCTTCTGAAAGGCAAGCCGCGCGAGCACATTCGCGCCATCGCCGACGGCGTTCATAAGGCGCTCGTCGAAACGTTCAAAGTGCCCCCCGATGATCGCTTCCAGTTGATCCAGCAATTCAACCGCGACGACTTCATCTACGACGATGGTTATCTCGGCGTGGACCGCAGCGACGATGTCGTCTTCATCCATATCACCGCGAGCGACTGGCGCGATACGCCGACCAAGCAGGCGTTCTACCGGGCGCTGGTCGCGAAGCTGGTCGCGTCTCCCGGCCTGCGTCCCGAGGACGTGATGATCGTGCTCGGGCCGAATCGCCGCGACGACTGGTCGTTCGGTCGCGGCATTGCGCAGTATGTCGAAAACGCCGCATGAAGCTTGGGCACTCCATGTGAATGTGGAAGCCGGGAATGCGCCTTGCTACTTTCCGGCACCCACAAGCTGTTCGCCTTCGATGTGACGAAGCGCAACCGCGCCCCGGCACGAACATGAAGGCGTGCGAGAAAAGCACTCACACGGAGCGCCATCATGACCGACAAGCCGTCCAAGCCCGTCCCAAGCGAACCCGATGCAGTACGCCGCCGCCTGCTCGCGGCGCTCGCGAGTTCGGCCATGCTGTCCGCCTGCGGTGGCAGCGGCAGCGACGACAACTCCGGCACGGTCACGCCGACGAGTCCCATCGGCACGATTCCGGCGGATCGCGCCAATCTTCCGCGTCCCGCCTTGCCGTCTCCCGCGACCTCGGGCATCGATCACATCGTGCTGGTCACGATGGAAAACCGCTCCTTCGATCACATGATGGGCTGGGTTCCCGGCGTCGAAGGCACGCAGGCCGGCAGGCAGTTCACCGATGCCTTCGGCACCGCGCAAACGAGCTTCTCGCTTGCGGCCAATGCGGCGTTCGGCTTCCAGGGCTGCCAGTATGCGGACCCTGATCATCAATACGACGCGGGCCGCACGCATCTCGCGAATGGCGCGATGAACGGCTTCCTGCTGACGCCCGACACGAACAAGACGCGCGGCGACCTGCTGCCGATCGGATACTTCACCGGCGCCGATCTCGACTTCTATCGCCAGGCCGTGGCGCAATACACGGTCTGCGACTATTACATGAGCGGGATTCTCGCGGACACCTTTCCGAACCGCGTCTATCTGCACAGCGGCGAGACCGACCGGCTCAGCGATACGCTCGATACGTCATCGCTCTCGACCATCTGGGACCGGCTCGATGCAAAGAACGTCTCGTCGAAGTATTACTTCCACGACGTGCCCTTTACCGCGCTCTACGGCACGCGCTATGTGGGACGTTCGAAGCTGTTCTCCGACTTTCTCTCGGATACGGCTGGAGGCAACCTGCCGTCGTTCTGCATGGTCGATCCGAGCTTCGCCGGCGAGGCGAATGGCACCTCGAACGACGATCATCCTCACGCCGACGTCCGCAACGGCCAGGCCTTGCTCGGCCAGATCTACGAGGCCTTGCGCGCGGGCCCCAACTGGAGTTCGACGCTGATGATCGTCGTGTACGACGAGTGGGGCGGCTTCCTCGAGCACGTGGCGCCGCCGGTCAAGTCGCTTTCAGCAGCAGAGCAGAAGCTCGGCAACGATGGCCGACTCGGCTTTCGCGTGCCTTGCATGCTGCTCGGTCCACGCGTGCGCGCGGGCAGCGTGTCGCGTTATCCGTTCGACCCGAGTTCGATCCATCAGCTGCTCGCATGGCGCTTCGGGCTCGATCCGCTGGGCGTGCGGGCAAGCGATCCGACCACTTTCAACATGGCCTGCGCGCTCGACCTGAGCGATGCGCCGCGCACCGATGCCCCGGCGTTCGTCGTGCCGCCGGGTCCGTTCGGCCTCGAATGCTCGAATACGCCGTCGAGCGGATCGGGACTCGGCACGGTGGACAAGCGCGCGGGCGAGGGCGCTTCGCAAACGCTCACGCCCGGCGGCCGCTTTGCCGATCTGCGTACCAAGGCCACGACTTTGGGATTCCCTTCGCGTTGATGCAACAGCCAGTCTGAAGCCCGGGTTCGACGCGCGGCGCATATGCGTGCATCATGTGCGTTCGCGTCGCGGGCGCCGTTTCGCAGGGTCCGCGGCCTGATGAAGCATGAGACAGCTGTTCCTATCATCGACACAAGGACTCCATGGCCATGACTGGTCTGTTGCAGAAGCTCACGTGGTTCATCGCGCTTGCCTGCCTCTCCACCTCGCTCGCGCTGTCATGCACACGCGTGCTCTATACCGGCGACAAGGGGCTCGTGGTCACGGGACGCTCGATGGACTGGTCCGAGGACATGCGCTCGAACCTGTGGGTGATGCCGGCGGGCATCGAGCGCGACGGCAACGCGGGGCCGCGCTCCATCAAATGGAAGTCCAAGTACGGCAGCGTGGTGGTATCGGGCTATGAGATCGGCAGCGTGGACGGCATGAACGAGCGTGGGCTCGTCGCCAATGCGCTGTACCTGGCCGAGACCGACTACGGCAAGCCCGACCCGAAGCGCGACCCGATGTCGATCAGCCTGTGGGCGCAATACGCGCTCGACAACTTCGCGACGGTGGCGCAGGCGGTCTACGTGCTGAGCCGCGATCCCTTCCAGATCATCGCGCCGCCCTTGCCCAACGGCAAGCCGCTGACGATTCATCTGTCGCTCTCGGATGCGCGCGGCGACTCGGCCATCCTCGAATACATCAACGGCAAGCTCGTGATCCATCAGGGCAAGAAGTACAAGGTGATGACCAATTCGCCCATCTACGACGAGCAGCTTGCCATCGATACCTACTGGAAGAGCGTTGGCGGACTCGGCTTTCTGCCGGGCACGAATCGCGCGGCGGACCGCTATGTGCGCGCCTCCTTCCTGCTCGACGCCATTCCGAAGCAGGCCGATCCGAACTACCTCGCGGGCGTCCCGCAGCAGTCGTATGCGTATCAGGCAGTGGCGAGCGTGATGAGCGTGGTGCGCTCGGTCAGCGTGCCGCTCGGCATCAGCACGCCGGATCAACCGAACCTGTCATCGACCATCTGGCGCACGGTGGCGGATCAGCAGAACCTGGTCTATTACTTTGATTCGGCGACGCGCCCCGACACCTTCTGGGTGTCGCTCAAGAAGCTCAACCTGAGTCCCGGCGCGCCGGTGATGAAGCTGACCATCGACGGCGGGCAGGTGTTCTCCGGCGAAACGGCGGGCAGTTTCGTGGCGACGCCGGCCTTTGCCTTCATGCCGGCGAAAGCGCCCTGACAGGCGCGCGATGGCCGCATGACGGGCAAACGGGACGAGCCGGCCGCGCGGGCAGGTAAAATACCGTCCTTTTGCCTCTGGTGATCTCGTGCAAGGCCTTAAGCGCACGGCATTCAGCGGCCCGGCGCTCGTGCGCCTGCTGGCGCAATGTGCCGATCTCGATGTCCACGAACCCGCGCAATCGCTGTCGGACCGCCTGAGCCAATGGCTCGGCTGGACCGACGCAATCGCGCTGTCCACCGCGCTCGGCGCCGATCCGCAGCCTGTCGCCAGTCCGCGATCCGCTTCCGGCGAAGATGCAGCGGCGAGCGCGCAGACCCGCGCGCGGCTCGTGAGCGCCATCACGCGCGATGAAAGCGGCGAGCCGGGCCTGCATGGCCGGCGGCGTGCGGCGGTGCAGACCGCGCCCGACGCGATGCAGATCGACTTCGCGATCTTCCGCCAGCACACCTTGTCGTTGCAGCAGACGATGGAGTCCGACATCGGCGAGTTGCGCAGCCGTCTGCGTGCATCCGTGGCGGCGCGTGCGGGCGACATGACGCGTCTCGCGGTCGTCGATGCTGTCATGGAACAGACCTTCGCCGCGCGCGAACGCACGCTCCTGGCGCAGGTGCCCGTGATTCTCGGCCGCCATTTCGAGCGGCTCAAGCGCGGCCAGATGCAGGCCGATGCCGACGCCGGTGCAGCGCCCGGCGCATGGCTCGCGACGTTCCGCACGGACATGCGCAACGTCCTGCTCGCCGAACTCGAAGTTCGTTTTCAACCGGTCGAAGGCCTGCTTGCAGCGCTTCGCACTCAGTCTCAGTAACTGGCACGCTATGCCCCGAAATATCGTCAAAGTCGCAGTCTTCCTGGTGGGTCTTGCCGCGGTGTGCGGCATCGGCATCGGCTATATCGTGTCGAATCCGCTCGCGTTCGCCGTGACGGTGCTGATCGGCGCCTGCTATGTCGTCGGCGCGCTGGAGCTGCGCCGCTTCCAGGAAGCTACCGAGGCCTTCGTGCAGGCGCTGGACGCGCTGCTCAACGCGCCGAAGAGTCTTGCCGTCTGGATCGATACCGTGCCGCCAGGCCTGCGCAATGCCGTGCGCGCGCGCGTGGAGGGCGAACGCGCCGGGCTGCCCGGGCCCGCGCTCACGCCGTATCTCGTCGGCCTGCTGGTGCTGCTGGGCATGCTTGGCACACTGCTCGGCATGGTGGTGACCCTGCATGGCACCGGCGCCGCACTGGAAAGCGCGACGGACCTGTCCGCGATCCGCGCCTCGCTTGCCGCGCCGGTCACGGGTCTCGGCTTCGCGTTCGGTACGTCCATTGCCGGTGTCGCGACCTCGGCGATGCTGGGTCTGTTGTCGGCGCTGTGCCGGCGCGAACGGCTGCACGCCGCGCACGCGCTCGACACGAAAATCGCCGCGACGCTGCGTGCGTTCACGCAGACCCATCAGCGCGAGGAAGCATTCAAGCTGATGCAGAAGCAGGCCGGCCTGATGCCCGCGCTCGCCGACCATCTGCACGCGATGATGCGCTCCATCGAGCAGCACAGCCTCGCCACGCACGAACGCCAGATCGCGAGCCAGGGCGAGTTTCATGCAAAGACGGAAACGGCGTACCGCAGGCTGGCGACATCGGTGGAACTGTCGTTGAAGCAAAGCGTCGCCGATAGCGCCCGCGCTGCCAGCGCCGCACTCCAGCCGGTCATGCAGGCGACGATGGACGGCATCGCGCGCGAAACGGCCGCGCTGCATGGCACGGTCGAACAGGCGGTGACGCGTCAGCTCGACAGCCTGAACACCGGCTTCGAGGCATCGGCGACGAAGGTCGCGGAGATCTGGAATCAATCGCTCGATGCGCAGCGTCATGCGAACGAAGCGCTCACGGAGAAGTTCGAAGCACGTTCGACCCTGCTGATGGACGGCATCGCCGTGCAGATGAGCGGCGTCAAGGAAGGGCTGGACAGCCTCGTGATCAGGCAGCGTGAAGCCAGCGACGCACAGACCGAGCGCATGGCCGCTTCGCTGGACCATTTCGCCGATGCGTTCGAGCAGCGCTCGACGCGTCTGGTCGCGGATGTATCGGCGGAAATGGCCGGCGTGAAGCAGGGTCTCGATACGCATGTCGGGCACATGTCGGCTTCGATGGAACGCTTTGCAACGGCATTCGAACAACGCTCGACGAGTCTCGTCGAAGGCATCGCGGCGCGCATGGAACACGCTAACTCTGGCATGTCGGACGCGTGGCAGAAGGCGCTCGCGCAGCAGACGAGCAGCGGCGAACAGCTCGCCGCGCAGCACGAACAGGCGCTTGCCAGCGCCGCTGCGACCTTCGAAGGACACGCGGCGTCGTTGCTGGGATCGATGAACCAGGCGCATGCGGCGTTGCGTACCGAGATCGGCACGCATCACGATGCGCGTCTCAGCGCATGGACCGACGCGCTCGGCGCGCTCGCCACGACCTTGCGCGAGGAATGGCAGAGCACCAGCGCGTTCGCCGCCGGCCGTCAGCAGGACATCTGCGACACGCTCGCGCGCACCGCAAGCGAGATCTCGGAACAGAGCAAGCTGCACGCGAACGAAACCATCGCGCAGATCGGGCAACTGGTGCAAGCGGCTTCCGAAGCGCCGAAGGCCGCAGCCGAGGTCATTGCCGAACTGCGCCAGAAGCTCTCCGACTCCATGGTCCGCGACACCGCGATGCTCGACGAGCGCGCGCGTCTGCTGGCCACGCTCGAAACGCTGCTCGATGCGGTGAATCATGCATCGACCGAACAACGCACGGCGGTCGATGCCCTCGTGACCGGCTCGGCCGATCTGCTCGAACGCGTGGGCGCGCAGTTCACCGGCAAGGTGGATGCGGAGGCCGCGAAGCTGAGCGATGCGGCCGCGCATGTGACGAGCGGCGTCGTCGAAGTGGCGAGTCTTGCCGATGCATTCGGCGCGGCCGTGCAGGCCTTTGGTGAATCGAACGAGACGCTGGTCGCGCAGCTGCAACGCATCGAGGGGGCGCTGGACAAGTCGCTCACACGTAGCGACGAGCAACTCGCGTACTACGTTGCGCAGGCGCGCGAGGTCATCGATCTGTCGATGATGTCGCAGAAGCAGATCGTCGAGAACCTGCAACATCTGGCGGGCGAACGCGGCGCACATGGAGCGAAGGCCGCATGAACGAGGAGATCGACGGCGGCGTCGAGACCGCGGCGCCCGTCTGGGCGGCATTCGCCGATCTGATGTCGGTGCTGCTGGGCGCGTTCGTGCTGATACTCGTCGCCGTGCTCGGCGTGCAGTTGCAGCTGTCGACGCGGCTCGAACAGGCCATCAAGCAGCAGCAGAAAGAGACCGAGCGCCGCAAGACGCTCGAACAGGCGCTCGCGGGGCCGCTCGCTTCGGGACGCGTGACGCTGGTGAACGGCAAGATCGGCATCAGCGGCAACGTGCTGTTCGCGCTGAATTCGGATCAGTTGCAGCCGCAGGGACGCGACGTGCTGAAGAGTCTGGCCGGTCCGTTGACCGCCTATCTCGGTTCGCACGAACAGATCCTGATGGTCAGCGGTTTCGCCGACGACCAGCAGGTCCACGAGGGCAACCGTCGCTTTGCGGACAACTGGGAGCTGTCGGCCAAGCGCGCGCTGACCGTGATGCGCGCGCTGATCGATGCAGGCGTGCCGTCTTCATCGGTGTTCGCGGCGGCCTTCGGCTCGCAGCAGCCGGTGAGTTCGAATGCCGACGACGCGGGCCGCGCGAAGAACCGGCGCGTGGAGATTTCGGCGGTGCCGCGTCCTGTCAATGCAGCGGTGCCCGCGCATGACTGACAGCGTGATGCGTGCGCGCGAGATGCTCGACGCATGGCGCGAGCGCGGCGACGCACGCGTGGACGGCATGTCAGGTCGCATCATCGAAGCGTTGACGCAGCGCGCCGCGTGTCATGAAGGCGCGGCGCGGCGTGTGCTCGATGAGCGTCTCGCCGCGCTGCTCGATGCGCAAGAGGCTGCGGACGAACCCGCCGCCGTCACGCAGGACACGGCAAACACGCCATTCGCCGCATTGCTCGACGAGTTGAAGCAGCGCTCGCAAGCCCGTCGCGCGCCCGCCGAGTATCTCGATGCATTGCGCGCCGTGTGGACGTCGGTGAGCGCGGAGAAGCGCCTGCGGGAATCGCTTGCACAGGTGCCGAAGAATGCGGGGCCGCTCAATTCGAGCAGCCTCGTGCATCGTTCACTGGCGCTGATGGGTGAAGTGTCGCCGGATTATTTGCAGCACTTTCTCGGCTATGTCGATGCGCTCTCGTGGATGGACGCATTGACGCTCGTGAGTGCCCCGGTAAAGGAAACGCCGCGCGCGGCCTCGCAAAAGAAGACCGCGCGCGGCAAGGCGCGCTGAAGCGCCCGGGCTGCTTTATGCGAGCCAGCCCTTGATCGAACGTGCTATTGCGTTGGTCGAGATGCCGTAGCGTTCGTGCAGCGTCGGCAATGCGCCGGCATCGAGAAAGGCATCGGGCAAGCCGATCTGCCGATACGCACACGACACGCCCTCGGTCAGCAGCGTGGTGGCCACTGCTTCGCCCAGGCCGCCGATCACCGTATGATTCTCCGCCACCACCACGAGCCGTCCGGAACGCCGCGCCTCGCGGATGATCGTCGCCGTGTCGAGCGGCTTGATGGTCGGCACGTGCAGCACCGCGACATCCACGCTGTCCTTCTGTAGCGCCTGCGCCGTTTCGAGCGCGCGCATCGTCATGATGCCCGACGAGATGATGAGCACGTCACGGCCATCGCGCAGCAGCTTCGCGCGGCCCAGTTCGAAGCTGTAGTCATATTCGTCGAGCACGGCCGGCACGTTGCCGCGCAGCAGGCGCGCATACACCGGCCCCTTGTGCGCGGCGATGGCCGGGACCATCTGTTCGATGTCGAGCGCATCGCACGGGTCGATCACGGTCATGTTGGGCATCGCGCGCATCAAGGCCAGGTCCTCGGCGGCCTGATGGCTCGGGCCATAACCCGTGGTGAGTCCGGGCAGCGCGCAGACGATCTTCACATCGAGATTGTCTTCCGCAATGGTTTGATGAATGAAGTCATAGGCGCGCCGCGTGCCGAACACGGCGTAGGTTGTCACGAAAGGCTGCGCGCCCTCGTGCGCAAAACCTGCGGCCGCGCCCATCAGCAACTGCTCGGCCATGCCCATCTGGTAATAACGCTCCGGAAACTCCTTGGCGAAGATATGCAGGTCCGTGTACTTGCCGAGATCGGCCGTCATGCCGATGACGTTCGCCTTCGTGCGAGCCAGCTCGCACAGCGCATGACCGAAGGGCGCGGAACGCGTGACCTGGCCTTCGCTTGCAATCGAGGCGATCATCGCGGATGTCTTCAAACGGGTGCTCATGCCTGTCTCCCTGCTTCAGGTGCTTCAGGTGCTTCAAGTGTTTCCAGTGCCAGCTTCCATTCGTGCGCATCGACGCGGATGAAATGATTCTTCTCGCGTTGTTCGAGGAAGGGCACGCCGCAGCCCATCTTCGTATCGCAGACGATGATGCGCGGCTTCGCTTCCTTCAGGTTGCGGGCGTTGTCGAAGGCCTGCTTGACGGCGTCGATGTCGTTGCCGTTCACGCGCTGCACATACCAGCCGAAGGCGTCGAGCTTCTCGACCAGCGGCTCGAAGGACATGATCTGCGTCGAGGGGCCATCGGCTTGCTGATTGTTGACATCCACCATGGCGATCAGGTTGTCGAGCTTCCAGTGCGCCGCGGACATCAGGCCTTCCCAGATCGCGCCTTCGTCGAGCTCGCCGTCCGAGAACAGCGTGTAGACGAAGGACGTCGAGCCCTTGCGCTTGAGGCCAAGACAACGGCCCACCGCGATCGTCAGCCCCTGGCCGAGCGAGCCGCCCGACATCTCCATGCCGGGCGTGTAGCTCGCCATGCCGGACATCGGCAGGCGGCTGTCGTCGCTGCCATAGGTTTCGAGTTCCTCGGGCGGCAGGATGCCCGCTTCGAACAGCGCGGCATACAGCGCGATCGCATAGTGACCGTTCGAAAGCAGGAAGCGGTCGCGGCCTTCCCACTCGGGATCATCGGCACGGTAATGCATCGCGCCGAAATACGCGACCGCCAGCACGTCGGCGATATCCAGCGCCTGGCCGATGTAGCCCTGGCCCTGCACCTCGCCCATCAGGAGCGCATTGCGGCGAATGCGCCACGCGCGTTCGGCGAGGGTCGTCTCCTCGATGACGGGACTGCTCATGGTTGTGTCTCCTTTGAAGAATGCGTTCAGCGATTGACGGTACGGGCCGGCACGAAGAACACCAGCACCGCGCCCACCACGACGGCCGCCGAGATGAAAATCAGGCCGGCGGTGGACTTGCCTGTGAAGTCATTGAGCCAGCCGACGATGGCGGGCGAAAAGAAGCCGGCGAGATTGGCGAAGCAGTTCACCGCCGCGATGCCCGCCGCCGCCGACATGCCACCCAGCACGGCAGTGGGCAGCGACCAGAATTGCGATGACGACGCGAGAATGCCGGCCGCCGCGACGCTCACGCAGACGATCGAGGCGCCCACGCTGCCGAGCATTGGCAGCGTCGCGAAGCCGGCGGCGGAGATGAGCATCGGGATCGCGAGATGCAGGCGGCGTTCGCGGCGGCGGTCCGCACTCGCGCCGATCAACGGCAGCGCGATGATGGCGCAGAGATACGGAATGGCGGTGAGGATCCCGACCCACAGCGGGTCCGCGACCCCGGTCCTGCGCACGATGGTCGGCAGCCAGAAGGTGAGCCCGTACTGGCCGAGCACGACGCAGAAGTAGATGGACGCCATGAGCCACAGCCGGCGGTCCGCGACGAATGCGCGGATCGACACGTGCTTCACTGTCTGTGCGTTGTCCTTGTCGACATTGCGCTTGAGCAAGGCCTTCTCGTCGTCCGTGAGCCACTTCGCGCCGGCGATGCCGTCATCGAGATAGAACAGGATCGCGACGCCGAGGCACAGCGAGGGCAGCGCTTCGAGCATGAAGAGCCACTTCCATCCAGCAAGCCCATGCGCGCCCTGGAATGCATGCATGATGTAACCGGACAGCGGACCGCCGACGACGCCCGCGAGCGGAATCGCCATGAAGAAGAGCGAGAGCGCCTTGGCGCGTCGTGCGGCCGGGAACCAGTACGTGAGATAGAGGATCACGCCGGGTGCGAAGCCCGCCTCGGCCACGCCGAGCAGGAAGCGCAGCGCGTAGAACTGGGTGGGCGTCTGAACGAACACGAAGCTTGCCGAGATCACTGCCCAGGTGAGCATGATGCGCGCAAGCCACTTGCGCGCGCCTACCCGGTGCAGGATCAGGTTGCTGGGTACTTCGAAGAGGAAGTAGCCGAGGAAAAAGATGCCCGCGCCGACGCCGTAGATGGTCTCCGAGAAGCGCAGGTCGTTCAGCATCTGCAGCTTCGCGAAGCCGACGTTGACGCGGTCGAGATATGCGCCGAGATAGCACAGCATCAGGAACGGAATGAGGCGGCGTCCGACCTTCGCGTAGGTCTTCGTTTCGACGCTGGCGGCATCGTCGGCGGAGGCGAAGTCTGCCGCGGCCGCCGATGTGGCGAGTCTGGATTTCATGAATGTCTCCTGCCATGGTGCGCCCCGGTTGTTCCGGGTGCGCCGGTGGTGCGTCTGTAGTCGCGATCGGTCAGTGAATCAGCATGCCGCCGTTCACGTCGAGCGTGACGCCGGTGAGATACGACGAGAGATCGCTCGCGAGGAACAGGCAGGCGTTGGCGATGTCGGCAGCGTCGCCGAGACGGCCAAGCGGAATGCCCTTGATGATGTCGGTGCGCATCTCGGGCGTAAGCTTGTCGCCGGTGATGTCGGTCTGGATGAGGCCGGGCGTGATCGAGTTCACGCGGATGCGGTCGGCCCCGAACTCGCGCGCCATGGCTTTCGCGAGGCCCAGCACGCCGGCTTTCGCCGCGCTGTAGTGCGGTCCGCCGAAGATGCCGCCGCCGCGCTGCGCCGATACCGACGACATGCACACGATGCTGCCGCGCTGCTGCTTCTTCATCTGCGGAATGACCGCTTGCGACATGTACAGCGTGCCGCGCAGGTTCACGCCGATGACGGCGTCGAAGTTGTCCGCGCCGATCTCCAGCGTCTTGATTGGCTGCGTGATGCCCGCATTGTTGATGAGCGCGTCGATGCGGCCATAGCGCTCCGTCGTGGCGGTCGCGGCGGCGACGCAGGCGGCCTTGTCGGTGACGTCGCAAGCAAGACCGAGATGGCCTTCGCCGAGATCCGCTGCGGCGGCTTGCGCGTCGGCTTCCTTCAGATCGAGCACGACGATGCGTGCGCCCTGCGCGGCCAGCGCGCGCGCCGTAGCCTTGCCGATGCCGCGCGCGGAGGCCGCGCCCGTGACGATCACTACCTGGTTCTCAAGCAACATCGTTGTCTCCGTTGATGGTCTGGTGTAGGCGCAGTGTCTTCGCCTTCCGCCTGACGATCAACGCAGTTTGGCTCAACTATCGCTGAGAAATTTTCAGGTATCGGCGTGCAGCGCCATTTGTTGATCCATCCACGCGAGGAACTTGGCGACGCGCGGCAGGCCCGCGTTCTGGCTCGGGTAAACCAGATGATGCGCGCCCACTTCGACCGCATATTCACGGCCGAACACCGGCGCCAGCGTGCCGCGTGCGAGATGGCGCGAGGCCAGCATCGTGCTCTCCAGTGCGATGCCGTGGCCCAGCGCCGCCGCCTCGAGCGACATGTACGAGCGGTCGAACGAGAAGTCGAATGCCTTGCGCCTGACCGCCACGCCGAACTTGCCGAACCACTGCTGCCATTGCACCAGCGGCGACTCGGAGAGGATCAGGCGGCGTTCCAGCAGATCGTCGGGCGAGGCGACGGGGAAGCGTTCGAGGTACTCGGGCGACGCCAGCGGCGCGATGGTCTCGTGCCGCAGGGTTCGGATCTCGACATCGCTCCAGTGCGCATAGCCGTGACGCACGGCGACGTCGTAGTAACCCGAGGTGAACGACACGTCCTCATACGAGCACGCGAGGTTCATCTGGATGTCGCCGTTCGCCTCCTGGAAGGCGGCGAGACGCGGCAGCAGCCACATCAGACCGAAGCTCGGGCTCGAATGGATCCGCAGGATTTCGACGGAGGTTTCACTCGATGCGCGTTCGGTGGCGCGGTTCAGTTCGGCGAGCGCGCCGGTCACGTCCGACAGATACTGCGTGCCGGTCGGCGTCAGCACGAGTCCGCGTCCGAGGCGCGTGAACAACGGCCGCCCGACGATGCTCTCCAGGTTCGCCAGTTGATGACTCACGGCGGAGGGCGTGAGGCCGAGTTCGTCGGCGGCGCGGTTGACGCTCTTGGTCCGCGCAACGCTTTCGAAGGCGATGATGGCTTTCAGCGGAGGCAGGCGCATCGGCTTACTGCTTCGGCTCGCGCGGCACGCGTCCCATGAGGAAGAACTCGTCGTTGGGCCGCATCGAGATCACGTTCGCCATGCGGTTCGACAGGCCGAAGAACGCGGTAATGGCCGCGATGTCCCAGACGTCTTCATCGTTGAAACCGTGCGCGCGCAGCGTGACGAAGTCGCTGTCGTCCACGCTGCCCGACGCACGGCAGACCTTCAGCGCGAAATCGAGCATGGCGTGCTGGCGCGGCGTGATATCCGCCTTGCGATGATTCACGGCCACTTGATCCGCCACCAGCACGTTCTTTTCGTAGATGCGCAGGATCGCGCCATGCGCGACGACGCAATACAGGCAGTCGTTCACGGCGCTCGTGGCGACGACGATCATCTCGCGCTCGCCCTTGCTCAGGCCGCCTTCCTTGAGCATCAGCGCATCGTGATAGGCGAAGAATGCACGGAATTCGGCGGGGCGATGCGCCAGCGTGAGAAACACGTTCGGCACGAAGCCGGCCTTCTCCTGGACTTCGAGAATGCGGGCGCGGATGTCGTCGGGCCAGTCTTGCGGTTGGGGAACGGGATAGCGGCTGATTGGCAGGGTCGTCATGGCGTCGTCGTGAATGAAGGCGTTGATCGAACGCCCATTCTAGTTCGACGGCGCGCCTCGTGTGGCAGTCAAAGAGCCCAGCAGCTTGAGCAGGCTCTCCACGTTCACGGGCTTGACGAAGTGATAGTCGAAGCCCGCCGACTGCGCGCGCAACCGGTCTTCCGCTTGACCGTAGCCGGTGATCGCGATCAGCAGCGGCATGGTCTCGCCCTTGCGGCGCAAGCGGCGCGCGAGTTCATAGCCGTCGATATCGGGCAGGCCGATATCGAGCAGCGCGACGTCCGGTTCCAGCAGCGGCGCCGCTTCGAGCGCTTCCGCCGATGAATATGCCACCTGCGCGACATGGCCTTCGGACTCGCACAGCATGGCGAGTGAATCGGCGGCGTCGCGGTTGTCATCCACCACGAGGATGCGCAAGGTCTTGCGCGCAGCGCGCGCGCCCTGGTCGGCGAGCGCGAGCGCCGAGTGCCGTTCATGATGATGCAGGCGCGGCAGACGGATCGTCACCGTCGTGCCACGTCCCGGCCCCGGACTCTGCACGCTGATGGTTCCCTTGTGCATCTCGACCAGCTTCTTCACCAGCGAGAGCCCGATGCCGAGTCCGCCGTTCGAACGGTCGAGCGTGCGCTCGCCTTGCGAGAACAACTCGAAGACCTTCGGCAAGAGATCCGCCGAGATGCCCGTGCCGGTGTCGGCGATGACGATCGCCACGGACTCGTCGTCGGCCCGCACGCTCACCGTGATGCGGCCGTTCTCGGGCGTGTACTTGCTGGCATTGTTCAGCACATTAACGAGGATCTGCGACAGACGCGTGACGTCGCCGCACACCCAGGTGGTGGCATCGGAGACGTCGACGTGAATGGATTGCGCGCGGGCCTCGACCATGCCCGCGATCGCCTCGACCGAGTGATACACCGCCGTGCCGACGAGGATCGGTTCGAGTTGCAGCGCAATGCGTCCCTGCGTGATGCGGGACACTTCGAGCAGATCGTCCACGATGCGCGTCATGTGCTCGACCTGCCTGCGCATCAGATCGATCAGGTCGCGCAGAGGCGGCTCGCTGTCCTTGTCCTTCTGCAGCAGCGCGATGGCGGTGCGCAACGGCGCGAGCGGATTGCGCAGTTCGTGGGCGAGCATGGCGAGGAATTCGTCCTTGCGCCGGCCCGACTCGCGCAGCATCAATTCCATGTGCTTGCGCTCGGTAATGTCGATCACGCTGCCGATGATGCGCAACGGCTTGCCGTCCTTGCTGCGCTGGAGCAGCGCGCTGCCTTGCATCCATTGTTCGCCATGCAGGTTTCGCACGCGGAATTCAAAATGCCCGCCGGGGTTCTCGCCGGCGGCGAGACTGCGCATATAGCGGTCGAGCGACGCGCTGTCCTCGGGATGCACGCGCGCGAGCGCCGCGTCATAGGTGAGCGTCTCGTGGATCTGGCGCTCGCCGCCGGTTTCGAGGAAGAGCGTCCAAGTGGCGAGTTCGAGCGAGGCGATATGGATGTTCGCGGCCTGCATCGCCACCGTGAGGCGCAGGCTGCGCGCTTCGATGGCGGCCTGCGCCTCGTAGCGCGGCGTGACGTCGGTGGTCGTGCCGAACCATTCCTGCAGCTTGCCTTGATCGTCGTGGAGCGGCGCGGCGTGTGCCTGCACCATGCGATACACGCCATCGCGCCGGTACATGCGGAAGGTGAAGGTGCGCGCGGCGCCTTGCTCCAGCGCGTCGAGCCAGTCGCGCTGGGTGCGTTCGCGGTCGTCGGGATGAATGAATTCCAGCCAGCCCCAGCCCGACAGCGCTTCGGGCGACACGCCGGTGAAGCGCTCCCATTCGCCGCCTGACGGACGGATCTCGCCGTGTGCATCGGCGGACCAGACGAGCGCCCCCGTCGACTCCACCAGCGCCCGATAGCGCCGCTCAGAGAGGCTCAGGCGGTCTTCGTCGGCGCGCTGCGTGCTGATGTCGAAGCTCACCCCATAGACGCGCGTGAGCACGCCTTCGCGGTCGAACTCGGGGTGTCCGCGCATGCGCAGCCAGCGGCGTGTGCCAGGATCGGGTTCGAGCACGAAGTCGAATTCGAACGGACCGCCGTCGCGCAATGCGTCGGTGAGATTACGCTGGAAGGGTTCGCGATATTCCGGGGCAACCCGGTCCCATACTTCCGAGAGCAACACGGCCTCGGTGCCGGGCGGGAACGAATAGAGCGCCGCGAGCTGCGCGGTCATGCGCACCACGCGCGTCTTCATGTCCCATTCCCACGCGCCCATGCGCGCGCCCGCAAAGGCCGCCTGCAGGCGTCGCTCGCTGGCTTCGTACATGGCCCATGCATGGCGGCACTCGTGAATGTCGATGGCCACGCCCACCGTCTCGCCAATCAGCCCGGCCTCGTCGCGCCGCGCCTGCAGATGCAGCGTATGCCAGCGGAATGCGCCGTCCGCGCGCAGCAGGCGCACATCGACGTTGCGCAGCAGCGTGCCGTCGCGCATGAGCCGCAGCGCATCGAGCACCGGAGGGATATCGTCGGGATGGATGAAGGCGTTCCAGTGACGGCCCGTCAGCTCCGCAAGCGCCACGCCGAGATAACGGCACGCCCAGGGATTTGCGTATTGGATCGTGCCGTCGCGGGCTGCGCGCCAGACGAACGACGGCAAGAAATGAGCAGGATCGTGCATGGGCGTCCTTGCTTCTGCTGACTCGTTGTCGGCGATACGCGTCGCCGTACGCGGCATCGAACGCGGCGATAACCTGGGGCTTACCATACAACAAAAGCGTCGTCCAGACCCTCACGGCAGGCGCTCTTGCCGCATATCGGGCAAGCCGGAAAAAATCAGAAGTAATTTCTACGCGACATGCGGCAAGCGCAGTTGCCGAAATCCGTTCCCGCCCATTGCGAAAGAGCGGCGTTTGGCGTATCAGCCCGCTTCGCCCACTTCCTTCGGATCGGGCAGCTTGCCGGACTGGTTTCCGCTCGGCTTGTCGGGCTCGTTCTTCAAGTCACGCTTTTGTTCGTCGGAAAGCCGCCGGTCTGCGACATTCGGGTCATCGGGCGTCTGCTTCGGCGGGGTCGGACGGTCGTTCTCGTCGGTCATGATGTGCGCTCCCTGTTCCTCATGTGGTCGAATTCATGTTCACGGGGGCGCATGTCGCGTGCCAGCAGCGGGTCTTAGGTCAGGACATTCCACAACACGAGCGTGAGCACCAGCCCGACCACCGAGACGATGGTCTGCAACACCGACCACACTGCCACCGTGCGCTTGAGCGTGAGGCCGAAGTATTCGCGCACCATCCAGAAACCCGCGTCATTGACGTGGCAGAAGAACACCGAGCCCGCGCCGATGGCGAGCGCCATCAGCGAGTTGTGGGTCGCCGTGAGTCCGCTGACGACCGGCGCGACGATCCCCGCAGTGGTCGTCGTGGCGACGGTTGCCGAGCCGGTCGCCTGACGCAGCGCAACGGCGATCAGCCACGCGAGCAGGATCAGCGGCAGATGGGTGCCGACGGCAATCTTGCCGATGGTCACGCTGATGCCCGCATTGACCAGCATCTGCTTGAGCCCGCCGCCCGCGCCGATGGTCAGCAGCAGCGCGGCGATGGGCGGCAGGCTCTTGCGCAGGATGCCGCCGACGCGTTCCCGCGCCATGCCGCGCGACCAGCCCAGCATCACGATGGCGAACAGCACGGTCAGCGCGAGCGCGACGAGCGGCTCGCCGACGAAGTCGAGCATGTCGTACAGCAGCGTGTCCTTTGTGAGCGCGAGCTTGGCGACGGTGCGGCCGAGCATCATCACGACGGGCAGCAGAATGGTCACCAGCGAGATCGCGAAGCCCGGCGTCGCCGCGCCTTCCTCGCGGGCGGTGAAGAGCTGGCCAATTTCCTCGGGCGCCTCGATGTGCAGCCGCTTCGACAGCCAGATGCCGTAGACCGGTCCGGCGAGGACGACGGCGGGCAGCGCGACGATCAGGCCCAGGCCGAGCGTCAGTCCGAGGTCGGCATGCAGCGCGCTCACGGCGATCAGCGGACCGGGGTGCGGCGGCAGCAGCGCGTGCAGGGTGGTCATGCCGGCGAGCGCGGGAATCGCGATCCGCAGGATGGGTTGCCCGGAGCGGCGCGCCATGACGAAGATGATCGGCACCATCATCACGAGGCCGACTTCGAAGAACAGCGGCAGCCCGACGATGATCGCGACGAGTGCCATCATCCACGGCAGGCGGCGCGGCGTGGAATGGTCGAGCAGGGTGGTGACGAGCCTGTCGGCAGCGCCGGATTCCGCCATCAGCGCGCCGAGCATGGCGCCGAGCGCGATGATGATGCCGACATCGCCGAGCAGCGCGCCCGCGCCCTTGCTGAACGCCTGCGCGATGGCCTCGAGCGGTTGATGCGCGGCGAAGCCCGCCGCGAACGTGCCCACCAGGATGGAGAGGAACGGCGCGAGCTTCAGGACGCTGATGGAAACGATGATGATCGCGAGGCCGAGCGCGCAGGCAATCAGGAGCTGGGTGTCGTGGGCGGACCAGGGGGCGAGAGTTGTCGTTGGGTTCACTGTGGTCTTGAGGTGGTTCTGGAGAAGACGCTTGAGGTGACGCAGGCAGAGAGTACGTCGACGCCATTACGGTTTGCTTTCGCGGCCCAGGCGCTGCCGGCTTGATGCGGGGCCGTGTCGTAATAGCGTTTTTCGCGGCGTCGGTCAAAAAAACGGACCAATGCGGCCGGCTTGCTGATCCGTTGATGCAAAAGCCCATGCGTGGCCGTCCGGCATTTTGCACTTTGCGTTTTGCATGCGGGATGGCATTTTGCACTTTGTATTCGAGATGCCGTCCGTCGACGAGACGAACCCTGCCTCGAGATTGGGCGAACGGGTCGTGTCGTCGCGCGTCCCGGCAGACAGGCTTGCGCTACGATCCCTTATGGATATTTTTCAGAGGTTTGAACCTGCACGAACCCGGAGCCGACACCATGGATGACGCCACGCGCGAGTTCGATCGCCTGCGCCCTCGTTTGCAGGCCATCGCCTATCGCATGATGGGTTCGGTGGCGGAAGCCGAGGACATTGTCCAGGATGTCTGGCTGCGCTGGCATGCGGCTGCGCGCGAGGCCATCGGGAATGCGGAGGCGTGGCTGGTATCGGTCACGACGCGTCATTCGATCGACCGCCTGCGCGCCGCGAAGATCCAGCGCGAGCACTACACCGGTATCTGGCTTCCCGAGCCGCACATCACCGAGCAGCCTGCCACACCTGAAGAGATGACGGAGCGGGCCGATGATGTCTCCGTCGCTTTCCTGATGCTGCTCGAACGCTTGACGCCGGAGGGACGCGCCGCTTTCCTGCTGCGCGAGGTGTTCGACGCCGACTATCCGGAGGTGGCGCGCGTCATCGGCAAGACGGAGGCCGCCTGCCGTCAGCTCGTGAGCCGCGCCAAGGTGCAATTGCGCGAGGAGCGTCCGCGCCGGCCGGTGTCGCGCGAGCTGCATCGGCGTGTGCTGCTGGCCTTCGTGAGCGCGCTCGAACACGGCGACTTCGCGTCGATTCATGCGATGCTCGCCGACGAAGCCACGCTCATCGGTGACGGCGGCGGTCGCGTACCGAGCTTCCCGGAGCCCATGCGGGGCGGTCGCCGCATCGCGCAGCTCTTCTATGCCACGGTTTTGCGCCATGGAAGCGACGTGCGCGTGGAACCCGTGATATTGAATGGGCAATGGGCGTTGCTGCGGTTCATCGAAGGCAAGCTCGAGTCCGCGCAGTCGTTTGAAGTCGACCAGGACCGTATCGTCGGCATTCTGGTGCAGCGCAACCCGGACAAGCTCGAACGGATCGCGGCCTGGCTGGACCGCCGTTAAGCAGCATCAAGGACGATTGATGCGTAGCGGGCAACAGCGTGGGGCCTGACGCGGGTCTACCGTCGCAAGCCGCTCAAACCTACGATGACATCCATGCCGGGTCGCGCCCGCGGCCGGGTGAACCCACCTGCATGGAGCCGTCATGTCGCAGCGCATCAACTACGTTCACCAGTCTCCCGAACTCTTCAAGAAGTTTTATGAATTCAGCAACGCCGTCGCGGAGTGCGCGATCGAGCAGACCGTCCGCGATCTGGTCTCGCTGCGCGCATCGCAGATGAACGGTTGTGGCTTTTGCGTCGACATGCATGTGAAGGAAGCCAAGATCCATGGCGAGCGGGAGCTGCGCACCCATCATGTGGCAATCTGGCGCGAGTCCGCCTTGTTTTCGCCGCGTGAACGCGCCGCGCTCGCCTGGACCGAAGTCCTGACACGTCTCCCGGAACATGGCGTGCCCGACGAGCTGTTTCAGCGCGTGCGTGAGCAATTCAACGAAAAAGAATTGTCCGACCTGACCTATGCCATCATGGCGATCAATGGCTGGAACCGCGCCAACGTCGCGTTCCAGACCGTGCCGGGCTCGTCGGACAAGGTGTTCGGCCTCGAGAAGGCAAACCTGTCCTGACCCCTCGGGCGCCGTCCTTCTACCCACGGAGAATCATCATGCAGAATATCAGACGCATGGGACTGGCGCTCGCCCTCGGAAGCGCGGCGCTCATTGCGCACGAAGCGCGGGCCGCGCCCGAAGCCGTCGTCACCGAGCTCATGACGAAACCGCTGCCGGACTACCCCGGCAAGGAAGCATTGATGATCAACGTGAACTATCCGCCGGGCGCGGTGGATCCGGTGCATCGCCACGATGCGCACGCGTTCGTCTATGTCGTCGAAGGGACGATCGTGATGCAGCTCAAAGGCGGCAAGCAAGTGACGCTGAAGCCGGGCGATACCTTCTATGAAGGTCCGGACGATATCCACACGGTCGGCCGCAACGCGAGCAAGACGAAGCCCGCGAAGTTCATCGTGCTGTTGCTCAAGGACAAGGGCAAGCCTGTACTGACGCCGGTGGAGTGACGTCAGAATCAGGCGCGAAAATTTTTTTCAGCCGGCGATGTCACAAACCAGGCGGCGCAAACGTCTTGTGAGTCAGAGCCACTCCGTTTAGCGCCGCCATGCCACTGGACCTCGTTTCCCATTCCGACGATTCGCTCGCCTATAGCTTCAGCACCAGTTATGCGGGCGTCGTTTCGTTTCTGGCCGTCGCCAATGAAGGCAGCTTCGCGAAAGCGAGCGATCGCCTGGGCATCGGCCGTTCCGCCGTCAGCCGCAACGTGCAGAAACTCGAAGCGCAACTCGACGCGCGCCTGTTCCTGCGCACCACGCGCAGCACGTCGCTGACGCGCGAGGGCGAACTCTTCTACAAGAACTGCCAGCCGGGCGTCGAGCGCATCGTGCAGGCGCTCGAAGACATGCGCGAACTACGCAACGGACCGCCGCGCGGACATCTGCGCATTGCCTCGACATCGGGCTTCGGCCGCAAGGTCGTCGCGCCCTTGCTGCCCGGTTTCAATGCGCGCTATCCGGACATCGCGCTGGAACTGTTGCTGAACGATGCGGCATGCGACTTCACCGCGGATCGCGTCGATGTCGCCTTCCGCGACGGTCATATGGACGATTGCGAGGTCGTCGCAAAGCAGCTCATACCGATGCAGATGATCGTCTGCCTGTCGCCCGGCTATGCGCGCGAGTATGGGGTGCCGCGCGGCGTCGAGCAACTGGAGCGGCATCGCTGCATCAGCTTGCGCACGTCGTCCGGGCGCATCGCCGAATGGGAATTCAAGGTCAACGGCGTGGTGCACAAGGTATTGCCTCATGCACGGCAGATCTTCAATGATATCGATCTGACGCTTCAGGCCGTGATGGACGGACAAGGCATCGCGCAACTGCCGGCCTATCTCGTGTGCGAGGCATTGAAGGCCGGCCGGCTGGTCATGTGTCTTGCGCAGTACGCGCCGGAAGATGGCGGTCACTACCTGTGCTATCTCAGCCGCAAGCATCTTCCCACGCGTGTCCGCGTGTTCGTCGATTACATGACGGAGCACACGCGCGCGCTCGACCTGCATTGCCTGACGACCACGATCAGTAACGCATTGCAACCATTGAGCCGCGTGGATTGATGCATCGAGGGCAACACCGTGCTTCTCCATACGCGACTACCGGACGCACGCCGGCATGCATACGATGCATGCTGGACCGACGTCGTGCATGCGCATCGAAGAGACCATCATGGCATCCCTCACTCCGCCTCCCACGACTTTGCTCGACAAGTACCAGGGCCAGGACACGCACGCCCTCTACTCGACAACCGTGACGGTCACCGGGGGCGACGCGGGCCACGGCCGCGCGTCGGGCAAGGCCCGCTCCGACGACGGCAATCTCGATCTCGATCTGCGGCTCCCCGAACCGCTGGGCGGCGCCGGCGGCGGTACGAACCCGGAGCAGTTGTTCGCAGCCGCTTATGGCGCCTGCTTCCATGGCGCGCTCACGCTGCTCGCGACCCGTGCGGGCATCGAGGTCGCGCCGGCCGCCGTGTCCGTCACGGTGAACTTCGCGCGCGATCCGGTGGATGGCCTCTTCGTGCTCACCGCGCATACCGAGGTGCAGCTTCCAGGCGTCGAGCGCACCGTCGCCGAGGAACTCGTGCGCAATACGGAACGCTTCTGCCCGTACACGAAGATGGCCCGCAAGGGCATCGTGAATGTCGTTACGCTCGCGGGAGATACAGGCAAGGCGTAACGAGGGTTGCCTCCCGCGATCAGGCGTTCTATGCTTCGCCGTGCTGCGGAACGAACCCATAATCAAAAAGCGCTGCTCGAGCGAGACCAGTCCGGTTCAACATCCTTCGAAGGAGGGAGCATGATCGCACTGTCTCCGCATAGCGCAGGGTCTGACGTGTCATTGCGTAAATCCACAGCGACATTACGAGCAAGCACATGCCGGATGCTCGGCGTCTGGCTGTTCCTGAGCATCGCCGCGAGTGCGGCTCATGCCGACGCTACCAGCGGCTATGTGTTGCCCCCGCCGCCGAGCGAGCTTTATGGCGATCTGTTCGTCGCGGTGCAGACGCAGGGCGTCTATCCCGACCAGAAGACCTTCGTCGATGCCATTCCGAAGATGGATCCCGCGCAGATCCTGCAGGCCTATCACACGCAGATGTCCACGCCGGGATTCGACCTCAAGGCGTTCGTCGCGCAATACTTCACGCCGCCCACGGACCAGAGCATTACGCCGCCACCGGGGCAGTCGTTGCGCGATCACATCGACTGGCTCTGGCCGCAACTCACGCGCCTGACGACGACAGCGAACGTGCCGCCGAACAGTTCGCTGATCCCGTTGCCCAAGTCATATGTCGTGCCGGGCGGGCGTTTCCGTGAAGGTTACTATTGGGACACCTATTTCACGATGCTGGGCCTGCAGGAAGCGGGCCGCGAGGATCTGGTCGACGACATGCTGGATAACTTCGCGTATCTGATCGATACGATCGGCCATATTCCCAACGGCAATCGCACCTACTATGTGAGCCGTTCGCAGCCGCCGTTTTTCTCGTACATGGTGGAACTCGCCGCGCAGAAGGAAGGCGGGCGCGTGTATCAGAAGTATTTGCCGCAGCTGCGCCGCGAGCATGAGTACTGGATGAAAGGCGCGCGTTCACTGCAACCAGGCGAAGCGAAACGCAATGTCGTGATGCTGCCCGACCGGACGGTGCTCAACCGCTACTGGGACGAACGCGACACGCCGCGCGACGAGTCCTATCTGGAAGACGTGACCACGGCGAAGCAGGCGAGCAGTCGTCCGCCCAATGAAGTCTATCGGGACCTGCGGGCGGCAGCCGAGAGCGGCTGGGACTTCAGCTCGCGCTGGTTCGGCGACAACATGACGCTCGCCACCATCCGCACCACCTCCATCCTTCCCGTCGATCTCAACAGCCTGATGTTCCACCTCGAAACGACGATTGCCATCGGCTGCGGCGAGGTGCGTGACTTCGGCTGCGTCGGCGAATACATCGGGCGCGCGGCGAAGCGGGCAATAGCCATCAACACATATTTGTGGAACGACAACGGCTATTACAGCGATTATGACTGGAGGCTCGGACAGCCACGCAACAATCCGTCGGCAGCCATGCTGTATCCCTTGTTCGCGGGCGCGGCATGGCCGGATCGTGCGCAGAAGACAGCGCATACCGTCGCCACGACCTTGCTCAAGCCGGGCGGCCTCACCACCACCACCTTCAATACGTCACAGCAATGGGACGCGCCGAACGGCTGGGCGCCCTTGCACTGGATCGCAGTGCAAGGGCTCCGGCGCTATGGGCGCGGCGATCTCGCGCGGCCTATCGGCACGCGCTTCCTCGCGGACGTGAACAACGTCTACTCGATGCAGCAGAAGCTCGTCGAGAAGTATGTCGTCGAAGGCGAGGGCACGGGCGGCGGTGGCGGCGGCGAATATCCGTTGCAGGACGGCTTCGGCTGGACCAACGGCGTGACGCTCAAGTTCCTCGACCTCTACGCGCCAGGGCAATAGCGCGATCGACGGGGGCGTCAGCCCGGCCCGGCCTGCTTCTGCCGGCGATACGCCTGCACTGGCAAGCCGCCCACGCCCCAGTTGTCCATGTCCACTTCCTCGATCACGACAAAGGTGGCGTCCAGCGGCTTGTTCAATACGTCGAGCAGCAACTGGCTCACGCCTTGAATGAGCCGCGCTTTTTCATCGGCGGTGACGGCGTTCGTGCCCGGCGTATTGCCTTCACGCGTCACTTGAATGGTTACGATCGGCATGGGTGGCTCCTTTTGAACAACGGTGGCCCGCGTGGTCGTCAATGTCCCGCGCTCTGGCCGCCATCGACGTGGAGAATCTCTCCGGTCACGAACGGCGCATTGTCGAGATACAGGACCGCCCCGGCGATGTCGCTCATTTCGCCCATGCGTCCCACCGGATGCAGTTTGCCGAGCGCTTCGTGCGTGTCGGGTGCGTGCATGGGCGACTTGATGATGCCGGGCGAGACCGCGTTGGCGCGAATGCCGGACTTCGCGTACTCGATGGCAAGCGACTTGGTCGCGGCATTCAAGCCGCCCTTGGTCAGCGAGGCGAGCACCGAGGGCACGCCGTTCACCGCGTGATCGACGAGGCTGGTCGTGATGTTGAGCACATGCCCGATATGATTCTTCTCCATCTGTTCGATGGCAAGCTGCGTGACATGGAAGAACCCGTTCAGGTTCACATTCAGCATCGTTGCATAATCTTCCAGCGTGTATTGCGTGAACGGCTTGGCGATGAAGATGCCGGCGTTGTTGATCAGCGTATCGATGCGGCCGAAGTTCTCGATCGCCGCGTCCACCACGCGCTGAGCGGTAGCGCGTTCGCCGATGTCGCCCGGGACGGCAATGATGTTGGGATCGTCGGCCTGCTGGATGGAACGTGCTGTGGCGACCACGGCATGACCTTGCGCGCGGAATGCCTTGACGATTTCTGCGCCGATGCCTTGCGACGCACCCGTCACGATAACGATTTTTTGCGCATTGCTCATAATGAACCTCGATAAGAGAACTGGGGCCTGTTGCGGATCGGACCGTTGGCTCCGATGGCTTGTAATTTAGGCGCTTCGAAGTTCGTTGCGTACACACGCGGTGGACTTTCAGTCTTGCGTTGCAGGAACAAATGGTTCGGCATGACCGTTCATACAAAATTCAAAATTCAACATTCAAAAGGGAGCATTCCGGTGAGCTTGTCCCAGGTGAAAGCTTTCGTTTTCGATGTATTCGGTACGGTGGTGGACTGGCGCGGCGGCGTGACGCGCGAGGCCGATGCCTTCCTGAAGCGCCACGGGCCTCCAGGCGCGCGGCCTGAAGTCTTCGCCGATGCCTGGCGCAGCCGCTATGTGCCCGCCATGCGCCGGGTGATCGGCGGGGAGCGGCCGTTCGTCCGTCTGGACGTGCTGCATCGCGAGAATCTGGTGGATTTGCTGCCTGAGTTCGGCATCGATGCGAACGCGGTTCCGTCTGACGCCCTGGATGATCTCAACCTTGCATGGCATCGTCTCGATCCGTGGCCGGATTCAGTGCCGGGCTTGCTGCGATTGAAGGCGCGCCATATCATCGCGCCGCTTTCGAACGGCAATATCAGGTTAATGGTGGATATGGCGAAGCGCGCGGGCTTGCCGTGGGATGCGATCCTCGGTGCTGAAATCGCGCAGATCTACAAACCGGCGGCCGAGGCTTATTGGCGCACGGCTGAAGTGCTGATGCTTGCGCCCGCCGAGATCTGTCTTGTCGCGGCGCACAACAACGATCTTGCGGCGGCGAGGCAATGTGGGCTGAAGACGGCGTTCATCGCCCGGCCGCTGGAGCACGGTCCCGGTCAGACAAGCGACCTGAAAGCCGAAAGCGACTGGGATGTCGTGGTGAACGACATGAACGAACTGGCCGATGCCGTCGGCGCATGAGCGCGGCGGACATCGGCCGGATAATGAGGCTTAACGATGAATCAGGCCGCGCCTTCGACGATGCGGAAATCACGCACCACGGCGTCGCCGAGCACGCGCAGCGCTTCCTTGTAGGTATCGCTGTTGTAGGCGGCCATGGCGGCTTCAAGCGAATCGTACTCGACCACGACCGTGCGTTCGAGCGCGCCTTCGCCTTGCGCCAGAGCCGCGACGCCGCGAACCAGCGGACGGCCGCCGCCTTCCTTGATGGCCTGGGTGGCGAGCTTCGCGTATTCCGCAGCCTGCTCGGGCTTCATGATCGTCTTGTACACGCTGACCCAATAACCTTTTGCCATCTGTATCTCCGTGGTTTGAACGGCGCGCTGGCGCCGCGAGGCGGACGCCATGCGTCAAGCGCGCGAGCATCCGGTTGCGGCGGCCAGCATAGCAAATAATCGGGCGATCAATCGGCGGCGTACTTGCGGTCGAGTTCGTCGAAGAGCGGTTTGTTCACGAGTCTTTGACGCTCCGCAAACGGCGCGACGACCGCGGGGTCTTCATCGAGCCGGCCTTGCGACTTCAACGCGCCCAGCGCGTTCTGCATGCCGTGTACCGCGCCTTGCAATGCCGCATTCGCATACAGCACGAGGCTGAAGCCGAGCTGCTGAAGATCGGCGCGGTCCGTCACCGGCGTCTTGCCGCCGATCACGATGTTGATCAACTGCGGTGCATCGAGCAGCTTGGGCAGCGATGCGATCTGCTCCGGCGTTTCGATCGCCTCGACGAAGAGGATATCGGCCCCTGCTTCCACGAAGGCGCGCGCACGCTCGATTGCCGCATCGAAGCCTTCGACAGCGCAGGCATCGGTGCGGGCAATGATCTGGAAGTTATCGTCCTCGCGCGCATCCACCGCAGCGTGGATCTTGCCGACCATTTCGCTCGTCGACACCACGGCCTTGCCGGCGAAATGCCCGCATTTCTTCGGCATCACCTGATCTTCGAGCTGGATGGCATCGGCGCCCGCGCGTTCGAGCGTGCGCACCGTATGGCGCACGTTGAGGGCATTGCCGAAACCGGTGTCGGCATCGACGAGGAGCGGCAGATCGACGGCATCGCGAATGCGCGCCGTATGTTCAGCAATTTCCGCGAGGCCGACGAAGCCGAGATCCGGCATGCCGAGCGACATGTTCGTCACGCCGGCGCCCGTGATGTAGATCGCTTCAAATCCCAGGTCCGCCACGACGCGTGCGCTCATTGCGTTGAAGGCGCCGGGCAGCAGCAGTCCGCGCCGTGCCTCGACCAGTTCACGGAAGGCGGCGCGGCGGCGGGAAGAAGATGTCGACATGGCAGGGTTCCGAAAAAAAGTGGAATGGGGCGTTTCGATGCGCCCGGCGTTTGCCATGCTAACGCGGGCGTCGCCTCAATGCTCGCCTTCGCTCGTTCCTCGTTCGTATTAATCGAAACGAAACAGTGTGCGCGCCGAGTCGCGGATGACTGCCGTGCGCTGTGCGGTGTCTGGAATCCAGCGGTCCAGCGCGGCGCGCGAGTCATCGTATCCGATCAGGCTGCGATGTTGCGTATGCGGCCAGTCGCTGCCCCACACGAGCCGCTCGGGCCCGAAGGCATCGAGCAAGGCGGCGGCAAGTGTCTGGCCAAGCGCCGTGCCGTTGTCACCCATGACATTGCGATAGGCCGCCGATAACTTTACCCATACCTTGCCGCTCGATGCTGTCGTCAGCAGATAGCGGAAGCCCGGATCGGCGGCGCCATGCGCGGGGTCGGGACGGCCGAAATGATCGATCACCACGGTGCAGCGCTGTTCGAGCAGCGGCGCGATGAGCAGCGGCAGATCGATGGCGTTGCGATGGATCTCGACATGCCAGCCCAGCGCGTTGACGCGTTCGAACAGGCTGCGCCAGTGCGCCGCCCGCACATCCGGCAACGCCAGTTCGATCAGATTCAAGCGCATGCCCACGACGCCCTGTTCGGCAAGCCGATGCAACGCGGTGTCGCTGATCGCGGGATCGATGACGGCCACGCCGCGAAAGCGTTGCGGATAGCGTTGCAGCACATCGAGAAAGAAAGCATTGTCCGTGCCGAGAAAACTGGGCTGCACGAGCACGCCGTGCGAGACGCCGTTGGCGCGCAAGTGCGTCGCGTAGGCATCGAGGGTCGCGTCGTAGTCGGGTGCATGACGGCGATGCGGCGCGAGCGGCAGGCCGCGCACGAAGACGTGCGCATGACTGTCGATCGCTTCGATCGGAGCGTGCATTGTGTCGAGCCACTGCTCGTTTCTGGTATCGAGTAATTGCGTCATGGCGTGTCAGACATGGTTGGGCGAACGTTCGCGCGATGCGCCCTGTGCGGCATCCGCAGCGATGCGGCGGCCTCGGGTCTCCGGCAGCAGCAACGCAGCGATGACCACGAGCCCATAGGCGATGCCCGCATCGATGCCGAGTGCCTGTCCAATCGGCATCGAGTTGCCCATGTGTCCAACGAGCACCGGAAACACTGCGGACACCACGCGTCCGAAGTTGTAGCAGAAGCCCACGCCCGTGCCGCGCACGCCTTGCGGGTACAACTCGTTGAACAGCGCGCCGAGCGTGGCCGGAATGCCGGCGGAGAACAGCCCGAGCGGAAAGCTCAGGATCAGCATCGCTAGATCGCCGATGGGCAGGAACACATAGACGTTGACCGTGACGGCGCAGCAGACCGCGAAGAAGATCACGTTCCTGCGGCGGCCGATCTTGTCCTGCAGCCACGCGCTGACGAAGCAGCCGACGATGAACGCCGAGATCACCACCGCGAGATAGCCTCCCGTGCCCAGCACGGACAGATGGCGTTCCGTTTTCAGATAGGTGGGCAGCCATGTGGTGATCGCGTGGTAGCCGCCATGCGCGCCCACCCCGATCAGTCCTCCGACGATCGTCGTGCGCAGCACCGATGGATGAAAGATGCCGGCGAGAATCTCGACGATGCCTTGCGGGCGAACCTCGCCGGCTTCAACCGACAGGGCGGCGCGGGGCGGCTCGACGATGTTGCGCCGCATGTAGATCACGAGCAGCGCGGGAATCAGGCCGATGGCGAACAGGACGCGCCAGGCCCATTCCGGCGAGACCCACGAGAACACGATCATGTAGAGCAGCACCGCCCCCGCCCAACCGAAACCCCAGGCGCTTTGCACGATGCCCATGGCCTTGCCGCGATGTTCCGCGCGAATCGTCTCGCCGAGCAAGACCGCGCCGGCCGTCCATTCGCCGCCGAAGCCAAGTCCTTGCAGCGACTTGAGGACGAGTAGCTGCTCGAAGTTCTGCGCGAAGGCGCTCAGGAAAGTGAATACAGAAAACCAGAGCACGGTGACTTGCAGCGCCTTGACGCGGCCGATGCGGTCAGACAGCACGCCCGCCATCAGGCCGCCGAGCGCGCCCGCCACGAGCGTCGCGCCGCCGATCAGTCCCGCCTGGCCCTTGCCGATTCCCCAGGTCGCGATGAGTGTCGGAATGACGAGGCTGAAGACCTGCGTGTCGACGCCGTCCAGCGCCCAGCCGGCGAAGCATCCCCACAGCGTGCGCTTTTCGGCTGTGGAAACCTCTCGGTACCAGTTCATGTCTTGTCTCCTGCGCGGATTCGCGTCCGCCTTTTGTATCAATGAATGCAGTTTGCCCGTGCATTCTAAAAACCAATGTTCGCTCCGCATACTATGGATATGTTCGTTTTTCATTGCATTTTGATATGCTCGCGGCATGGAGACTCGCAACCTCAAATACTTTCTTGCCGTCGCCGATGCGGGCAGCGTGACGCGCGCCGCCGAAGCGCTCGACATTGCCCAGCCTGCATTGAGTCAGGCTTTGTCGCGCATGGAGCGCGATCTGGGCGTCAAGCTGTTCTCACGCACGCGGCGCGGCGCGCAGTTGACGCCGGCGGGGGAAGCCATCGTCGAAGATGTGCGCCTGAGCGTGGCGCGCATCGAGGCCGCTTCGCATCGCGCCAGGGAGATCGGCGCGCAGCGCGGCGGCCGCCTGACCATCGGCTTTGCTTCCGCCGCGCTGTTCAGTCTTCTGCCGCGCGCCATTGCCGCGCTGCGCGCCGAAGTGCCCAATGTCGAGCTGATGCTCAAGGAGATGAGCAACGCGGAACAGGCCAGCGCGCTGGAAAAAGGGTCGATCGATATTGGTCTTTTGCATACACCGGTTGCGGTCGGCGGTCGGATGCGCGAAAAGCTGATCGTCCGCGAGCGGCTGCTTGCGGTGCTGCCGCAATCTTTTGGTACCGGCGAGGACGGCAAGGTCGGCCTCAAGGACCTTTCTGACGCGGGTCTCGTGTGGTTTCCCGGCGATCAATTGCCTGTGGTGCGCGCCGGCATTTTGAGTGCATTTCGCCAGGCTGGCTGCGAGGCAAATGTCGTGCAGGACGCGAACCGCTCCCTGACCGTGCTCGCTTGCGTCGCGGCGGGATGCGGTGCATCGTTGCTGCCGCAGTCGGTGACGGCGTTGCAATTCGCGGGCGTGCGCTTCTGCGACGTGCGCGACGGAGATAACCTGCCGCCCTTCGAGCTGAGTGCAATCTGGCCGATGCGTTCGCGTCCCACGCTCGCAGACCGCTTCGCCGCGCTGCTCGAAGGATGAATTCAATTCAAAGCGATAGTGAAATGAGCCACCCGTTGAACGATCTACCTCTACCCGAAGGCATTCGCGCACGCTACGTCGACAACGGCAATGGCCTGTCGATGCATGTTCTCGAGGCCGGCTTCGATGCGCCGGACCGGCCGTGTATCGTCCTGCTGCATGGCTTTCCCGAACTGGCGTATAGCTGGCGCAAAGTGATGCTGCCCCTGGCCGCGGCGGGCTATCACGTCATCGCGCCCGACCAGCGAGGTTATGGCAGGACCACAGGCGCCGACACGTCCTTCGATGCCGATCTCACCCGCTACGGCTTTCCGAATCTCGTGAGCGATGTGCTCGGGCTGATCTCGGCGCTCGGTTACCGCCGGGTCGCGGCGGTGGTCGGCCATGATTTCGGCTCGCCCGTGGCGGCATGGTGCGGGGTGATACGGCCGGATGTGTTCGCCTCGGTGGTGATGATGAGCGCGCCGTTTGCCGGACCGCCCGCATTCGCTTTCGATACCGCGCAGGACGATCCGTCGCGAGCGCGCATCGACGTGACGGCCGCATTGATGAAGGACGCCGTCGACGGACTCGCCTTGCTCGATCCGCCGCGCAAGCACTATCAATGGTATTTCTCGGGTCCGCAGGCGGACCACGACATGCGGCATGCGCCGCAAGGACTCGCCGCGTTCCTGCGCTCTTACTTCCATGTCAAGAGCGCGGACTGGGCGGGCAATCGGCCGCATGCGCTCGATGGCGTCACGGCAGACCAGCTTGCCTTGCTGCCGACCTACTACGTGATGAACGCCGACGCCACGATGCCCGCGACGGTCGCCGAACATGGGCCGGGCGAAGAGCAGTCCGCGTCATGCGCGTGGCTCACGAACAGCGATCTGGAGATCTATGCGAACGAATACGCGCGCACTGGCTTTCAAGGCGGATTGAACTGGTATCGCTGCGGTACGGATGCGCAGCAGGCGGCCGCGTTGCGGACGTGGTCGGGCGCGACCATCGATGTCCCTGCGTGTTTCATCGCGGGGAGCAGCGACTGGGGCGTCTATCAGCGTCCCGGCGACTTCGATGCGATGCGCCTGCTGGCCTGCCGAAACTTTCGCGCCGCGCATCTGATTGAAGGGGCAGGACACTGGGTGCAGCAGGAACAGCCGGCCACCGTGGCCAGCCGTATCCTGCGTTTCCTGAGACAGGACGCGCCGGCGTTCTAGCAGGCGTGCCCTGGCTGCATCACTTCGCGGGCGTGCGTCCCTTCTTGATGAGGCGCGCAACGCGATGTGCACCGAGCCGCCACTCATACGGATTGGTGTAGTCGAACTCCTTGACCTTGCGATACAGGTAAGGCCAGAAGGAGCCCTGGGCGCGCCGTGATTCATGTACGCGCTGGTCGCGCGACAGTTTCCGGTTGTCGTTCCAGGGGAACGTGCGTACTTCGCTAGATGCCCGCCTGGGCAAGCCGAATACCATCGAATAGGCGTAGCGCGGCGCATCGGATGGATTGGGACCGGCGAAGTGCAGCGTGCGCCCGCCATGAATCGTGCAATCGCCGAGCTGCAATGGGCAGATCACCGCTTCCTTGCTTTCGAAACCCGCCGTGCATTCGAGTCCGTGCGTGGTGGGGTCTCCGCCAATCGGCCCATGCGGCAAGACTGGACCCAGGTGCGATCCGGGAATGAACTGCATGCAGCCATTCTCGAGCGACACCGGTTGCAGCGGGAACCAGAAGTTCACTTCACGGTGTTCGATGCGCGGATCCGTGAACGCCTCGTCCTGATGCCAGGGCGTGACGGCCTCGGTATGCGACGGCTTGTGGAAAAAGCTGTCGCTGACGAAGCGCGCCTTCGGTCCGAGCAACTGCATTGCCACACGCTGCGCGCGCCGTGCCAGGTCCATTTCGAGCAGGCTGCGCTCGAAATGCGAAGGGTGATGCAACTGGGCGAGCTTCGGCTTTTCCGGCCCTTCACCTTCAGGGTAGAAGTCGAAGAGCAAGCCTTCGTTGAATCCCGCCTTTTCGCGCAGCAGGCGGTCACCCACACTGCGCAAGGTTTTGAGTTCCGCGTGCGTCGCGACGTTTTCCAGACGGAGAAAGCCGTCCTTCCAGAAGTTCCCGCACTGCGATTGGGATAGTGTTGTCATCTCCCTTGTCGCCCCGCTCAAAAGTTTCCTCTGCCGGTTTATAAAATCCGGTCAGTGGAACAGCACACAAATTAACGTACCGTTCGGTATCGCACAGTACGCCGCCCTGGCCCCTGAAACCCGGCATAAAAACTGCCGCTTTATTTTTCAACTTTTTTCGACGCGACAAAGGACGAAAAGCTGTAGTAGACAGCTTTCAGTCGTGTCGGTAGATGTTTCCTGCAACGTAAGAAAGACGAACAACAATTTCCGGCTTGCATTCGTTTAGTCAAGAAATCGGAATGCTTTGCGCGCGATTGCACTAACTTCAGCAACAGTCTAACGAGACAAACCTACGATAAGCTTTCAAAGCAGTGCCTGCTGAAATGTGGTTTGGTTGGCTAATGCACTAAACGAACCTACTTTGTCGGATATTGCCGAACGACACGGCGGCATATAGCTAGAGCGTCGATAACCTCACGTTGTTACTGACTTCCACCCACGCAAATCAACGGCTTTCAATTTATTAACTCAATGCACGCCGGTTCGCAAAGTCGGAAGTTGTATCCATACGTGTATCAAGTTTCTTCGTGTAAGAGTCTCGGGAAATGCGCTGATTTGTAGGAACTACGACGTGGGCGCTAGTGTCCACGAGCCTCGCGGCCTGTCAAGTTTTTGGAGGTCGGAACGAACCGCGAGGAGGATGGATGGAAAAGGGACGTGTTGCCGCGCTCGACGCTGGACGGGCGCTCGCGATCGTCGGGGTGGTCGGCGTACACCTGTCGTTTCAGTTTCCCAATTTGCCTGGAACCGTGACGTCGATCGCACGGATGGGGCAGTACGGCGTGCAACTGTTCTTCGTGATCAGCGCGATCACGATCTTCATGACGCTCGAAGTGGATCACGCGCGCTGCGCCGATGCGCGTCATGTCACGCTGCGCTTCTACATCAAGCGCTTCTTTCGTATCGCGCCGCTGTATTACGCGGCCATCGCCGTCTATGGGCTCATCAGTTACGGTGCGACACAATCAGGCATCGAGCGCGCGTGGATACTCGGCGCGCATGGCCCGATGGATATCCTCCTTAACCTGGTGTTCCTGCATGCGCTCTCGCCGACGGCCATCAATAACGTCGTGCCGGGAGGCTGGTCGATCGGCGTCGAAATGCTGTTCTACCTGATTGCGCCGCTGCTGTTCTTCGTCGCAGTGGACCGCACGCGCTTGATGCTGGCCACGGTCGTCTTGCTGGCCATATCACTCGGCGTGATGTCGATGAGCGAATGTCACGGCACGCTCGAATGCAATGTCGCCAACAATACCTTCGGCTATTTCTGGCCACCGGTGCAGGGGCCGTGCTTCATCGTCGGCATGTGGGCATGGTATGCGTTCCGCTCGCATCTGCTGGGGGCGTCCGCTGTCACCCGGCGCGTGTGCCTGATTTACTTTGCGCTCGCCATTGCCTTCGCGCTCGTGACGGGCGCGCTCGGCGTCTGGTTCGACAAGGCGCATGCGCTTGCACCCATCGCAGCAGCGTGCAGCGCGGTGGCGTTCCTGCTGTTCGTGTGTTCGCAGCAGGCACGCAGGCAGCGGGGCACGCCGCGCACCGCCTCTCGCGAGCGTTTCGCGGGATTACGGCGTTGCGCCGCCGCTCTGGGACGCGAAAGCTATGGCATTTATCTATGGCACTTCATCTGCGTCTACCTGACGTTCCATTTTTTCGATCGCGTCTTCGGGCAGAAGAATGGCGAGACGTCCATTGCGCTGTTCGGCACGACGCTGGTCGGCGTCCTGGCCGTCTCCTATGCGCTGTCGCGCGCGTCGGACCGGCTGATCCAGGGACGCGCCACGCGATTGTGCCGACGCCTGCTGGCAAGCGTCGACCGGCGCTTTCACCTGACGCGTGAAGCCCCGGCATCAGCGTCGAAATAGCTCGTGACAGACACCCGGCGCCCCCTTAGCCGATACAACGCGATACTCGCCACGAGCGTGATGGCTTCAGTGAGTGCGACGGTCATCCAGATGCCGCGCGGACCGAGCCATGCGGTCAATAGCCATAACATCGCGAGCAACAGCAGCCAGCTGCGCATGAGCGCCACGAGCATCGATGCGAGCGGCGCCTCGATGGCAGTCAGGTAGCCGCTGATCGCGACGTTGATCGCGGCGGGCACGAAGGCCAGTGCGCACCATGGCAAGGCCTGATGCAACAGCGCTTGCGCAGCGGAGTCATTGGGTACGAAGAGGGCGCCGAGCGGTTGGGCAAGCGCCAGGCAGGCGAGCGCGGCAAGCACCGCGAAGCCGGCAGTGACGACGAGCCCGGTGCTGAACGCGCGTGATACCGCTTGTGCATTGCCTGCACCGCGCTGGAAGCTCACGATCGGCTGCATGCTTTGCACCAGTGCGACCATCGTGACCGCGGCGATCATCGTCACGTACTCGACGACCGCGAACGCGACCAGCCCGGTATCGCCGAGCGCACGCAATATCGCGTGATTGAAGGCGAAGATCGTGACGCTGGGCGCGATCTCGCCCAGGAACTCCGACGCGCCGTTATACGCCATGCGCCACGCATGTCCTGGCGCTGCGAAAGCCCGCGCGACAGGACGCACGCGGCGCGCGCGGACGACGTGATACGCGAACATCGGCACGCACGCCAGCGCCTGACTGAGCCCTGATGCCCAGGCCGCGCCGCGCATGCCCCATTGCAGATGACCGACCATCCACCAGGTCAGCGCGACATCGGCGATACCGCCCGCGATCAGGCAGGCGAGACCGAACTTCGCCGCGCCCTCGATGCGCAGGAAGAGTTCGAGCGCATAGCAGGCGGTGGGAAACAGTACGAAGGGCGCATAGGCATGCAGGAATTGCGTCGCGAGCACGGCCAGATCGCCGCGCGCGCCGGTCAGGCGCACGAAGGTATCGGCGTGCAGGAGAATCGCCAGCGCGAAACCCGCGCCGCACGCGCCTAGCAGCCATAGCGCCTGGGTGAAGGCTTCGGCTGCTTCGCGTTCGCGCTGTTCGCCGAGCAGTCGTGCGACGAGCGTGGAGCCGCCCACGCCGATCATCACACTGAATGCATAAGGCAAATAGAGCAGGGGAACCAGCAGATTCAGCGCGGCCAGCGCATCGGCGCCGATGTATCGTCCGATGAAAATGCCGCTGATAACCGAATGCATGCAATAAACCCATGCAGCGAGCACCGTCGGAACGGCGAGCTTTGTGAACTGCCGGAACAGGGAATCGTTTGACGAATGCATGACAACATGACCAGACGTGACTCGCGGGGTGCGTCAAGCGGAGCACGCGACCTTTCGGTCATGCGCGGCGAGGCAATGACATGGCACGGCGGGCGCAAGCGGAGGCCTTTCGGGCGACAGGACTGCGCCACGCGTTCTGGCGGCGCGAGATCACGCCAGCGGGCTCGACAGCAACAGGACATGCGCGATTGCATCTTGCATGCCGAATATGAAATTCATTTTGCATCGGTGACGATGCAGGCATTCGAGCGCAGCGCGAAAGAAGAGGTTCCTCAAGACGTCCCTGAAGACAGGCGTAACCGAATCATGATTCGCATGCAGTATTCAACCAGCGAGTAATGTGCAAGTCAGCTTCCCGACGCTTCCATCGGCCGGTCGGGTTTGTCGCGCAAGCCATACGCTGTCAGCATCCGATACAGCGTGACGCGCGAGATGCCCAGTTCGTCGGCGGCTTCCCCCAGACGTCCCCGATGGCGCAGCAAGGCCACTTCAATGGCCTGCCGCTCGGCGCCTTCGCGCGCCTGTGCGAGTGTCATTGGCGCGGCCTCGGCATACTCGCCGAGTTCGAGGTCGCTGGCGAGAATCTGGCGTCCTTCCGACATGACGATGGCACGGCGCACGCGATTGATCAGCTCGCGCACATTGCCGGGCCAGCCGTAGTTATGGAGCGCTGCGATCGCACAGGGGGAGAAGCCGCGCAGGCGACGGCTCGCATCCTTGCGAAACCGTTCGAGCATATGGTTCGCCAGCAGTTCGATATCCTTGCCGCGCACGCGCAACGGCGGCTCGTCGATCTGCAGCACGCACAGACGGTGATACAGGTCCGCGCGAAAACGTCCTTCGATCATCGCGGCCTGCATGTCGACGTGCGTGGCCGAAATGATGCGCACGTCGACGTCCGTCGAGTCCTGCCCGCCGAGCCGTTCGATCTTGCGTTCCTGCAGGAAGCGCAGCAGGCTGGCCTGGCTCTCGAGCGGCAAGTCGCCGATTTCATCGAGGAAGAGCGTGCCGCCGTCAGCCGCTTCTACCCGGCCGATCTTGCGTTGATTCGCACCGGTAAAGGCGCCGCGCTCATAGCCGAAGAGTTCGGATTGCAGCAGGTGCGGCGGAATGGCGCCGCAGTTGATCGCCACGAAAGGCTGTTCGCGCCGCACGGAACGCTCATGAATCGCCACGGCCGTGAGTTCCTTGCCGGTGCCGGATTCGCCGGAGATGAACACGGGCGCGTCGGTCATCGCGACTTTGCGGACCGAGCGATACAACGCCATCATGGCGTCGCACGAGCCCACCATGTCGCCTTCCATGCAGTCGTCCTTGCGGATGTCGCGGGACGCATTGTCGTGCAGCGACACCATGCCGTACGCGTGCCCCACGGCATCGACCAGACGATCCGCCGCCGACGGCACGGTCACATAGTCGAAGCAGAAGTCGCGGATGAGGCGGCAGATCTCAGGGCTTTCGACGTAATCGGCATCGACCGTCGCCACCCAGCCCACCTGGTAGGCGGCGAGCATTTCGCTCAGGAGCGCGGGTTCGTTTGCGAAGCCGCGTCGGGTCAGATCGACGATGCCCGCCGCCGCACGCTTGCCTTGCTTCGAGGCTTTGGACGGCTTGGCCGGATCAATGCGTTCGATGGTCCAGCCACGTGCATGCAACCGCTCGGAGAGTTCTTCCGATACCGTGCGGCCTGCGTAATAGAGCGTTCTAGTTTCCCCGTGCATGGCTGTTGTTCCCGTTCTTATATATGCAGAAGCAAGTATGCATTGGAATGCATCGTGACGACACGCCTCGCAAACGATAAGCAGAATTTGAATGTTTGCATTGGTCGGCGGATTCCGATTAATAAATGCAAGGCATTTATTGCTATACGTACGTTCGTAGCGGGCAAGCCTTGCAGCCAATGGCTGCCGCCATGGCGAAGATGCCGTAGTGATGGCGCAGTTCGCCGACTGCCGCGCGGCTCACCCGTGAATAAAATTTGGCGGCCCACGAAATATCAGATAATTATCAGGTTGCCGCAATTTGCGTTTGCGGGCTGCACAAAGCAGGCGTAAAGTTCATCAATGTTTATCGTCTGACGAATTTCCCGCGAAATATGGACACAGCCGAAAACTCTCCTTCCGTCTTTCAGCCGCGCTTGCTTCTCGTGGACGACGACCCGGCGATGATTCGCATCATCGGCGAGATGCTCGCGGAATGTCCCGATCAACGCTTCGCCACCACCGGCGAGGCCGCGCTGGCCCTGGCGCGCGAATCCACGCCGGACCTGATCCTGCTGGACGCCAATCTGCCGACCATGACCGGCTTCGACGTGTGCGAAATCCTCAAGCACGACGCGAAGCTGTCGCGCGTGCCCGTGATCTTCGTCACGAGTCACGATGCGCCGGCGCTCGAAGTCGATGCCTTCAACATGGGCGCATCCGATTACGTCATCAAGCCGCTGGTCGCCTCGCGTTTGCAGGCACGCGTGCGCGCGCAACTGCGCTTGACGGACCGCGCGCTGCACATGCGGGCCCGCGCGCATGAAGCGAATGCGCAGGCATCGGCTTCGGCGGCGGGGCCAGGTGTGCGCTTGCTGGGCATCCTCGGCAACGATACGGCGCTGGCACAACGTGATGCGCTCGAAGCGCTCGGTGCGCTCGATGTCCTCACGGATCGCGAGGCCGCGCTGAATCTCATCGCGCGCGGCGAACCGGACGCCATCGTGCTCGATTCCCGTTGCAGCAACGCACCCGGCGAAACGGAAGCGCTCGAACAGACCGTCCGCGCCTTGCTTGCGCCGAATCCGCTGGTGCCGCTCATCGTGCTCGCCGATGCCTGCGACGCCGACACCGAACGCCGAACGCTCGATGCAGGCGCGGCCGATGTCATCGCGAAACCCGCGAAGCCCGCGGTGCTGCAAGCGCGCGTGCGTGCGGCGCTCGCTTCTGCCCGTCGTGCGCGTGAAGCGCTGCGTGCGGCGTTGGAGGCGTCGGCGGGTGCGAGCGTTCATCCGTTTCCCGTGTACGTGCGCGACCCGCGCGGCAGCTGAGCCACGATCGTCGCCTGTGTCGCCTGTGTCGCCTGTGTCGCCTGTGTCGCCTGTGCCGCCTGTGCCGCCACGGCGAAGCGCGCGCGTCCCGCGCGTTTCGCGTCATAGAGCGCATCGTCGGCGGCCTTGAGCAGCATGTCGGGCGTGCTGCCGCGCGCTGGCCGCATGCACGCCACGCCGACGGAAATCGTCACGCGCGTCTCCACGTCCGATGAAGCATGGCCGATGTCGAGCGCACGCACGCCATCGACGATGCGTTGCGCTATGCATTGCGCGCCTGCGAGATCGGTGTTCGGCAGCAGACAGGCGAACTCCTCGCCGCCATAACGCGCAAGCTTGTCGTAGGGGCGGCGCAGCGCATCCGCCAGCGCCTTCGCGATGGCCTTGAGACAGGCGTCGCCGGCCAGATGACCGTAGTGGTCGTTGAAGCGCTTGAAGCAGTCCACGTCCACCATCAGCAAAGCAAGCGAAGTCTCTTCGCGCGCGCATTGGCGCCAGTCGGCGTGCAGGTCTTCATCGAACTTGCGGCGGTTGGACACGCCCGTGAGTCCGTCGAGCAGGGCGCTGGCGCGCAGCAGGTCGCCCTGGAACTTGATGGTCAGATGCGTGCGCACGCGCGCCCTCGTGACCACCGGGTTGATCGGCTTGCTGATGAAGTCGACGGCGCCCAGTTCGAGCGCCTTGACTTCATCGTCCGCGCGATCCTGCGACGTGATGAAGATAACGGGTACGTCGCGCGTGAGCGGATCGGCCTTGAGGCGGCGGCAGACTTCGTGTCCGTCGAGATCGTCCATGACGACATCGAGCAGGATCAGGTCCGGCGTTTCGGTCTGACATAGCTGAAGTGCCTGCGCGCCGCTTGTCGCCATGAAGATATCGCAATCGTCGTGCAGCAACTCGTAGAGCACGCGAATGTTGAGCGGCTGGTCGTCGGCGATCAGGAGCTTCGGACGACGGTTCGCATGCAGCAGCCAGGTTTGCAGCAGCGCTTCCATGTCAGACCTGCTCCAGCATGTCGCGCGCGATCTTCGACGCACGCTCGAAGTCGAGCGCCCTGACGCGCGCGAGGAAATGCTCGAAGTCCTCGCGCTGCCCGTTGGGCGCATGGGCCGACAGGTTCTCCGAGAGCGCGATGGCCTGCAGGTTCGATGCTTCGAGCAAGTTCACGATGGCCGTCAGACGCGCGCGCCAGTCTTGCTCGTCGAGCGATTGGGGCTGTGCGGGTTCCTGTGACGGCGGCGTCGCGTGCTCGAATGCCTGCGTCAGTTGATCGACACTCGATGCGAGCAAATGCTGCATGCGTGGAAGTCCGGAGCGGATCGAGGCGAGCGCGCGGTCGTGGTCATCGCGGTGCAGAAGATCGCTTTCGAACTGGCTCGCAAGCTGCGCGAGCGCCATGGCGCCCACCGTGCCCGCGCTGCCCTTGATGGCGTGCAGGACCGAGGCGGCGCCGTTCGCGTCGTGATCGGCGAGCCTTCCGGCCAGAAGGGCCAGTTGCGCTTCGGCTTGCGCGCCGAAGTCGCCGACTACTTGATGGATCAGATCCAGATTGCCGCCGAACCGCGCGATGATCGAGGCGCGTGCTTCGATCATCGATCCCGCGTCCGATCCGCTCGCCGCTTCAGTGTGCGCCTGCGCGCGCAGCACGGCGACGAGCCGCTCCACGTCGATCGGCTTGCCGACATGATCGTTCATGCCCGCTTCCAGGCAACGCTCGCGATCCGCGCCGGATGCATTCGCGGTCATCGCGATGATCGGCAGCGCGTCGAAGCGACTGTCGGTGCGAATCAACCGCGTGGCCTCCAGCCCGTCGAGATCGGGCATCTGCACGTCCATCAACACCGCGTCGAACGGCATATCGCCCGCGCACACGCGCTCCACGCCTTTACGTCCGCCTTCCGCCAGCGTGACGTGCGCGCCCTCGGCGCGCAGCAGGCCTTCGGCGACCTGACGGTTGAGCGCGTTGTCTTCGACCACCAGCAGCTTCATGCCCGCGAGGCGCTGCGCGCTTGCGGCATCACGACGCGCCGGCGCACGGGCCGGTCGCGTGCCTTCCGGTCCGGGCAGTGCCGCGCGAATTGCGTTGACGAGTTGCTTCGGCGTGACGGGCTTCGTGAGGAAGCCAGCGAAGGGCGCCGTGCCTTCCTCCTGCGATTCACGCAAGGTCTCGCGGCCAAATGCCGTGACGAGCAGCACTTGCGGCGGCGGAGCGCTGCCTGTCATCGTGCCGATGAGCCGGGCGGCGTTCAGGCCGTCGAGGCCCGGCATGCGCCAGTCGAGCAAGGCGATGTCATAGGGCGTGGGGCCGCGCGCGGCCTCGCCGATACGCTCCACTGCCTCGATGCCGCTCGTGACCACGTCGGCCTGCCAGCCCAGTGCACGCACCGTGCGCGAGAGGATTTCGCGGGCGATTGCGTTGTCGTCGGCGATCAGGATGCGCGCACCATGTTCGAAGACCGGGCTTTCGTCACGCAGCGGTACAACCGCGCGCTCGACACCGAGCGTGATATCGAACCAGAAGCGGCTGCCTTCGCCGACACGGCTTTCGACTTCGATCCGGCCACCCATCATGCCGATGAGGCGCGTGCAGATGACGAGCCCGAGTCCCGAGCCGCCATAGCGTCGCGAGGTCGAAGCTTCGGCCTGCGTGAAGCCTTCGAAGATGCGCTCCATCTGCTCCTCGCTGATGCCGATGCCGCTGTCGCTCACCGAGATGCGCACGCGCGCTGTTTCGCCGGCCGCGTCGCGCGACCTGTCGAGAAGATGCATGCTGACGACGATCTCGCCGCTCGACGTGAACTTGAGCGCATTGCCCGCCAGATTGATGAGCACCTGTTGCAGCCGGAAGCCGTCGCCGATCAGCATGTCGGGCACGGCAGGGTCGAGATCGAACAGCACTTCGACATCTTTCGCGCCCTGATTCCCGGACAGTACGACGCCCAGTTCCTCCAGCAGTTTCTCCGGCTCGAACGGGTGATTGTCCAATTGCAGCTTGCCGGCTTCGATCTTCGAATAATCGAGGATGTCGTTGAGCAGGTTCAGCAGTGACCGGGCCGCCATTTCGGCCTTGCCGATGTAGTCCTGCTGCCGCAGATTGAGCGCGGTGGACTGCACCAGATGCAGCATGCCGAGCACCGCATTCATCGGCGTGCGGATTTCGTGACTCATGTTCGCGAGGAACGAGGACTTTGCCGCGCTGGCGGCATCGGCCTGTTCCTTCGCGTTGCGCAGATGGAACTCGAGTTCGTATTGGTCCGTGATGTCGTAGTTCACGCCCGTCATGCTCAGGGGCTTGCCTTCGGCATCGCGTTGCGTGCGCAGCCCGCTCTGGATGCGGCGCGTGGTGCCGTCGGGCAGGACGATGCGGAATGGCGGCAGGGCATCGGCATCACCTGCGGCCACGGCGCGCAGGCCGGCATCGATGCTCTCGACATCCTCGGCATGGATGCGGCGGCGCCAGTGTTCGAAATGCAGGCCGTTGTCCTGCAGTTGCGGCGGGTATTGATAGATGTCGAACATGCGCGCGTTCCAGTGCAGCTTGTCGGTGGCGAGATCCCACGACCAGATGCCCAGTTCGGCGATGTCGGCGGCAAGCAGCAACTGGTCGCGCGCATCGGCGAGTTCGCCGCGCTCCTTCTTTTGCCGCGAGATATCGGTAATGACAGATACAAAATGCAAAGCACCATCGAGGCGCATCGCGCCGGTCGATACATGCGCCGGGAACGAAGTGCCGTCCTTGCGCAATCCGGAGAGCTCGCATTCGGCCGTCGCGACGCCCGACGTGCCCTTGAATTGCACTATGTATTCGTTATACGCGTCGAGATGAGGCGGCGGCACGAGCACGCGGATGTTCTGCCCGATGATCTCGCTCGCCGCGTAACCAAACACCCGTTCGCCGGCGGAATTGAAGGAGCGGATCGCGCCGCGCTCGTCGACGGTGATGATCGGGTTGATCGCCGTGTCGAGCACGGTGCGCGTGGTGGCGAGACTGCGCGCCAGTTCCTGCTCGGCGCGCGTGCGTGCGTTGATCTGGCGCACGAGGGTCGAGCCGAACAGGGCCAGCACGAGCGCCAGCATCCCGGTGACGGCGGCATGCCAGAGGGTGTCGCGCCACCATGGCGCGATGATCTCGTCGCGCGACAGCGCTGCCGCGACGAACAGCGGATAGTCCGGCAACTCGCGGAAACTGTTCAGGCGCGTGATGTGGTCCTGCGACGAGCTGATCGTGAAGACACCCGAGCGGCCTTGTTCGAGGTGCGCGCGGAACAACGTCGTGTCGACCACGTTCTTGCCGACGAAACGGTCCTCGAACGGACGGCGCACGACCATCGCGCCGGAGTTCAGCACGAGCACGGCCGCGCCGTCCTCGCCGAGATCCAGGCTTTCGTAGAAGCTCGAGAAGAAGGTCACGTTGAGCGTCGCCAGCGCCACGCCCGCAAAGCTGCCATCGGGCGCATCGATGCGGCGGGACACCGGCACGATCCATTTGCCTGTCGAACGGCTCTGCACCGGCACGCCGATATGCGTTCCCTGATCCGTATGCGTGCGGTGGTATTCGAAATACTCGCGGTCGGAGTTGTTGAAGCGTTGATCGAGCACCGGTTGGGAGTTGACGATCCAGGCGCCACTCTTGTCGTAGATGAAGAGGCCGTTCAACTGCGGCAACTGCTCGACCCGCGCGACGAGCGAGCGATGCAGGCGCGCCAGCGACTCGGGGCCGGTGCCGTCCTCCTCGACGCGTTCCACCATGCCGAGCAGCGTGACATCGGCTTGCCTGAAGGTGTCGTTGGCGTGCTGCGCCATCGCGCGCGCGAGGTTGGACGTGGCGGTTGTCATCTCGTCGAGCTGGGCGCGACGCGCGGCGAGACTGCGCCACACGTCGGTGCCGATCAGCAGCACGCAGACCGCGACGATGAACACCGTCATCCTGGATGTGAGCGAATGACGACCGGGACTGAACAAGCCGTTTATCTCCGAGTGAGCGTGGCAAAGGGCACGCCGGGGCGCAAGGACCGAAGGCTGCCGTATCTTATCGCGCCCTTCGCAGATGGCCGGCTGGCGCGCCGGCCGGGGCGTTGCGCGGCTGTTCAGGCTGTTTACGGCACCCGCGCGAAGGAGCTTGATCCCCAATTTCGGGAATTTTCCTCGTGCATTTGCGGTTTGAATGGCTGGAAGCAAATGACGAACGACCGTCGACGTGTTGGTCACGCACAGACTTTCAGGTTTGAAAGCGTTGGCCGAGGTCCGACACGGCGCTGCTCGATCGCGCTCTGAAGCCTTGCTGGACAGGGGTTTCGCGGAACTGGCACGGCTGGTGCATTGGAATGCCGACACCCGCCGCCTCAGCGACTTCCTGATCGAACCCAAGCATCAGTGAATCATTGAATCCATCGCTCTGCCGGCATTGAAACGCATGACCTGCTGCCGAAAGTGGAGTGAACCATGTTGGGAATCCTGATCGACGTGTCCAGAGAAATCCTGTTGCCCCATCTGATCTGCTGGATTCATGTGCTGCTCAACCGCGCCGAACACGGCCGGCGCGATGCCTGGCTGGAGTCGTGCGCCGACATCGGCGAACTCGAACGGCGCATGCGCGCATGCGATCAGACGGACGCCTGACTTCATCATCCATCTATCCGTCCACCATGTTGATGACTTCGAAGAACGATAAAGCTGCCGTTTCCGTGATCGCCCTGCATTGCTCCGGCTCGGGCGCAAACCAGTGGCGTCCGTTGCGCGAGACGCTTGCCTCGATGAATCCGCATCACGAATTCTTTGCACCCGAGCACTACGGCTGCGACGGCGTCGGTCCGTGGAGCGGCGAGCGCGCCTTCACGCTGGCGGACGAAGCGGCCCGCACGGTCGAGATCATCGACCGTCGTCCGGGTCAGGTCCATCTGGTCGGTCATTCGTATGGCGGCGGCGTGGCGTTGCGCGCGGCGCTCGAACGGCCGCGGCACGTGGCGAGCATCACGCTCTACGAGCCTTCGGCATTCAACCTGCTGAAGGGCATGGGCGCAGACGGCGCGCGTGAGTTTGCCGAGATTCTGGCGATTGCGTCGCGCACGGCGGAGGGCGTCGTTGCCGGCGATCTGCTTGGCGCCGCTACGGCCTTCGTCGATTACTGGGGCGGAGAAGGCGCGTTCTCGGCGTTGCGGCCCTCGGTGCAGGCGATGCTCACGCGCTGGGTGCCGAAGGCGCCGCTCGACTTTCGCGCGCTGATCCACGAGCCGACGCTGCCCAGCGCCTACGCGAAGCTGCGCATTCCCACGCTCGTGATGCGCGGCGAACACGCGCCCCCGCCGACGCGGCTCATCGCGGAGATCCTCAGTACGCTGATGCCCGTCGCGCAACTTGTGACTGTGCCCGAAGCCGGGCACATGGGTCCGCTCACGCACGCGGACGCGGTCAACGCGGCGATTGCCCGTCACATCGCGCAGTGCGGCGAAGCGCTCGAGAGCCTAGCCGAGTAAGCCGTCGCGCGAAGGGCCGGTGCTGCCCTGACGCTGGATGAGTCTGGCGCGAAACCAGAAGGTCCAGGCGAGCAGGCCGCCGTACATCGCGTAGCTCACGACAGGCGACACGACCAGATAGCGTTCCACCGGCCAGGTCCACGCGAACCAGAAGCGCAATGCGGTTTCAGCAGTCAGCCCGATGCCCCACACGAGCGTCATGAGCCGCAGCGAGCTGCGCAGGCTGGCGCTGTCATTCCAATAGGCTTCGAAGCGCTCTGCGCCGTTTTCCTGTTCGCGCGTGACGGTGGCGCGCGCCAGATAGAAGATCAACGGGCGCTTGAACAGGAGCGAGAAGAGGAAGACGATGCCCGTGGCTCCCGCGGCGAGCGATTCACGCACGAGCAGGATGCGGGGACTGCCGCCCAGCGCGAGCAGCACGATGGACAGCGCAATGCCGAACAACACCAGTGCGGAGAGCGCGTCGACGCGCCTCGAGCGCGCAAACTCGGCGAGACTCCAGACGAGCGGCGGTGCCGCCGATGCGTACAGCGCACCGACATCGCCCCAGTAGGGCAGTGCGAGCCGGTAGGCGAGCCACGGCAGCAGAAGATTGGCAGCGAGTTCGAGCAGGAGGCCGGGCTTGATCTTTTTCATGAGCTCGCGGAAGGGAATCGCGCGGTGCGCGAGAACATCTTGACCTTGAGCCCAGTATAAAAGATCAGCCGTGCCGGAATAGGGGAGATTGACCGCCCGGCGTGCGGGCGGCCTTGAGTCGAGCCTCGAACGAAGACTTACTTCCTGCCCGCCGCAGCGGCACCGTTTGCGCTATTCACGCCATTGGCCGTGCCCGCGTTGGCGGCGTTGGAGTTATACGTCGAGTTGTTGTTATAGCCGGGATTCGTCGTATTACTGTTGGCACTGTTCGAATAGGCGTTGTTGTTCGAGCGCAGAGGCTTCGGCTGCAGCGTCTGATTGATGATGCCCATCTGGCCCATCTTCTTCGCGGCCTGGCTGTCGGCGCTGGCCGCCGATGCAAAGCACAGCCCGGCCGCGCCGGCGATCAACGCGATGTACATGGCGCGTCGCGATGCGCGCGTGGGATCTTTCTTCATGACCGCCTCCTGTTTGGCGCTTGTCGTGTGAGCAAGCATGTGAACGCGCGATGAGCGCGTGGCAAGCACATAAGCATATAGGGTCGTGCAAGCTGAATGCCCGGTACAGAAAGGGTTTTGCCTAGGTGATTCATCGGATGTGAGGCATGCGTCAAGCGTCCTGAGCAGCTTCTTTCAGCGCCTCGGCGAGCAGGCGTGCGTGCGGTGTCAGCGCGTCGAAGTCGCGTGCGCACAGGTGCAGGCGCCGTGTGGCCCATGGCTCCGAAAGCGGCACGATGGCGAGCTCCGGCCGTTCGAGCATCCGCGCCGAGGCCTCCGAGAGAATCACGAGCCCGATGCCCGCCGCCGCGAGCATGCCGACATTGTCGATGCTGCGCATGCGGATGCGATAGTTGATCTGCCGCCCGATCCGTGAGGCGCGCTCGGCCAGATGCAACTCGAGCGCGGCGTCGGAGAGGCCGACGAACGATTCTCCGACGATCTCCGCGAACGCCACCGCGCGTTCGCCTGCTATCCGATGAGACCGGTGCGCCACGACGACCAGTTGATCCTGCGCGATCAGATGGGTCTGGAGCATGCCGAGATCCGTCGTATCGGAGACCACGCCGAGATCGGCGCGACCCTCGGCGATGATCTGCACGATGTCGACGCTCGGGCGTTCATCGAGGTCGATGGAGAGATCGGGGTAATCAGCGAGGAAGCGCGCGAGCCTTGGCGGCAGCAAGGCCGCGAGTGCGGCGGTATTCGAGAGCAGCTTGATGCGGCCTTTGAGGCCGGTGGCGAAGGACCGCAACTCGCCGCGCATCTGCTCGACCTGACCGAGGATCGCTCGTGCGTGGCGTGCGAACGCTTCGCCGGCTGCGGTCGCCTGCACCCCGCGCCGATTGCGCTCCAGCAGCGGCGCACCGAGCGCCGCTTCCATGCCCGCGATGCGTTCGCTCGCGGAAGCCAGCGCGAGATGCATGGCCTGCGCGCCCGCCGTGATGCTGCCGCGCTCGATGACGGTCAGGAACAGGCGCATGTCAGTGAGGTCGAAACGCATGACGCATGCTTCGGCGGAACCGAAGTCTCACATTGGAAATGCCAGATTGTAAGCGTGCGGTCCTGCCGATAGCATCTGTCGCATGCAATCCATTCTTCTCGTCAGCGGCGCAGGGTTTCTCGCGGGCGCCATGAACGCACTGGCCGGCGGGGGCTCGTTCGTCAGCCTGCCTGCGATGATCGCCGCCGGCTTGCCACCGGTTCAGGCGAACGCTTCGAGCACCGTTGCGTTGTTTCCCGGCGGCGTGGTGAGTGCGTGGGCATATCGCGACGGGCTCGGGCCAGTCGGCTCGGTGTCCATCCGCAGGATGCTGGTCGTGACGTTGATCGGCGGCTTCGTCGGGGCGGCGCTGCTGCTGTGCACGTCGTCGAAGACTTTCTCCTTCGTGCTGCCCTGGTTGCTGCTATGCGCGAGCATCACGCTCGCCTTTGGACGCAGGCTCGGCGAAACCTTGAGGCGCCGCTGGCATATTGGCGCTTCTGCCGTGCTGTCGATTCAATTCGTGCTTGGCGTGTATGGCGGCTACTTTGGCGGCGCCGTCGGCATCATGATGATGGCCGTCTGGGGACTGCTCGATGCGCGCGATCTGAAGAGCCTCAATGCGCCGCGCACGCTGCTGGTGAGCGCGGCCAATTCGGTCGCGGTGTTGACTTTCGCGGCGGCGCAGGCCGTGCGCTGGCCCGAAACCATCGCCATGCTGCTCGCGGCGATGCTCGGCGGCTATGGCGGCGCGCAGCTCGGCCGGCGCGCGCCGGCGCAACTGATCCGCGCGGGCACCTTGGTCGTCAGCGCAGGCATCACGATCGCGTTCTTCGTGAAGACCTACGCACCGATGCTGTTCCACCGATAAAGCCTGTCCCGATGCACGGAGGCGATCATGATTCCTGCGCTGCTTGAAACCCTCGGTGCGCTGTCCTTGCTGGTGAGCGTGCTGGCAAAGATCGCCTGGCTTTGCGATGACCCCCAGCGTGAAGCGAAAGTCCCACATGGTGTGCGTTTGCGGCAAACAGCACGGCAGGTCCGACGCTCAATGCGAGCCGGGAGCCAGGCCAGGAAGGCCCAGCGCGCTGCGCGCCGCCTCATAGTCGCGGATGAAGCGCGGATCGTCGTCCATTTCGCGCGTCATCCAGCGCGTGAGGTCATCGCGGCAGGCAGGGTCGGCGATATCCGTGAAGCATGGCGAATTCGCCGACATCATGCTCGCGGCCCAGTAGAAACCGAATAGCGCCTGTTTCTCTGCCGGGTCCATCGTGATGGCGTGCGGATCCTTGCCGGAGAACCAGTGATCGAGCTTCGCCGCAAGCGATGCTTCGGTCTCATGGCTGTCATAGGAGAAGACATAGCCGCCGCCGGCCTGAGCCGTATGGAAGTCGTTGAGCACGACCGAGGAAGCAAAGCGCACGGCGCGCGAATTCAAGGCGAATGATTGTGCGTGGGTATCGCAAGCGGCAAACCACAAGGCGACGAGCAATGCATGTGTTTTCTGCCGTACGCGTGCGCGGCATTTTTTCCGATCGCTTGCCTGAATCACGAGAAATAGAGGAAAGAATTTCGCCTTGGTGCCGGAAGGGCCAGGCTAAAAATCATATTAATTCTACGGATTTCCGCCGCTTGCCGTGTGAAACGGAAGACTGGCACGTTGCATGAGACAGATTTGGCCAAGCCTGCAACGCCGCTCCGGCGTTCCGTTTTCCGCTTGTCAATGTAAAACGGCCCTTGCGGGCCGTTTCGTGCCTGAAGGCTAAACCGCCTGACTTACAGCGGCTGAATCGTCGAAGCTTGCTTGCCCTTCGGGCCTTGCTTGACTTCGAAGCTCACCTTCTGGTTCTCCTGGAGCGACTTGAAACCCTTGGATTGGATTTCGGAGAAATGTGCAAACAGGTCTTCGCCACCGTCATCCGGCGTGATGAAGCCAAAACCCTTTGCATCGTTGAACCACTTAACAGTACCCGTTGCCATTTGTCCAAACCCTTTTGAGACGTATTCGGTTGAAGATGCGCCCTGAAATTTCGAGCGGCAGAGAGTTTTACCACGCCAGTACGCGAACTTCAAATAAGCGTTTCTGCTAAGAGACGTGACATTACATCGTCATACTCGCTGCAGCCAGTCTTGTCCGTCCGAATGTTTAGTTCGGAGACGTTATGTTCGGACTTTAATCAGGGGCGTGCATTCGATTATCCATGACTTTCAGCCGGCCAAAAACAAATAAGCATCTTGCGCCACAAGTTATCCCTGCCGGCATGGCTGTAGTCCCACTCCGGAACCGGGTGCCAAGCTGGCTCATCCTCCGCGCCCTGTGAAGCGTTTTAGCAGGCCGCGCTTGCCGATGTCGGTTTGCTGCAGGAATACCGCAATCACGATGATCAGGCCTTTAAGCACCAGTTGCGTATTGCTGTCGATATCGTTGAGCAAAAGAATATTGCTCAAGAAGCCGAAGATCAGCACGCCCGCAACCGTGCCCGACACGCGCCCGATCCCGCCCGCGAGACTCGTGCCGCCGATCACCACGGCGGCGATCGCGTCCAGTTCCCAGCCCATTCCCGCATCGGCCTTGCCTTGCCGGTATTGCGCGGCGTACAGCACGCCGACCAGCGCGGACAGCAGCCCCGACAGCGCATAGGCGGCGGTCTTGTGGCGGGCGACGGAAAGCCCCGAGATCAGCGCGCATTTCTCGTTGCCGCCGATGGCGTACAGGTATTTGCCGAACACCGTACGGTTCATCACGAAGCCGACCACGACCGCGATCGCCAGGAAGAACAGCGCGGGCACCGGCACGACGTTGAAGAGCAGCGCGCGCAAGGCCTCGATGTCCGTGGTGGCGTTGGTGCCGCTGTAAATCGAATAGACCGCCGTATCCTGGCCGGCGATCAGGCGTGCCGCGCCGAGCACGCCGACCATCGCGGCCAGCGTGACGATGAAGGGCTGCATGCGTCCGCGCGTGATGATCCAGCCGTTGAGCGCGCCCACCGTGAAGCCCGCGAGCGGCACGATGCCCATGACGGCGAGAAGCGGCATGCGATGCGCGCCATGCAGCGCGATGGCGGCGCAGGCCAGCAACGCCGCAACGAGTGCGATGCCTGCCTGCGGCAGCGCGCTCGCGGGTTGGCGTGCGTTCCTCGGATCGCTGGTATTCAAAATGCCGCGTGCGACGCCGGACACGGTGAAGACGATCACGAACACCGCGATCGCCACCAGCACGATGGACGCATGGGTCGCGCGATTCCAGCCGTCGGTGGTGAGCAGCATCGCGGTGAGCACGCTGCCGAGACCCATGATCGCGCCCACCGAGAGATCGATGCCTGCCGTGATGATCACGAGCGTCATGCCGATGGAGATCACGCCGACGTTCGCCACCTGACGGAATACGTCCGAGATGTTGGCGCTCGACAGAAAGATGTTGGCGCCGTCGGCGGCATGCGGCGACGTGAGCGCGCCGACCACCAGCAACACGATGAGCCCCAGGTAGTACTTGAGGGTCGTGAGGAAGGTGCTCAGGTGTCGCTGGCGGGCGTTGGCCGCGGGCTCGGCGAGTTGGTCCTGCGCATGCAGCATGATGAATGTCTCCGTGTCTTGGCCCGGCCTGGCTTCAGGGCGATGCCATCCTGATGAGCACGTCGCCTGAAAACTGCTCGCGTTTCAGCACACCGCGCGCGCGCCCTTCACACATCACGAGGATGCGGTCGCACAACAACATCAGCTCGTCGATCTCCGAGCTTGCGACGATCACCGTCACGCCGCCGCGCGCGGCCGCCAGCACTTGCCGGTAGATCTCGGCCTTGGCGGCCACGTCTACTCCGCGCGTGGGTTCATCGAGCAGCAGGATGCGCGGCTTTGTCATCAGCCACTTGCCGATGATGAGCTTCTGCTGGTTGCCGCCCGATAACGTGCTCGCGTCCTGCGCGAGACTGCGATGCTTGACGTTCGACGCGCGCGCTTGCGCCGCCGCCCATGCTTGCATGCGTGCGCGCCGGTACAGCGGAAAGCCGGGCGCGCGCGATAGCGAGGGCAGCAGCAGGTTCGCTTCGAGCGAGTGATCGAGCACGAGGCCATCTTTCTTGCGGTCTTCGGTGACGAATGCGAGCCCGGCTGCGGCCGCGCGATCCGGCGAGTCGATCGTGCGCGTCTGACCGGCGATGCCAATCTCGCCTGTACGCCGATACGGCGACACACCGAAGATCGCTTCGAGTATCTCGGTCTTCCCCGCACCGAGCAGTCCCGAGATGCCGAACACCTCGCCCTGCTGCACGGCAAACGAAACCTCGGCCACCGGCGTGTGCGCGGCACTGCCCAGCGTGAGATCGCGTACCTCGACTGCGAGCGGGCGCGCCTGGGGCGCTTCTGCTTCGGTGCGTTCGGGCGGTGCGAAGTCCTTTCCGATCATCATCGAAACGAGCGCCTCCGAGGACTCGACGTGCCGCATCGGCAGCGTTGCAATACGCCGGCCGTCGCGCAACACGGTCACGCGGTCTGCGACCGCGAAGATTTCGCTCAGGCGATGACTGATCAGCACGATGCCCATGCCGCGCTCGCGCAATGCGCGGGTCAGGCTGAGCAGCGCGCGCGTTTCCGTGTCCGAGAGGGCGGAGGTCGGCTCGTCCATGATGAGGACGCGCGCGTCGGCGAGCAGCGCCTTGGCGATCTCCACGAGTTGCTTCTCGCCGACACGCAGCGCGCCGACGAGCGTCTCCGGCGCAAGCCGGAAGCCCAGTTGCGCGAGCACGTTCATGGCGGCGGCCCGCATCGCACGGCGGTCGGGGAAGCCCATGCGCGTGCGTATCTCCTTGCCGAGAAAGATGTTGTCGACGGCGGACAGCGTATCGACGAGATTCAATTCCTGATGAATGGTCGCGATGCCGGCGCGCGCGGCGTCGTTGACGTTCGACATGCGCGTGGCCTCGCCGCGCACGCGGATGCTGCCCGCATCGGGCGCATACAGGCCGCCCAGTATCTTCATCAGGCTCGACTTGCCCGCGCCGTTCTCGCCGACGAGCGCATGAATCTCGCCCGCGGCGATGTCGAAGTCGACGCCCGCGAGCGCGGGACTGCCGTTGAACGATATCGACAGGCCCGCAGCCTCGACGAGCGGCGCAGTGACGGTGGCCATGACGCGTGTGCGCGCGTTCAGTGGCTCGCGATGTATTGCTTCGCGTTGTCGGCGAAGATGCCCTGGGTCGGCAGCGTCACCTTCTTCGGCACCTTGTCGCCGTGCAGCACCTTGAGCGACTCGCGAATGCCTTCGGCACCCGGCGTCGGATACATGAAGGTGCCGGCGAGCAGACCCTGTTCGACCCACGTTGCGCCTTCCTGCGGCAGGCCGTCGATGCCGACGAACTTGATGCTCTTCTCGCGGCCCGCATCCTTCGCGGCGAGATAGGCGCCGTAGGCCATCGGGTCGTTGTGCGCGTAGACCACGTCGATTTTCGGCTGCACGCGCAGCACGGTTTTCATGTAGTCGTAGGCCTTGTCCTGCTTCCAGTCGCAATCCACGCGTTCGCCCACGCGCTTGACGCCTTTCTCCTTGGCGAGCGCCTTGTCGGCGCCGTCGTGGCGGTCGTGCGCCGGCTGTGCGCCGAAGCCGCCCCAGATCTCGACGAGACTGCCTTGTGCCTTCCCCGGCCCTCCCATCAGCTTGACGATGAAGTTGCCCGCTTCTTCGCCGATCTGCACGTTGTCGCCGCCGATGAATTGCGTGAACTGCTCGCCGTTCACTTCGCGGTCGAGCACGAACACGGGAATGCCCGCCTTGAAGGCCTTCTCCACCACGCCGGTGAGCCCCGCCGACTCCTTTGGCGAGATGAAGATGGCATCCATCTTCTGCGTGATGAAGTTCTCCATGTCGGCGTTCTGCTTGTCGGTGCGATCGCCTGCGTCGGCGATGATCAGCTCGACTTCCGGATGCTTCGCGGCTTCCGCCTTCATGTCCTTGTTGAACTGCACGCGCCATGGTTCGACGGTCGTGACCTGCGAGAACCCGAAGCGATATTTCTTCTGCTGTGCGAACGCGGGCTGCGAGATGAGCGCCGCGAGCGATCCCACTGTCCCGGCCAACGGCACGGCGATGAGACTCGCGGTGATGATGCGTCGTTTGCTGTCCATTGCGTCTCTCCTGATGGGTTGGCCGGCTTGTGCGTGGTTTTTAACGCTGAAAAATAAAACGTTATAGTGCACCGCTAATGGTCGACGAGCGTCGCCCGCCTGCGGCTGCGCCCGGCGTTCTGCTGCGCCGGCGTGGTCTTCGCGCTGTCTTCCTTTCCCGTCGATCTGCCAGGCGGCGCGGTGCTTTCGCGCACGCGCAAATCCGCCCGCATGCGCAAATGCACCGGTTCCGCCGCCTCGCCTCGCAACTGCTTGTGCAGCAATTGCCAGATCGCGCCGCCCACAGCTTCAACCGGCTGATGAATCGAGCTGATACGCGGATGCAGCACGGACATCCACGGCGCGTCGTCGAACGAGAGCAGCGAAATATCCTCGGGCAGACGCAGCTCGGCGTCGCGGATCGCACGCAGCGCGCCGAGCGTCGCTACGTTCGCGCCCGTGAACAGCGCGGTGGGGCGCTCGCGCTCTGCCAGCAAGCCGAGCGTGACCGTATGGCTCTCGGTATCGGTCATGCCGCACACGACGATGCGCGCATGACGCGTGAGGCCCGCGCGCTTCATCGCCGCGAGATAGCCGTCCGCGCGCTCGCGGCTATTGACCAGGTCGAGCGCGTTGACGATGAAAGTAATGCGCTGGTGACCGAGCGCGATCAGATGTTCGGTGCCGTCGCGGGCGGCGCGCCGGCTGTCGGTGGTGACGGTATTGGCGGGAAAGCTGTCGTCCACGCGGTCGGCCATGACGAGCGGGACATCGCATTCACGCAACTCGTCGATCGCGTGGGCATAGCCGTGACAGGGAATGATGATCATGCCGGCCACTTGCCGTGACAGCACGAAGCGGATGCGCTCCGCCTCGCGCTCGGGATCTTCCTGCGCATGCGCGAGCAACAGGCGATAACCGCTTGCAAGCGCGTGGTCCTCGACGACGCACAGTAGTTCGATGAAGAACGAGTTCGTGAGATCCGGCACGACGAAGCCAATGGATGTCGAGCGGCTGCTGCGCAGTTCCGCCGCGAGGCTGTTGCGCCGGTAGCCAAGCTGGCGCGCCGCCTCCCAGACCTGCTGGCGGCGGGCGTCGCTGACGCCGTCGGCGCCCGCCATGACCTTCGACGCGGTGCCGAGCGAAACGCCCGCCGCGTTGGCGACATCCTTGAGCGTGCTGGCGATCTTTTTTCTTGAGTCCAAGGCGCGTTGACCGTTCGTATTCTGAAACGTTTCAGAATAGTAGAAAGCGTCGTGCGAAGGAGCCAATGAGTGTTTTTACCGAGCCGGCCGAAAGGCCTATATCGCGACGTCGTGCAGATCCTTGACGACGGGCGGTCCTATCCTGAAGTCCGAGAACCGGACCTCCAGACCGCCGCGCTCGGGCGTGCAGCACATGGGTCCGACGCGCCAGCCCGAGCCCGGCTGTGCTGGAAATGGCGCGAGACGCATCAGGATCCAGTCCTTCTGGTCAGCGCTGCATTGCACTTTCAGCACGCTCTCCAGCACCGTGATGCGCAGGCGGAAGCGGTGGGCATCGGCACGCGCGCCGAGCGACCAGTCGGAGTGCCCGTCGGTCAGGACGGTACTGAAGGTGAGGGCGCCGTCGTTGTACTCGGCGCCCGCCTTGACCCAGCGCTCGGCGCTTTCGCGCACCATGATGCCTGCCTGGTCATAGAGCGCGGAGAACGCGCCTTCGACCGTCACTTCAGCGGTGAAGTCGCCTTCGACGGCCGCGGCGAACACATGGCCGTTGTCGCGTATGAACCCGTAGTGCGTCTTGCGCCAGAAGTCAGTGCTGGCGTCGGTGGTGACATGGAGTGTGTTGCCGTCGAGATTCCATTGCGCAGGCTCGTTGATCCATTGGCATTGGTCGAACATGGCGTCTCCGTCGCGTGGGTCGCGGCGCCAGTATGGCATGGCTCGCTGCGCGTCAGGCGCCGGATCATGCACGCGGTGCAGCGCGCGATCTCCACTAACATGAACGTTGAATGCGCATGCGGCGTCCCCGGTCAAAAGGAAGAACAATGGTCAAGCTGATGATGATCCTGCTGGGCGTGGACTATCTGCGCCAGCGCTGGCGCAGCCTGATGGCGATCGGCTGGCTGTTGCTGATCGTCGGCATCGGCGTGTTCGTCGATGCGCTCGACGGCGCGTTGGGCTTTCCGATAGCGCTCGTAGGCTGGCTGTTGCTGATCGAGAGCGTGCTTTCGTTGGCGGTCGCGTGGACCGGTGTCGGCGGACAGCGCAGGCTGCGTCATGCAAAGGGGATCGTCTTTTTGCTCACGGCCGCGCTGATTTTCGAGGGCAATCATCATGGCCACTTCATCCTGTCGATCCTGATCGGCATGGCCTTTATCTTCGATGGTCTGTTGCAAGCGACGTCCGCGCTCGTCGTGCGCTACCGGCGCTTTCGCGTGGCGCTCGGGTTTGCGATCTTCGAGATCCTGCTCGGCGTGTTCATGCTTCAACCCTATCCGACGCACTACAAAGGGACCGTGCCGTATTGCGTCGGCGCATTCTTCATTTTCGCGGGCATCAATCTGATCCTGATCGCCACCCGCGTGCGCAGGCTGACGCGCAATCCCGCGATGCATGAGGTGGGGGACGCGCGTCCCGCGCAGCCTGCGCGCGAATGGGACGGCCCACCTGCCGACCACGAACCCGCCCTCACCGTGCACGTGTGGACGCCAGTGGGATCGTCGAAAGCGCAGACGCAGTGGCATCCGGTCGTGGACCGCTACATCGCGGCGGTGGACCGCAACGGCGTCATCTCGACCGGACATGCGGCGCTCGAAGCGCCTGGCGGGCTGTATGTGAGCCTGTATCCGGCGGTGGAGATCGATCGCTCGCCGGACGACTTCGCGCGCCTGTTGCGTGCCACGCGTGAGAACGACGTGCCCGGCACGTTCCAGCCGAGCTATGACGTCGAATCGAAGGCATGGTGTCCGTCGACCGTGCGCGTGCGCATCCGCAATTACGACGCCGCGCGGCTCGATAGTTTCTGGTGCAACTATCGACAGGACACGACGTATAACCTCACGCACCGCAATTGTTCGAGCAGCGTCGCGCGTGCATTGGAGGCAGCACTTGAAGGCGCGACAGGGCGCCTGTACGGCGCGCATGCGGGCTGGGGCGCATTGGTGCGGATGATCCTGACGCCGGAGCTGTGGGTGGCGGCGCAGATCCGCAAGCGCGCCGTGACGATGGCCTGGACCCCCGGTCTCGCGCTCGACTATGCGCGCGCGCTCAGCATGGTCGCCGATCCGCGGCCGTATGGCTGGTTCAAGGTTGCGCGCATGGCGCTGACGAAGATGCGCGACTCGCGGCGCGCGTGGCGTGGGGAAATTCCGCTTGCGCAGCGAAGCGAGCTGGACTAATCGCGTGTTGGATCGTCAGAGGTCGAGTTCGTCTTCTGCCTTGCGCGCCCGGCGCTCTTCGTTGGCGCGGCGTGCGCGCAGGCGCTGACGTGACAGCTGGGCGATAACTTCACCGGTGCTGGCGCCCGGCAGGATTTCGTTGCGGATAACTTTCGGCACCATGGGCAGACCCAGGCGTTGCCTGCGCAAGGCGCGAGCGATGTGAGTGCGGCACTCCTGCCCGTGACAATCCCATTCGTCACGGATTCGTTCACAGTAGGGACATTTTTCCATCCCGGCAGTTTATCGCGAATCGGCGAAAGGTCTGTAAGCCGGGCGCGCCAGGAGCGCGTGCTGACAAGCGAGTCAGCGTGCGAGCGATGCAAGCGCACTGCTTGCCTCCCGCCGGCACGCTGGCGCGCTCATCCGCTGAACTGATTGGAGGCGTTGGAACGCCGCTCGCGCTGATGATGATCGAGACTGCGCCGCAACACCTTCTTCACGAGTCCCTTCAGGAAGTGGATCGAACGATCCGTGCGCACGTTCAGATCGAAGGGCTTGAGCTCGACGACTTCACGGCCGCTGCGTTCGGCAAGTGTCGTGCGCGTCTTGCGATGATCGACGGCCATCGCCGACAGCGTGTCGGAGGCCTGCTTGAACGATGCACGGTCCACGCGCGCGCACACATGGCAGGCGCGATGGAACAGCTTGTCGAACACGGTGAGCCAGTAGTCGTCCATCTCGCCGCCGTTGCAGCGCGCGAGCGCTTCGCGACCATTGATATGCAGATCCTCGACATCGTTCAGCGACGCGCATTGCGTGATGCTGCCGAAGCGCCGGCGATAACCGATGAGCGGAGTCGGGACGCGGTACAGGCTTCTCGCGCGCAGATATGTGGAGGGCACCACGGCCGCGTCCTCGTAATGACGGCCGACAGGAAACGGCGCTTCGTCGAACAGCGACGTGCGATAGACCCGCGCCCATACGAAGGTGTGGAAGTCGTCGGCGAAGTGCTGCAGCGCGGCCCGGTCCATGGGCGCACCACCGCGTGTGTCGCCGTCCACGATGTTGATCCCGTCGAGTTCGCGGCCGTCGTCGTCGATGATCGTGACGTTGTACTCGACGATATCCCACTTGTTCTCGGCCAGCACCGGAATGACCGACTCGCCGAAGCCCTTGAGAAAGACGTCGTCGCCGTCCAGAAAACCGACATAGGGCGTGCGCACCGACTTGAGGCCGGTATTGCGCGCGGCGCTCAGGCCGCCGTTCTCCTGATGCACGAGTTCGATGTGCACGCCGCGATCGCGCTCGACAATCGCGCGTGCCGCCGCATAGGTCTGGTCGCGAGAACCGTCATCCACCACGATGATCTTCATCGCGTCGATGTAGGGCTGGCTGAGGAGGGACTCGAGCGCTTCCTCGATGTAACCCTCGATGTTGTAAGCCGCGACGACGATGCTGAGCAGCGGGGTCGTGTCTCGCAAGGAGTTACTCTCAAACGGCATATATGACGCTCTCCGTCGATGATTGGGCACTATCTCCTTGCATCCTGTGCAAGGAGCCTCGTCAATACGCAACGTGTGGCGAAACAGAGCCTTCCGCGTCAATGCGAAAGCGCTCTGCCCAACGCGCCGCACGGCGAGTCATGCAATGGTCTGTCAGTAGCGGCGGGCTCGTTCACCGTTTAAAGGCGGGGAAAGAGCCATTCGAAATGCCGATACGGCGCAGCCAGTCATGCAGGACGTGCGAAAACCAGGCCTCATGATCGGTCTGACGCCGCTTATAGTTGGAGCATGTCGTGTCATCCAGCCGGCCCCGAAAGCCCCGGCGTGACGCGCATGTCTATCGAGCCAACGCCACACTGCGCGTTGTATGGGGCGGGCTCCCCGGCGTCTCTGCACTTCACTGACGCCATAACCCGTGTTGTCACCAAATTCCTGATGCCTGTTCTGTGCGGAACTCCCTGACAGATTAGGCTGATTACGTGGCCTGCATGTTAGCGGTTCAAAAAAGATGAGGTTGCGCGACCGGTCAGGACTGGCGGCACGAAACCCTGCCTCTTTGAAGACGACAAAAAGAAATCGTTCGCGCGATACACGTACTTATTGCATTGCGCTTGTATTCGTTACCCTTCCTGCATCTTGCAATGCCACTTCAGTGATAACCCTTACTATGCTCCGGGCTCCAGTTTGCCCGCTCCGTGCGGTCCGCCACATGGGAGTGACATCGAACCCTCTGATTAGTGACAAACCGTTTCATTTTGCAAGCAGGTATAGCAGGAGCAGGCATATTTTTCGTTACAAAGCCGATCACGAAGAAAAAACGCTGAAAAAAATGCTGATCTGCTCCAAGTGCGGTGTCGACCGGATCGTGTTGCTCTACGTTTCAGTGGAAGCCGTCGAGAGGCTACAGCAAGCGTGATGCCACTGCGCGATTGCCTTATATCTCTCGATCAAAGGCCGCTGCAATGAAAGGAAAATGAATGAAAGCAAGGCGTCAACGGTGCATGTAGAGCGACTGTCCGAGGGCTTGCTCTGAAGGCTGGGTCAGCCATGCGTCCTGACCAGGGCTGCCACCGGCCCTTGGTTCTTGCATGTGCTGTGTATCAGCATAGATGACTTTTGATCGATGCCAAGCTCCATCGTGCAGCAAGCCTGACGAGGCGGGCGTTTCGGCCTGCGCATGACTGAGCGTGGGCATTGCCATGGCAACGGCCAGCAGGGCGGCCAGAGTCATTTTCATGAGCGTCTCCTTGATCGTGTGGGAACTCACGAAGCACAGTAGGCGCACAGAATGAGTGCAGGCTTAGCCGTCTTTCAGACGTTCTCCGGCGTGTAGAGCTGCGCGGGCAACGGATACTGGCTTGCCAGTGCGGACTCGCCGGGAAGTGCCTGCAAGGCGCGCAACATGGCCTGCACGGCTGTTTCGGCGATGCGTTGCAGCGGCGTGTCGATCACGAGGTCAATGACGCCTTCGACGAGCGCTTCGTAGCGGTCCGGCATCAGGTCGCTGCATACGGTGACGATGCGTCGCTCCGAAGCCTCTTCGCGGAGCGCGCGGATGACGCCGCCCACGCCGCCGCCGGGAATGTAGAGGCCGGCAAGATCGGCATGGCGTGCGAGCATCGCGAGGGTGGCTTCGTAAGCCAGTTGTTTGTCTTCGAGGTTGATCTGCGTATCGAGCACGCGCAGTCCTGGTGCATGCTCGCGCAGATAAGAACGAAAGCTGATCTCGCAGCTTTCCTGTCCCAGATAGCGAGGCGTGCCGACGAATACGCCTACTGTCCCTTCCTTGCGATACGCAAGACGGCTCACGGCCCATGCGGCGGTGCGGCCGCTCTTGCGCGGATCGACGCCTATGTAGCCGGCACGCAAGGGCGCGCTCAGGTCGGATAACAGCGTGACCGTCGGCTTGCCTTGCGCGTGCAGGGTTTCGATGGCGGCTGTCACATGCGGATGATCGACAGCCACGACACCGAGCGCGTCCGCGGTATCGCCCAGTGCGAGCAGCGTGCGGGCGATCGAGGCCGGATCGAGTTCGTCCATGTATTCGATGACCGCCTTGCAGTCTTCGGGCTCGTGGCGCGCGGCGGCCTCGGTGAGGATGCGTGCGAAGCTTTGATAGAACGGGTCGGCGCGCTTCTGAAGACAGAAGCCCAGCGTGTGACGTTCGCGGCGCTCGCCGCGCTGCGCTCGTAACCGCTCCCGCATCAATCCCGCGCCGTGATAGCCGATGCGTTCGGCCGCTTCGATCACGCGCAGCGCGGTGCCGTCGCGGACGCTCAGACGTCCGTTGAACACGCGATCGACCGTGGCCGGACTCACGCCGGCCGCTTCGGCCACTGACTGAAGTGTGGGACGCTTGCTCATCGCTTGATGTAAATGATGGGTTTTCGCCGCGCGTGATGATGCTTAAAGATAGCAAATGTGCGCGCAGGTTGCGTGCAGGAAATGCCGCTTCTATTATCGATTCCAACAAGAACCAATGATGTGAATTCAATCATCGATTGAGGTGACATGATGGAATCGCGGCAGCCCGAGGAGACGGGCGAGCATCAGCGGCATGACGCGTATCGGCTGATAGGCGGAGCCGGAGAGCAAGCGAAGCTGGCCGGTCTCGTCAATGCGGAATGGTACAAATGCGCCGTTCCAAGGCCGGTGATGAAAGGTCTGATGCAGCGAAGCGATGCGCGTGCGATACGCGACACGTTGCTATGGTATGCGGCCATCGTGGCGAGCGGCGTGCTTGCAGGGTTCGCGTGGCGCGCGCATTCGCTGTGGGCGATTCCCGCGTTCTTTCTGTACGGCGCGCTGTATTGCGGCCCGGCGGACTCGCGCTGGCATGAGAGCGGTCACGGGACTGCATTCAAGACGGCATGGATGAACCGGGTGCTGTATCAGATGGCCTCGTTCCAGGTGTTCCGGCGGCCTACCATCTGGCGCTGGAGTCATGCGCGCCACCACACGGACACGCTGGTGGTGGGCCGCGACCGCGAGATTGCCGTGCCGTTGCCCACTGACTGGCTGAGTCTCGCGCTCAACGTCTTCGCGCTGAAGCACGCGGCGGCCGAGGTGCCCAGGATGATCTCGGGTGCGTTCGGCGACATCGGCGCGGAGGAAAAGACCTTCGTGCCCGAATCGGAATGGCCGAAGGTGGTCCGCGAAGCACGCATTCATCTGAGCATCCATGTCGTGGTGATTGCGTCGTGCTTCGTGTTCCGCTCGGTCTTGCCGCTGCTCTACGTCGGCCTGCCAAGCCTGTATGGCGCGTGGCTCTATCTCTTCTTCGGTCTGACGCAGCATGCGGGCATGCCCGAGAACGTGCTCGATCATCGCAAGAACTGCCGCACGGTCATGATGAATCCGGTCTTCAGGTTTCTTTACCTGAACATGAATTACCACGTCGAGCACCACATGTTTCCGATGGTTCCTTATCACGCGCTGCCGCGTCTTCACGACACCGTGAAGGACGACATGCCGCCGCCTTATCCGAGTTCGCTCGCGGCTTATGCCGAGATCATCCCCGCGCTGATACGGCAGACGCGCGATCCGTCGTATCACGTCGAGCGGCCGGTGCCGGCCGCCACGCAGCCCTGAGCCCCGAAGGAGACGAGAGCATGACGCAATGGATCGATGCAGCCGCGCTGGACGACATAGAAGATGAGGATGTCATGCGCTTCGACCATGACACACGCACGTTCGCGATCTATCGCGTGAACGAAGCCGTTTATGCGAGCGACGGTCTGTGTACGCATGAACAGGTTCATCTGAGCGATGGCTTCGTCATGGACCATGTGATCGAATGCCCGAAGCACAACGGCCGCTTCGATATCCGCGACGGCCGGCCGTTGTGCGCGCCGGTCTGTGAGAAGCTCAGGACCTATCCGGCGAAGGTCGAGGGCGGTCGCATCCTCATCGAGATCTGATGCCATGACGGACCAGCACGATGTCCGCGCGATGGTGATCGTCGGTGCGGGGCATGCCGGAGGGCGCGCGGCCGCCGCGCTGCGCGAGTTCGGATGGCGCGGGCGCATCGTGATGATCGGCGCGGAGGCGCATCTGCCTTATGAGCGTCCGCCGTTGTCCAAGCAACTGCTGACCGGCCAGCGCGCTGCGTTGCAGTGTGCGCTGCGCGCCCGCGATGCATGGCAGGCGGACCGTATCGAGCACAAGGTGGCCTGCGCCCGGCAGATCGTGCCTGGTGCGCGCGAAGTGATACTCGCCGATGACAGCCGCATCGCGTATGAAGCCTTGCTGCTGGCTACCGGGGGACATGTGCGCAGGCTGGACATTCCCGGCGCGCAGCTCGATGGCGTCATGACCCTGCGCACGCTCGACGATGCCCTGAGCATCGCGCCGCGTCTCGTCAGCGGAGCGCGCGTACTGATCGTGGGCGGCGGCTTCATCGGGCTGGAGGTTGCAGCGTCGGCGCGCACGCGAGGGTGCGAGGTCAGCGTGATCGAAGGCGCTGCGCGCTTGCTCGGACGCGCGGTGCCCGAGAGCATCGCGCATGCGGTGCGGGGTCTGCACGAGCGCAATGGTGTCGCGATCCATGTGGGTGTTGCCCCGCTCGAGATCGCACGCGCGTCACAGGGCGCGCTGCGCGTTCTGCTGTCCGATGCGCGTTCGCTTGACGCGGACCTCGTGATCGTCGGCATCGGTATCGAACCGGCGGACGAACTGGCGCGGGACGCGGGCCTTGCCGTGAATCGCGGAGTCATCGTGAATGCGCAACTCGAGACGTCGGCGCCGGGCATCTTCGCGGCGGGAGATATCGCGATCCATCCGGGCCGCTTCACGGGCGCGCCCATCCGTCAGGAAACCTGGCACAATGCTGAAACGCAAGCGCGCACGGCTGCACGGAACATGCTCGGCGCACAGGCCGTTCATGACGACGTGCCCTGGTTCTGGTCCGATCAGTACGACCATCAGTTGCAGGTGACGGGCGAGCCCTCGCTCGGCATGCGCACGGTGCGGCGCGTGCCTGGCGAGTCGGCTTCGATGGACTTTCATTTCGACGCGGCGAACCGGCTCGTGGGGGCGAGCGGATTCGGCCCGGTTCACGTCATTGCGAAAGACATGAAGCTTGCGCGCATGCTCGTAGAGCGCGGTCTGTCACCGTCCGCGGATGTACTCAGCGACGCAAGCTTCCGGTTGAAGACACTGCTTTGAAGCGGCGCGTCAGACGCGGAACCGGCTGACTGCCTCTTCGAGTTGCCCCGCCTGATCGCGCAACTCGGCGGCTGCGTGCTCCGCATTGCCGACGAGCGCCGCATTCTGCTGCGTCGCTTCGCCGATCAACACGACCGCGCTGTTGACCTGCTCGATGCCGCTCGCCTGCTCACGCGAGGCCACGTCGATCTCCCCGACGATGGCGTTGACGCGCGCCACGCGTTCAAGGATGCCGTTCATCGTGCTGCTCGCTTCCTCGGCGATGCGGTAGCCATGCGAGACCCGCGCGGCCGACTCGGCGATGAGCGCTTCGATTTCCTTCACCGCGCTCGCGCTGCGTTGCGCGAGCACGCGCACTTCGGCGGCGACTACCGCGAAGCCCTTGCCGTGCTCGCCGGCGCGCGCGGCTTCGACCGCGGCGTTGAGCGCCAGAATGTTGGTCTGGAACGCGATGCCTTCGATGGTCGCGGTGATGTCGGCGATGCGGCGCGCCGATGCATCGATGTCGCCCATGGTCTGCACCACGCGCGTGACGGCGTCGCCCCCGGCGCGGGCCGCATCCGATGCCGACGCCACCAGCTCGCCGGCCTGCGCGGTATTGGCGGCGTTCTGCCGTACCGTGGAGGTGAATTGCTCCATGCTCGCGGCCGTTTCCTCGACGCTTGCGGCCTGCGTGGCGATGCGCGTGGCAATGTCGCTGCTGTCCGATGCAATCCGCCCGGTCCCTTCGTTCATGCCGGCCGACGCATGGCGCACCTGCACGACGATGCCGGCGAGGCCGCGCGCGATGCCGTCGATGGCGCGCATCAGGCGGCCGATATCGTCTTGACGCGTACTGTCGATGCGGACCGTGAGGTCGCCCGCGGCGATGCGTTCGGACGCGCGCGTGATTTGATCGATGGGACGCCCGACCAGCTTCGCGACCGCATAGAGCAGCACGCCGACCAGCAGCACGACGACGATGAGCCCGATGGCAAGAAACACAGTGCGGCTGTGGTCCACGTCCGCGAGCAGTTCGTCGCGATAGGCAAGGCCGCCGATCATCCATTGCCATTGCGGCACGCTCATGTAGACGATCTCCTTGGTGCCGCCATGCACGCGCGGATCGGCGCCGGGGAGGTCAGCGCCGTCGAACACGAGCTTGCCTTCGCGTGTATCGAGCATGTGGGCGAACGGTGCGACGCGTTCATCGACGCCCTGGCCTTGCGGGCCGGGATGCACCAGCAGCTTTCCGCGATTCGCGCCGTTCGATGCATCGACGACGAAGTGATAACCGCTCGCGCCTATCGCCAGTTTCGCGATGGTGTCCTGCAGCGCGGCGAATTCCGCGGTGACATCGACGCCTACGAACAGCGCGCCGATCACGCGGCCCGACGTGTCCATGACCGGCTTGTACTCGGTGATGTACTGCTTGCCGAACAGCGCCGCAATGCCGATATACGGCTTGCCGGCGCGGATCGGCGCGTAGGCCGGGCCCTTGCGGTCGAGCAGCGTGCCGATGGCCCGCGTGCCGTCCTGCTTCTTGAGCGATGTGGTGACGCGGATGAAGTCGTCGCCGGTGCGGGCGAAGATCGTCGCGATGGCGCCGCTGTCCGCGAGGAACGCGTCGGGAATCGTGAAGTCGTTGTTGAGGGGCTTGTCGCCGGCCAGCATGGTCGGCGTGGAAGTGCCGGCGATCTCGACTGTATGCGCGGGGTCGAGCGAGAACGCGGAAGGCAGGCGATGCGCGAACAAGGTCATGAAGCGCGAGACCTCGGCGCTCACGGCCTTGTCATAGAGGCCGATCATCGTGGCGATGGAGCGGTTCTCGCTCTCGACACGCGCCAGCGCATGCGTGTCCACCTGTTCTCCGGCGCGCTTCGTGACAGCGAGGGTAAAGAAAGCAATGGCGACCGCCGTGAGCGCGCAGGCGAGCACGGCAAACTGGGTCCCGACGTTCATGCGGGCCAGACGAGTTCGAAACATGGGCAGGGATTGAACGTAATGAGTAGTGTGGTCCTTATCGGCAGCCGGTGCGTGTGTCTTTAATTTTTCGCTTGGAACAGGACGCCGTCATGTGCTAGCGGCGCTGACGCATCGCGAGCGCGACGCCCGACAACGTCAGCGCCATCGCGATCGCTTCGCGTGAGCCAAGCGGTTCGCCGATCGTGAGAGCCGCGGCGACGATGCCCATGACCGGCACGAGCAGCATGCCGATGGACGCGACCTCGGCGGGCAGCCGGCGCAGGGTTGCAAACCACGCCAGATAGCATGCGCCCATCGGTACGAGGCTCATGTAGACCATGACGGCCCAGCCATCGAGCTTGAGTGCCGCGAACGAGGGGTGCTCGATCAGCGCGCCGAGCAGGACCATCGGCACGCAGCCGATGCCGACTTGCCAGGCAACCAGTGTGATAGGGGCAACGGGCATCGGACCATGCGTGATGACGGTGCCGAGCGCGAACAGCACGGCGGCGGCCAGTGCAAAGGCGATGCCGGCGAGCTTGCCGCCATCGAAGGAGAGGCCGTGTCCTGAAAGCAGGGCGACCACGCCGGCCAGGCCTAGAGCGAGGGCGCAAAACCCGGCGAAGGAGGGCTTGCGCTTCGAGATGGGCCACGCGAGCAGCATGGCCCAGATCGGCATGGTGTAGACGAGCAATGCGCCTTCGCTCACGGAAAGCCATTTCATCGACAGCGTGGCGAAGCCCATCCAGGCGAACACATTGATTGCGGATGCCAGGAGCAGTCGCGGAACGTGTGCGCGCGGCACGCGAAGGTTCTCTCCGGCAAAGACGGCGATCAAACCCAGCAGGACGGCCGCCGTCACGCCCGCGACGCCGCGGGAGAAGAGCGGTGGCCACTCGCGCAGCAGGATCTTCATGGCGGGCCAGTTCAGCGCCCAACCGATGGCGGTGACGAAGAGATAGATGAACCCCGTGAGACGAGCAGGCATGGAGCGCGGGACGGGTTGCCGTGGATGAATGGGGATCGATCTTACAGGCGCGGGTGGACGCGGTTGGCATGCAAAACACCTAATGCATAAAACCGTCTGTTTCTGGGAAAAATCGTAGAAAACGATTAACTCCCTGGTTGAGGCTGGCCCGGATCCGCCAGAATGCGTGCGAGCGCCGTGCCGTTGTGCGACTTAGGGCAAACACCAGGATGGTCACTCCCGTTCAAAACGACTATTCTTGATAAAACGTTTTCCAAACGGCTGAATGGGTGACTGTCTGGTACCTCCGGATGGTCCGCCCGCGGCGCTCGTCGCCGAATCCACGCAACAAAGAACGCGGCACGACGAGCGCCGCCGCGTCCGGAGACTTTCATGAACACTGTCGTTGCCGGCGTCGTACGAACCGCCAGCCGTTATCGCTGGACCGTGTGCGCGCTGCTTTTCTTCGCCACGGTCATCAACTACATGGACCGGCAGATCCTGGGTCTGCTGGCGCCGATGCTTCAGCACGACATCGGTTGGACGCAGGTGCAGTACGGCCGCATTGTCATTGCGTTCTCGGCGTTTTATGCCGTCGGCCTGCTGTGTTTCGGGCGGATCGTCGACTGGCTCGGGACGCGCATTTCTTATGCGGCCGCGATGTTCATCTGGAGTATTGCGGCGATGCTGCATGCGGCCGTCGGATCGGTCATGGGCTTCGCGATGGTTCGCGCGCTGCTCGGCATCGGCGAAGGCGGTAATTTCCCGGCGGCGATCAAGACCACGGCCGAGTGGTTCCCGCGCCGCGAGCGCGCCCTTGCCACCGGTATTTTTAATTCAGGCGCAAACATCGGCGCGGTCTTTGCACCCGCGCTCATTCCGGCGCTTGCGGTGGCCTTCGGCTGGCGCGCGGCATTTGTGCTGGTGGGAGCCGTCGGCCTCGTGTGGCTCGTGGTGTGGTTCGTGATGTATCGCGAGCCGGACGGCAGCGCGCACGACGACGAACTCGCCGATGAAGGCGACGAGGCCAAGATCGCCGACGCCGCGAATGCGAAAGCCCGCGCGCCGGGCTTCAAACAACTCATCCGGAAGCGCGAAACGTGGGCGTTCATCGTCGGGAAGTTCCTGACGGACCCGGTGTGGTGGTTCTACCTGTTCTGGCTGCCGAAGTGGCTCAATGAATCGCGTGGCATGGACATGCAACATATTGGCCTGCCGCTCGTCGTGATCTACGCGATCACCACGGTGGGCAGTATCGGCGGCGGCTGGATTTCGTCGGCGCTGCTGCGGTCGGGCTGGACCGTGAATGCGGCGCGCAAGACCGCGATGCTGATCTGCGCCTGCGCGGTCCTGCCCATCGCGTTTGTCTCGCAAGCGGAGAACCTGTGGGTCGCGGTGGCGATCGTTGGTCTCGCGGCGGCGGCGCACCAGGGTTGGTCGGCGAACCTGTTCACGACGGCATCGGACCTTTTCCCGCGGCGCGCGGTCGGTGCGGTGGTCGGCATCGGCGGCATGGCGGGTTCGATCGGCGGCGTGCTGTTCTCGGAAGTGATCGGTCAGGTGTTGCAGCGCACGGGCCACTACTGGGTGCTGTTCGCGATCGGCGCGTCGGCTTATTTGATTGCATTCGCAATCATGCACGTGCTGACGCCGAAGATGACGCCGGCGAAGCTCGCGGGGTGAGTCTGCGTGAAGGCGCGCACGTCGCGCGCCGTGGATCATGCGTGGATCAGGTCGCGGCAGCCGTGGATTCACGCACGATGAGCCGCGGCTCGAACATGGAATTGCCTGGATCGGGATGTCCAGCGAGGGCGTCGATGAGTTTCTGCATGGCGAGTTCGCCCATCTTCTCGCTCTGGATGTCTACCGTGGTGAGGCCGGGCGCGGCATAGGCGCCGTACGGGACGTTGTCGATGCCCGTGACGGAAACGTCATGCGGCACCCGTAGGCCGAGTGTCGCGGCTTCCTTCATGAAACCGAGCGCGATCAGGTCGTTGTAGCAGATCACCGCCTGCGGCCGCTTCGGTCCGAGCATCACGCGCGAGCATGCCTGTTCGCCCGCGACGGAAGTCGGTGCATGCGCTTCGTAGACATCGAGTTCGAGGCCCGCTTCGGCGAGGCAATCGCGAGCTCCGCGGATGCGCTCATCGTTGATGCGCGCATGCTCGAAGCCGAGGTAGGCGATGCGCCGATGCCCCAGGTCGAGCAAATGGCGCGTCAGCATGTAGGTGGCAAGGCGGCTATTGATGCCGACGCTCGGAATTGGCAGCTCGGCGTTGCGCAGAAGCACGACGGGCTTGTCGAGTTCAAGCATCCACTGCGCGTCTTCGTCGGGCAGGCGCGAACTGACGAGCAAGCCGTCTACGCGTTGCGCGAGTGCTTCGATGAGGGGACGTTCGCGCGCCTGGTTCTCGTCGATGTCGACGAGCAGCAGCGTGTAGTCGTGACGCAGCGCGATGCGGTTGGCGCCCTTGACGACGTGAGTGAAGTGCGGATTGCTGATGTCGAGAATCGTGAGTCCGATGGTGCGGGTCTTGCCGGTGATCATCGAACGTGCAAGCGGGTTGGAGCGGTATCCGAGCGTCTCGATCGCCTCCTTGAGCCGCGCTTCCACCGGCGCTGAGAATCGTTGCGCGCCATTGATGTATTTGGAAACCGTCGCGACGGATACGCCCGCTGCGGCAGCAACGTCGCGAATGGTTGAGGAATTTTTTTTCATTCGGAGGGTAACGTTTTCGCGGAATTCACGAATTGTCGCAGAAAATCGGGAAACATTGAAAACGCATTTTGCGTTTTGCATGCAGCGTTTTGCATGCAACTAGATTCTGATCCCGGCGCTGACAAGGATCGTGCTGCCGAAAACGTTTTCTTCTTTTTTGCTTTCAATGTAGTGCAACGTATTCCACAGGAGTTTCGATGAATCAGCCAACGGCAGCGGGCAAACCGTTCAAGCGTCTGCTTCTCACCGGCGCAGCCGGCAACCTGGGCCGACAACTGCGCGGTGCACTTTCGCAGTGGGCCGACGTGGTGAGGCTCTCGGACATCGCGCCGCTCGACGACGCCGCGCGGCATGAAGAAACGAGCGCCGTCGATCTCGCTGACATCGCCAAGGTGATGCAACTTGTCGAAGGTGTGGACGCGATCGTGCACCTGGGCGGTATCTCCATCGATGCCCCGTTCGATGACCTGATCGAAGCCAACATTCGTGGTACCTACAACATCTACGAAGCGGCGCGTCGCCATGGCGTGAAGCGGGTGGTGTTCGCGAGCTCGAATCATGCGATCGGCTTTCATCCCGTCACCGAAGTGCTCGACGCCGATTCGCCGCAGCGTCCGGACAGTCTCTATGGCGTGACGAAATGCTTTGGCGAATCGCTGTCGCGCTACTACTTCGATCGCTTCGGCATCGAGACGGTATGCCTGCGCATCGGTTCGTCGTTCGAGGAACCGAAGAACCCGCGCATGCTGGTCACTTACCTGAGCTATCGCGACTTCATCGAACTCGTACGGTGCTCGCTGTTCACGAATCGCGTGGGGCATACGGTCGTGTATGGGGCATCGGACAACCCGGTGAAGTGGTGGGACAACTCGAAAGCGGGTTTCCTGGGGTTCAATCCGCAAGATAGCTCGGCGCAGTTCAACGGTTTGTTCCCGCCGAAGGCGCCGACCGCCGATCACGACGATCCTGCACAGCGCTTCCAGGGTGGGCAGTTTGTCATCGGCGAGCCGATGGAGCGCAAGCGATGAGTGGCGGCGTGCGCGTTGAACGTCTTGAATCGGCGGGCGTCGCGACGGTCGGCGAATGCCCGGTCTGGCGCGCGAAAGAGGGCGCGCTGTACTGGGTCGACATTCCGGCACGGCGCATTGTCCGACTCGTGCTCGAGAGCGGACAGCGCTCGGAATGGACGTTCAAGGAACAAGTCGCGTGTTTTGCATTCGATGCGGCCGGACAGGTCGTCGCCGGCATGGAGAGCGGCATCTTTGCCGTGACGCTGCACGACAGCGGCGATGCCCACGCCGCAAAGCTGGCTGCGCCTTCGTTCGGCGCTCCGGGCATGCGCTTCAACGATGGCCGTTGTGACAGGCAGGGCCGTTTCTGGGCGGGCACGATGGTGCAGGACATGTCGCTTGCGAGCGCGGCCGGCGCGCTATACCGGTTCGATCAGCGTGGCGTCCTGTCCGACCCGGTTGTCGAGGGTTTGATCACGCAGAACGGACTGGCCTGGTCGCCGGACGGCAGGATCCTGTATCTGTCAGATTCTCATCCGCAACGCCGCCTCATCTGGGCGTTCGACTTCGACGTGGACAGCGGCACGCCCGGCGGACGGCGTGTGTTCGCCGACCTGCATCATCACGCGGGTCGTCCGGACGGCGCAGCGGTCGATGCGGACGGTTGCTACTGGACCTGCGCGAACGATGCCGCGCGCCTGCTGCGCTTTACGCCGCAAGGCCGGCTCGACCGCGAAATCGCGTTGCCTGCCAGCAAGCCCTCCATGTGCGCGTTTGGCGGCAGTGATCTCTCGACGCTTTTCGTCACGACCATTCGCCCGTCTGCAAACGCAACCGACGACGACGGCCATGTGTTCGCTCTGCATCCAGGCGTGCAAGGATTACCGGAACCGGAATACGCCGGAATGTTACCGGTCGCATGACAGCACGAAGCGGAACAATCCGTTCACATTTTCTTCAATACATGACGTTGCAAATGCTGGGATGCAAGACCTTCCAGCACCGGATTGGCGCATGCCGTTCCGCTTGTCGGCCGGGCTTCGGAACCGATACCAAGGCTAAACACCAATGCTGTAGTTCCTCCTTAAAGAGTAGGCTCCGCAGGTATCCAAAAGTACCCGCGATCTAGCGATTCTTCTATCCGGAGGAGACATAGATGGACCTTGAAGCCCGCACCATGAAGCGCGTGATGGTTCGCCTCGTGCCGTTCCTGATTTTGTGTTACTTCATAGCCTATCTGGACCGCGTCAACGTCGGCTTTGCAGCCTTGCAAATGAACAAGGCGCTCGGCTTCACTGCGAGCATGTTCGGCTTCGGCGCCGGTATTTTCTTCATCGCGTATTTCTTTTTTGAGGTTCCGTCGAACCTGCTGCTCGAACGATTCGGCGCGCGCCGCTGGATTGCGCGGATCATGTTCACCTGGGGCATCCTCGCTGCCGCGATGGCGTACATACCCCACATCGCGCAAGCAACGGGTCTGTCCAACGCCTACGTCTTCTACGGCCTGCGGATCCTGCTCGGCATCGCCGAAGCGGGCTTCTTCCCCGGCATCATCTTTCTGCTGACGCTATGGTTTCCAGCCAAGTACCGGGGGCGCGTGGTCGGGTATTTCATGGCGGCGATTCCACTCTCGACTGTGATTGGCGGCCCGATTTCCGGTGCGCTGCTGCAGATGGACGGTCTGAGCGGGATGCAAGGCTGGCAGTGGCTCTATCTGATCGAAGCCATTCCGGCGCTGCTGCTTGCATTCGTCGTGTACTTCTACCTGACCGACAAGCCCAAGGACGCGCACTGGCTCGCGGATGACGAGCGCGAATGGCTGGTCGACCGTCAGGCCCACGAGCGCGCGCATCGTGAATCGGTGCATGCGTTCAGCGTCAAGGAAGCGATCTTCAATCCCCGTGTGCTGGCGATCGCGCTGATCTACTTCGGCGCCAATGCCACTAACTACGGCCTGAGCTTCTTCCTGCCGCAGATCGTGAAGGCGTTTGGCCTCACCAATCTGCAAACGGGCTTCGTGACGTCGCTGCCGTATGCGGTGGGTGTCGTCAGCATGGTCTTGTGGGGCCGTCATTCGGACCGCAAGCTCGAGCGCCGCTGGCATGTGGCGATTGCGTTGATGGTGGCGGCCGGCGGCATCGCTGTCTCGGCCGGACTTGACGATCCGGTCATGAAGATGATCGCGCTGTCGATCGCGGGCTTCGGCATCTTCGGCTGCCTGCCGGTGATCTGGACCTTGCCTGCCTCGTTTCTGTCAGGCGCCGCCGCTGCCGGAGGCATCGCCGCGATCAATTCGCTCGGCAATCTCGCCGGCTTCTTCGGTCCTTACGCAATGGGCTGGATCAAGGACAGCACAGGCAGCTTCGGCGCGGGCCTGCTGTGTCTCTCGGGCGCTGGCATGGTTGGCGCTGCGGCGGTTCTGCTCCTGCACCATGACTCGGCGCTGGAGAGCATTTCAGGTGCGCACGACGTCGACGATGCGGAGCCCAAACTCGCGCGCTGAGCGAGTGTGAGTGCGGGTGTTTCAAGAGGTAAGGGACCGCGGAAAGAACGCGGTCCCTTTGCATTTTTAATCTTGCATCATGAATTCAATCGCCCGACGTCTGCGCGCGACGCAGGCGTTCTCGGCTGTTGATGAGATGAAGACGCATCGCCGTGCGGGCGGAATCGGCGTCGCCGCGCTCGATTGCATCGGCGATCTGTTCGTGCTCCCGATTCACCCGCGTCAGATATTCGGCGTGGCGTTCAGGCGAGACCGGCGTCGCGGTGAGGCGCGTGCGCGGAATCATCCGCGCACCGAGATGCGCCATGATCTCCACGAAATAACGGTTGCCGGTCGCTTGGGCGATTTCCATGTGAAATCGCAGGTCCGGCGCGACAGTGTCGGCTTTCCTGTCGACGTTCCGCGCGAAATCAATGAGAGCGGCGCGCATGGCCGTCATGCGCTCCGCATTGCATCGCAGCGCCGCCAGTCCCGCACTTTCGGTTTCGAGGCTGATGCGCAATTCGAGTATGGCAAGGGCGTCGAGGGAGCCGGGGACATCGGCGGGATCGATCTGCAGGAGCGGCGGTGCAGCGGCTTCGCAGATGAACGTGCCGATGCCATGGCGCGTTTCTACCCGTCCTTCCGCCTGCAGGCGCGACAGCGCCTCGCGTACCACGGTACGGCTCACGCCGAAGTGCTGCACCATTTCCGCTTCGGTAGGGAGGCGGGCACCGGCCTTCAGTTCGCTCGCATCGATCTGTGCACGCACGGCGTCCACCATGCGTAGCGTGAGGCTACGGCGCGCGCCTGATGCGCTGTTCGAGGCACTCGATGTTGCATGGGCCGAAGAGAAGGACTCCGCGTGATTGTGAGGATCGGGCGATTGCGTCACGGCGTTCTCGTTGGAATGGGTTTTACACACATTGACAAATCGGTTGGCAAATGATGATATGCGTCATGCAGTGATATGACAACGTACAAGAAGATGCGTGCAGGGTAATCCCTAGCCGAATCTCGCAGGAGACATGATTCGATGGAACAACGAAACAACGCGTCGTCACGCGAGCATTCCGCTCGCTTCGAAAGGCTGTTGCTTACCGGCGCCGCCGGCGGTGTCGGCCAGGCAATCAGGCATCGAGTGGCCGAATTTGCGCGCCGCGTGCGCGTTTCCGATCTCCCTGGCGTACTCGGCAGCGAGGCTGCGCCGCATGAAGAAATCGTGCCTTGCGACCTTGCGGATCGTGAGGCTGTCGACGCGCTGGCAAAAGAATGCGACGCCGTCATCCATCTGGGCGGCGTGTCGGTAGAGCGCCCGTTCGAGGAAGTGCTCGAAGCGAACATCAAGGGCGTATTCAATCTCTATGAGGCCGCGCGTCGCCAGGGCGTGAAGCGCATCGTGTTCGCCAGTTCGAATCACGTCACGGGCTTCTATCGCCAGGACGAGGTCATCGATGCCACCGCACGCAAGCGTCCTGATGGCTACTACGGGCTGTCCAAGTCCTTCGGCGAGGACATGGCGCAGTTGTACTTCGACCGCTACGGCATCGAGACCGTGAGCATCCGCATCGGCTCGGTTTTTCCGGAGCCCAAGGATCGTCGCATGATGGCGAGCTGGATGAGCCATGACGATTTCCACGAGTTGTTGCGCTGCAGTCTGTTCACGCCCGATGTCGGCCACACGATTGTCTTTGGGACGTCCGCCAATGCGCACACATGGTGGGACAACCGGTGCGCCGCGCATCTTGACTTCGTGCCGCATGACTCGTCGGAACCCTTCCGCGAAAAGATTGAAGCCACGCCACCGCCCCTGCCGACCGATCCGGTTGCCGTCCTGCAGGGCGGCGCCTTCACGACGATCGGACCGTTCGAGCCGGTTTAATGCATGCAACATTCATTATCACGACTTGTAGTATGTCGTCATACATCCAGTGCAGAATCGAATCAGCGGCGCGAGAGCCGTCCTGGCGAATAGAGCGCCAAACCTGACAGAGACACCGCCCCATGTTTTCACTCGATTTTTCCCCCCTGTGGCCTTACTGGCCGACGTTCCTGCTAGGGGCGTGGCTCACGCTCAAGATGACGTGCGTCGCGGTCTTCTTCGGCTTGATCGTGGGAATGCTCGTTGCATTCGCGAAGCGCGCCCGCGTGCCCGTGCTGACGCGTCTCTGCATCATCTATATCGAAGCGGTGCGTAACACGCCGTTCCTCGTGCAGATCTTTCTTCTTTATTTCGGATTGGCGAGCATCGGCCTGCGCATGCCGACCTTCGCGGCCGCGGCGCTCGCGATGACGATCAACATCGGCGCCTATGCGGCCGAAATCATTCGCGCCGGTCTGGAATCCGTGCCGCGTGGGCAGATCGAGGCGGCGGAATGCCTGGGCTTGTCGAAATGGCGCATCGGCTGGCATGTGATGTTGCAGCCGTCAATCGAAAAGGTCTATCCCGCACTGACGAGCCAGTTTCTGCTGATGATGCAGGCGTCCGCCATTGCGTCGCAGATCTCGGCGGAAGAACTCACGGCCGTCGCCAACACCGTGCAGTCCGATACCTTCCGTTCGCTCGAAACCTATATCGTGGTCGCGGGCCTGTATCTCGTGCTGTCGCTGATCATCAAGCTGATCGCGTGGCAGGTCGGCGAGCATCTCTTCAAGCGTCGCCGCGCGATCCGTCTGGCGGCGAAGCGGGCCGGGCATGTCGACGACGCAGGCGCCGAGCGCGCCGGTGG
>NZ_JARUXV010000003.1:578104-1155132 GCF_031450975.1 Caballeronia sp. LZ065
GGCCGGCAAGGCACCGCCCGATCCGCAACGGATCGATACGGTGATACCCGGGGGTGCGGCATGAGCGGCGGTTTTACGGCTGCGCACCTGGCCTATCTGGTGCAATCGATCGGCTGGACCGTGGTGTTGTCGCTGCTCGCGTTCGTGCTGGGCGGCATTGGCGGCTTCGTCGTGATGCTCGCGCGCATCTCGCCGCGCACATGGCTGTCGCGCGTCGCGCTGGTTTATATCGAAGCCATTCAGGGCATCCCGCTGCTGATCCTGCTGTTCATCGTGTACTTCGGCCTGTCCGTGTATGCCTATCAGGTGCCTGCGCTGATCGCGGCGGGCCTTGCCCTGATGGTGTATTCGAGCGCGTATCTCGGCGACATCTGGCGCGGCTGCATCGAGGCGATGCCCAAGCCGCAATGGGAAGCCTCGGAGTGCCTGTCGCTGTCGCGCTGGCAGACCTTGCGGCTCGTGATCATTCCGCAAGCCATGCGCCTCGCGTTGCCGCCCACGGTCGGGTTTCTCGTGCAGTTGATCAAGATGACTTCGCTCGCGTCAGTGATCGGGTTCATCGAACTGACGCGCGCGGGTCAGATCATCAACAACTCGATCTTCCAGCCGTTCCTGATCTTCGGTCTGGTAGGCGCTTTTTATTTCGTTCTGTGCTATCCGCTTTCGCGCTGGAGCCAATCGATGGAGAACAAGCTCAATGTCAGCAATCGTTAAGGTCGACGATATTCACAAGAGCTTCGGCTCCAATCATGTCCTTAAGGGCGTGTCGTTCGAAGTCAACAAGGGCGAGATGATTGCTGTGATCGGCGCGAGTGGCTCGGGCAAGAGCACAGCGTTGCGATGCATTGACCGGCTGGAAACCGTCGATCAAGGTCAGATCGAGGTATGCGGCATACGTGTCGACGATCCCAAGGTGGATCTTCATCATCTGCGCCGCGAAGTGGGCATCGTGTTCCAGAGCTATAACCTCTTCCCTCATCTGACGGTGGAAGAAAACATCATGCTTGCGTTGCGTCACGTGAAGAAAATGTCCCGCGACGAGGCACGGCGCATCGCTTTGAATGTACTGGAGCAGGTTGGACTCGGGCCGAAGGCGGACGCATATCCCGAACAGCTGTCCGGCGGGCAGCAGCAGCGCGTTGCGATTGCGCGCTCTCTGGCGATGTCGCCGAAGGTGATGCTGTTCGACGAAGTGACATCGGCGCTCGATCCACAACTCACGGGCGAAGTGCTTCGCGTCATGGAAGATCTGGCCGCGGACGGCATGACCATGCTGCTGGTCACGCATGAAATGGCCTTTGCCAAGCGCGTGGCGGACCGCATCATCTATATGCATCAGGGGAAGGTCTGGGAAGTCGGCGACGGCAGCATGCTCGATTCGCCGCAGACGCCGGAGCTACGAGCCTTTCTCGATAACGGGCTGTGATTCCTGCTGCATGCATGCAAACACGCATTCGATTCACGCATCAATCCACGCAACAACCATAACGACGGAGACGTAACTTGAAAGCCAAGACAATCTTTGCACGCGCGGCTCTTGCCACGCTGATGCTGGCAGGCGCGGTTCACAGCGCAATGGCCGACCAGCTCGACGACATCAAGAAGGCCGGCGTCGTGCGCGTCGCCATCGCAATGGGCACGCCGCTCTTCAGCTATGCCGACGAGAACCTGAAGCCCGCTGGTTCGGACGTGGATACGGCAGCCGCGCTCGCCAAGGACCTCGGCGTGAAACTCGAACTGGTGCAGATCACCAATGCAGCGCGCATACCGACGCTGCAAGCCAAGCGGGCGGACCTTGTGATCGCGGACTTGTCGATTACTCCGGAACGCGCGAAGGTGGTTGATTTCTCGACGCCTTATGCGGTGATCACGATTATCGTCGGCGGCTTGAAAACGATCAAGGTGAAGGACTATGCCGACCTCGATGGGAAGACCATTGGCCTCACGCGCGCAACCGTGAACGACACGCTCACGACTCAACAGGCGAAGGGGGCGCAGATCCAGCGGTATGAAGACGATGCAACGCTCATCACCTCGATGGTGACCGGGCAGATCGACGTGTTCTCGAGCACGCCGTCGAACCTGCAGGAGATGCAGCACCGTGCGCCTCAACGCAACATCGAGATGAAGTTCGAGCAGAAGAATTTCGATCTCGGCATCGCGATGAACAAGGATCAGCCGCGTCTCAAGGAGTGGGTGAACAACTGGGTTGGCACGAACATGAAGAACGGCAACCTGAACACGATCTATAAGAAGTATCACGGCCGCGATCTGCCGGACAACGTTCGCAAGGGCGCCTGACGCATAGCGTCGCGGTAGTCCGTGGGTCCCCCAGGGCCCTGAAGAAGGGCGGATGGCGCGGGGCGATGAGCCTCGACGTTATTCGCCCTTTTACATTTTGCACGCGGAAGGCAATCGGGCTTTACGTATTCAAAATGCCGGATGCATCGGTCTTTTCGATCGTCGCGCAAGGTGAGCTCTCGCTGTGAGCGGTGAAGCGCTGTGAACACGGTACAAGACAAGATTCACAGACCGGGCATACACTTGCGTCTGCATTTTGCATCGTGCATTCAAAGAGCCGTTGCTTGTGCGTGGCGCATCGACACACGAAGCTTCGTGTCTCTCGCCCCCTGAATCTGCACGACTGCGCCATCTCCCGGAACCATTCCCATGCATGGAGCTGCAACATGGCCACGAAAACCATTGCCGATTACCTTGCAAGGACGCTTGCCGCCGCCGGCGTCGAGCGCATCTGGGGCGTCACGGGCGACAGCCTTAATGGACTCGCCTTCAGCCTGGATCGCGTCGGTTCGATCCGCTGGATGCATACCCGGCACGAGGAAGCCGCCGCGTTCGCAGCCGGGGCCGACGCCGCGACGACCGGCAAGCTGGCCGTCTGCGCGGGCAGCTGCGGGCCGGGTAATCTTCATCTGATCAACGGGCTCTACGACTGTCATCGCAACCATCAGCCGGTGCTGGCCATCGCCGCGCACATTCCCTCGACGGAAATCGGCCTCAACTATTTCCAGGAAACGCATCCGCAGGAGCTGTTCAGGGAGTGCAGTCATTTCGTCGAACTCGTGTCGAACGCATCGCAGTTTCCACGCGTGCTCGAACGAGCGATGCGCGCGGCACTGGATCAGCGCGGCGTCGCGGTGATCGTGCTGCCCGGCGATGTTGCGTTGAGCGAGGGCCCAGGTATCGAGCCTCGCTGGACGGCGAGCGCACCGGGCGCGATCGTTCCTTCCGACACCGAACTCGACAAGCTGGCCGGCCTGCTGAACAGTTGCGAAGCGGTGACGATCATGTGCGGCAGCGGCGTTGCAGGATCGCACGATGAAGTGGTCACCTTGGCGGACACGCTCGGTGCGCCTGTCGTGCATGCGCTGCGTGGCAAGCAGTTCATCGAGTACGACAATCCATTCGATGTCGGCATGACAGGGCTCATCGGTTTCAGCTCCGGCTATCACGCGATGATGAACTGCGACACACTGCTCCTGCTCGGCTGCGACTTTCCTTATCGTCCGTTCTATCCGCCGAACGCGAAGATCGTCCAGATCGACTGGCGCGGCTCGCAACTGGGGCGACGCGCGCAACTGGAGATGGGCGTGGTCGGTACCGTCAAGGAAACGCTCACGGCGTTGCTGCCGAAGCTCAGGCGCAAGGATGAACGACGCTTTCTCGACAATGCGCTCAAGCACTATGCGAGCGCCCGCAAGGGACTCGACGATCTCGCGACGCCTTCCGCGCCGGGCCGGCCGATTCATCCGCAGTACCTGACCAAGCTGATCGACGACATCGCTGCCGAAGACGCCATCTTCACGGCGGACGTCGGCACGCCAACGCTGTGGGCTGCGCGCTATCTGACGATGAACGGCATGCGCCAGTTGCACGGCTCGTTCAACCACGGCTCCATGGCCAATGCGATGCCGCAGGCGCTCGGTGCGCAAGCGGCGCATCCGCAGCGTCAAGTGGTGTCCCTGTCGGGCGATGGCGGTCTGGCCATGCTGCTCGGCGATCTGCTGAGCGCCGTGCAGCTCGACTTGCCGATCAAGGTCGTCGTGTTCAACAACAGCCTGCTCGGGTTCGTGTCGCTGGAACTGAAAGCGGCGGGCTATGTGGATACGAACGTGGACCTCAGCAAGACCGATTTTTCGCAGATCGCAAAGGGAGCGGGAATCTGGTCAGTGCGCGTCGAGGAGTCGGAACAACTCGAGAGTGCGCTGCGAGACGCATTTGCGCACCCGGGGCCCGCGGTCGTGGATGTGGTGACGTCCAAGCACGAACTTTCGCTTCCGCCCGCCATCGAGCTCTCACAGGCGAAGGGTTTCAGCCTTTATATGCTGCGAGCCATCCTGAGCGGCCGCGGCGACGAGATCATCGAACTGGCGCGCACCAATCTTCGTTGATCCCGGACGACGAGCGAAAGCCGGGCGCGCATGAAAAGCGCGCCCGGCTCGGCACATCAGCGTGAGAGCAAAGCGCGACCCGCGCTCAGAAGCGATACGTGACGCCGACCTTGACGATCGGGAAGAAGCGCAGCTTGTCCGCCTTGTTCTGCAGATCCTGTTTCTCCGCATCGACGTTTGCCTGTCCTGCTTCGGCGACGATATCGGCGGGCACGTCGAAGTCGATGTGCGGACGGCCGTACGCGACGCCTGCACCGAAGAATGCCGAGAAGCCCTTCTGCGCAACCGGCGTATGGCCGAAGCCAATGCCGATATAAGGACGGACCGTCGGGAAGCGCGCCTTCGCGTGAATGCTCTGCCCGAGTGTCGAGTACTGCACGCCATTGATCGTGTAGGTGCCGCTCATGCTGGTCGCAGTGGCATCGACGTTATCGCCGCCGACGAGCGCGCCGGCCGTGATACGAAAACCAACCGTGTCAGGCGCCGGAAAAAAATCGAAATACAAGCCGCCGTGATAGATGCTCGCCGTTCCGTCGTAGTGCAGGCCGCCGGCATTGAAGCTATGCGAAAAGCGGAATCCATTGAACTCGGCGCGTACATTGTCGCGGGTGCCAAGCGGCTCGGAGTAGCCGAGGCCGACGCCTTCGGTGCCGATCTGGCCATAGATTTCGCGAGCGTGCGCGAGCGGCGTGGCGAGGGCGGCGAGCACGCCGGCGAGGGCCGCGAGCGCGGCCAACGATGTCTTCATTGCAGAAAAAATTCCAGGGATGGATTGGACGGAAGGGCGTCCTGGCGAAAGCGGCGGAGGGTGCCGGCTGGTGCGAGAGGGCCATGCGCGATGAGCTTGCATCGCGGATAGTTTCGATAACGGAAACGTTTGGCGGATTCTTTAGACGAAAAAGGGCGGCTATGAAGCCGCCCTTCTCGTAACCGGTATTTTCGACTTAGTTTCTTTTCTTGGCGCTCTCCGCACGGAACGCGGCTTCGCCCGCGTCCGACACTTCCACCCATTTCTTGTCGGGCTGGGCATCCGCCACGTAGCTGTCATGCCAGTTCCACCACTTATAGGTGGGCGTCTGCGGATAGCCTTCGGGCGAGTCTTCCCAGAGCTCCTGCCGCCCCAGCGGCGTGATGTCGAGATAGTTCCACGTATTGCCCATCTGCTCATCGCCGCGATTGTTGATGAAGTAGGTTCGATACAGGCTGTCGCCGTCGCGGAAGAAGACATTCGTGCCGTGCCATTCGCCCACGGCGAAGTCCTTGTCGAACTGATCCGTGATGGTGACCCACGGTATCTCCCATCCCATACGTTGCTTCAGTCTTGCAATGTTTTCCTGCGGCGCGCGCGATGCGAACACCAGCGTCGTGTCGCGCGCATTCAGGTGTGCAGGATGCGCGACCTGGTCCGCGACCATCGAACAGCCGCGGCAGGCATGCTCGGGCCAGCCGAACACATCGGGCTCGAAGAACGCGCGATAAACGATTAATTGACGGCGCCCATCGAAGAGATCGAGCAGGCTCAGCGTACCGCTCGGGGTTTCGAACCGGTAATCCGTCTCTACAGCCATCCAGGGCATGCGGCGACGCTCGGCGGCAAGCGCATCGCGTGCTCGAGTGTGTTCCTTTTCTTTCACGAGGAGCCGCTCGCGCGCAGCCTCCCATTCAGCCGGCGAGACAACCGCCGGCGTTTGCATGCCCGCTTGCGGGCCATTCCCTGCTGTTTCGTCCGATGCAGTCATGACTTGCGTCTCCTCCTGAACAAGAACGTGAGCGTTGCGCCAGTGTGAGGCTGCGACGCGCGGTTCGGGAGTAACAAGTGTGACGCCATTTGCATCGGACTGTCTGGAGGATGGCGGCGCGTACGCTCACGCGGCGGCTGGCCGGCATGCGCCGAGTCCGCGCCAGTAAGTGATGAAGCGCCCTCCGAACATGCCTGCAACAAGTCCCGATATGGCCGCATCGAGCAACGCATAGTGGACGAGCGAGGTGGCAAGCATCGTCGTGGCCATTTCGAAGCCGATCCAGAACTTGGCGATGAAGATGACGGCGATCAGCACAAGCGGAACGAAGGAGCCCGGCAGCATCACGGTGCGAGCAATCGGATCGACGATGAAACGCGTACGGCTCGCGGTGAACATGCCGCCCGCGATACCTGCTCCGACACCGATGATCCACGCCAGGACGGCGCTCCACCCCGCGTACGGGTCCGACATCAGATGCGCGATACCCAGGCCGGCAAAAATCAGCGGCATCACGGCGAGTTTCGAAAGCGGCGCGGTGTTGGTCTTCAAGGCCCTGATTCCGCGATACAGAAGAAATGCGAGCAGCACCCAGACCCAGGTCGGCGTGCCCTGAAGGATTGCAATTGGCGACATGACGATCTCCTTGTTGTGGTCACGGGACGACTCATGGGGCTGGCATTCGCGCCATGAGTCTTCGTTCTTGCGCAGCATGAAGGAAACGAATTAGCGCGAAATTAAAAAGCGGAACGGCCCGTATCGACGCAAGCGGCGTCGGAATTAAGCGAATTCAGAATAGAACCGCGCTGACAGGTAAAATGCGGCGCCTGATTGATTTTTCTTGCCGCACCGCGCGCGATCCGCGCCTGACGGCACGGCGATCAGGCGGCCCAGGTGCCCAGGCGGCCGCCCCACGAGGGCAATCTTGCTGCACATGGGCCCATTTGTTTCGCGCGAGATCAGACGATCGTTCCTGCGCAGCCGGCACCCCCGGCGCCGCGGCAGCCACCGCGGTTCCGCCAGTAAGGCACGACACGCTACCCACACGACTTTCGAGGATTGTTTCCATGCTTGCCCGCATCACCCGCCTTTTTCCGCTCTGGGCCGTGCTGGTTTCCATCGCCGCCTACGCCGAGCCTTCGTCCGTGACGGGCATCGCACCGCACGTCACGACGCTTTTGACCATCATCATGTTGTCGATGGGCGTCACGCTTTCCCTCGACGATTTCCGGCGCGTGTTCACGCGTCCCGCGCCCGTGATTGCCGGCATCGTTCTGCATTACCTCGTCATGCCGCTCGCCGCCTGGGTGATCGCCAAGGCGCTGCGCATGCCTCCCGACCTGACGGCCGGCATGGTGCTGGTGGGCAGCGTCGCGAGCGGTACGGCGTCGAACGTGATGATCTATCTGGCGCGCGGCGACGTGGCGCTGTCAGTCACGATCAGCGCACTGTCGACGCTGGTCGGCGTGTTCGCTACGCCGCTGCTCACGCGCCTTTACGTCGATGCGTCCATCGTGGTCGACGTGCACGGCATGCTGATGAGCATCGTCCAGATCGTGGCGCTGCCGATCGTCGTCGGTCTCGTCGTCAATCATCTGTTCGGCAAGATCGTGCGCAAGATCGAGTGGGTCTTGCCGCTCGTGTCGATGGTGTCGATTCTGCTGATCATCGCGGCGGTCGTCGGCGGTACGCAAAAGAGCATTGCCTCGGTCGGTCTCGTGGTGGCTCTGGGCGTGGTGCTGCACAACGGCATCGGGCTGCTGGGCGGTTACTGGGGCGGACGTCTGCTCGGTTTCGACGAGGCTGTCTGCCGCACGCTTGCCATCGAAGTCGGCATGCAGAATTCGGGTCTTGCCGCGACGCTCGGCAAGCTGTACTTCACCCCGATCGCCGCGCTCCCGGGCGCCTTGTTCTCGGTGTGGCACAACCTGTCAGGTTCAGTGCTGGCTGGCTATTGGGCAGGCCGTCCCGCCAAGGGCGCGACGCGGGATGAGGATGCCGACGCTGCTGTCGCTCGACATGGCTAAGAAATAGCGGAACCACTTGTTCCGGATAGAAGGCGTGCCGCAACTTGCGGGCACGCCTTTTTTGTACAACCGTGCCTGGTGCTCACGCTCCCAGCAGTTCCCTGATCTTCGCCTCAGTCTCCGCATAACGGCCTTCCCCATAGTGCCGGTACACGATCCTGCCGTCCTGGTCGATCAGGTAGAGCGCGGGCCAGTACTGATTGCCGTAGGCGTTCCACGTCGCGTAGGCATTGTCCTGCGCAACGGGAAAGTCGATGCCGTAGCGTTGAATCGCCTTCTTCAGGTTTCCGGTGTCGCGCTCGAAGCCGTATTCGGGCGTATGCACGCCCACGACGACGAGTCCCTTGTCGCGATAACGCGCATACCAGTCCTTCACATGCGGCAGCGTATGCGCGCAGTTGATGCAGTCGAAGGTCCAGAAATCGACCAGCACGACTTTTCCGTGCATTTGCTTCAGATTCAGTGGCGCGCTGTTGAGCCAGTTGTCGATGCCGGTGAATTCCGGCGCCTGGACCGCGATCTGGCGCGCCGGATCCGGTTCGGACGACGCCCCCGTCGATGCGAAGGCGGTCAGCGCGGCCACCGCTCCGAAGGCGGCAATCATGGCGGCAGCGAAGGCGGCGATCTTGATGCGATCGAACATGAGGATTCTCCTTTCCGGTTGGCGTGGAGCGTATTGAAGCGCGCGGATGTATCGGGCGCTTGTCCCGGCAGGGGTCCTTCGGCATCGCTGTGTATCCGAGGGTGTTGCAGATACATGGCGATACATGGAGCGGGTTCGTTCCGCTATTTCCAAGGCAGTCGTTGCAATAAAAGACCGAACGTTTCAGACCGGTTTTTTCCGGAACGCGGGGCGATTATCGTCACCGCGAGGACCACGTTCGCGCGCGGTTTCCGAGCCCTCAACCTCACGAAAAGTCATGCAGGACAGCCCGTCTAGGTGCATTCCCTAGCGTCGCCGCATCAGCCTCACTCCGCCAGACCCATCTCCGCTCAAGTTCGACGCCCGCAAAGCCGCATCCACACACGCTTCCAGCGATTCACCCGCCCTTGCACCGTTTTCCCGCATCGTCTGCACCACGGGAATCCATTACCAGAAGTATCGGAAAGGGCGCAGAAAATGTCGGTGGATGATCGAAATTGACCAGTTACGCTTCATTCCAACGCAACGAACGCCGGAATGTGATCGGCGCTGTCGACCCGGATCGTACTCGAAGGACGCCCATGGCAGACGTCCCCAACGTTCCGGTTTTCTCGAACTTGCCAGCTGGAATGAATCGATGATTCCGAACCTAACGCTCGCACCGGGCGACCTGTCAAAAGCGGTTTCCGCAGAACCGGACAGCCTGTCGCCGGCCCGATCCGTCGCCGCTTCGAAGACCGAGATCCTCACGGTCAAGAATCTCTCGAAGATCTTCGGCGCCAAACCCGAGCGTGCGCAGGAACTCCTGAACCAGGGCCTCGGCCGCAACGAAATCTTCGCGCAGACCGGCAACATGGTCGCGGTCGACGACGTCAGCCTCGCTGTCAATGCAGGCGAAATCTTTGTCATCATGGGACTGTCCGGCTCGGGCAAGTCCACGCTTGTTCGCTTGCTGAATCGTCTGATCGAGCCGACCTCGGGGCAGGTGATTCTCGAAGGCCGCGACATCGCGCCGATGAACGTGAACGAATTGCGCGCGGTGCGCCGCGAAAAAATGGCAATGGTGTTCCAGTCTTTTGCGCTGCTGCCGAACCGCTCGGTGATCGACAACATTGCATACGGACTCGAAGTCGCCGGCAAGAAAAAATCGGAACGATATGACATTGCCCGCGCCGCGCTGACGCGCGTCGGTCTGGCTTCCTACGAAAAACTGCTGCCGAGCGAACTGTCGGGCGGCATGCAGCAACGCGTCGGACTGGCGCGCGCGCTCGCGGTGAATCCCGCGGTGCTCCTGATGGACGAAGCGTTCTCGGCGCTCGACCCGCTGATCCGCTTCGAGATGCAGAACGAATTGCTGCGCTTGCAAAAAGAGGAGCAGCGCACGATCGTCTTCATCTCGCATGACATCGAGGAAGCCGTGAAGATCGGCGGACGCATCGGCATCATGAAAGATGGCCGATTGATTCAGGTCGGCACGCCCGCTGAACTGATTCAGTCGCCCGCCGACGATTACGTCCGCGACTTCTTCCGCAACGTCGACGTGTCGCGCTTCCTCGCTGCATCCAGCCTGCTCACGAAGGTCGAGCGCGGCCTGATTGCCTGCGACGGCGGCGCACCGTCGGAACGCTATCTGAACAGCCTGATCGACAGCGGCGCCGACTGCGGTTACGTCTGCGATGAAGCCGGACGCTATCAAGGATGTGTGACGCCTGCATCGCTGCACAAGAGCGGCGCGCGTCCGATTCGCGAAGCCATGTTGCGCGACGTTGCCGCCGTGCCGCTCGACGCCGATCTGCATCGGCTCGCGGCCATCGCACTCAGTCAGGAACACGACGTGCCCGTCACCGACGCACAAGGCCGGCTCGCCGGCGTCGTCTCGTGCCGCACGATTCTCAAGCAGGTCATGGAGCGGAGGGCAGCATGAACGGTTCGAGCAGTTCTATTTTCGGCAAGTTCGCCGAGGACGCGGTCAATTTCTTGTTCTCGCATTTTCGCGGCGGCTTCGATGCATTTTCTGCCGCGCTCGGCGCGGTCATCAAGGTGCTCGAAGATGGCCTGGGCGCGGTCCCTTTCATCGCGATGCTGGTGATCCTGATGGCGCTCGCGCTGTGGCGCAAGGGTGTGGTGTTCGCGGCGTTCGTCGGCGTGGCGCTCTATGCGATCAACTACATGGGGCTCTGGGCGCAGACGGTGTCCACGCTCGCGCTGGTGATCGCGGCCACCTTCTTCAGTCTCGTGATCGGCGTGCCGCTCGGCATCTGGGGCGCGCGCAGCAATCGCGCCGAAGTCGTGCTGCGCTCGCTGCTCGACTTCATGCAGACGATGCCCGCGTTCGTCTACCTGATTCCCGCCGTGATCCTGTTCGGTCTCGGCCGCGTGCCCGCGGTGATCGCGACCATCGTGTTCGCCATGCCGCCCGTCGTGCGCCTGACCACGCTCGGCATCCGCCAGGTGCGTGAAGAGCTGCTCGAAGCAGGCCGCGCGTTCGGCAGCACTGACACACAACTGCTGTGGAAGATCCAGTTGCCCAACGCACTGCCGTCGATCATGGCAGGCGTGAACCAGACCATCATGATGGCGCTGTCGATGGTGGTGGTCGCATCGATGATCGGTGCGGGCGGCCTCGGCGAGTACGTGTTGAGCGGTATCCAGCGTCTCGACATCGGCATTGGCTTCGAAGGCGGTCTCGGCGTCGTGCTGCTCGCGATCATCCTCGACCGTCTGACGGAAAGCTTCGGCGTCAAGGCCAGGAAGGCAAAGAAGAAGAAGGTCATCTCCACGCCGGTCACGCCCTCCAAGGCCGCGCAGACCTGACCGAAGAAAGGCGCCGGCAACGACCGGCGCAATAGCAAACCAGACCACACACTGACACACCCCATCCGGAGTCGAAATGAAGAACCTGTCCATCAAGGCAATGCTCGCGAAGGTGCTGATGCCTGCTGTCGTCGCCTTCGGCGTGGCGTCCGCTCCCGCCATGTCCGCCGAGCCGCTCAAGATCGCCGTCACCAACTGGGCCGACGTGCTCGCCGTCGCCAATGTCGCGAAGTATGTGCTCGAGACGCAACTGAAGCAGCCGGTGCAGTTCGTGCAGGCGGACATCGGCATCCAGTATCAGGGCGTGGCGCGCGGCGACCTGGACATCATGGTGGGCGGCTGGTTGCCAGTCACGCACGGTCAGTATGTGGCGCGCTACAAGAACGATCTCGATGACGTCGGCATCATCTACACGGGCGGCAAGAACGGCTGGGCCGTGCCGGCGTATGTGCCCGAGTCGCAGGTGTCGTCCATCGAGGACCTGAAGAAGCCCGACGTGCAGAAGCAGCTCAACGGCGTGATCCAGGGCATCGAACCGGGCGGTGGACTGATGCAGGCATCGGAGAAGACCATCAAGGCCTATGACCTCTCCGGTTATCACCTGCAATCCGCAAGCGAGGCGGGCATGCTCGCCTCCATCCAGCGCGCCTATCAGTCGAAGCAATGGATCGTCGCGACCGTGTGGAGCCCGCATTGGCTGTTCCAGAAATGGCAGATGCGCTATCTGAAGGATCCGAAGGGCACGCTCGGCGGCGAAGAACAGGTGCATGCATTCGCGTCCAAGCAGTTCGCAGGCAAGTTCCCGCGCGCCGATGTCTTCTTCAAGCATCTGAAGCTCGATCTCGCGGATGTGGAAGCGATCGAGTTCGAGGGCAACAGCACGAACGACTATGCGACGGCCGCAAAGAAGTTCGTCGATGCACACCCCGACAAGCTGAAGGCATGGCTGGCGCAATAACGCCCTGCAATTTGCTGCACGATCCACGCGGAGTCTTCTTGTGAACGCATATGCGCGTTTCTTTGGCGAGAGCTTGCAGAGCCACGATCCCGTCATCGCCGCGGAGATCGCGCTCGAACTGCGTCGTCAGCAGAGCCAGATCGAACTGATCGCATCGGAGAACATCGTGTCGTCGGCTGTGCTCGAGGCGCAGGGCACGGTGTTGACGAACAAGTACGCGGAAGGCTATCCGGGCAAGCGCTATTACGGCGGCTGCGAGCATGTGGATCGCATCGAGGCGCTGGCCATCGATCGCGTCAAGGCGCTGTTCGACGCGGGCTTCGCCAACGTGCAGCCGCATTCCGGCGCGCAGGCGAACAGTGCGGTGATGCTTGCGCTGCTCGCACCGGGCGACACCGTGATGGGCATGTCGCTCGATGCAGGCGGCCATCTTACGCACGGCGCGCGTCCGGCGCTCTCGGGCAAATGGTTCAACGCCGTGCAGTACGGCGTGAGCCCGGAGACGCTGCGCCTCGATTACGACGCGGTGCGGCGTCTTGCCGAGACGCATCGGCCGAAGCTGATCATTGCCGGCTTCTCCGCGTATCCGCGTGCGCTGGATTTCGCCGCGTTCCGTGAGATAGCGGATCGCGTCGGCGCGATGTTGATGGTGGACATGGCGCATTTCGCGGGGATCGTCGCGGCGGGCAAGCATGAGAACCCGGTGCCGTTCGCCGATGTGGTCACGTCGACGACCCACAAGACACTGCGCGGCCCGCGCGGAGGCTTCATCCTGACCAATCACGCAGAGCTCGCGAAAAAGATCGACGCAGCGGTGTTTCCAGGCGCGCAGGGCGGTCCGTTGATGCATGCGATCGCGGGCAAGGCAGTGGCTTTCGGCGAGGCGCTGCGGCCCGAATTCGGCGCCTACATCGAGCGGATGCTGCGCAATGCACAGGCGCTCGGCAGGGTGTTGCAAGCAGGCGGCCTGAGTCTCGTCACGGGCGGCACCGACAACCACCTGCTGCTCGTGGACCTGCGTAGCAAAGGCCTCACCGGCATGCAGGCCGAGAAGGCGCTGGAGCGCGCCGGCATGACCTGCAACAGGAACGGCATCCCATTCGATACCGGGAACCCGACCGTCACCTCCGGCATTCGCCTCGGGACGCCGGCCGGCACCACGCGAGGCCTGGGTGTCGCGGAGTTCGAAGAGATTGGAGGCATGATCCTGCAAGTCATCGCGGCGCTCGTGCGCGATCCCCGCGGCGACGAGCAGGTGGAGCGTTCAGTGCGTGCGCAGGTGCGCGAACTGTGCGCGCGGTTCCCTATTTACACGCGTGCGGAAGCACTGGTCTGACGCATCGCAAACGACGACACACGAACCTACTTCAGAGAGACGATCATGAGCTTCGAAGGCGTACATACTGCGCTGGTTACCCCGTTCAAGGCCGACGGCGAAATCGATCACGACATGCTCGGAAAGCATGCGGCGAGTCTTGTCGGGCGGGTGACGGGACTCGGCGTGGGCGGCACGACGGGCGAATACTATGCGCTGAGTTTCGACGAGCGCGTCAAGACATTCGATACCGTGGCGCAAGCGGTGGGCGGCAAGACCTGGCTCACGGCGGGCATCAATGCAACCACCACGAGCGAAGTGCTGCGTCTCGGTCACGAGGCGAAGCGCGCGGGCTACGACGCGTTGCTGGTGGCCGCGCCTTACTACGTGCAGCCGACACAGGACGAATTGCTGACGCATCTGCTGAAGATCGACGATGCACTCGATCTGCCGGTCATGCTCTATAACTTCCCGGCACGCACCGGCACCGCGATCGGCGATGAAGTGCTCACGAAGCTGCTCGAGCGTCCCAACTTCGCTGCAATGAAGGAAAGCACCGGCGATATCGCGCATCTCCATCATCTCGCGACGCAACTTCCCGACCGCTTCGTCCTCAGTTGCGGCATGGACGACCAGGCGCTGGAATTCTTCGCGTGGGGCGTGCGGAGCTGGGTCGCGGGCGCATCGAACTTCCTGCCCGAAGCGCATACGGAATTGCTCGAAACCTGCGTGAAACAGGGCGATTTCAACAAAGGGCGCACACTCATGACGCAGCTCTTGCCCGTGCTCGAACTGCTCGAACGCAGCGGCAAGTTCATTCAGTACGTGCGCTATGGCTGCGAGCTTGCGGGCACGCGTGTGGGTCATGCGCGCGCGCCGCTCGGCACGCTCACCGACGAAGAGCGCAACGCTTTCGCGAAGCTCGTTCAACCTCTGCTGCGCAACGCTCAGTAAACCTGCATGGCCTCGAAACTGGATTTCGCGCATCTGCCTGCTCCGGATGGCGTCAACGGCTGGTGGGAAAGTCTGCCGCCGGCCGCGCCCGCGAGGACCGTGACGGGTGAACTCACCTTCGACTACGTCGTGGTGGGCGGAGGCATTACCGGATTGTGCGCGGCGCGGCGCCTGGCCGAACTCGCACCGGACGCGTCGGTCGCCTTGGTCGAGGCCGACCGCATCGGCCGCTCCACGGCGGGCCGCAACTCGGGCTTTTTCGTGGACCTGCCGCACGACATCAGCAGCGAGAGTTATTCGCGCAGTGTCGAGGCCGACAAGGCCGATGTCCGTCTGCAACGGCACGGCATCGACTATGTGTGTTCGATCGTGAAGCAGCATGGCATCGATTGCGACTGGCGCGACGACGGCAAGTATCACGCGTCGGTCAACAAGAAGGGACATGCAGCGCTCACGCATTTCGCGGAAGGTCTTGCACGCATCGGCGAAGCGTGCGAATGGCTCGATCGAAGCGCCATCGAGAAGGTGACAGGCACGCCGTTCTATGAAAGCGCGCTCTTCACACCGGGATGCAGCACGGTTCAGCCGGCCGCGTTGATGCGTGGCCTCGCAGCGACGCAACCGCCGAACGTGACCGTGTTCGAGCTGAGCGCGGTGAAGGGCATGGATTCGCGCGGCGCGACGAAGCTGCTGAAGTTCGCGGGCGGCAGCATCACGACACCGCGCGTCGTGCTCTGCACCAACGCCTATGCGGCGACCTTCGGCGGCCATCCAAATGGCCTCTTGCCGGTCTATACCTTCGCGTCGATGTCGCGGCCGATGAACCCCGACGAAATCGCGCAGCTTGGCGGCATGCAGTCGTGGGCGCTGATTCCCGCCGACCCGATGGGCACGACCGTGCGCCGGCTCGCGAATCACCGCATCTGCATTCGCAATCACTTCGCGTTCCGGCCGAACCTGTCCGTCTCGGACAGCGATCTCGCGAAGTCGCGACAACTGCATCAACGTTCGTTCGAACGCCGCTTTCCGATGTTGAAGAACGTCGATCTGCAATACACCTGGGGCGGGGCGCTGTGCCTGTCTGCGAACAATGGCGCGCTGTTCGGGCAGCGCGAGCAGGGCGTGTTCGAAGCGATCGGCTGCAATGGTCTGGGACTGAGCCGCGGCTCGGCGTCGGGCAAGCTGATTGCCGAATATGCGCTCGGCGAATCCCATGCGTTGATCGATCAACTGCTGCGACAACCGCATCCGCGTTCCTTGCCGATGCGGCCAATCGCCGACGTCGCGGTGAGCGCCGCGATCTGGATGAAGGAATTCTCGGCGGGCGCCGAGCTTTGAATTGAGAGGATAGACACATGACGACGCATCAGGAATGGCAAAGCAAGGCACACGGTCTCGCGCTCGATGGCAGGGCCCTGATTGCCGGGGTCCGCTGCAACGCAGCGTCGAACGAAAGCTTCGACACGCTCAATCCATCGACGGGCAAGGCGCTCGCCGCGATTGCGAAGTGCGATGCAAAGGATGTGGACCGCGCGGTCATGGCCGCGCGCGAGGCCTTCGAGTCGGGCATATGGTCGAAGGCCGCGCCGTCGCATCGCAAGGCCGTGTTGCAGCGTCTGGCGCAACTGATCGACGACAACGCCGAAGAACTCGCGCTGCTCGAAGCGCTCGAAGCGGGCAAGCCGATCAGCGAATGCATGGGGCTCGACATCCCCGAATCGGCGGCGTGTATCCGCTGGCATGCGGAAGCCACGGACAAGCGTTATGACGCGCTGTCGCCGTCGGGCGCAAGCGTCGTGAGCATGATCACGCGTGAGCCGATCGGTGTCGTCGGCGCGGTGTTGCCGTGGAATTTTCCGGCACTGATGCTGGCCTGGAAGATCGGGCCGGCGCTCTCGGTGGGCAACAGCGTGATCGTGAAGCCGGCCGAGCAGACGTCCCTGTCTACCTTGCGCATCGCCGACCTCGCGCTCGAGGCGGGCCTGCCGTCCGGCGTGCTGAGCGTGGTCACGGGGCTGGGCGAGAGCGCCGGGCAGGCGATCGGCTGTCATGACGACATCGATCTCGTGGCCTTCACCGGTTCAACCGAGACGGGCAAGCGCTTCCTGCGCTATTCCGCCGACACCAACCTGAAGCGCGTGGTACTCGAATGCGGCGGCAAGAATCCGCAGGTGGTGCTGCCGGACGTCGCCAATCTCGATGCAGTCGCGGAACAGGCCGTCGCCGCCGCGTTCTGGAACATGGGCGAGAACTGCAGCGCCGGGTCGCGCATCATCGTGCATGCGAGCCACAAGGAGGCCCTGCTGCACAAGATGCAGGCCGTGCTGGAAGGCTGGAAGACCGGCGACCCGCTCGATCCCGAAGTGAAGCTCGGCTCGCTCATCGAGGAAGCGCACTATCGCAAGGTGCTGGGACACATCGAGAAGGCGCGGGCCGAGGGTGCGCGCGTGGTGTGCGGCGGGCAGGCGACGCTTGCGGAGTCCGGCGGCTGGTTCGTCGAGCCGACCATCATCGACCAGGTCACGCCCGAGATGAGCATCGCGCGCGACGAGGTCTTTGGCCCGGTCGTGTGCTTTATCGAATATGCTGACGTCGACGAGGCCGTGCGCATCGCCAACGATACGTGTTATGGCCTCGCGGCATCGCTGTGGACCGACAACGTCAATCACGCTCACAAGGTGGCGGCGCGCATTCGCGCGGGCACCGTGACCGTGAACTGCTTCGGAGAAGGCGACTTGACGACGCCGTTCGGCGGCTTCGGGCAGTCGGGCTTCGGGGGACGCGACAAGTCGATCTACGCGCACGATCAATACTGCGAGCTGAAGACCACGTGGCTTAAGCTCGACTGACTACAGACGAGGAAGTATGCGGATTGGATTCGTCGGCACCGGCGCGATCACGCGGGCGGTCGTGACCGGGATGATCAGGTTCGAGGTGCCTTTCGAGCGTATCGCGTTGTCGCCGCGCAATGCGGATACGGCGGCGGAGCTTGCGCAACTGGACACGCGCGTGAAGGTCTGCGCCAGCAATCAGGCCGTGCTCGATTCCTCGGACGTGATCTGTCTCGCGGTGCGGCCGCAGATTGCCGCCGATGTGCTCCCCACGTTGACGTTCGAGCCGCGCCATCATGTCATCAGCTTCATTGCCGGCAAGTCACTTGCGCAAGTGCGCGAGTGGATGGGCGACGTGGCCGCGGTGATTCGCGCCATCCCGCTGCCAGCGGTGTCGGAAGGCAAGGGCAGTACCGCGCTGTGTCCACCGGATGCGGTCGCGCGCACGCTGTTCGCGCCGCTGGGCGCGGCCGTGGAAGTCGAGGACGAACATCAGTTCGATGCGCTGTCCGCCGCCACCGCGACCATGGCGAGCTACTTTGCCTTGCTGGAAGAGCAAGCCTCGTGGCTCGTCGCGCAAGGTTTGCCGTATGCATCGGCGCGCTCGTTCCTGTCAGGGTTCCAAGTGGGCCTCGCGCATGAAACCACCAAGGACGCCCGGCCGTACTCGGAATTAATCGGCGAAATGTGTACGCCGGGCGGGCTCAACGAGCAGGTGACCAACGAGCTCGCGCAGCGAGGCACCTACCAGCATTACATCGAAGCGCTCGAACGGATCTTGAAACGCGTGCAGGGACGTTGACGGACGTTGACGGGCGGGCAGCGGGTCGCCATCACCATCAAGACAGGCAATAAAATCAATAAAATGACTCATCAGCGGCGTCCGGTACCGGGCGCTTGCAGATGCCCGCAGGCCCTTCGAAGGTGATCCCGATGCAGAAGAAACAGCAGTTCGCCGACCGGCTGCTCGCGCAGATGCCCTCGTTGCGCGCGCTCCGGTGCTTCGTCACCGCCGCGCGCTACGAAAGCTTCACGCAAGCCGCGGAGGTGCTGTGCGTGACGCAGGCGGCCGTCAGCCGGCAGATCAAGGAACTCGAGGACACGCTCGAAGTGGCGCTGTTCGAGCGCGCGGGCCGTCATATCGCGCTGACCGATGCCGGGCGCATCCTGTACAACGCGTCGTATCTGTCGATCATGAATATCGCGGAGGCGGCGCAGGCTGTGCGGCGCGTGGATCGTCACGCGCTCACGCTGTGCATCTCGCATACATTTTCGGCGCTGTGGCTGTCGGGCCGATTACCTGACTTTCGCCGCCGCTTTCCGGAAATCCGCCTGCACGTGATGGTGACCGAGCAGTTCATGGAACTGGACGATCTCATGGAGCCGGACGTCATCATCACGAAAAATCCGCCGCGCGAAGCCGAGTACGAAGTCGAACCGCTCTTTCACGACATCGTTTATCCGGTATGCAGCGTTCCGTTTCATGAGCGCCATTTCCATGGCCGCACGCTCAAGCCGCTCGATCTGCTTCAGCATCCCACCCTGAGTCTTTCTCTGCTGGGGCGGGCGCAGGTGTGCGAGCACGTCGACTGGCGCGTGTGGAAGAACTGGTTTCAGCAGGGCGACGGCTCGGAACGGCTGGGTCAGAACGATAACTTCGAGAGCAACGACTACCGGCTGCTGGTGGCGCAGGCCGAGGCGGGCGAGGGCACGCTGCTCGGCTGGCATCATCTCGTGCATCGTCAGGTGGAACAGAAAAAACTTGTACGGCCCGTCGATGATGCGCTCGTGTTTCACGACCGCCATCATTATTTGATCACGCATCGCAATGCGCGGGCGCGGCCGGAGTACATGCAGTTCCGTCAATGGCTCGACGATGAAATCGGCGCGATGATGCAGGGCTGGCCGTCCGAGCAGGCGAAGGTCGCGCAGTGATCCGTTTCAGCCGCGCGCGTGCCGGGCAAGAAACCGGTCGAGCTGCGCGGCGAACTGCTTGCCGTCGCGCGGGCTATAGGGTGGCGGTCCGCCTGTCGCGACGCCGCTGCTGCGCAACTGGTCCATCATCGAGCGGATCGAAAGACGCTCCTCGATATTTTCTTCACTGAACCATTCGCCGCGCGGGTCCAGTGCGTGAGCTGTCTTGGCGAGTACGGCTGCCGCGAGCGGAATGTCGGCCGTGATGATGAGGTCGCCCGCCTGCGCCAGCTCGACGATGCGCGCGTCCGCCACATCGAAACCCGCGGGCACCTGGATCGCCCGGATGAATGGCGAAGGCGGCGTGCGCAGGAACTGGTTGGCCACCAGCGTGACAGTGACCTTTACGCGCGGCCCCGCTCGGAACAGGATGTCCTTGACCACGCTCGGGCAGGCGTCTGCATCGACGAGGATTTGCATGCGTCAATGGTCCGTCAGGTAGTCAGGATGGCTCGCGCGGATTTCATCGAGCTGGCTGAGCGTGCCGGACAGATGCGCGCGCAGGGCGGCATCGGCGGCATCGGCGTTGCCTTGCTCGATGGCGTCGACGATGGCGGTGTGGTCGCGCACCACGGCCAGCGTCTTGCCTTCCACAGGTAGATGCAAGCGCCTCAAGCGGTCGATGTGCCCGCTCAGCCGGCGCACCAGATCCCAGAGTTGCGGCACGCCCGCGGCTTCATACATCTGCCGGTGAAACGCATGATCCAGCAGCGCGAACTGCTCGACGTCCTGCGGTTCCAGATAATCCATTTGTTCCGCGATCGTCGCGCGCAACCGCGCGACCAATGACGCCTTGTGCGCATGCGCGAGCGTGCGCACGATTTCGAGTTCGATCGACCGGCGCAGAAAGTGCGCCTGCAACGCCGACGCAACGCTGATCTGGCTCACGACGGTGGCGTGCTGCGGAAAGATGTCGACGAGCCCTTCTTCACCCAGCTTGATGAGGGCGTCACGCACCGGGGTCTGGCTCAGGCCGTAGCGCGTCGCGAGTTCGCTGCGCGACAGTACCGTGCCCGGCGCCAGTTCGAGCGACAGGATCAGTTCCCGCAGACGTTCGAAAACCTGCGGCGCCGCGTGACGCGAGCGGTCCAGGCGATGGGCTGCGCGGGGGGCATCGATATTACTCATATGAATGATAAAGCGTGCTGAAACATTAGTACTATAGCCTGCCTATGCGTCCGTGCGGAGCGGCGCAAGACCATTGGGACGCTTGGTGATTTCCCTACTGACTCACTAATGTATTAGTGCTTTACCATGGCTTCACTCTCGCTTCCGTCCATTCGCAGGAAATATCGCCATGACCCGACAGATCGCCATTACCCACGTGCGCATCACGCCGATCGCCTTCCGCGACGGCCCGCTCCTCAATGCCGCGGGCATTCACGAGCCTTGGGCACTGCGCGCGATCGTCGAGCTGGAGACGAATGACGGACGCGTCGGCATCTCTGAAACGTATGGCGACGAGCCCATGCTGCGCGTGCTGCAACAGGCGAAGGACCTCGTCATCGGCCTTTCCCCGTTTGAACTGAATCAGATGGAAGAGCGCGTGCGCGCGACCATCAGGGCCACGCCGGGCGCCGTGGAGTTCGAACTCGCACCGGGCTCGCACGCCGCGAAGAATGCGCCGAAGGTCATCAGCACGCTGGAAGTGGCGATGCTCGACCTGCAGGGGCAGATTGTCGGCGCGCCCGTGGTGGATCTTCTTGGCGGCAAGGTGCGCGACGCCGTGCCGTATAGCGCCTATTTGTTCTTCAAGTACGCGGAACACATCGACAAGCCTTATGCGCCGGATGCGTGGGGCGAGGGCATCAGCCCGGAGCAAATCGTCGCGCAGGCTCGCCGCATGATCGATCTGTACGGCTTCCAGAGCATCAAGCTGAAGGGCGGCGTGTTCGAACCGGCGCATGAGATTGCCTGCATGCAGGCCCTTGCCGAGGCGTTTCCCGGCATGCCGCTGCGTCTCGATCCGAACGCGAACTGGACGCTCGAAACGAGCATCAAGGCCGCGCCCCAGCTCGACGAGATCCTCGAGTATTACGAAGACCCGTGCCCCGGTCTCGTAGGCATGGCCGAACTGCAAAAGCATACGAAGCTGCCGCTCGCGACCAATATGGTCATCACGACCATGGACGACTTCCGCAAAGGCTGCGAGATGGGTTCAATCAAGGTGCTGCTGTCGGATCACCACTACTGGGGCGGATTGCGCGCCACGCAGACGCTCGCGCGCATGTGCAGGCTATGGGGCTTCGGCATGTCGATGCATTCGAACTCGCACCTCGGCATCAGCCTGATGGCGATGACCCACGTGGCGGCAAGCGTGCCGAACCTGACCTATGCATGCGATACGCATTACCCATGGCAGGAAGAAGAAGTCATCAAGGGCGGCCGCGTGAAGTTCGACAACGGAGCGGTGCGGGTACCGGTCACGCCGGGACTCGGCGTCGAGCTGGATCGGGAAAAACTCGCCGAACTGCATCAACAATATTTGTCATGCGGCGTGCGCAATCGCGACGACCTTTCCCAGATGCGCAAATATCAGCCGGAATTCACCGGTAAAAATCCGCGCTTCTGATTCGAATAAAAAGGCGTTCGCAGCGCTACTCCAGGAGACATCTTCATGAGCACTTCCAGCGCGCTGTCGAGCGCCGTCAGCAAGATCAAGTGGCACGTGTTGCCGCTGTTCGTCGTGATGTTCATCGTCAATTACATCGACCGGGTGAACATCGGCTTCGTGCGTCAGCATCTGAGCGCGGACCTGGGTATCGGCGCCGCGGCCTATGGGCTCGGCGCGGGTTTGTTCTTCGTCAGCTATGCGGTGTTCGAAGTGCCCTCGAACATGCTGCTGCAACGCTTCGGCGCGAAAGCGTGGCTCACGCGCATCATGGTGACGTGGGGACTGGCTGCGGTGGGCATGGCCTTCGTGAAGGGCGAAACGTCCTTCTACGCGATGCGTCTGCTGCTCGGCGCGGCCGAAGCGGGCTTCTTTCCGGGCGTCGTCTTCTACTTCACGCAGTGGCTGCCGCGCGATCAACGCGGCCGGGCCATGGCGGTTTTCCTGAGCGGCTCGGCGCTTGCATCCGTCTTCTCCGGGCCGATCTCCGGCGGCCTGATGCTGATCGAAGGCGCAGGCCTGCATGGCTGGCAGTGGATGTTCATCATCGAAGGCATGGCCTCCGTGGTGCTTGCGGGCTTCGTCTGGTTCTGGCTGGACTCGAAGCCGCGTGACGCGAAGTGGCTCACGCGCGAGGAACAGGATGCGCTCATTGCGGAAGTGGAAGCGGAACAGCGTCAGCGCGATGCCGCGCATACCGTGAAGCCCTCGTCGTGGAGCCTGTTGCGTGATCCGCAGATCCTGATCTTCTGTCTGATCTATTTCTCCGTGTCGCTGACCATCTACGGCGCCACCTTCTGGCTGCCGAGCATCATCCGCAAGATGGGGCATCTGAACGACTTGCAGGTCGGGCTCTTCAATTCGATTCCCTGGCTGATCTCGATCGTCGCGATGTATCTGTTCGCCGCTCTCGCTGGACGTTTCAAGTTCCAGCAGGCGTGGGTGGCATGCGTGCTCCTGATCGCAGCGGCGGGCATGTATGCCGCCGGTCTGGGCAGCCCGGCGTTCTCGTTCGTCGCCATCTGCTTCGCGGCGATCGGGTTCAAGGCGGCATCGTCGTTGTTCTGGCCCATTCCGCAAGGCTATCTGGATGCGCGCATCGCGGCGCCCGTGCTCGCGCTGATCAACTCGATCGGGAATCTCGGCGGCTTCGTGGCGCCCGCGGCCTTCGGCTTTCTCGAGCAGAAGACCGGTTCGATCCAGGGCGGTCTGACGGGCCTGGCGATCATGTCGGTCGTGGCCGCGGTTATCGTCTTCCTGGCGCGCATGGCGCCGCGCGAAGGCCGTGCCGCACTTGGACTCCAATCTCGGCCCACGAAATAACTCGTGACGGCCGGGCGCATTAGCTAAGAGCAAAGCCTTGGTTTGAAGGTCGCGGCACGCGTATTAGCATGAATCGCATCGGGCGCCTTTGCCCTCTGGAAAGCCATATGCGATACAAGGGATACGATGTCGCGCCCTCGGCGCATGCATTGCCGAGCGGCCTCTTCGCCGCCAACCTCATTATCGAAAGCGGCGCGTCGCCGCATGCCGCGTCGTTCACCTTCGACGCGCTCGACTACTTCTTCGAAGCCGATCACGCCGTCGCCTACGCCGCGCGTTGGGCACGGCTGTAGATCGATCAACGAAAGCGCGGATAAGCAGAACGTACCCCCTTCGCTCGTTTCCTCATAAGCTTTTCGCGCCGCCGTGCTTTTGCATATGCGGAACGCTTGGTTCTCTTGCATGTGATGCCGTTCTATCGTGAGCGGCGCGGCAGCATCATGTCGCGCCCCATTCGAACGACCACGGCACACAAGAGGAACGGCAGCACATGGCAGGTTTCAATCGGCGGGACTTCCTGGTTTCATCGGGCGCGGCGCTCGCGTCCGCAAGCCTGTCTTCACTGACATTCGCACAGGGCGCGGCGCCGAAGCGGGGCGGCACGCTCAACATGCTGATCAATCCCGAGCCGCCCGTGCTCGTGTCGATCTTCCAGACCACGGGACCGGCGCTCGTCGCAAGCTCGAAGGTGCTGGAAGGCTTGCTTGCCTATGACTTCGATCTCAAACCGCAGCCGCAACTCGCTACCGCTTGGAAGGTCAGCCCGGATGGCCTCAAGTACACGTTCACGCTGCGCCAGAACGTCAAGTGGCACGATGGACAGCCTTTCACATCAGCGGACGTCGCGTTCTCGATCGAACTGCTGAAGTCGATTCATCCGCGCGGCCGCAGCACCTTCGCGAATGTCGTGCAGGTCTCGACACCGGACGCGCGCACCGCGGTCATCGAACTGTCGAAGCCCGCGCCTTATCTGCTGAAGGCGCTGTCGGCCGGCGAGTCGCCCATGGTCCCCAAGCATCTCTATGCCACGGGCGACCCGTTGTCGAACCCGCATAACAACGCGCCTGTCGGCACCGGCCCGTTCCGCTTCAAGTCGTGGACGCGCGGCGCGAACATCGTGTATGAGCGCAATCCGGACTACTGGGACGCAGGCAAGCCGTATATCGACGCACTCGTCTTCAAGGTCGTGCCCGATGCCGCCGCGCGCTCGGCCGCCTTCGAAACCGGCGCGCTCGATCTCGGCGGAGAGAACCCGGTGCCGTTGTCGGATTTGCCGCGTCTCACGCAATTGCCGCAACTCGCGGTGGAGACGCGTGGCTATCGTTTCCTCGAGCCGCTCTCGGAAATCGACTTCAATCTCGATCATCCGATCCTGAAAGACCTGCGGGTGCGTCAGGCTATCGCGCACGCGGTGAATCCTCAGATCGTGCAGAAGACGATTGCGTATGGTTATGCCGATGTCTCGCCTACACCCATCACGCCTGCTTCGCCGTATCACGATGCGAAGCTTGCGCCTTATGCATTCGATATCGCGAATGCGGAGAAGCTGCTGGACGCGGCCGGTTATCCGCGCAAGAACGGCGGTCCGCGCTTCCAGCTGACGCACGACTATCTTCCCTATGGCGACATGTACCGGCGTCAGGCCGACTATGTGAAGTCCGCGCTTGCGCGCGTGGGCATCGAAGTCACGGTGCGCTCGCAGGATCTGCCGTCGTTCCTCAAGCGCGTGTATGCAGACCGTCAGTTCGATTTCACGAGCATCGGTGTGAATACGTTGTTCGATCCGAGTGTGGGCGTGCAGCGTCTGTACTGGTCAAAGAACATTCGTCCGGGCGTGCCGTTTTCCAATGCACCGCACTACAACAACGCGCAAGTGGATAGCTTGCTCGAAGCTGCCTCGATCGAAACCGACGAGAGCAAGCGCGTGGCGTTGTATCAGCAGTTCCAGCAGATCGTGTATCGCGATCTGCCCATTCTCAATCTCGTCGCGCCGCGGATGGTCACGCTCGCGAACCGTCGGGTACGCAATCACACGGTGTCCGCGCAAGGTCTCGAAGGCAATCTCGCCGATGTATGGCTGGCTGCATGAGGAGCGATGCAATGAACCGCCGCAGCCGCTTCGCCGCGATAGCCAGACGCACGGCATGGCAGGCGCTGCCGCCGATGCTCGCAATCGTGATCGCCAACTTCTTCTTGCTGAAGCTGATGCCCGGCGACGCCGCCGACGTGCTGGCAGGCGAGTCCGGCTCCGCCACGCTGGAAACGGTGCAAGCCCTGCGGGCGAAATTCGGCCTGGACCAGCCGCTGCTGCATCAACTCGGCGCATACCTTGGGCATCTTGCGCACGGCAGCCTTGGCTATTCGCCGCGCTATGACGCGCCCGTCATGCAGTTGATTCTGTCGCGCCTTCCCAGCACGCTGATCCTGATGGGCACGGCGCTCGCGCTGGCGATCATTGCGGGGATCGTACTGGGCGCGGTCATGGCGCATTGGGCGGGCAAATGGCCGGACCGTGTGCTCTCGGTGCTCGCGCTCCTCTTGTATTCGACACCGGGCTTCTGGATCGGGCTGCTGGCCATCGTGCTGTTCTCGGTGCATCTGGGCTGGCTGCCGAGCGGCGGTGATGTGACAGTGGGCGCGAACCTGCATGGCTTCGCTCACCTCGCCGATCTTGCCCGGCACGTGCTGCTGCCGGCCGCGACGCTCGGCTCTTTCTTCGTCGCGATCTATGCACGGCTGACCCGCAGCGCGATGCTCGAAGTCACGCGTCAGGACTTCGTTCGCACCGCGCATGCGAAGGGGTTGCATCCTCTGCGCGTGACGGTGCGCCATGTGTTGCGCAACGCCCTCATGCCGCTCACGACGATGGTCGGCATTCACTTCGGCACGCTGCTGGGCGGCGCGGCCGTGACGGAGACGGTATTCAGCTGGCCGGGCCTTGGCCGGCTCGCGCTCGATGCCGTCATGGCGCGCGATTTCAGCGTGTTGCTCGGCGTGCTGCTGCTGTCCTCGTTGCTGGTGATCGTCGCGAACGTCGTCGTCGATCTGCTTCAGGCGTGGCTCGATCCACGCATCGCTTGACTCACTCACTCTCACGCATGGCTACTCATTCAACCCATTCCGCCTGGCGACGCCAGCTCGCGGGCGCGTTATTCGGCTCGCGCCGTGCGCAGCATGCTCCGTCTTCGGCGGGTTCGCGTGGCGCATGGCATGCGTTGCTGCGCAATCCCTCCGCGCTCGCGGGCCTCGCGCTGCTGGCCGCCTTCATCGCACTCGCGCTTGGCGCGCCGCACTTTTTCCCGGGCGACCCACTTGACATGGTCGCAGCGCCGTTCGAATGGCCGGGTGCTGATCCGCTGTATCGCCTCGGGACCGATTCGCTTGGCCGCGACGTTGCTGCGGGCGTCGCGCATGGTGCGCGCGTGTCCTTGCTGATCGGCGCATCGGCGGCGGCGATCGGACTCGTGATCGGCACGCTAGTGGGCGCGCTCGCCGGCTTCTTCGGCGGGCTGATCGATGACGTGCTCGTCCGCGTCACCGAATTGTTCCAGACGGTGCCTTCATTTCTGCTGGTGATCGTGATCGTTGCGATCGGCAATCCGGGTGTCACGGTCATTGCGTTGGCGATCGGTATTGCCTCATGGCCGACGGTCGCGCGGATCGTGCGCGCCGAGTTCCGCACCTTGCGACAGAGTGATTTCGTACTGGCCGCGCGCAGTCAGGGCTTTAGTCATACGCGGATCATATTCGGGGAAATATTGCCTAACGCATTGCCTCCGGTGATCGTCACGGCGTCGGTGATGGTGGCGAGCGCGATCCTGATCGAATCGTCGCTGTCGTTCCTCGGCATGGGCGATCCGAACGTGGTGACGTGGGGCGGCATGATCGGCGCGGGCCGCGATGCGCTGCGCACCGCGTGGTATCTCACCGCGATTCCCGGGGCGGCGATCGTGCTGGCCGTGCTTGCGCTGAACCTGCTCGGCGACGGTCTCAACGACGCACTCAACCCGCGCATGCGGCCGCTTTCCTGACGAGGTAAAGGCTTGACTCAACTTCTTGAAGTGCGCGGTTTGCACGTGGATTTCGGCGCGTATCGCGCGGTGCGCGGCATTGATCTGGATATCGCCGCCGGGGAGACGCTGGCGCTCGTCGGTGAATCGGGCTGCGGCAAGTCGGCCACCGCGCTCTCGCTGATGCGGCTGTTGCCAGCATCCGGGCGTGTGACGGGAAGCGTGCGTTTCGACGGACGCGACATGCTTGCATTGAAGCCGCGCGACATGCGCGCATTGCGTGGGCGCGACATCTCGATGATCTTCCAGGAGCCGATGACCTCGCTGAATCCGGTGCTGCCGGTCGGCGCGCAGATTGTCGAGACCTTGCGCCAGCATGAATCGCTGTCGCAGCAGGCGGCGCAACGGCGCGCGGTGGAGTTGCTCGATCTCGTGCACGTACCCGAGCCGCAGCGGCGCGTGGCGGATTATCCGCACGAGCTGTCGGGCGGGCAGCGGCAACGCGTGATGATCGCCATGGCGGTGGCATGCCGTCCGCGTCTCCTGATCGCCGATGAACCGACCACTGCGCTCGACGTCACCATCCAGGCGCGCATCCTCGAATTGCTGGACGAATTGCGCCGCGAACTGTCGATGTCGCTATTGCTCATTACGCATGACCTCGGCGTCGTCGCGCAGCACGCGGACCGCGTCGCCGTGATGCTCGCCGGCGAGAAAGTGGAGGAAGGGCCGGTGGAACAGCTATTCACGCGGCCGCAGCATGCTTATACGCGCGGGTTGCTGGGCGCGTCGCTGAATCTGTCGAACGAGGTTCACTATCGCGAATGGAAGCTGCCGGAGATCCGGCACGCGGCTTCTCCCGACGGCAAGGCGGCCTTCAACGTAACACCACTGGTGCGCGTGAACACGCTGCCCGAAAAGCAGGGCGAAGGCGAACCCTTGCTGTCGATAAGCGGCCTGACCGTGGACTATGCGCATCGCCACGGCAAGGGCATGGCGCGCGCGGTGGATGGCGTGTCGTTCGACATCGGACGCGGCGAAACTGTGGGCCTGGTCGGCGAGTCGGGGTGCGGGAAATCCACGCTCTCGAAAGCGATCATGCGCCTCGTGCCGGTCTCGGACGGCGCGATCCGGCTGCGCGGCACGGACCTCGTGCCGCTCGGCGAACGCGCTTTGCGCCCGCATCGGCGGCATGTGCAGATGGTGTTCCAGGACCCGTATGCATCGCTGAATCCGCGCCGCACGGTGGGCGCGATCCTGGAGACGGTGCTGGCGGTGAACGGCGTAGGCGACGCCCGTGCGCGCCGCGTGCGTGCCGCCGCGATGCTCGATCGCGTGGGTCTGCCGAGTACGGCGCTCGCGCGTTATCCGCACGAGTTTTCGGGCGGCCAGCGGCAACGCATTGGCATTGCGCGCGCGCTCATTCTCGAACCCGCGTTGCTGATCTGCGACGAACCGGTTTCCGCGCTCGATGTCTCGATCCAGGCGCAGATTCTCAATCTGCTGGTGGAGCTGAAACGCGATCTGGGACTGGCGTATCTCTTCATTTCGCACGATCTTTCGGTGGTCCGCTATATCGCCGATCGCGTACATGTGATGCATGGCGGTCGCATCGTCGAAAGCGGCCATCACCGTGAAATCTGGCGCGCGCCCCGGCATGCCTATACGCGCATGCTGCTCGATGCCGTGCCGGCCCGACACTTCGACGCGCAGGCCGCCTGACGGCCGGCCGCGCGCCATTCAAAAAAACAGGAAAGAACGATGTCACAAGACTCTCAAGCCCGCAACGCACTGAACGACGCATTGGCCGCATTGCCCACGCTCGCGGAAGCGATCGGCGCGGACGCCGCTGCGCGGGAAGTGCGCCGCGATCTGCCGTTCGAGGCCTTCGCACTGTTTCGCCGCTCGGGCCTGGGCAAGTTGCGCCTGCCGGTGGAGTGGGGCGGACTTGGCGGCTCGCTCGAAGATGTTTTCCATGTGATCTCGACGCTCGCCGCGCACGAGAGCAACGTGGCGCATGCGCTGCGCATCCATTTCGACCAGACCGAAGCGTTGTTGTTGTCGCCGCGCACACCGTTCAACGAAGTGCAGATCCGGCGCGTGGCCGAGGGCGCGATTTTCGGCGGCGCGTCGACCGAAGCCGCCACCTCGCGTCCCGGTGAGATCACGACGCAGCTGCGTCGCGAAGGTAATCAATATCGCCTGAGCGGCCGGAAATATTACTCGACAGGCACGGCGTTCTCGGACTACGCGCGGCTCAACGTGCAGGACGAGCACGGCGATTCGGTCAGCGCGATCGTGCCGGTGCAGCGCGAGGGGCTGCGCGTGATCGACGATTGGGACGGCATGGGGCAGCGCATGACCGCGAGCGGCAGCCTGGAGTTCGACAACCTTGTCGTGCACGAGGACGAAGTCGCGCCGCGCGTGCAATCGACGCTCGTCGGACGTCATGGAAGCGCGTTGCGGCAACTTCATCTGGTGTCGGTCGCGGCGGGCATCGTGCGCAATGTCGTCACCGACGCGAAGCGCTACGTGTTGAAGCATGGGCGTCCCGTGCTGCACAGCGCAGCGCCGAGTGCGCGCGAGGATGGGTTCATCCAGCAGGTCGTCGGCGAGCTATCGGCGCACAGCCACGCGATCGATGCGCTGATCGCCGAGAACGCGCGTGTGCTGGACCGAACAGCTCGCGCCGTCCGCAATGGCGCCGCCGATGCCGAAGCGCACGTGCTGGAAGGCTCGCTCGCGACGGCTCGCACGCAGATCGTCGTCAGCAAGCTCGCGCTGCACGCTGCGGAACGCCTGTTCGAGGCGGGCGGGGCGTCGGCGACTTCGCGCGCGCACAACTTCGACCGGCACTGGCGCAATCTGCGCACGATCTTCAGCCATAACCCGCTGTTGCATAAATCGCGGGTGCTGGGCGACTACGAACTGAACGGCGTGACCACGCATCTGACCGAAGGCCGCGTTTTCTGAACCGGATGTTCCGAATTTTTCTGGAGTTTCATTCATGAGCGCCGCTGCTCCGCGCCAGTTGCACCTGAACATCAACGCGCTGCATTCCGGTTTTGTGCCGTCGGCATGGCGTCTCGCCGATGCCGACCCCGCCGCGTTCATCGACGTGAATCACTACGTGCGGCTCGCGCAGTTTGCGGAACGCGCGTGCCTCGACGCGATCTTTCTCGCCGATAACGCCGCCATCGCCGACCAGCTCGACATGCGGCCGATCACCGCGCTCGAACCAACGCTGCTGCTGACCAGCGTGGCTGCGGCGACCGAGCATCTGGGACTCATCGCGACCGCATCGACGAGTTATAACGAGCCGTACAATCTCGCGCGCCGTTTCGCGACGCTCGATCTCATCAGCGGCGGACGCGCGGGCTGGAACATCGTGACGACGGCGGACTTGCCGTCCGCGCGCAATTTCGGTCTCGACGCCGTGCCCGATCATGCGCAGCGTTACGCACGCGCCGACGAGTTCGCGACGCTCGTGAAGACGCTGTGGAATAGCTGGGAGGATCACGCGCTGATCGCGGACAAGGCCAGTGGCCGCTTCGTCGATCTTGCGCGCGTGCATCCGGCGGCGCATCGTGGACGCTTCTTCGGTGTGCAAGGCGCGCTCAACCTGCCGCGCTCCGCGCAAGGTCATCCGGTGCTGGTGCAGGCGGGCGCGTCCGGCGATGGCCGCGAACTTGCGGCACGTCATGCGGAAGCGGTCTTTTCGGCCTCGCAATCGTTCGATGAATCGCGGGCGTATCGCGAAGATCTGAACCTGCGCGCGGCGCGTCATGGGCGCGGACCGGACGCTGTGAAGGTGCTCGCGGGGCTGACCACGATCATCGGCGGAACTGAAGCTGAGGCGCTGCGCAGGCGCGACGAACTCGTCGACCTGATTCCATGGCGCTACAGCCTGCACCGCCTGGCGGGCACGCTTGGTGTGCCGGCCGATAGCCTGTCGCTGGACCAGCGTTTGCCCGACGACCTTCCGCCGCCGAATAACGGCAACGGCAATCACACTTTTTTCAACGCGACGCTCGCCCAGGCGCGCACGCACGGCTATACGGTGCGCGAACTGGTGCGCGCGCTTGCGGGCGGCGGCGGGCATCGCGTGATCGTGGGCACGCCGGAGCAGATCGCGGACGACATCGCCAACTGGTTCGAACATGGCGCCGCCGATGGCTTCAACCTGATGCCCGATGCGTTGCCGGGCGGGCTGGAAGCATTCACGGAAGGCGTGGTGCCGATTTTGCAGAAGCGCGGGATCTTCCGCCGCGCGTACGAGGGCAAGACGTTACGCAGTCATCTCGGGCTGCGTGTGCCGGAGGGGCGCCATGCGGCGGAGAAGGCGGCCTGAATCGATCCGTGCGCCGAAATCGAGACGTTGGAATGCATTGCAGAAAAGTTTGTTTGCCGGAATTTTTGCAACGGTCTAGATTCGAGATATCGACGCCACGCGGGAGCGCAGCCATGCAGCACATCCTGACTCGTTATTGGCAAACTCTCTCGACTTCCGTGCGGGAGAGGCGCGATCGCAGCCGGATGCGCGCATTCCAGCGTGTGCGCCAGGACTGCGCATGCGGAACACCGTCCGGCAAGGCGCAGCATGATGATCCACCGAGCCGCACCGAGCGGCTGGAAACCATTGCGCTGTATGCGCGCGCGGGCTACTTCAACATGGGCTATACGGTGGACGTGTTTCAGTCGCCCGCCGATCATCCGCCGGAGTGATGCCATTTTCCTGAATTGATTATGACGATTGCTCGCTTAGCGATGGCTGGACGCGTTGCTAAGATCGATGAACCCAGACGGCATCACCGATGTCACCGTTCATCGCCAGAGGAATCCTCATGTTCGTTCCGGAAAATGTGTCGCGCCGCCGCGCGCTTGTCAGGCTCGCCGCGCTGGGCGCGGGTATGACGGGGGCCTTTAGCGCCGGCGGCACGCTTGCCGCTGACGCATCGAAGACCTTGCGTATCGGCTATCAGAAATACGGCAACTTCGTCGTCTTGAAGGCGCGCGGCACGCTCGACAAGCGTCTCGCGGCGCAGGGCGTCACCGTGCAATGGCTCGAGTTTCCAGCCGGGCCGCAATTGCTGGAAGGACTCAATGCAGGCGCGGTCGATATCGGCACGGTGGGTGAGACGCCGCCCATCTTCGCGCAGGCGGCGGGCGTGGACTTTGTCTATATCGCCAATGAACCGCCCGCTCCCAGGGCGGAGGCCATCGTCGTGCCGCAGCAATCGCCGCTTCGCTCGGTCGCAGACCTGCGCGGCAAGAAAGTGGCTTTGAACAAGGGGTCGAACGTTCACTACCTGCTGGTCGAGGCGCTGAAGAAGGCGGGCCTCGGTTATGCCGATATCCAGCCCGTCTACCTCGCCCCCGCCGATGCACGCGCGGCCTTCGTGCAGGGAAGCATCGACGCATGGGTCATCTGGGATCCTTATCTGGCCGCCGTCGAGAAACAGGCGCATGCGCGGCAGCTCGTCGATGGTACGAACCTCGTCAGCAACGTGCAGTATTACCTCGCGACACGCAAGATCGCGAGCACGCAAGCGCCGCTCGTGCATGCGGTGCTCGATGAACTCGATCAGGTCGATCGCTGGGCGCGCGACAACGTGCCCACGGTAGCGGCGCAACTGTCGCCGCTCGTGGGTCTCGACGCGGACATTCTGAAAACCGCGCTCGGGCGGACGGCATACGGCGTGCAGCCGGTCACAAGCGCCACGCTTGCGTATCAGCAGCGGATCGCGGACGTGTTCACGAATCTCAGGCTTATTCCGAAACAGCTCGATGTGAGCGCGGCGCGCTGGAACGTCGCCTGACGCGCTTGCACCGAATAAAAAACGAGACGCTTACGCAAGGTTTATCGCAATGAATGTTTTCTGGTTTATTCCTACACACGGCGACAGCCGCTATCTCGGCACCACGCAAGGCGCACGTGCAGCGGACTACGACTATTTCCGGCAGATTGCAACGGCCGCCGACACGCTCGGCTACGAAGGCGTGCTGCTGCCCACCGGACGCTCCTGTGAGGATGCATGGGTGGTGGCGTCGAGTTTGATTCCGGCGACGAGGCGTCTCAAGTTTCTCGTCGCGATTCGTCCGGGCCTGAGTTCGCCGGGTCTGTCGGCGCGCATGGCCGCCACGTTCGACCGGCTGTCCAACGGCCGCCTGCTGATCAACGTGGTCACGGGCGGCGACCCGTCGGAGCTCGCGGGCGACGGCGTCTTCTACGACCACGATACGCGCTACGAACTCACCGATGAATTCCTGAGCATCTGGCGCGGCCTGCTGGAAAGCGCGCACGAGAACGGCAGCTTCGACTTCGACGGCAAGCATCTGCGCTCGCAGGGCGGCAAGGTGCTGTATCCGCCGGTGCAGAAGGCGCATCCGCCGTTGTGGTTCGGCGGGTCCTCGCCGGCCGCGCACGAGATCGCCGCAAAGCATGTCGATACCTATCTGACATGGGGCGAGCCGCCTGCGGAAGTCGAGAAAAAAATCAACGACATTCGCCGCCGCGCTGCCGCAGCCGGCCGCGACATCAAGTTCGGCATCCGGCTGCATGTGATCGTCCGCGAGACGGAGCAGGAAGCGCGGGCAGACGCGGATCGCCTGATCAGCAAGCTCGACGACGAAACCATCCGCCGTGCACAGGCTTCGTTCGCGAAGATGGATTCGGAAGGCCAGCGGCGCATGGCCGCGCTGCACGGCGGCAATCGCGACGCGCTCGAGGTGTATCCGCATCTCTGGGCCGGCGTCGGCCTGGTGCGCGGCGGCGCGGGCACGGCGCTCGTCGGAAATCCGGAACAAGTGGCCGGATTGATGAAGCAATATTCGGAACTCGGCATCGACACTTTTATTCTGTCAGGTTATCCGCATCTCGAGGAGTCGTATCGCTTCGCCGAACTCGTGTTCCCGCTGCTGCCGCGCGGCCAGAAGGCCAAGTCCACGGGTCCGTTGTCGGGGCCCTTCGGCGAAGTGATCGGCACCTCGGAGCTGCCGCGTGCGGCGCAGGGCTGAACGGGCGATGAAAATCGAAAAAAACATCACCCGTCATCTGTTGCCATGGGCCGTGCCCGTGCTGATCCTGATTGCCTGGGAAAGCGCGGCACGCAGCGGCGGGCTGTCGGTCCGCGTGTTGCCCGAACCGCTTGCGGTCGTGAAGGCGGCATGGACCCTGATCCTGTCCGGCGAACTGTGGGCCAACGTCAAGGTCAGCGCATGGCGGGCGCTCGCCGGTTTTGCGATGGGCGGTTCGGCGGGCTTCGTGCTCGGGCTGGCAACCGGTCTCAGCAGACCCGCGGAAATCGCGCTCGACTCAACCGTGCAGATGATCCGCAACATTCCCGCGCTCGCGTTGATTCCGCTCTTGATCCTGTGGTTTGGCATCGGCGAGGAAGCCAAGCTCGTGCTCGTTGCGCTGGGCGTGTTCTTTCCAATCTACGTCAATACGTATCACGGTATCCGCTCGGTGGATCGTGATCTGATCGAAATGGCGAAGAGTTATGGGCTCTCCGGATGGGCACTGTACTGGCATGTTGTCCTGCCGGGCGCATTGCCTTCGATTCTCGTCGGCGTGCGCTTCGCGCTGGGGCTGATGTGGGTCATGCTGATCGTCGCGGAGACCATCTCGGCGCAATCGGGCATCGGCTACATGACGATGAATGCGCGTGAGTTCCTGCAAACCGATGTCGTGCTGGTCGGCATTCTGCTGTATGCGCTGCTCGGCAAGCTGGCTGACACGGCCGCTCGCCTCATCGAGCGCGCGACGCTGCGCTGGCATCCGTCCTGGCAGAACGAGGCGCGATCATGAGTTCAGTGAAATCGGCCGCCAGTCGGCAAGCGGACCCGCCCGTGCAACCGGCGCCGCGCACGTCGCCGGGTTCACGGCTGCCGGTCGGGCGCGACAATGCGGGCGCCCAGCGCGGCGGAGGCAAGCACTTCGGCGAACGGCGTGTGCTGCACGATCTGGACCTGTCGATCGAGCGAGGGAGCTTTGTGTCGATCGTCGGGCGCAGCGGTTGCGGCAAGTCCACCTTGCTGCGTCTGATCGCGGGGCTGGAGGACAGCTCGACTGGCGTCGTGCAACGTCATGCCGCGACGCCCGGCGACACCCTCGGCATCCGCATCATGTTTCAGGACGCGCGGCTATTGCCGTGGAAAAGCGTGCTTGACAACGTGATGCTCGGCCTGCCGCGCGGCGCTCGCGAGGACGCACGCGCGACGCTCGCCGAAGTAGGTTTGAGTGGTCGCGAACGCGACTGGCCCTCGCATCTCTCCGGCGGACAGAAACAACGGGTGGCGCTTGCGCGAGCGCTGATGCATCGGCCGGACCTGCTGTTGCTCGACGAGCCGCTCGGCGCGCTCGACGCGTTGACGCGCATCGAGATGCAAGCGCTGATCGAAAAACTGTGGCGTGAACATCGCTTCACCGCCTTGCTGGTGACGCACGACGTGCAGGAGGCGGTGTCGCTGGGAAACCGGATCGTGCTGATCGAGGAAGGGCACATCACGCTGGATACGGAGGTGGCGCTGCCGCGGCCGCGCAGTCGCACGGCCGAACGGTTTGCGGAACTGGAGGAAGCGGTGCTGTCGCGGGTATTGCGCCGGACGTGATGATGAGTCGAGACAGGACGCTGTCTCGACTGGACCGGGTCAACCTTGCACGATGCTCACTTCACGCTCCACCGCGTGATACGCGTCGCCGTCATGCGCGCCGAAGGCCAGCGCGAAGTTCGCTGCCTGGCGGCCCACGGTGCGCAACTGTTCGAGCACCTTCGGGTCCGAGCACGTATCCACCGTCTCGAAGCGCGTCTCCAGCGTGTTGACGGTTGCACCGAAAGGCGTGGGCCAGCCACGCAGCGCATGAACGATGGAACGCAAGGAGGTCAGCACCGTGCCCGCGGCCTGCCATCCGTATGCCGTGACAATGCAGCCGACGGCGCGGCCGTCGAGATACGGACGTTCATCGCTGCGCAATTCCTCGAGCGTGTCGAGTGCGTTCTTGACCAGCCCCGAGACGCCGCCGTGATAGCCGGGCGTGGCGATGACGAGGGCGTCGGCGCTGCGGACAGCCTCGATCAATTCATGCTGCTCGTCCGTGAGCTGCCGTGTTTCTGGCGCGTAGTGCGGCAGGCCATGCAGGAATGCGCCGCCGAACAGTTGCACGCGTGCGCCAGCTTCCTGTGCGCCCTTCAATGACAGGGCGAGCGCGCGCTCCGTGGACGAAGCAGGCCGTGTCGTGCCGCCGATTCCAACCACGAACGGGCGGCGCGATGAGTGTTGTCGAGTCAAGATCGATGCTCCAGATGAACGGGCGGTCCGCCACGCAGCGCATGACAGTCCCGCGGATCATTCATGATAACCAGTGGTTACTCGCACAGGAACGCATGATTTTCGCTAAGGTTATGCATCGAACGTTTCATTCCGCTTTTTATCTACTTGAGACGCTTTGCTTGGGGCCAAGGGATTTCCAGGCGAGGCGCTTAAGCTTTTTCATCTCAACTCGCTTACGCATACACCATGACGGATCGACCCGCACAAACCGACCTTCCCATCCATTCGCTGCTCGCCGAACGCTGGAGTCCGCGCGCCTATTCTGACAAGGCCGTCGCACACGATCAGGTTCTCGCGCTCCTCGAAGCCGCGCGCTGGGCGCCCTCGGCGTTCAATGCGCAGCCCTGGCGCTTCGTCGTGTTCGAGAAGGCGGTGGATCCGAACGCCTTTGCGCGCGCCTTCACCACGCTCATTCCGTTCAATCAGACGTGGAATGCGCCGGCTCAGGTGTTGATCGCCGTGCTGGCGGATACGCTGACTTCGAAGGGCACTGTCAACGCGACTGCGAGCTACGACGCCGGCGCCGCCGCCATGGCGCTGTTGCTGCAAGCTCATGCGCTACGGCTCGCGGCGCACCCGATGAGCGGCTTCGACGCCCCGGCCTTTCAACAAGCCTTCGATATTCCCGAGCGCTATGTGCCGCTCAGCATGATCTCGGTCGCGCATCATGGTGACGCCCAGGCGCTTCCCGCCCAACTTGCCGAGCGCGAAGCCGCGCCGCGTGCACGTCTGCCGCTCGAGGGGATCGCGCATTTCGGCGGCTGGTCGGGCGCTGCCTGAATCCGGCGGGCGCTAGGTCCATGGCAAGGTTTGCGGTACCTTAGCGTACCGAGACCCTTTCACGGCCAGGAGCGCCCGACGTATGACGAGAACCAACGAACATCAGCAGCCGATCGGCGATGCGGTGAATGACTGGACGCCGCGCGAGCGGCCGGCCCGCATCGTTATCGAAGGGAAGCATTGTCGCCTTGAGCCGCTCGACGTGGACCGTCACGGCGCCGATCTCTTCGACGCCTATGGCCGCGCGGCGGACGGACGCGACTGGACCTATCTGTTTGCAGGCCCCTTCACGGATGCCGACGCCTTTCGCGACTATCTGACGAAGGCCGCGGCATCCACCGATCCGCTGCACTACAGCGTCATCGATCTTTCCAACGGCAAGGCGGTCGGCACACTTGCGCTGATGCGCATCGAGCCGGTGCATGGCGTCATCGAAGTGGGCAGCGTGACGTTTTCTCCGCTGTTGAAACAGACGCGCATCTCGACCGAAGCGCAGTTTCTGCTGATGCGTTACGCATTCGATGACCTCGGCTACCGCCGCTATGAATGGAAGTGCGACAGCCTGAACGCGCCCTCGCGCAAGACCGCGCTGCGGCTCGGCTTCGAATTCGAAGGCATTTTCAGGCAAGCGATTGTTTATCGCGGACGCAATCGCGATACCGCGTGGTACGCGATCATCGACCGTGACTGGCCGCGCGTGCGCCGTGGTTTCGAGCGCTGGCTGGCGGACGATAACTTCGCCGCGGACGGCAAGCAACGCGCGTCGCTTGCGCAGTTGCGAGAGGACTGATTCCTGCGCGGCGTGCAATGCATTTCACGCGCCGCGCGCTGAGCTATGCAGTTTTGCTTCGTTTGAAGGCCCTTCGCCGGGCTTGAGAATCGGGGAGCGTGACGCGGCCAGTCGCCAGGGCCGCCGTTTCGCTCCCTGGGCTCTCAAGCAAGTTATCAAGCGAAGGACGATTCCGGCATGACTCGACGAAGCGGGCATCTGCATCTTGGCGCATTTCTCTATCCCACCGGTCATCACATTGCGGCATGGCGCCACCCTCAGGCGGTGGCCGACGCAGGCAGCAACTTCGCGCATTACGCGCAGCTTGCCCAAGCCGCCGAGGCGGCGAAATTCGATCTCGTGTTTCTCGCCGATGGCTCCGGCACGCGCGGCGACGACGCGCCGTTCCTCAGTCGCACCGCGCACAGCTACGTGGCCCAGTTCGAGCCGCTCACGCTGCTTTCGGCGCTGGCAGCGGTGACACAGCGCATCGGTCTGGTCGGCACCGCGTCCACGTCGTTCAACGAGCCGTATCACATCGCACGCAAGTTTGCGTCGCTCGATCACATCAGCGGCGGGCGTGCAGGATGGAATCTCGTGACGTCGTCGAGCGAACATGAAGCGCGCAATTTCGGTCACGACGAACACTTGCAGCACGCGCACCGTTACGAACGCGCCGCCGAGTTCGCCGACGTGGTTGCCGGGCTATGGGACACCTGGGACGAGGATGCCTTTCCGCGCGACAAGGCCTCTGGAATCTTCTTCGATCCCGGCAAGCGCCGCGTGCTGAATCACCGTGGCGCGTTCTTCAACGTGCGTGGACCGTTGAACGTCGCACGCGCGCCGCAGGGACATCCGGTGCTCGTGCAGGCAGGATCGTCGGAGGCGGGCAGGACGCTCGCGGCGCGCACGGCCGAGGTCGTCTTCACGGCGCAGCAGACACTCGAAGACGCAGTGGCGTTCTATGCGGACGTGAAGGGCCGCATGGCGCATTTTGGCCGGCATCCGGATTCGCTGAAGATCATGCCGGGCGTGATGCCGATCGTCGGCCGCACGGAAGCGGAAGCGCGAGACAAGTTCGAGGAATTGCAGGCGCTCATCGATCCTGTCGTGGGCCTGGCGATGGTTTCCACGCTGACAGGCGGTTTCGATCTCTCGTCTTTCCCCCTCGACGGACCGATCCCCGAACTGCCTGAAACCAACGCAAGCAAGAGCCGCCAGTCCCTGATGATCGAACTCGCGCGCCGCGAGAATCTGACGATCCGCCAACTCTATCGCCGTATTGCGGGGGCGCGCGGACATTGGCAGATCGTGGGCACCGCCGCGCAGATTGCCGACGAACTGGAACAGCGCTTTCAGCATTTTGGCGCCGATGGGTTCAACATCATGCCGGCGTTGCTGCCCGGTTCCCTGCATGATTTCATCGACGCGGTGTTGCCGGAACTGCGGCGACGCGGATTGTTCCGCAGCGAGTACGAAGGACGCACCCTGCGCGATCATCTCGGCCTGGCGAAACCGCGCGTTCCACTAAAAAGTGGAATCGCAGCCTGATTTTTTCTGCAAGGGCGCCACAACATGCCGAGCCTGTCAAAGCACCCCCGAACTTTCCCTATGTTACGATCGTAACAAAATTGATATAAGCTGAGATCAATCTATCAAAACATGTTGTGCGTCGCACAAGACGCCGGCACACCGATCTCATGCTGGAAACTGCATCGAAGTCCATCGTCGCGTGGCCTGGGAAGGTTCAGGACCACGCTGGCACGCGTAACCCCGGCGTGCCGTTCGACCTTGCGTGGCTGGATGGGCTGCGCGTCAATCAGTCGGCCGTGGCGCGCCGCGCGTCCACACTCGGCACGCGACGGGCCGTGAAGAAAGACGCGCAGGCGGCGTGGCTGCTGAAGGCCATCACCTGCATCGACCTCACCACGCTGAACGGCGACGACACCCACGGCCGCGTCGAGCGATTGTGCGCAAAGGCGCGCCGGCCCGTGCGCGACGACCTGCTTGACGCGCTCGGCATGCCGCCCGCCTCGATCACGACGGGCGCAGTCTGCGTCTATCACCGCTATGTGAAGACCGCCGTGGACGCGTTGCAAGGCAGCGGCATACCGGTTGCCGCCGTGTCCACGGGCTTTCCCGCCGGCCTCAATCCGCATGAATTGAAGCTGCGCGAGATCGAGGCATCGGTGGCGGACGGCGCAGCGGAGATCGATATCGTCGTCACGCGCGAGCACGTCCTGACAGGAAACTGGAAAGCGCTGTACGACGAAATGCGCGACTTTCGCGCGGCCTGCGGACCGGCGCACGTCAAGGCGATTCTCGCGACGGGCGACATCCGCACGCTGTCGAACGTCGCCAAGGCCTCGATGATCTGCATGATGGCCGGCGCCGATTTCATCAAGACCTCGACGGGCAAGGAAGGCGTGAACGCCACGCTAGACGTCTCGCTCGTCATGGTGCGGATGATCCGCGACTATCTGGCGCGCACCGGCGTCCTGATCGGCTTCAAGCCGGCGGGCGGGGTCTCGACGGCCAAGTCCGTGCTCGAATACCAGATCCTGATGAAAGAAGAGCTCGGCCGCGAGTGGCTCGAACCCGAACTGTTCCGCGTCGGCGCATCGAGTCTGCTGGCGGATATCGAACGCCAGCTCGAACATCACGTGAGCGGACGCTATTCGGCGTTCAATCGTCATCCCGTCGCCTGATCCGCACGACTTCACATTCCAAGCCTCATGAGCGTTGCCGACTATTTCTCCTCGATGGACTACGGACCCGCACCGGAAGACGATCGCGCCGCGCGCGCCTGGCTCGATCAACATGAAGGGCGCTTCGGTCACTTCATCAACGGCGCCTGGCGCGACAGCGATGCCGCCGAGCGTTTCGATTCAAGCGAACCCGCCACGGGCCGCGTGCTCGCATCGGTGGCGCAGGGCGAGCAGGCCGATATCGATGCCGCCGTACAGGCCGCGCATGCGGCGCTCGAAGGCTGGCAGGCCATCGGCGGCGCCGGGCGCGCGCGTCATCTGTATGCGCTTTCGCGCATGGTGCAGCGGCATGCGCGCCTGTTTGCGGTGCTCGAATCGCTCGATAACGGCAAGCCGATCCGCGAGTCCCGCGACATCGATATACCCCTTGTAGCAAGGCACTTTCTGCATCACGCGGGATGGGCCCAGTTGCAGGACAAGGAGTTCGCCGACTGGACGCCGCTCGGCGTGATCGGCCAGATCGTGCCGTGGAACTTTCCGCTGCTGATGCTTGCATGGAAAATCGCGCCCGCGCTCGCGCTCGGCAACACGGTCGTGTTGAAGCCGGCCGAGTTCACCTCGCTCACGGCGTTATTGTTTGCTGAACTCGCACACCGCGCGGGCTTGCCGAAAGGCGTGCTCAATGTCGTGACCGGCGACGGCCGCACCGGCGCCGCGCTCGTCGAACATCAGCGGGTCGCGAAGATCGCGTTCACCGGATCGACCGAAGTGGGCCGCCTGATCCGCGCGAGCACGGCGGGCTCGGGCAAGTCGCTGACGCTCGAACTCGGCGGCAAGTCGCCGTTCATCGTGTTCGACGACGCCGACCTCGACAGCGCCGTGGAAGGCGTCGTCGATGCTATCTGGTTCAACCAGGGGCAAGTGTGCTGCGCCGGTTCGCGCCTGCTCGTGCAGGAAGGCATCGAGGCGCGCTTCGTCGAGAAGCTCAAGCGCCGCATGGACACGCTGCGCGTCGGAGCGTCGCTCGACAAGGGCATCGACATGGGCGCGGTCGTCGACGACATCCAGCTCGAACGCATCCGCGCGCTGGTCGCGAAGGGCGCGAGCGAAGGTTGCGAGATCCATCAGTCGACGCGTGTCGGCGTGCCGGAAGGCGGCGCGTTCTTTCCGCCGACACTGGTCACGAAGGTCTCGCCCGCCTCGACGCTCGCCCAGGAAGAAATCTTCGGCCCCGTGCTCGTGACGATGAGCTTCCGCACGCCGGAAGAAGCCGTCGCGCTCGCGAACAACACGCGCTACGGGCTTGCCGCAAGCTTGTGGAGCGAGAACATCAGCCGCGCACTGGATGTCGCGCCGCGCCTGCAGTGCGGCGTCGTGTGGATCAATGCGACGAACCTGTTCGACGCGGCCGTGGGCTTCGGCGGCTATCGCGAGTCGGGCTTCGGCCGCGAGGGCGGACGCGAGGGCATTTACGAATACCTGAAGCCGCGCGCGTGGGCGAAGCTCCCGCTGCGCAGCGAGAGCAAGGCAGCGCCGGCCGAGCCGGATTCACTGACCGATGCGGGCAACATCAGCGCGCTCGACCGCACGGCGAAGCTCTTCATCGGCGGCAAGCAGGCGCGTCCGGACAGCGGCTATTCGCGACTCGTGCGCGCGCCTTCGGGAGAGATCGTCGGCGAAGTGGGCGAGGGCAATCGCAAGGACATTCGCAACGCAGTAGCGGCCGCGCGCGGCATGACGAAGTGGACGTCGGCGAGTGCGCATAACCGCGCGCAAGTGCTGTACTACCTCGCGGAGAACCTGAGCGCGCGCGCCGATGAATTTGCCCGGCAACTCGTGCAGCGCGCCGGCGCCAGCGAACGGGATGCGAAGCGCGAAGTGGAAGCATCGATCACGCGCTTCTTCACATACGCCGCGTGGACCGACAAGTTCGACGGCGCGGTGCATGCGCCGCCGCTGCACGGCGTGGCGCTGGCGATGCACGAAGCGCTGGGCGTGATCGGCGTGGTGTGCCCGGACGAGGCGCCTTTGCTGGGCTTCGTGTCGCTCGTCGCGCCTGCGCTTGCGCTCGGCAATCGCGTGGTGGCGGTGCCCAGCGAGACGTGTCCGCTGATGGCCACGGACTTCTATCAGGTCGTCGAGACCTCGGATGTGCCGGGCGGCGCGCTCAACATCGTCACCGGCGATGCGCGTTCGCTGACGCAGACGCTCGCTCAGCACGACGACGTCGACGCGCTCTGGTGCTTCCATGGCGCGGCGCTTTCGGCGCTTGCCGAACGCGAGTCGGTCGGCAATCTGAAACGGACCTTCGTCGATCAGGGCCGCGTGTTCGACTGGCACGATGCCGCAAGCGAAGGGCTGCCGTTCCTTCGTCAGGCCGTGCAAGTGAAGAACATCTGGGTGCCGTACGGAGACTGATCAAGGAATTGACCGGGCGTAGATCTCGACAGGAGACGCGCCCATGCATGGAGGAGACGCTGTGCTGAAGAACATCGATCCGCTCTTGAACGCCGACATCCTGCACGCGCTCGCCGCGATGGGTCACGGCGACGAAGTGGTGATCTGCGACGCTCATTTTCCCGCCGATTCCGTGGCGCGCAAAACCGCGCTCGGACGCGTGCTGCGCATGGACGGCGCGAGCGCGCCGCGTGCCGTGCGCGCGGTGCTGTCGGTATTGCCGCTCGACACGTTCGTCGATGACCCCGCGGGCCGCATGGAAGTGGTCGGCGACGCCGCCACGCTGCCGGCCGTACAGCGCGAGGCACAACGCGAAGTGGACGACGCCGAAGGCCGCGCGTTGCCTTTTTCTCCAGTCGAACGTTTCGCTTTTTATGACCGCGCCAGACAGGCTTTTTGCGTGATCGCGACGGGCGAAGCGCGCGGCTATGGCTGCTTCATCTTCAAAAAGGGCGTGCTGCTTGCGCCCGATGCACCCCAAGTTTCAGACGGAGGCTCGCGATGAAGAGCGTCGTCATTCTTGGCATCTACGTGACGGACCTCGCGTTTCGCGCGCAACGCATGCCCTTGCTCGGCGAGACCGTGGCGGGCTCCGCGTTCAAGATGGGGCCCGGCGGCAAGGGTTCGAATCAGGCAGTGGCCGCCGCGCGCGCGGGCGCGGACGTGATCTTCTGCACGCGCATCGGCGCGGATGCATTCGGTGACATCGCGCAGGCCACCTGGTCCGCGGAAGGCATTACGTCGCGGGCCACAGTCATGCAGGATGCCGCTACAGGCGCCGCGCACATCTATGTCGATGAAAACACCGGCGGCAACGCGATCATCGTTGCGGCGGGCGCTGCCGGCACGCTTGTGCCGGAGGACGTGGAGGCCATCGAAGAAGATATCGCGCGCGCGGGCGTGTTCGTCACGCAACTGGAACAACCGATTCCGGCCGCGCGACGCGGGCTGGAACTCGCGCGCAAACATGGCGTGATCACCGTGTTCAACCCGGCGCCTGCGCTGCCGCTCACCGACGACATCTATCCGCTGTGTGACTACATCACGCCGAACGAAACCGAAGCGGCGGCATTGACGGGCGTCGAGATCGCATCGGTCGATGACGCGCGGCGTGCCGCTGACGTGCTGCTCGAGAAGGGCGCGCGTGCCGTGATCGTTACGCTCGGTGAAGCCGGTGCGCTGCTGCATACCGCGCAGGAATCGACGCTCGTGCCGGCGTTCAACTGTGGCCGCGTGGTGGAAACAGCGGGCGCGGGCGATGGCTTCACCGGCGGCTTCGCGGCGTCGCTCGCGCGTGGCGACAGTCCGCTCGATGCGGTGCGTTTCGGTTGCGCGCTCGCGAGCCTTTCGGTTACGCGGCCAGGCACCGCGCCTTCGATGCCACGCCTCGACGAGATCACCGCGGTGCTCGAGCAAAGGAGCGTCACGCAATGAAAGGAGCGAAGTGGCTCGCTGACCGCCAGTTCAATTTCCTGATCGGCGTGAACATTCTGGTCGTGCTGGTCGCCACAGGGTTGTCGCACGGCCAGTTCCTCGACATCGACAATCTCCAGTCGATGGGCGGACAACTGCCCGAGCTCGGCTTGCTCGCGCTCGGCATCATGCTCTCGATGGTATCGGGCAATGGCGGTATTGACCTGTCGGGCGTGGGACTCGCGAATCTCTCGGGCATGGTCGCGGCGCTGCTGCTGCCGCACATGGTCTCCGCCGATGATTCCCCTGCGCTTTATACCGGCGTGTTCGCATGCATCGTCGTGATCGTGGGGCTGCTCGGCGGCCTGTTGAACGGTGTCGTGATTGCCAGGCTCAGGCTCACGCCGATTCTCTGCACGCTCGGCACGCAACTGCTGTTCACGGGCATTGCCGTGGTGCTGAGCAACGGGGCATCGGTGCGGGTCGAATATGTCGATCCGTTGTCGAACATCGGCAATGGCACCTTCCTGCAAGTGCCCATCTCGCTGTGGATCTTCATCGCCGCCGTGCTGGTGCTCGGCTGGGTCCTGAAGCGCACGCCGTTCGGCCTGCGTCTGTACCTGATGGGCACGAATCCGAAGGCCGCGTTCTATGCGGGCATTCCGCGCGCGCGCATGCTGATCGTCACGTATGGACTGTGTGGCGTGCTCGCTTCGCTTGCCGGGTTGATCAGCGCGACGCATACGTCCAGCGCCAAATGGGACTACGGCAACTCGTATCTGCTGATCGCGATCCTGATCGCCGTGATGGGCGGCGTGAATCCGGCAGGCGGTTATGGGCGCATCGTCTGCGTGTTCCTTGCGGCGACGGTGCTGCAATTCCTGTCGAGTCTGTTCAATCTGCTCGGCGTATCGCAGTTCTTCGGCGATTGCGCTTGGGGCTTTCTGCTGCTCGCGTCGCTCGCCTTCGCTGGCGGCGAACCGGTGCGCGCGATCTTCGGCATCGGCGGGGCTGCGCCCAAAAGCAAAGCGCCGCCGCCCGCATCGACCGGACGCTAGTGTTGCGTGTGACATATCAAAGAAGCCAATTCAATCGATACCTGAAGGAGACAACGCAATGAAGCTCAACAAGCTCGCCCCCGCGCTGACCGCGGTCGCACTCGCCGCTGGCGCCATCGCCGCGGCGCAGGCCGCGACCAACGAGACCATCGTGACGGTCGTCAAGGTGACCGGCATCAACTGGTTCAACCGCATGGACGAGGGCGTGAAGGAGTTCGGCAAGGAGAATCCGAACATCAACGCCTATCAGACAGGACCGGGCCGCGCCGATGCCGCGCAACAGCTCAAGATCATCGAGGATCTGATCGCGAAGAAGGTCACCGCCATCGCCGTGGTGCCCTACGATCCGCCGACGCTCGAACCCGCGCTCAAGAAAGCAATGGACCGCGGCATCAAGGTTGTCACGCATGAAGCGGACAACGCGAAGAACACGATGGTCGACATCGAAGCCTTCGACAACACCGCCTACGGCGCGGGCCTGAACGAACGGCTCGCGAAGTGCATGGGTCAGCAAGGCAAGTGGGCGGTGCTGGTCGGCTCGCTCGGCAGCCGTTCGCAGGTGCAATGGGCCGACGGCGGCATCGGCAATGCGAAGGCCAAGTATCCGAAAATGGATCTCGTCGAGCCGAAGCTCGAGACCAACAACGACGGCGAGCGTGCCTATCAGGTCGCCAAGGAAGTCTTGCGCAAGCATCCGGACCTGACCGGCTTTCAAGGGTCGTCCTCGCTGGATGTGATCGGCATCGGCCGCGCCGTTGAAGAGGCGGGCAAGGTCGGCAAGATCTGCGTGTACGGCACGGGCTTGCCGACGGAAGCCGCCAAGTTCCTCGAAAGCGGCGCGGTCAACGGCATCGCGTTCTGGGATCCGAAGCTCGCGGGCCTGGCGATGAACAAGGTCGCGCAGATGCTCGTCGAGGGCAAGGAAGTCCAGAACGGCACTGACCTCGGCATCACCGGCTACAACAAGGTGACGGTCACGAAGGGCCCGGGCAAGGGCGTGATCGTGCGCGGCACCGGCTGGGTCGATGTCGACAAGACGAACTACAAGCAATACAACTTCTGATGTGACCTGCGCGGCGTGCTTTTGCGGAAGCGCGCCGCGTGCCCTGGACAGACATGACCACCACGACACCGCTTCTCGAAGTCGTCAACATCCACAAGCGCTTTACCGGCGTGTATGCGCTGCGCGGCGTGAGCCTTGCGTTCGAACGCGGGCAGATCTATCACTTGCTGGGCGAGAACGGCTGCGGCAAGAGCACGCTCATCAAGATCATCTCGGGCGCGCAGCCGCCGGACGAAGGCGAACTCGTGATCGAGGGCGCGCGTCACAGCAAGCTGTCTCCGCTCGAATCGCTTTCAGCAGGTATCGAGACCGTCTATCAGGATTTGTCGCTCCTGCCGAATATGAGCGTGGCGGAGAACGTCGCGCTGACTGCGGAGCTGGCCACGCATCAGGGCAAGCTGGCGCGTACCTTCGATCGCCGCGCGCTCGCGCAGACCGCAGCGCGCGCGCTCGAAGCAGTAGGCCTGCCGGGCGACGCCGCGTTCCAGAAAACGCTCATCGAACAGCTGCCGCTCGCGACGCGTCAGCTCGTTGCCATCGCGCGAGCCATTGCCAGCGAGGCGAAGTTCGTCATCATGGACGAACCGACCACCTCGCTTACGCAGAAGGAAGTGGACAATCTGATTGCCGTGCTCGCGCGGCTGCGTGCGGACGGTGTGGCCGTGCTGTTCGTGAGCCACAAGCTGGACGAATGCTATGCGATCGGCGGCGAGGTGATCGTATTGCGCGACGGCCAGAAAATGGCGCAAGGGCCGATCGAGCACTACACGAAAGCGCAGATCAGCGAGCTCATGACGGGCAAGCATCTTTCGACCGAGCGCTATCGCGCGGAAGGCGAGGACAGTGCGCAGCAGGTCGTGCTCGACGTGCAGGCGCTTGGCCGCAAAGGTCAGTTCGCGGATGTCTCGTTCAAGTTGCACAAGGGCGAGATTCTTGGCGTGACCGGCTTGCTCGATTCGGGCCGCAACGAACTCGCGCGGGCACTGGCCGGCGTGGCGCCCGCCGATCACGGCAGCGTTACGCTCGACGGCATGCGCGTGCGCTTGCATTCTCCCGCTGACGCGAAATTGCAGCGCATCGGCTATGTGCCGGAAGATCGTCTCAACGAAGGGCTGTTTCTCGACAAATCGATTCGCGACAACGTCGTCACCGCCATGATCGCGAGCCTGCGCGACCGTTTCGGCCAGATCGACCGCAAGCGCGCGCAGGAACTCGCGGAGCGCACCGTCAAGGATCTGCAGATCGCGACGCCGGATGTGGACAAGCCCGTGCAGTCGCTTTCGGGCGGCAATCAGCAGCGCGTGCTGATTGGCCGATGGCTCGCCATCGATCCACGCGTGCTGATTCTGCATGGCCCGACCGTGGGCGTGGACGTGGGCTCGAAGGACATCATCTACCGCATCATGCAGCGGCTCTCGAAGGAGGGCATCGGCATCATCCTGATCAGCGACGACCTGCCGGAATTGCTGCAGAACTGCGACCGCATTTTGATGATGAAGAAAGGCCGCATTGCGAGCGAATATCGCGCGGACCGGCTCGATGAAGCCGGTCTCTATCACGCGCTACTATCAGAGGCAGCATGAGCATGAGCGAATCCATCCGCCGCACGGGGAGCGAGACGACGCCGCAGCACGTGGCCGAAGTCGCACCGCGTGTGCGCAAGGGCAATCTTTACGCGCAACTGATGCGCAATCCGGAGTGGTTCACGGTCGGGCTGATCGTGGTGACGTGTCTGGTCGTGGGCGGCCTCAACCCGCGCTTTTTCCAGTTCGCGACGCTGTTCGACATGCTGCATTCCGCCACTACTGTTTCGCTCTTTGCGCTCGGTACGCTGGTGGTGCTCGCCTCGGGTGGCATCGACGTATCGTTCACGGCGATTGCAGCGCTTACGATGTATTCGATCACCAAGGCCGTGTTCGCCTGGTGGCCCGATTGCCCGTTCGCGCTGATCCTGCTCGCGGGCGCTATCGGCGGCGTGATCCTTGGAGTGGTCAATGGCATGCTCGTGCACCGGCTCAAGGCGCCGTCGCTGATCGTCACCATCGGCACGCAATATCTGTTTCGCGGGTTGCTGCTGACGTTCGTCGGCACGCAGTTCTTCATGAACATTCCGCACAGCATGGATACCTTCGGGCGCCTGCCGCTGTTTTTTTATCACACCTCCGATGGCCTGCGCGCCGTGCTGCCCGTTTCGGTGCTGGCGCTGGTGATTGCCGCGGTGGTCACGTGGTGGCTGCTGAACCGGACGATGATGGGCCGGGGTGTTTATGCGATGGGTGGTTCGCTTGCGATCGCGGAGCGGCTCGGCTACAACCTCCGCACGATCCATCTGTTCGTGTTCGGCTACACGGGTCTGCTGGCAGGCGTGGCGGGCATTCTCCATGTTTCCACCAACCGGCTCGCGAATCCGTTTGATCTCGTGGGCACGGAACTGGATGTGATCGCCGCAGTGATCCTCGGCGGCGCGCGCATCACCGGGGGCACTGGAACGGTGGCGGGAACGCTGCTTGGCGTGGTGCTGGTGACGCTCATCAACAGCGTGCTGATTCTGATCGGCGTGCCGAGCACCTGGCAGAAGGTGATCATCGGCGCGTTCATTCTGGTGGCAGGGACGCTGTTCGCGCTGGGGCGGAGGCAGTAGGTCCGCAGGCCTCTGGGGACCGTTTCACGGCTGGCGTTCAGCGAAGGATCCTGAAATCCGAAATGGGAAAAGGCTCGTTCAAGAACTGAACGAGCCTTTGCGTTTTTTATCGGAACGCGGCTTTCCATTGATAAGCGGAACGCCGCTTTCTGCTTTTAATCGGAACGCAGGTCAGGTACGCGCGCGCTGCGCCTGTCCCTCTTCGGTGATGACCGAATCGAACTCCGAAAGCTGCGAGAAGCGCACGGCCTTGACCTTGCCGAACTTGCTCGCATCGACAACAAGATACCGTTCGACCGCGCTCGCCATGGCAGCTTGTTTGATGGCTACCTCGTGGAAATTCCAGCAGGTGACGCCGCGGGCTTCATCGACTCCGCCCGCCGACATGAACGCCTTGTTGATCCCCATGCGTCGCAAGGTTTCGACGCTTTCGTCGCTGGCGAACGATTCCGACGAGGGCACATAGACGCCGCCGAGCAGGATCATGCGCACGTTGGGCTTGCGCCGCAGGATTTCTGCGACGTTCAGGGAATAACACACCACCGTGAGATGCATCTCGATCGGGATCTGCCGCGCGAGCGTGGTGAGCGTCGTGCCGCAGTCGATGAAGATGGTTTCGCTGTCTACGAGCAGCCGCGCCGCATGGTTCGACGCAATCGCCTTGGCCTGTGCAAAGTGATCCTTTTCCTCCTCGATGGTGTAACCCGCGTTCGGTACGTCCGCCGCGCTGACGATATAACCGCCGAGATAAGTGAACTGATGCGGATGGGCAGCGATATCGCGACGGACCGTCATTTCCGATACGCCGAGCAACGCGGCCGCATCGCGCAGACGCATCACATTTTGTTTTACAAGCGCGCCGGAGAGGGTGCGCAAGCGGTCGTTTTTGGCCATCGGGGCGGCGCGACAACGCGCAGTGAGGCTGGCGGCTATCGCGCGGAGAGTGTTAGATTTTGGTCGTTCGTTGAAAGGATTATAACAACGCAGGCCGCGTTTTTTGCGGCTTGCTCGCATCGGAGCGGGTAAATCCCGAGGCGTCAGTCAGCACGTGAATAACGCACCCAGACCACGTCGTGATCCAGTTTTTCGACCGATTCCAGTTTCAGGTAGGCCGGGTTCTTCCACTGTTCCATCGACACTTCGAACGAGGATGTGTGCGCCTCGCGGCCATCGACGAGCGGAATCAGCAGCACGCTGACTTCGTCGGCCAGGCCTGCATTGACGAACGCGCCGGATACATGGCCTCCGCCTTCCACGATCAACTTGCCGATCTTCAATTCACGCTCAAGAGTATCGATGACCCGGTTCAGTTCGATGTCTTCCTTGCCGCCGAATACATACGACACGCCGATCGATTGCAGATACGCGAGATAGTCATCCTCGACGCTCTCCGCCACCACTTCGACAACGTGTGAGTCCAGTGCCGTGTTGTTCTTCCAGGCGACGCGCCCCTTGGGATCGATCGAGATGGCGTACTGGCTCGCATTGCGGGTGGCGAAATGGTCGGTGCGGGGAAGCGGGCCTTTTGCCATGCCGCGCGGATAGTCGCGGTCCTTGCCGTGCGAGATTTCCTGCATGGTGACGCGGCCGCAGACCCAGGCGTCCGCCTTGAAGTTCGCGGCGGTTTCCTCATAGGTGGGTGATGCGTAATCGAGATTCCAATTGTCGGTGAGACTGCGGCCGTCAATCGACGACATCATGTGACAAACGATGTGCATGTGGTTCTCCAGTGCGTGAGAGCAGTTGACTTTCTGCTGCAAGCACCGTGCCGCGTACATGTCATTCCGATAAAAAACGCAATGGCCGCCTGCGGATTTTGCTTAAACACGCGACAATCCCGGGTTGTCTCGTCTTTTTTCAATTTCCGGATTCACTTTTTTGTCATGTCAGATCTCGCCACTTCCCTTTCACGCCGTACCGACATCGATCCAAAGCCGCTCGGCATCGCCGCGCTGCTGATCGTGCTCGGTGTGGTGTACCTCGGGCAAACCGTCGGGGCGCGTCAGGCCGCGTTGTATGCAGTCGGCGCACTGCTCGGCATCACGCTTTATCACGCCGCGTTCGGCTTTACTTCAGCCTGGCGTGTCTTCATCGCCGATGGCCGCGGCGCCGGACTGCGTGCGCAAATGCTGATGCTCGCGGTCGGCGTCGCGTTGTTCTTTCCCGCGCTGGCGGCCGGCTCGCTGTTCGGCATGCCGGTCACGGGACTGGTGTCGCCGGCGGGGACGTCGGTGGTGGTGGGCGCCTTCCTGTTCGGCATCGGCATGCAACTCGGCGGCGGCTGTGCGTCGGGCACCCTGTACACGGTCGGCGGCGGCAGCACGCGCATGATCGTGACGCTCGTCGCGTTCGTCGCCGGGTCGGTCATCGGCACCGCGCACATGCCATTCTGGACCTCGCTGCCGCAATTGCAGCCCGTGTCGATCGTCAAGACGTTCGGCGCAGGGCCGGCGCTCGCGCTCAACTGGCTCGTCTTCGCGCTGATCGCCGCACTGACGGTGGTGATCGAGAAGCGCCGTCATGGCAGGCTCGTCGCGGCGCACGTGCAACCGGCGCACACATCACCGTGGCTGCATGGTCCGTGGCCGCTGATGGCGGGCGGCATCGCGCTCGCCGTGCTCAATTTTGCAACGCTGGCGCTGTCGGGACGGCCGTGGGGTATTACGTCGGCGTTTGCGCTATGGGGCGCGAAGGCGGCGGCACTGATGGGCGTCGATACCGCGAGCTGGCCGTACTGGATGAGCAAAGCCAACGCAGCCGCCCTGGCCGCGCCAATTTCACGCGACGTCACGTCGGTGATGGACATCGGCATCGTGCTCGGCGCCATGCTCGCCGCCGCGCTCGCGGGCCGCTATGCGCCCGTGTGGCGCCTGCCGCTGCGCTCGCTGGTGGCGGCCATCGTCGGCGGCCTGCTGCTTGGTTATGGCGCTCGGCTCGCCTATGGCTGCAACATCGGCGCGTACTTCAGCGGCATCGTTTCGGGCAGCCTGCACGGCTGGTTGTGGCTCGTCGCTGCGTTCTTCGGCAATGTGCTGGGCACGCGCCTGCGTCCCTTGTTTGGCCTCGAAGTGGAACGCGTGCGGCCGACTTCCTGCTGATTATTCCTGCAAGCGCGGCCGTTCCGGCGGTCGCGCATCACCGCAGCGAAGATCGGACTCAGTCGTCCAGCCGCGCCTGGCGAAACAGCAGATATGCGCCGATTCCCTGCATGACGACGGCGGCGTAGACGAGCTTTCTGCCGAGCATGTCGGTCCACATCGAGTCGAAATATTCCGGATTGAGCACGATGACGGCGCAGCCGAGCACCACAGGTATCAGCGCGGGCATCCATGCCAATGCGCGGAGACCCGTCGGCGCCTGCTCGACCGGTTCGAGATCGCGCAAGGTCGACGCCATGCGTTCGAGCACTCGCTCCGAGCCTCCGCCGAATCTCATCGAGACTTGCAGCACCGCGCCGATCAGTTCAAATTCCTGAACGCGATAGGTGCGCGCGGCTGTCGCCAGTGCCTGATCGATGTCCGCGTCGATGCGCAATTGTGGAACGACCCGTTGCAGACATGCGGAAAGTGGCGCCTGCATGCTCGCGGCGGCCGCCTGGAACGCGACCGGAATACTGTGACCCGTATCGACCCGTCGCGTGATCCCTTCGAGGAACGCGGGCAACTGACGCACGATATGCCGCTGGCATTGCCGCGCACGCCAGGCGAGCCACGCGTAGCACGTCAGCGTCGAGGCTGCGAGGGCGAGGGCGGCCGCCAACGGCGCATCTTGCGTGACGCAAAGAATGGCGATTGCCCCGGTAACGAGCGCCCACAGCGCCAGCGCCAGACCCGGATGCCGCACGTTGGAGCGCTGCATCAGATCGTCGAACTCGCGCAACAGGTAAGCGGGCGACGCGAGACATGGTTCGAGGATGCGCTTCGCGAGTCGTGCGTCGTGCCTGAACGCACCGCAGATCCACATCATGACGGCGCTCGCCGCGCACAGCATGGCGAGCGTGAAGATCAACACGATTCCAGTGGGCACCGACGCCTCCGGCAAATGCGCTGCGGCCCGCAAGCGGGCGATTTGTATAGTCGATCAGGCTTTTGCGGTACCCGTCTCCCCGAGAGTCGCGCTTTCACCGCGAAGCAAAGCCTGTCGATCTGGACGATACCGGCGATCGTCTTCGCGATCTGTTTTCTCACGCTCATTTCCATGCGTCGACATTCGGCGTTTCCCGCCAGCTCGAGCGAGGTGGCGGGAAACGCCCGGGCGGGACCGCTCAATACAGCTGATACGAGAACGTCGCATTCACGCGCGGACTGCGTGACGGGCTCTCGATCGGCGCATCGCCGATGGCCCGCGCCACCGACAAATCGATGCTGTAGTGCTTCGCATCCGACACGCGAAAGCCCACGCCTACCGACGACAGCCGGCGCGGATTCGGCGTGCCGCCATGCAGGTAGACGCGCGCCGCGTCGATCGACGCATACGGCGTGAGCGATTTCAGATATGTCCATTCGAGCGCGATCGGGCGGTTGACCTCGAACGACGCACCCCAGCCCGAATCGCCCGATACCTCACCCGGCTGATAACCGAGCGCGAAACGTTGGGCGCCGAACGCAATCTGCTCGGACGTGGGCAGCGTGTCGGGCGAAAACTGGCCTGTCATTGACACCACCGAGCCGATCTTCCAGGGCCATTCATTGGTCTGTGAGAAGCTCGCGCCGGTGCGCAGGAACGTGAGCGACACCGGATTCGTCAGCGCCAGTCCCGTGATATTGGTTTCAGCCGTCTTCGAGGCGCCGAGGATGTTCATCGCTTTAGCCACGTTCAGGCTGGCGCGGCGCGTCATGCCGGTGTCGATGCCCGTGTAGTCGAGCGACAGTTGCGCCACGCGAATCTGCGAGCGGTTCGTGAGCTGCGGATTGCTTGCCACCGCGACGTTCTTCAGGCGATCTTCGTCGTGGGTCGCGTAGACGCTCGCTGTGCCGAGCAAGCTGCGCTTGTTGCTGAGCACGAACGGATAGACCGCCGAGAAAGCGAGCTTGTCGTTGATGACCGTGCGCTCGATGTACGACGGCAGGCCCGGGTTGTCGACCGGATGACCGTAGTAATGCGACGCGTCCACCTTGAAGGCGAAGCCGTCGGCGCCCACGGGCACCATCGCGTTGACGCCGTAGTAAGTCTGATCGTTGCGTCCCGGGGGCGCGAGCGCCGATGCGGTGATCGATTCGCCCAGACCGAGCAGGCCGTTCTCGGTGGCGCTGAAAATGCCTTGCACGCCCGGATGATTCACGTCGATGCCGCTCGACAGATTGAAACGCTTGCGCGTGACGTTGAGTTCGAGGGTAGTCTTGCCATCGGTGTTCTGCGGCGGCGCGATGGTCGCGTCGATCTTCGCGCCGGGAATCATGCCGAGGAGGTTGATCGTGCGCTCGAAGGTGCTCTGACGCAGCGGGCGATCCGCGGCGATATGCTGCGCGACCGCGCGGATCCGTTTCTCCAGGTTGCCGGGTTCGCCCTTGATCTTGATGTCGGCGACGTAGCCTTCGACGATCGTCACACGCACGACGCCGTTCTCGAAGGTCTGCGCGGGCACGAACGCAAACGACAGCGCATAGCCCCGCTCCTTGTAGAGGGCGGTGACGCCGTTGGCCGTCTCCATCAGTTGCGCAATCGTGATGTCGCTGCCGACCAGGCGCTTGAAGCGTTGCGCGACTTCATCGAAAGGCAGGGACTTCACGCCTTCGATCTGGATCGACTGCGGCGTGATGTGCCGCGCGAGCAGGTTCTGGAGTTGTTGCTGCGGCGCCTGCACCTCCACCTCGATCGCCGGCGCGCGTGCCGGCGCGTTGACCTGAGGCAGGGCTTCGAGCGGATTGCCGCCGACACTCGGGCGCGGCGCGTTCTGCGCATGCGCGGCTTGGACGAACGCGAGCGTCGCCGCAACTGCGGCCGCTTTCCAGTTGAACATTTTTTTAGCTTGGATCGTGATTGATTTTTTTTGCAACGCACGGCCCGGACGCCGCACGTCGAATGCGTCATGTCGCGTTCGACGTGCGAGGAACCGGGCCGCTGTGCGCCGTTGCCTTACTTCTTGATTCCGCCGCCGCCGAGAACGCTCCCCAGCGTCGACGTCAGGCCGCCGAGCAGGCCTGTCGGGCCGCTCGTGCCGCCCGTCGTGGTGCTCGCCGTGAGTGCCGTCGTCGCCGAGACGGTAGAGGTCGTGGTCGTGGTTGCGGTTGCCGGGACCGGCGCGGCCGTCGTCATGGTTGCGGGCGCTGCCGGCGCTTTCACGCCGGTCGTTACCGTGTTGACGAGCGACGTGACCGGCGCGAGGGCGCCCGCCAGTGCCGTCGATCCCGTCACGGCCGATACCGCGCCATTGACGGCGCCCGTGACTGCGCCGAGCACCGGCGCCGTGCCGGTTGCCGTGGTCACGCCGGACACGACACCGCTGACCGCAGCGGGCATCGAAGTCGCCGGCGTGCCGCCGACGAGCGTGCCCGCCGATGCCACCGTGGTGCCCGTCGCCGAGACGAGCGAGCCGACGCCCGATGCAACCGGATTGCCGCCGGAGGACAGTTTCTGGCCGCCGCTGACGAGGCCCGCGCCGACGTTCGACAGCAGCGTCGAGACGGGCGCACCAAGGCCGGTCGCGGCGCCGACGGTCTGCGTCGTCGTGCTGACAAGCGAGGTGATCGGCGTGATGGTTGTGCTGACCTGTTGCGTCAACTGCTGCACGGGGGCGCTCGTGAGCGCGGTCGTCAGATTGCCGCCCAACTGGTTCACGCCCGTGCCGACGCCGCTGACCAGCGCGCCGACCGGGGTCGTCACGGCGGCGAGCGGGGCGAGGGCACCCGTGTTCAGGCTCGTCACGGCGTTGCCACCGCTCGTGACCGCGTCGCCGATGCGTTGCACGACGCCGCCGACGCTCGCCACCGTCGTGCCGACCGGATTCGTCGTCGCGCCAATCGAGCCGATGCCGTTGCCCACGCCGTTGCCGAGCGTCGTCACAGCCGCGCCCAGGTTCGAGACCACGCCGCCGAGGTTCTTCGTGGTGTTGTCGCCGAGACCGGTGAGCTTCGTGTCGCCGAGCGCGTTGCCGAGATCGGTCACCGTGCCGCCCGCGGCCGTCACGATGTTGCTTGTCTTGTCGACGACCTGCGCGATCGGTTGCGCGGTCGGACCGGTCTTGATGACGGGCGTGCCGCCACCGTTGCCGCCGTTGCCGCCGTTGCTCGTAGTGGTCGTGACTGGCGTCGTCGGCTTGCCTGCATCGTTGCCGCCGGTGCTGGTTTCGAGCGTCGTGCCGTTGCCGTCGGTGCCGGCCATGCCGGCCGTGTCGCGTGCGCCCGAAGCGGACGAGCCATCTGCGCCAGTGGTGCTGGCGGTATGATTTGCCGCCCCACCAGTCGATTTGTTGACGGAGCCCGAACCGCCGCAGGCTGACAACGCGAGGAGCGCCGCTACAGCCCCGGCCAAGGCAGTCATGCGGATGGTTTCGCTATAAAACGTGGGTGTCTTCATTTCTCAGATATCTGTTTATTGTTTGCTGCACCAATTTCTTCCCGGCATACGCCGAAGAAGACGGCGGACTGCGTAAGAGCACGAATATCAGGACCAGTCGGTTCCTTAATGACGTGCCGAGATAACCGCGAGCCTGCCTGTGCGATTTACACAGGCGAGCGCGGTCCCCCGCGACTTGTGATCGCGGTTTGCCCGAAGGCGAGTTAGTTACCGGCAGGCGCTTTAAAGCGAATCAAACGCTTTTTAGCGCGGTCGAGATATTCTGGAAGGTGCTTTTGAGCTGGTCGGCCACTCCGCCCACGGCAGTCATGATGCCAAGAGCCAGCACACCGGCAATGAGTCCGTACTCGATGGCCGTGATGCCGCGTGTGTCCGCGAGATAGCGTTTAAAGACGCGTTTCATGATGTTCCTCGGTTCTTTCTGTCGCCGGGTCATCGGCCAGAGATTCACGCGCCGGAATTCTCCATCCTCTCTCAAAGACGGGTCCGTTTTATAAGGCGATTATCGCTGGCCGATGAAGGCGACTGCTCTCAGGTTCTGTTTTAAATCTTCCCGTGTGCCCGGGTGCAAAGCCCCGTTCAGCATTTTTCCGGAATGTGTTCCGGTAAAAAATAGAACAGGTACTTCTTGAGCATGATATCGGCCGGGCCTTACATGGCCTGAGCCCGCCTTTAACAAATCTTTAATCTTTTTTTTGCACGAAGTAATTTCTTCTTCCTGGTTCCGAGGCTGTGTATGAATACCTAGGGTTTTCCGACTTGCCTTTCCGCGCGAAGCATTCTAGGAATTGGGAAATCGATGCGTTCGAACAAGCAGGGCAAGCGATTTACGAGCAGGCGGACGCAGCGTTCGCTCGTACAGATCACGGCTCACCGGCTCACCGGCTCACGAAACAATGCGAAGGCTTGTGCGAAAATGCGGTCCATGAACAAGACCACGTTCCTTATTCTTCCACTCGTCCTCGCTGCGCTTAGCCCGCTCGCGCACGCCAGCTTGGCGGAAGGCGCCCACGAATTCAAGGAAGACGCCAAGTCGGCTGGGCGACAAACCGGTCATGCCGCTCGCGATGCGGCCCACGCCATTGGCCAAGGTGCGAAGACCGCTGGGCATGCTGTTGCCGATACATCCAAACGCGGGTATCACGCCACCAAAAAATGGATCACCGGCGACGACGAATAGCACCCGTGCCACCCCTTGGCTCGAACCCGGTTTTAAGCGTCGTTTGACAAGTCTCGACGCCGGTTAATAATAAGCGTTATCATTTAGGCTGCTCTCCTGGCATCGGGCCGGAGTCGGACATTGCGCGTTTTCGTTACGGCGCAGCGCATTCGGCAAGCGGCGACATCGGCAGTTCCAGTCACGCATCCGGGCTCGATCGACGCCCGATCACCATCACCCACGGCTTTGAACCCGCGCAAACGATCCGGTATCCCGGCTCGCTTTGCGCGGGCGCAGTAACGCACAGCATCTGAGGAATTGACTTGAGAACACACGCCACGGCGGGCGGAACGGGACGTCCCGCAGCAATCGGAAAGTACGGGCCGCTGATCTCCCGCATCGTTGCCGCCATTCTGGGCGGCTATGCACTCGCCTCGCTCACCAGCGTCGCGGCGCTCGTTCTGCCCATGAGCAAGCCGCAAGCGGTGCTCACTGGCATGCTCGCGAGTTTCATCGTGTATGTGTGCGCAGTGATCTGGGTGTTCGCCGTGCGCAGCGCGGGGCGCGCCTGGGGCGGTTTGCTCGTCGCGGCACTGCCTTTGCTGCTTGCGTCGTGGAGCGTGTGGTCCGGAGGAGGCGCATCTTGAAGCCGACGCATGACGCGAAACCGCGAGCACGCGGCATCCGCCAGACCATGTCGGACCTGCATACATGGGCCGGTTTGCTGGCCGGCTGGATTCTCTATGCCATGTTCCTGACCGGTACCGTCAGTTACTTCAAGGACGAGACCTCGCAATGGATGCGCCCCGAGCAGCCGCATCAACAGAACCTGCCCGATCCTGCACAGGTCGCGCAGCGCGTGACGACAACCCTCGGTTCGATTGCCGCAGGCAGCCCGCAATGGAGCTTCGGATTACCGGATGAGCGCACCAGCGTGATCGACTCGTTCTGGCGCGCGCCGCCGAAGGCGAACGGCAAGCGCGCCTTCGAAGAGGCGAGCTTCGATCCCGCCACGGGCGAGCGCAGCAGCGCGCGGAAGACGCTCGGCGGCGAATTTTTTTATCGCTTTCATTTCCAGTTTTATTACATGCCGGTGCTTTGGGGCCGCTGGCTTGCGGGCCTGTGCGCGATGTTCATGCTCGTCGCGATCGTAAGCGGCGTCATCACGCACAAAAAAATCTTTACCGATTTCTTCACGTTTCGTTGGGGCAAGGGCCAGCGTTCCTGGCTCGACGCGCATAACGCGCTGTCGGTCTTCGGCCTGCCGTTCCACGCGATGATTACCTACACCGGCCTCGTCACACTGATGGCGATGTATATGCCGTGGGGCGCGCAGACCGCGTTCAAGACGCCGGCGGAACGGCAGGCGATGATGTCGCAACTGAGTGCGTTCATTCAGCCAGGCAAGCCCTCCGGGCAGAAGGCCGCGCTCGCGCCCGTCGATGCGATGGTGCGCGAAGCCGAAGCGCGCTGGGGCCGCGACAAGGTGGGACGCGTGACGATCACCAATCCGGGCGATAGCACGGCGCGCGTGGCGGTTTCGCGCGGCGAGGCGCAACGCGTGTCGATGAGCCCGCAATATCTGCTCTTCGACGGCGTGAGTGGCAAGCTCATCGACGTGAAGGACAGCGTCGGCGGCGCGGCGGAAACGCGCGGCGTGCTGTACGCGCTGCATCTCGGACGCTTCAGCGATCTGCAGTTACGCTGGCTGTACTTCATCGTGAGTCTCGCGGGTACGGCAATGGTCGGCACCGGGCTCGTCATGTGGACCGTCAAGCGCCGTCAGAAGCTGCCCGATCCGGCGCGGCCTTATTTTGGTTTCCGGCTGGTCGAGCGTCTGAATATCGCGAGCATTGCCGGACTCTCGGTTGCCATGACGAGCTTCCTGTGGGGCAACCGGCTGCTGCCGGTGGGCATCGCCGCGCGCGATGAAACGGAGATCAACGTGTTCTTCACGGTATGGGCCGCAACCTTGCTATACGCAATGATGCGTCCGGCCAGGCGGGCGTGGATCGAACTGCTGTGGCTCGCCGCTGCGCTGCTCGCGCTGCTGCCCGTGCTCAATGCGCTGACCACGGACCGACCGTTCTGGCGCAGCGTCGCGCAAGGCGATTGGATTTTCGCAGGGTTCGATCTCATGATGCTGGCCTTCGCGCTATTGCATGCGTCGCTGGCGCTGCGTGTCATGCGTCATCGTCCGCGCGTGAAGGCAGCGCGTAAGGAAACGCCTGCGCGTGCGATATCCGTTGAGCGCGAAGAGGAGAATGCGTGATGCATCTTCTGACCTTCTTCTTCTGCCTGATTGCCTTCGCGTGTCTGGCTGCTTCAATGGACCATCACCAGCAAGCCGTATGGCGCCGCGAATGGTCGCCAGGAACATCGCGAGGCTTGCGCGTCGCTGGATGGTGCGGGCTGCTGCTCGCGTTGCGCCTGATCGTCGATCAAGACGGATGGGCGCTCGGACTCGTTCGTTACAGCGGCTTGACAAGCCTGGCCGCAGGGCTCGTGTTCGGCTCGCTCATCATGTGGCAAAGGCGCGCCGCGTCTTGACAGTCCAGGCATCCGTTCCTAGCATCAAGCGGTACTCGAAGGATCCACCCTGACTAACGAGGAGACGCTTGATGAAGGATCGGGATGCGCACCGCACGATGCGTCGTCGCGTGCTGGCTTCACTGGGCGCGGGTGCGCTTGCGGCACTGGGTTTTGAGCAGGCGGCGCACGCCGCTGCGCCAAACCTCGAAACGGTCGCCACGTTCGACGATGACTTCCGCCTGGTCGGTATCGGCGTGTCGAAGCAGGGGCGCGTGTTCGCGACCGCGCCTTCGTCGGTCAAGCGCTCGCGCTACAGCATGGTCGAGGTCGATACGCACACTGGTGCGCTCACACCCTTTCCCGATGAAACCTGGAACGTCTTCAAGCCCGATGAAGACGGTGCGCATCAGTGGATCTCGCTTCAGGCGCTATGGGTCGACGAGCACGATCATCTCTGGGCGCTCGACTCGTCATTGCCTTCGGTGGATCAGACCCGTCAACCGCCGAAACTCGTCGAGTTCGATCTCGCCACGCGCAAGGTCGTGCGTCAGTTCGATTACGGCAAGCTCGTCACGCCGAAGGATTCGCTCAACGACATTCGTGTCGATCACACGCATGGCTTTGCGTTCATCAGCAATGCGGCCAATCAGGGCGGCGTGGTGGCGACGAATCTCAGGAGCGGCGCCTCACGCCTGCTGCTTGCCGGCGATCGTTCGAGCGTGTCGGATCCCGCGCAACATCTGATGTTCGGCGACCAGCCCGCCCGCAAGCTCGACGGCAGCGTGCTGGTGCTGCAAACCGACGGCATCGCGCTGTCTCCCGAACGCAAGTGGCTGTACTACCGGCCGTTGACGGATCATCACTACTGGCGCATCGAGACCGCAGCGCTCATCGACGAAACGCTGCCGGCCGGGGCGCTCGCGCAGCGCGTGCAATATCTCGGCGACGGCGCGCTGACGGGCGGCCTCATCATGAGTCCAGCGGGCGTGTTGATTGGCGGCGATCTCGAGAAACGCACGGTGGTCGGGTTCGATGTGATCGAGCGCAACGGCAAGCCCGCCCTCAGGGAGCACACGCTGGTGGGCAAGCATCGCGAGCTGTCATGGGCCGATGGATTCGCGTACTCGAACGGCTATCTCTACATCGCAGATTCCCATCTGCACGAAACCAACTTTTCCAACGGTTATCCGCGCAAGGGCAAGTTCGCGATTTTTCGCGTGCGCTTGCCGAAGCAGCCTGCGCACGGACTCGCGGGTTGAAGTCCTGCGATCACCAGCCATGAAAGCGCGGCCATACGGCGGTGCTTCCGTCGCTCGATAACGCGTGGTACTCGGGATACTGGGCGCCGGTCGCGCAGGCGTGATTCGGCAGGATGCGCAGCTTCATGCCGATGGGAAAACGTCGCGTGAGATCATCGGCTGAGGCGACGGCGATGATGCCGTGCTCCTGATTTGCGCCGATGACTTCGCAGCCCGGCAGCGGCGTCCCATCCAGCGCGCAGGCCAGGCCATAACCGAAGTCGCGCGTCTGCTTCGATGTGCCGCGGTCACGACTCATCGCCATCCAGCCCGCATCGACGATGACCCAGCCCTTGTCGGGCTGATGCCCGATGACACTTGCCAGCACGCTCAACGCAATCTCATCGGTCGTGCATGCGCCGACGTTCGCCATCACCAGATCGAAGAACACATAAACGCCCGCGCGCACTTCATCGATGCCTTCGAGATGGGTCGCGGCGAGCGCGGTCGGCGTGGAGCCGATGCTCACGGTCCTGCAAGCGATACCCGCTTCACGCAGACGTTCGGCCGCACGCACGCAACCGTCGCGTTCCTGGGCGGCCAGTGCGGCAAGCGCGTTGGGTTGGTTCAGTTCATAGCTTGAACCGGCATGCGTCAACACGCCGCCGACCCCGATGCCGCCTTCCTGCAAGATGCGGCCGATGTCGATCAGTGCATCGTCTTCGGGTGCGAGGCCCGAGCGGTGACCGTCAGTATCGATCTCCAGCCACACTTCGAACGATGCCCCTTCCGCGTTGCAATAGTCGCCGATCGCGCGTGCCGCCGCCACGTTGTCCGCGATGATCTTCAGCTCGCAGCCGCGCTGCCTGAGCGCGAATGCGCGCGGCAGTTTTGCGGGCGCGATGCCGACCGCATAAAGAATGTCCGTGATACCAGCCGAGAAGAATTGTTCCGCTTCCTTGAGCGTCGACACCGTGATGCCGCGCGCGCCCGCCGCAATCTGCGCGCGCACGACATCGAGGCACTTCGTGGTCTTCACATGCGGGCGGAACTTCACGCCGAGCGCGTCCATGCGTGATTGCATCGCAGCGATATTGCGCTGCATCCTGGCGATATCGATGATCGCCGCGGGTGTGTCGAGTTGAGCGAGTTGCATGATGTTCGTGAAAGTGTCAGGCGATGGGACCTTCGGGCAGCTTGCTCTGCCACGCCACGGCGATCGCGCTGCCGACGATCAGCGCAATGCCCGCAAGCGACAACGGCGCGATCGTCTCGCCCCAGGCCAGATAGGCAAAGAGCGCGGCCCACACGATGCTCGTGTAGTTGAAGGGCGCGAGCGTGCCGGCGTCCGCGCGGCGAAACGCAACGGTCATCAGGACCTGTCCGGCGGTGGCAAGTGCGCCGAGGAGGGCCATCAGGAGCAGCGCGCCGAGCGTCGGCGCTTTCCAGCTGAATGGAAGTGTCGCGGCCATGACGACCGTGCCCACCGTGGTGAAGAACAGCACCGTGGTGCGGGAATCGTCGCTGGCGCGTATGCGCTTGATCTGGATGATCGACAGCGCGCCGCACAATGCGCTCATGATCAATAACGCCGGGCCGAGCCAGTTCGATTCACCGCCGCCCGGACGCACGACCAGCAGCACGCCGGCAAAGCCGATCATGGCGGCCACCGCCGCGCGTGGCGTGAGCCGTTCCTTGAGCAGGAAAGGTGCGAGCACCACGACCAGCAGCGTCTCCGAATACGCGATCGCCACCGCCTCGCCGAGCGGAATATAGGGCAAACCCGCAAAGAAAAATCCGGACGCGCCGAGCAGCGTCAGCGCGCGCCAGGTCTGTCCCCGGATGTCCAGCCGCCTGACGCGCTGGATGAGCGAGCGCTCGCCGATGCAGCACATCGCGACGGCCGGCACGAGACCGAACAGCATGCGGAAAAAAGTCAGTTCGTTGGCCGGATAGTGCAGCGCGACGGCCTTGGCCAGCGTGTCCACGATGGCGAAGCAGAGCATCGACACGAGGATGTATCCGATGCTCGCAAGCGGAAGATGTCCGGCGCGGGTGGCGACAGTCGAGGGCATGACGCGTGAAGTCGTGACAGAACCCTGAATCATCGCATGACGGCATCGCATACGTTCCGGTCCGCTCTGTTCCGGTTTTTTTCGATACGGGAAACCACTATTTTTGATCAGCTTGACTCGCCGAAAAGTCCTGCTAGGATACGTTCATCAGATTCGTCAGCATACTGAACATATCGGAAGGAGCGACAGATGGCTCTCAAGTTCGCGGCGCAACTCGCCGACCTCGTGGAAGACGAGCCGCTTGGCGTGACGATCGGCGAGGAACGCATCGCGCTCTATCTGCTGGACGGCGAAGTGCATGCCACGCACAACGTCTGCACGCATCAGTTCGCGCTGTTGAGCGACGGCTATATGGAGGACGGTTGCATCGAATGTCCGCTGCATCAGGGGCGTTTCGACATCCGCACGGGCGCCGCGCAGTGCGCGCCCGTCACCGAGCCGCTGCGTGTCTACGGTGTGCAGGTGGAAGGTGGCGAGATCTTCGTCGACCTTTGAAACACGTGAAGCGGAGCGGCGAATCATGACTCAGACGGTATTGATCATCGGTGCAGGGCAGGCCGGCGCGCGCGCTGCCGAGGCGCTGCGCACGCACGGCTTCGACGGCCGCCTCGTGCTGGTCGGCGACGAGGCGCACGCGCCCTACGAAAGGCCGCCGCTATCGAAAGACGTGCTGACCGCGCAGACCGATGCGGACTGCTTCAAGGGCTGGGTGCACCCGGCGCAGTTGTACGCGGATGCACGCATCGAATGGATCAGTGATCGCGTGCTGCAACTCGATACGCAACGTCACGTTGCGACGTTGGAGCAAGGCGGGGAACTGCGCTACGACCACTGTCTCCTGACCACAGGCGGCCGCGCGCGCCAGTTGCCCGGCATGCCCGAAGGCCCGCATACGTTCTATCTGCGCACACTCGACGATGCCATGCGCCTGCGCACACGCCTGGTGGACGCGCGTTCCGTGGCGGTGATCGGCGCCGGTTTCCTGGGGCTCGAATTTGCCGCCAGTGCACGTAGCCGTGGACTCGATGTGAGCGTGTTCGAATCGGCGGCGAGCCTGTTGAGCCGCGCGCTGCCGCCGTCGATGGCAGAACGCCTGCGCCTGAAACACGAAGATCACGGCGTGCGCTTCTTCTTCGACGCAAAGCCGCTGTCGTTGCAGGCGCATGCCACGGGCGTGCAAGTCAACGACATGTCATTCGACTTCTGCGTGATCGCCGTCGGCCAGGAACCGGACGATGCGCTCGCACGGGCCGCAGGCATCGCGACCGACAACGGCATCCGTGTGGATCGCCACTGCCGCACGTCCGCGTCCGATGTCTACGCCGCCGGCGATTGCGCGAGCTTCCCATATGGCCCGGCGGATCGCGCGGTGCGCCTCGAGTCGTGGCAGAACGCGCAGGAACAGGCGGTCATCGCAGCGCGCAACATCGCGGGCCAGTTGGTCGCCTACGCTCCAACGCCGTGGTTCTGGACCGATCAATACGACTGGAACATCCAGATGCTCGGCTGGCCGGGCATCGGCGTGGAGCAATGGATCGAACGCGCGGGCGCGGACGGCAAGACCCTGCTGATGGGCTTGTGCGAAGGCGTCATCGTGCAGGCGCTCGCCATCAATCAGGGCGGCGAGTTGCGCGCGCTCCGGCGGCTCGTCGAGGACGCGTTGCCGGTGGACGCGAACGTGCTGTCCGACCCCACGATCAAGCTGCGCCAGCTCGAACGGCTGATTCGCTCAACACAATCGGGAGATCAAGGTGTACTCGTCTGAAACGGTCATCGGGGTTCATACGCCCCAAACAAAGAATCCGCCGATAGAAGGGCTCGCATGGCCCGAAGAAGGGCTGCAGTGCATCCCCGACTGGGTGTACACGAGCGAAGCGGTCTACACGCGCGAAGTGGAACGGATCTTTCACGGCCGCACCTGGAACTTCGTCGCGCTCGAAGCGGAAGTGCCGAATGCGGGCGACTACAAGCGCTCCTATATCGGACCCACGCCGGTGGTCGTTTCGCGTGCCGAAGACGGCTCGATCAACGTCTTCGAGAACCGCTGCGCGCATCGCGGCGCGGAGTTTTGTCGCCATAGCCGCGGCAACAACAAGGAATTCGTCTGTCCGTATCACCAATGGTCTTATGACCTGAAGGGCAATCTTCAAGGCGTGCCGTTCCGGCGTGGCGTCAACAAGCTCGGCGGCATGCCGAAGGACTTTCGCACCGATGAGCACGGCCTGCGCAAGCTCGCCGTCGCGACCCGCAACGGCGTGGTCTTTGCATCGTTCACGCATGACATGGAACCGCTGGCGGACTATCTCACGCCCGAAATCCTCACGGACTTCGACGCCGTGTTCAACGGCAAAAAGCTGCGCGTGCTCGGCTTCTACAAGAACGAGCTGCCGTGCAACTGGAAGATGTATCACGAGAACCTGAAGGACCCGTATCACGCGACCCTGCTGCATTCCTTCCTCGTCGTGTTCGGCCTGCTGGTGGCGGGCAATCGCTCGGCGATGGTCGCGGACAGCAAGTACGGCATTCACGGCACCATGGCCTCGGCCAAGAGCGATACGCTCTACGCGACCGTCGATGAAGACAAGAAGAAGGAAATGCGTTCGTTCCATGACGGCATGGTGTTGCAGGACGAACGTTTCCTCGAATTCGTCAAGGAGTTCGATTCCGAATGGTCCGTGACGATGCAGACCATCTGGCCCAACCTGATCGTGCAGCGAGAAATGAACACGCTGGGCGTCCGCCATATCGTGCCGAACGGCCCGAACAGCATGATCATGCTCTGGACCATGTTCGGCTATGAAGACGACACGGAAGAGATGGTGCGTCACCGCCTGCGCCAGGGCAATCTGATGGGGCCGTCGGGCTTTCTCGGTCTCGAAGACAACGAGGCGATGAAGTTCGTTCAGGAAGGCGTGCGCCGCTCGGTGACCGACCGCAGCATCATCAAGCTGGACGGCGACAAGATCGGCACGGCGGACAACCTGATCTCCGAGGCTGCCATCCGCGCCATGTACAAACACTATCGTGAAGTGATGGAGTTCTAGATGTTGCCAGGATTCGAGAAGCAGCCCATTGCGCACGACAAGGCGTTGATCGCACGCGCCGCGGTGGAGGACTTTCATGCCGAGTATTGCGCGGCGCTGGATAGCGGCGACATCGAGCGCTGGCCTGAGTTCTTCACCGAGAACTGCGTGTATCGCGTGACCGAATATGAGAATGCCGCGAACGGCTTTCCGGTCGGGCTCGTGTATGCGGAAGGCCGCAACATGCTGCGCGATCGGGCCGTGGCCATCTCCCGCACGCAGATGTTCGCGCCACGTCAGATGCTGCATTTCGTGTCGAACGTGCGCATCCTGAACGCCACTGATGAAGAGATCGTCGCGCAGAGCAACTACATGCTGTTGCAGACGCTGGTGGAAGGCGCAACCACGCTGCATCAGGCGGGCAGGCTTTTTGACCGCTTCGCGCGCAATGGTAACGTGCTGCTGCTGAAGGAAAGGCAGGCGGTGTACGACACGGCGATGATCGCCAACGATCTGGCCTATCCGGTCTGAACTTCAGTGTCGATCCGGGAGAGTGCGCATATGAGTCACACGGAAAATACGGAAGCACCTGTCGAGAGCGGTGGTGTCGGCGCGCGTGTCAGGCGTCGCGAGGACGAACGGCATCTGCAGGGCAAAGGCAAGTTCGTCGCCGACTATACGTTTCCTGATTTGCAGGAGGTCGCGTTCCTGCGCAGTCCCGTGGCGCATGCGCGCATCGTGCGTATCGCCAAGCCGGAGCGCTACGTACAACAGGTGATCCTGCGCGATGACATGCAAGGCGCGACCGATATCGTCGCGGATTCGAGCCTGCCTTCGTACAAGCCTTCGTCACATCCGCCGCTGGCGTCCGGCAAGGTGCGCTTTGTCGGCGAGCCGGTAGCAATGTGTTTCGCGAAGACGCGGGCGCAGGCGGAAGACATCGCCGAAGAAATCGAGCTCGATCTCGACGAATTGCCGGCGCTCGCTAACGCCTTCACCGCGCGCGAGCGGACCGATGTACGCGTGCACGATCACTGGACAGACAATCTTTTTCTCGACCTCAAGGCCGACGTCAACTTCGACGAACGCGCGAAGGACGCGCCCATCGTCGTGAAACAGAAAGTGGATCTCGCGCGTCAATGCATGGTGCCGATGGAAGGCAAGGCCGTGCTCGCGTACTGGGACGATACGCATGGGCAACTCGTCGTGATCACGTCGACGCAGGTGCCGCACATGATCCGCACGGTGCTGTCGCAGTGCCTCGGTATCGACCATGCGCAGGTGCGCGTCATCTCGCCCGACGTGGGCGGCGCGTTCGGCTACAAGTGCGTGTTGCAGCAGGAAGAGCTGTGCATCGCCTGGCTGGCGCTTACTTTCCGGAAACCGTTCCGTTTTATTGAAGATCGCCGCGAGCATCTGATTGCCGGTGCGAACTCGCGTCAGCACCACTATGAACTCACCGCCTATGCCGATGAAACCGGCCGCCTGCTCGCACTCGATGCGGAACTGCTGATCGACGGCGGCGCCTATTCCGCATGGCCCTTCACGATCGGACTGGAAACCGGGCAGGCGCTCGGCAATCTTCCGGGACCGTACGATTTCAAGGGGTATCGCTGCCGCACGCAATGCGCGGCCACCAACAAGCCGGGCTTTCTGCCGTATCGCGGCGTGGCGCGCACGGGCGTGTGCTTCGCAATCGAACTGACGATGGATGCAATTGCGCGCGCGGTCGGACGCGAGGCGTGGCAAGTGCGTCACGACAATCTCGTGCGCGGCGCGGACATGCCTTATACGAACGTCGTGAAGAAGCACTACGACAGTGGCGATTTCCAGGAAAGCCTGCGCCGCGCGGTCGAGCAACTGGACGTGCCGAAGTGGCGCGCGCGCCAGAAGGCGGGCGAGAAGGATGGGCGTCTGGTCGGCGTGGGCTTCGCGACTTTTACTGAACAATCCGCGCATGGCACGGCGGTGTTCGCCTCATGGGGCCTGCCGGTAGTGCCGGGCTACGATCTCGCGACTGTGCGCATCACGGCGGACGGCGGCCTCGAAGTGCGCGCGGGCATTCACTCGCATGGCCAGGGCATGGAGACGACGCTTGCGCAGATCGCAAGCGAAGTGCTCGGCGTGACGCTGCAAAAGATCAAGGTCGTACACGGCGACACGGCGCTGACGCCGTACTCCACCGGCACCTATGCATCGCGGAGCATCGTGATGGCGGGCGGCGCGGTGGCCGCGACCTGCCGCGAGCTCGTGCCGCGCCTGCTGTTCATCGGCGCGCATCTGCTCGGCGAGCCGCAGGAAGCGGTCCGCTTCGAGCAGGGCGAAGTGATCGGCGCGCAGGGCCGTGTATCGATCGGGGAGATCGCGGCCGCATGGTATCTGCGTCCCGAGCGGCTGCCCGCCGGCGTGAACCTCGCCGGTCTGGAAGCGACGCAAGGCTACAAGCCCAAGGTGGACACCGGCGCGTTCAGCTACGCGACGCACGCCGCCGCCGTGGCCGTCGATCCGAAGACGGGCGATGTCGAAATCCTCGACTACGTCATCGTCGAGGACTGCGGCCGCATGATCAATCCGATGGTGGTCGAAGGACAGACGATCGGCGGAACGGCGCAAGGCATCGGCACCGCGTTCTATGAGGAAACGCTCTACGACGACAACGCGCAGCCGCTGACCTCCACGCTCGCCGACTACATGCTGCCCGGGCCGACCGAATTGCCGCCGCTCAGGATCATTCACATGGAAACGCCATCGCCTTATACGGAGTTTGGCGCGAAGGGTGTCGGCGAAGGCGGCGCGATTGCTCCGCCCGCCGCGCTGTTCAACGCGGTGAACGATGCGCTTACGCCGCTCGGCGCCACCGTATCGGAGACGCCGCTCACGCCGCGCCGCTTGCTGTCGGCGATCGAAGCCGCGCGAGCGAACCGTCAGGCCAAGCGCGAGGAACTGAGTCAGGAGGTGGCGGGATGAAGGCCGCTGCGTTCGACTATGTGAGGCCGGCGTCCTTGCCGGAAGCGCTCCGGGAATTGAGTGACGCGAAGCCCATCTCCGGCAGTCAGTCGATGGGTCCGATGCTGAACCTGCGCCTCGCGCGCCCGTCACGCGTGATCGATGTATCGCGCATCGCGGACTTGCGCAGCGTGACCGAGAGCGGCGACTTCGTGCGCGTCGGCGCGGCGGTGACGCATGCGGAGATCGAGGACGGCAAGCACGAACTGCTGCGTCATCCCTATCTGCAACACGTGGCGAGCGGCATCGCGTATCGCGCGATACGGAATCGCGGCACGATCGGCGGCAGTCTCGCGCATGCCGATCCGGCGGCGGACTGGCCGCTAGCGTTGTCCGCGCTGGATGCACGTCTCGAAGTGGCAAAGGCGGGCGGCGCGCGGCAAGTGCGAGCGAGCGGCTTCATGCTCGGCGCGTTCACGACGCTGCTCGAAGAGGGCGAAATCATCACAGCGGTGCTGCTGCCGAAACTGGGTCCGACGCTGCGCTGGGGTTACTACAAGCTGTGTCGCAAGACGGGTGAATTCGCGCATGCCAGCGCGGCAGCGGCGTTCGATGCACGCTCGGGACTCGCACGCGTGGTGCTCGGCGCGCTCGACGGGCCGCCTGCCGCGCTCGATGAACTCGCGCGCCAGATCGCCCAGCGCGGCCCGTCCGCCGTCACTGAAGACGCGCTCGCCCAAGCGGTGGCCGGCGCGATGCCCAACGCCGACAGCATCGACCGCTCGATCCATGCCGCCGCGTTGCAGCGCTGCCTTGCGCAGGCGCTCGGCGACGCCAGCACGACTCAAGCCTAGAAGAGACTGAGAGACTGCAATGTCCGTCATCGAACTCACCATCAACGACCGTTCCGTGCGCAGCGACGTGGAGTCGCGCGTGCATCTCGGCGACTTCCTCCGCGAAACGCATCACCTCACGGGCACGCACCTCGGCTGCGAGCACGGCGTGTGTGGCGCATGCACCGTGCTCGTCGACGGCGAACCGGTCCGTTCGTGCATCACCTTCGCCGTGGCATGCGATCAACAGAAGGTGCGCACGATCGAAGGCTTCGACGACGACGAACTGATGCGCCGTCTGCGCCGTTCGTTTTCGACCCATCACGGCCTGCAATGCGGATACTGCACGCCGGGCATGCTCATCACGGCGCGCGATATCGTGCGACGTTTCCCCGACGCCGACGAAGCGCAGATCCGCCTCGAACTCTCGGGCAACCTGTGCCGCTGTACGGGCTACATGGGTATCGTCGCGGCGATCAAGGCGGTGCTCGCGGACCTGAAGGAGAACCCGATCGCGGATGCGCCTGTCGCCCGCAAAGTGGTTAGCGATGCAACCATCGCCGCGCCCGCGTTTGAGACCTTCTCGGCTGCGCCCGCCAGCGCGTCTCAAGCTGCTGCGCCCACGGTGGCCACCGTCAACGAAGCCGCGGGCACACAGCGCAAGGGCTGGACGGCGATCGACGACAGCTTCGTCGTGCCGTTCCCGCTCGATCAGGTCTGGACTTTCATGGGCGACTTGCCTTCCGTCGCGCGCTGCCTGCCGGGCGCGGAACTGCTGGATCATGACGGCGAGTCGCTGAAGGGCAAGATCGCGATCAAGTTCGGTCCGATGTCGGCGAACTTCGCCGGCGCGGCGCGCCTGGAACGCGATGACGCCGCGCATCGCGCGGTGATGCGCGGCGCGGGGCAGGACAACATCAGCCGCTCGCGCGCCAACGGCGACGTCACCTACGCCTTGTCCAGCGAGGAAAACGGCGCGCGGACGCGCGTCGCGGTCACGCTCGAATACATGCTGCAAGGCCCGCTCGCGCAGTTCTCGCGCTCGGGGCTCGTGAAGGATTTCGTGCGGCGCATGATCGCGGACTTCGGCGCGCGCATCACCGCGCAACTCGGCGGCGGCGATGCGCCGGAGGCATCGGCAGCGTCGGCGAAGTTCAATGCAGGTGGTCTCGTCTGGAGCGTGATCTGGAGCCGCATCAAACAGCTTTTCGGCAAGGGCGATTGAACGGGACATGACCGGCCACGCACCGGCTTTTTTCGGCCATATCGTCAGCCTACTGATCAAATAGCACATCGAGGTTCTACATGAGCAAGCGGATTCGCAAGATCGCCCTGGAAGAGCACTTCAGCACGCCGGGTTTCCAGGGATATTCGAAGAGCTTCACGCAGCACATTGCACCGGACGTACTGCGCGATCTCGCGGCGCGCCTGAATGACTTCGACGAGCAGCGCATCGTCGAGATGGACCGCGCCGGGATCGACTATACGATCCTCTCGCAAACGGGTCCGAGCGTGCAGGGCGAGCCCGACGCGGCGCTTGCGATCAGCCGCGCGCAGGAGAGCAACGACTTCCTGGCCGCGCAGATTGCGCGGCATCCGGCGCGCTTCGGCGGCTTCGCAACCTTGCCGATGCACACGGCGCAAGCCGCATCGAATGAATTGACGCGCGCGGTTCGTGAACTCGGCTTCAAGGGGGCGCTCGTCAACGGCCATACGCTCGGCGTGTATTACGACGACCGCGCCTACGATCCGTTCTGGGCGACGATGCAGGAACTGGACGTGCCGCTCTACCTGCATCCCACCGATGCATTCGTGAATCCGCGCGTGCTCGATGGTCATCCGGAACTCACCGGCGCGACCTGGGGCTGGGGCGTCGAGACGGGCAGCCATGCGTTGCGCTTGCTGTTCAGCGGCGTGTTCGACCGCTTTCCGAAGCTCAAGCTCATCCTCGGTCACATGGGCGAAGGCCTGCCTTATCTGCGCTGGCGCTTCGACAGCCGCTTCGCCGTGTATTCGCACGGCTTGACTCTGGAGCGTGCGCCTTCGGAATACATCGGCACGAATATCCTCATCACGACCTCGGGCGTGTGCTCGGCGCCCGCGCTCATGGGCGCGATCGGCGAGATGGGCGCGGAGGCGGTGATGTTCTCGGTGGACTATCCATACGAATCGACGGCCATCGCAGCGGACTTCATCGAACGCGCGCCGCTCGACGACGCCACGCGCGCGCTCGTCTGCCACGGGAACGCGGAACGCCTGTTCCGCCTTTGATCGGTCGCAAGCAATCAAGCACAGGGAGCAGCACATGACGAAGCCATACCGTATCGGCCAGATCGTGCCGAGTTCGAACACGACGATGGAAACCGAAATCCCCGCGATGTTGCTCGCGCGCCAGTCGATCCGGCCCGAGCGCTTCACGTTCCATTCGAGCCGCATGCGCATGAAGAAGGTCGTCAAGGAGGAACTGGCGGCCATGGATGCGGAGTCGGACCGCTGCGCCGTCGAACTGTCGGATGCGCGCGTGGACGTGCTCGGCTATGCCTGCCTCGTCGCGATCATGGCGATGGGACACGGCTATCACCGCGTGTCGCAGAAGCGCCTGCACGAACGCACGGTGGAAAACGGCGGCGATGCGCCGGTCATCACGAGCGCGGGCGCGCTGGTCGATGCGTTGCAAGTGATCGGGGCGAAGCGTGTCGTGGTGGTCGCGCCGTACATGAAGCCGCTGACTGAACTTGTGGTCGACTATATCCGCAACGAGGATTACGAAGTCATCGACTATCGCGCGCTGGAGATTCCGGACAACCTCGAAGTGGGTCGCCACGATCCGAGCCGCCTGCCCGAGATCGTGATGTCGATGCGTTATCAGGAAGCGGACGCCATCGTGTTGTCGGCGTGCGTGCAGATGCCTTCGCTGCCGGTCATCGCGAAGGTCGAGGCGTTGACGGGCAAGCCGGTCGTCACGGCGGCGGTCGCGACCACGTATGCGATGCTCAAGCAACTCGGCCTCGAAGCCGTGGTGCCGGGCGCGGGCGCGCTGCTGTCGGGCGCTTACTGAACGAGGCGTCTATGTCCACCTTCGTCTGTGGCGCGAACCTTCACGCCAACGGTATTCGCCAGCATTACGTCCGCTATGGCCGCGAGCGTGCCGGCCGCGATCCGGTCATCATCGTGCCGGGCATCACGAGCCCGGCAGTGACCTGGGGATTCGTCGCGGAACATCTCGGCCAGGTCTTCGATACGTATGTGCTCGACGTGCGCGGCCGTGGATTGTCTTCGGCATCGGACACGCTCGATTACAGCCTCGATGCACAGGCTGCCGATCTGATTGCATTCGCAACTACCTTGGGTCTGAAACGCTACAGCGTGCTCGGGCATTCGATGGGCGCGCGCATCGGCATTCGCGCCGCACGATCGGCGCCTGCGGGCATGGTGCGGCTCGCGATGATCGATCCGCCCGTGTCGGGTCCGGGACGGCGCCCGTATCCGTCGCAATTGCCGTGGTACGTCGATTCGATCCGCCAGTCGCGCGAAGGCATGAGCGCCGAGGCGATGCGTGCGTTCTGCCCGACGTGGACCGACGCACAGCTCGCATTGCGCGCGGAATGGCTGCATACCTGCGATGAACGCGCGATTCGCGCGAGCTTCGAAGGCTTCCATACCGATGACATCCACGCCGATCTCCCGCACCTGAAGATTCCCGCCCGGCTGGTGACGGCGGGACGCGGCGACGTGGTACGCGACGAGGATGTCGAGGAAATCCGCGCAAGCGTGCCGCATCTCGAACACGTGCGCGTGCAGAATGCCGGGCACATGATTCCGTGGGACGACGAGGCCGGCTTTTACGCGGCGCTCGGCGAGTTCCTCGGTGCGTCCGTTCAAGGAGGCCGTCATGCCGGTCAGTGACTTTCAAATGGTGGATGCGTGGACCCGGGTTCTGAAGCTTTCGCGTCTGGAAGCCGGGCAGACAGTGACGATCCTCACGAGCGCGTCCACGCATCCGCAGACGCTCGCCACCGCGTTGATCGCGACGCAGGCGCTGGGCGCTATCGTGAACCGTCTCGACTTGCCGCCGGTGAACGGGGAGAAGTCCTTGAGCCGCGATTCGCTCGCGTATCTCGGCACGACGCCGCTCACGGGCAATCGCGCTGCCATCGCGGCGCTCAAGGAAAGCGATCTCGTCCTCGACCTGATGACGCTGTTGTTCTCGCCCGAGCAACTGGACATTCTGAAGACCGGCACGAAGATCCTGCTCGCCGTCGAGCCGCCCGAAGTGCTCACGCGTCTGGTGCCGACCGAAGGCGACCGGACGCGCGTGCTCGCGGCGCAGGCGCGCATTGCACGCGCGAAGAAGATGCACATCGTGTCCGCGGCGGGTACGGACTTCCATTGTCCGCTGGGCGAATTCGAACCCATCGCTGAATACGGTTTCGTCGATGAACCCGGCCGCTGGGATCACTGGCCAAGCGGCTTTGCGCTGACCTTCCCGGACGATCGAACAGCGCATGGCCGCATCGTGATCGATCGCGGCGACATCCTGTTGCCGCAGAAAAGCTACGTGCAGGACCGCATCGAACTGACGGTGGAAGGCGGTTATGCGACGCGCATCGAAGGCGGCATCGACGCGCAGTTGCTGAGCGAATACATGGCCACCTTCAACGATCCCGAGGCCTACGCGATCTCGCATATCGGCTGGGGTCTGCAACCGCGCGCGCACTGGTCGACGCTCGGCCTCTACGATCGCGAAGCGACCATCGGCATGGATGCGCGCGCCTTCGAAGGCAATTTCCTGTTCTCGCTCGGACCGAACAACGAAGCGGGCGGCAGTCGCACGACGACCTGTCACATCGACATTCCGCTGCGGCACTGCGACGTCTTTCTCGACGGCGAGCCGGTCGTGCGCGACGGCGTCGTGCTCGATCGATAAATCACAAAAGGACCCCCCATGTCCCACGATATCGAAACCTATCAGCGTCAGAGCTTCGGCACGGCGCTCGAGCCGAAGGCGCCATTCGGTCTGTTGATCGTCGATCTGGTGAACGGCTTCGCGGATCCCGAAGTGTTTGGCGGCGGCAATATTCCGCAGGCCATCGAGAACACGGTGCCGCTGCTGGCGCATGCGCGCGCGCAGGGCTGGCCGGTGGCGCACAGCCGCATCGTGTTCGCGGACGACGACGCCGACCACAACATCTTCACGATGAAAGTGCCTGGCCTGCTCACACTGAAGGAAGCGGCCCACAACAGCGCGATCGTGCCGCAACTGACGCCGCGCGACGGTGAACTGGTCGTGCGCAAGACCGTGCCGTCCGCGTTCTTCGGTACGCCGCTCGCCGCTTGGCTCACGCAACACGGCGTGCGCACGCTGTTGATTGCGGGCGCGGTGACGAGCGGCTGTGTGCGTTCGTCTGTCGTCGATGCGATGCAGTACGGCTTCCGTCCGTTCGTGCTCTCCGATTGCGTCGGCGATCGTGCGATCGGACCGCACGATGCGAACCTGTTCGACATGGCGCAGAAATACGCGGCCGTGATGAAGCGCGATGAAGCTCTGGCGCTGCTCAAGGACCTGTGATCGTCTGCATGGACGGCGCGCACGTCAACCGCATGGGATCGACATGGATACCTCTGTTTCCGGACAGCCACTGCGCTCCGTCACGCGCCACGAGTTCACGCTGATCGTTGCGTCATCGTTCGGCGCGCTGCTCGAATGGTATGACTTCTACATCTATGCGGCGCTCGCGGGCACGTTCGGCGCATTGTTCTTCCCGAGCGGCAACGACACGGTGGCCTTCCTGGCGAGTCTCGCCACCTTCGGCGCAGGCTTCCTCGTGCGGCCGCTCGGCGCGCTGTTCTTTGGACGGCTCGGCGACCGCATTGGCCGCAAATATACGTTCATGGCGACCATCGTGCTGATGGGTGTGGCGACGGTCGGCGTCGGACTGTTGCCTTCATACGAGCGTATCGGCATGCTGGCGCCGGCCTTGCTCGTCGCGTTGCGGCTGTTGCAAGGTTTCGCGCTCGGCGGCGAGACTGGCGGCGCGGCCACGTATCTCGCGGAACACTCACCCGCGGAACGGCGCGGCTTCTACACGAGTTCGCTGCAAACCACGGCGACGCTCGGATTGCTGGCATCCATCGCGGCCGTGAGCATCAGCCGCGCGGCCATGGACGAAGCCGCGTTTCGCAGCTGGGGCTGGCGCATGCCATTTCTCGTGTCGATCGTGCTGCTCGCGGTCTCGGTCTATCTGCGCACGAAGCTTGCGGAATCACCCACATTCCGCGACATGAAGCGCGCCGGACGGCTGTCGAAGTCGCCGATCGGGGAAAGCTTCGGCACGTGGGGCAATCTCAAGTACGTGCTGATCATGTTGTTCAGCACGGCGTCGGGCGTGGGCGTCGTGTTCGGCACGGGCCATTTCTATTCAATGGTCTTCCTGCAAAACACGCTCAAGGTCGCGCCGAACACGGTGAATCTCTTTCTCGCCATCGCGCTGATCGGCGTGTTTCCGTGTTATCTCGTGTTCGGGTGGCTCTCGGACCGCATCGGACGGAAGTGGATCATGATGCTCGCGTGCCTGCTGCTCGCCGCGACCACTCAGCCGATCTTCCACGCGCTGACGCACTATGCGAACCCGGCGCTCGAAGCCTTTCAGAAGCAGGCGCCCGTGACCGTTCGCGCCGACGATTGCCGCTTCACGCTGTTCTCGGCCCCGGTGACGGAGTGCGACCGCATCCGTGCGTTCCTGAGCGCGTCGGGCGTGTCGTATGAGCAAGCGCGGCCGGCGGCGGGCGAGGGCGCATCGACGACGATCGGTGCGCGCGTGGTGCACGGCAGCGACCGTCCCGCGCTGGAGCAGGCGTTGATTGCCTCCGGCTGGTCGCCGCATGCGGATCCCGCGCGCGTCGACGCCCCGATGGTCGTCTTCCTGATGTGGCTGCTGCTGCTCTATCTCGCGATGATCTACGGCCCGATGGCGGCCTTCATGGTCGAACTGTTTCCCGCGCGCATCCGCTACACGTCGCTGTCGTTGCCGTTTCATCTCGGCTCCGGCTGGTTCGGCGGCATGCTGCCTTTCGTGGTGTCGGCGATGGCGGTGGCGCGCGGCGACGTCTACTTCGGGCTCTGGTATCCGGTGGTGATTGCGCTGGTGTCGTTTGCGGTCGGCGTGCTGTTCGTGCCCGAAACATTCCGGCGCGACATCACGCAATAGCGCAGTAACGATCAAGGCCGTCAGTCGAAGTGCTTGAGCGAAGTCCGGCCGTACTGGTTGTTCCCCTCGACGAGCTTCATCATCATGCGCACGAAATGAACGCGATCTTCGGCACTCAGCGGTTCGAGAAATTTCACCTGTGCCTGGCGCATGCTGCCGTACATGTCCTTCATCGTGCGGCGGCCTTTCGCGGTGATGTTGGCGAGTTTCAGACGGCCGTCGTGCGGGCTCGGCTCGCGCTTGACCAGGCCGCGTTCCTCGAGACGGCGCAACACGTCCGCCATGGTCGTGCGATCGACGCCCACCTCCGCGCACAGCGAAGTCTGGTCGAGGCCGGGACGTTCGCTCAAGGTGGTCAGCAAGCCGTATTGCACTGGCGTGATGGCGAAGTCCTTGCAGCATTCGAAGAAGAGTGCGATGTGAATCTGGTTGAGCCGCCGGATCAGAAAGCCCGGGCGTTGCCACAAATGTCCGGTTTCGATGCCGCTATCGGCGACGGCCGCTTTTTTCTCGGCTGCGGTACCCATCCTTTACCTTTTTCGAAGAAGTTTCGTCACACGGGAGTGTAGCGTTCGCGCGCGGGGTCTGTCACAGACGCGGTCACGAAGCATGCTTGCACATGGTGCCCGATGCACCGCATCAGGGACCATGACGGCCGCGTCGATTGTAGGGGCAATCATGCTTGCGTCGCCATTTTTTTCCAGATACAAAGCTATCAATCAGCGTACTGACGAAATGCGTTGAGTTGCATTGCAGCAAGTCGATGTTGGATGTCGAAGCACGAAGTCAATAGAAGGACGCGTCGCTCAAGTCTCCGTGCGATTCGTTCATGTGCAGTGTCCCGCTCTGCGCATGAATGATCAGCATGCTGATTAAATGGCGGACGCGTTGAATATCACCTCACCCAGCGCCTTGGAGTTTCACATGAGTTCAACCCCTGTAAGGACGGACGACGTCGCCATCAAAGGGCGGTCGATGTCAGGCAACGATATCAAGACGCTGATGCTGGCGTCGCTGGGCGGTGCGCTCGAATACTACGACTTCATCGTCGCCGTGTTCTTCACGAAGCTGCTCGCGACGGTGTTCTTCCCGCCGCAGACGCCCGAGTGGCTCGCGCAGCTTGAAGTGTTCTGCATCTTCGCGGCGGGCTATCTGGTGCGGCCGATCGGCGGCATCTTCTTCGCGCACTTCGGCGACCGTATCGGCCGCAAGAAAATGTTCGCGCTGAGCCTGTTCCTGATGGCCGCGCCGACGCTGCTCATCGGCCTTCTGCCCAGCTACGCGATGCTCGGCATGGCCGCGCCGCTGCTGTTCCTGTTGTGCCGGGTGTTGCAGGGACTGTCGGTCGGCGGGGAAGTGCCGGGCGCGTGGATCTTCTGTTCGGAACACGTGCGGCGCGACCGCATCGGGCTCGCGTGCGGGCTGCTGATGTCGGGCTTGTGCACCGGCATCCTGCTCGGGGCGCTGTCGGCGAAGTTCCTGATCGGCAACATGGATCCCGCCGAACTCAAGACTTGGGGCTGGCGCGTGCCGTTCATCGCGGGCGGAATTTTTGGTCTGATTTCGGTTTATCTGCGCCGCTATCTGCAGGAGACGCCGGTGTTCGAAGCGCTGCGCGCCAAGCGTGAGGCCGATGCGCGCCTGCCGCTCGCGGTCGTGCTGAAGGAGCATCGCGGCGCGGTGATCGTCTCGCTGCTCGCCACGTGGGTGTTCTCGGGCATCTTCGTGCTGTACTTCCTCTACACGCCGACTTTGCTCCAGACGCAATTCCACTTCGCGCCGAAGGACGTCTTCACCAACAACTCGTGGTCGATCTTCGGCCTGATCCTTGGCAGCACCTTCGCCGGATGGGCCGCGGACAAGATCGGCGGCGGGCGCGCGTATGCCATCGGCAGCGTGGCGATGCTGCTCGTGACCGGCGCGTTCTATCTGAGCCTGAATGCGGGCAGCACGTCGGTCTGGGCGTTGTATATCGCGGGCGGTTTCCTGATCGGCACCATCACGCTCGGGCCGTACATCATCGTGAAAAGCTTCCCGGCCGAAGTCCGCTTCACCGGCTTTGCGCTCTCGTACAACACGGCCTATGCCATCTTCGGCGGCACCGCGCCCGCCATTGCGTCCTTCATGGTGGGACGGCAGGGCATGACGATGGCGCCCGCATGGTACATTGCCGCGTTGTGCGTGCTCGGCGTGATCATCGGCCTCATCTGGCGCGCGCCGGTGCACGCCGAAGCGGCCGCGCACTGACGCACGGCCTGGGTTCCGTCGCGGTCTTGCACGCTTTCAGTGCGAGACCGCTTGAGCAAGAGCACTCTCCATGTCCGTTGGTGACACAAGCGGCGAAAGCGGCGAAAGCGGCAAAAGCGGCGATCACGGCCTCGGCCGCTCGTGGCTTCTCTATCTCTCACTCGCGTTCGCGAGCATGAGTTTCTCCGCGACCGGCCCGGTCGCCATCATCATCGCCGCGTCGCGCGAAGGCGGCTTGAGCTTCGCGCAGACGTCGTCGTGGCTGTTCACGTCGATCGGCATCAACGGGCTCGCCAGCATTGCAATCAGCTGGAAGACGCGCCAGCCGCTGCTGTTCCTGTGGACGATTCCCGGCGCGGTGCTCCCCGCACCGGTGATCGCGCAATACGGGTTCGGGGCCGCGGTGGGGACTTATCTGGTGTGCGCGGCCGTGCTGCTGGTGCTGGGCGTGACGAACCTCGTCGGCCTGCTCGACCGCTGGGTGCCGATGCCCATCGTCATGGCGATGATCGCCGGGCTCTTCATCAAATACGTGCTGGCCGTGGTGCATTCGACCGTGGCCGCGCCGCTCATCGGCGGCTGCATGCTGCTGTGCTTCTTCGGCCTGTTGTGGCTCGAACGCCGCAACGCCGCGCCGATCCCGCCGCTGATCGGCGCCATGCTGGCGGGCGCGGCGGTGCTGTTCGCGACCGGCTTCCGGCTGCCGAGCCACAGCGGCGGCGCATGGATTGCGACGCCCGCGTTGATCGTGCCGCGCTTCGACCTTCACGCGATCTCGCAACTGCTGCTGCCGCTGCTCATCACCGTGCTGTTCGTGCAGAACGCGCAGGGCATCGCGGTGACGCGCGCATCGGGTTATCGGACGTCGTTGCGCCTCGTGACGCTCGTCAGCGCGGCGCTCACGGCGATCACCGCGCCCTTCGGCGGTTGTCCCTCGGTGCTGGCCGGGCCGAGCAATGCGATCCTGGTGTCGGGCGGCACGCACGGACGGCATTATCTCGGTGCGTTGATGGCGGGCGTCATCTGCGTGGCGATTGGCGTGTGCTCGACGGCTTATGTCTTCCTTCTGACGAGCCTGCCCGGCGCGTACATCGCGATCCTCGCCGGACTGGCGATGATGGGCGTGCTCGAAAAGTCCTTCGTCAGCGCGTTCCGGTCGGCCTTGCCCTTGAGCGCGATGATCGTGTTCGTCGTCACCTTGAGCGATGTCACGCTGCTGGGCGTCGGCGCGGCATTCTGGGGCGTGGTGGCCGGATGTCTGGTGTATTACGCGATCGAACACCCGCGACCGGCAGATTGACCCGGAAGATGCTGCGCCAGTCGGAGGCCGCTATCAGCAGGCCGCCGAGAATCGGCCCCGAAGCATCGGCCCCAAAGCATCGGCCCCAAAGCATTGGCCCCGAAGCATTGGCCCCGGCGCAATCGACACCGCGCGGATGGGGACGTGCGTTCCTGGTCTTGCAGGGGCTCTTGCTCAAGGCGAGGCCGGCATGGTCGAAGGCGCGGGCAGTCCGGGCGGCGGACCACTGTCCGCGAGGTCGAACAGCGGGACAGCGGCAGGGCAATGAAAGGCCGTGAGCAGGTCGCTCGTCAACGGATTGGCGAGGCTGCCGGTGCTCGCGATATCCAGCGCCGCCTTGCGTCCGTCGAAATCGAACACGACGCGCACGCGTCCCGGCGTCGCGGTCGGCACGATCTGGCCGCGTCCGAGCAGGCGCATCAGCGCCCACGGGCCGTCCACCGAGAGTGTCGAGGTGTCTGTCCGGATCCGCGGGCTCGCCGTGAGTTCGACATGCACGCCGCCGCGCGGTCCCGGCCAGGCGACTCTCAGCGGCGTCACCGGGCCATGCTGATACAACATGCTTTGCCCGTCGATATCGATGGCCAGACTCAGAATGGCGGGATCGAGCTCAGGCACGCGCACATCTGCTTTCCAGGCAATCTGCTTGCCCTGTTCACCGAAGAAGACTTGACGGATCGCCAGCGCGCGCTGGAAGGGTGCGAGATCCGGGCCCAGCACGGGCGCGGTGGAGCCGGGCAGGGTGTGGTAGCGCCAGGGCTGTGAGGACGTATCGACGAAGGGCGCCAGGTTCTTGGTGAAGAAGTCGTCGAGCAGACCGCCTTGCGCGAACATCCGCGTGAAATCGTCGATGCTGATATCGCGCGCGCTGTCCCGCACGAACGGATAGTGGCCTTCGACGGCCAGCCGGCATGCATCGCCGACCACCGCCTGCGTCTGACGCGACAGCAGTTGTCCGACGCCCTGGTTCACGTCGCGCGATCCCTGCAAGGCGAGCGCCTGCAACACCGCGCGAAACGGCGCGGGCATGGTGTCGGCGGCCATCTTGAGCTTCGCGGAGGCGTCGTTCGGCGGCGGCAGGCCATTGTTCGAGAGCGCGCTTTCGGCGATGGTCAGCGCCGTGTAGGTGTCGTTGAGCAAGGTGGCGACGCCGTCGAGTCCCGTGCGGCGTGCCTGCGGCGTCCCCGGTGCAGACGGTGCATCCTGCGCCGCTCGCGCCGGCGCGTCCTGTCGGACCTGCGCTTCGCCCGTCACCATCTCGCGCAGCGCGGCGAAGCGGTCGTCGACGAGTTCACGCTCCACGCGCTCCTGCGCCCGCATGCCGAACGCTCTCGCCTTGCCTGCGAACGCGGCGTCCGCCTGATCGAGCAGCGAACGCTTTTCGTCCGTCAGGCTTTTGGTGAGCGTGGTTTCGCGCGCGGCGGCGAATGCCAGTCGCGCGAGCGGCGAGTCGGGCGCCGCGAACTGACGCATGATCTGCAAGTTGAATCCAGCACTCGATCCGGTCACCGGACGAATATCCGCCAAAAACGCGCTCCAGTGCTGCTGATACTCCGTCAGATACAGGCGGCGGATGGCGTCGGTCAACGCATCGTCTCCGCCGCCGGCGGCGCTCACGAATTCAGCCGTTTTTTTTTGAGCCTCGCGTGCGTTACTGGTCCAGCCCGCGAGATACGCCCGGCCCATGACCCAGGCGTCGTCATCGCGTGCGATCTTGAGGAATTCCGCCAGGCGACGGTCGAACAGGGCGCGGTAGCCATCGAACGTAAAGAGGCCCGGCACGCCGCGCGAAAGCGGCTCGCCGCTTGCACGCGTGAACGACATGCCCGCCTGCGGTCCCACTGCGCGCAGCAGCGTGAAGTCGTCCGGTGCGTCGTCCTGCATCGCGGCCTTTGCGCGATCATAGAGGCGTTGCGTGCCGTTGCTCTGGTCGAGAAAGCCGCGCGCGCGCTCGATCAGTGCGTCGTTGCGGATGAGCGGCGACTGAACGACGCGCTGCCCCGCGAAAAGCCGGTCGAGATGTTCCAGCATCGACGCACGGCCGCCGTAGACCGACGCGCTGTCCGTTCTCGACCAGTCATCGAGCACCCAGGCCTTGATTTCGCTGCCCTTGAACTTCGCTGGCTCGTACAACATCAGGTAGACCCGCAGCGCGCCGTAGGCGGCCTTCGGATCCTGCCGCGCGATGGCCTGCGCGATGACCGCCTCAATGCGATGCACGATCTGCGGCAGCAGCAGGCTGGCTTCGAGGGCGCGATAGGTTGCGCCGCTCGCATCGACGATTTCGGGCGCCACGTACAGCCCATAACGATAGCTTGCGTCGGGACGGGCGAGATCGAGGCCGGTCCGGGCAGGCAGGTGCAGGGCGTCGGTCAGTGCATCGGGCACGTCGTCGGGCCTGGGCTCGCGATACAGTTGCGCGACCTTCGCGGAGAGCGCCTGGGTCTTGTGCGTGACGGCCGCCAGATAGCTGCTGTTGTTGCCGAAGCTTTCGTAGAGGGCGACGGCCAGCCAGGTGAACAGCAGCACCGCGAGCGCATGGCCGATCAGCCGTAGCAGGCGGAAGCGAACCTCCCAGCGCAGGTTGGGCCGCACCAGATGCGCTTCGGGCAGGATCACCTTCCTGAAGACATCGTGCAGGAAGTAGCTGCGGTTGCCGGCTGGAGTCGCTGACGTGGGACGGCCGGGGAGCGCGTGTTCGACGCCGTCGGCCAGACGCCGGGCGATCGTCGCGGGTTCGGCCGGCAGAGGCAGGCCCTCTTGCGCGGCGCTCGTGAAGTACACGCCGCGCAGCATCGCGTGACGTTCGGTGTCGTCGTAACGCGTGCCGGTGAACAGTCGCGCCAAGCACTCCGCGAGCGGCGCGGCGAGCGCGGCGAAGGCCTCGGGAAAGGCCACGAGACGGCGGCGACGGTCGAGATCGAATTCGTCTTCGAGGCGCGTGTTGAGGCCGTCAGCCAGACGCGCCGCCAGCAACGCGAGTTCTTCGCGGCAGCGCGCTTCGGTCGCCGGCGACGCGACCGGCAGCGTGAAGCCCCAGATCTGCGCGCGATGTTCCTCGGTCAGCGCGGCAAAGTAATCGGCAAAGCCGCTCAGGCGGTCCATCTGCGTGACGATCAGATACACCGGAAAGCGAATCCCGAGCATGCGGCGCAGGTCCGCGAGCTGCGTGCGAAGGGCGTCGGCTTCGGCTTCGCGCTGGGTGGCATCGGCGGCGGTGAGCAGGTCGAGCCGGATCGTCAGCAGCGCGCCGTTGATCGGCGCGCGCGGACGGTGGCGGCGCAGCATTCGCAGGAAACCCAGCCATTCCTGCGTGTCTGTCTCGCGTTGGCTCAGTTCATTCTTTGCGATGCCGGGATGCAGCGGTGCGACGGTCGCGGTCCGTGTCTCGCGGGCCAAGGTCAGCGGGCGGGAGGACTGACCTGGACGCGTGTAATAGCCCGGGGTGTCGATGCACAGGGCTTCGTCGGTGAGCCACCAGTCGACGGCGCAAGCAGAAGGCGCATCCGGGCGCGCCTGCCGGAGCGCGGCGCTCGCGGGCACCGGCAGGCCTGCGTTGAGCAGTGCACGCGTCTTGCCCGAGCCCGCTGAACCGAGCGCGATGAACCAGGGCAATTCATACAGATAACGGGTGCGCTGAAACAGCCGGGCGAAGCCGCCCGTGCGCGTGCTCTTGAGGCTCTCCAGCAGGCTCCTGAAGTGTGTTTCGAGTTGCCGGAGCCTGGGATTCGCCGGCGCTTCCTGTTTGTTGCCGAAAGCGAGTGCGCGGCGCAGGAACTGTTCGTCGCTGCGCATGCGGCACCAGATACGGTACAGCAGCCAGCCCACGAAGACGGCGACGACGGCTGCAATAGCGACGATGCGCGTGTCCGTGGACGCGAACGGCTTCTTCTCGCCGAAGCTCAGCAGCGGGGCGGCATGCCAGATGAGCAAGCAGAGCAGCGCGCCGAACACGACCGCCATCGATATATGTCTGAGCCGGAGCAGCGCGCCGCACAGAATCAGCGCGATCACGATCACGCGCAACGCGACGCTTTCGAGCGGCTTGAGTCCGCCGAACGCGAAGTACGGCCCGATGAACCAGACGGCCAGCACGAGCAGCAGCAACGCGATGATCGCGAGAAACATGCGTGAAAACAGGAACGACAACAGCTTCTTCATTCTTCGGGTCCACTTCTTCAAGTCCAGTAACGACGCTCGGCGTGATGGCTCACGCCAGTGAAAGCGGGTGCGCCGTGAGTCCCGTTACGGCACGACAGCGATCTCGACGCGCCGGTTCAGCGCGCGGCCCGACGCCGTGCGGTTGTCGCCGAGCGGACTGGATGCGCCCCGGCCGACCGCTTCCAGTCTTCCCGCCGGCACGCCGGCCGCTTGCAGTTGCTGGACGACCTGCGTGGCGCGTTCGAGCGAGAGCGCGTCGTTGGAGGCGTAGCGGCGGCTGCGGATGGGAAGGTTGTCGGTGTAGCCGGTGACCGTGACGCGGCCGGGAACCCGGGCCACTTCTCCCGCGATCTTTGCGATGAGGGGGTTCATCGCAGCGTTCACGTCGATTCCGCCCGGCGCGAACATTGCGTCGCCCCGGAAGGTCACGGTGCTGTGTTGCGCATCTTCATCAACGCTCACCATGCCGGCCGCAATTTCGTTCGCCAGCAGTTCGCGGAGGCGCGGAACGCGCGGCGCGGGCGGCGGCGTCATGCGGCCAATCTCGATGATCTGCGACTCGAGCGAGGCGCCTTTGTTGAGCAAGTGATACTTGAACCAGCCGAACAGGCCAAGCAACGCGAGCCCGAGGACGGCGAAACTGATCCATGCGGGGAAGTTCCATAACGACAGGCGTTGGCCGCGGGCGCTGGAGTCGGCGTGGGGGGAGAGGGCGAGGGGCAGGGAGGGGCGGGTCTGCTGAAGTTGGTTGAACAGACTGCGGCGGATTTCGTCGTGCTTGCGCGCGCCGTCTGCGTCCTTTGCATACCTGCCTATGAAACCCAGGTTGAGAACCCGGTAGATAACTTCGATCAAGTCCAGGTATTCGTGAGGTTCCGCTGACAGACGGCCGATGAGGTAGAAAATCTTTGCCCCACCATCGCGATCTGCATGGAATTTTGCCGCCAGACCTTCATTGCTCCACATCGCGCCGTTAAACTTCTTGCCCCATGAGGTTTTCATGGCGGCTTCATCAAGAGCGGTACATAGGCAGTAGCGCGCACCGAGCATGTAGTCGTGACGGATATTGGCCTGTTCGCACAGGCGCTGAAAATCGCGCACTTCGTCCTCGAGCAACTGCCGAAGCACTTTCATACCGACTTCATTCAGGTTATCGGGCATTTCCGCAAGCGCGCGCAAAAGCGGCCGCGCCGCTTCAAGCAATGGATTGCGCGCCGCGAGAATTGCACGCAGACGTGCTGCGGGGACTTCGCCTGGTGGCATGCGGCTCATGAGACTTTTGAACGCTTCGGCCGCCGCTTCCGCTTCCGCTTTTGCTTTTGCTTTTGCTTTGGCTTCCGCTTCCGCTGCCGCTTCCGCTGCCGCTTCCGCTTCCGCTTGCTTATCCGGAGCCGGTTTGGCGGGCGTCTTATCTTGCCGCGATGTCTCTTTAACATCCGTCGTGGTCTTAGCGTGTGTAATTTCTAGCCTCCCGATGCCTGCACTAAGTTCTTCCCGCACCTGCCGCTTGCGTCACCCGCGCACGCCCCACAACTGGAGTTGCAGCCCAGGAAAATCGCCCGCGACATGCAGCGCGATGCCGCCATGTTTCTCGACGGCACTCCAGAGCGGCCCGCCGCGCGCGATTTCGAAGTAGACGAAGCCGGTGTTGAAGGGAATCTGGCGCGGCGGCACCGGCAGGCTTTGCAGCGGAATGCCCGGCAGATGCCCGCGCACGAGATCGGGCAGACGCTCGGACGGCCCGACCTTGGCCTGGGACGCGAAGCGGTCGGCCAGCGCATCCGGCGCCATGTTCGCGAACACGGCGAGCACCACGGCGGAGAAGGAGCGCATCTCGCCCGGATCGACGACGGCATTGCTCACACCGTAGCCTGCATCATCGAGCGGAATACGCTGGGCGCTGCGCACCAGCACTGCGTTGAGCAGCCACTGCGTATCTTCGACGATCGGCCGCAGACACAGATGCGGCTCTTCATGCCGATATGGCGGATGCGTGTCGAGCGGACGACGCGTGGCCGGCCGGACATAGGTGGACAGTTCGCCGGCCATGCTCAGCAACAACGCATAGAGCTCCGCCGGAGACGTGGTCGGCACGCGGCGCAGATGCTGCAACAGGGGTTCGTAGCGATTGAGCGTCTGCAACAGCAAATAGTCCGATACTTCGGCCACAGAACCTGCTTGCCCGTCGCTGCCGGTCAGCCGCTTGGCGAGCTTGTCGGCGCGCATGTGAAGCAGGTCGTGGACGTCGCCGAGCCAGGTGGTGAGCAACGCGCTCGCACCGTATCCGCATACGGGTGGGACGAGGGAATCGTCCAGTTCGATGCTGCCGTCGGCGCGCAAGGACTTCACGCGCGCGAGCGGCAGGCCGATCCATCCGCCCGTCATCTCCTTGCGGGGCAACAGGCGCACGCGCAGGTTCGACAGCTGGACAGTCTTGGACCCCAGACCGGTGGAATTGGCATCGCGCAAGTCGATGGCGAACACGGAATGACGCGCGAGCGAATCCGCCGCATCGTCGAAGGTGGTTTCTTCGCCGTTAGGCACACGCACTGGCACCGCAAGGCAGATCTCCTGTTCGAGATGCTCCTGGCGGATGGTCAGCGGCGCGGGCGGCGGCGTGCTGCCGGGCGTGTCGAAGGGGGTGCCGTCGGCGAACAGGCCGCTCGCCGATTTCACGATGACCTTGCCGAGCGCGAGCGCCTCGGAATCGATCGCATAGTGCGAGAAACCGAAGAAGAACGGTGACAGCGGCGCGGCGCGCTTGTGCGCGAACTGCTCCAGATACCGCTCCTGTTGCTGGAACAGTTGCGGACAGAGAAAAAGGCCTTCGCTCCAGGTGACTTTGTTGTGCCAGCTCATGCGCTATGTGCTCATTCGTTGTGCGGCCGGTTGCCGGAAGGGGCGCTCGAGGGGGCGCTTGGGGGATTGAGTGAAGGATTGCCGGATTGAGGGTCGCTGATCCGGATGGCATCGGTATCGAGGTCGATGGCGAGCTGCAGTTTCGGCGCGCGCCGGTACCATGCCGCCGGCGGTGTCGCGGGCAGCATCGTCGTCGCGCGCCACACGGCGTGGGGCAGGTCGCGGTATGCCGCGATCACGCCCAGCGCCGTGCTGGCACCCTGGGCGTTGCGTGCGATGCGCCTGCTCTCGCCGGGCCGCAACATGAACTGGTCCCGCACCACGAGATCTGCCGCGAGCACGGTCTTCTCCTTGTCCTGAAGGGATTGAAAATCCGCCTCGTTGAATGCGTCGACACCCTTCAGTTCGTACACGCGCACGAGAATGGGCGCGGCGCGTTTCTGGTCGTCGGGATTCACCGTCGATGACGCGCGAATGGCCAGGTCGAGCTTCAGCGGCTCGCGTCGGGGCGGGGCGTCGGAGCTTGCGCAGGCGCCCAGTGCCAGCGCGCACACGAGCGTTGATACGCGCGCGCACACGGAAGAAGCACCGGACGAAGCGCCGGGCGAAGCACCGGACGAAGCACCGGACGAAGCACCGGACGAAGCACCGGACGAAGCACCGGACGAAGCACCGGACGAAGCACCGGACGAAGCACCGGACGAAGTACCGGACGAAGCGCCGGGCGAAGCACCGGACGACCACGCGGGCGCGGTGACGGATCGGATGAAACGAGTCAGCAGAAATCGCATGGATGGCGTGCAGGTCGGAACCCGATGCTTGTGCCTCGGGTTCCGGGTGAAAAGGCATCAGGTTCGTTCAGGCTTCCTTGTTGCCCTTGATGTCGAATGCCGCCGTGACGGCTCCGCCGCTGCCGCCCTGGGCGTTCTGCACGATGTACTCCTGTTTCACCTTGGCGAACGCCAGGCGCACTTCCTCGCGGACGCCGTTCTCGCCATGGGAGCCCGAAGGCTGCACCTTGGTGACCATCACGTCGCTCATGGTGATCTTCAGATACTCGAGCGGATTGCCGCCCGCCTTGCGCACGGTCAGGACGGCCTGATCGATGTGCTTGCCGGTCAGGCAATACTTCATCAGGTTGGGACTGGCGCGGTCCATCAGATGCTCGAAACTGAGATCGTCGACGCTTGCCTTGCCCGCGCCGCCGCCACTGCCTGCATGCATCATCGAATCCTGCGAGACGCGCCAGCCCCAGCTCGCCACTTCGATTTCGCTCTTGTGCGCCGCATCCTGCGATTCGCCGTCGATACCGTTGATCTTGATGAAGATGTCTTGTGCCATGTTTGTCTGTTCCTTGAGGTTGAGGGGGGTTATTGAAGTTGCGTCGGGCTCGTTTCGAGCAGCCGCTGGATGTGCGCGAGTCGGTCCAGGCACGGGGCGCGCCGGACCGCATCGCCTTCCGGCACGTCCGATACCGCTGGAATGGCCCGGTCCAGATAGGCCTTCATCTCTCCCGGCGCTGGCTCGATGAACGGCGCACCGCACACGGCGGCGGCGCCGAGCACCGGCCCGTCGTCGAGCACGCTCAGGACGGCCGCGGGATTCTTCGGCAGCGCCGTGGCAAGAGCGATGGTCAGGCCGATGGAAGCGCTCGCGTCCGTACCCTGCGCGAGCCGGGGTGCGAGTTCGACCCAGGCGGCGTTGCCGCTTGCGATGCTGTCGAGCACGGCATCGAACTGACCGTCGCGGTCGAGCGAGGTCACGGCCGGTTGAGCGCCTTGCGTCTCGATCTCCCCGGCGATGCGCGCGGCGTCCGGCGCCACCTGGGCGCTGACGCATGCCGAGGCAAGCAGCGCACTGGCGAAAGACGCAGGCAGGCCGGGTTTGAGGAACAGGAATCGCATCATTGGACGATCAATCCTCTGTCTGCGCTCCGGTTGATCTGTTCGCGCACGGGCCGCCCGAGAATCACGCAGCCGGTGGATGCCGTGTGCTCCAGGTTGTCGCCGTGAATCAAGAAGGCGGATCGTCCGAAGGTGGTGGTGCCGACTTCCGGTGTGAGGTCCATCGAAACGGCGCCTGTGCGTACTGAATGACGCGCATTGCCGATCCGATAACTGCCTCGCGGAATCGGGCCCACGTTTCGGATGTTTTCCATGGCGGGGTTGTTGCGGCCATCTCCTGCGCCGGAATAGCCGTTTCTGGCGACGATGTTGCCGTCCGGATCGCTGAGCGTGCCGGTGGTGCGGGTATAGGTCCAGGGCATGACGGTTCCTCCAGGCTGATTCAGGCGGTTTCCTTCACGGAAGGCAGACGGGCGACGAGTCTCAGCGATACCGTCAGTCCCTCGAGCTGGAAATGCGGACGCAGGAAGAACTTCGCCTGGTAGTAGCCTGGGTTGTCCTCGAGATCTTCGACCACGACCTCGGCAGCCGCGAGCGGACGGCTGGCCTTCGTGTCCTGCGAGGAGTTGGCAGGGTCGGCGTCGACGTAATTCATGATCCAGCCGTTCAGCCACTGCTGCATTTCCTCGCGTTCGCGGAACGAGCCGATCTTGTCGCGCACGATGCACTTCAGGTAATGCGCGAACCGCGAACACGCGAACAGATACGGCAGGCGTGCAGAGAGATTCGCGTTCGCGGTGGCGTCCGGGTCGTAATACTCCGCCGGCTTTTGCAGCGACTGGGCGCCAATGAACGTGGCGTGGTCGGTGTTCTTGCGGTGGATCAGCGGAATCAGGCCATTCTTCGAGAGTTCTGCTTCGCGCCGGTCGGAAATGGCGATTTCGGTCGGGCATTTCATGTCGACGCCGCCGTCGTCGGTCGGGAAGGTATGGCAGGGCAGGCTGTCCACCGTGCCGCCAGACTCGACGCCGCGAATCAGCGAACACCAGCCATACAGCTTGAAGGAGCGGTTGATGTTCACGCCCATCGCATAGGCGGCGTTGGCCCAGGCAAAGCGCTGATGATCCGCGCCGTCGGTCTCCTCTTCGAAATCGAATTCGTCGACCGGATTGCTTTTGGCGCCATAGGGCAGGCGCGCGAGGAAGCGCGGCATGGCCAGGCCCACATAGCGCGCATCCTCGGTGGTACGCAACGAGTTCCACGGCGCGTATTCGAGGTTCTGCGCGAAGATCCGGGACAGGTCGCGCGGGTTGGCGAGTTCCTGCCACGATTCCATCTGCAGGACCGCGGGAGAAGCCCCCGAGATGAAGGGGGTGTGCGCGGCCGCGGCCACCTTGGCGATCGAGCCGAGCAGGTCCACGTCGGGCGGCGTGTGGTCGAAGTAGTAGTCCGCGACGAGACAGCCATACGGCTGGCCGCCCAGTTGCCCGTACTCCTCCTCGTAGATCTGCTTGAACAGCGGGCTCTGGTCCCACGCAAGCCCCTTGTAGCGTTTCATCGTGCGGCGCAGGTCGTTCTTGGACACGTCCATGAAGCGGATCTTGAGCCGCTCGTCCGTCTCGGTGTTCGACACCAGATGATGCAGCCCCCGCCAGGCCGATTCCAGTTGCTGGAAATCGGCGTGATGCAGGATCAGGTTGATCTGCTCGGAAAGCTTGCGGTCGATCTGCGCGATGATGGCTTCAATGCTCTTGTAGGCGTCGTCGCTGATGGTGAGCGTCTGCTGCAAGGCCTGCTCGGCCAGCGTTTGCACGGCCTGTTCCACCGCCTCGCGCGCGGCCGCCGTCTTGGGGCGGAACTCGTGATTCAGCAGGGCGGAAATGTCGCTGTGGGCGAACGGGGCTGTCGGGGCGGCTGCGCTCGCCTGGACCTGGTTGACTGTCATGACGGGTCTCTGTCGTGTCTCGGTCGGGTTCGGTGGGCCAGAGTCGCGCGTGCGCGCGAGTCATCCGGCGGCGGATCAGTTCAGCGTGGCTTCGATGGCGTCCGGCGCGCTGTCGGCGGCCGGCTTCGGCGCGGCGGAGAGGGACTTGAGCAGCGCCGGATCGCGCAGAAGCGTGTTGACGAGCGCTTCCGCGCCGGATTTGCCGTCCATGTAGGTTTGCAGGTTGGCAAGCTGAGTGCGTGCCTCAAGCAACTGGCTCAGCGCGTCCACCTTGCTCGCGACCGCGGCAGGCGAGAAGTCCTCGATGCTTTCGAAGGTCATGTCCACCATCAACTGTCCTTCGCCCGTAAGCGTGTTGTGTACGGGGAACGCCACACGCGGCTTGATGGCCTTCATGCGTTCGTCGAAGTTGTCGATGTCGATTTCCAGGAAACGCCGGTCCGCCACGGCCGGCAGCGGTTCGACCGGCTTGCCGGAGAGGTCCGCTAGCACGCCCATGACGAAGGGCAGCTCGACCTTCTTTTCGGATCCGTAAACCTCGACGTCGTATTCGATCTGCACGCGCGGCGGGCGATTGCGCGCGATGAACTTCTGGGAATTATTGGCCTGCGACATAGGTGCCTCCGTGATCTAAAGAGCGGCGGAATGGGTGAATGAACTTGAGAGCTAGGCGGTGTACGCGACGTCCGCAACAGGCGACGGCGCGGTGAGCGCGAAGACGATGGCCTCGGGAGGATCGAGCAGCGGATCGCCGACGTCGGCGTCGATTCGCGTGATCGGCGTCTGCGCTGACATTGCGTCGAGCCACAGCCCGGACAGGCGCGGCAGCACATGTCTTTCAATGAAGCCGATGAGCACGCGCGCACCGGTTTCCTGCACGAGACAGCGGCTGACGATGTAGTCCGTCAGGCGTTCGCTGCAGACGAGCGAGATGCCGTGGCCTTCCGCCATGCGGCGTACGACGCGATTCAGATGCAGCCGCACGATGACGGCAAGCGACGCCTGCGCGAGCGGCCGGTAAGGCACGACGGTCACGCGGCCGAGGAAGGCGGGCGGGAAGGTCTTCAGCAACTCGGGTGTCAGCGCCGCCTGCAACGTGTCCTGATCGGGCGCACGCGCAGGGTCGGCGCACAGGCTCGCGATGCGCTCCGCGCCGGTATTGCTCGTGAGCAGGATGGTGGTGTTGCGGAAGTCGATATGGCGCCCGTCCGCGTCTTCCATGTAGCCCTTGTCGAACACCTGGAAGAACATTTCGTGCACGTCGCGATGCGCCTTCTCGATCTCGTCGAGCAACAGCACCGCGTAGGGACGGCGCCGCACCGCTTCGGTCAGCACGCCGCCCTCGCCTGAACCGACGTACCCCGGCGGCGCACCCTTGAGGCCTGAGACGCTGTGCGCTTCCTGATACTCGCTCATGTTGATGGTGATGAGATTCTGCTCACCGCCGTACAGCGCTTCGGCGAGCGCCAGCGCGGTTTCCGTCTTGCCGACGCCCGATGGCCCGGCGAGCAGGAACACGCCCACCGGCTTGTGGGGATCGGCGAGGCCGGCGCGCGCGGTCTGGATGCGTTCGCCGATGAGCGCGAGCGATGCAGGCTGACCGATCACGCGCGCCGCCAGCGTGTCGGACAACGCGCGGATGGCCATGATTTCGTCGGTGACCATGCGGCCCACGGGAATGCCGGTCCAGTCCGAAACGACGGCGGCCACGATGGCCTCGTTCACCTCCGGAAACACGAGCGGCATTTCGCCTTGCAGTTCGTGCAGGCCCTGTTCGAGCTGGCGAAGTTCGGCGGGCGTGGGACGGCGCTCGGCCGGCGCCGCGTCAGGGACCGGCGTCAACGCCGCTTCGCGGGCTCTGACGAGCGCTTCCGCCGCGGCGGACTGCGCCTGCCAGTGCGCCTCGAGTGCGCGTTGCTCGGCCAGCAAGGTGTCGATGCGGGCACGCGCCTCCTGCATGGCGCGTCCCGGCTGCAGGCCGATGCGCGCCTCTTGTTCGAGGAGGTCAAGTTCGACTCGTGCGGCCTGCAAGCGCTCAGTCAGTTGCAGGAGTTCACGCGGCGGCGCTTGCTGTGAGAGCGCAACGCGCGCGCAGGCGGTATCGAGCAGGCTGATCGCCTTGTCGGGCAACTGGCGTGACGGGATATACCGGTGCGAGAGCCGGACCGATGCCCGGATCGCTTCGTCGCGCATGATCACGCGATGATGACGCGCGAACATCCCGGCGAGCCCGCGCACCATCTCGATTGCTGCGGCTTCCTGCGGTTCGGCGATCTGCAGGACCTGGAAGCGCCGCGTGAGCGCCGGGTCCTTTTCGATATGACGCTTGTACTCTGCCCAGGTCGTCGCGCCGATGATCCGCACCGCACCTCGCGCCAGGGCGGGCTTGAGCAGGTTGGCCGCGTCGCCGGTGCCGGCCTGGCCGCCTGCGCCGACCAGCGTGTGGATCTCGTCGACGAACAGGATGACCGGCACGGGCGATTTTCTTGCTGCTTCGAGCACGCCCTTGAGGCGGGCCTCGAATTCGCCCTTCATGCTGGCGCCCGCCAGCAGCGCGCCGACGTCGAGCGACAGCAGGCGGACATCGGCGAGCACGCCTGGCACGTCGCCGCTGGCGATGGCCAGCGCGAATCCTTCGACCACGGCGGTCTTGCCGACACCGGCCTCGCCGGTCAGCAACGGGTGATTCTGACGCCGGCGCAGCAGGACGTCGGTCAGTGTGCGGATTTCCTGGTCGCGGCCGCTGATGGCGTCGATCTCGCCGCTGCGCGCGAGCGCCGTGAGGTCCGTGCAATAGTGTCCAAGCGCGCCTTCAGGCGTTGCGCTCACGGCTTGCGACATCTCGCCCGGCAGCGCCGGATCGAAGGCGCTGCCGTCGTAGGGCGGGTCGGCCGCTTCGGGCGAGCCGGCCGCCCAGGAGGCAAAGGTCTCGTCGAGGTTCTCTGAGGGAAGGCGCATGAACTCCCGTGATACCGCCAGCAGCTCCCGCCGCAATTCCGGCGTGCCCGCGAGCGCCGCCAGCAGCCACGCGCCGCGAATGCGCCGCTCGTTGCGGCCGAGCGATGCGATCACCCAGGCGCGTTCGATCGCCATCTCGACCGGGTGTGAGAAATCGCTGATGGAACTCGCGCCCCCCGGAAGCGAGCGCAGTGTGCGCACCAGATCCTGTTCCAGCGTTTCGTACTCGATACCGGCATGTCGCACGATCCGGTGCAGGTCGCTGTCGGTCAGCTGAAGCAACTGATGAATCCAGTGCGCCAGTTCCACATAGGGATTGCCGCGCAATTTGCAGAACGTGGTCGCGGACTCAATTCCGCGAAACAGCGTCACGCCTAGTTTTCCGAATAACGTCTGGCGAGAAATCATTTTCGTACGCGCGCCTGATTCACGCCCATGAATATTCGTTCAGGGCGTGGGTTGAGTTTGTGTTTTATTCCGAGTCCGATTAAAGACAAATGCGAGTGCAATACTTGTCTTCCAGTTCGGAGCCAATGTTATGAAGCCAATCATGAATTTCGATTCTGTAAACGTCAAGCTGGCCTCACGGCTCAACTTATCCCAATTATTCAAATGACAAAAAGCAGCATAGTCGCTCGGAAGAGCGTAGAATCGAATAATTTAATATTTAAAATCAATGTAATACGTATGTATCGCCCTATCGGCCGAAGCGACTCCCAATAGGCGCGGCTAGCCAATGCCGTTTGAGTAAAATCCTAAATTGAGGTTTTTCCGATTGATAAATCGTACAAAAAATCACAATAGGACGTTGCCGAATATTCCGATTACACGAAATCGAGCTTTTGAACTCTGGACAGGCATATTCGATTCGTGCGCTAATTCCTCTTATCGGGAGCAGGCTGAATTAAAAGACTGTTCAGGCTAGTTTTAACTCGCGGGTATTTTCGCGGGCATCAATGCGCGCCACTCTGGCGGCGAGCGTGCGGAGGGTTATCGGATGCGATTTGAATTTCTCTTCAGGCGTCGCTGTTCCATGCGCGACTGCGTGGAGCCCACGTTATCCGGCGCGCCTTCGCTTTCACCCGGTCGGGCGGAGCCGGGGGGCGGTGCGTGGATAGACGGGCTGCAGCCAGGTACCGACACGGACGCTTTCGTTCCAGTTCGCAAGGGCGCCGCTCTCGACGCGGCGCGGCAGGCCGCATGCGCAAGGTCCACGTCTTCCGCGAGTTCTGAGGCAGATGCACTGATCGCCGCCTTGCACACGGGCTATTACGAGGCACTCCATCCGGCTGGCAGTCAGGCCGGCGGCGAGTGGGCGGCGGCGGAAGTGTCCGATCCCGGCCCTCAGGAGGACGCATCGTCCGAATGTGGCAGCGTCGGCGAAGGGATCGACACGGAATCGATCAGTGCGTTTCTGGGTGAGGCACAGCGCGTCGAAGACGCTTTTGGCCCCCTGAACGACAGTCTCGCGTCAGGCGGCGTGGACATGAGCATTCCGCCCACGCCGGAAATTCTGCGGCTCTTCGCGCCGGCCGAGCATTCTGTCGTTCACGCCGGCTACGCCCATCACGCCAACCCTGTGCATGCCCCGCCCCGCAGGTTCACGGCGCCGCCTGCGCTGGCGCGTCGCGAGCATCATGCACTCGCCCTCGACAGCTGGTTGCCCGACCTTCACGCCGGGACCGAGCGGGACGCCGAGTGCACCGTCAGCGACGCTGGCGCGCGCACGCGGGCCCTGAATTGCGAGCAGCCGGCATGAGCGAAGCCAGGCTGCCGCGTCGCGCAGAAAGCCATCTGCTGCCTACGCTGATCGATCGCCTGCGCGACGACGCGCCGCAACGTCAGACGGAGGCGCCAGGCGAATACACCGTGACGCGCGCGCAACTCCGCGACATCATCCAGCGCGACCTTGCCTATCTGCTGAACGCGACCAGTCCCGGGCCGCTGATCGACGCCGTGCGCTACGCGCATGTCGCGGCCTCGACGGTCAATTTCGGCGTGCCGCCGCTGGCGGGCGCCTTCGTCGCGTCGCGTCAATGGGCGAACATCGAGAAGGCGGTCAGCCTGGCCATCGTGCGCTTCGAACCGCGCCTGATACCCGAGTCGCTGCGGATCGTGCCGCGTGTGCAGGGCGAGCGCCTGGCACGGCATGGCGAAGTGGCCTTCGAGATTCATGGTCTGGTGCAGGCCGAGCCGTATCCGCTCGAATTCATGGTGCAAAGCTCGCTTTGCCTGGAGTCGAGCCGTCTGCTGGCCTCCTCGAAGCAAGCTTGAGATTGCCCTGGAACCGAATCGAACCGAACCGAACGACTCAAACCGAACGAATCAAACCGATAGCGAACGCCGCATGGACCCGCGACTCCTCGATTACTACAACCAGGAACTGATCTACCTGCGCGAGAGCGCTGGGGAATTCGCGCAGGCTCATCCGAAGATCGCACGCCGTCTGGGACTGCAAGCCGGGGAAATCACCGATCCCTACGTGGAGCGCCTGATCGAGTCCTTCTGCTTCATGTCCGCGCGCATGCGCCTCAAGCTCGACGCGGAATTCCCGCGCTTCACCCAGCGCCTGCTGGAGGTCACCTATCCGAACTACGTGTCGCCGACGCCTTCGATGGCCGTCGTGCAGATCCATCCGTCCGGTTCCGCCGGCAATCTGAGCGACGGCCCCGTCTTGCCTCGCGGCACGACGTTGAAGACCCGCAAGGCCGATGGAGAAGCCACGTGCTGTACGTTCCGCACGAGCCAGGACGTGGCCCTGTATCCGTTGAAGATCGTGGACGTGCGGCTGACCGGCGTTCCGCCCGATATCCCGCGGCTCGACCGGTACGTGCCCGGGCAGGCGCAGGTTCGCGGCGCGCTGCGTCTGCGCATCCGCACCACGGACAATTCGAGGATTGCCACCCTGACGAAGCTGGACCGCCTGCCGGTGTACCTGGCGGGTGACGAAACCGTGGCGTCGCATCTGTTCGAACTCGTGCATGCGGCGGGCATTGCGTCGATCGTCGGCGAGCCGGGCCAGTTCGGCGACCCGAGCCAGCCATTCGCCGCGGTCCAGACGAACGCCGTGGTGCACGAAGGACTCGGGCTCGATCAGGGGCTGCTGCCGCTCACGTGGTCGAAATTCCATGGCCATAACCTGCTGCACGAGTACTTCGCGTGCCCCAGCCGCTTCCTGTTCTTCACGCTGACCGGCCTGAAGGAAGGGCTTGCCCGGACGCGTGGGCAGGAAGCCGAAATCGTCGTGCTGCTCGACCGTGTGTCCGGTCAGCTGGGCAATCTCGTCGACGCGGCGCGCTTCGCGCTCTTCTGCACGCCAGTCGTCAATCTGTTTCCGGACAGGCTGGACCGCATCGACGTCTCGGCCTCCAACACCGAAATCCATCTGGTGCCGAAGCGGCTGGCCCCGCTCGACTACGAGGTCCATTCCGTCGAGCGCGTGGTTGGGCGTCTGCCGGAGTCTTCGAACCCGCTCGAATTCCGCGCGCTCTATCAGACGCTCAACCACGACGAAGGCAATCACGGGCGCTACTTCTCCGTGCGCCGCGAACGCCGGCTGTTGTCGGACACGACCCGGCGCTATGGCACGCGCACGTCCTATATCGGCAGCGAGACCTTCGTTGCGCTCGTGGATCAGCACGAGGCGCCGTATCACGAAAACCTGCGGACTCTCGAAGCCGACGCCTGGCTCACGAACCGCGACTTGCCCCTGCTCGTGCCGCGCAACGGCGTGGACGACTTCGCGCCGCTCGAGAAGGGCCCTGCGCCGGTCGAAAGCATCGGCCTGATCCGGCCGCCCAGCGCGCCGCGCCCGCCCTGCGCGGAAGGCGAGATCGCCTGGCGGCTGATCCGCCAGTTGAACTTCAACTATCTGCCACTCGAGGAGATGGATCACCGGCCCGGAGGACAGGGCTTGCGCGACATGCTCAGGCTCTTTCTGGGCAGTCACGACGTCGAACAGCATCGGCAGGTGGAGAGTCTCATCGGTGTGAAGACCCATGCCGTCACGCGCAAGCTGCCGGGCAGCGGACCGCTCGTGTTCGGACGCGGCATCGAATGTCAACTGACGGTGGACGAAAGCGGCTTTTCCGGCGCCAGTCCTTATCTGTTCGGCCTGATCCTCGAGCATTACCTCGCGCGTCACGTGTCCATCAACTCGTTCACGCAAACAGAACTGGTGTCGATGCAGCGCGGCCGCATCATGCGCTGGCCGGTCCGCATCGGCACACGCGGGGTGGCGTGATGGAGCGCAGGCCGTCCACCATGCTGTTGCGCGAATCGGCCCTGTCGGCCGCGCTGCTCGAACGCCTTCAGAACGAGCCCTGGCGCTTCGGCTTTCTCGCGCTCGTGCGCCGGATCAGCGCGGACACGCGCATTCATCCTGTCGGCACCGCGGCGCGTCCGGGCGCCGAACCGTTCCGGCTCGGGCAACAGCCCAGCCTGGCGTTCGCGCCGCGCGAGATCGCGAGCGTCGGTGAAATCGATGGCCGTTTGCATCTGCGTCTGTTCGGGCTCGGCATGCTGGGGCCGAACGGGCCGTTGCCCATTCATGTCACGGAGATCGCGCGCGAACGCGAGGAAGCCCGGCGCGACTCAACTCTGAGCCGCTTTCTCGATATCTTTCACCATCGCTACCTGACGCTGCTGTATCGCGCATGGAGCAAGGCGCAGGCAGCGGCAGGGCTGGATCGCGCGGACGACGAAGCCTTTTCGTTTTATGTGGCCTGCCTGACCGGACAGGAGCGCGATGAGATCGCCGGGCGACGCTGGCCCGCGCATGCGCAACTGGCCGCTTCCGCCCATCTGGTGCGCGAGGCGCGCAACCCCGACGGACTGCGCATGACGCTCGAACATTACTTCGGCGTGCCGGTGAGTCTCGACGAATACGTGTTCCACTGGGTCAAGGTCGAACGCGAGGAACAGACCCGGCTGGGCTTGCCGAACCCCGCGTCGGTGATGGGTGACGGCGCCATGCTCGGCGAACAGGCGCCAGACCGGCAATTCCGCTTCCGGATCGTGATCGGGCCGGTGGGAATTGACGAATATTTGCGCTTCACGCCGCACGGCGCGGCCTTGCCGGAACTCGTCGATATCGTGCGCAGCTTCGTGGGCCGGGAGTTCCAGTGGGAACTCGTGCTGCGTATCAGGGCGGAGAGTGCGCCTTGCGCGCAAATCGGCGGTGCGGAGCAACTGGGTTGGTCGGGCTGGCTCGGTTCCTCGCCTGACGGCGAGCCCGTCACCGGAGTGCGCTTCGATCCCGAAGAGTATGCCGGGCAGCCGCACCTCGCGGGCATGCACAGCGAGGCAGTGCGGAATGGTTCGGCGATCAGGAGAACATCATGAGCAAGCAGCGCGGATTGACGCCGCAACCGGACGCACAAGACGACTGGATGACGCCGCTCGACCCGGCCGCGCCGTGTGGCGTGGACCTCGAATACGACCCCGAGTGCGTGGTGTTGTTCGCTCAGGCCGTGGCGCGCGCCGATGCTCAGTACGGCGACTTCGTCGGCACGGCAGAGCCGGTCAACTGGAGCGAGATCGAGCGCGATTGTCGCCGGCTCATGCAGCGCAGCAAGGATATCCGTCTGGCGGTCCTGTTCACGCGTTGCCGCACGCGGCTGGCGGGCGCGCAAGGGCTCGCGGACGGACTCGGCGTGCTGTCGGCGTGGCTGACATCGTATGGCGAGACGATTCATCCGCAAACGGGCGTGGATGAAGACCGGGACGCCGCGCTGGAGATCCGCATGAACGCGTTGCAAACGCTGACCGATACGAACGGTCTGCTTGCAGATGTGCGGGATATTGCGTTCGTGCGCTCGTCGGTGGCGCGTCTGCAGGTACGCGACGTCGAGCGCGCCTTCGCGCAGCCGAGGCCGAGCGACGCGTTGCCGGTGAAATCCGTGATGCAGCAACTGCGCGATCTGCGCATCCGGCAGCCCGAAGTACTCGCGGGTTTCGATCTGGCGCTGCACAGTCTCGGCCTCATCGATGCATGGAATCGCCAGCAGCTGGCCGCGTTCGCAGCCGATCTGGCGCCCTTGAAACGCGCGCTTGAGCGCGTCGTCGGCGAGGGGCCGGTGGACCGGGCATTAATGGAGCCCGACGCGCCCAAGGCGCCCAAGGAAGCCGAACAGGCGTCGGGTTCGGCGAACCCCTCTCCACCACCCGACGACCCGCTCAACGAAAGTACCTTGCCGGGCCGCGACGCAGCGCTGCACGCCATGCGCGATGCCCGGCACTGGTTCGAAGCCCACGAGCCCAGCAGCCCGATCCCCGTGTTGTTGCGCCGAGCGGAACGGTTCGTCGGCAAGCGCTACGGGGAAGCCGTGAAGGCTATCCCCGCTGCCGTGCTCGCCGAGTGGGACGCCGAGGAGTCGCCGTAGCGGCATCCATCCTGGATCCCGTCGTCGGCAGGCCGCGCGGAAGCGGTCGGCAGTCGGCATGCTGCTCGACAAGCCCTTCAGCAGCGTCTCGGACTGCGTTCATGTGACTGGCCGGCTTTTGTCGATGCCGATGCTTCTTTCGCCCATTTTCCATTCGCTGGATAATCTCTCGCGGGTCCGCTGAGGTTCATCGCCGAGCAGACACGGGCCGTGCTGGTGAAGGGCGGCCTGCCGGACTTCACGAGAGTGGAGAGCGTCATCTTCGCGCGGCTGTGCCTCGCCTGGCTCCAGAACGCGCGCAAAGGTTTCGCGGACGCGCTCCAGTCCTTCATCACACACATCATCTGGCTCTTTACGGAATGGTCGTGAACAAACGCAAGATCTTAGTCACTGTCGGGACGCGTCCCGAAGCCGTCAAGATGGCGCCGCTGATCGGGCGGCTGCAGAAGGAAGACTGGGCGGAATGCCGCGTGCTCGCCACCGCCCAGCATCGCGGCATGCTGGATCAGGTGCTCGACCTGTTCAAGATCCACGCGGACGTGGACCTCGACATCATGCAGCCCAACCAGTCGCTGCCCGAACTGACTTCGCGGCTCATCACACGGCTCGATCAGGTTCTCGACGTGGAGAAACCGGATGTCGTGCTCGCGCAGGGCGACACGACAACCGTGCTGACGGCCGCGCTCGCGTGCTTCTACCGGCGCATTCCGTTCGGCCACGTCGAAGCGGGGCTGCGCACCGGCGACCTGGACAATCCGTTTCCCGAGGAAATGAACCGCGTCGTCGCGAGCCGGCTGGCGCGCTGGCATTTCGCGCCGACGCAAAGCTCACGCCAAAACCTGTTGCGGGAGGGCGTGAACGATGCCTCCATTTTCGTGACCGGCAACACCGTGATCGACGCGCTGCTCGACGTGGCCGGGCGCTGCGACGGCGAGGCACCCTATCAGGGCGAGCGTCGTCTGATTCTGGTGACGTCGCATCGCCGTGAGAATTTCGGCGAAGGGTTCCGCAACATCCTGCGCGCGATCAAGGCGGTCGCGGACGCCAACGAGGACACGCACATTCTCTATCCGGTGCATCCGAATCCCAATGTGCGCGATCCGGCCCACGAACACCTCGGCGGGCATCCGCGCATCACGCTGTGCGAGCCGTTGTCCTACCTGCCGTTCGTCGCGGCGATGAAGCAGGCCTACCTGATCCTGACCGACTCGGGCGGCGTGCAGGAGGAAGCGCCCGCGCTGGGCAAACCGGTGCTGGTCATGCGCCGCGAGACCGAGCGTCCGGAAGCGGTCGAACATGAAGTAGTGAAGCTGGTGGGTACGGACTTTGACGAGATCGTGTCGAGCGTGCAGCGTCTGCTCGACGACCCGGCCGAGTACCAGCGCATGGCGCGCGGCGTGTCACCTTATGGCGACGGGCTCGCGTCGGGCCGTATCGTCGATGTCCTCAAGCGGCATTTCGGAGCGTAAGCGCACGGCAGACGTACCCGCATGGTTTTGCAGGGCGAGGACGGCTGCGCGTGTGGGTAGTACACGGCGGCCTGCAAATCATCTGCGCCACCCGCCTGCAATCAGGATCATTGGGCCGGTGACCCACTTTATCGGCAACGAGTCGCGCCTGACGAAGCACTATCGCGACATTGCTTCGAACCGGGCGTGACCGCGTTCTTCTGCACGATGCTGCCGCGCAGCACTGACGAGCGTTGGGGGCCGATCAGCGAGGACTACGGCATCGGCTTCCACGAAGACGACGATCATTGCCGGCTGGTAGAATCGCCGGGGTTGCGCGTCGCCTGCACAGAAGAGGTGTTCGTGCCTCACTGTCTCTCCGCATCCTTCAACAAGCAGGGCAAAGGACGGAAGCTTGCCTTGCTCGCGACGAACCAGGCTGTCCATGAGGCCAGGTGGATGCCGCACACGTCACGCGAACGTGCCAGGGTCGAGGGGTGGCGGTCCGGCATCGCGCAACGCGCGGGTTCGAAGCGGCTCGTCCGCATGTTGCAACCCGCCGCAACCCGCCGCACCCTGCCGGAGCCCGGCATCACGCACGCCGGCTTCGCGCTTGATCCATGTCTTTCGGGCGTTCAGCCAACCCCGGTCCGGGGCCGGCGCACGCCTGCGACCATCCGGCGTGCGCTGACGCGCCGGCAATCAGAACGGAGTTTCAAACATGCAGGTCTGGTCCCGCACAGCCTCGGGAGAAGGGCGCGTTACGTTGCCCATGATCATCGGCGTCGCGTTCGTTGCTTTCCTCATGACAGGCTTCTATCTGTCATACGCGCACACGGCCTGGTTCTTCCAGGACGACTTTGGCTTCATCGAGCATTATGCGGCGGAGGTCAGACTCCCACAGTTGTGGGACTTCACCAACTTCGGCCGCTTCGTCACGCGCAATGTCTACTGGCACTACGGCCAGCAGCTCTTCGCGCTCGACGCGCAGTATTACTATCTCTTCAATCTCTTCTGCATTGGCGTGACGAGCGTGCTGGCCGGACTGATCGTCTCGCGCGGTCATGACCGCTTTGCGGGTGTCGTGGCGGGCCTGTTCTACTATGCACTGCCCGCGACCGCCGCGGCCTACGTGTGGCTGTCGAACTCGCAGCATCTGATCGGCCATCTGTTCGTGGTGCTGTTTGTCTATCTCTTCGTGAGCCGCGCGCCGTCCGCCGATGGCCGCACCCGCTTCGGAACGATCCTCGCGCTGCTGATCGTCCTGACGCTCGGCTACATGTCGAACATCTTCATGTGCATGGCGGTCAGTCTGCCCATCTGGATGCTGGTCGCGGATCCCCGGCATCGCCGGGACTGGCGCAACTATGTGGTGCCCCTGGCCGGCATCGTCTTGTTCGTCATCTTCTATCTCAAGCTCAAGGCACAGCAGTCGGGCGCGTATGGCACGTCGTACAGGCCTTCGGTTTTTTGGGAGAACGCCGCCTACTATTTCTACGGCAACGCGTCGCGGGTCGTGTGGACGATCGCGGTGGTGGCGGGCGCGGCGCTTTCATGGGCCAAGGGCCGGCTGTTCACGGCATGGCTGTTTCTCGCCTCCCTGGCGTTCTTCTTGCCCTTCGCGTTCCTGCTCCACCAGCGCTACGAACAGTATGGCGTTCTCGCGCAATTGTTCTTCTTGATGGCCGCGCTGTGTGCGCTGCACGAGTCGCTGCCGGCGCGGCGCGTGAATCTGGCGCGCTGGATCGGGGTAGCGGCGTTGTTGTTCATCTGCGGGGCGGCATTCCGCGGCCCGATCGCCTATTTCAGCCGCGAACCTTATGGCGCGGGCGTGCGGGCCGACATCGAAACGCTGCGCAACTTTGATCGCGCTCACCCGGAAGTGTCCGTGTATTGCTTCCGTCCTAGCCAGGCGACGGTCAATACATCGGGCGTGAAGACCTGGGATATTCCAGCGGAATGGTGGTTCTCGGGCTTCGGCATGGCCTATACCGTATTCGTGAATCACGGCAAGACCTTCAGGCTCGCGTCCGGGCCGGAAGCGCCCCGATGCGACGTCACGTTCATGCTCGAGAACGGACACGTGGGGATCCCCGCGAACTGATGCCGCGCGGGCCAGGATTACGTCTTCGACGGCACCAAGGACACACCGTATGTGGAAACCGACTCCGTCGCTCCGCTCAACGTCTACGGCGCAACCAAGCTCGCCGGCGAACAGGCGATCGCGGCCAGCGGCTGCCGGCATCTGATCCTGCGCACGAGCGGGGTCTATGGCGCGCGCGGTGCGAACTTCATGCGCACCATCCTGCGGCTGGCGGAGCAGCGCCCGGAACTGACGATCGTCGCGGACCAGTTCGGCGCGCCGACCTGGAGCCGGACCGTCGCCGAACTCAGTGCCGGCATGCCCGGCCAGATTGCGCACGCGGAACGCGCCCGGCCTGGCTCGGCCGATGCGCTCGGTGGCCGCTATCACCTCACCAACGGCGGGCGCACGTCCTGGTGCGAGTTCGCCCGCGAGATCCTGCGCGTGTGGGGCAAGACGGAACAGACCCGCGTGACGCCCATTCCGGCCAGCGCTTATCCGGTGAAGGCGCGCCGGCCGGTCAACTCGTGTCTGTCGAACGCAAAGCTCGCGGCCGCCTTCGGCCTCGCCGCGCCCGACTGGCGGCACGCGCTCGAACTGTGCGCGCGACAGACCTGATTCCCGCCTGCATCGTCATCCAGTAACATGGCCGCACGGCGCACAGTGCGGCCGGTTCAGGCGCGGGGGTGAGCTTGTCGCGCGCCGCATCAGGAGCCAGATCAGAGTGGGAAGAAAAGGAGCGACTCAAGCGACCTCGATGAAAGACGTCGCCCGTCTCGCCGGCGTATCGACGATGACCGTCTCGCGCGCCATGCGCTCGCCGGGCAGCGTCTCGCCACACGTGCTGGAGAGCGTGCGCGCGGCCATCGAGGCGAGCGGCTATGTGCCGAACCGCATCGCGGGCAGCCTGTCGTCCAACCGTTCCACCGTGGTCGCGCTCGTCGTGCCGAGCCTGCGCAATGCGCTCTATGCCGAAACCATCAAGGGCATTTCCGAAGTGCTCACGCGCAACGGCCTGCATCTGATGATCTCCGACAGCGGGCTCGATCTCGAAGAAGAGGAGAAGCTCGTCGCCGAATACATCGCGATGCGCGTCTGCGGCGTGATCCTGCACAACACGAAACACACGCCGCGCACCGTCACCATGCTGCGGAACAACGGCATCCCTTGCGTGGAAACCGGCAATCTCAGCAGCGACCCCATCGACATGGTGGTCAGCTACTCGAATCATGCCGCGGGCAAGGCCATGGCGCGGCATCTGCTCGAACTGGGCTACCGGCGTTTTGCGTTTGCGAGTCTGGCGGTGGCAGGCAGCGACCGGCTGCGTCAGCGGCGCAACGGCTTTCTCGCGGAACTCAAGCGCGCGGGGGCGGGCATTGCGCCGGGGCTGGTGCTGGAAGTGGAGCCGGGACTCGAGAGCGGTTCACGCGCGCTGGCGCGCATCGTCGAACAGGAGCCTTCGGTGCAGGCCGTGTTCTTCGCCGGCGACGTGCTTGCCGCCGGCGCGGTCTTCGAATGCCAGCGGCGCGGCATTGCGGTGCCTGGACGCATTGCGGTGGCTGCATCCGATGACAACGAACTGATGCAGAACATCGTGCCGCCCATCACCACGGTCGCGTTTCCGCGCTATGAGATCGGCGTGCGCAGCGCGAGCATGATCGTCGCGCGGACCAAAGGGGTGACGCTGCCGGTGTCGAGCGTCGATGTCGGCTTCGAAGTGATCCAGCGCGGCAGTACCTGAGCGCGCTGTTTAACCCAGCCCGCTTTCATCCATGGCTTTCAAGGCCGCGATCAGCGCAAAGCGCGACTGCTCGACCGCTTCATTCGGATTGCTGCAACGCGTGTTGTAGTAGAGATCGCGGCCGAGGCTCACGATGTCGCGATTCCATTGCGCCGTGCATCCCGCCAGTTCCACAGCACGCTCCAGCACGGTGTCCGCCGGCACGATCTCGTTGACAAGATGAAACTGCTGCGCCTCCGCCGCGCTGAGCAGCCGCGCGCGATAGACCATGTCCCACAGCACCTTCTTCGGCAGACTGTCCTTCACGATGGCCAGCGCGAGAAACGGAAACAGTCCGTGCGCGATTTCCGGCAGACCGAAGGTCGCGCCTTCGTGCGTGACCGCGAGATCGCACGCGGTGAGCAGGCTGAAGCCGCCCGCATGCGTGGGGCCGTTGTTCGCGCAGACCAGCGGCTTGCCGACGCGTGTCATCGCGCGTTCCATGTCGCTGAACGCGCGCGCGAAGCCGAGCCGTCCTTCGCTCGTGCCGCCCGCGCTCATGTAGTCGCCGCCGGTGCAGAAGACCTCGCCGTGGCCCGTGAGTACGACGCCGCTGACCGACTTGTCGATGCGCGCCGCCTCGAACGCCCGCACGGCCTGTTCGGCCATGGCCTGCGTGACGCGATTGTTCTTGTCCGGCCTGCACATCGTGAGAATGCGGACGCTGCCGCGGTTCGAAATGTCGATCGTGCCTTCCTGCGCTGCATTCATATCGGGTTTCCGTTTGAGTGGTCGGTTGAGGGAGTCAGCCGCGCGCCTCGCGCAGCGCCTGGGCGGCGTCCTGCGCGTTCGTATCTTGGCGATGATGCCGGCTGACGACAGCAAGAATCAACCAGGCGATCACGCCATATGCGCCGATGGCCTGCAATCCGCCCGCCGTGCTGCCGGTCGCATCCTTGATGACGCCCACCACGTAGGGCGCGGCGAAGCCCGACAGATTGCCGAGCGAGTTGATGGCCGCGAAGCCGATGGCCGCGACCGCCGGTCCGAGCAAACCGGGCAGCAGCGCCCAGAAGACCGGCAATGCCGAGAACACGCCGAACGAAGCGAGGCACAGCAAGGCCAGCTTCAGCGCGGGCACGGCGACGAGCGTCGAGCCGACGAGCCCGGCGATGCCGAGCGCCATCGGCAGCAATACATGAAAGCGGCGCTCGCGATGACGATCCGAGCGCCGGCTCCACCACATCATGCCGAACGCGCCGACGGCGAACGGAATCGCGGCGACGATGCCCACCTGCATCAGACTCAGATGGAACTCGCGCACGATCTGCGGCAGGAAGAAGCTCAGGCCGAAGTTGATGCCGACAATGCCGAAGTACGCGGCCGCCAGCATCAGCACGAGCGGCCGTCTGACGATGTTGAGGAAGCCGTGTTCGTTGAACGCGACGCTGCGCCGGCGTTCCGCGTCGAGCGTGGCATCGAGCCAGGCGCGTTCGTCGTCGGCGAGCCATTCGGCTTGCGCGGGAGAATCGCGCAACACCTTCAGCACGACGACTGCGAGCACCAGCGAGGGCAGCGCCTCGGTGATGAACATCAATTGCCAGCCCTTCAGGCCGAAGACGCCGTCATGGCTCAGCAGCCATCCCGAGAGCGGCGCGCCAAACACGCTGGCGAACGGCATCGCGGCCATGAATACGCCCACCACGCGGCCGCGATGACGCTCCGGGACCCAGTACGTCAGGAACAGGATCACGCCGGGGAAAAAGCCCGCTTCGGCTGCACCGAGCAGCACCCGCACGATGTAATAGCTCCATGGCCCGGTAATGAACGCCGTGGCCCCGGACAGGATGCCCCACGTGAGCATGATGCGCGCGATCCAGCGGCGCGCGCCCACGCGTTCGAGCGCGAGGTTCGACGGCACCTCGAAGAAGAAGTAGCCGATGAAGAACAGTCCTGCGCCGAGGCCGAACACGGTGGAGGAGAATTTGAGGTCCGCGCTCATGGTCAGCGCGGCGAAACCGACGTTGACGCGATCGAGGAACGAGATCACGAAGCAGATGATGAGCAAGGGCACGAAGCGGCGCGTGACCCGGCGCATGGTTCGCGATTCGATGTCGGACATGGGTGTGTCTCCTGAGGGCGGCCGGGCGCTTTGGGTCCGGCTTTGTGCATGCATTATCTTGAGCGAGCGGTGTCTTCGAGGAATAGGGGAATACCCTCCGCGCTGACTTCAACCACGCCGATTTCACGAATCAAGTAATTGATATTAAACGCTAAAACAGAATTTATTACGACGTGATATCGATATCAAAAAATTGCCCGCATGTCTTGCTTCCACTGTTGAGTTATCGATATCATGAAACCTCGTCATTCACGCAAGCAGGGGAGAAGACCTTGAACCGTTCCGCCCAATTCCGCGAGTTGCTCAAATCCCCGCCGTTCGTGTGCCTGGGCGCACACGACGCCGTCACCGCCATGCTGGCCGAGCAGGCCGGCGCGAAGGCCATCTATGTGAGCGGCTTCGCGGCGTCCGCCATCGTCGCCGGGCAGCCCGACGTGGGCCAGCTCACGCAGACAGAAATGTTCGATCACATCCGCCGCATCTGCCGCGTGACCAAGGTGCCGGTTTTCGCCGATGCCGATACCGGCTACGGCGGCGTGCTCGATTGCCAGCGCACCATCAAGCTGTGGGAAGAAGCGGGTGCGTCGGTGCTGCATCTGGAAGATCAGGCCGTGCCGAAAAAATGCGGACACTTCGCGGGCAAGCAGTTGGTGCCGAAGGAAGAGATGCAGCAGAAGCTCGCCGCGATGTTGGCCGCGCGCACGGATCCGAACTTCTTCATCGTCGCGCGTACGGATGCGATCGCGGTGACCGGGCTGAACGACGCCATCGAGCGGCTCGAATCGTATGCCGCGATCGGCGCGGACGGGCTGTATGCGGATGCGCCTGAAAGCATCGATCAGATGCGCGAACTGATCCGCCGCCTGAAGCCGCTCGGCAAGCCGATCCTGTTCAACATGGCGCGTTCGGGCAAGAGCCCGTACCTGTCGCTGAAAGAGGTGCATGAGATTGGCTTTGACTACGCGCTGTGCCCGATCGAACCGATGTTCGCGATGCACAAGGCCGTCAAGGAAATGATGGAGATCTTCATGCGCGAAGGATCCACCAATGCGGTGGCGGATCGCCTGACTTCGTTCGAGGACTTCAACAAGTTCGTCGGTCTCGACAAGGCCGTTGCGGAAGAGGCGCGCTACGCGAACATCGGCCGCTGATCGTCCGGTGATATCGGGCGCAATGAAGCCCGCCAAGCCTGGAGGAGACATGCACATCAAGGACCGCATCAGGCATTTTGCCGCGCAGGGCGGGACCTGGAACGCCTCGCTCGATGCGCTCGCGGACGCCGCGCCGGAGTTCATCGACGCGTGGCTCGACTTCGCGGGCAAGCCGCTTCGGCACGGGCCGCTCGCACCGAAGACCAAGGCGCTGATCGGTCTTGCACTCAACGCGGCGATGACGCATCTGCACGAGGACGGCATCCGCGAACACTTGCGCCGGGCGCTCGAACACGGCGCGACGCGCGAGGAGCTGGTCGAAGTGCTGCAACTGGTTAGCGTGATGGCCGTGCATGCCTGCACGCTCGGCGTGCCGATCCTCGCCGAATGCCTGGCGCTCGATCCGCATCAGGCCGACGAACTCCAGCGCAGCGACGCACGCCGCGACGCGTTGCGCGCGGAGTTCGAGGCCAAGCGCGGCTACTGGAATCCGTTGTGGGAAACGCTGCTCGCGCTCGATCCGGAGTACTTCAAGGCCTTCATCGATTTTTCGGCGGCGCCGTGGTTGTCGGGCGCGCTGGAGCCGAAGGTAAAGGAGTTCGTGTACATCGCGGTGGCCGTCTCGGCGACGCATCAGTTCGCGCCGGGGACGCGCATCCACATCAAGAACGCACTGGGCTATGGCGCGAGCGCGGCCGAACTGCTGGAAGTGATGCAGCTTGCCAGCGCGATGGGCATCCAGAGCTTCACGGTAGCGTGGCCCTTACTCGACGAAGCCATCGCGGAGCATGCGCTCAGACCTGATCGAGGCGGAAGTCCCTGAGCGTGTCGAGCTGCTTCTGCACGCCGCGCGCGCGATGTTCGCGAAACAGGCGTTGCGCGGTATCGGCGTCGGCGCGGGCGAGCGCTGCGACGATCTCGCGATGTTCGCCCGCCGATGCATGCGGTTTCGGCCCGAGCTTCAGCGTGATGAAACGCACGCGATGAATCTGGTCCCAGTACTTGCGCACGATCTGTTCGAGCCGCGCGTTGCCGCACAGCTTGAGCAGATGCAGATGGAAGGCTTCGTCGGCGGCGGCCCAGGCTTCGAGATTGTCTTTTGCGAGCGCGCGGTCCATGGCGACGCACGCGCGCTCGAGCGCTTGCAGATCCTTCGCGGCGGGCTTGCTTATGGCGACCAGTTCCGCGGCGGTCGCTTCGAGGCTGGTGAGGATCTGATAGATCTCGCGCATGTCCGCGACGGATACCGGCAACACGCGCATGCCACGGCGCGGCACGAGTTCGACGAGGCCTTCGTCGCGCAGACGCACCATCGCCTCGCGCACCGGCGTGCGGCTCACGCCGAAGGACTCGGCGAGATCCTGTTCGGTGGCATAGGCGCCGGGGCGCAGCGCGTTGTCGAGAATGCGCGCTCGGATCTGCGCGAAGACGGTATCGGAGGAAGTCGTACGGGAAGAAGGAAGGGCGGTCTCGTTCGCTGGTGTCTTCGGCATGGAGGTCGCTCGATGATGATGCGCGCTGTCGCGGGCGTGCCAGGTTGAACGCATTATAGCCAGCGTGTTCACGCTGCATGAGATGTTCAAGGAGACCTGCATGGATGAACTCGAAGTCCGCACCATGCGCCGGGTGCTGCGGCGCTACGTGCCGCTGTTGATCGTGTGCTTCGTGGTGTCGTTTCTCGACCGCGTGAACATCGGCTTCGCCGCGCTGACGATGAATCGCGCGCTTGGCTTTTCGGCGACGACCTTCGGCATCGGCGCGGGCCTGTTCTTTATCGGCTATGTGATCTTCGAGGTGCCGTCGAACCTGATTCTCGAAAGAGTCGGCGCGCGCCGCTGGATTGCGCGGATCATGCTGACCTGGGGCGTGCTGTCCGCCTGCATGGCCTTCGTGCAGGGACCGGCGAGCTTCTTTACGCTGCGCGTGCTGCTCGGCATCGCCGAGGCGGGGTTCTTTCCCGGCATCATGCTGTACTTCACGTACTGGATTCCGGGCGCGTGGCGCGCGCGGGTCGTGAGCGTGTTCATGGCCGCGATGCCGTTCGCCAATGTGTTCGGTTCGCTGTTGTCGGGCGGGCTGCTCGGCCTCGACGGCGTGTTCGGCCTGCATGGCTGGCAACTGATGTTCATCGCGGAAGGTTTGCCGGCCGTCTTGCTCGCGTTCGCCGTGCTCGCCGTGTTGCGCGACACGCCCGCGCAGGCGCAGTGGCTCGCGCCGGACGAACGCGCGTGGCTTGCGAACACCATCGCTGCCGAACGCGCCCGCGTGCCCGCCACGCAACACGGCGGCTGGAGCGCGGTGCGCAACCCGGTGATCGTCGCGCTGGCGCTGGCGTATTTCGGCATCAACCTGTCGATCTTCGGACTGAGTTTCTTCCTGCCGCAGATCGTCCGGGAGTTTCATCTGAGCCTGTCGATGGTCGGCGTGGTCGCGGCCATCCCGTTCTTCATCGCCGGCTTTGGCATGATGTGGTGGGGCAGACGCTCGGACCGCCACGACGAACGCCGCTTCCATGTGCTGCTGCCGATGGCGCTTGCCGTCGTCGGACTCGGCGGCTCCACGCTTGTTGCCACGCCGGTCCTCAAGCTCGCTTGTCTCTGTCTCGCTGCGTTCGGCACTTTTTCGGCGGTGGCGATCTTCTGGTCCACCTTGCCGTTGTTGCTCGGCCCGGCGGTCGCGGCCATCGGCTTCGGCGCGATCAATTCGTTCGGCAATCTCGCGGGCTTCACCGCGCCCTATGCGATCGGCGTCATAAAGGACGCCACGGGTCATTTCGACGCCGGCATCCAGCTGATCGCGCTATATGGCTGCTTCGCGCTTGCTGCGCTGGCGTGGGCGATGCGCGGCCGGCATGGCCGGGCTGGAAACGACGCGAACGAACTCGCCGCCACCGAGCGTCCCTGATCCTCGAACCTCACTCAACCCGATGAACATCGTCTTTCTCGACCGCGCCACCCTCGCTCCGCACACCCGCCTGCGTCGTCCGGATTTTGCGCACACGTGGCGCGAGTATCCGGCGACTGCCGCGCACGAAGTCGCCGAACGCATTCGCGATGCGGACATCGTCATCACGAACAAGGCGCCGATCGGCGCGGCCGCGCTCGAACACGCGGCGCGCGTGAAGCTGGTCGCGGTGGCGGCGACCGGCACGAACGTCATCGACCTGGAGGCGTGCAAGGCGCGCGGCGTCGCCGTCTCGAACATTCGCGACTATGCGCGGCATACGGTGCCCGAACATACCTTCGCGCTGATCTTCGCGTTGCGGCGCAGTCTCGTCGCGTATCGCGAGTCGGTGCGCGCGGGCCGCTGGGAAGAGAGCGGCCAGTTCTGTTTCTTCGATCATCCGATCCGCGACCTTGCCGGCTCGACGCTCGGCGTCATTGGCGACGGCGCGCTCGGACGGGCGGTGGCCGCGCTGGGTCAAGCGCTCGGCATGCGCGTGCTGATGTCGGCGCACAAGGGCCGCGAGGGCATGGGTTCGCTGTACACGCCGTTCGACACGGTGTTGCCCACGAGCGATGTCATCACGCTGCATTGCCCGCTCACGCCCGCGACGCGCAACCTGATCGACACGCCCGAACTAAACGCGATGGAACGCCGCCCGCTGCTCATCAACACGGCGCGCGGCGGGCTCGTCAACGAGCATGCGCTGGGGCCGGCGCTGCGGGACGGGCGAATTGCCGGCGCGGGCTTCGATGTCGCGACGTCCGAGCCGCTCGCCGCCGAGCACCCGTTTCGTGCCTTGCTCGACCTGCCGAACTTCATCCTGACGCCGCACGTCGCGTGGGCCAGCGAGGAGGCCGTGCAGGCGCTCGCGGATCAGTTGACCGACAACCTCGAAGCGTTCGCGCGCGGCGCGCCGCGCAACCTCGTCATCGTCTGACCATCGTCTGACAAACACCGTTTCCGGAGACCGACATGCAGGCTGACACCCGTATCGGCGCACGCCTCGACAGCGTGCCGCTGTCCCGCTATCACTGGAAGCTGCTCGCGTTGATCGCGGCGGGCATGTACTTCGATTCATTCGACATCTACATTGCCGGCACCGTGCTCGCCGCGATGATCAAGAGCGGCGAGTCCACGCTGCAACTCAACGCGACTTTTGTGTCGGTGACCTTCATCGGCATGATGGTGGGCGCGTGGCTGTCGGGCGTGATGGGCGACCGCTACGGACGACGCTTCTGCTATCAATTCAATCTGCTGATCTATGGCCTTGCGTCCATCGCGGCAGCGTTCGCGCCGTCGATGACCTGGCTGATCTTCTTCCGGTTGGTGATGGGCATCGGGATGGGCGCGGAGATCGTGGTCGGCTACGGCACGCTGAGCGAGTTCATTCCGCCTGCGTGGCGCGGCCGCTTTGGCACGATCGTCAATCTGATCATCAACTCGTCGCTGTTTCTTTCGACGCTGCTCGGCTGGATGATCGTGCCGCATTACGGCTGGCGCTGGATGTTCGCGATTGCCGGCGTGGGCGCGCTCGTTGCGTGGTTCCTGCGCAAGCGCATGCCGGAATCGCCGCGCTGGCTGGCGTCGAAAGGACGTGAGCGCGAGGCGCTGGCCGTGGTCGAGTCCATCGAGGCGGCTTGCGGTGTGACGGCTCCGGCACCGTCTTCAGTGGTGCGCGAAAGCACGCCTGAAACGAGCGGCCGTCTGCGCGATCTGTTCGCGCCCGGCATGCGCGCGCGGACGATCAGCGCGATCACGGTGCTCGTGGTGCAGTTCGTCGCGCAATTTGCGTTCGTCAGCTGGATCCCGACGTTTCTCGTGAAGGAAGGTCACACGATTTCCAGTTCGCTCGGGCTGACGGCCATCATGTTCGCGGGCGGACCGGTTGGATCGCTCATCGCGTTCCTGTTGACCGAGCGCATCGGGCGCAAGTGGGGCATCGTCGCGTTCTCGCTGATCTGCGCGGCGCTTGGCGTCGGCTATCCGTTTGCGCAATCCGAGTTCGTGATCGCCGTGCTGGGGTTCGCGATCACCGCGTGCCTCTATGTACTGTCGTCGTTCACGATCGCCAGTTACGTGCCGGAGCTGTTTCCCACTGCATTGCGCTTGCGCGGCACGGGGCTCGCGAACGCCATCGGGCGCGCGGTCAGCATCGCGTTGCCGTATGCCGTGGCGGCGGCTTATGCGGGCACCGGCATCGCGGGCGTGCTGACGCTGATCGTCGGGACGCTGCTGGCGCAAGCGTTGATCGTGGGCATGTTCGGGCCGGAGACGAAGAATCGGTCGCTCGAAGACATTTCGGTGGGGACGGGCGAGGCGGGGCGGGAGCGTAGCGAGGATTTGGGGGCGCTTGAGCGCGGAAGGTGAGGGGGGGCTGCGAGCAAGCCGGACGATTGGCAGGCTTGCTCGTGGGCTTCCGAACATTGAAGGACCGCGACACCCCGCCGGTCAACCCGGTAAATCCGCAAGGTATTCAAAACAGTGCGTCTCCTTCAAAGACGTATTCAAGAGCGCGTGCAGCCTGTTTCGACATGCCGGCTAAAGACCCATTGCCTGAAACAGCCGCTGGCTCACGCCTGATCAATCGGCGTCATTCATCCGCGCGTGATTTTCGACAATGCACGCACGCACCGTCTGGACATGCTCGCGCGCCAGCGCTTCGGCTTCGTCTTCCTTGCCCGCAAGCACCGCGCTTGCAATGCGTTTGTAGTCGCGCAACCTGATCTGCTGCAACGAAGGCAGCCGATGCTGCGCGTACACGATCGGCATATGAATCGTCGGGAAGAGGCGCTTCAGTTCGCGATTGCGCGACAGTTCCAGCAGCGCCCGATAAAACTGTCGCCGTGCAAGGGTGAAGGCAAGGGCGTCGCGGGCATCGTCGGCGCGGGCGAGTTCGCGCAGGCTCTGCCGCACCTTGCTGGCAAGCGGCGCATCGGCGTGATTGCGCGCCGCTCCGCGTGCAAGCAGACCCGTCATCAATTCGGCGACGTCGAGCACGTCCAGCGTGTCCTGCACGTCGAGCGTTCGAATCACCGCGCCCTTGTGTTTCAGCAACTCGATGACACCCTCGGCCACCAGCCGTTGCAGGCCCTCGCGCACCGAATTCCTGCTGACCCCGAAGCGCGTGGAAAGATCGGCTTCCACCAGCCGTTGGCCCGGCACGAACGCCTGGCTTTCAAGACCGCGCAGGATGCCAAGGAACACCGCGTCGGATGCGGCGCCCTTGTCGGCGTCGGTCGCAGCGTTGTCATCCGGAGCGGAGCGGGTGGAGGTTTTTGCGTTCATCGGCGGATCATAACAGTTGAACAAAACGATTTTGTTCCTTAAGATTGTCCAACAATCGGCTTGAACAATAAGGAGACTTCATGTGCCCGAAGGAGACATTCGGCCTGCGCGGGAAGCACGTTCTGGTGACCGGTGCATCGAGCGGACTGGGCGCTCACTTCGCGTCGGTGTGCGCCGCGCAAGGCGCCGAGGTGATTCTCGCCGGGCGGCGCGGCGGCCTGCTGGCGGAGCGGGTCGAGCGTCTCAAGGAAGCGGGCGGCCATGCGTCCTTCATCCAGATCGACGTCAACGATGCCGCTTCGCGCCAGCAGATGGCCGAGTCGATCGGCGAACTGGACGTGCTCGTGAACAACGCCGGCGTGATGATCGACAAATCCGCCGTCGAGCAGAGCGAGGCCGATTGGGATACCGTTGTCGATACCAACCTGAAGGCGATGTTTTTCGTCGCCCAGGCGTTGATGCCCGCGTTGAAGGCCCGCGCGGGATCGATCATCAACGTGGCGTCGATTCTCGGGCTCAGACAGGCGGGCAATGTGCTGCCGTATGCGGTGTCGAAGGCGGGCGTGGTTCAGCTGACGCAGTCGCTTGCGCTCGAATGGGCGCGCCATGGCATCCGTGTGAATGCGATCGCGCCGGGCTACATCGAGACCGAACTGAATCGGGCGTTCTGGCGCACGCCCGCCGGCGAAGCATTGATCCGGCGCATTCCGCAACGCCGCCTCGGGCAACTCGACGACCTCGACGGCCCCTTGCTTCTGCTTGCCTCCGACGCATCGCGCTACATGACCGGGACCGTCATCGTCGCGGATGGCGGCCATTTGACCAGCAGTCTCTAAATCACTCCATCGACCCATGCTGACCGCTCCTCCCACTGCACGCAGCCGCGAGATCGCGGACCGCGTCGAAGCGTTCGTTCGTGAACGCGTGATCCCGTATGAACGCGATGGCCGCCTCGGTCCGCATGGTCCGTCGGCGGAACTGGTCGCGGAGTTGCGGGCGCTTGCACGCGAGGCCGGCGTGCTGACGCCGCACATCCTGTCCGACGGCGCGCATCTGTCCCAACTCGAAACCGCCGCCGTGCTCAAGCGCTCGGGGCTATCGCCGCTCGGACCGGTGGCCGTCAACACGATGGCGCCCGACGAAGGCAACATGTACTTGCTGGGCAAGGTAGGCACACCGGCGCAGAAGACGCGCTTTCTCGAACAACTGGTCTCAGGCGAGGCGCGCTCGGCGTTCTTCATGACGGAACCCGCCGAAGACGGCGGCGCGGGCTCGGACCCGGGCATGCTCAAGACCACCGCGCGGCCCGATGGCGATGCGTGGATCATCGACGGCAACAAGACCTTCATCACCGGTGCGGTCGGCGCGAAGGTGGGCATTGTCATGGCGCGCACCGACGATGGCGACAAGCCGCGCGCCACCATGTTCCTCGTGTCGCTGCCCGATCCGGCCATCGAGATCGTGCGGGTGCTGAATACGATCGATAGTTCGATGCCGGGCGGCCACGCGCGCGTGGCCATTCGCGGCTTGCGGGTGGCGTCGGAGGCGGTGCTGGGCGAGGTGCATGGCGGCTTCGAGTACGCGCAGATCCGTCTGTCGCCGGCGCGTCTGTCGCATTGCATGCGCTGGCTCGGACTCGCGGTGCGTGCGCAGGAGATCGCGGTGGACTACGCGAGCCAGCGTCATGCTTTCGGCAAGCGGCTGATCGATCACGAAGGCGTCGGCTTCATGCTGGCCGACAACGCGATCGACCTGCAACAGGCCGCGCTGATGATCGACTGGTGCGCGGGCGTGCTCGATCAAGGCGATCTCGGCACCACCGAAAGTTCGATGACCAAGGTCGCCGTATCGGACGCGCTGTTCAGGGTCGCGGACCGCTGCGTTCAGGTGATGGGCGGGTCCGGCGTCTCGCGCGACTCGATCGTGGAACAGTTCTTCCGCGAGATCCGCGCGTTTCGCATCTATGACGGTCCGACCGAAGTGCACAAGTGGTCGCTGGCCAAGAAGATCAAGCGGGCCGCGCTGGGAGGACTCTATCGTGTCTGACGCGGCGAATTTTGCAGGGACCGGGCCGGTGCGCGACGCGCATCGCTTCGATGAAGCAGCGCTCGGCCGTTGGATGCAGGAGCACGTCGAAGGCTTTGCCGGGCCGATGCACGTCGAGCAGTTCAAGGGCGGGCAATCGAATCCGACTTATCAGCTGCGCACGCCCGAACGCGAGTACGTGCTGCGCCGCAAGCCGCCTGGTCCGCTGCTGAAAGGCGCTCATGCGGTCGAACGGGAAGCGCGCGTGATCGCGGCGGTCGGCGCGGCGGGTTTTCCGGTGCCGAAGGTGTTCGGCGTCTGCGAAGATCCGCAGGTGCTGGGCAGCGCGTTCTTCGTGATGGAGCGGGTGCGAGGCCGGATCTTTTGGGAATCGGGTTTTTCGAACGTACCGCAGGCGGAACGATTCAGTTATCTCGACGCGATGAACGCGACGCTCGCCGATCTTCACCGGCTCGATTATGTATCGCTCGGTCTCGGCGATTATGGCAAGCCGGGGCGTTACGTGGCACGGCAGGTGGAGCGCTGGTCGCGGCAGTATATGAGCGACGAGGCCGCCGGACGCAATGCGGACATGGACCACGTCATCGCATGGCTCGAAGCGAACCTGCCCGCGCGCGATGAAACCGCGTTGACGCATGGCGATTTCCGCGCGGACAACCTGATCTTCGATGCCGTCGAACCGCGCGTGATTGCCGTGCTCGACTGGGAGCTGTCGACGCTCGGCGATCCGCTCGCCGACTTCGCCTATCACGCGATGATGTATCGCTTGCCGCCGGATATCCTGGGCGGCATCGGCGGGCTCGATTTCGCGCAACTCGGCTTGCCCGACGAAGCGGCCTACGTGCAGGCCTATTGCCGCCGCACCGGGCGCGAAGGCATTGCGGACTTCGACTACTACGTGGTCTTCAACATGTTTCGCTTTGCGGCGATCCTGCATGGCATTCGTGCGCGCGTCGCGCGGGGCACGGCGGTCAGTGAAGACGCGCGCGCCATGGGCGACCGTTTCGCGCGAGTGGCGCAGATCGCCTGGCGCGAGGCGCAACGGGCGGGCGCCATGCGCTCGTGACGATGTGCATCGGCGGCGGCCAGGGCATCGCGGCAATCTTCGAGCGCATCTGAAGGCTGCGATCGTCGATGGCTCGTTGAAAGCCAATGCCTGCACAATGCCCGATCAGTCCAGACCGGGGAGCGTCTGCATGACCGAGTTCGAGTTTCAATCGCCCAGGGCGCTTCGCGCCGTGTATTCGACGGTAGACGGGAATGCCCTGGGCGAATTCATTGCATCGGCTTATCCCTTCGATACGCCGTTCACCTGCCGCTTGCTGAGGCGAGGCTTCAACGATGTGTATCTCCTTCGCTTCGCCGATGGTCACAAGAAGATTGCTCGCCTGAGTTCGCGGCGGGCGAGAGGGGCGTCGAACGTCGCTTACGAAACCGCGCTGCTTCGGCACCTGAAGCAAGCGGGCGGCGATGTGGCCGCTCCGCTTGGCACGAAGACGGGTGCGCTGAGTATCGAGGTTGAGGCAGTCGAAGGCCAACGTTCGCTCGTCGTGTTCGAGTATCTGGAAGGGCAATTCCCCGGTGCCGACCCGCAGGACACGGCAGCGATGGCGGCTGGCCTCGCTACGCTGCATCGGCTGGCGGGAGGTTATGGAGGTCCGCCGAGTCAGTATGTGCTCGATCTCCGGCATCTTGTCGCGCGGCCATTACAGCGGCTGCTGGATCATGAAGCGATGGACGAGGCGCTTGCGGAGCGCTTGCGGAAGAGCGCCTCGGATCTCGTCGCGAAGATCGAGGCGGCCACGCCGCTGACGATGGTCGTCTGCCACGGCGACTGTCATGGCGGCAACACCTTCATCACGAGCGCTCCGGACGGCCGCCGCATCGGCTCGTTTTTCGATTTCGACGACGGCGGCCCGGGTTATCTGGCCTACGACCTTGCGGTCTATCTGTGGGCCATGTTGCTGCACAGGGAAGAACCGGGACTCAGTGACGAGCAGCGGGAACGATGGACGCGTTTCGTCGAGGCTTACCGCGACGTGTCGCCGGTGCCGCCAAACGACTACTCCGCGATTGCGCTGTTTGTTTGCGCGCGGCATTTCTGGTTTCTCGGGGAGTATGCGAGCCGCAGCGACGAATGGGGTTCGTCGGCGCTGCCGCTCGAATGGCTGCGAAAACAGGCCGACAAACTGGAGCAGTGGAGCGAAATGGCGACGCCGTGACGGTTATCTGAGACTCCCGACCCGTCCGATAGCGCTCATGGCACCCGGTTTACCAGCAGTCGAGATGAGATCACGATGAACCGGCGGCGGGACTGGGGAAGCGATAATCGCGGCCGAAGCGGGGTGATACCGACAGCCTTCCATCAAAGGACTCGAGACAAGAATGAACTTCGACATCATCGGAGATATCCACGGGCAAGCAGACAAACTTCGCGTGCTGCTGAAACGCCTGGGCTACGTCGAGCGCGACGGCGCCATGCGTCATTTGGAACGAACTGCCATCTTCGTCGGAGACTTCATCGATCGAGGTCCGCATCAGATGGATACGCTCCGGATTGTCCGCGCGATGACGGACGCAGGCAGTGCGCTGGCGGTCATGGGCAACCATGAATTCAATGCCGTTGCGTGGTTCATGCGCGACCCCGAGCATGACGAAGCGTATCTGCGTACCCGCGATGGAGAGCGAGGCGCGAGAAATCGTCATCAACACGCTGCTTTCCTGGCCGAGGTCGAGCACACGCCGCACGTCCACGCGGAAGTGATCGACTGGTTCCTGACCTTGCCGCTCTGGCTCGATCTGCCCGAGTTGCGCGTGGTGCATGCGTGCTGGCATCCGGACTTCATGGCGGAACTCGAACCGCATCTGAAGCCTGGCCGTCTCCTCGACGAGGCCATGATGATCAAGGCAAGCCACAGAGGTTCGAACGAATACCGGCAGGTCGAAACCTTGTTGAAGGGCATCGAGGTGAAGCTGCCGCCGGGTTGCGCGTTCGAGGACAAGTCGGGCATCACGCGGCATGTAGCGCGCACGCGCTGGTGGGACCCGCAAGCCGTCACGTATCGGGACGCCGCGCTCGTGCCGCCCGAGGACAAGATGCAATTGCCCGATGTCGGGATTCCGGCAACGGCCAGGATCGGCGGTTATGCGGGCGACAAGCCGGTGTTCTTCGGACACTACTGGATGACGGGTTGCCCGGAGGCGTTGTCGTCGAACGTGGCGTGCGTCGACTACAGCGCGGGGAGAGAAGGGCCGCTGGTCGCCTATCGGTGGGGCGGGGAGGATGCGCTGTCGTCGGCTAACTTCGTGTTGTCCGAGGAGGGTTGAGTGTGGTGCGGGAGAGGGTGGGTCAATCATGCCCCCCAACCCGCAACCCGCTCGACCAGAACGTCCGCGCTTCTCCATCAGAAGGAAAATCGCGACACAGGCTCCGGCGGTCCGCGGGCACGACGCTCAGCGCCGCTTCCAACGACGCTGCAAACAACGCTTTCGCGCGTTCGTATTCGTGTGCGCTGACCGGCGCCACGAGCCACCGTTGCGCATCGTCGCCGTTGACCCAGTCGACGGATTCGGTGAACACCGAAAGATATCGGTGCTTGCAGTGGATACATTCCAGCGCGCGCACGTTGAAGTGCGATTCATCGATCCATACGGCGTGCTCGCGCAGTTCGCGGCGGGCCTGCCAAGCCGCTTCAGAGGATTCGGGCCAGCATCGTTCACAACCGTTCAGCTGAGTCATGTCGTGCATTGTTGTTGTTCTCCCGGTGCTTGAGACTTCGCAAAAGGAACGCGCTTGCACGCTGTCCCATATCGACCGTGAGTTTAGTGCCCACCACTCTGCCAGCCAACTGTTCCGCGCTTCGGACACGATATGTCCGACCCGCCCCTCACACTGTGCACCGATGTTTGCACGCAAGCCCCACACGCGAATCGCAGCCTTCGCACATTCGCTAAAATTGATCCCCGCCGGCAGCCCGGCTGCCCGATGCCGTCCGCATGCTACCGCCGCACTCAATACGGAGTCTGCTTGAACCCGAATTCCCTGTCTCCCGGACTGATGCTCGTCCATGGCAACCGTTCCGAGCGTCTGCGCGACCTGCTGGTCGAGTGGATGAAGCGCTATCCGCTCGCGCCGCTCGAAAACGAAACCATCCTCGTGCAAAGCAACGGGATCGCGCAGTGGCTCAAGCTCGCGCTCGCCGCGCCTGCGCGTGCTGCGACCGGCGAGGGCGGTTGCGGGATTGCGGCGGCGCTCGACATCGTGTTGCCGTCGCGTTTCATCTGGAAGGCGTATCGCGCGGTGCTGGGCGCGGAGCAGGTCGCGGAAGTGTCGCCGTTCGACCGCACGCGCCTCGCCTGGCGCCTGATCCGCGTGGTGCCGGCGCTCGCCGGCCAGCCGGGCTTCGAGCCGCTCAGGCGTTTCATCAGCGAAGACGATGATCTCCGCAAGCGCTACCAGCTCGCCATGCGTCTCGCGGATCTGTTCGAGCAGTATCAGATGTATCGCGCCGACTGGCTCGCGGCGTGGGCGCAAGGCGAGGATGTGACGATCAGCGCGCGCGGCGAACCCGAGCCGCTGCCCGACGAGCAGCGCTGGCAAGCCGCGCTGTGGCGCGCGTTGCTGGACGACGTGGCGCAGTCGCCGGGCGGTGACAGCGGCGATATTTCGTCGACAGGCGGGCGCGCCGCCGTCCACGAAGCCTTCATGGCCGCCGCTAGTCTGCCTCATGACACGCGCCCCGCCGGCTTGCCGCGCCGTATCGTCGTGTTCGGGATTTCGAGCCTGCCGCGCCAGTCGCTGGAGGCGCTCGCGGCGCTGTCGCGCTGGAGCCAGGTGTTGTTGTGCGTGCCGAATCCCTGCGCGCATTACTGGGCCGACATCGTTCCCGACAAGGACCTGCTGCGCGCCGAGCACTCGCGTCAGGCGCGGCGCGCGGGCGCGCCCGCCGAACTGAACCCGGACGAACTGCATCTGCATGCGCATCCGCTCCTCGCGTCCTGGGGCAAGCAGGGGCGCGATTTCATCGGCCTGCTCGACGAGTTCGACAGCGCCGAAGCCCGCGAAAGCTATCGCGCGCAGTTCACGAACATCGGCGAGCGGATCGACCTGTTCGAGGAGCGCGAAGCCGAAACGATGCTGGAACAGTTGCAGGACGACATCCGCGACCTGCGTCCGCTCAGCGAAACGCGCGAGACCTGGCCGCCCGTCGATCCGGAATTCGATGATTCGATCCGCTTTCATATCGCACACGGCGCGCAGCGCGAAGTGGAGATCCTGCACGACCAGTTGCTCGCCGCCTTCAACGCCGATGACACCCTGCGGCCGCGCGACATCATCGTGATGGTGCCGGATATCGAAAGCTATGCGCCGCATATCCAGGCGGTATTCGGTCTGCTGGAGCGCGGCGATCCGCGCCATATTCCGTTCACGGTGGCCGATCGTGGTCAGCGCGCGGCTGATCCCTTGATTGGCGCGCTGGAAACGCTGCTCGATCTGCCGCGCTCGCGCTTCACGGTCAGCGACTTGCTCGATCTGCTCGATGTTCCGGCGCTGCGCCGCCGCTTCGGCATCACGACTGCGGACTTGCCGCGCCTGCGCGCCTGGGTGCGCGGCGCCAACGTGCGGTGGGGGCTGCACGCGCAGCAACGCGCCAGCCTCGGCTTGCCGAAGGAGAAGGAAACCGACGCGCTGCATACCTGGGCCTTCGGCCTGCGGCGCATGTTGCTCGGCTACGCGGTCGGCAGCGATGCGGGGGCGTGGCAGGGCATCGAGCCGTTCGGCGAAGTAGGCGGCCTCGATGCCGTGCTGCTCGGCCCGCTCGCGCGCCTGCTCGACGCGCTCGATCACGCCTGGACCACGCTGGGCACGCCCGCGACGCCCTCCGAGTGGGCCGTGCGCCTGCGCGACCTGCGCGAGGCCTTCTTCTTCTCGGACGATGCCGAGGACGCCTATACCTTCGCGCGTCTGGACAGCGTGCTGCAAGGCTGGCTCGACGCCTGCACGGAAGCGCAACTGGAAGACGCGCTGCCGCTTTCCGTGGTGGCGGATCACTGGCTGTCGCAGCTCGACGAGAACGAACTGTCGCAGCGCTTCTTTGGCGGCGCGGTGACCTTCGCGACGCTCATGCCGATGCGCGCGATCCCGTTCCGCCGCGTCTGCCTGCTCGGCATGAACGACGGCGACTATCCGCGCACCCGCGTGCCGATGGACTTCGACCTGATGCGCGGCCACTATCGCCCGGGCGATCGTTCGCGGCGCGAGGACGATCGCTATTTGCTGCTGGAGGCGGTGCTCTCGGCGCGCGATCACCTGCATGTGTCGTGGGTCGGGCGCAGCATCAATGACAACAGCGAGCGGCCGCCTTCGGTGCTGATCGGGCAGTTGCGGGATCACCTGGCGCAGGGCTGGACGCCGATGGACGAGTCCGGTCTGCTCGCGGCCATCACGGTGGAGCATCGTTTGCAGCCGTTCAGCGCGGCGTATTTCCGCGACGAGGACGCGCGTCTCTTCACGTATGCCGGCGAATGGCGCAAGACGCCCGCCGCTGACGCCGCTCCCGCCGATGACGCGCCGCTCGCGCTGCCCGAGCGCGAAGAGCCGTTGTCGCTGCGCGAGCTGGCCGAGTTTGCCAGGGATCCGGTGAAGGCTTTCTTCCGGCAGCGCCTGCGCGTGTCGCTCGACGACGAAGAAGCCGCCAGCGCCGACGAAGAGCCGTTCGTGCTCGATCCTCTCGCGCAATGGTCGTTGCAGAACGAGCTGATCCAGGCGCAGGCTGCCGGTCCGCTCACTGACGAAGCGCTTGCACAGACCCGCGAAACCGTCATGGCGGCCATCCGGAGACGGGGCGATCTGGCGAGCGGCGGTTTCGGCGATCACGCGGGCAGCAAGCTGCTCGAGCCGATGGATGCGCTCTTCGAAGCATGGCGCGCGCAGCTCGAACGCTGGCCGGTCGTGATCGAGCGTGATCGCGAGATTCGCTTCGAGACGGCGGGCGTCGCGCGGAACACGCTTGAACTGGCGGACTGGCTCGGCCACTGGCGCACCGACGAAACGGGCCGCGTCGCGCGGCTGCTGCTCACGACCAGCGCGCTCGTCGATGACAAGCGGCAGTATCGCTACGCGAAGCTGCTCGGGCAGTGGGTCGAACATCTGGCCGCGAACCTCGACGGCGCGGTGACGACGGTGGTGGTGAGCAAGAAGGGCACGGTCGACATGGCGCCGGTCGCGCCGGAGCTCGCGCGCACGCATCTGGCCGATCTGCTGCGGCTGTGGGAAGAGGGCATGACCCGGCCCTTGCCGTTCGCGCTGGATACGGCGCTCAAGTGGCTGTTCGAAAGCGGCAAGGGCGAGGCCGCGGCGCACGGCAAGGCGCGCGCCACGTATGAGGGCAGTCCGCCGTTCACACCCAGCGAAGTGGGGAGGAGCGCGTCGCTGCGGCGCGCCTATCCCGACTACGACGCGCTCGTCGCCAGCGGCGAATTCACGTCGTATGCGAAGCGCATGCTCGAACCGATGCTCACCGCGCTCGCCAGCCATCCCGCCGCCACCGATGACGCCACCGACGCCGCCGCAGGAGCCGAAGCATGACCGTCTCGTTCGAACAAGTCCAGATGCCGCAGCCGCTCGAACCGCTGCGCTTTCCGTTGATGGGGCGCAGTCTCATCGAGGCGAGCGCCGGCACGGGCAAGACTTTTACCATCGCGATGCTTTATGTGCGGCTCGTGCTCGGTCACGACCCCGAGGCCGCGCACGGAGACGCGCCGGCGCGTCCGCTCACGCCGCCGGAGATTCTCGTCGTCACCTTCACGGACGCGGCCACGAAGGAATTGCGCGATCGTATCCGCGCGCGCCTGACCGAAGCGGCGCGCTACTTCCAGGATGAACCGGACGCCGTCGCCGACGAGTTGCTGCACGAACTGCGCGAGCAATACGACCCGCCGCTGTGGCCCGCGTGCGCGCGACGCCTCGCGCTCGCCGCCGAATGGATGGACGAGGCCGCGGTGTCGACCATTCACGGCTGGTGTAACCGGATGCTGCGCGAGCATGCGTTCGACAGCGACAGCCTGTTCGAACAGACACTCGAAACGGATCAGAGCGACCTGCTCGCCGAGGTGGTGCGCGATTACTGGCGCACCTTCATGGCGCCGCTTAATGCCGACGATGCAGCCGCCGTCACGAACTGGGCGGCGGGACCGGAGGCGCTGCAAAAGGCGCTGCGCAACCTGCTCGATGTGAGTGCGCTGCTGCCGGCCGCGAAGACGCCCGCCGAGGAACTCGCTGCGCGTCCGCAACTGCTCGCGGCCCTGAAGGCGCCGTGGAAGGCGTGGCCCGCAGAGATGTCCGACCTGCTCGACGAAGCGCGCAACGCCGGCATCTACGACAAGAAGAAGTACGCGCCGGCCACCTGCCGCAAATGGCTCCAGGCGCTGAGCGACTGGGCGAATGATCCTGAACTGCACGAGCCGAAGCTGACGAAGACGGCGATCAGCCGGCTGTCGCCCGGTGAACTTGCAGAACACTGCGCACCCGGCGCGACGCCGCTATCGCACGAAGCGTTCGATGCGCTCGCGGCGCTCATGCCCAGGCTCGACGCGATCGAGGCCTGCCGTGGCGCGATCCTCGCGCATGCGGCGCGCTGGGTGGCGCGCCGCTTCGGCGACGAGCAGGCGAGCCGCGCGCAAATGGGCTTCGACGATCTGCTCGAACGGCTCGACGCCGCGTTGCAGGGACCGAATGGCGCGCGCCTCGCGGAAGTCATCCGCCGGCAGTTTCCGGTCGCGCTGATCGACGAGTTTCAGGACACGGACCCGGTGCAGTACCGCATCTTCGACGCGATCTATCGCACGGAGGATGCCGACGGCGACGATAGCCGCGAGGCGCTCATCATGATCGGCGACCCGAAGCAGGCCATCTATGCGTTTCGCGGCGCCGATATCTTCACCTACCTCGCGGCGCGGCGTTCCTGCGGCACGCGTCTGTTTACGCTGGCGAAGAACTTCCGCTCGACACACGCGATGGTCGCCGCCGTGAATCACTGCTTCAACCTCGCGGAAACGCGCGAGGACGGCACAGGCGCTTTCCTGTTCCGGCGCGGCGGGGCGAATCCGGTGCCGTTCGTCAGTGTGGACGCGCAGGGCCGCAAGGACCGTTTCGTCGTGGAGGGCGAGACGCCGCGCGCGCTGACGCTGTGGTCAGTCGCATCCCAGGCTGCCGATGAAACCCTGGCCAAGGGCGCCTACCTCGACCGCATGGCGGCGGCGTGCGCCACCGACATGGTGCGCCTGCTCGAACTCGGCCGACGCGGCGCGGCGGGCTTCGAAGGCGCAGCGGAGCGGCGCGCGCTGCGTCCCGCCGACATGGCCGTGCTCGTCAACACCCGCGATGAAGCGCGCAGGATCCGCGCGGAACTGGGTGCGCGCGGCGTGCGCTCGGTGTATCTGTCCGACAAGGATTCGGTGTACGCCAGTGAACAGGCGGGCGAGGTCGCGCACTGGCTGGCGGCCTGTGCCGAACCGGAAGATGGCCGGCTCGTGCGCAATGCGCTGGCTACCGCGACGCTCGGCCTGTCGTACGCGGACCTCGACGCCTTGTTCCGCGACGAAGCGCGCTGGGAAGCGTGCATGCTGCAATTCCGCGGCTATCGCGAGGTCTGGCGCGCGAAGGGCATCCTGCCGATGCTGCGCACCTTCCTGAACGACTTCCACGTGCCGGCGCGGCTGCTCGGACTCGATGCCGACGCACCGCGCACGGACGCCGACGGCGAACGCGTGCTCACCGACCTGCTGCATCTGGCGGAACTGCTGCAACAGGCCAGCGTGCTGATCGAAGGCGAGCAGGGTTTGATCCGGCATCTGCACGAAGAGCGCGAAGCTGCGGGCGACGGCGCAGGCGGCGATGCGCGCCAGATCCGCCTGGAAAGCGACGGCGATCTGGTCAAGGTGGTGACCATCCACAAGTCGAAGGGGCTGGAATATCCGCTCGTGTTCGTGCCGTTCATTTGCGCGTACCGTCCAGTCGAAACCAGCGACACCCTGATCAAATGGCACGATGACAAGGGTGCGCTGCACGTCGCCATCGACGGCGCGGGCGAGATGCTCGGGCGCGCCGACGACGAGCGTCTCGGCGAAGACCTGCGCAAGCTTTATGTGGCGCTGACGCGCGCGCGTTACGCGACGTGGCTCGGCATCGCGCCGCTCAAGGCGCTGGAGCGCAGTGCGATCGGCTATCTGCTGAACGGGCGCCATGCGCTCGGGCCCGCGCGTCTCGGCGCGGCCTTGCAGGAAGGTTTCGCGGCGTCGGACGATGTGGCGTTGCTGCCTGCGCCCGAGGCGGGCGTCGAACGGTTCCAGGCGGATGGAACGGACCAGCAGCGCGGCGCGGCCCGCGTCTCGGCGCGCGTGGTGCGCGAAGCGTGGTGGATCGCCAGCTATTCGAGCCTGAAGACGGCGGGCGGCGTGCATACCGTCGAGCCGGAAACGCGCCGCCAGGATGTGTTCAACGAGATCCGCGACGCGCAGAGCGATGGCGAGGACCCGGCAGGCGGCGAAGAGAACACTGCGCCCGATACCGTCGCGCCGTCCAGCGACACCGCCGCCGCCTTGCACGACTTTCCGCGCGGTTCGGAGCAGGGCAGCTTCCTGCACGACCTGCTCGAATGGGCCGCCGAACGGGGCTTTGCACAGACCGCGAGCGAACCCGCCGAACTGCGCGAAGTCATCGCGCGGCGTTGCAGCGTGCGCGGCTGGGAGCGCTGGATCGATCCGCTCAATGCGTGGATGCAGCAGATCATCTCAACGCCCTTTGTCTTGAAACCGGCATACGGCGTGCGGCCGGCGTCGTTCACGCTGGCCGGCCTGAAGACGGCCATCGGTGAAATGGAGTTCTGGTTCGCGGCCGAACGTGTCGACACCATCGAAATGGACCGGCTCGTGTGCGCGCACACCTTCGGCGGCGCCGAGCGTCCTGCGCTCGAACAGACGCAGCTCAACGGCATGCTGAAGGGCTTCATGGATCTCGTTTTCGAGGACGACGGACGCTATTACGTGGCGGACTACAAGTCGAACTGGCTCGGCGCGGATGACGCCCATTACACCGTCGAGCGGATTCGCACGCAGATGCTGCGCTCGCGCTACGACTTGCAGATGGTGCTGTATCTGCTGGCGCTGCATCGTCTGCTGAAGGCGCGCCTGCCGGACTACGACTACGACGTGCACATGGGCGGCGCGGTCTATCTGTTCGTGCGCGGCCTGAATGCGCCGTCGCAGGGCGTGTGCGCGGAGCGTCCGCCACGCGCGCTGATCGAACGGCTCGACGCCTTGTTCATGGGCGAGCGGCACGCCCTTGCTGCCGGACTGGAGACACAATGAGCACGCAGTTTTTTCTGGCGCCGGCCGCCGTTCCCTTCGATGCACGGCGCGCGCTCGACAGCGCCCATGACGCAATACAACTGCTCACGCAATGGGTGCAGCGCGGCTGGCTGCGCGAGGTCGATGCGGCCTTCGCGCAGTTTCTCGCGCGCGAAGCCAACGACGCCTCCGGCCTGCTGATCCTGGCGGCGGCGTTTGCCAGCCATCAGCTCGGCCGTGGGCATGCGTGTCTCGACTTGTCCGCGACGCTGTCCGATCCCACTTTCGCGTTGTCCTTGCCGCCGGATGGCGCGCCCGCTCGCGGCGATTCCGGGGCAGAAGATGACGACGACGCGCATTTGCTGCCATCCAGCGTGCTCAAGGGCGTGACGCTCGAACGCTGGCAAGCGGCGCTGGCTCATCCCGCCTTGCTGAGCGATGGCCCGGGCGACACGCCGCTCGTGCTGTCGGACGAGCGGCTGTATCTGCGTCGTTACTGGCGGTACGAACAGGACGTGTGCCACGCGATTCATGAGCGCATCGTGGCCGACGACACGGCGCACGACACGTTCGACATGCCCACGCTGCGGCATGCGCTGGATGCGCTGTTTCCCGCTGCGCATGCCACCGGCGACGAAGCCGAAGCCGACTGGCAGAAGCTGGCCTGTGCGCTGGCCGCGAAGAGCGCGTTCGCCATCGTGACGGGCGGGCCGGGCACCGGCAAGACGACGACGGTCGTCAAGCTGCTGGCGCTGTTGCAGGCCCAGGCGCTGTCTCGCGCCGAGCAGCCGCGCGCGTTGCGCATCCGCCTCGCCGCGCCCACCGGCAAGGCGGCGGCGCGGCTCAACGAATCGATTGCAGGCGCGGTCGCGAAACTGCCGCTCGACGCGTTTGCCCAAGGCGAAGCGATCCGCGCGGCGATTCCCGTCGATGTAACCACGCTGCACCGGCTGCTCGGCACGGTGCCGGACTCGCGCCGCTTCCGCCATCACGCGGGGCGTCCGCTGTCGCTCGACGTGCTGGTGATCGACGAAGCATCGATGGTCGATCTGGAGATGATGAACGCGGTGCTCGCCGCCTTGCCGCGCGGGGCGCGCATCGTCTTGCTCGGCGACAAGGACCAGCTCGCGTCGGTCGAAGCGGGCGCGGTGCTGGGCGAGTTGTGCAGCCGGGCCACGCGCGCGCATTACACGCCGGCCACGCAGGCGTGGCTCGAAGCGGCGAGCGGCGAGCGCGTCGCCGAGCGCTACATCGATCCGGCGGGCGGGGCGCTGGACCAGGGCATCGCGATGCTGCGCAAGAGCCACCGCTTCTCATCGACGAGCGGGATCGGCAAGCTCGCGCATGCCGTCAACGAAGGCAAGGGCGGCGACCTCGCGAGGATTCTCGCCAAGGGGCATGAGGACATCGCATTCGTGGACTGTCCCGAGCGCGGCGATGCGGTGTTGAAGGCGCTGGCCGTCGAAGGCGCGGTGGCCGCGACGGGCGTGACCGGCGACCTCTTTGCCGAGACGCCCGTTCGCCACGGCTACCGGCACTATCTGAAGACGATGCACGACCGCACACCCGCATCCAACGCCGATGACGACGCCTTCGACGCCTGGGCGCATGCGGTACTGCGCGCGCACGGCGAGTTCCAGTTGCTGAGCGCGCTGCGGCGCGGGCCGTGGGGTGTCGAGGGCTTGAACCGGCGCATCGCGCGGCTGTTGCAGGATGAGCATCTGATTCACGCGGGCGCCGAGTGGTATGCGGGACGGCCAGTGCTCGTTACCCGCAACGACTACGAACTGGGACTCATGAACGGCGATATCGGCATCACGCTCGCGCGACCGGGCAGCGACGGCAAGCCGATGTTGCGCGTCGCGTTCGCCGCCGGCGACGGCTCGTCGCGCATCCACTGGGTGTTGCCGAGCCGTCTGCAAGCCGTAGAGACCGTGTTCGCGCTCACGGTGCACAAGTCGCAGGGTTCCGAATTCACGCACGCCGCGCTGGTGCTGCCCGAGCGGATCAGCCCGGTGCTGACGCGCGAACTCGTCTATACCGGGATCACGCGCGCCCGAAAGTTCCTGACGATTGCAAGCGCGGGCGGCATGGCCCTGGTCGAGCAGGCGGTGCGGGCGAGCGTGCAGCGTGCGAGCGGTTTGTCCGCTGCGTTCGATGCGCGGTAATTTGACCCAGGAGAGGAGAGTGTGGCTTGACGGCGGAATGAGGGAAGGTTTCGATCGAAGCCATTCCGCCGCATGGATGCGGGTGTTGAACTCAGCGCTTGTCGGCCTGCGCGAGCCATTGCTCGAGACTGATGCGGCCGATTCGCGCCTGGCCGAGCGGCACGAGCGACTGTTCCTCGACACGGCCGCCATAGTAGAGGGCCTCGCGATCCGTCACGACCGGGCGCGTGTCGCCGTGCGCTTTCAGATAGCGCGCGACGATTTCCGCGAAAGGCTTCCGGTCGGGACCCGCGATTTCGACGATGCCGTTCACCGGCTCACCGAGCGCGACCTGCGCGAGGTTGTCGGCTACGTCGTCGGCGGCGATCGGCTGGAACAGGCCTTCGCCGATGCGGACCGTGCCATCGACGGTGCTGAAATCAGCGATACCGCCGATGAACTCCATGAACTGCGTCGCGCGGACGATGGAGTACGGCACGCCTGAGGCCTCGATCAGCTTTTCCTGTTCGACCTTGGCGACGAAGTAGGCATTCTCCGGCGTGCGGTCGCATCCGACGATGGAGAGCGCAACGTGATGACGTACACCCGCCGCCGTTTCGGCGCGGCCGACATTGCGGGCCGACGTGCGGAAAAAATCGAGTACCGCCTGTGGTTCCCACGACGGCGCGTTCGTGACATCGACAACGGCATCCGCGCCGGCAAAAGCGTGATCGAGCCCTTCGCCCGTGATGGCGTTGACACCGCTGCCTGGCGACGCGGCAAGCGCTTCATGACCGGCCGCGCCGAGCCGTGCGACGACACGCGATCCGATCAGGCCGGAACCACCCAATACGACGATCTTCATGGCAGATTCTCCCGAACATAAGAATGATTACGCGACGCGTCCGGCGAGGCTGTGAGTTGCGCACAGCCGTTCGCGCCGGGGCATCGTGTAATGCATTGTGGAAGAATCTTGTTCCACTAGAAAGTGCCAAGAATGGGTGATCCAACTAGTCCATTTGCGCTCGAAGTGAATGTTTTCTGGGGCTGCCCAGTTGCATCGTGCCGCGATGATCCAGAAGGCGATACGGTCTCCCGTGGCAACCAGCCTGGGCATCTACGCAGCTAGTCGGCGGGAGACAGGCGCATGCGTTCGAGAACGGCCGCAACCAGCGCGGCCGCATTGTCGATATCGTCGGTGATCTGCGCGATGCTGTTCAGGCGTTCATCGATGAGCAGCATCGCAAGCCCGTGCACATAGGCCCAACCCGCCGTCATCTCGATTGCCCGCGCCGTGTCGATGCGCTGTATCGCGTGTTCCGGCGCGTTTGCCTGGCCGAGCGTGCCGGCCAGCGCGCGAATCGACATTCTTCTGGCCTGAATAAGCGCCTCGTTCGACTGATCGAGCAACTCGTTGCGCGACATCAGCCTGAACAGATCCGGCTGCTTGACCGCGAAGCTGATGTAGCCCCGCCCGATTGCCTTGCGTCGTTCCAGCGGGTCCGCGATGCCTTTGGCCTGTTTCGCCATCCACGCGGCAAGCCGGTGATGTCCGATCGCCGCCAGTTCGCTCAGCACACCGGCTGTGTCGTTGAAGTGGCGTTGCGGGGCCGTATGCGACACGCCGACTTCCCGGGAAATCGCACGCAAGGTCAGGCCGCGCAGACCGTCCCGGCGTAGCACCTGTTCCGCTGCCTCAAGCAGGGCCTCGCGCAGCGAGCCGTGGTGATAGGGCCGGCCCGGCGGGGCTTGATCCGTCGCGGCTTTGGGTTGTCCCCGGCGCGATTTTCTGGGTGCTTCGTTCATCAGGCAGCCTTTGTCCATATGTTTCCATCGTAAACACATGTTGACCGATCGCGCGAACGAAGTCAAAATGTTTCCACTGGACACATATCGGCAGACGAACAGGCGCGGAGTGAGCGGTTCGTGTCCATTGATCTTCTCTTTCGCAGGAGTTTTGTAATGGACATGCTGCTGGCGTTTGCCCCTTTTATCGCGTTTGTCGTGATCGAGCGTATTGTCGGGATACCGGCCGGTCTGGCCGCCGGCGCGGTCATCTCGGCCATGTTGCTGGTGCGCGATGTGCTGTCGAGCGAACGTCGCGTGAAGATTCTCGAACTTGGCACCTTCCTGCTGTTCGGCGCACTGACGCTGTATTCGCTCGCGTATGGCGCGGCGTGGTCGGTGGCCGAGGTGAGATTGCGCGTCGATGCGGGGCTCTTGCTGATCGTCCTGGCGTCCATCCTGTTGCGTCAGCCGTTCACGTTGCAGTACGCTCGCGAGAGGGTGGCGCCCAAACTCTGGACCTCGCCCGGCTTCGTTCGGACCAACTACGCGATATCCCTCGCCTGGGCGCTCGCGTTCGCGGTGATGGTCGCGGCCGATATGTTGATGGCGTACATGACGTCGGTGCCGCATTCGGTGGGCATCGTCATCACGGTTGCCGCGCTGTATGCGGCGATCAAGTTCACCGGCTGGTATCCGCAGCATCAGGCGGCGCAGCAGGGTTGAAACGGCTGTATTGGAGACGTTCATGAGCACGCCAGCCAGGATCGTCGACGCACATGTCCACTTCTACGACTCGGGACATAATCGTCACGCCTTCCTGGAACGCGTGGATCCGGGCTATGAAGCCTTCGTCGGCCACTACGACGCGCTGCCGCGACGTGATCTGTTGGCCGGCTATCTGGCGGATACGCGCGATCATCGCATCGAAGGCGTGGTCTGGCATGAGTTCCTGTCCGACGATCCGTGGCAGGAAGCGTCATGGGCACAGCAATGCGCGACCGAGTCTGACGTGCGGCACGCGCTAGTCGCCATGGTCGATTTTCTCGATCCGGAACTCGAACGCAAACTGGATCAATATCAAAGCTTGCCGAATCTGACCGCCGTGCGCGAGCACCTTGTATGGGACCCGGCGAACCCGCTCAGGCGATTCGCGAAACGGCCCGATCTTCTCGACGACCCGGCGTGGTGCAAGCAACTGAGTCTGCTCGACGGGCGTTCACTCAAGTGCGGTCTGGAGATATTCGCGCATCAGTTGCCTGCGTTGACGGCTGTCATCAACGCCCATCCTTATATCGGTTTTACGGTGGCCGTGATGGGTTGGCCCCTCGACCTGTCCGACGACGGCTTCGCACGCTGGCGCAGCAATCTCGCCGAACTGGCGCGTTGCGACAACATCCGCGTGAGCATGTCGGCGCTCGAATGTATCTTCGGCATGCGCTGGACGGCCGATCAGGCGGAGCCATGGGTGCGCGCTACGCTGGACATCATCGGCGTTTCGCGATGCATGTTCGGCAGCCATATGCCGATTGCAGGACTGTCGACGGGCTTTGCGGAGTCATACGCGCGTTATGCGGGCTTCGTCGAAACGTACTCCGCCGACGAGCGCGATGCGCTTTTCTACGGCGTCGCGAACGAATGGTTCAAGCCATCCTGAGCGCTGCTTTGGAGAAGACGAATGCCCGAAAGCGAAAGACTTCAGGCGAATGGTGTCGAGCTTCATGTCGAAGTGTTCGGCTCGCGCTCCGATCCCGTGACGCTTCTGCTGATGGGCAATAGCGCCCCCGGGCTCGTATGGCCTGACAGGTTCTGTGAAGCATTGGCTGCCACCGGTCTATGCGTCGTCCGTTTCGATGCCCGCGACACCGGGCTCTCCACCTATATCGACTTCGACGAGGCGCCCTACACGCTGGAAGACCTCGCCGCCGATGCCTTTGCCGTGCTGGATGGGCTGGGTGCACGAAGCGCTCACGTCATCGGCTTGTCGCAAGGCGGGGTGATCGGATACTGGATGGCGCTGCAACAGCCGGAGCGGCTATGCAGCCTGACCGTGATGATGTCCTCGGCCGATTTGCGGCCCAAGAACGACGCTTTCGCGGGCCTCACGCCAAGGGCGGGCGAACTTCCGCGTCCCTCGGCGGACTACGTTGCACAAGTCATCGCGCTGAATGCGAGTGCGCCGGTGACGGCTGAAGCGCTGGCGCAGCGCTTCGTCGACAATTTCCGGCTCGCCGCCGGGCCGCGTTCGCCTTTCGATGAACACACCTGGCTGACGCTCGGCCGTGCGTATGCGGCGCAACTCATGCGGAGAACCGATGGCCTGTCCGCGAAACTCGCCAACAACAGTCATCACGCGCTGGCACAGAAGCGTTCGCGGATGCTGCAATCGAACGAACTTGCTTCGTTGCACGTTCCCGTACTGCTGATTCACGGTAGCGATGACCCGATCTTTCCGCTGGAACATGCGCAGTGGGCTGCGTCCGTGATACCGGGGGCGCGCTTGCATGTCGTGGACGCGATGGGGCATGCATTGGATCCCGCGTTTTTTGAACCGGTTCTCGCGGCGCTGGCCAGCTTTTATGCGCTGATCGATTAATGGCGGCATCGGATTGAGCGCCTGGGCGGACCGTCGGCCGGGAGGCGGGCTCGTGATACGATCGTTGGTGAATCCCGAAAGCCTTCCGGCCTACCCGGTCCCTGTTCATGCCGTGCCCGTCATGATTGAAAAAGGGCGCTGCACGAGCGGCGTGACCGCCACTTCATCTCCGAAACTCCCGACACGACCCGTTCTTCTGTTCGAGCCTGGCGTCGGCAACCTGAACCTGTGCGATTCGATACCCGCCGTGGCCCGATGGCTTCGCCATGAAGCCGCCCATGCAGGTCGAGCAGAAGTGACCATGGAGTCATGCAGCAATGAACAAGTCAAAAGCCAAATTAACCCGTATGGATGCCGAGCGGCTTTTCGAAGGGCTGGCGCCGTCGAAGCAGAGCGTGTCGAAACGCCCGGACAATCCGTTCGGTCCCGACGTGTCCAACGTCGTGAAGCGCGTCGACGATGAGGAGTCGGCGCTGTGGAAGGACAACCTGATTACGCTGCCGGTTGGAATGGATCTGCCGAAAGGCTATGCGTCGGCGGCCCGGATGCGCGAAGCGATGACGCAGGCATTGCACGTGAAATGGGTCAGGGAAGGCAAGGACGAAATCGTCGCCGAGTTTCCGGAAGGATGGGAAGCGATTCGCCCCAAGACCGGCGCCATCGAGCTGCGCGACGCCAGCGGCCGCGTGCGCGCGGTGTACGGCTGGGCCAAGGATGCCGAGTTCCGGCTGCTGCCGCGTTATCTCGTCGAATCGCAGGCGGATGGTTCGAACGGACTCGGCAGCGTGCTGGTTCGTGATCGCGAGAACGGGCGTATCGTTGAGCGGTCGTCGAACTGGTCCGCACAGACCGGAACCCGTCATCCGGACTGGCCCAAGCTCACTGCATGGCTGGACGCACACTACCCGGACCACCATGATCCGCTGCGTTACTGGGAAGACTGCGAGAGCAATCGCCGGGGCTGAGCGGGCAGGGAAGCGCCCGCGCTCCATCTAGTCAGTCTCAGCCAGACAAGCATGGATCTGCGCGACCACGGCCGCGCCTTCGCCGACCGCCGACGCAACCCGCTTGATCGATCCCGACCGCACATCGCCAATGGCGAATACGCGCGCCACGCTCGTCTGCAAGGGCATCGTGGCGGCTTCGGGTTGCGGCACCTGCATGCCGGTCAGGACGAAGCCCTTGCTGTCCAGCGCGACGCCGCAGGTCGCGAGCCAATTGCCGTTCGGCTGCGCCCCGATGAAAACGAACAGATGATGCGTCGCCACCGTGTCGGCGGCACCGTCTTCCCGCCGATAGTGAACGCGTTCGAGCCGGGCATCGCCTTCGAGCGCGGTCAGCTCGGTACGAACGTGCAGCGTCACATTGGACAGCGCCATGATCCGCTCGATCAGATAGTGCGACATGCTGTGCCGCAGGCTCGCGCCGCGAATGCACAGATGGACGTGCTCGGCATGCGACGCCAGAAACACCACGGCCTGCCCCGCCGAATTGCCGCCGCCGACCAGCACGACGGGTTCCTTGCGGCATAGCCGGGCTTCGAGCGGCGTCGCCCAGTAATAGACGCCGTTGCCTTCGAAGCGTGCGAGACCCTGAATATCGGGGCGGCGATATTCCGCGCCGGTTGCGATCACGATCGTGCGCGCCGTGATGCGCCGGCCGTCCGTCAGTTCGACGGACGGCAGCGCGTCGCCGCAGTGCAAGGCCATCGCTTCGCAGGGAATGCCGATATGCGCGCCGAACTTCTGCGCCTGGACGAAAGCGCGTCCGGCGAGCGCATGACCGGTGATGCCGGTCGGAAAGCCCAGATAGTTCTCGATGCGCGAACTGCTGCCTGCCTGACCGCCGGGCGCGCGGCAATCGAGCGCCGCCACCGACAAGCCTTCCGACGCCGCATACACCGCCGTCGCCAGCCCGGCCGGGCCTGAGCCGACGATCGCCACGTCATACACATGCGCCGGGTCGAAGTCCGGAATGAGGCCGAGGCACGATGCCAGTTGCCCCGCGTCGGGATTGCGCAGAATGGTGCCGTCCGGACACAGGACCAGAGGAAAGTCATCGGGTTTGGGGGCAAGGCGTTCGAGCACCGCGAGCGCTTCGGCATTGCTTTCGGCATCGAGGGCGGTACACGGAAACACATTGCGGCGCAGGAAGGTCTGCAGGTCGAGCAGGCGCGCATCGCTCGACGAGCCCACCAGCACCACGCCCTGACCGCGTTCGAACACGAGCACGCGGCGCAGGATCAGCGCGCGCATGATCGTTTCACCGAGGTCGGCTTCGCTGATCATGACGGCCTGGAGCGCATCGGGACGCAGCAGCAGCGCGTCGACGTCTTCGATGACATGAGCGTCCACGACCGCCGGCTTGCTCGACAACTGGGTCACGTCGGACGTGAATGCGCCGCGCTGCGTGTAGGTGCAGAGAACGCGTTCGTGTCCGAGGGCGTCGCGGCTGACGATACGCACCTTGCCGGAGAGCAGAACGAAGACGCCGGGACACAGACTGCCTGCGCGATACAGCAATGCGCCGCGCGCATGCCGGCAGGGCTCGCCGAAACGGCGCAACCGTTCGATATCGCTCTCCGTCAGGACGGGGAACATCTGCTGATGTCGCGGATGCTCGCGCACGCTGGCTTCGTCCGACTCGGGTGTGCCGAAGAAATCGCTCATGCGGGTGATGCTCCGTCGGGATAGCGAACCGGCCGTCTGATACTGCGAAGCCCGGCTGCGATTTCCATCATAGGCGAGCGGTGTGCGCACGAAAGGCGGCTCTGCACAGCGCCATTGAGCGCCCAGGGCACGCCTGCGCGCAATTCGCTGAAGGTCTTGCTGGAGCATGCTTTCGTATAAGCACGACGCGGACGCCTGTGCTTTACTCAACCCCGACCTCGGGGTTTGCCCTCGCTCATCAACATCTCGTTGACTTAGTTAAATCAATTGATTTAATGTCTTTTCGACGCCGACGGAACGAGCCTGCGTCGCCCATACCAAGATCGAATAACGGAGACATGATGACTAGCCCATCCCGGACGCTATTGAGCGCGGCCACGTTTGCGCTCGCCTTGTCGAGCGGCGCCGCCACCGCAGCAACGAGCGGCACCGTTGCATTCCTGATGCCCGATCAGGGCTCGACGCGCTATGAGCAGCACGACTTTCCCGGCTTCAAGGCGGAGATGGGCAAGCTCTGTCCCAACTGCAAGGTGCTCTACCAGAACGCCAATGGCGACGCGTCGCAGCAGCAGCAGCAATTCAACTCGGCGATCTCGCAAGGCGCGAAAGTGATCGTGCTCGATCCGGTCGATTCGGCCGCCGCCGCGTCGCTCGTGCATCTGGCGCAGAGCCAGGGCGTCAAGGTGATCGCCTATGACCGGCCGATTCCATCGACGCCCGCCGACTACTACGTTTCGTTCGACAACCAGCAGATCGGCCGGGCCGTGGCGCAATCGCTGGTGGAGCATCTGAAGGCCAGCGGCGTCGCGCCGGGCAAGGGCGGCGTGCTTCAGGTGAACGGTTCGCCGACGGATGCCGCAGCAGGGCTCATCAAGAAGGGCAGTCATGAAGGGCTCGCGGGCAGCGGCTACAAGACGCTCGCCGAATACGACACGCCGGACTGGGCGCCGCCGAAGGCGCAGCAATGGGTCGGCGGGCAGATCAACCGCTTCTCCGGACAGATTGTCGGCGTGGTCGCGGCCAACGACGGCACCGGCGGCGCCGCCATCGCGGCGCTGAAGGCGGCGGGCGTCAATCCGGTGCCGCCGGTGACGGGCAACGACGCCACCATCGCGGGCCTGCAACTGATCATCGCGGGCGAGCAGTACAACACGATTCTCAAGCCGAGCGAGATCGTCGCGGCAGCGGCGGCGCGCGTTGCGGTCGGGCTGCTCGACGGGCAGAAGCCCAAGGCGCAGACGATGCTCTTCAACACGCCGTCGCAACTCTTCCAGCCGACGGTCATCACGCAGAAGAACCTGAAAGCCGAGGTCGTGGACAAGGGGATCGAAAGCGCGAAGAACCTCTGCACCGACCGCTATGCGGAAGGCTGCAAGAAGCTCGGCATCAACTGATCCGGCGTAGCGGCTGCACGGATGCCGTGTCTGCGGCATCCGCCTTCTTCCGACCCGAGGCCTGTCCAAATGAGCGACCAACCGACTGCGGGAGCGCGGCCCGGCGAGCTCGTGCTGAGCTTGCGCGGCATCTCCAAACATTTCGGCGCGGTGTCGGCGCTGACGGATATCGAGCTCGACGTGCACGCGGGCGAAGTCGTCGCGCTCGTGGGCGACAACGGCGCGGGCAAGTCGACGCTCGTCAAGATTCTCGCCGGCGTGCATCAGCCGAGCAGCGGCACGATCACCTTCGGCGGCCGTGAAGTGACGCTGGCCGATCCGGGCGCGGCGCTCGATCTGGGTATCGCGACCGTGTTCCAGGACCTCGCGCTGTGCGAGAACCTCGATGTCGTCGCGAACATCTTCCTGGGCCGCGAACTCAGCCCGATGCGTCTCGACGAGGTCGCGATGGAAGTGCGCGCGTGGACGCTGCTCAATGAACTGTCGGCGCGCATTCCGAGCGTGCGCGACGTGGTGGCGTCGCTGTCGGGCGGCCAGCGGCAGACCGTGGCGATCGCGCGTTCGCTGCTGCTGGACCCGAAACTCATCATGCTCGACGAACCCACGGCCGCGCTCGGGGTCGCGCAGACGGCCGAGGTGCTGAACCTGATCGAACGGGTACGCGACCGCGGTCACGCCGTGATCATGATCAGCCACAACATGGAAGACGTGCGCGCGGTGGCGGACCGCATCGTCGTGCTGCGGCTCGGGCGCAATAACGGCGTGTTCTATCCGGATTCGTCGAATCAGTCGCTGGTCGCGGCCATCACCGGCGCCACCGAGAACGCCGTGTCGCGCCGCGCGGAGCGTCGTCAGGCTGAGCCCAACGCTTGAAGCCAGGAGCCATCGAGATGAGCGACAAATCCACTGAAACGCGCCCGGCCGGGGCGCCGCTCGACCGCAGCGACGTGCGCGTGAAGCATGCCGCAAGCGCGGGCGATGTCATCTCCGCTTTCTTCGACCGCGTGCGTTCCGGCGATCTTGGATCCTTGCCCGTGGTCGTGGGCCTGATCCTCATCTGGACCGTGTTCACGAGCCTGAATCCGGTGTTCCTGTCGGCGAACAATCTGGTGAACCTGTTGTTCGACTGCTCGACCATCGGCGTGATTTCGCTGGGCATTGTCTGCGTGCTGCTGGTCGGACAGATCGATCTCTCGGTCGGCTCGATGAGCGGTTTCGCCTCCGCGCTGGTCGGCGTGCTGTGGGTCAATCAGGGCTGGCCCGCGCTGGCGGCGATCGTCGTGGCGGCGCTCGCGGGTGCGGCCGTGGGCGTGCTCTACGCGGTGCTGCTGAACCGCTTCGGCATGCCGAGTTTCGTGGCGACGCTCGCGGGTCTGCTCACGCTGCTCGGCTTGCAACTGTACGTGCTCGGCCCGTCGGGCTCGATCAACCTGCCGTACGACTCGGTGATGGTCAACCTCGGGCAGCTGATGATCATTCCCGCTGCCGTTTCCTATGTCATCGCGTTGCTCCCCGGCGCGGCGCTGCTGATTGCGGGATGGCGCACGAGCGCACGGCGGCGGGCCTCGAATCTGTCGGCGGCATCGAGCGCCTCGTTGCTGGCACGAAGTATCGTGATCACCGTGCTGCTGGAAATCGTGGTGGCTTATCTCAACACCGGACGCGGCGTACCGTTGATGTTCGGCCTGTTCGTCGGTCTGGCGGTCGCGCTGGACTACGCGCTGCGCCGCACGCGCTGGGGACGGTCGATGAACGCCGTCGGCGGCAATCGCGAAGCCGCGCGGCGCGCGGGCATCAATGTGCGCGCGATCTACACCAGCGCCTTCGTGCTGTGCGCGACGCTCGCCGCGCTCGGCGGCGTGCTGACGGCTGCGCGCCTCGCGTCGGCGAGCACGCAGGCCGGCACCGGCGATGTCAACCTGAACGCCATCGCGGCGGCGGTGATCGGTGGGACGAGTCTGTTTGGCGGTCGCGGCAGCGCGTATTCGGCGGTGCTCGGCATGATCGTGATCCAGTCGATTGCCAGCGGACTCACGCTGCTGAACCTCTCCTCATCGCTGCGCTTCATGATTACCGGCGCGGTGCTCGCGATTGCGGTGATCGTCGATTCGCTGGCGCGGCAGTCTCGCGTATCGCACGGGCGCGCCTGATTGCATTTCAAACCTCACGAAAGGCAGAAACGGACATGAGTGAACTGCTGAAGGGTAAGGTCGCCGCCGTGACGGGCGCGGCATCGGGCATCGGTCTCGAATGCGCACGCACGTTCGCGGCGGAAGGGGCGAAGGTCGTGCTGATCGATCGCGCCAAAGAGCGGCTCGAGGCGCTGTGTGCCGAGATCGGTCCGAACGCGCTGCCGCTGGTCGTGGACCTGCTGGAGCCGTCGCAGGTGAGCGGCGGCATGCTGTCCGGCATTCTCGATGCGGCCGGCGGCCTCGATATCTTTCACGCGAACGCCGGCGCCTATGTGGGCGGCGAGGTCTCGGCGGGCAATCCCGACGACTGGGACCGCATGCTCAATCTGAACATCAACGCTGCGTTTCGCTCGGTGCACGCGGTGTTGCCGCACATGATCGCGCAGAAATCCGGCGACGTGATGTTCACGAGTTCAGTGGCGGGCTTCGTGCCGGTGGTGTGGGAGCCGGTCTACACGGCGTCGAAATTCGCGGTGCAGGCCTTCGTGCATACGCTCAGGCGGCAGGTGATCAAGCACGGCATTCGCGTCGGCGCGGTGGCGCCGGGCCCGGTGGTGACGGCGCTGCTCGATGACTGGCCCAAAGCCAAGATGGAAGAAGCGCTGGCGGCTGGCAGTCTGATGCAGCCGAAGGAAGTCGCCGATGCCGTGCTCTTCATGCTGAGCCGCCCGCGCAACGTGACCATCCGCGATCTCGTGATCTTGCCGACGAGCGTCGATATCTGAACGCCTTTCAGGACCCCACTCCATGATCCTCGATAAATTCCGCCTCGACGGCAAACTCGCGCTGATCACCGGCGGCACGCGCGGTATCGGCCTGGCGATTGCCCACGCGTTCGGCGAAGCGGGCGCGCGTCTGGTCATCAGCAGTCGCAATCCAGTGCCCGAAGCCGAGCGCAGCCTGCGTGACGCGGGCCTTGAATTCGACTTCATTGCGGCCGATCTCCAGGAGGAGGACGCGCCGCAACGGCTGATCGACGAGACGGTGAAGCGGCACGGCCGGCTCGACATTCTCGTCAACAACGCGGGCGTCGCCATTCACGGCGACAGCGGCGATTTCGACGAAGCGCGCTGGCGTCGCATCATGAGCCTCAATCTCGATGCCGTGTTTCGCGCCTGCCGCGCTGCACTCGTGCCGATGCGCGCGCAGGGCAGCGGCGTGATGCTCAACATGGGCTCGATCTCGGGCATCGTCTCGAACATTCCGCAGAATCAGGTCGCCTACAACAGCTCGAAGGCGGCCGTCCACATGATGACGAAGAGCCTTGCCAGCGAACTGGCCACGGAGAACATCCGTGTCAATGCAGTGGCGCCGGGCTATATCGACACGGACATGTCGCGTGGCGGCATCGAGAATCCGGAGTGGTTCAGGATCTGGAGCGGCATGACGCCGATGGTGCGCGTCGGCCAGCCCGAGGAAGTCGCGGCGGCGGCGCTGTTCCTGTGCTCGCCCGCCGCGAGCTATGTGACCGGCGAAGTGCTGGTCGTCGACGGCGGCTATACCACGCGCTGAGCGGCGCGTCGATTCAAGGCAGAACTGGAGTTTCCAAGCGTGCCCAACAAGCACACACGACAGCACACCCGGCATCAGCACGGCTTCAACGGCCCCCGCGTGCGCGACCTCAATCGCGCGCTGGTGCTCGAAGTCATCCGCCAGGAACCGGGCATCGGACGCGCCGACATCGCGGCCTCGACGCGGCTCACAGCCGCGACGATCACCAACATCGTCGGCGGTCTGATCGGCGACGGCGCGGTGGAGGAATCGATCGATCGCGAAGTGCGCGCGACCGGACAGCCGGTGCGCAGTCTGCACATCATTGCGGACTATGCGTCGACCATCGGCCTGCACTTCGACCACGAATTCGCGACCGGCGTGCTCGTCGACGTAGCCGGTAACGTGATCCACAAGATGCGCCAGCAACTGTCGATAGAGGATCCCGAGCAGGCGGTCGAGGTGCTTTCTTCGCTTTACAACGCGCTGTTCGCGCATCCGGGCCGCATGGGGAAGATGCTTGGCGTTGGCGTTTCGGTGATGGGGCCGATCGATGCCGCGCGCGGCCTGGTCTGTCAGTCGGCGCAGTATCCGGCGTGGCGTGACTATGCGTTTCGCGATGCGTTGTCACAGCACATCGACCACGAAATCCATATCGAGAATAACGGCACGGCAGCGGGGCTCGGCGAGTACTGGTTCGGCAACGGCCGGCACTTCGGCAGCTATCTGCATGTCTATATCGGCAACGGCCTGGGCGGCGCGCTGCTGATGAACCGGCGCGCGGTGCGCGGCCTGACCGGCAACGGTTGCGAGATCGGCCACGTCAATGCGTACCGCGACGGCGTACCGTGCTTCTGCGGCGCGCGCGGCTGCCTGGAGACCATCGTGTCCCTGCGCGGTCTCGCGCATGCGCTGGGCTGCGAGCATATCGGCGATATCGATCTGAGCGCGCTCGACACCGATCGCAGCGCCGCCTTCGAGCGCTGGATCGAACAGGCCGGCGCGGACCTGGGCCGCGTACTCGCGGGCGTGTCGAATATCGTCGACGTGTCGGATGTGATCGTGAATGGCTTGCTGCCGTTGGAGCCGTTGCAGAGGCTCGTCGCCCGGGCGCGCGACGGCGTGTCTGCCTATGAAATGAACGGCCGTCCCGCGCGCATCTCGCTGCATCAGGGCCGCGCCGACAGCGAGATTTCCGCGGCGCTCGGCGCGGCCACCATGCCGCTCTACAGCAACCTGTTCTAGCGGCACGCACGGCGCCGGCTCATCAATGATCGAGGGTAAAGGCATGGCTGATTCACCACTTTTCGGAATCCGGAAGAATGGCGTCATCATGACGATGGGAGAGATTCTCGTCGAGATCATGGCAACCGAACGCGGGCAATCCTTCCGTGCACCCGGCACGCTGATCGGGCCGTATGCGAGCGGCGCGCCGGCCATCTTCATCGATCAGGCGGCCAAGGCCGGCAGCCGTTGCGCGATGATCGGCTGCGTCGGCGACGACGACTTTGGCGTGCTGAACGTGGAACGACTGCGCGCGGACGGCGTGGATGTAGCGGCCATCGAAGTGCTGCGCCACGAAACCACGGGCAGCGCCTTCGTCACCTATCGCGATGACGGCGAGCGCGACTTCATCTACAACATTGCCAACAGCGCATCGGCGAAGCTGTCGGAGGCGCAGGTGAGCGAAGCGCGGCTCAAGGACTGCGCGCATTTTCATGTGATGGGCTCGTCGCTGTTTTCGGCTGCGATCATCGACGCTGTGAAGAAGGCGGTTCGCATCGTCAAGGCGCAAGGCGGCACGGTGAGCTTCGATCCCAACGCGCGCAAGGAAATCCTGGACCGGCCCGGCATGCGTGAAGCATTCGATCATCTGATCGGATGCACGGATGTGTTCCTGCCGAGCGGACATGAAGTGACGCTGCTGACGCAAGCCGACTCCGAAGAAGCCGCCATCGAAGAACTGCTTGGACGGGGCGTGCGCGAGATCGTCGTCAAGCAGGGCGCGTGGGGCTGCCGACTTTACGACGGTGCGCGACGCCTGGACCATCCGGCGTTTGCCGTCGAAGAGGTCGATCCCACCGGCGCGGGCGATTGCTTCGGCGCGACTTACATTGCCTGCCGCATGCAGGGCATGGACGCGGAGCGCGCGCTGCGTTATGCAGGCGCGAGCGGCGCGCGCGCGGTTCAGGTCAAGGGTCCGATGGAAGGCACTGCAACGCTTGCGCAACTCGATCAGTTCATCTCGGAGCACCGATATGCATGACGTGGTGACACGCCTTTCCGGCGATGCAAACGCGGGCCGCAGGCTCAAGGGCATCTACTCGATCTGTTCCGCGCATTCATGGGTACTCGAGGCCGCGTTGCGGCAGGCGCTGGACGACGATACGCCGTTGCTGATCGAATCGACGTCGAATCAGGTCGATCAGTTCGGCGGCTACACCGGCATGAAGCCAGCGGACTTCGTGGGCTTCGTGCACGACATCGCCGGCAAGGTGGGCTTCGCGCGCGAGCGTCTGATACTTGGCGGCGACCATCTCGGTCCGAATGCATGGCGCGCACTGCCTGCCGAGGAAGCGATGCAGCGCGCCGATGCCTTGATCGATGCGTATGTCAGCGCGGGCTTCAGCAAGATCCATCTCGATGCGAGCATGCCGTGCGGCGGCGATCCCGAGCGGCTGTCCGACGCCGTCGTGGCCGAGCGCGCGTCGCGTCTGTGCGCGGTTGCCGAAGCGGCGGCGCAACGCGCAGGCTTCGCCACGCAACCGGTCTATATCATCGGCACTGAAGTGCCCGTGCCGGGCGGTGCGAGCGAGGCGCTGGATGGCGTCGAGGTCACGCATGCGGATGCGGCGCTCGAAACGGTGGCGATCCATCGCGACGCCTGGCGCGCGCGCGGTCTCGACGAAGCCTGGCAGCGCGTGATCGCGCTGGTCGTCCAGCCGGGCGTCGAGTTCGATCATACGAAGGTGATCGATTACCAGCCGGCGCTCGCCAGTGGCTTGTCGCACGCATTGACGCAACTGCCGGGCATGGTCTTCGAGGCGCATTCGACCGACTATCAGACGGCCGATGCACTGCGTGCCCTGGTACGCGACGGCTTCGCGATCCTCAAGGTCGGTCCCGGCGTGACGTTCGCACTGCGCGAGGCGCTGTACGCACTCGCCGATATGGAAGCCGAGCTCGTGCCGGCGGGCGAGCAGTCGAAGCTGCGTGAAGTGGTCGAGAAGGTGATGACGGACAAACCCGGCAACTGGGAGCGCTATTACCACGGCGACGAACACGAAAAGCGTCTGCTGCGCACATATAGCTATAGCGACCGCGTGCGTTACTACTGGACCGATCCCGCCATCGATGCCGCGACGCAGCGCCTGCTGCGTAATCTCGAAGCGACGCCGATCCCCGAGAACCTCTTGAGCCGTCATCTGCCTGCGCAGTACCACGCGCTGCGGACGGGACGCATCGACGGCAGGCCGTCGAGCCTGATCCAAAGCAAGGTACGTGAAGTCATCGAGACGTACGCGGCCGCGTGCCGCGCCTGACTCCCTTCTTTTAATGGACGCTGCAAATGAAACTCGAAGGAAAGATTGCGATTGTGACCGGCGCGGCAGCCGGCATCGGCGAGGCGGTCGTGCGCCGCTATCTCGACGAAGGCGCGAAAGTCGCCGTGGTCGATGTCAAGCCGCAGGCCGACATGAGCGCCACATTCAGCGGGATCGCGGCCGAGCGGCTCCTGCTCATCGAGGCCGACGTCACGAAGCGCGAAGGCATCGAACAGATCGTGAGTGCGACGCTCGGCGCGTTCGGGCGTATCGACATTCTCTACAACAACGCGGCCATCTTCGACATGCGGCCCTTGCTGGACGAATCGTGGGACATCTTCGACCGCGTGTTCGCCGTCAATGTCAAAGGCATGTTCTTCCTGATGCAGCGCGTCGCGCAACAGATGGTGGAGCAGGGCGGCGGCGGGAAGATCATCAACATGGCGTCGCAGGCGGGCCGGCGCGGCGAAGCGCTGGTGTCCCATTACTGCGCGAGCAAGGCCGCCGTGATCAGCTATACGCAGTCGGCGGCGCTCGCGCTGGCGCCGCACAAGATCAACGTGAACGGGATTGCGCCCGGTGTGATCGACACGCCGATGTGGAAGGACGTCGACGCACTCTTCGCCCGTTATGAGAATCGGCCGATCGGCGAAAAGAAGCGGCTTGTGGGCGAAGCGGTGCCGCTCGGGCGCATGGGCAAGCCGGATGAACTGACTGGCGCGGCGGTGTTCCTTGCATCGGCGGATGCGGATTACATCACGGCGCAGACGCTCAATGTCGATGGCGGCAACTGGATGAGCTGAGCTGCTCTTTCGATCTGGAGAATGGAGTAGCAATGACACTGAGCCTCACCCAGCTTGCTGCGCGTGGATCGCGCAGTGCGTCAGGCGGGGTATCAGAAGCAAGGTGATGCCGCGAGCGGCCGGCCTGCGGGCCGCTTTTCTTTGTCAAGCGCGCTGAGGAGGCGTCCACGCATGTACATGAACAAGTTCCGGCTGGACGACAGGATCGCGGTCGTCACGGGCGCGGCGCGAGGGATAGGTTTCGCCATTGCCGAGGCGCTTGCCGAAGCGGGCGCGCGCGTCGTGTTGACCGACTACGATGCGAAGGCGCTTGAAGACGCCGTCGCCCGGCTTGCCGCGACTGGCGCAACAGTCGAAGGTGAGATCTTCGACGTCACCGATTCGGCCGCCGCGCAACGCGTGAACGACGCCATCGTGGCGCGGCACGGGCGCGTGGATGTGCTGGTGAACAACGCGGGCATCGCTATCTCCGATCATCCGGCGGAAGACATGAGCGACGAAACCTGGAGTCGCGTGATCGATGTCAACCTGACCGGCGTATTCCGGGCATGCCGCGCGTTCGGCAAGGGGATGCTGGAGCGGGGCGGCGGCAGTATCGTGAACATTGGCTCGATGTCGGGATTCATCGTCAACCGGCCGCAGGAACAGGTGAACTACAACGCATCGAAGGCAGGCGTGCATCATCTGACGCGTTCTTTGGCGGCCGAATGGGGCGCGCGCGGCGTTCGCGTGAATGCGGTCGCGCCGACCTATATCGACACGGAGATGAACCAGTACGTGCACGCGAAAGAGAACGAGGCGCGCTTGCGGGACTGGATCGGCAACACGCCGATGCACCGGCTCGGCCGCGTGGATGAGATCGCCTCTGTGGTGCTGTTTCTCGCGAGCGACGCAGCGAGTCTCATGACTGGAGCGATCGTGCTCGCCGATGGCGGCTATGTGTGCTGGTGAAGGTGCGCGGGTTGAAGCGCCGTCAGCGAATGCAACCCGCGCAGGAACGCCCTTTATTGTTAATCCGGCGGAACCACCGTCTCCACGCGTCCGCTCTTCACATCGTAGACGAGGCCGGATACCGTCGCACCGCGCGGCAGATTCGGATGTGCCCTGAGTGCAGCGACGTCGTGCGCGACTGCGCGGTACGGGTCCGTGACCGCGAGCGCATCGAGCATCTCTTCGGTCACGCCCATATGCTTCGCCAGCAGTCTGGGCGCGTGATGGTAACAATCCGTGATCCCGCAATCGGTGTCCACGCTTACTTTCCGATGGGTCGTGCAACGCGTCTTGCGGCACGCATATTCGTCGATTTCTTTCGCCGATGAACTGAAGACCCAGCCACTCGATTTCATCGAGCGGACGTGAGGTGCGAGCGCATCGCTTCCGGCCGATGACTGCAGGCCTCGGCAATTGACGCTACCCTGTCGAATTCGTTTTTCACTCGATCCCGTTATGTCCCGCACTCTTCAAATCGACTTCGTTTCCGATATCGCCTGCCCGTGGTGCGCCGTCGGGCTTGCTTCGCTGCAACGCGCGCTGGAGCGTCTCGGCGAATCCGTCGATGCCACTATCACGTTGCATCCGTTCGAACTCAATCCGGACATGGCGCCGGAGGGCGAGCGCATCGTCGACTATATCGGCCGCAAATATGGCCGCACGCCCGCGCAGATCGCCGAATCGCAGGCGACCATCCGCGAGCGCGGCGCGCAAGAAGGCTTCATGTTCGGTGCGCGCGAGCGGGTCTACAACACGTTCGATGCGCATCGGCTGCTGCATTGGGCGCGCATCGAAGGCAAGCAACTCGCGCTCAAGCTCGCGCTGTTGCGTGCTTATCACGGCGAAGGCAAGGACGTGAGCCAGGCGGATGTGCTGATCGATGCCGCACGAAGCGTCGGACTCGATGCCGATCAAGCGCGCGACGTACTCGCCAGCGGCAGGTTCGCGGATGAAGTGCGAGCGGAAGAACGCGAATTCCAGGAACTCGGCATTCAGTCCGTGCCGGCGATCATCTTCGATCGCAAGTATCTGGTGAGCGGCGGACAGCCTTCGGAAGCATTCGAAGAAGCGATCCGCAAGATCATCGACGGGCAGGCTTGATCTCGACTTCGACAGGATCGTCGATCGCATGCGCGCTCGTCGACTTGCTGCATGAAGCCGTCGGGCCTGAATCGATCGGCGACATGCGGAAGTTCACACCATCAAAAAGTTGCATCATAAGCATTATGTCAATACGAGTTTGAAACTCCGTGTCTGAAGAAACGCTGATTGAGGGCTTCCTTGTCTCGATGTCCCGGTACTGCGCTGTGTTTCGAGTTCTCCCAGGCTCGGCGCGTTGCGCCGAGCGCCTGGAAATCTTGAGGAAACACATCGCTCGGGGATCTTTGCTTCTCACCACGAAAAAGCGGTCAGGCCGTGTACGCAAACACGCTGCCCGATTCCACGCGTACAATCCGCCCCTGTTCAAGCCGGACAACGCGGTCGGCCCGCTCAAAATACCGGTCGTCGTGTGAAATAACAATTAGCGTCCTGCCTTGCCGTTTCAGGTCCGGAAGCATTTCCGTATAGAAGAAACGACGAAACGTCGGGTCCTGATCGGCGGCCCATTCGTCGAGCACCATCCACGGCCGGTTTTCGAGATACGCATGCACCAGCGCCAGTCGCTTGCGTTGCCCTGCCGACAAATCGATGGTCGAGAACGCTCCGTCCTCGATCCGTACTTTGTGAGCCAGTTCAAGCTTGTCGAGATAGCCTTGCGCGCGTTTCACCGTGTCGGGATCGCTCGCAACGAGATCATCAAAGAGGTGATAGTCAGAAAAGACCGCGGAAAATTGCTGGCGATAATCGTCGAGCCGGTCGTCGGGAATCGGCTGGCCATCGGCAAGCAACTGACCTCGGCCCGGCGTATAGAGCGACAACAGCAGCTTCACCAGCGTGGTCTTGCCGCAGCCGTTCTCACCGACGATGAACAGCGTTTCTCCGCGACGAATCTCCAGGTCGACCGGCCCCAGTTGAAACGGCGCGGCATCGCCGACAGCCGGAAACGCATGAACCGCTCCGCGCAGCGCGATGCTCTGCAGCGGCGCGACGGATGAAGCCGGCGACGCGATGTCGCGATCCAGCAGGCGCGGTTCACGATTCTCGAACTGGGACGACAACTCGGCGATGCGCCGGAACGACACGCGCGCCTGAATCAGCGCGGGCACGCCGCCTGCAATCTGTTCGATAGGCCCGCGAATGTAGAGCAACACGATCACGAAGCCGCTCACCACTTTGGAATCCACGCCGAGCCGGTCTTGCAAGACAAGAATGATCCCGATCACCATGAAGAACAGCGTCGTGCCGACCGCGCCCGTCGCATAAAAAAGCCGCATCGCGCGAATCTTCAGATCCGCGATGGTGTCCGCCGCCCCCGACAACTGCTCGCCATACACGCGCGCGCGCCGTTCGCGGCTCAGCCGCAACTCCTTCGCGCCTTCGGTGATCGCCCGGTACTGCTTCTGCAGCGCATCCTGCGCGCCGCGCACGCCCTGGTAATGATGATCCCAGCGCAAAGACGCGTAATGGTTGATGCCCAGTCCCCCGAGGATCGCCGCCAGCGCCAGCAGGAACAACAACGGCGACAGCACCAGCATGTACACGATGCAGCCCATCGCGATTGCCAGCGCCACCGCGAAACTCGGAAAGTTGAAGGTGAACGCGCTCACGGTATCGACATCGCTGTTGAGCGTGGCCAGCAGCCGGTGCACCCGATAGCGTTCCACCTCCGCAATCGGCGCGCACACGATGCGCGCGGAAATATCCTTGCGTAAGGACGCGATGATCTTCTGTCCGATCATGCTGTTGCCCACGCCGGAAATCGCGTTTCCCGCCAGCGCAATCGCACACAAGCCGATAAAGGTCGCGATGGTGCGCCCGGAGATACCGCCCGGCGCGTGCAGGCCGTCGTTGATGGCGGCCAGCAGCCAGGCCGTCGCCAGACCCGCGAGGCCGCCCATCGTCGTGGCGAACAGGCTCAGGTGCCAGAACGGGCGGAACAGCCGGAACAGCTCCCGTCCGAAGTGAACCTCCGGCTTGTCTTCGTGTTGCAAAGTGTCGCTCATGTAGAACCCTTTATCGAACCATGCACACCGGCTCGCCGGTATGCGGATGTGGCATGACTTCCATCGCGATGCCGTAAATTTCTTCGAGACGCGCCGCCGTCATGATCTCGGCCGGCGTGCCGCGCGCGCACAGCTTGCCGCCGCGCAGCGCGATGATTTCGTCGCAAAAGCGCACCGCCATGTTGATGTCGTGCAGCACGACCACCACGCCCAGCCCCCGCGCTCGCGACAACTCGCGCACCAGCGACATGACCTCGACCTGATGCGCGACATCCAGCGCCGAGATCGGCTCGTCGAGCAGCAGACAGTCCGCGTTCTGCGCGACCAGCATGGCCAGCCAGACACGCTGGCGCTCGCCGCCTGACAGCGTATCGACGAGACGGCCCGCGAAACGATCGACGCCGGTGAGCGCCATGGCCTCCTCCACCTTCTCGCGGTCTTCCCGCGAGAAACGGCCTAGCGCGCCATGCCAGGGATGGCGGCCGAAGCGCACCAGCTCGTGGACCAGAATGCCCGCGGCCGAAGGCGTGTACTGCGGCAGATAGGCCAGTCTGCGCGCGAGCGCGCGTCCCGGCCACCGATCGAGCGGCGCGTGCTCGAAGCGGATCTCGCCCTGCGCCGGTTCATGCTGCCGCGCGAGCAGTTTGACGAGGGTCGACTTGCCCGAACCGTTGTGGCCGATCAGTCCGATCACGCGATGCGCTTCCAATGCAAGCGACAACGGATGCAGCAGCACGCGCCCCGGCACGGCGAAGCTGACATCGCGCAGCTCGAACATCGGCGACGGCGGCGGCGCGCCGGGCGGCGCGGCGTCGTGGCGCGACGGGTCGTCGAGGACGGAAAGTAAAGTCATGAATGATCCGGATCATGTGAAAGGCGCATCAGGCGCGCTCTCGCCAGAGCAGCAGCAGAAAGTACGGACCGCCGACGAAAGTCGCGAGCAGCCCAGCGGGAATCTGATACGGAAACAGCAGGTTGCGGCCCAGCCAGTCGGCGACGACCAGCATCGCGCCGCCCAGCAGCGCCGCGCCGCTCACCTGCGCGACCGGCCGGCGCAGGCCGAGCAGCCGCGCGATGTGCGGCGCCATCAGGCCGATGAACGAGATCGGCCCGATGATGAGCGTGGCCGCGGCCGTCAGCATCGCCGCGAGCAGCAGCAGGACCAGACGCGTGCGCCCCACGTCGATGCCCAGGCTGCGCGACAGCGGCTCGCCCAGCGGCAAAATATCCAGCGCGCGAGCCGCGAGCAGCACGGCGGGCAACACGATCGCGCCAGCGCCGAGCGCCGCGAGGGCGTCGTGCATTTGCACGCGGTAGGTGGAGCCGGCCATCCACACCATCAGGATCGACATGCGAGGGTCGCCGCTCGCCATCAGCAGCGACGTCAGCCCGCTGAACACCGTGCCAATCGCGATACCCGTCAGCACCAGCCGCTCCGGCGAAAATCCGCTGCGACGCGACTGCATGAACAGCGCGGCGAGTGCCAGCAGCGCGCCAGCCGAGGCGGCAGCGAACTGCATTGCGGCGGTCGGCGCGGCGACCGCGAACAACAGCACGATCAAGCCGAGCGACGCGCCCGACGAAATGCCGAGAATCTCCGGACTCGCCATCGGATTCGACGTCAGGCGCTGAATCACGATGCCCGCCACGGCGAGCATCGCCCCGGCGGCGAGCGCGCCGAGCACGCGCGGTGCACGCAAGGCGGCGAGCGGTCCGAGCGTGTCGAAGGTATCGACATGCCAGCCGCCGAGTCCGCGCGATATCAGCAGCGCACCGGCCATCACCACGGCCAGGCCGAGCAACATCGCGGCGATGCGTCCGGCCGGCAGCGTGGTGCGCGCCCTCTGCGGGGGCGCATCGTTGCGAATGTCGTGCGGCGTGTCGTGCAGTTGGGGCAACAGCCATAACAGCAGCGGCGCGCCCAGCAGCGCGGTGGCCACACCGGTCGGAATCTCGATGAAGCGATGCGCGACGATCTGCACGGCCTGATCCGCCACCCACAGCAGCAGCCCGCCGACCAGCGCGCCCCAGCTGAGCCGCGCGCCTAGCGTGCGCGCCCCGGATAGCCGCGCCAGCGCGGGTCCGGCCAGTCCGATGAAGCCGATCACACCGAGCGCGCTGACCACCCACGCCGACAGCGCCGTACCCAATGCGAGCGCGCCCAGCCGCAGGCCGCGCAGCGAGACGCCCAGCCCGCGTGCGGCCGAATCGCCTGCCGCGAGGACCGACAAGGGCCGCACGAGCAGCATGATCGCCACGCAGGACAGTGCGACGCGCGGCAGCAGATGCAGCACGATCGACCAGCTATTCTGATTGAGCGCGCCCGATTGCCAGACGAACACGCTGATCAAGCCGTCCGAGAAAACCAGCGACAGCACCGACCCCACAGCGCCGGCGCACAGCGTGATGACCAACCCCGCCAGAATCAGCACGAGCGGCGAAAGCGTATGCCTCCAGGCGATCGCGAATACCACGGCAAAGGCCGCCGCGGCGCCGCCCATAGCCACGGCGTCGCGGCCGTCGAGCAACAGCGAGGGAAACCATATCGCCGCGGCCGTCACCGCGACGCTTGCGCCTGCGGCGACGCCGAGTGTCGTCGGCTCGGCGAGCGGATTGCGCAGCACATGCTGGAACAGCGCGCCCGCCAGCGCCAGCGCCGCGCCCGCCAGCAGCGACACCGCCAGACGCGGCAGAAACGAATACAGGATCACGACGCGATGCATGTCGTCGGCATCGGCGGAAGGCAGGAGACCGGCCCATCCTGCAGCGGGCAGCGCGGCGTGCAGATTCGCCCATGTCAGCGCGAGCGCCAGCGCGAGCAGCGCCAGCACGAGCGGCCACGGCGAGCGGGCGTGCCTGCGCGGCATCATGGTGGCCGCCGTGCTAGACATGCCGATACTCCGGTCGTCGTGCGAGGCCCTGCAATCCTTTCAGAAAAGGTTGGGCCGCCGGATACGAACTATAGAGATCGACCAGCGGAATGCGGAACACCCGCCCCCTGCGCACCATGGGAAGGCGATTCCAGAACGGGCTCGCCGCAAGCTCGGCGAGCGCGGCCGTGGTGCCCGCGCCGAAGTCGACGACGATGACATCGGCGTCCGGCGCTTCGGCGAGCGCTTCGACGCCCGTCACCGCGAAACCATAGGTGTTGGTCGGACGCGTCCACGCGTTCGGCAGGCCGAGGCGACGCATCACGTCGAACATCATGCTGTTGCGTCCGTACACGACCATCGAGCGTCCACCGCCATTCAGCGTCAATAGGAACGCCGGCCGCAGCGGTGCGCCCGCCGCGCGCAGCGCCGCAGCGGTGCGCTCGGTCAACGCATCGACGTCCGACATGTAGGCCGTGGCCTGCGGCTCGCGTCCGGTCAATGCGGCTGCGCGTCGAAAGCCCGCTGCAGCGCGCTCGAACGCACCGGTCTCGCCGTTGTAGATCTCGAGATGCAGCACCGGCGCGATCGAGGCGATACGCTCACGCGCTGACGGCAGCGTCGTCACCGTCACACATTGATTGATCCGGAGCGCGAGCATCAGTTCGAGATTCGGTTCGTTGGGATCTCCGCAGTCGGCGATTCCCGGCGGCATGGGCGGCTGGCCGCCCATCGCGTCGTAGAACGACTTGTCGACGCCCGCCACCGGCTGCACGCCGAGCGCCAGCAACGTCGACGTAGCCGCGCGGTCTGGCGCGAGGATCCGCATCCGCCCGACGCCGTTGAATACCCGCGCGATGGCGGGCGAAGGAACCGGCAAGGCCGAGCCGAGCGCCGCCGCGCACAGCAGGCGGCGTCTGGTACGGGAAAGCGTCATTCGGTACGGCATGAAGCGGGCATTCCGTGGGTGTCGGTGAGTGTCGATGCGAGCCGTGCGCGCCAGACGCCGCGCTCCCGCGCCGTGGCCTGCGGGGCGGGTGCAAAGCGCGCGAGCGCCACGCCCGCACGGTCGCTGAAGGTGATGGCATCGTCCGCGCCGGCCTGAGCCAGCACGATATCCGAGACCCGCAGATGCAGCGCGAAGTTGCGCGATTGCACGCTCAGCCAGCCGTCGCCGATATCGTGGACACGCGTGAGCCGCGCCGCATGCGACTGCACGGCGCCGTCGTTGGCGACGCGGCTGGCGAGCGGCAGATGCGCGTCCAGCGCTGCATTCAACCATGCCAGCGCCGCCAGCCGGGCATCCGGACCGCGTGCCTGCGCCGTGCAGCGGGGCACGGCGCTACGCAACGCCACGCTCTGCAAGGCGGGAAGCGCCGCGTGTTCCGCATGCTCCAGCGTCGCGTCCGGATGAAATTCGGCCGATTGATCGTCGGCGCGATACGTCGACACGAATGCGGCATACGCACCGGCGCGCGCGTCATCGACGACATGAATCTTGGCGACGTTGTGCCCCGCACCATCGAAGAACTGCAACTGCCGGTACGGTTCGCGGCTTGGGCCATAGTAACGCGTCACCGCGAACGCCTCCTTCCAGACGCCGGGATCGGGGCGCAAGTCGAGTTGCTGCGGATCGCGCGCGGCGACATGCAGCGGCCGGCCGCGCCGGTCGAAATACGGTGTCGTGGCATCGACCGTACGCTCGCTGATGCCGCTGTCGGTACGCACCATCACTTCCAGTTTGCCGAGCGTTTGCACATGGGCGAGCAGCGCGTCGATGTCTCGCGGCGACGCCCGCAGCCGCACGACGTCCCGCCCCGCTTCAGTCGCGACCAGCGCGGCCTCGGGCGTGTCCAGCCACTGCGCCGCCTCGCGCGACGGCAGCCGCTCGCGCAGCGCCGTCCAGCGTTCGGCGAGCGACGCCGGCGCCACGGCGGAGGTCGCCGAACGCGCATCGACGACCAGCGGCGCGCCCGCATCCGATGCATCGAACGACTGCGTGCTCCATTCCTGATCGGCGTAGCGCAAGAGCCCGTCGCCGTAACGCGGTGACGCCGGATCGTCCGATTGCGCGGCGGCCATCAGCGTTTTGGCATCGACTGCGCCGTCTGCCCCGAACGACACGACCTGCAAATACGTATTGGCGTTCGCGTGCGCATCCAGCACCTTGCCGCCCGTCTCGATGCGCCGCTCCGAACAGGCCGCCGTGAAGTAGCCGTCGCCGTCGCAGCCGCCGAACAGCCCGATCCGTACGCCGTTGCGCCGGACGAACAGCGTGTCTGCCCGCTCGGCGTCGATGGCGAAGCCGCCCTGCTCGATCCGCAGGACCGCAACCGCCAGCATGCGCGCGAGCGTCGCGCCGTCGACCTTGAGGCCAGCGGGCGTGTCGAGCGGACGCGCTGCATCGAACGGCACCGCAGCGCGGGCCGCATCGGGCAGCGTATCGATGCGCGTCCACCAGGCATCCCAGAGTGTCGCGCCGCGCGCATCGGCGCGTGCGGTGTCGTTCCAGTCGCGCAGCACGCGGCAGGCGGGCGCTATGTCGATATCGCGGGCCGCGATGTCCTCGCCGCCCGCCGGATCGCGGTCGACGCGCACTTCGCGGCGTCCCGCTGCATCGGCGCTGACCGCATTGCAGGCGGCGTCGAGCGCGTCGCGCTTGTAGAGCGTCGCGGACATCGAGCGGCTGTCGAGCGCCATCGACCGCAAGGTGGCGGGATTCGCGCCGCGTCCGGGCAAGCCGTCCGTGCCGGCGATGCGCTGCTGCGCCATGCGCAGACCGAGGCGCGCGCGCAGGCCCAGGTCGCTTCGTTCTGCGCCAGTCACCGCGGCGTAGCCGGTCAGCGGCTGGGCGGGATTGGCCAGCCAGTGCGAATTGTTCATGTTCGCCACGAAGTCACGCCGCAGCAGTTGGGGCTGCCGGTCCGCTGGCATCGCGCCGGGCTGCGGCGAGCCCTGATCGGTACGCCAGTCGCAGGCCGTGCGCGAGCCGTCGAGAAACGGCACGCCCGGCGCGCCCGCGGCAAACGCATGGCCGATGGGCGTCGTGCATGCCGCAGCGAGTGCGTCGGGCACGTTCGGCACCGCGCCGATATCGGCGTACCACACGCGCGGATCATCGCGCCCGATGGCGACCGTGTTGACCCACGGCACCGCCGCCTCGCGGGTCTGGATGGCACGGAACTCATCCAGCGAACGCGCCCGCCCCCAGGCCAGAAAATTCTCGAACACGCGATAGTTGGCCGCGTTGATGTCGCGGATCGCGAAAGCCTGCCTGTCTTGCCAGCGCATCGCGGGCGAGTAGCCGGACAAATCAGCGATCGGACCGAACGCGCTCCGGTAGAGCGTGCGCCGCACCGTCGTCAGCGTGCCGTCGGGCGCGCGCGCCTGGACGGCGATCGGCACGGGCGTCATCGCGACGCGCTGGCCGTCGCGCAGATACGTTGTCGGCGAATCGTCCGCGAGCGTCAGCTGAAACACGCCGAAGCGGCGCGCAGCCGACACCGTGTGCGTCCAGGCGACGTCGCGGTTGAAGCCGATCATCACGACCGGCACGCCGAGCATCGCCACGCCGCTGACATCGAGCTTGCCCGGTAGCGACAGACGCATCTGATAGAACTTGTCCGGCCCTTCGAGGAACCAGTGCGGATTGCCGAGAAGAACCGCATGGCCATCGCTGCTGCCCTCCGCGCCGAAGGCCAGCGCATTGCTGCCGATGCCATGTCCGCCGCCGACCGCGAGCGATTCGCCCGCGACCGCGCGCGTGACGCCGGCGAGCGTCGCGGCGGCCGTTCCATCCGAGTGCTGCACGCCCTTGGCAGGAGGCGCGGACGCGCTATCCGGCTTGCCTGCCGAGGGCGGCCGGGCGTTGGCGATGCGGGCGGCGAAACGCGCTTCGCCGCCCGCGAGGTTGGCGGCGAACAGGCGGCGGTACACATCGTCCGCGTCGATCTCGCCGACCCAGCCCGCGCCACGGCATGCCGCGTTTGCAGGTGCGGCCGCGCCGCTGCGCCAGTCGCGCACATAGCGGTTGTAGCCAGCGGCGAAGCCGTCGACCATCTCGCGGATCGCGGGCGGCTGCGCCGCGCGGTAGGCCTGCACTTTCGCGGTGTCATCGACCAGCCGAAAGTAGAAGTCGGAGTCGAGATTGCCGATGTCGCCGAGCGTCGACGCCGTCGGCTGTCTGGCGTCAGCCCCGAACCAGCGCGATCGCTCCCCGCGATACGTGACAAACGCCGCTGCGAGCGTGCACAGATTGTCGGCCGCCTGCGCATACGCCGCGCCCCAGCCAAGACTGCCCCAATCGTTGGCGACGATGTGCGGCACTCCATCCGGCGCACGCGTGATTTCAGCCCGATACGCCGGTGTGGACGGTGGCTGATCTCGCGCCGGGTCCCGCGCCGCAGCGGCTTCCTCGCGATGAGCGGCGCAGGCCGCAAGCCCCGCGCACAGGGTCAACGAGACGGCGAGTGTCAGCCACGGTGTGCTTGCCTCTTTCAATTCGATATCCTCGGATTCAGTTCACGACGGCGGGGTCCAGCACTTCGGCAAGCGCCCGCTCGACAATGGCGAGGCCCTCTGCCAGCGACTCCTCGCTCATGGTCAGCGCGGGCAGGAACTTGAGCACTTCACCCCGCGCCCCCGACGTCTCGATGATGACGCCGTGCCCGAATGTCCGCTGTGCGATGCGCCCGGCGAGCGCGGAGTCGGACGACGCCAGCCCGAGAATCATGCCGCGTCCGCGCACCGCGAGCGCCGCATCGGTATGCGCGGCGGCGATGCGTTCGAGCCCGGCGCGCAAGGTCGCGGCGCGCGCGGCGATCTCGCGCGAGAAACAATCGTCGCTCCAGTAGTGCTCCGCCGCGGCGGCCGCGGTCACGAAAGCGAGGTTGTTGCCGCGGAACGTGCCGCTGTGCGCGCCGGGCTGCCATTGGTCGATGTCCGGGCGCAGCAGCACGAGCGACATCGGCAGGCCGAAGCCCGACAACGACTTCGACAGCGTGACGATGTCCGGCCGGATGCCGCTCGCCTCGAAGCTGAAAAAGTCGCCGGTGCGGCCGCAGCCGGTCTGGATGTCATCGACGATCAGCAGCATGTCGTGCGCGCGGCACAGGCTTTCGAGCCGGCGCAGCCAGCGCGCGCCCGCTTCGTTGATGCCGCCCTCGCCCTGCACCGTCTCGACGATGACAGCCGCAGGCCGGTCCAGGCCGCTGCTCGGATCGCCGAGACAGGTTTGCAGATAGTCGAGCGTGTCGACGCCTTCGCCCAGATAGCCGTCATAAGGCATGAAGCTGACGTTGCCGAGCGCGGTTCCCGCCGCGCCGCGAAACTTCTGGTTGGCCGTGGCGGCAAGCGCGCCTGCCGATACGCCATGGAAGCTGTGCGTGAACGCAACGATGTTGTGCCTGCGCTTGACCTGCCGGGCCAGCTTGAACGCTGCCTCGACCGCGTTGGCGCCGGTCGGACCGGTGAATTGCAGCGTGTAGGCGAGGCCGCGCGGCGCGAGCACGGCACGCTCGAACACCTCCAGGAAACGCTTTTTGGCGCTGGTCGCCATGTCGAGCGCATGCGCGATGCCGTCCGATTCCAGATAGTCGAGCAGCGGACGTTTGAAGACCGGATTGTTGTGACCGTAGTTGAGCGTCCCCGCGCCGCTGAAAAAATCCAGATAGCGCCGGCCGTTCTCATCAAAGATATGTGAACCCTGCGCGCGCGCGAACACCACCGGAAAGTCGCGGATATAACTGCGCACCTGAGATTCCAGCCGGTCGAAAATATCGAGATCCATGGTCGTTTCCTGTCGAGGGTGGTTCGAAGCAGGCGTCATGCGTCGGCGGACAATGCCGCAATGCGCATGCGCATGCCTTCCAGAAATTCGGGATGACGCACGATGCCGATGTGATCGGCGTCGATCGTGGCAATCGCAAGCGTCGGCACGAGGCGACGCCAGTCGTCAGTCGTGCGTTGCGGCTCGCGATGGTCTGCGGCGAGCCAGAGTTGCGCGGCGGCATGCGTCGGACCGGCCGCGCTGGCGGGCGCGCGCGCTTTGACGGCGTCGAAGTGCTTGCCCAGCGCCACGGCCGCCGCGACCAGCCGCCGCCCCGCGTCGCCCGACGGGACGATGGCCTGCCAGCGCGCCTCGTCGCCCGCCATCTCGGCGAGCAGCGCGTCGATCTCGGCGTCGGTTGCGTCGATGCGGTCCAGTCCGTTGTCGGTGCCTGCGGCGCTGTCCGCTGGCGCGACACAGACGCGGTCGACGAGGCCCCGCCAGTCGAGCCGCGCCCCCGGGTGCGCGAGACCCGCCCCCCTCTCCCCGGCGATCTGTCCGCCGCTCGACCAGCCGACGAGCCGGTACGGTCCGCGCGGCTGCACCTGGCGGATTCGCGCGGCGTAATCCTCGGCGAACGCGCGCATGGTCGCGGGACGCCAGTCAGGTTCGCTGTGCCAGGGCGACTGCACGCCGTAAAGCACCGCCACGCCTTCGAGCGCGCGCGCCAGCGGACGGTACTCGCCCACCAGACCGTAACCCGGATGAATCACGAACACGCGCCGGGGCGCGCTGACCGGGCCGAGCGGCAGCACGTTGGCGGGCGTGCCGTCGTCGAACGACAGACGCGCGGCCAGCGCCGCCACGGTTGGATGAGCGAACAGGCTCTCGATCGAAAATCCGCGCATGCCGTGACGCGCAATGCGGGTGGCCACCTTGAGCGCATCGAGCGAGTCTCCGCCCAGTTCGAAGAAATGATCGTGAATGCCCACGTCCTCGCGACCCAGCACCTCGCGCCAGATGGCGAGCAAATGAGCCTGTGCGGCGTCCATCGGGTTCGCCTCGCCGCCGCGCGCGGCAAATGCGGGCGCGGGCAGCGCGGCACGGTCGAGCTTGCCGTTGGGCATCAGCGGCAAGGCGTCGAGCGCGACGAACGCCGAGGGCACCATGAACGCGGGCAGACGTCTGGAGAGGTCCGTGCGCAACGCCGCGGCATCCGCACTGCCGACGGTATAGCCGACCAGATGACGGCCCTCGCCCTCGCCGCGCACGTCGACCACCGCCTCGCGCACCCCGGGCACCTGCCGCAGCGCCGCTTCGACCTCGCCCAGTTCGATACGCAGTCCGCGCAGCTTGACCTGCTGGTCGATGCGCCCCAGAAAATCAATACTTCCGTCGGCACGCTGCCGGCACAGATCGCCGGTGCGGTAAAGCCTGCCGCCGTCGCGGCGATGCGGGTCGGGGATGAACCGCTGCGCCGTTTGCCCGGGCCGGTCGAGATAGCCGCGCGCGAGCGTGTCGCCGCCGATGCAGAGTTCGCCGAGCGCGCCGGGCGGCAGTTCGTTGCCCGCGTCGTCGCACACATAGGCCGTGCGCGACGGATAGGGCTTGCCGATGCCGACGATCGCCTGCGCCGTGTGCTGCGCGCCGGTGCGCTGTGCCATGCAGGCAACGGTGGTTTCGGTCGGACCGTACAGATTGTCGAGCGGAATATGGGCGAGCGGTCCGGCGCGCCACTGCCGCAACGCGTCCCCTGGCAGCCCTTCGCCGCCCACGGTGATCTGCCGCAGCGCCGCCAGCGACTCCGGCGCGGGCGGCTCGCGCAACCATTGCTGCCAGTACGCGGTCGGGATACGCGAGAACGTCACGCGTTCGCGGGCAAGCTGGCGGCTGGTCGTCGCCAGGTCCCAGGGCTTCGGCCCGCGCATTTCGACGCTGCCGCCCTGCATCAGCGCAGGCAGCATTTCATGCAGCGACACATCGAAGTTGATCGTCGACGATTGCAGTTGACGGTCGCCCGCGCCGATTCCGTAGGTGCCGATGAAATCGTCGAGATGCAGGCCCAGTGCGCGGTGGCTGATCGCGACGCCCTTCGGCCTGCCGGTCGAGCCAGACGTGTAGATCACGTAGGCCAGTTGCTCCGGATGGACGGGTGCGTGTGCAGGCGCGAGTGCGGCGCCGGCGAGCGCGGTCACGTCGGTGGTCTGGCAGGAAGCGAACAGCGCGCGCAACGTCTCCTGCGTCTGCGCGTCGGTCAGCACGCGTGTCACACCCGCGTCCTCGATCATGAAGGCGAGGCGTTCCGGCGGGTATTCAGGATCGAGCGGCACGAATGCAGCCCCGGCCTTGAGCGTGCCCAGCAGCGCCGACACCACGGCAACCGAGCGTTGCAGGCAAATGCCCACGCGCTCCTCCGCGCGCACGCCTGCGGTAACGAGCGCGTGCGCGACGCGGTTCGCGGCTGCATCGAGCGCGCGGTAATCCATGCGCTCGCCTTCGCAATGCAACGCGGGCGCAGCGGGGCTGGCGGTGGCGCGGGCCGCGATCCGGCGCGTCACGGGCTCGAAGGCATAGGCCGCGCGCGGTGGCTCGGCGCGGCAAGCGCCGGGCGCGATGTCGCCCAGGGCAATATCGGCCGACGAAGCATCGGCTGACGCTTGCGCGATCGTCTCCAGCATCGCGACGTAATGATGGAGCATGCCCGACACCACCGCTTCGTCGTAGATATCGCGTGCGTAGGTCATCACGAGATCCGGCGTTTCACCGTCGATCACGTTGAGCACCAGGTCGAAACGCGCAGTGTCGCTTCCGGCGCGCAGCGGCGTCACGCGCAGACCCGGCATGGGCGAGGTGTCCGCCGGTGCGGCGCTGTAGTTGAACATCACCTGGAAAAGCGGCGTCTGACCGAGGTTACGGGCGGGTTGCAGCGCATCCACCAGACGCGCGAAGGGCAGCGCCTGGTGAGCCTGAGCCTCGACGAACCGTTCGCGCACCTGCGCCAGCAGTTCGCCGAAAGCGCCGATGCCCGCGAGTTCGGTCCGCATGACCAGCGTGTTGACGAAGAAGCCGACCAGCGCTTCCGTCTCGACCCGTTCGCGCCCGGCCACCGGCACGCCGACGCGCAGATCCTTCTGTCCGCTATAGCGCGACAGCAACAGGTTGAAAGCCGCGAGCAGCGTCATGAAGGGGGTCGCGCCGCGTGCGAGCGACAGACGTCGCAGCGCATCGGCGAGGGGCGCCGGCAACGTGCACACGACGCGCGCGCCCTCGTCGCCGCGCAGACCTGCGCGCTTGCGCGAGGCAGGCAGGTCGAGCGCCGGATGCTGATCGCCGAGGCGCGTGCGCCAGTAGCCGATCTCGCGGGCCTCGCGCTCGCCCGCATCGCGCTCGCGCTGCCACGCGGCGAAATCGCCGTAAGTGAGCGGCAGCGCTGCGTTGTTCGCGGGACGACCCGCGCATGCGTCGGCGTAGGCGCGTGTGACCGTGTCCGCGATTACGCCGATCGACCACTCGTCCGAGACGATGTGATGCGTCGCGAAATGCAGAACATGCTCGCGCTCGGCGACGCGCATCAGCCCGACGCGCAGCAGCGGGCCGGCGGAAAGGTCGAAGGGTTCTCTCGACCACTCGCGAAGTGCGCCGGTGAGCGCGCCCGGCGTGGCGCGCAGGTCGCGCGTGCGCCAGCGATAGTCGGCCGCGCCCGGGACTTGCCAGACCGCGCCGTCGATCTCGACGAACTGCGTGCGCAGTACGTCCTGCCGCGCGACCAGCACATCGAGCGCGACGCGCAGTGCCGCGAGGTCCAGTTCGCCTTCGAGCGTGAACGCGCCGGTCATGTTGTAGGCTGCGCTCGACGGGTCGAGCTTCCACAGGAACCAGAGGCGTTCCTGCGCGAGCGTCAGCGGTGCGCGTGTTGCGTGCGGACGATGCGGGATCGCGTCGACGGCGCGCGCGGACGGTTGCATCGGCGCTTGCATGGGCATGGACGCGGCCATCGCGGCGAGCGTCGGCGAGGTGAAGAAGGCTTGTAGCGGAACCTCGATGCCGTGACGCTGCCCGAGCCGCGCGATGGCCTGCATGATAAGCAGAGAGTGACCGCCGAGCGCGAAGAAGTTGTCGTGGCGGCTCACGCGCCCGACCTTCAGCACGTCCTGCCAGACCTGCGCGAGCAAGGTCTCCGCGCCTTCGTGCGGCGCTTCGTATTCCTGCGTCAACGCATCCGGCGCCGGCAACGCGTTGCGGTCGATCTTGCCGTTCGGCGTGAGCGGCATCGCATCGAGCTTCGCCAGCACGCCCGGCACCATGTAGTCCGGCAGTGTCTTCGCCAGCGCCGCGCATAACGTCTGCGCCGTGGCCGTCCCGGTGTAATAGCCGACCAGCCGCGCATCGTTTGCCGTCACCACCGCTTCGCTCACGCCGTCCTGCGCCAGCAAGTGCGTCTCGATCTCCCCCGGCTCGATGCGAAAGCCCCGGATCTTCACCTGATGATCCGCACGCCCCAGATAGTGCATCTCCCCGGCGCCGTTCACGCGCACGATATCGCCCGTGCGATACATGCGCGCGCCCGGCTCGCCATGCGGATTCGGCACGAAACGCTCAGCGCTCAAGTCCGCGCGATGCAGATACCCTCGCGCAAGCCCTTCGCCACCGAGATACAACTCGCCCGCCACGCCTTGCGGCACCAGCGACAAATTCGCATCCAGCACCAGCGCCTGTGTCGCGGCAATGGCTGCGCCCAGCACCGGCTTGCCCTCCACCCGCCCCAGCAGCGACCAGATCGTCGTCTCCGTCGGCCCGTACAGATTCCACAGTTCCATGCCGCGACCGCGCAACGCATCGGCCAGATCCTGCGGCAACGCCTCGCCTCCGCACAGCGCTTTCAACGCGGGCCACGGCCGCTCGCTTGCCAGCAGCATGCGCCAGGTCGCGGGCGTCGATTGCAGGATCGTGGCGCGCTCCTGTGCCAGCAGCCCGGCCAGCGCGACGCCATCGCGTGCCGTCGCGCGCGAGGCGACGATCACGGTCGCGCCCGCAATCAGCGGCAAGTACAACTCCAGCGCGGCGATATCGAACGACAACGACGTGACCGCCACCCAGCGATCGCTCGCCTCGATGCCCGGCTGCGTGCGCAGGCTCAGCAGGAAGTTCGACAGCCCGCCATGACGCACCATCACGCCCTTCGGTTTGCCCGTCGAACCCGAGGTGTAGATCACATAGGCGAGGTGATCGGCCGACACGTCGATGCGCGGATTCGCATCCGACTCGCCGGACACATCGAGCGTGTCCAGTTCGATCACGCGTGTATCCGCGTCCAGTGTGAGGCTTGATGTCAGCGCGCTCTGCGTGAGCACGAACTTCGCGCCGCTATGCGCGAGCATGTAGTGCACGCGCTCGCGCGGATACTCCGGATCGACCGGCACGTACGCCCCGCCCGCCTTGAGGATCGCCAGCAAGCCGACGAGCAGGCTCTCGGAGCGCTCCAGCACCAGTCCGACCGGCACCTCCGCGCGCACGCCCAGCGCGATCAGACGATGCGCCACGCGGTTGGCCCGCGCGTTCAACCCGGCATAGCTCAGCGCCCGTCCCTCGAAACGCACTGCCTCGGCATGCGGCGTGCGGGCCGCCTGCGACTCGAACAGGCGATGCATCGAAGGCGCATCGGCGAAGCGCGTATCGTTGCGGCCGGCCGCGAGCAGCGCGGCGCGCGACGGCGCATCGAGCAGGTCGATTTCGCCGATCGCAAGCGCCCCGTCCGCTTCCGCGAACGCTTCCAGCAGCGCCACGTAGTGGCGTGCCAGACGCTCGATTGTCGAGGCATCGAACAGGTCGCGTGCATAGCTGAAACTTGCATCGACGCTGCCGTCTTCCGCTTCGTTCACATTCAGCGTCAGTTCGAACTGTGCCGTCTGCTCGCCGATCGCGAAACCACTGACCGTGAGGCCGGGCAAAGCGGCCAGCACGCGATAGTCCTCGCGCTGATGATTGAACATCACCTGGAACAGCGGCGTATGACTGAGACTGCGCTCGGGCTGGAGCGCATCGACCAGCGCATTGAACGGCAGGTCCAGATGCTGGCGCGCCTCGTCGACGCGCGCGCGAACTTGCGCAATCAGCGCATCCAGCGTCGAGTCGTGCGTGACGCGCGCCCGCATCACTTGCGTGTTCACGAACATGCCGATCAGCCCTGCGATTTCAGGCCGCTCGCGATTGGCGACCGGCACGCCGACCCGGATATCGTCCTGACCCGTGTAGCGCGCAAGCAATGTCTGGAATGCCGCCAGCCATAAGGTGAACGGCGTCGCGCCATGGCGGCGCGCACGCGCCTGAAAAGCCGGCAGCACGCGCGCGGGCACCGTGAACGCATGGCGCGCGGCGCGATAGTCGCCAAGCGCGCGGCGCGGATGATCGGCCGGCAACGCCAGCACGGGCGCTTCGGGACCGAGCGCGGCGCACCAGTAATCGAGTTGCCGCGCATGTTCGCCGCTGTCGAGGCGATGCCGCTGCCACACGGAGTAGTCCGCATAGTGCACGGAGAGCGGCGGCAGGTTCACGACCTCGCCGGCGCAGGCGGCGCGATAGCCCGCGACGAATTCGTCGAGCAACACGTCGATCGACCAGCCGTCCGCCACGATGTGGTGCAGCGCCACGACAAGCGCATGCGCGCGCCGGTCTTCCTCGAGCGCGATGATGCCCACGCGCATCAACGGACCGTGTGACAGGTCGAAAGGCGTCGCGACGAAGGCTTGCGCCCAGGCGTGCGCGTGGGGGCCGGTCGCGACGGTTTCGCGATAGTCGTAATGCGCCTGCGCGCGGATGCGCTGACGGGCGACGCCGTCCGCGTCAGCTTCGAAGTGCGTGCGCAGACTCTCATGCCGCGCGACGATGGCGTCGAACGCGGCGCGCAACGCATCGCGATCGAGCGCGCCGTCAAGCCGCAGCGCCCCGGCGACGTGATAAGCCGTGTTGGCGGGCTGGAGATTCCACAGGAACCACAAACGCTCCTGCGCGGGCGACAGGCGCAACGCTTCGCGCGACTCGATGCGCGGGATCGGCGCGGGTGAATGCCGTGCATCGTTCGCGACCATCGCTGCGCACAGCGACGCGAGCGTCTGATCTTCGAAGACCTGACGCGGTGAGACGTTCAGGCTGCGGCGGCCTGCGGCGGCAACCAGTTTGAGGACGAGAATCGAATCTCCGCCGAGCGCGAAGAAGTTGTCGTGGCGGCTCACGCGCCCGACCTTCAGCACGTCCTGCCAGACCTGCGCGAGCAAGGTCTCCGCGCCTTCGTGCGGCGCTTCGTATTCCTGCGTCAACGCATCCGGCGCCGGCAACGCGTTGCGGTCGATCTTGCCGTTCGGCGTGAGCGGCATCGCATCGAGCTTCGCCAGCACGCCCGGCACCATGTAGTCCGGCAGTGTCTTCGCCAGCGCCGCGCATAACGTCTGCGCCGTGGCCGTCCCGGTGTAATAGCCGACCAGCCGCGCATCGTTTGCCGTCACCACCGCTTCGCTCACGCCGTCCTGCGCCAGCAAGTGCGTCTCGATCTCCCCCGGCTCGATGCGAAAGCCCCGGATCTTCACCTGATGATCCGCACGCCCCAGATAGTGCATCTCCCCGGCGCCGTTCACGCGCACGATATCGCCCGTGCGATACATGCGCGCGCCCGGCTCGCCATGCGGATTCGGCACGAAACGCTCAGCGCTCAAGTCCGCGCGATGCAGATACCCTCGCGCAAGCCCTTCGCCACCGAGATACAACTCGCCCGCCACGCCTTGCGGCACCAGCGACAAATTCGCATCCAGCACCAGCGCCTGTGTCGCGGCAATGGCTGCGCCCAGCACCGGCTTGCCCTCCACCCGCCCCAGCAGCGACCAGATCGTCGTCTCCGTCGGCCCGTACAGATTCCACAGTTCCATGCCGCGACCGCGCAACGCATCGGCCAGATCCTGCGGCAACGCCTCGCCTCCGCACAGCGCTTTCAACGCGGGCCACGGCCGCTCGCTTGCCAGCAGCATGCGCCAGGTCGCGGGCGTCGATTGCAGGATCGTGGCGCGCTCCTGTGCCAGCAGCCCGGCCAGCGCGACGCCATCGCGTGCCGTCGCGCGCGAGGCGACGATCACGGTCGCGCCCGCAATCAGCGGCAAGTACAACTCCAGCGCGGCGATATCGAACGACAACGACGTGACCGCCACCCAGCGATCGCTCGCCTCGATGCCCGGCTGCGTGCGCAGGCTCAGCAGGAAGTTCGACAGCCCGCCATGACGCACCATCACGCCCTTCGGTTTGCCCGTCGAACCCGAGGTGTAGATCACATAGGCGAGGTGATCGGCCGACACGTCGATGCGCGGATTCGCATCCGACTCGCCGGACACATCGAGCGTGTCCAGTTCGATCACGCGTGTATCCGCGTCCAGTGTGAGGCTTGATGTCAGCGCGCTCTGCGTGAGCACGAACTTCGCGCCGCTATGCGCGAGCATGTAGTGCACGCGCTCGCGCGGATACTCCGGATCGACCGGCACGTACGCCCCGCCCGCCTTGAGGATCGCCAGCAAGCCGACGAGCAGGCTCTCGGAGCGCTCCAGCACCAGTCCGACCGGCACCTCCGCGCGCACGCCCAGCGCGATCAGACGATGCGCCACGCGGTTGGCCCGCGCGTTCAACCCGGCATAGCTCAGCGCCCGTCCCTCGAAACGCACCGCCTCGGCATGCGGCGTGCGGGCCGCCTGCGACTCGAACAGGCGATGCATCGAAGGTGCATCGGCAAAGCGCGTATCGTTGCGGCCGGCCGCGAGCAGCGCGGCGCGCGACGGTGCATCGAGCAGGTCGATTTCGCCGATCGCAAGCGCCCCGTCTCCTTCCGCGAACGCTTCCAGCAGCGCCACGTAGTGACGTGCCAGACGCGCGATTGTCGAGGCGTCGAACAGATCGCGTGCGTAATCGACAACACCGCTTATCGCGCCTGCCGGCGTTTCGCTCACGTTCAGCGTCAGTTCGAATTGCGCCGCACGCTCGCGCCCTTCGTAATCGGTGATCTGCACGCCCGGCAGATCGTCCAGCACGCGGAAATCCTCGCGCTGGTGATTGAACATCACCTGGAACAGCGGCGTATGACTGAGACTGCGCTCGGGCTGGAGCGCATCGACCAGCGCGTCGAACGGCAGATCGCGATGCGCACGTGCCGCATCGCTGCGCGCCTTGACCTGGTCGATCAGATCCGCGACGCTTGTGCGGGCACCGACTTGCGCGCGCATCACCTGCATGTTGACGAACAGGCCGATCAGCCGCGCCGTCTCCGCGCGCTCGCGATTGGCGACCGGCACGCCGACCCGGATGTCGTCCTGACCCGTATGCCGGTACAACAACGCCTGAAACGCCGCGAGCAACACCACGAAAGGCGTCGCGCCGTGCGCCCGGGCGCGCGCGCGCAATTTGCCGGCAAGCGCGTCGTCGAGTGCGAAGGCATGGGCCTCGGCGCGATAGTCGCCGAGCGCGCGGCGCGGACGATCGGCCGGCAGCATGAGCGGCGGCGCATCGTCGCCGAGTTCGGCACGCCACCAGTCCAGTTGACGTTGGCCTTCGCCGCTATCGAGCCGGTTGCGCTGCCACGCGGCGAAGTCGGCGTACTGAATGGCGGGGGCCGCAAGCGCCAGCGGCTCGCCCGCCAGCGCCGCGCGATACGCGGTGACGAATTCGTCGAGCAGCACGCCGATCGACCAGCCGTCCGCCACGATGTGATGCAGCGCGATCAGCAACACATACGCGGGTTCGCCATCGTCCGCCGCGCCGGGTCCGGCTCGATGCAGCACGCCCACGCGCAGCAGCGGCCCGCGCGTCAGATCGAACGGCCGGGCGCAGAATGCGCGCGCCCATTCGCGCTCTCCGGCCTTGTCCACCACGCGGGTGGAGCGGAATGCGAAATCGGCGGCGGCGTGCACGACTTGCCGGAGCACGCCGTCGTCATCGGCGCTGAAGGTCGTGCGCAGGCTTTCGTGCCGCGCGACGATGTTTTCGAACGCACGCCGAAGCGCGCTTTCGTCCAGCGGACCGCGCCAGCGCATGCCGCCCGCGACGTGCCACGCATCGCTTTCGGGCGCGAGGTTCCAGAGAAACCACAGGCGCTGTTGCGCATGCGATGCCGGCAGCGTGTCGCGCTGCGCGAGCCGCGCGATGCCGTCTTCGGTGCGCGTGCCACCGGCGCGCGCCTGCGCGGCGAGCACGGGCATCTCGAAGATTTGCCGGGGCGTGAGCGCGATGCCCGCCTCCGCCGCGCGCGCGGCGAGTTTCAGCGTCAGAATCGAATCGCCGCCGAGCGCGAAGAAATCGTCGTGACGACCGATCTGCGATACGCCGAGCACATCGCGCCACACGGCCGCGAGCCGCGCTTCGACGCCGCTGCGGGGCGCTTCGAACGCGCTCGCGGCATCGTCGATATCCGGCAGCGCACGGCGGTCGATCTTGCCGTTGGACGTCAGGGGAAACGCATCGAGCACGACGATGCCGGCCGGCACCATGTAGTCGGGCAGACACGCCGACAACGATGCGCGGATCGCGCCGCTGTCGCACGCCGCGCCCGGCTGCGGCGTGACATAGGCGACCAGCCGCGCCGCGCCCGCACTTTCCCGCGCCAGCACGAGGGCTTCGCGCACGCCCGCGCATGCCAGCAGCGCGGCCTCGATCTCGCCCGGCTCGATGCGGAAGCCCCGGATTTTCACCTGATGATCGATGCGGCCGAGATACTCGAGTTCGCCATCGTCGCGCCAGCGCGCGAGATCGCCGGTGCGATACAGCCGTCCGCCGTCGGCGTCGAACGGATCGGGAACGAAGCGCTCCGCCGTCAAGCCGGCTCGCTTCAGATATCCTCGCGCGAGTCCCGCGCCCGACACGTACAGTTCGCCCGGCACGCCGGTCGGCGCACGCGCGCCGGTTTCGTCGAGCACATACAGGCCGAGATCGTCGATGGCGCGGCCCAGCGGACTGCGTCCGCCCAATACGTCCGCCTCCGTGATGACACGGTAGGTCACGTGCACGGTGGTCTCGGTGATGCCGTACATGTTGACGAGCGCGGGACCGCCAACGCCGATGCCGGTGAACCATGGCGCGAGCGTGCGCGGATCGAGCGCCTCGCCGCCGAAGATCACGACGCGCAGCGCCAGCCCGCCGTCATAAACGCCTCGCGCGGACATCAGTTGCCGGAACGCCGATGGCGTCTGGTTGAGCACCGTCACGCGTTCGCGCCGCAGCAGGTCCAGGAACGCCGCTGGCGTGCGGCTCACCTCGAACGGAACGATCACGAGGCGGCCGCCGTTGCACAACGCGCCGAAGATCTCCCACAAGGAAAAATCGAAAGCGGTCGAGTGAAACAACGTCCACACATCTTGCGGACCGAAGCCGAACCAGGCATCGGTGCGCGCAAGCAGCCGCGCGACGTTGCGATGCGTCAGCTGCGCTCCCTTGGGCAGGCCGGTCGAGCCGGACGTGTAGATCACGTAGGCAAGCTGGTCGGCATGCACGTCGACGGCAGGCGCATGCTCCGGCTCGGCGGAAAGCTCGAGCGTGTCCAGCAGCAGCACATCGACGCCATCTGCTTGCGGCAGTTCTTGCGCGAGCGCGGCACGCGTCAGCAGCAGCGCCACGCCGCTGTCCGTGACGATATGGCGCAGACGCGCCTCGGGATAGGCCGGATCGAGCGGTACATACACGCCGCCTGCCTTGAGCACAGCGAAGATCGCGACGATCAGGTCGAAGGAACGGTCCAGCGCGATCCCGACCTTCACTTCCGCGCCGACGCCCAGCGCCATCAGGCGATGCGCGAGTTGATTGGCGCGCGACTCCAGCGTCGCATAGTCGAGGGTCGCGCCGCCGAGGCTCAACGCGGCCGCGTGCGGCGTGCGTGCGGCCCACGCCGATAGCGACCGGTGCAACGGTGCCGCTGCCTCGCCCGCCGCGATCCTGGCTCGCTCGAAGCGGCCCGCGACGTCCGCCGCCGCTACGTCGAGCGCGGCCAGCGGCACGTCGGGCGCGGCGAGCATCGCCGTCAGCCAGTCGATGAAATGTTGCGCGAGCCGGCCAGCCAGCGGGTCGTCGATGCGCTCGCGGTCGAATTCCAGCGAAATGTCGATGCGTGCGCCGTCGAGCCGCGCGTTGAACAGCAGATCGCACTGCGGGGTGTCGTTGTCGAGCGTGACGAGTTCGACGTCGATATCGCCGATGCGCAAGGCGCGGGCGCGCGCCACGTCCGCGACGTTGAACAGCGTCTGGAACGGCGCGGCGTGCGCGCGGCCGCCGGGCGAACGTGGGAGCGCCAGTTCATAGGGCACGTCGGCGTGATCGAGCGCGGCGACCGCTTCGGCGCGCACGGCTTTGACGCGTGCGTCGAAACTGTCGTGCGCCGCCGAGCGGACGCGAAACAGCTGTGTGTTGACGAAGAAGCCGATCAGGTCGTCGGCGCGGGCATGACGGCGTCCATCGACGGGAACGCCGATCAGGAAATCGCCGTCGCGATGATAGCGGGTCAGCACATGCTGCCACGCCGCCATCAGCGCGACGAAAGGCGTGCAGCGCGCGTCGCGGCAGTACGCGTGCAAACGTTGGCTCGATGGCGTGTCCAGCGTCAGCGTGCGCACGCCGAGACGGCCCGCGGCGCCGCGCGGCGACGGCGGCGGCAACTGCAACGGCGAGAACCCGGCGGCGAGATAGTCTCGCCAGTAAGCGATGCTCGCGTCGCGGCGGCCCGCGGCCAGCGCCTCGTGTTCCTGCCGGGCGAAATCGGCGTACTGATGCGTCAGCGGCGGTAGCGCGTCTGCCGGACGCTGCATCCGGCCGGCCAGGCTTCGGCTGTCGGCCGGGGCTTCGTAGAGCGCCGCGAAATCGCGCGCCCAGATATCGTTCGACGCGCCATCCGACACGAGATGATGCAGCGTGAGCGCAAGCACGCTCTCGTCGTCGGCGAGACGGATATGGAGCAGGCGCATCAGCGGCGGCGCGCCGAGATCGAACGGCGCCTGCGCCTCAGCCGAGAGACGCGCTTCGAGTTCCCCGCTACGCGCCGCAGCGCCGCGAGCGCGCCAGTCCTCGCGCACCATGCGCAGCGGCACGTCGGGCAGCACGGTTTGTCGAGGCTCGCCATCGTGCTCGCCGAACGACGTCCGCAGTATCGCGTGGCGCTCGATCAGCAGGCGCGCGGCCGCTTCGATGCGATCAGCGTCGACCCGCCCGTGCAACCTGAACACGCGCGCGATGTGATAGGCATCATCTGCCGCGTAGCGATGCAGGAACCACAGCCGCCGCTGCGCAAAGGACAGCGGAGCCGCGCGCGGCGCCTCGGGCGACCCGCTGGTTTCCTCGTGTGACGGCGGTGCGGCTTCGGCGTCGAGCATCAGGAGGTCGAGCAGTTCGCGATCGAGGTCTTCCATATCCTTTCCAGTTCCTTGTTACGGTCCCGCCATACCGCCGGTGTGACCGGGAAAAACAGCGCGCACGCCGCGACGGCGCGCGCGCCCGTGCTCAGAACCCGGTGCGCAGGGTCAGCAAGGCCACGCGCTGCATGCCGCGTGAATAAGCGCCCGCGAAATAATCCCGGTTGAACGCGTTGTTCACGTTCAGCGTGAGCGAGGTCTTCTTGGTGAACGCATAGCCAAGCGAAGCATCGGCCGTGACGTAGGTGCCCTGATGCACGTCGATGCCGTAGCGCACCGCGTCTGTCGGGCTGAACAGTGTCATGCCCCCGCCGAGCGTCAGACCATGCAGCACGCCCGGGAACGTGTAGCTGGTCCACAGCTTCACGGTGTGCTTCGGCGCGATCGACGGAAATGGCGAGGCGACCTGGTCCACGCTGTCCTGATCGTCGAGCAGTTGCGCGTCGGTGTAGGTGTAGCTTGCGAACAGACGCCAGCCGGGCAGCACCTCGCCGTTGGCCGTCAGCTCGACGCCGCGGCTGCGCGCCTTGCCGAGTGCGACGGAATACAGCGGATTATTCGGGTCCGTGGCCGCCCGGTTCTTCTGATCGAGCTGGAACAGCGCGAGCGAGGTGGTGAGCCTGCCGCCGCCGTATTCGCCCTTGACGCCCACTTCGTACTGGCTGCCGGTGATCGGCTTGATCATCTTGCCGTCGGCGGTGAGCGTGTCGTCCTGCGGCTGGAAAATGCTCGTGTAGCTCGCGTACACCGAGTAAGTCTGGTTCAAGTCGTAGACGAGACCTGCATAGCCGGTGAACTTGCCGCTGTTATTGAGCGAATACGGCGTGTATTGGTCGTAGTTGTAGACCGAATCGGGCGACAACTTCGACTGGTACCACGACACGCGTCCGCCGAGAATGAGGGTCAGCGGCTCGGTGATCGAAATGCGCGTTTGTCCGTAGAAGCCGAACTGCCGCGAGTAGGTGTGCAGGATGTCGGTGTCGGTGGGGAGGTTCAGCCAGTTGGGAAGCGGATAGACGATATTGCGCACGTCGACAGGCTTGAAAAAGAAGTCGTCGCCGTCAGGGCCGAAATTCTGCTTGTTCCAGTCATTGAGCTTGGCATAGTTGACCCCGATCACCGCCTCATGCTTGCGGCCGAACAACGTGTACGGACCTTGCGCGGACAGATCGAAGTTGAACTTGCTTTCGCTGGCGTGATTGTTGGTCGCCGCCATGTTGCCGATATAAGTCGTCGGGTCGACGCCGCCCGCGATGTTCGATTGCAGGATCGACGCGCGGTCGTACTGGTAATCGAATACGGCTTTCGTGGTCCATCCGCCGCCGAGCTTCTGGTGGATTTCGGCGAACACATCGGTACTCTGGTAGCGGTCACGGTTCCAGCCTGCGCCGTAATAGTGGTCGCGCGGCAGGTTGCCGTGGGTGCCGTCGCTATAGACCGGCCACAGCCAGGGATCGGTCGTCTTCTGATCCTGATAGCTGATGCCCGCGCGAACCAGCGTGGAGTCCGTCACATCGGCTTCCAGCGTGCCGTATAGCACCTTGCTGCGCGACAGCGTGCCGTCCTGGACGCCGTCCGCGCCGGTATAAGAGCCGACCACGCGGCCCCGCAAGGTGCCTGCCTGGTTCAGCGGGCCGCCCACATCGAGCATCACGCCATTGTTGCCCCGCGTCCCGGCGGTCACTTCGGCGGTCGCGGAGAACTCTTTCTGCGCGTGCTTGCGCACCAGATTCACGGCCCCACCGGGTGAACCAAAACCATTGAAGAGGCCCGATGGGCCCGTCAGGACTTCGACGTTTTCATAGATGGCGAGGTCTGGCGAAAACGTCTGCGCCGCCGACGACATGCTGTTGTTGAAGATCAGCGGTGTGCCGTCGATCAGAAACGATCCGATTGGAAAGCCGCGCGCATAGTACTGCGTGCGGCTCGAATCGCTCTGGAACACCGATACGCCGGGCGCGTAATTCAGGGCGTTCTTGAGCGTGTCGAAATGCTGCTCCTCGATGCGCTCTTGCGGGATCACCGTGACCGACTGCGGTATCTCACGCGCCGTCACCGGGATCTTCGAACCGACGCTCGTCTTCGGATTCAACGCCTCGGCAACCGGATCGCGTTGCCCCGTCACCACGACTTTCGGCAGCGTGGCCGTGTCGCTGTTGGCGCCCTGGGTCTGAGCGCCTTGCGTCTGCGGCGTCGTGACCGGCTGGTTGTCCGCCTGCGCATAAGCGTGACCGGCCATCTCCGACAAAACAATGCCCGCAACGATGATGCTCAGTTTGCGTTTCTTCGGTGCGACTGCGGGCCTCCCGGCCTTTGCTCCCTTCTTCGACCTCATTGCTTCCGCTCCCCTCACAGTTATTTTTTGCTTCGATGGCGGTTCCGCACCGCCCGGCGACAACGAAACGTGTTGGCACGAGGCCGAACGCGCGAAATATTAACCGGAATGCGTATAATTCTCATTTATACGAACAAAAATTTTGCTGTATCGCGCACGCAGACACGTTTCAACGCTGGATTTCAGCGGGCCGCCGATGCTTTGCCGTGTGCTTGCCTGCGGGCCTGTTCGAGCATGGCGGCGCGAGCCTCCGGGGTCATCGCATCGAGCTTCAAACGCGCCTGTGCGAGCCGCTCGAGCGCGTCCGGGTCAACCTGCGAGGCCTGCAGCGCCGTAGCGAGCGCACGCACATTCGGATGCGCGAAAACCAGCCCAGGCAGCATCTCGACGCGCAAGCGTTCGGCGACGCGCGACACGAGCCGGATCACGAGCAACGAGTCGCCGCCGAGGGCGAAGAAGTCGTCCGTCACACCTATCTGGGCACGCCCGAGCAGTTCGGCCATCGTGCGCGCGAGCACGGTCTCGATGCCGCTGGCTGGCGTCACGCCCGTTGCCGCCGCCTGCTCCGGCAGCGGCAACGCGCGGCGGTCGATCTTGCCGTTCGCGAGCCGTGGCAAGGCGGCGGCGATCATCACATGCGCTGGCACCCACGCATCGGGGAGCACTTGCGAGAGCGCGTGCCGCAGCGTCTGCACGTCGAGTTGCGCACCGGATGCCGGAACGCACCATGCGGCGAGCATGCGCGAGGACGCTTCGCCGATCGGCATGACGACCGCCTGCGCGACGTCCGGCAGCGAACGGCACGCCGCCTCCACTTCGCCCGGTTCGATGCGATGACCACGGATCTTGACTTGATCGTCGGTACGTCCGAGCCAGCGCAGTTCGCCCGACGGCAAGCGCAGCACGAAGTCGCCGGTGGCGTAGAAACGCTCACCGGTTGCCGCCTCGGTGACGAATGCGTCCGGGTTCGCTGCGCCCAGATAACCGGGCGTCAACTGCCTGCCGCCCACCTGCAATTCGCCAGCCGCGCCCGCTGGCGCCGGCTTGCCATCCTCGTCGACGACACGCACCCGGTTGTTGGCGAGCACGTGCGTGAGCGGCAGGGCCATGCCGGGATCGCCATCGAACGATGCGTCGAGCGGCACTTCATGCACCAGCACGCCGACCGTCGTCTCGGTCGGCCCATAGTGATTGAAGAGGCGCACCGACGGCATTGCCGTCCGCAGCTTCGCCAGCAGCGCGGGTCGCGCGGCTTCGCCGCCGAGCACCACGGTGGCCGGCACACAGGCGGGCGCGTCGCCCAGCAGCGCGTCCAGATGCGACGGCACGAACTTTACGCAGTCAACCTGACGCGACGACAGAAAGCGCCCGAACGAAGGCGCGCTCGCCATGTCGTCCGCCGACGCGACTGCGATGCAGCCGCCGGTGACGAACGCACCGAAAAGCGTCGTGTTGCCGAGATCGGCGGCGAGCGTCGAGGTCGCGGCAAAGACGCGGCAGCGTTCGAACCCGGCCGCTTCGCTGACGGCGGCGGCGTAGTTGGCAAGCGCTTCGTGCGTCACCGGCACGCCCTTGGGCGTACCCGTCGAACCCGACGTAAACATCACGTACGCGTTCGCGCGATCCGCGACGGGCGGCAGGTCCGCGCCGTTCGGCTCGCCGGGTTCGTGCCCGAACGCGTCCAGCACGAGGCGAGGCCGCGCGCTCGTGACGATGGCGTCACGCCGTCCGTCCGGCCAGCCCGGATCGATCGGCAGATAGGCCGCGCCCGCCCGCATGACGGACAGCAGCGCCAGCACCTGCCGGCCCGAGCGCGGCATCGCGATGCCGACCACATCGCCCGGAACGACGCCGCCGCGCCGCAGACGGCGTGCCCCGGCTTCGACGGCTGACCACAACTGCGCATAGCCGAGCGTCAGGTCGTCGGCACGGAGGGCGGGCGCATCGGGCGTGGTCCGGGCATGACGTGCTATCGCGTCGAGGATCGTGGCATCCGGGAACGCGCGCACCGGGCCACGCAACTCGCCGGGGCGGTCGACGGATGCATCGCCGAGCGGCAGGCGCGCGACCGTCGCCGCTGCGTCGAACGGCAGCCGCGACAGCGTGCTGGCGTACTGGTCGAGCAGCACGCGCGCCGTCGCGGCGTCGTAGCGCGAGGTGTCGTAGGCGAGCGAAAGCACGAGCGGCCCGCCCGATGCGCCCGCGCACGCGAACAGCGCGAGCTCGGACGGATGGCCCGCAGCATCGAAACGTTCGATGTCGCCGGCTGCCCACGCGGGCATGTCGGCATACTCGAAGGACGCACGCAGAAACTTGGCGAGCGCTTCGGACCCGGCCTCGGCCGGACAGCATTCCTGCCATTGACGATGCGCGTCGAGCAGCGCATCGCGCTGGCGCAGCACTGCATCGAGCGTGCTGTGCCGGTCGATGTCGAGCATGAGCGGCAGCATGCGCCGATATACACCGATCGCGCCCGCCAGCGGCTCGTAATCGTCGCGGCAATCGTGGACGGTTGCGCCGGCGATGCGCGGCTGCGCGCCGATGCGCGCGAGCAGCATCCACCAGACCGCTTCCAGCGCATCGCCCGGCCGATAGCCGTGCGTGCGGCAGAATTCGCTCCAGTGCGCGGCGGCGGTATCGTCGAGGATCGTGTGCACGCGATCCGGCGCTGACGGCGCGTCTTGCACCGGGCGCATGCGGCGCAACGGCAGCGCGAGCGCATCGTCCGTTGCCGTGCGCGTCAGCCAGTCGCGCCAGTAGCCGACGCCCTCCGGACGGCTCTCGTCGTCCTCGAGCGCATCGCGCCATTCGAGCAGATGGCCATACGGCAACCGGTCGTCCGCCCGTTCGGCACGTGCGCCAGCCACGCGCTCGAGCGCCTCGCCCACGATGGCACACAGGCTCGGCGCATCGAGCCGCAACGGCGAAGCCGTCACGGCGAGGCGGGCGCGGGTATCGTCGATGCGCCGCCAGCGCAGTTGCAGCGCGGCGCGTGGGGGCGTGTTGTCGTCGTGCTCGCGCCACTCGACGCGCGGTCCGGAATCGCTCGTGCCGATCCAGCGCAAGCCGCGGAATCCGGCCACGGGTCCGATCTCCGCGTCGAACACATCGTGCCCGGCGCAGCTTGCCTCGAAGGCGTCGAGCAGCGCATCGCGCGACAAACCGGCGGGAAGCGTGAACGCGAGCATCAACGGCGCGCGCGCGTTCGAGCCGTCGAGCAGCAGCCGTTGTTCCGCCGCAAGGGGACGGCTCTCGTCGCCGTTCCAGTCAAGACCTGTATCAGACATCGAACGATTCCCCCGTGGAAGTCAGCGTGCTTGCTTCGGCGGGGTTCCCGCCGACCTCGACGCAGCGGCCCGTGCCGTCCAGCCGGTACATCTCCGCCATTGCCACGACGATGCGGCGCGGCTCCTCGTAAGGATCGCGGGCATGCGCGGCGAGCATGTTGTCGACCATCAGCACGTCGCCGCGCTGCCAGTCGAAGCGGATGGCGCACGCCTCGTAGGCGTCGCCGATCAGCCTGACGGCGGCCTCGTCGATGGGCGTGCCATCGCCGTAGCAGACGTTGCGCGGCAGGCGCGAGACGCCGACGAGTTCGAGCAGATCGCGCCGCACGGCGGCATCGAGGAAATACGGGTGATGCAACTGGATCTGATTGAAGAAAACCCGCTCGCCGGTGAAAGGATGCGTGATCACCGCGGGTGCGCGCGTGCGGGTCTGCAACACCTCGCCGAACCACTCGAAGGCGACTCCCCCCGCGCGGCAACGGGCTTCGACCTCGGCGGCATCGCTCGTCCTGAAGAAGTCCTGCCATGACACGTCGAGATCGGGTGTGAAAGTGCGGACATAGATCAGTCCCTTCGATGCGAGCTTGTCGACCAGCGCCGCCGGCAGCGCCCGCAGCATGTCGCGCCCGTCGGCGACCGGCGTCGCGCCGCCGGTCCGGGACGGCAGCTCGCAATAGAACCACTGCTTGTACGGCCAGCGTCCGGTGTGCGAACTCTCGTTGTGGTAAAGGATCATTTCGCGCTCGGGATACGGCGTCGAACGATAGGTGTTACGGCCGCCCTCCTTCTTCGGCAGATCGCCGTACGCGCCATACAGGCGCGGCGACATCGCCTCCACGAAAGCCTCGAACTGCTGCGGATCGTTCAGCGCGAAGCCGCGAAACAGAATTGCGCCATGCTCGCCGAGCAGCGTGTCGATCTGCGCGCGATGCGCCGCCGCCCAGACCTCCGGATCCAGATCGCGGCGTAACGGTTCGACCAGCGCGGGCAATCGGCGGCCAGGCTGCAACTCGCCGATCCGCACAAGTGCGCGCGGTGCGCGACCGGCGGCGGGTGTCGCGGACGTAGCGGTTGCCGTGGCAGTCGCGGGGGCATGTCGGGCGCGAAGCGCCTTGAGCTTGTCCAGCTTGCCGAGTGTGTTGTCGCGGGAGCGGATCGCGTCGGCGGTGGACTGGTCCGCCTGAACCGGCGCGGTCATGAGCGTGTCGAGCGCCTTGTCGGGATCGTTCACGAGTTCCTCCAGAAGTTGTGTCCACGCCGATAGCTGGCGGGCGATGGCCGTGCGCTCGAACAGCGGCGTCGCGAACACCCACTCGCCGCGCCAGCCGTGCGTGTCGCGATGCACGAAGAGCGCCATGTCGAATTTCGAATGACGGCTCGGCACGTCGAGCGTGCGCACTGCGAGACCATCGAGCGAGAGCGCGTCGGATGGCGTGTTCTGCAAGACGAAAAGCGCCTGCACGAGTGCGTTGCGCGACGGGTCGCGGCGCACGCCCGCCGCCTCCACGATCCGGTCGAACGGCAGCGCCTGATGCGCGAACACGTCGAGCAGTTCGTCCTGACGCTTCGCGGCGTACGCGCCGAAACCGTGCGTGTGCCCGCCGCTCCAGCGCGAACGCAACGGCAGCACGTTGACGAAGAAGCCGAGCATCGATTCGAGCTCGACGCGCTCTCGTCCCGCGACATCGGTGCCGAGCAGCAGATCGTGCATGCCGGTGACGCGATGCAGATGCAACTCGAAGCTCGCCAGCAACGCCGCATAAGCGGTGATGCCGCGCCGGGCAGCGAAGTCGTCGATACGCGCCGACAACGCCGCGGGTAGCGCGAACGCGATGGCGTCGCCCTGCTGCGATGCGACCGGCGGGCGTGCGGCGGCATCGCGCCACTGCAACGCACGCGGTGCGCCGTCGAGATAGCGTTGCCAGTAGACGCGTTCCGCTTCGCCCGCTGCGCCGCTCAGTGCGGCGTCCTGCCATGCGGCGTAGTCCGCGTATTGCAGCGGCGGAGTCTCGATTGGCTGCCGCGCGCGATAGCGTTCGGCGAAGGCCTCGACCAGCACGCTCATCGACCAGCCATCCGAGATGATGTGATGCGTCGCGAAGGTGATGACATGCCGCGACGCGTCACGCCGCAGCACGGCGACCGCGAAAAGCGGTCCATCGGCGAGCGCGAAACGAGTGTGCTGCGCCGCCTCGATCGCCTCGCTGACGCGCGCCTCGGCGTGCGCGTCGGTCAGGCCGCGCAAGTCCGTGAACGGCACCTCGACGTGTGCCTCGTGCGCCGGCGCGATGCGTGCGTAGGGCACGCCGTCGTCGTCGGGATAGGTCGTGCGCAGGATTTCATGCTGCGCGACGAGTTCGGCAAGCGCGCGCTCGACGCGCGCGATCGACAGCGCGCCCGTCACCTCGACCGCTGCGGCGATCGTGTACGACGCCGAGCCGGGCGCGGCAAGGCGCTCCGTAAGCCACAGGCGATACTGCGCCGGCGACAACGGCATGCGCGCGGTCCGGGCGACGGCCTGCAAGGCGGGCGCATCGCTGACCTGGGCCCTCACGACATGCGGGGCCATCGCGGCGAGTGTCGGCGCGGTGAACATCGAGCGCAGCGGCGGCGCAGCGCCGAAGCGCGCGCGGATTCGCGACATGACCTGCATTGCGCGCAGCGAATCGCCGCCGAGCGCAAAGAAGTTGTCGTCGCGTCCGATGCGCTCCACACCCAGCACGTCGCTCCAGATCGCAGCGAGCTGCTGCTCTGTCCCGCCCTGCGGCGGAGTGGATTCACGCGGCTCCCAATGCGGCTGCGGCAGCGCCTTGCGATCCAGCTTGCCGTTGGGCGTCATCGGCATCGCGTCCAGCACCATCACCCCTGCCGGCACCATGTATTCCGGCAAGACTTCGGCTAGTGCGCGGCGCAATGCATCGCCATCGAGCCCGTCGTGACCCGTCACATAGCCGATCAAGCGCTGCGATACCCCACTGCCCTGCGGCGAGACCACCGCTTCGCGCACGCCTTCCTGTGCCAGCAAACGCGCTTCGATCTCCCCCAGTTCCACCCGGAAACCGCGCAGCTTCACCTGATGATCGATACGCCCCGCGTATTCGAGTTGTCCGTCCTCGCGCCAGCGCACCAGGTCGCCCGTGCGATACATGCGCGCACCCTCGCCCGCGAACGGGTCCGGCACGAAACGCTCCGCGCTCAGCCCCGCGCGATTCAGATACCCGCGCGCCAGCAATTCGCCCCCGATCGCCAGTTCGCCGATCGCGCCGCGCGGCGTCAAACTCATGTCCGGCCCCAGCACGTACAACGCGCGCGTCCCCAGCGCCCGGCCGATCGGCACCTGCCCCGGCAGCGCGTCGAGCGGCGCCTGCGATGCCTCGAACGCGCTCGCGGTGATCGCCGTCTCGGTCGGACCGTACGTGTTGAGCAGACGGATCGGCGCAAGCGTGGCGCTCTCGCGCCAGCGGCGCAGACCTTCCAGCGGCATCGCCTCGCCCGTGGCGTGCACTTCCCGGAGCGTGTGCAAAGCGTCCTGAACCGCCTCGCCTCGCGTCAACTCCTGCACCAGCACATGCCAGTACGCCGTCGGCAGATCGGCCACCGTGATGCCGTGGCGTTTCACTCGCGCCGCGAACTCCTCGCTGCTCCACAAGTCCGCCCCGCGCAACACCACCGCCGCGCCCACGCACAGAGAGGGAAACAACTGCTCGATGAAACCATCGAAGTTGATCGTCGAGAATTGCAGCACGCGATCCCGGCTCGACAAGCTCGCAAAGTCGATCGACACCTGCGCGTGGCGCGCCAGCGCATCGTGCGAGATCGCCACGCCCTTGGGACGCCCCGTCGAACCTGACGTGTAGATCACATACGCCAGTTGTCGATCGTGAATGCGCACCTCCGGCGCATGCGACGGCCCCGCTTCGTCCTCCACTGACACATGGCGCACATCGAGTGCGGGCAGTTTCGCCAGCACGCGCGCCTCGCTCAACAGCAGGCCGATGCCGCTGTCCTGCACCATGTAGGCAATGCGCTCGGCCGGATAGTCCGGATCGAGCGGCACATACGCGCCGCCCGCCTTGAGAATCGCCAGCAGCCCCACCACCATGTCAAGCGAGCGTTCCAGCGCAATACCCACGCGCGTCTCGCCGCGCACGCCCTGCGCAATCAGCCGATGCGCCAGCCGATTCGCGCGGGCGTCAAGCGTTGCGTAATCGAGCGTGCTGTCGTCCAGAATCAGCGCGTGTGCATCGGGCGTGCGCGCGGCCTGCTGCGCGATCCATTCGTGCACCGGCGCACGGCGATGAACCTCGTACCCACGGCCCATCGTCAGTAGCGCCGTCGCTTCGCTCGCATCGAGCAAGGCGACTGCGCCGACGCGAACCGATCCGTCCGCCGTCATCGCCTGCAGCAGCGTCTCGTATTGACGCATCCAGCGCTCGACGGATTGCTCCGACCACAGCGCGCACGCATAGCTCATCTCGGCGATCAGTCCATCCGTGGCCGACTCGGTGACATTGAGCGTCAGGTCGAACTGGGCATCGCCATCGCCGATCGTCAGCGCTTCCACTTCCAGTCCCGGCCATTGCGACAGCGCGCGATAGTCGGTCTTCTGGTGATTGAACATCACCTGGAACAGCGGCGTCGACGCGAGGGTGCGTTCCGGCCGCAGCGCCTCGACCAGCGCCTCGAACGGCAAGTCCTGATGCGCCTGCGCGCCCAGCGCGGCGCGGCGCGTCTGCTCGATGAGCGCATCGAGCGTGAGATCCGTGTCGAAACGCGCACGCATGACCTGGGTATTGACGAAGAAGCCGATCAGCGGCGCGACCTCGGGCCGTTCGCGATTGGCGACCGGCACGCCGACGCGTACATCGCGCTCGCCGCTCAGACGATGCAGCAGCGCATGAAACGCGGCGAGCAGCACGACATAAGGCGTCGTGGCGCGCGTCGCTGCGAGCGCCCGCACCCGCTCGCTCAACGCCACCGGCAGTTCGTGCCGCAGACGCGCGGCGCGCGCATCGCCCTCGGCGCGGCGCGGTGTGTCGGCAGGCAATTCGAGCACCGGATGCGCGGCGCCCAGCGCATCGCGCCAATACGAGAGCTGACGCTCACGCTCGCCGTCGTCCAGCCAGCGGCGCTGCCACACCGCGTAATCGCCGTACTGCACCGGCAAAGCCGGCAGGCGCGGTGCGCGTTTCGCCGTCGCCGCGGCATAAAGCTCGACGACGTCATCGAGCAGCACTTGCACCGACCAGCCATCCGACACCGCGTGATGCATCGACACGACCAGCACGTTCCGATGCGCCGCTTCCCTGACGAGCGCCGCGCGCAGCAACGGTCCGCGCTCGAGATCGAAGGGCGTCGCCATGACAGCGTCGGCGGCCGAACGCGCGTCGTCCGATTCGACGATCCGGAACTCCGGCGCAAGCGATGCATGCACGATCTGGCACGGCCCTGCGCCTTCGATTTCGCGCAAGGTCGTGCGCAACGCTTCGTGACGCGCGACCAACTGCGCCAAGGCCGCGGCGAGCGCATCGACATCCAGTTCGCCCTGCAGCCGCACCGCACCGCCAATGTGATAGGCGCGGCTGTCGGGCTCCAGATTCCACATGAACCACAACCGCTGCTGCGCATGCGACATCGGCAGCACGCGCGCGCCGTCCGCCGCCGCTTCGCTCTGAACCGGCACGAGCGCCGGTACGCGCGGCGCCTCGACACAGGCGCGCGCCAGCGCCGCGATGTGCGGATGCGCGAACAGCAGACGCGGCGTGACGGGCAGCCCCGCAGCCACGGCTTTCGCCGCGACGCGCAGACTCAGGATCGAGTCGCCGCCGAGCGCGAAGAAATCGTCGTTGCGTCCGACGCGGTCCAGTTGCAGCGCCTCGCGCCAGATCGCGGCGAGCGCGTGCTCGGTTTCGCCGCGCGGTGCGTCGTAGTCCGCGGCGCCGTCGTCGGGCGCGGGGAGCGCACGGCGATCCACCTTGCCGTTCGGTGTGAGCGGCAAGGTATCGAGTGCCACGATCGCGCCGGGAATCATGTAGCCGGGCAGGCTTTGCGCGAGCGCCGCACGCAGCCGGGCCACATCCGCAACCACGGCGGACGCGGGTTCCCGATGCGTGATATAGCCGACCAGACGCATGCCTCCCGGACCTTCACGCGCGACCACCACGGCCGATCCGACGCCTTCGCACGCCGCCAGCGCTGCCTCGACCTCGCCCAGTTCGATTCGATAACCACGAATCTTGACCTGATGATCCATCCGGCCGAGATAGTCGAGCGTGCCGTCATCGCGCCAGCGCACCAGATCGCCGGTGCGATACAGGCGCGCGCCGCCGCCCGCGAACGGATCGGGCACGAAACGCTCGGCGGTGAGTGGCGCGCGCCGCCAGTAGCCGCGCGCAAGTCCTTCGCCACCCAGACAGAGCTCGCCCGGCACGCCCGCCTGCACCAGTTCGCCCTCGTTATCGAGCACATACGCGCGGGTACGCGACATGGCGTCGCCGAGCGTCAGGGCAGCCGGATCGGTCACGGGACCGAGCATCGACCAGATGGTCGTCTCGGTCGGGCCGTACATGTTCCACAGTTCGACGCCATGCGCGAGCAACGCCTGCGCGAGATCCGGCGGCAAGGCTTCGCCTCCGCACAAGCCCTTGAGCGCGGGCCACGGCGCGCCGCTTGCGAGCAGCATGCGCCAGGTCGCCGGAGTCGATTGCAGCACGGTCGCGCGTGCGTCGCACAGCAGCGCGGCGAGCGCCGCGCCATCGCGGGTGGTCTCGCGCGGCGCGACGATCAGCGCCGCACCCACGGTGAGCGGCAGATACAGTTCCAGCGCGGCGATATCGAACGACAGCGAGGTCACCGCCACACAACGATCGTCAGCGTCGAGACCCGGACTGCACGCCGTGCTCGACAGAAAATTCGCCAGCCCGCCATGACGCACCATGACGCCCTTGGGTTTACCCGTCGAACCGGACGTGTAGATGACATAGGCGAGATGCTCGCGATTCACCGTGATCGCCGGTGCGTGGGAAGGCATCGATGCATCGCCCGCCGCGGCAGGATCGAGCACGGCGATTCCATCATCGAGAGAAGGCAGGGCAACGTCACCGGAGCGCAGCACGAAGCGCAGTCCGCTGTCTTCGATCATCCACGCCAGACGTTCGGCGGGATAGTCCGGATCAAGCGGCACATACGCCGCGCCGCACTTCAACACGGCCAACACGGCGACCACCATGTGCGCCGAACGCGTCAGCGCGATACCCACGAGCATCTCGCTGCCGACGCCCGCTGCAATCAGCCGATGCGCCAGCCGGTTGGCGCGCGCATCGAGTTCGTCGTAGCGCAGGGCGTCGCCGCCGCACACCAGCGCGATCTTGTCCGGCGTGAGGCGCGCCTGGGCGGACACGCGCTCGTGTACGAGTGCGGCATCGCCGTCCCCCGCCGCGCCATGACCCCGTGCAAGCAGCGCGTCGCGTTCCGCCTGCGGCAGCATCGCGGCGTCGGCCACTGCCTGATCCGCGTCACGCAGGAAGCCGCGCACGATCGCACCGAAGCGCGCCAGCAGACGCCCGGCCTGCGCGGCGTCGAAGGCGTCGGTCCGGTAACTCAGCCGCACGCGCAGACTTGCGCCGTGCAATACCGTGAGCGTCAACGGGTAATGGGTTTCTTCCTCGTTGACGTAGTGGTCGAACGATAACCCGCCCGGCGCGGACGACTTCAGCACCGCATCGACGGGAAAATTTTCGAACACGACGATGTTGTCGAACAAGGGCGCTTGCCCGCACGCCGCGGCCTTCTGAATGTCGCCGAGCGGCGTGTGCTCGAATTCGCGAGCGGCGAGCGCGCGCTCCTGCAAGGCGCGCAGCCACGCGCCGACTGGCATCGACGGCGCTCGCGTGCTGGTCACCGGCAACGTATTGATGAACAGGCCGATCAGGGTGTGCGCCTGCGCGAGCTCGCCTGGACGACCGGCGACGGTCGCACCGAAGCTCACCGTGCGCTGTCCGGTCTGCTGATGCAGCAGTTCGGCCCACGCGCCCTGAACCAGCGTATTCACCGTGACGCGCTCCTGCTTGGCGAACGCGTTCAACCCGGCGGTGAGCGCCGCGTCGAAGCTCTCGTGCAGACGCGCAAAGCTGGAATCCACGCTGGTCGGCGGCGTTTCGACGCGCGCCAGCCGGGTCGGTCCATCGACCTCCGCGAGCGCGCCGCGCCAAAACGCGTCGCTCGCGCGAGCATCTTGCTTCCCGAGCCATGCGATGTAGTCGCGGAAGCGCCCCGGCACGGCGGGCAGCGTCTCGCCGGCATAGTGACGCAGCACCTCGCTCATCAGCTGCGCGGCACTCCAGCCATCGAGCAGCAGATGATGGCTGGTCCAGATCAGGTGATGACGCCGATCCCCGATGCGTGCCAGCACGAAGCGTTGCAGCGGCGGGCGCTCCAGATCGAAGCCTGCTTCCAGTTCACGCCGCGCGAGCGCGTCGAGAACGGCGGTGCGCCCGGCATCGCCACGCAGGTCCAGATGCTCGAACGGTGCGAGAGCGCGTTTCGAGACCCATTGGAGCAACTCGCCGCCGCGTTGCAGAAAGCCGGTGCGCAGGATGTCGTGCCGCGCCGTCACTGTGCGCCAGGCGGCTTCGAAGCGCGCCGTATCGAGTCCGTCGATATCGACGCGCGCCTGATTCAGATAGACCGACGCCTGCGCATCCAGCATCGCGTGGAACATCATGCCGGCCTGCATCGGCGAAAGCGGATAGAGGTCGTCGACGTCGCGCCACGGCAGCGCGAGACTGTCGAGGGCCGCCATGTCGAGGGCCGCCAGCGGGAAGTCGGACGGCGTGACCGCGCCTGCCGTTTCGGCGCAGAGGTCGATCAGCGCCAGCAGTTCGCGCTCGACGTGCGCGGCCAGCGTGTCAATCGTCGCGGCGCGATGACGCGCGGCGCTGTAGCCGAACGCGATCGACAAGCGGCCATGCGTCACCTTGGCATCGACGGACAGCGCGTGCGTGAGCGGCGTGCTGGCCGCGAGCGTCGAACCGACGGACTCGTCCGCGATGGCCCAGCCGTCGTCCTGCGCATCGAATGCCGTATCGAACTGACCGAGGTAATTGAACACGACCTGCGGGCGCGCAAGGCCAGCCATGACGGCGCGATCCGCAGGCTCGCCAGCGTAGCGCAGCAGTCCCGCGCCAATCCCGTGGCGCGGCACCGCGCGCAGCATCTCCTTGACGCGCCGCAGCGCCGTCGCACGCTCGCCGCACGCCGCAAGCGCGACCGGGAAGACGCTCGTGTGCCAGCCGACGGTGCGGCTCAGATCGACATCGTCGAACAGCGGCTCGCGCCCATGCCCTTCGATATCGACCAGCACGGCATCGTGCCCGGTCCAGTCGCACAAGGCGCGGCCAAGGGCCGTCAGCAGCAGGTCGTTGATATGCGTGCGGAACGCGGTGGGCGTGTCCTGCAACAGGCGGCGGGTTGCATCGGCGTCGAGGACGCGTTCGATACGCGCGCCGTCGCCGACGCGCGCGGGTCCGCCGCTCGTGTCGCCCGGCACGTCGGCGGGCAAATCGGCGGGCAAATCGGCGGGCGCATCGAGCGCGCGCCAGTAAGCGAGTTCGGCGCGTGACGCGGCGCTGCAGGCGTGCGCGGGGAGGCGGCGGGCCCACGTCGCGAAGGACGATCCGCGCGGCGCGGGCGCGCCGCCTTCATAGACGCGTCGAAGATCGTCGACGATCACGCGCCACGACACACCATCCACCACCAGATGATGCGCGGTGAGCAATAGTCTTGAGGAGCCATCGGGAAGATGCACGAGCATCGCGCGCAGCAGCGGGCCGTGCGTCAGATCGAGGCTCGCATGGGCGGTTTCGCACAGCGAGGCCAGCGAAGCCGGATCGTCGAGATGACGCTCCCATAGCATGTCCGCCGTGGCCGCATCCTGTGCGTGAGTCTGGGTCCAAACGCCATCGCGTTCGACGAAACGCAGACGGAACGCCGGATGATGCTCGCTTACCGCGAGCAACGCGCGACGCAGCCGGTCCACGTCGATCTTCGGCGGGGTACGCAGCAGGATGGCCTGGTTCCAGTAATGGCGCTCGGGCACATCCATTTCGAAGAAGTCGCGCTGGATCGGCAACAACGGCAGGTCGCCTTGTGGTGCGTCGTCTGCGACGATGCGCGACTCCGCGCGCGACGCCACGTGCGCGAGCAGCGCCACGGTCTGCGCGTCGAACAATTGCCGGGGCGTAATCGACAGGCCGATCTGACGCATACGCGCGACGATCTGCAGGCTCAGGATCGAATCGCCGCCGAGCGCGAAGAAGTTGTCGTCGCGTCCGATGCGCTCCACACCCAGCACGTCGCTCCAGATCGCAGCGAGCTGCTGCTCCGTCCCGCCCTGCGGCGGAGTGGACTCACGCGGCTCCCAATGCGGCTGCGGCAGCGCCTTGCGATCCAGCTTGCCGTTGGGCGTCATCGGCATCGCGTCCAGCACCATCACCCCTGCCGGCACCATGTATTCCGGCAAGACTTCGGCTAGTGCGCGGCGCAATGCATCGCCATCGAGCCCGTCGTGACCCGTCACATAGCCGATCAAGCGCTGCGATACCCCACTGCCCTGCGGCGAGACCACCGCTTCGCGCACGCCTTCCTGTGCCAGCAAACGCGCTTCGATCTCCCCCAGTTCCACCCGGAAACCGCGCAGCTTCACCTGATGATCGATACGCCCCGCGTATTCGAGTTGTCCGTCCTCGCGCCAGCGCACCAGGTCGCCCGTGCGATACATGCGCGCACCCTCGCCCGCGAACGGGTCCGGCACGAAACGCTCCGCGCTCAGCCCCGCGCGATTCAGATACCCGCGCGCCAGCAATTCGCCCCCGATCGCCAGTTCGCCGATCGCGCCGCGCGGCGTCAAACTCATGTCCGGCCCCAGCACGTACAACGCGCGCGTCCCCAGCGCCCGGCCGATCGGCACCTGCCCCGGCAGCGCGTCGAGCGGCGCCTGCGATGCCTCGAACGCGCTCGCGGTGATCGCCGTCTCGGTCGGACCGTACGTGTTGAGCAGACGGATCGGCGCAAGCGTGGCGCTCTCGCGCCAGCGGCGCAGACCTTCCAGCGGCATCGCCTCGCCCGTGGCGTGCACTTCCCGGAGCGTGTGCAAAGCGTCCTGAACCGCCTCGCCTCGCGTCAACTCCTGCACCAGCACATGCCAGTACGCCGTCGGCAGATCGGCCACCGTGATGCCGTGGCGTTTCACTCGCGCCGCGAACTCCTCGCTGCTCCACAAGTCCGCCCCGCGCAACACCACCGCCGCGCCCACGCACAGAGAGGGAAACAACTGCTCGATGAAACCATCGAAGTTGATCGTCGAGAATTGCAGCACGCGATCCCGGCTCGACAAGCTCGCAAAGTCGATCGACACCTGCGCGTGGCGCGCCAGCGCATCGTGCGAGATCGCCACGCCCTTGGGACGCCCCGTCGAACCTGACGTGTAGATCACATACGCCAGTTGTCGATCGTGAATGCGCACCTCCGGCGCATGCGACGGCCCCGCTTCGTCCTCCACTGACACATGGCGCACATCGAGTGCGGGCAGTTTCGCCAGCACGCGCGCCTCGCTCAACAGCAGGCCGATGCCGCTGTCCTGCACCATGTAGGCAATGCGCTCGGCCGGATAGTCCGGATCGAGCGGCACATACGCGCCGCCCGCCTTGAGAATCGCCAGCAGCCCCACCACCATGTCAAGCGAGCGTTCCAGCGCAATACCCACGCGCGTCTCGCCGCGCACGCCCTGCGCAATCAGCCGATGCGCCAGCCGATTCGCGCGGGCGTCAAGCGTTGCGTAATCGAGCGTGCTGTCGTCCAGAATCAGCGCGTGTGCATCGGGCGTGCGCGCGGCCTGCTGCGCGATCCATTCGTGCACCGGCGCACGGCGATGAACCTCGTACCCACGGCCCATCGTCAATAGCGCAGTCGCTTCGCTCGCATCGAGCAAAGCGATATCGCCGAGCCGCTCCACGTCGCCGCTCAAAGCGCGCAGCAAGCGCTCGAATCGCTCCGCGAGTTGCTGCGCGCGATCGCGCCCGACGCGCGCGGTATCCACGCTCCATTCGAGGCTCAACTCCGGTTGGGTCGATACGGTCAGCGTCAGCGGATAGTGCGTGCGCTCGAACGCGCGTGCAGCGCTCACCCGCAAGCCGTCGCCGGTTTCGCGCAGGCTGGCATCGACCGGATAGTTTTCGAACACGAGCAGCGAATCGAACAGTTCTCCACCTGTGCGTCCGAGCCATTGCTGCACCGACGCCAGCGGCGTGTGCTCATGCTCGCGCAACGCCACGTTGGCCGCCTGAAGTCCGCGCAGCCAGTCGCCGCATGCCGCGCGGCGCGGCACGTCCACATGGAGCGGCAAGCTGTTGATGCACAGCCCGAGCATGCGTTGCACGCCCGGCAACGCCGCCGGACGGCCTGCCACCGTGACGCCGAAGACCGCGCGCTCGCGTCCCGTCGACTGCGCGAGCAGCAGCGCCCACGCGCCCTGTACCAGCGTATTGAGCGTGACCTGATGGCGTCGCGCGGCGTCTTCCAGGCGCGCGACGAACGCCGCGTCGAGCGTCCGCTCGAATTCGAAGGCCGGTGCCGCCGCGCCGTCCGTTCTGGTCGATGGCATGTCGGTGAGCGTGCCGCAGGCGTCGATATCACCCGCCTGAGCGACCCACCATTCGCGCGACGACGGTTGCGCGTCGAGCCAGGCGACGTAGCGCGCGTACTGCACCGGCGGCAGCGGCACATGCGTCACGCCGCCGCACGCGGCGCGGTACGCGTCCATCACCTCGCTCATCAGCAAGGCGCTGCTCCAGCCATCGGTGATCGCATGATGGCCGGTCCACACCAGATCATGACCGCCATCGGGCCGTGTGAAGAGGTTCACGCGCACGAGCGGCGCGCACTCGATATCGAATCCTGCGCGCAGATCGTCGTGCAGCCAGCTATCGAGCGCCGCTTCATAGGCCGATGGGTCGCGCGGCATGTCCTCATGGACGGCGAAGGGCAACTGCGCGCGCGGCGCTACCACTTGCAGCACGGGACCGCCGTAGCGCCATTCGAAGCGCGTGCGCAACACCTGATGCCGTGCCGCGGCGTCGAGCCAGGCCCGCTGCATGGCACGCGCGTCGAGCGCGCCGGCGAGCGTGATGCGCTTCTGCGTGACATACAGACCGGCGTCGGGCTGCGCGAGCCCGTGAAAAATCAGCCCTTGCTGGACGGGCGTAGCCGGATAGATATCTTCGATGGCATCGGCCGGACCGGACGCCAGGCCCAGGCGCGCCCATTGTTCGGGCGTCACGCGCAGCATCGGGAAGTCCGACGCGCTCAGCACGCGGGCCGCATCGTTCAAATGCGCGAGCGTCGCGCGCAAACGCGCCTCGAAACGCGCGGCGATCTCGCGCGCACGGACCACGCCGATGACATCGGGATCGAAGTCCCAGCGAATCGACAGCGCGCCGTCCTGCACGCGCGCATTGATGTCGAGTGCGAACGGGGCGGCGGCCGTTGCCGTCATCTCGCCGCAGTCCTCGTCCGCGAGCGCGAACACGCCCGACGCCGGCAAGGTCTGATCGAGATTGCCGAAGTAGTTGAAACCGACACGCGGCGCGGGCAGCGCGCCCGCCTCCGCACGCACGGCCGCATCGGGCGAGTGCGCCAGCAGGCCCCATTCGAAACCCTTGTCCGGCACCGCGCGCACGCACGCTTTGGTGTCGAGCAGGCTCCGCGCGAGATCGTCATGTGTGGCGAGCCGCAGCGGATGACGCGTCGTGAACCAGCCGACCGTGCCGCTGATATCGAGCTCCTCCGGCAGCGACTCGCGGCCGTGACTTTCCAGCGCGACCAGCAACGCGCGCTCGCCCATGCCGAGTGCATGCGGCAGCGCTGCGAGCAGCACTTCGTCGAGCGGCATGCGATAAACCCGCCGGGCCTCGTCGATCAGTTCGCGCGTCGTCTGCGCGCCGAGTGCGGTCGTGAGCGTCTGACGCGGCGCGCCGCGCGACTCGGCCTCGAACGGAGCGACGGCCGCGCCGATCCTCGCGCGCCACGCGCCGAGCGACGCCTTCACGCGCGCCGATCCGGCGTATTCATGCAGCGCCTCGACCCATACGCTCCAAGGCGTGGCGGGCGGCAGCGTCGACGTTTCGCCATGCAGCGCGGCGGCGTAAAACTGTTCGAGTTCGTCGAGCAGAACACGCCACGACACGCCGTCCACCGCGAGGTGATGAATCGTCAGCAGCAGACGCGCGCCGCCCGGCACCTGAAAGGCCGCTGCCCGCAACAACGGGCCGTGTGCAAGATGCAGGGATCGGTGCAGACGCGTCGCCGTGTCCGCGAGCGCGGCGCGCCAATCGGCATCGGCGCGTAGATCGAAGGTATCGAGCAGGGCGTGCGGCTCGTGCGCGACGACCCGCTGCTGCCAGCCATCGTGCCGGACGAAGCGCAGACGCAATGCGTCGTGGCGGCGCACCAGCGTATCGAGCGCACGGCGCAGCGCACCGATGTCGAGCGATGCGGCGCGCAGCAGCACCGCCTGGTTCCAGTGCGCCTCGCCCTCGGGATGACGGTCGAAGAAGGTCGCCTGGATCGGCGTGAGCGGCAAGGCGTGGCGACGCTCTTCGGTCGACGCGGCGCGCACCGGCACCGCCAGCGCAGCCAACCGTTCGATATCGGGGGCTTCGAAAATCTGTTTCGGCGTGAGCTTCAATCCTGCCTGCGCCGCATGCGCGATGATGCGCAAGCTGAGAATCGAATCGCCGCCCACTTCAAAGAAATTATCGGTCACGCCGATGCTCTCGCGGCCGAGAACCTGACGCCACACGGCGACCAGCGCTGCCTCGTTGGCGGTGCGCGGCGCAACGTGCTCGCGTGCGCTGGCATCGGGCGGTTCGGGCAGTGCGTTGCGATCGGTCTTGCCGTTCGGCATGACCGGCATCCGCGCGAGATGCACGAAGCACGAGGGCACCATATGCCCCGGCAGCTTGCCTTCGAGCGCGCGACGCAATGTGACGTCGGCGATGCCGGCGCTCTGCGCGGCGACCACGTAGCCGACCAGACGACTGCTCTCGCCCGTGCCGCGCAGCGCGACGACCGCTTCGCGCACGCCGTCGATCTGACGCAGCACGGCTTCGATCTCGCCCAGTTCGATGCGCAGGCCACGCAGCTTGACCTGCTGGTCCAGCCGCCCGAGGAAGTCGATACGGCCATCCGCGCGGCGACGGCACAGATCGCCCGTGCGATAGAGCCGCGAGCCGTCATTGGCGAACGGATCGGGGATGAACTTTTCCGCCGTGAGCGCGGGCCGCTCCAGATAGCCGCGCGCCAGCGTCGCGCCGCCGATGACGAGTTCGCCCAACGCATCGACCGGCGCGATCTGTCCGTAGGCATCGACGACGTGCACGCGCCGCGACGCGTAGGGCGCGCCGATCGACACCACCGCGCAGTCGATATCCGACGCGCGCGTTTCGCGATACATGCACGCGACCGTGGTTTCGGTCGGGCCATAGAGATTGTCGAGACGGATATGAGCGAGCGGACCGTCGCGCCACTGCCGCAGCGCGTCGCCCGGCAAGCCTTCGCCGCCGACCGTGATCTGGCGCAACGCGGCGAGTTCGCTCGCGGGCGGACGATTGCGCAGCCATTGCTGCCAGTAAGCTGTCGGAATGCGTGAGAACGTCACGCGCTCGTCGGCGAGATGACGGCTCGTCGCGGCGAGATCCCATTGTTGCGGGCCACGCATCTCCACTTGGCCGCCCATGCACAGCGCCGGCAGCATTTCGTGCAGCGCGACATCGAAATTGATGGTCGACGATTGCAGTTGCTTGTCGGCCGAGGTGATCCCGTAAGCACCGATGAAGTCGTCGAGATGCTGGCTCAGGCTGTCGTGACTGATCGCCACGCCCTTGGGACGGCCGGTCGAACCCGATGTGTAGATGACGTAGGCAAGCTGGTCGGGATGAACCGCTGCGATCTCGAGTGACCCGTGGTCCGGACGACGCGCACGTGCAGCCATATCGCCGGCGCTGCCGGTTTCGATGACCACGCGCGTCTCCAGAACGCCCGCAAGCGCCCGGGCAGTGTCCGGGTCCGCCAGCACGCAGCGCACGCCCGCGTCGTCCATCATGTAGGCGAGGCGCTCGGCGGGATAGGCGGGATCCAGCGGCACGAAGGCCGCACCCGACTTGAGGATGCCGAGCAGACCCGCGACCAGCGCGCCCGAACGTTCGATGCACAGCCCGACGCGTTCGTCGGCGGCCACGCCGTGCGCGAGCAGTGCGCGTGCGACGTGATCCGACGCGCCGTCGAGTTCGCCGTAGCTCACGCGTTCGCCTTCGCAATGCAGCGCCGCGCGCAGCGGGTCGAGCGCGGCTTGTTCGGCGATGCGCGTCATCGCGGGACGGAAGGCGTGGCGTACCGGCGCGGTGACGGTTGCATCGGTTGCGCCGTCTGCCGGCAGGGTGATCGCTCCGACGCGCAAGGTGTTCTCGACCGCGTCATCCGCGAGCGTGGCAAGTTGGGTGAGAATCGCGCCATACGCGGCACGCAGCCTGGCAAGCGTCGCGGCATCGAGGCGTGCAAGCTGGTGTTTCCAGCGCAGCGTGGTTGCGCCGCCCGCCTCGCCCGGCAGCACAGCGAGCACGAGGGGATAGTGAGTCTGCTCGATGACGGCGAAATGCGTCAGCGAAAGCGTCGAGTCATGACGGCGGATCGCCTCGCCGATCGGGAAATTCTCGAGCACGAACAGGGTGTCGAAAAGCGCGTCGCCACTGCGCCCCGACCACTGTTGCACATCCCGCAGCGGCGTGGCTTCGTGTTCCCGCAGCGCGCTCGCCTCGTGTTGCACCGTGCGCAGCCAGTCCGCGACGGACGCCGCAGCCGGCACGTCGACCCACATCGGCAGGCTGTTGATGAACAGACCGAGCATCGCGCCGGTGTCGGCCAGTTCGTTTTCGCGGCCGGAAAGCGTCACGCCGAACGCGACCTGATCGCGATTGCCATGGCGTGACAGCAGCAAGGCCCAGGCACCCTGCAGCAGCGTGCCGAAGGTGACGCGGCAACGCTGCGCCGCCGTGCGCAGTCGCTGCGCAAGCGTGGCGTCGAGCGTCTCGTCGCGTTGCGCCACGACCGTGCCATGCGCCTGCACGGCCGCGCCCGACACGTCCGCCGACGGCGCGGGCAGGCTCGCGGTGAGCGTGGCGGGATCGTCGAGCGTGCGCAGCTTCTCTTGCCACCAGGACGCAGAACCGGCACGCGCGGCAAGCCAGTCGACATAGCGGCGATACGGCACGGCGGGCGCCAGGACGGCCACGCGTTCCTCAGCCGACGCGCGCACGGTTTCCAGCACTTCGCCGACAAGCTGCGCCGCGCTCCAGCCGTCGAGCAACACGTGATGATCGGTCCAGACGAGGTCGTGCTCGCCGTCGGGCCGCGCGAATACGTTGATGCGCAGGAGCGGCGCGCACTCCAGCGAGAAGCCGCGTGCGAGATCGTCGGCAAGCCATGCCTGCAGGCGCGCGTCGTAGGTGGCTTGCGGGCCGGCGGACCAGTCGTGGCTGGCGTAGGGCGTGGCAACCGACTTGCGCACCACTTGCAGCGCGTCGCCGCCATGCGCCCAGGTGAAATGCGTGCGCAGAACCGGATGACGCGCCGTGGCGCTCGCCCAGGCGTTCCGCATCGCTGCGTGATCCAGCACGCCGCGCAGGGTCAGCCGTTTCTGGTTGACGTACACGCCGCGCCCGGCTTCGAGCAGGCTGTGGAACAGCAGACCGCCTTGCAGCGGCGTGGCCGGATAGATGTCCTCGATGTCGTTCCACGGCAGATCGACGCCCTGCTGCCGCAGCGCGCCGCCATCGAAGCCGCGATGCGCGGGTGCGTCGGCAGGTTCCGGCTGGGCCAGCGCCGCGAGCGCGGCCACCGTCTGCGCCTCGAACAATTGGCGCGCGGTGATCTTCCACCCGGCCCGACGCATGCGCGCGACGACCTGCAGGCTCACGATGGAGTCGCCGCCGAGCGCGAAGAAGTTGTCCTGCCGCCCGACGCGTCCGGCGCCGAGCAACGCCTGCCAGATTTCCGCCAGCGCCGTTTCGACGACGCCGAGCGGCGCTTCGTAATCGGCCGCGCTGACATCCGGTGCAGGCAACGCGCGCCGGTCGATCTTGCCGTTCGGCGTGAGCGGAAAGCGCTCGAGCACAACGATCGCGCCTGGCACCATGAAATCCGGCAGGCGCGCGGCGACGGCGGCGCGCAGCGTCTGCGCGTCAGGCGCGGCATGGCCGTCCGTGTCCGTCGCGAGCGTCACATACGCCACCAGCCGTTGACCCGCCGGGCCATCGCAGGCGCTCGCGACGGCTTGCGTCACACTGGAAAGCGCGCTCAGCGCCGCCTCGACTTCGCCCAGTTCGATGCGATGTCCACGGATCTTCACCTGATGGTCGATCCGTCCGAGATAGTCGAGCGAGCCATCGGCCCGCCAGCGCACCTGATCGCCGGTGCGATAGAGCCTGCCGCCCTCCGTGGTGAACGGATCGGGCACGAAGCGTTCAGCGGTGAGCGCGGCGCGGCCGAGATAGCCGCGCGCCAGCCCTTCTCCGCCCAGATACAGTTCGCCCGCCACGCCCTGCGGCACCAGCGCGGCGGCATCGTCGAGCACGTAGGCGTGGGTACGGGCGATGACGCGTCCGAGCGGCACGGCGTCGCGTCCCGCCTCGACCGGACCGAGCAGCGACCAGATCGTCGTCTCGGTCGGGCCGTACATGTTCCACAGCGCCACGCCGCGATCGAGCAGCGCGTCGGCGAGCTCACGCGGCAGCGCCTCCCCGCCGCACAGCGCCTTGAGCGCGGGCCACGGGGTATGGCTCTGCAGAAGCATGCGCCAGGTCGACGGCGTCGCTTGCAGCACCGTCGCGCGGGAAGCGTCGAGCAGGCGCGCGAGCGCCGCGCCATCGCTCGCGGTCTCGCGATCGGCGACGATCAGCGTCGCGCCGGTCATGAGCGGCAGATAGAGTTCGAGCGCCGCGATGTCGAAGGACAGCGACGTCACGGCGACCCAGCGATCGGTCGAATCGAGTCCCGGACAGCCGTGCATGCTCGCGAGAAAATTCGTCAGGCCGCCGTGACGCACCATGACGCCCTTCGGCTTGCCGGTGGAACCGGACGTATAGATCACATAGGCCAGATCGTCGGCTTGCAGCGAGACCGACGGCGGCGTGGCAGGTTCGTCGTCGAGCCAGACGGCATTCACGTCCAGCCGCATGACACCGTCGATCGCCGGCAGCGCAACGCCCGCTTCGGCGTCGGTGAGCAGCAGCGCAAGGCCGCTGTCTTCCATCATCAGTCTCAAGCGTTCGCGCGGATAAGCGGGATCGAGCGGCACATACGCCGCGCCGCTGCGCAGCACGGCAAGCAGCGCGACGACCATCGCCACCGAGCGCTCGACGGCCACGCCCACCATGATCCCGGGCCGCGCATCGAGCGCACGCAGCCGATGCGCGAGACGGTTGGCGCGCGCATCGAGTTCGCCGTAGGTCATCGACTGCGCGCCGCAGCGCACCGCGATCGCCTGAGGCGTGGCCGCCGCCTGCGCGCCGATGCGCGCCGCCACGTCGACGAACGCCTGCGGATCGCGCGCCGGTTCGGGCTCGCGCCCGAGCGCCAGCAGTGCGGCGTGCTCCGCCGCATCGAAGAGCGGCACGTCCCCGAGCGTGCGGCTGTCGTCGTCGACGAAGCTCGCGAGCATGGCCAGATAGTGACGTCCCATCCGCCCGACGGTGTCCGCATCGAACAACTCGCTGGCGTACGTCAGCGCCGCCGTGAGGGAGCCGTCGTGATGTTCGGTCGTGTCGAGCATCAGCTCGAACTGGGCGCTGCGGACGCCGTCATCGAGACGCTCGACGCGCAAGCCGTCGAGCGTGTTCAGTACGCGACGGTCGACCTTGTGATGGTTGAACATCGTCTGGAACAAGGGCGAGCGGCTCAGGCTGCGCTCCGGTTGCAGCGCTTCGACCAGCACGTCGAAAGGCAACTCCTGATGCTGTTGCGCTGCCAGCGCGCCCTCGCGCGTGGCGGCGAGCAACGTGGCAAGCGTCGCGCGCGGTTCGACGTCGGCGTGCAACACCTGCGTGTTGACGAAGAAGCCAATCAGATGGGCGACTTCAGCGCGTTCGCGGTTGCCCACCGGCACGCCGACGCGGATCGCGCGCTGCCCGGTATGCCGGTGCAGCAGCGCGTGATAGCCCGCCAGCAGCACGGTGAACAGGGTCGTGTCGTGCGCCTTCGCGCAGGCATGCAAACGGTCGCCGAGCACCGCCGGGATCGTCAGGTCGTGGCGTGCCGCGCGATAGTGCGCCAGCGGGCGGCGCGGCCGGTCGACGGGCAGCGCCAGCGCTTCGACCTGTGCGCCGAGCGCTTCTCGCCAGTACGCGAGTTGACGCTCGCGCTCGCCCGCTTCGAGCCAGGCGCGTTTCCAGGCGGCGTAATCGGCGTACTGCACCGGCAGCGCGGCCAACTGCGGGAGGGCGGCGTGGCGCGATGCCTCGCCCGAGGCCCGGTAACGGGCGACGAATTCGTCGAGCAGGACATCGAGCGACCAGCCGTCCGAGACGATGTGATGCATCGACAGCAGCAACCCATGGACGCCCTCGCCCATCCGGACGACCGCCACGCGCAGCAGCGGCCCCGCGCGCAGATCGAAGGTTTCCTGCATGAACGCATCGGCATACATGCGGGCATCGGCTTCAGCGGGTGCATCGAACTCGCGGAACGCATGCGGCAATCGTGCATGCACGATCTGCGTGGCTGCGCCGTCCTCGTCATCGCTGAACGTGGTGCGCAGGATGTCGTGCCGCGCGACGATGCCGTCGAACGCGGCGCGCACCGCCCCGATGTCGAGCGCACCCGTCAGGCGCAAGCCGCCCGCGATATGGTAAGCCGTGCTGTCCGGCTGGAGATTCCACAGGAACCAGAGCCGCTGTTGCGCATGCGACAAGGGCAGGCGCGTGCGGTCGGCGAGCGGTTCGAGCGGCGGCGCGGCGGGTGTGGCCGGGCTCGGAACGGCGGCGGCAGTTAGTGCGTCCGCAAGCGCGGCGACGCTCTGATGCCCGAATATCTGCCGCGGCGTCAGCGGCAACCCTTCGCGCGTGGCGCGCGCGGCGACCTTCAGCGTCAGGATCGAATCGCCGCCGAGCGCGAAGAAGTTATCGTGCCGTCCGACGCGGGCGACGTCGAGCGCCTCGCGCCAGATGGCCGCAAGCCGCGTCTCGATGCCGGAGCGAGGCGTTTCGTAGCTTTCGGACTCGAACACGGGCGCAGGCAGCGCACGCATGTCGACCTTGCCGTGAGCGGTGAGCGGCAGCGCGTCCAGCCGCACGATCGCGGCAGGCACCATGTAGTCGGGCAGCACGCGGGCGAGCGCGGCGCGTAGCGCGGCGGGGTCGGCATCGCCGCCGATATGCGCGATCACGCGAGCGCCGGACGGTCCCGCGTCGGTCGTCGCCACCGCCTCGCGCACGCCGTCCTGAGCCAGCAGGCGCGCTTCGATCTCGCCCAGTTCGATGCGGTGTCCGCGAATCTTGACCTGATGATCCAGACGTCCGAGATAGTCGAGCTCGCCGTCGGGGCGCCAGCGGGCCAGATCGCCGGTGCGATACAGGCGGCTGCCGTCGGCGGCGAACGGATTCGGCACGAACCGGCTCGCGGTGAGCGCCGCGCGGCCGAGGTAGCCGCGCGCGAGTCCCGCGCCCGCGACATGCAGTTCGCCCGTCACGCCGATAGGCGCAAGTGCGCCGTGCCCATCGAGCACATACAGGCCGAGGTCGGCAATCTGCCGTCCGACCGGGCTGCGGTCGGCATCGGCATCCGCGCGCGTGAGCGGACGGAACGTGACGTGAACGGTCGTCTCGGTGATGCCGTACATGTTGACCATGCGGGGCGATGCATCGCCGAAATGGGTGAACCAGCGGCGCAGCGTGGCCGTTTCCAGCGCCTCGCCGCCGAAGATCATCACGCGCAGCGCGAGGTCCCGGGCGTCGAACAGCGCGGACTGCTGCGTGAGCTGGCGAAACGCCGATGGCGTCTGATTCAGCACCGTGACGCCTTCGCGTCGCAGCAGCGTGAGGAACTCCGCGGGCGCGCGGCTCACGAGATAAGGCACGATCACCAGCCGGCCGCCCAGACAGAGCGCGCCGAACATCTCCCAGACGGAAAAATCGAATGCATAGGAATGGAACAGCGTCCAGACGTCATCCGGGCCGAAGCGGAAGTCGGCAGCGGTGGCATCCAGCAGACGGCCGACATTCGCATGCGTGATGAGCGCGCCCTTCGGTTGCCCGGTCGAACCCGACGTGTAGATCACATACGCCAGATGCGATGCGTCCACGGGCAGATCGAGATTGGCCGTGTCGCTGTCGCCCGCGAGCGCGGCGTCGGCGTCGATATCGAGCACGGCGACACCCGGCGTCGCGGGCAGCGACTCGCGCAGCGATGCTTGCGTGAGCAGCAGCGTCATGCCGCTGTCGGTCATGAGGAAAGCGAGGCGTTCTGCCGGATAGCGCGGGTCAAGCGGCACATAAGCGCCGCCCGCCTTGAGGATCGCCAGCACGCCGATCACCAGTTCCGCCGAGCGGTCCAGCGCCAATCCGACGCGCGTTTCGAGACCGACGCCGTGCTGCACAAGCCGACGCGCGAGTCGATTGGCGCGGGCGTTGAGTTCGCCGTAACTGACGTTCGCGCCTTCGTACACGAGGGCGACAGCCTGCGGATCGCGAGCCGCGTGCGCCTCGATACGCCGGTGCAGCGGCATGCCGCCAGCGCACTGCCCGCGCGGCGCGCTCCATTCGAGAAGGCTTGCGGTTTCGCCTGCCGTGAGCATCGGCACGTCGCGCGGCGTACGCGCCGTATCGTTCGTGAGCGCGTCGAGACAGGCGACCAGATGCGCGGCGTAACGCGCCACGGTGGCGGCCTCGAACAGCGCCTCCGGATAGATGAAGCGCGCCTCGAAGCCGTGCGTGCGCGACTCCTGAATATCGAGCGTGAGATCGAACTGGGCATCGGCAGGCAGCAACAGGTCGATGCTCGCGTTCAGGCCGGGCCAGCGCGAACGCGGCGCAGACTCACCGACGACGTGATTGAACATCACCTGGAACAACGGGGTTTCGTCGAGCGCGCGGTTCGGGCGCAACGCTTCGAGGAGCACGTCGAACGGCAAGTCCTGATGCGCGTGCGCGTCGATGGCGGCGCCACGCACGCGCCGCAGCGCGTCGCTCAACGGCTGCGTGCCGTCGAACGCCAGGCGCAGCACGAGCGTATTGACGAAGAAGCCCGCGATGTCCTGCGTGCCGGGCCGGTGCCGGTTCGCGACGGGAATGCCCACGCGTACGTCGTCGCTTGACGTATGCGCGCGCAGTACCAGACCAAGCGCGGTCAGAAACAGCATCGACGGGGTCACGTCGTGCGCGCCGGCGACCCGGCGGATCGCCTGATCGAACCCGGGCGGGAGTTCGATGGCGTGCTGCGCCGCCCTGCGCGAACCGCGGCTGCCGTCGATCCGGCGCGGCCGGTCGGTCGTCAGCGCGGGCGCGGGCCCGGTGCCGAGCGTGCGACGCCAGTAGTCGAGCTGGGACGTATGCTCCGCGCGGCCGATCCAGGTCCGCTGCCACGCGGCATAGTCCGTGTATTGCAGCACGGGACCGGGAAGCGCAGGCGCGCGCGCTTCGACGCGCGCGCCGTATAGTTCGGCTAATTCGTCAACGAAGCGCTGCATCGACCAGGCATCGCAGACGATGTGATGCAGCGCCAACACCAACCGGTGACGGTCGTCGCCCAAGGACAGCAGCGCCGCGCGCAGCAGCGGGCCGTGCCGCAGGTCGAACGGTTCATCGGCGACGCGGCGTGCGGCATCTTGCGCCGTTGCGCCAGCGTCGGGCGCCGTGCGCAGATCGAGCCGCGCGATGCTCACGCTTGCGTCGGCATCGACGATCTGCTGCGGCTCGCCGTCGGCATCCTCGCTGAAGCGTGCGCGCAGCACAGGGTGACGCGCGATGAGCGCGGCGAGCGCGTCGTTCAGCGCATCGGTCTCGAGCGAGCCTTCCAGCGTAAGCGTCCCGGCGACGTTATAAGCGGTGTCGGACGGATCGAGCCGCCATAACGCCCACAGGCGGCGTTGCGCGTGGCTCAACGGCGAAACCCGGTCGAACGCGGGCTGTCGCTCGATGGCCGGCAGCGCGCTCGCGCCGCCCTGCCGCGCGCGCAATCGGTCAATGCGCGCGGCGGCATCGGACAGCCGGGGCGCGTCGAACAACTCACTCACGCCGTAACCGGACGCGAGCGTCGCCGCCACCCGGGCCACCACCCGCACTGCCTGGATCGAGTCGCCGCCCAGACGGAAAAACTGGGCGTCGCGAGTCGTCACATCGCGGCCGAGCACTTCGGACCAGATCGCCGCGAGCGCGCGTTCAGTGTCGCTGGACGCCGCGAGCGAGGCAGCAGGAGAGGCATCCAGAGGCGTCGCCGTCAGATCGTCGCCTGCCTGCCACGTGATCCACGCATCGAGCGAGCCATCCTGCCAGCCGCGCAGCACCGCAGTGCGCTGGAGCTTGCCGCTCGAGGTCTTGGGCAGCGCACCCGGATTGAGCAGCACCGCCACCGACAACGGCTCGCCGGTCAGCGACGACACCAGCGCATCGAGCTCGTCGATGATCGCCTGCGGTGCAACCAGCGACTGCGTCCGCCGCGCGATTTCCGCCGCGATGCCGATGCCCTCGCGGCCGTCGATCTCGACCGCGAACGCCGCCACGCGGCCCTTGCGCACGAGATCGAGTTCATCCTCGACGCGCTGCTCGATATCCTGCGGATAGACGTTCAGGCCGCGTACGATGATCAGGTCCTTCACGCGCCCCGTCACATACAATTCGCCGCCGGCCATCATGCCGAGATCGCCCGTGCGCAGCCAGCGTCGTCCGAATCGCTCGACGAACGTGGCAGCGGTCGCCTGGGCGTTGCGCCAGTAGCCGGCCGCAACGCTCGGTCCGCTGACCCAGATCTCACCGGTGTCGCCCTCGGGCAGCACTGCGTCTCCCGAGCGCGCGACGATGCAAATGTCGTGCGCGCCCGGCACGCGCCCGCAGCCGACCAGCCGCTTGCCAGCGACACGCGCCGTTTCGTCTCCCGCGACGGGCGCGGCCCTCGAAACAACGCCCTGGCCGCGCTCGCCACCCGTCACGAGCAGCGTCGCCTCGGCCAGTCCGTAACAGGGATAAAGCGCGCCGCTGTCGAAGCCGAACGCGCCGAACCGCTCGACGAAAGCCGATAGCGTCTCGAATCGCACCGGTTCGGAGCCGGAGAAGGCCACGCGCCAGGAGGACAGATCAATGTCCTTCATCTGCGCATCGCGAATGCGTTCGCTGCACAGCCGGAACGAAAAATCGGGACCGCCGGAAATCGTGCCGCGATGCCGGCTGATGGCCGCGAGCCAGCGCACCGGCTGCTCCAGAAAATGCGCGGGCGACATCAGCACCAGCGGAATGCCGCTGAACACCGGTTGCAGCAAGGTGCCGATCATGCCCATGTCGTGCGGCAGCGGTAGCCAACTGACGAACACGTCGTCGTCGCCGACGCCCAGGCGTTCGCGAATCGCGATTTCGTTGGCGATCAGATTGCCGTGCGTCACCATCACGCCCTTCGGCGCTGACGTGGAACCCGACGTGTACTGCAGAAACGCGATGTCCTCGCCTTCGAGTTCAATGACCACGTCGCCTTCGTCGCGCAGCGCCGCGTCGACGAGCACGATCTCCGGACAGCCCGGCATGCCATCAAGCAGCGCGCGCACGCTCTCCTCGAACACGGTAGTCACCAGCACGAACTCCGCCCCGGCATCCTCGATGATGAGCCGCAGGCGCGCCGCATACTGTTCGCGCGCGCGATCGGGCGCAAATGCCGGCACGGCGAGTACGCCCGAATAGAGACAACCGAAGAACGCCGTGAAGTAGTCCACGCCGCTGTCCATCAGCAGGAGCGCCCGTGCACCCTTGCGCGCGCCGCCGCCCAGACGCGCAGCGAGCGCGTGCGCGCGCCGGTTCAGTTCGCCGTAGCAATAGGTGCTGTCGCCGGCTTCATCGACGCACACGAGTGCGCGCGCGTCGGGACGTTCTTTCGCAAGCGACTGGAGGCGCTCGGCCATATGCTTCGGAGTTTGGAACATTGCGTATCTATCGAACGGTGCACGGGGGCCGCTGTCCGGCAGGACTGCGGCGCTGCAAGATGCGGACGGAGATGCGCGTCAGTCGGCGTCGTCGTCGGACGGGCCGCTGGCTGCGCGCGCCAGCGGGCGCGTGTCACCCTTGGCCGCGTGCGCGGTGTCCTGGCCGTCGGACACGGGCCGCCACGTCTGGGCGCGCTGCTGCCGACGCAGAAACGGGCAGCGGTCGGAGGCTGGCAGGTTTTCGTCTTCGAGGAAGTACTGCTTCCACTCGAGATTGCCGGGATCGCCGTAAAAGCCCAGATCGGGATGCGGGTCCACGTCGTCCCACTTGCGCAAGCGTTCCCGCACCTGATTGCGCGCCTCGCGGCCGATCACCTTGTTGGTGATGGTGTCGACGAACACCGCGCGGGGCTGGAACAACAGCACCATGCCCGGCCCGAGATTGCGGCTGTGACGCCGCGCAAACGAAGGACACGCGCAGACGACGAACATCTGCAAGCCGCCGAAGCCGAATTCCCATGCTTCGTCCGACGGTTCGGGCTGGAGGTGGGCTTGCGGATCGGGATCGAGGTCGTGAAGTTGTTGCAGCGCGCGCCAGAAGCGGTCGTGATAGGCGCGATGCGAAAGCGGCGCGCGATCCGGTTTGAAGAACACCGCCAGATTGTGGCGGCGGTATTCGGGCTGCGCCGCGAGACGCGTGAAGGCGCTCATGGCCGACACCAGATTGCCGCTGTCCTCGTCCTCCACATACGCGTAGAACATCTCCCCGCGACGCTCGGCGATCGTGCCGAAGAAGCACGGATATTCCGGGTGCAGCACTTGTGTGCGCAAGGTCTCGTAAGAACTGCCCAGCCATGCGGGCGTGTCGGTCACACCGACCCGTCCGCCGTGCAGGACACGCGCGCGCCAGTCGCTGACCGGGCGTTTGGAGTTGTCCTTCACGGCGCTGCCGTTGTTATCAGCCTGCATGAAACTCTCCGTCAGAAACGCGGTTGTCCGGGCGAGCCTTTCCCGCGCCCGCTGTTCGCAGTCGACGCAAAAAAAGGCAAGCCCGCTGGCCTGCGTATGCGGGCCAGTGTCTCGTTGGATATTCCGGATCGTTCTGAAGCAGAACGGGGCTGGGTAGGAGGGTGCTGCGTGCCTGGCGGTCATCCGGTCCGATGCTGCGAAACTGCGCGGCGTCAGCTCGCCGATGGCGAAGCGCGAAGTTCCTGTTGCAATTCCTCGATCCACTCGTCGGGGATGATGGGCTGGTCGTAGGTACATTCCTCCGACAGCACGGTCGAACCGTGCAGCCGTCCATCGGGAATCAGCACCATGTCGCCGTGGCTCATCTCGTGGCGCATGCCGAGATTGCCCCAAAACAGCATGCGGCCCTCCTCGTTGCGAATCACGACGAGCCGGTGATCGTTGTGTACGTGTGTCGTCGAGCACATGTCGCGCGGCTCGATGAACGTCTCGCGATCAATGCCGGGACACTCGACGGCCACGCGCTTGTCGATGCGATGCGCGAATTCGACATAGCGGTCGATCGCGGACAGCCACTTCAACTGCTCGCCCAGATCCCAGCGGGCACGTTCCGCGATGCGCGCGCCCGCCCCGATGCCCTGTGCCGCGCGAAACAATCCCTGCGCGCCGAAGTCGCGCTCGACACGCGCCAGCGCGCGTGAGCACCGGGCGCTGAGTGCATGGGTGGCGGCGGCCGCGTCGAACGGCGGCGACCCGGGCGAAAGCAGATGGGGGCATGCCTGAGTGAGCGCAGCCATGAACGCGACGCCTTCGGCCTCGGCGACAAAGGCCGCTCCCAGCAACGCGAACGCACGATCCGGCCGCGAGCCGAGCGCGTAGAGCAAATTCGCTTTCGCCATGCTCGTCGGCAAATAGAACTGCCAGTACGAATGCTCGCGCCGGATCACACCCGAGGCCTGCGCGACGCGCGCCAGCAATGGAGCGAGGGCTTGCGCGGAAAGATCCGGCCGGTCTTCGGCCGGTACGCTGTCGAAGAACCCCGAGGCGGCGGCACGCTCGATCGCCATGCGGCGCGAAGGCGCGAGGCTGTAGCGCTGGATCATGATGAAGCGCAAGCCTTCGACGAGGTAATCGTTGTCCGTCAAAAGCGCGAACATCTCCGTCCAGAAGGCCTTCTCCTGCACGACGACATCACGCACGCGCGCAGCGAGATCGCCCGCTGTCTCGCCGTGACCCGCCTCGTTGCCGAGGAAGGTGAACCCGTAATGTTCCAGGAACGGACGGATGCGCGCGCCGAGCACCTGATTGCGCTCGCCATAGAACGCGTCGAAGGCTTCGAAGTCTTCGACGCTGCCCGCGCGCGGCAGGCGCGCCACGCTCACTTCGTTCAGGCTCAGCAGCAGCCGCTGCGTGGCGAGCGCGGGCAGGCGGCTCACGCGCTCGGCGGGCACCGGCTTCATGAACTTCAGAAATTCGAGATCTTCCGGACGCAGCGGGCGCCGGTAAAAATCTTCGTCGAGTTCGAGCTCCTCGACAGCCGCGCTACGGAACGCGTGGTGCGAGGCGAAATTCCGGATCAGCCCGAGCACTTCCTCACGCTGGGCGAGATAGGGCGTGAAATCAAAAAGCGCCGACGACTTGTCCACTCTGCTCTTCTCCACAGTTGACGCTGGCGGTCAGACATGCGATCGCCTTGGCGACGGATCGGGCTGCCCGCAAGGCTGAACCCATCGGGCGAGGCTGTCAGCGACGAAATCAATGACCGCCGTTCGATGGGTGTTGATGAAAAAGTGATCCGCATCGAGCTCCCGCGCCTCAATCGCGCCGCGGGTCTCGTCGCGCCACGCCGACATGCCTTCAGGCAAGCGGGCGAGTTCGTCGTCGCGCGTGCCGCTCAGGACCAGCATCGGGCAATCGAGCGGCCGGCGAGGGCGGTATGCGTAAGTGCCGCAAAGGTGAAAATCTGCTCGCAAATACGGCATCACGAGATCCATGAACTCGCGGTTCTGCAGCAGTTCCTCCGGCATGCCCTTCAGCGCGCGTACTTGCTCGACGAATTCCGGCTCGGGGCACGTAAGCCAGTGATGCTCGGGTTCGCGGTCGCGCGGCGCGCGGCAGCCGGACGCGCCAAACCAGACCGGCGCGACCCCAAAACGCTCGCGCAACGCTTGCGCGAGTTCGATACCGACCAACGCGCCCATGCTATGTCCGAAGATCGCGAACGGAGCACCGATGTGCGGTTGGGCATCCGCCAGCAGCAGATCGAGCAACGCAGGCCAGTCGACCATCGCGGGCATGGCATGACGTACGCCTCGGCCGGGCATGTGCAAGGGCACGACCTCAATCCATGCGGGCAGCCACGCGGCCCACTCACGATAAATCGACGCGCTGCCGCCTGCGTAGGGCAGACAGAACAACTTGAGCGCCTCGACTCTTTCGGCCATGCGATTCATGCTGGCGTCATCAATGCGGCAGTTGTCCGGCCTCGCCCTGAGCGACGCCGTCCATCGCCTGACGAAGGCTCAGCGGACGCATGTCGGTCCAGTGCGCTTCGATGTAGGCAAGGCATTCGCTCTTCTTGCCACGCTTGCCGGCTGCGCGCCAGCCGCCAGGAATCTGCTTGTAGCTCGGCCATATGGAGAACTGCTCTTCGTGATTGACCACGACGTCGAACTCGGCGTTTTCATCGTCCCAACTCATGCTGTGCACCTCATGTTGAATCGATCTGAAAAGCGGGCATCGCGCAATACATCTGCACCGCCCAAATATTTAAATGCGAATCATTCTATATTAGAGAAACTTGGCCGGCTTGCCTACCCAACCCGATAACGCTTCGATGTCGACCTGATATCCGATTAACGCTGCCGGAATGTCTGGACCAGCTTTTCCCTGTCATCCGAAAAATATCGGAAATGCTGAAGTTTTCCGTCGGATTAAGCGTTCCAGGCAAGCGCTAAACAAGGGAATTGGGGTCGTCATCGACCGCCCCACCATCGAGTTGATGAGAATCATTCATTACTGTGACCGCGCGATGACCGGTGCAAATTGTTGCGTATCGACCCGATACCTCACAATTTAATTGAATCTTACGTCACGTAAACAGGAATGGTTCTTATTTCGACGACGAATGTAGTTCTGTATCGTAAGTGTGTCAAGACATTTTGGCCGTTGCGCGAGCGCTTGCTGAGATCGCGCGGTGCACCCATGATGAGAACATCCAGGCGTCGTGCCCTTTCCACCTTGCCGGGCAGCAATGCCGTCTCAACTGTAATGCGAGTTGTTCATACTCGGCGTCCGGTAGGGGCGAATATCAGTTTTCTTTTCACCAATAAAGTTGCCGCGCAGCCCTGAGAACCCGCTACTCATCGACCTGCGCGATGTCTGCACGTCCTGCGCGGCGTGACGCTTTCGATCGACGCAGGCGAGTTCGTGGCGATCATCGGCGCGTCGGGCTCGGGCAAGTCGACCCTCATGCATCTTCCTGGTCGCCTCGACCGGCCGTCGTCCGGCAGCTATCGCTTTGCAGGTCAGGACGTGACGCGTCTGGATGCAGATCAGCTTGCCTGGTTACGGCGGGAGGCCCACGGCTTCGTAATCCAGGGTTATCACCTGATCGCCACGGAATCCTCTCGCGAAAACGTCGAAGTGCCAGCCATCTACTCTGGCGTGCGGCCTGACGACCGATACACACGATCGACCGCACTGCTCAAGCGACTGGGGCTCGAGACTCGACTCGATCACCGTCCCAACCCGTTGTCGGGGCAGCAGCAACGCGTGTCGATCGGCCGTGCGCTCATGAACGGCGGCCACATCCTCGTTGCGGACGAAGCCCACCGGCGCGCTCGACTCGACAAGCGGCGCAGCGGTGATGTCGTTGCTCACCGAGCTTTCCGATGCCGGTCACACCATCATTCTCTTCACCCATGATCGGCAAGTGGCTGAACGCGCGCACCGGATCATCGGGATCAGCGACGGCGGAATCGTCGCGGACTCAGGGAGCACGCTTGCGCCACCGCGACGGGAAGGCAGAGTCAGTAGCAGTCGAACTCATGACTGGCAAGACGCGACATCTCTCCTCGCCTCGATGTCAGCGGGGGCGTCTCACGCAGCCTCCTTTGTCGGCAACGCGAACGAAGCGCTGCGCCAGCATGGCGCGTGGTCTGGATCAACCGGTTTCGCACGATATTGACCTGGCTCAGCATCATCATCGGCGTGGTTTCGGTGATCGTGATGCTCGCAATCGGCAAAGGCACGGAATACCGTGCGAGCGCAGAGACCGTGCTTACCGTCCTCGACGCGCATCTGGCTCGACTCGTGGCCGCCGTCACGACATATCGTGCGCCGGGTGGCGGCTGGCGCCTTGATACGGCGGCCAGCTAACGCTGCGGCAGCCTGCTGCGCGCCAGCCTCAGCACCAGCAGGAAGCCGATGAACATCACGATGCCGCCCGCAATCAGACTCGCGCCAATCGCGCCGCGATAAACCGCCACGACCTGCGCCTGCTGCGCGGCGCTCATCTGTGCGATCGCGCCCAAGCCGTGATCGAGCAGCGCCTGCGTGTCGAAGGCCACGGGCAGATCGCTGAGTTCGCGCTTGAGCACGAAGCTCATGATGCCGCCCGACAACGCCACGCCCAGCGACGCCCCGAGCGAGCGCACGAAACCCATCGTCGCGGTTGCTGCGCCGAGCACGCGTTCGGGCACCGAGTTCTGCACGATGACGGTCGCGTTCGGCATGCCGATCCCCATGCCCGCGCCGAGCACCGCCATCGCGCAGAGAAACAGCGGCACGCTGGCGCCGCGATGAGCAAGCAGTGCGAGCGATGCCAGCCCGAGGCATTCCAGGAACACGCCGATCGACAGCAGCGTCGCAATGCGTTTCAGGCTGCCGACAGAAAGCCGTCCGCCCGCTACCGAAGTAATGAGCATCAACGCGACTTGCGGCAGCATCATCGCGCCGGATTGCTCGGGCGTCTCGCCCAGCACGAGCTGGAAATACAGCGGCATGAACACGAGCGAGCCCATCATCGCGAAGGCCATGATGCCCGACGCGGCCACGCAGGTGGCGTACGGCACGTTGCCGAACAGTTTCAGGTCGATGATCGGCTCTTGCGCGCGCCGCTCGACGAAGAACAGCGCGGCGAAGCACGCGAGCGCCAGCACGCAGGCCAGCGGCAGGCGCAGCCCGGACATGAACGATGCCGACGCCGAATTGAACACCAGCAACAGCGCCGACGTGCCGAGGCAGACCAGCACCGCGCCCGCGTAATCGACGGCGTGCTGCCCGCCGCGCTCGACCTTCGGCAGCGACATCAGCACCAGCGCCAGCGACAGCGCGCCGATGGGCGGGTTGATATAGAACACCCATCGCCAGGATGCGTGGCTCGTGATGAAACCGCCGAGGAGTGGTCCCGCTACGCTGCTCACCGCGAACGCGCCGGTGAAGAGTCCCTGATAGCGGCCGCGCTCGCGCATCGGCACGATGCTGCCCACGAGCGTCTGCGACATCGTCATCAGGCCGCCCGCGCCAAGTCCCTGCAACGCGCGGAACAGGATCAGCGTGTTCATCGACTGTGCGGCGCCGCACAGCGCCGAAGCCGCCAGGAAGATGCCGATGCTGAGCGCGAAGAACGGCTTGCGGCCGTACATGTCGGAGAGCTTGCCGTAGAGCGGCGCGCTGACGGTCGAGGTCAGCATGAACGCCGTCACCACCCAGGTGAGGTGATTGAGTCCGCCGAGTTCGCCGGCGATGACCGGCAGCGCGGTCGCGACGATGCTCTGGTCGAGCGCCGCCAGGATCATCGCGAGGATGAGGCCCGCGAAGACGCGCCGGCGCTGGTTCAGTGGCAGGGAGCTTGCGTGGGATTCGATTGCTTCGGTGGACATCGGTTGAAGGAAGGTTGAATGGCGGACGGTTGAGAGCGGCTCAAACGCCTTGGTCTGCCCGTCGGGTCGGTACGCTTTTTCGTGCGGTCGAACCGTTCCAGGTGCCAGCACGAACGGTTCCCGGCCGTCACTTTACTGGACGTAGCGCATGCGTAACCAGAGCGGTAACCCGCACGGACAGCCCGCCGCGATGCGTCCACCATGATTCAGCCATGCTCATGCGTCGCCGCATGAGCACCACGTCCCCGCCCGAGAGGGACGCACGCATACGCATTCGAGGAAGACCGCTGATGAAACCGGGAAAGAACGGACCGTGGACCCGGTGGGGCCGACGGCGGGTGCGCTTCGCCGTCGTGGTGTTCATCGCGGTGCTGATCGCGATCGGGGGCGCCGTGCTGCGCCACCGCGCCGCGCAGCCGCATGACGATCCGCTGCAGGCATCGAGCATTGTCCGCGCGATGCGCGATGACCCGTCGCCGTGGGCGCGCACCGAGCAGGACGCGTCGCGCATGCTCGCGGACATCCGCGAGCAGCGCGTGGCGGCCATCGGCGTGACGGTGGACGCCATTCTCGTCTCGACGAAAGACGGCGCGCGCTACTTCGTCACCGACCGCTTCGCCGTGTTCTCGCAGTCGCTGCTGCTCAATCCGGCGAAGGACGGCCGCGCGCCGGACTACCGGATCGCGTGGCTGCCGAACGTGTCGATCGGCACGCATGCGGGCTTCGCCACGCTGCTCGCCGTGTTCCGCGATTCGGCCAGCATGCTGGTATCCGTGCTGCTGCTGTTCCTGATCGTCCGCTACATGCGCCGCGAGATGAAAGGCGATGCCACGCTCACGACCGAACCGACCCATCTGAGCTTCGACGACGTGATCGGCGCCGCTGAAGCCAAGGCCGCGCTCGAAGATATCCGCGCCTATCTGCGCGATCCTGCCTCGTTCGCGAAGCTGGGCGTTCGTCCGCCCTGCGGCGTGCTGATGACGGGCGGTCCCGGCGTCGGCAAGACGCGGCTGGCGCAGGCGCTCGCGGGCGAATGCGGCGCGCAGTTCATCGCCATCACGGGAAGTTATTTCAGCGCGAAGTATTACGGCGTCGGCATCCAGAAGGTCAAGCAGTTGTTCAAGATGGCGCGCAAGCACGGGCCGGCCATCATCTTCATCGATGAAGCCGACGGCCTCGCCGCGCGCACCACCGGCGCGTCCGATTCCGCCGATGCCGAGAGCAACCGCATCATCAACCAGTTGCTCGCGGAGATGGACGGCTTCGACAAGAACGACGGCGTGATCGTCGTCGCCGCGACCAACTTTCCCGAGAGCATCGACGAAGCGCTGCGCCGTCCCGGCCGCTTCGACCGCATCGTGCCGGTGCGGCTGCCCGATGTCGCGGATCGCGTGAAGATCTTCGAGTATTACCTGGACCGGATGCCCGCGCGTGACACGGATATCGACTGCGCTCAACTCGCGCGGATGACGGTCGGCTTGTCGCCGGCCTCGCTGGCGATGATCGTCAACCAGGCGGGGCTCATCGCGCGCAGGGAGGGCGCGGGCACGGTAGGCGCCGCGCATCTGCGCGAGGCGGTCAAGATCGTGCGCATCGGCGACGTGAGCGGCGCGCAGAAGGCGCTCGATACCGACGAGGTGCGCCGCGTCGGCGTGCATGAGGCGGGACATGGCGTCGTCGCCGCGCTGCTGGGCACGGGCGTGCTGGAAGAGCTGACGGTGCTGCCGCGCGGCGGCGCGCTGGGCATGGCGCTCATCACGAAGCCGCAGGAGAAGCATCTGTACCGCCGCAGCGAACTCGAAAAGGAATTGATGATGCTGCTCGGCGGACGCAATGCGGAATTGCTGGTGTTCGGCGAGGCGTCGAGCGGCGCGGCTCAGGATTTGCAGGAGGCGTCGCGCATCAGTCTGGAGATGGTCTCGCGGCTCGGCTTCGGCAGCGACGGCAATCTGTTCAGCCTCGCGGCGCTGCCGCGCGAGAGCGCCGGGCGTCAGCTCGACGGAGCGATCACACAGGCCAACGCGTTGTTGAACGAGATGGATACGCGCTGCTTCGACTTGCTCGAGCGGCATCGGGCGATTCTGGACGATGTCACCCGCGAACTGATCCGCTCGGAGACGGTTCCGGGCGAGTATGTGTACGAGTTGATCCGGAAAGACGAACGCGTCCTGCCGCGCGAACTCGATGCGGCATGCGCAGGGTTCGATGCGCGAGTCACGCGTCCTATATAAAGCGCGCTGTCGCAGCCCTGCCTCACGCGCAAGCGCCGATCCGCCATGGTATGACTCCGCACCCCGACTCGATTCTATTGAAGCCCGATCGCCTCAATTTTGAGACAGCCGGTTAAAATGCGCGCCATGAATGCCCTTCGCCGGTTCCTCCTGCGGGGCGGAATCGCGAGCCGGCTGAACGTGCTGGCCGCTTTCGCCGTGCTCCTTGCGCGCGCCCTGCTGCCGGGCGCGGTGATGCTCGATCCGGTATCGGCGTCACAGGGCGATTTCGCGCTGGTCATCTGTTCCGGGCACGGCCCGATGTTCGCGCCCGACGCCCGCGCAATGATGAACATGTCCGGCGAGGACATGATGCACGGCGACATGCACATGTCTGCAAGCGGCGGCGCGCCCATGCAGACTCCGATGGCATCGGACGACGGTCTGTGTCCCTTCAGCGCCGCGTTGTTCGTCGCTTGCGTAAGCGTGACGCTCGCAATCGTGCTGTTTGCGCTGACGCGCGTCACGCAGCGGTGGCGCGTCCTTCCGACGCACCGGCCCACGCATGCGTCGCTCCATCTTCGCCCGATGTCGCGGGCGCCGCCTCTGTTCAGCTGAGAACCGGTCTTCCCGCTGCGCGCGCGCCCCTGGCGACGCGCGAGCCCGACTATTCCTTTTGCTGAATCGAATCCATGAACATCGAACCACGACCGCGGCATGCGGGCGTCGCGGGCACGCGCGCGCTCATTGCACGCCGCGCTGGCATTGCCGCCGCCATGATGTGTGCGGGACTGGTGAGCGTGCCCGAGGCGCGTGCCGCGGACGCATCGCCATCCGTTGACGATAGCGCCGCCCTGCCCGCCGTCCACGTCAGCGATACGCTCGCGCCCGCCTTTGCACCCGACACCGCCGACAACCTCCTGCGCACCGGCACGCCCTTGAAGGACTACCCGGCATCCGTGCAGGTCGTGCCGTCGGAGATCCTGCAGGAGCGCGGCGTCACGCGCATCGATCAGATCGCCGACAACGTCAGCGGCGTGCATGCCGAAGCGAGCTACGGCGGCAATGGCGCGACGTTCTTCAACATCCGCGGCTTCAGCGAGAGCAACGGCCTGCGCGACGGTTTCCGCAACTACGGCTATTACGCCTTCCGCGACGTTCAGAACATCGACCGCGTTGAAATCTTCAAGGGACCGGCGGGCGCGCTGTACGGCGGCATCGGTGCGGTGGGCGGCTATATCGATACCGTCTCCAAGCGGCCCGAGCAAGACAACTTCGGCGAGGTCGGCGTGACGGCGGGAACGCATGGCCTCGCGCGCTCGACCGTCGACGTGAACCGCGTTTTGAACGACGACCTGAGCGTGCGTCTGAATGCATCGGCCGAAAGCGATTCGACCTTTCGCGACAACGCGGGCTATCGCTCATGGTCCTTTGCGCCGGCGATCACGTGGGACAACCACAGCGGCACCTCGGTGACGCTGCTCACCGAGTACAACCACCTGAACCGCGATGGCTTCGACTTCGGCGTGCCGGCTGTGCCCGACTATCAGTCGCTGCCGCGCACCCGCTACTACGGGCTGCGCAGCGGCGTGTATCCGGGCATCGACGGCGACTATGGCCGCAACGACACCTTCGCCGAGACCGTGTTGTTCGAACACGCGCTGTCGAGCAACTGGACGCTGCGCCTGTCCGGGCAATACGCCTATGCGCGCCAGCGCTCGACCCAGTCCTTCCCCGACAGCACGACGCCCACCGGCAATCTGCTCGATTACTCCGTGTACAGCGGCGCGAACGAGTTCTCCCGGCAATATTCGGCCCGCGCCGAACTGGCAGGCAAGTTCTACACCGGCAGCGTGAAGCACGCGCTGCTGGCGGGCGTGGACACCAGCTATCTGAAGATCGGCAGCGGCGGCTCGCAGGTCTCGACGATGTCGCTCGACCTGTTCAATCCGGCCTTTGTATCCGGCCTGACACCGGGCGACCCGCTGCCCGGCCATCAGGGCCAAGGCAAGGACTATGGCGTGTACGTGCAGGATCTCGTCGAGCTGACGCGCGCGGTCACGCTTCAGGCTGCCTTGCGGGCCGACCGCTTCATCAACCAGGCCGACGAAGCCGGCCAGCCCACCGGTCACGGTCAGCAGACGGCGTTTTCACCGCGTATCGGTCTGGTGTGGCAAGCCACGGAAAGCACGTCATGGTTCGCCGACTGGAGCCGCAGCCATGCGCCGAACGTCGGGCATAGCGGCAGCAACGTCACCTACGACGCGGAAGTAGCCGAACAGTTCGAAGTGGGCGTCAAGCACGATGTCATCAAGGACCGGCTGAGCGCCAGTCTGGCGCTGTTCGACATCGAGCGGAATCACATCCTCACCACCGATCCCTCGAACCCGTTGCTGGAAGTGCTGACGGGCAAGCAGCGGAGCCGGGGTATCGAACTCGACGTGGCGGGCAACATCACGCCGCGCTGGAAGGCGATCCTCACCTATGCGTACACCTTCGCCACGGTGACGAGCGACACCACCTACCCGGTGGGCGATGTCCTGAGCAACGTCCCGCGCCACAGCGCGAGTCTCTGGACCGTGTACCGGCTGGAGTCCGTGCCGGGCTTGCAGGTCGGCGCCGGCCTGTATTACGTGGGTTCGCGCGAAGCGACCTTGCCCAACACGTTCAAGCTCGGCAGCTATGTGCGTGCCGACGCCATGGCGTCCTACGAACAAGGCCGCTGGAAGACGCAGCTGAACGTCTTCAACCTGTTCAATCGCAAGTACTACACCGGCGGCTCGGCGGCGACGTTTAACTACACGTTGACGCCGAGTCCGCCGTTATCGGCGCAGGTGACGGTCTCGTACCGGTTCTGAGTCCACCCGAGAAAAGCGAAACGGTCTCGCCCTGCCCTCCGGCAGAGGCGAGACCGCTTGCACGAGCAGACGATGAACGTTACGAAACGAGATACCCGCCATCCACCGGCACGATCGCGCCGGTCATGAACGAAGCCGCCGGCGTGCACAAAAACGCCGCCACTTGCGCGACTTCTTCCGGCAAGCCCCAGCGCTTCATCGGCGTGCGTTCGAGAATGGCTTGCGAGCGGCCGTCGTCGTTTTGCAAGGCCTGCGTGAGCGGCGTCGCGATCCAGCCCGGCGCGATCGCGTTCACTCGAATGCCATCGGCCGCATACGCGATGGCCAGCGACTTCGTCAGCTGCGCCACCGCGCCCTTGCTCGCGCTGTAACCCGGCACCAGCCCGCCGCCGAAGAAGCTCAGCATCGAAGCCGTGTTCACGATGCAGCCCGACGATACCTTCAGCAGCTCGCGCGCCGCCGCGCAAATGCGCATCGTGCCGTTCAGGTTGATGTCGAGCACGCGCTCGAACACTTCGGGTTGATGCTCTTCGATACGGCTGATCACGCCCGCGCAATTCACGACGATATCGAGCTGCTCGAACGTGCCGATCAACGCGACAATTTCGTCATTCGAACGCACGTTGAGCGTGGCCTTGCGCACGACCGGCGCCAGGACGTCGGGCACGTCGCCCGGCGGCGGCAGGCCCGCTGCCACGACGCTCGCGCCCATGTCGGCGAGCCGGTTCGCGATCGCGGCGCCGATGCCCGAGAATCCGCCCGTCACGAGCGCGGTCTTGCCTGCGAAGAGGTTACTGGAGAATGTCATGATCGAAGCCTTGCTTATGAAACCGAGGGAACGTGCGTGCTGGCCGGTTGCGGCGCCACCTCACGCACGACGAACAGATACACGAGCGCCGCGGCGAACGCGACCGCTGCGCTGATGAGCAGCGCATTGACGAACGAATGCGTCTGATCCACCACGATGCCCGTGATGACCGGCGCGAACGAACCGCCGAGATAGCCGCCAAAATTCTGCATGCTGCCGAGCGAAGCCACGAGATGACGCGGCGCCGCCACGGTCACCAGCGCCCAGGCGCTGCCGCTGGCAAGATTCACGAAGAACATCGCGAGCGAGACATAGGCGATCGCCATGGCCGTGCTGGGCGTGTACGCAGCCGGCACGGTGAACGCCGCCGCGCCGATCAGCCCGATGCACACCGGCCACTTGCGGCTGCGGATCGGCGCCATGCCCCGGCGCAGCAGATAGTCCGCGATATAGCCGCTGCCGCCCATGCCGAGCGTGCCGAAGATGTACGGAATCGACACGAGCCAGCCGGTCTTCGCAATGCTCAGGTGGCGCTCATGTTCGAGATAGCCCGGCAGCCAGGTCAGGTACAGCCACACCATGTAGATGACGCCCATGAAGCCGAAGATCATGCCCCACGTATTGCGCAGCTTGAAGAGCGCGCCCCACTCCTTGAAGCTCAGCCCCTTATTCGGACGCGCTTCGATCTTCGCGTTCTGGTCGAGCCATTCGGTTTCGTCCTGCGTGAGCGTGACTTCATCGCGGTTGCGATACCACATGTACCAGCCCACCGAGACCAGCACGCCGAGCACGCCCATGATGACGAACATCGTGCGCCAGCCGAACGACAGCAGCAGCACGGTGAGCAGCGGCGGCGCGATCATCGGCGCGATGGTCGAGGACGCGATGAAGGTGCCGGTCGGCCCGCCGCGCTCATGCACGGCGAACCATTCGTTGACCACCTTCGCACCCGCCGGGAACAGCGGCGCCTCGGCAATGCCGAGAATCGTGCGGGCGAACAGGAAGTGATTCAGCGACTGGATGAAGCCGCCCGCCATCTGCGCGACCGACCACACCAGCATGCCGAGCCCGAGCATGGCGCGCGAACCGAAGCGGTCGAGCATCGCGCCGACCGGCAATTGCGCGAACGCATAGGCCAGCGAGAAAGCCGACAGCAACAGACCGATCTGCGCGCCGCTCAGATGCAATTCCTCACTGACCGAGTGATTCGCGATGGACAGCGTGGTGCGGTCCAGATAATTGACGATGCCTGCGATCGTCAGAAAAACGACCGCGATGACCTGCGTGCGTTTCAGGCGCTTCGATTTCTGAAGCATGAGTGTCCCCTCGACTTGCGTTGTGATGTCCAGCGTGGTTCAACCGTCCGGCGCAGGCCCGCTGGCCGGTATCAGTATGTGGCGCGGCCGCCCGAGAGATCGAAGATCGCGCCCGTGCTGAAGGTGCATGAATCGGAGCAGAGCCAGAGCGCCAGTTGCGCGACTTCGTCGACGGTGCCGAGGCGGCCCATCGGGCTCTTGTCGATCATCGTCTGCACGTGCGCCGGCGACATCTGGCCGAGCAGCGGCGTTTCCACCGCCGCCGGCGCGATGCCGTTGACGAGCACGCCCGTCTTCGCGAGTTCCTTGCCGAGCGACTTCGTCATCGCGATCACGCCGGCCTTGGCCGCGCTGTACGCGGACGCGTTGGGCGTGCCTTCCTTGCCCGCGAGCGACGCGATATTGACGATGCGGCCCTGCCCCGCGCGACGCATCTCCGGCACGACGAAGCGGCTCACATGAAACGTGCCGATCAGATTGATCTCGACGATGCGTTGCCACTCGGCGGGATCGTACTCGTCGAGCGGCGCGGTCGAACCCGCGAAGCCCGCGTTGTTGACGAGAAAGTCGATGCGGCCATGACGCGCCAGCGTGGCGTCGAGCGCGCGCTGGATGGATGCGGGATCGGCGATGTTCACCTGGCATTGCGACGCGGCGGGCGTGGCGTCGTCGGGGCCGGGCGCGAGATCCCAGTTGACGACGATCGCCCCCTGCGCTGCCAGCGAGTCGCAGACCGCCCGGCCGATGCCGCCGGTCGCGCCCGTCACGACAGCCACGCGTCCCGCGAAGTCATAGGTCGCGAATGCTGTCGAGGCGGCCCGGGCGGGAGGCGTGCTCATCGGATGAACTGGTCGACGTAGTCTTCGCCCAGACCGACCTGCGCATAGTGCTTGCGGCACATGTCGATCTTCGTGAAGACGTCTTCGTAGCCCGTGTAGTTGCCGTACGGATCGCAGTAGAACATCACGCCGTTCACCTGGAAGTACGTGATCATCTCTTCCACGTCCTCAGGCACGTACAGCGTATGCGTCTCGCCCGGCGGCTCGTAGACATAGCTGCCTTCGGTGGCGGTCCATTCGTGTTCCAGATATTTCCAGCGCCCCTTCAGCACCATGCCGTGCACGCCCTGCGGATGGCGGTGACGGCTCAGCACACCGGACTTGCGCACGCGCAGCAGGTTCATCCAGTAACCTTGCGACGCATTCAGGCACAGCGGACGGAACGACACGTTCTCAGCCTGTGGGACCCACACGCGTTCATCGGTGGGAATGGCGAACGGGACGACGACTTCCTTCTGCGCTTCCTTCGGGAAGGGCAACTGGTAAGGCGTCATCGGATTGGTTTCGACGATCGTGGGCATGGATATCTCGTTTTAAAGTCCGATATGGGTGATCTGCGTGTCGCTTCGTCCACAATACGGACAGACGAATCACGATATGGACAATTATCCAGTGCGCTCTTGAGGATGGTCAAGGCTAGGGTATTCCCTGCCCCCTCCGCTTATGTCGATCTTGCGGCGTCAACCGTGCGCCACCGTTCCGCGCTCGGACCTGGAATGGGTTCGATCTTGCCAAGCACGAAGACGAAGACGACCGACAGAATGCCCGCGAAGATCACGACGCCCGCGATCCAGAACGCGTTTTCGAACGAATGCGTCGCGCTGACGATGAAGCCGGTCAGCGCGGGCGCCACGGCGCCCATGACATTGCCGACGCAGTTCATGATCCCCGACACGGTGCCGACGCCACCCTGCGGCGCAATGAGCGACGGAATGGACCACGACACCGCGCCCGCAATGGCGAGTCCGCCAAGCGACACCGAGATCCATGCGATGGCCCAGCGCGGATCGCTCGTGCCGATCACACCGAGAATCGCCAGCGCGCAGATCATGCCGAACACGAGCACGGCCTTGCGCACGCCGCTTTCGTCGTGGCCTTTCGCGATCATGTGATCGACGATCCAGCCGCCAATGAACACGTCGGTGAAGGTGGCCCAGGCCCAGGGAATCATCGCGTAGCGGGCCGAGTGCAACACGCTCATGAGCATCGTCGTGACGAGATAGCTCGGCAGCCAGGTCAGGAACAGATAGAACGCGTAGTCGTAGGCGGAATATCCGATCGTCAGGCCCCAGACCTTCTTGTTGGTCAGCAGGTAGCCGAGCATGCCGGCGGTCCCGGTGGCCGACTGTCCTTCCGGAGTCGCGCCGCCTTGCTGGTTGTAGGCGAGTTCGTCGCGCGAGAGCCGTGCATCCTGCGACGGATCGCGATAGACGATGAAGAAGCCCGCGAAGTACACGAGGCTCAGCGCCGCCGACATCCAGAAGCCCCAGCGCCAGCCGAACGACACCACGACGAACGCAATCAGCGGCACGCCGATCACGTTGGCGAACTTCGCGGAGGCATCGAAGATAGAGGTGGCGAGCGCGCGCTCGGCGCGTGGAAACCAGTAGCCGGTGGCCTTCGAACTCGCGGCGAGCCCGGGCGCCTCGGCGACGCCGAGCAGGAAGCGCGCGGCCACGAGTCCGCCGAAGCCGCTCGCGAGCGCCGTGATGACCGACGACACCGCCCACAGGAACGCACCCCAGCGGCCCACGCGAGTGACGCCGTAGCGGTCGAGCACGACGCCGGCCGGGATCTGCAACAGCGCATAGGCCCACGAAAACGCGCTGAACAGGATGCCGATGTCGCCGGGCGTCAGGTTGAAGGTTTCGCTCAGTTGCGGCGCGGCGACCGAGAGTGTCACGCGATCGATGTGACGTATCGCCGCCGAAGCCCTGCAAGTAGTCGCGCGCATTGGCCTCGGTCTGGTTGAACTCGATCATCGGCTCGCCGATGGCGATGATCTCCGCAGCCATGTCAGATGCGGCCATACTTCGCGAGCCCCTTGCGCAAGGATTTTTCGCCGATGATGAGACGCGCCTGTTCCAGTTCGCGTTCGTCGATTTCCTGCGACAGTTTCAGCACGGCCTCGGCATGTTCGCGCGGCACGACAATGACGCCGTCGATACCGCGCCGTTCGAGATGATCAACGCGCTCGCCAGGGCGAGTCCGAGCCTGCGACTGTTTTGCATCATTGGGTCTCCTCCGTTCCGGTTTTTCTTCGTCGTGGTCGGCTTTCGAGGCCGTCGCAATTTATAACTGATATCTTAGATATCAATTTTGAGACGGGCAAGCGGCGCGTGCTAATATCCACACAGACAATCGGTGCATGCAGTACGAACGCGCCGTTCCGCTCATACGAGCAATCGTCGATGCCCCCTTGAACATGAAGAGTGAAAAGCTGGCCGAGCGTCCCAAGTCGCTGACGGCCATCGCAAAAGACCTGATCCGCAATGCCATCGTCGAAGCCGAGCTTCCGTTCGGCAGCCAGCTCTCGGAGAGCGCGCTGGCGCTCCAGTTCGGCTTCAGCAAGACGCCCGTGCGCGAAGCCCTGCTGCAACTCAAGCTGGAAGGTCTCGTCGATGTGCTGCCGCAATCCGGCACGCTGGTCTTCAAGCCGACCGAAGACCAGGTGCGCGAGATCTGCCGGTTTCGCGAGATCATCGAACTGTCGGCGCTCGAACTCGCGATGCGCGGCGATCACGAACGACTCGCGCAAAGCCTGACGGCGGCGCTGAAGTCAGGCGTCGACGGCGATATCGACGACGACATGCGCCATCGCCTGCAGGACGCGAGCTTTCATGGCGCCATTCTGGAACGCTGTGGCAATGCGTATCTGCAAGCCGCGTATCAACTGGTCGCAGACAAGATCCAGGCGCTGCGCGCACGGCTCGCCGCCGATGACAAGCGTGTGGATTCATGCCACGACACGCATTCGGAGATCATGCAGCTGATCCGCGCGGGCAACGTGCGCAAGGCATGCGCGGAGCTGCGCACGCATATTCGCAGCACCGAGGACTCGTACATCCGTGCGAGCCAGCACGGCGACGACAGCGCGGCCTGACTCCGTGCCCCAAACGAATCGTTCAACATGCAAGCACTTATCCAGTCGCTCGGCGACATCGTCGGCAGCAAGTTCGTCTTTACCGGCGCGACAGAAACGCGCCGCTTCCGGCAAGGCTATCGCTACGGCGGCGGCGCGGTGCTGGCCGCTGTGCAGCCTGGTACGCTGGTCGAAATGTGGCGCGCGTTGCAGGCCTGTCACCGGGCCAACGTCATCGTCATCTGCCAGGCGGCCAATACCGGGCTGACGGGCGGATCGACGCCCGCAGACGAAGGCTATGACCGCCCGGTCGTCATCATCAACGGCATGCGTCTGCGCCGGCTCGATTTGATCCGCAACGGCGAGCAGGTCATCTGCCAGCCCGGCGTGACGCTGGATCAACTGGAAAAGCGCTTGCAGCCGCTCAGGCGCGAGCCGCATTCGGTGATCGGCTCGAGCTGCATCGGCGCTTCGGTGACGGGCGGCATCTGCAATAACTCGGGCGGCTCGCTGATCCGCCGCGGTCCCGCATTCACGCAGTTATCGATCCACGCGCGCATCACGGCCGACGGCGAACTGAAGCTCGTCAATCACTTGGGCATCGACCTGGGCGATGCGGCCGAAACCATCCTCGCGCGTCTCGATGCAGGCGAATTGCCCGACGAGATTCCGGCGGCCGCCGGGCTGCTGGCATCGGATCATGAATACAGCACGCATGTGCGCGACATCACGGCCGCCACGCCCGCGCGCTACAACGCAGACCCGCGCAGACTCTATGAAGCGTCCGGCTCGGCGGGACATCTGGCCGTGTTCGCGCTGCGGCTCGATACCTTCCCGGCGGACGAACGCACGCAGGTGTTCTATATCGGCAGCAACGATCCGGCCGAACTCGAGGCGATCCGCCGCGACATCCTTGCCGATTTCGACAGCCTGCCAATCGCGGGTGAATACATACATCGCGGTGCATTCGACATCGCCCGCCGCTATGGCAAGGACATGTTCCTGTATATCCGCAAGTTCGGCACGGACAAGGTGCCGCATGCGTTCGCGGCAAAGAGCCGCTTCGACGGCTTCACCGAAAAGGCCGGCCTCGGCGGCGCGATCAGCGACCGGCTGTTGCAGGCCGCGAGCCGGCTTTTGCCCGAACATCTGCCACGCAGGTTGATCGAGTACCGCGATCGCTTCGAGCATCATTTGCTGCTGAAGATGGGCAACGACGGCGTGCAGGAAGCGCGCGCCTATCTGCAAGCGCGCTTTCCGACGCAGCAAGGCGACTACTTCGAATGCACCGATGAGGAAGGCAAGGCGGCGTTTCTCAACCGCTTCGCGATTGGCGGCGCGATGGTCCGTTATCGCGCGGTGCATCCGCGCACGGTGGAAGACATCGTGGCGCTCGACATCGCCCTGCCCCGCAACACCACCGACTGGTTCGAGCGCTTGCCGCCCGAGATCACGAAGGACATCGAGTTCACGATGTACTGCGGCCACTTCTTCTGCCACGTGCTGCACCAGGAGTATCTGGTGAAGAAAGGCGTGGACTGCGACCACATCAAGGACGCCATTCTTGCGCTGCTCGCCGCGCGCGGCGCCGAGTATCCGGCCGAGCACAACGTCGGGCATCTGTACGAGGCGAAGGCTTCGTTGCGCGAGTTCTACGAACAGCTCGACCCGACCAACTCGTTCAACCCGGGCATCGGCAAGACGTCACGCGTGTTCAACTGGGGCAAGCCGGGCTATGCCTGTGCTTGCGAAAGCGAACATGAAGGCGTGCAGCACACGCCCTAATCCCGGCCGCCTGCCTCGGTCACGGGCAGGCAGACCCGCGCCAGCAATCCCGTCGGCGCCCGATTGCTGAGGGTCAGCGTGCCGCCATGCGCGCGCACGATTTCATCGACGATCGACAAGCCCAGCCCCACGCTGCCGGGCCGCTTCGCACGCGCCGGATCCAGGCGCACGAACGGCTCGATGACATCGCCCAGACGCTCGGGCGGAATGCCCGGCCCGTCGTCCGACACATCGATGACGATCTCGCCGCCCCGCACGCTTGCCACCACAACGACCAGCGTGCCGAAGTGAATGGCGTTCTCGATGAGATTCGTCAGCACGCGCTGGAACGCATCCGGTCGACAAAAAAACGGAATGCGTTCCGGATTTTCGTAGCGGATGACAGCGCCGGATTCGGCATATTGGTCGCACAAGGTTTCCAGCAGCGCGCCGAGATCCAGCCACTCCATTTTCTCTGCGCTCGTGTCGGAGGTCAGGAAGGCGAGCGCGGAACTGACCATGGTCTGCATCAGCGTGATGTCGCGTTGCAGTTTCGCGCGGTCGATGTCCTTGTCCTCGCGGTCCACTTGCAGACGCATGCGCGTGAGCGGCGTGCGCAGGTCGTGGCTGATGGCGGCCAGCATGCGCGTGCGGCTCTGCATGTGGCGCGTGATGCGCTCCTGCATGGCATTGAACGCATGCGCGGCGCGGCGTATTTCCAGCGGCCCTTCTTCTTCGATCGGCGCAAGCGCGATATCGCGGCCGAACGCATCGGCCTGTCTCGACAAACGCCGCAACGGCCGGATCACGCGCGACACCGCCCATGCCGACAATGCCGCGACGCCCACGCACAGGAAGGCCAGCGCGCCAAAAAACGGAATGGTGAAGCGCTCTGGTTCGCGCTCGCTGCGGTCGGTGTGGAATTCGAGCGTCCGCGTGCCGAGTGGAATCAGCACTTGCACGTCGCGTTCCGGATGGCCGGCATCGCACGCGCGCACCGTGAGTTTTTCTGCATCGTGCAGTTCGGATTTCAGCGCGGCTTCCAGATCGTGCGTATCCAGCGTGATCTTGCCGCAGGGCACGGACGCGTCGGTCCATGTGGCGGGCATTCCCGACGCTGCAAGCACCGGGCCCTGCTCCGCAGCGGGCGTCGCCTTCAGAATGCCGACCAGCGCGCTGATGCGATAGGTGGTCTGCCAGGGCCACGGCGGATTCGGCGGCGCACCCGGATAGAACAGCAGCGCGATGAACAGCAGGAACGTCGCCACCGACGAACACGCAACGATGGCCAGAATCTGCCCGAGCGTGGTGGAGAAAAAACGCGGCATCAGACGGTCTTCACTTCGGGCTGGAATGCGTAGCCATCGGCGCGCATGGTGCGGATGGGATCGTCGAGCGGATCGTCGCCTTGCAGCTTGCGGCGCAGACGGCTGACGAGCAGATCGACGGAACGCGCTGCGATCGGAAAGTCCTTGCCGCGCGTGAGGCCGATGAGCGCCTCGCGCGACAGGACCTCCCGCGCATGCTGGCAGAAGACCAGCAGGAGATCGGTTTCCGCGCCGGTGAGCGGCACGCGCAATCCTTTGGGGGAGCGCAGGAACCGACGGTACGGATAGAACGTGAACCCGGAGAACGTCATCACGAGTTCCGTAGCCGGTTGCCGGGCCGATGAGGATTCGCCCGGGGCCGTCTGCCCGCGCCGCAACACCGCACGAATGCGCGCGAGCAGCTCGCGCAGATCGAACGGCTTCGTCACGTAGTCGTCGGCGCCGAGTTCGAGACCCACGACCTTGTCGGTCGGTTCGGACAGCGCGGTCAACATGATGATGGGCGGGCCGCCCGACGCGCGCACGCGCCGGCAGAAACTCAGACCGTCTTCGCCGGGCAGCATGACGTCGAGCAGGATCAGATCGAAAGCGCCGAGCGCGAGCATCTCATGCCCCGCTTCCGCGCTCCGCGCAACTTGCACGCTCAGACCCTTGCCGCACAGGAAGTCCGCCAGCGATGCGCTGATGTCGGGATCGTCTTCGACGAGCAAGAGGCGGGTATCGGTCACGTCGATAAAGAGCCGGTCAGGGCGGAAAGTCAAACCATGCGATTGTCCACCAGAATCCGCCCGCGCTTCATGTCAATCCAGACACAATATGTGAATGTCTATATGAATCAATAACTTAATTGATGTTTGGCGGCCTCGCGACTATCTTTGGGCCTTCGGCAACGATACGCGCCATCAACAATGAATCGGCGCGTTGCCTCCGTCACTGCATCTCATGCCCAGAACTCGCCTTTTTGATTTCATCGCCCTCGCTTCATTCGCCTGTCTCGCGCTGTCCGCCTGCCACGACCCATCCGCTTCCGCCGCCACGCCCACGTCCGCGCAATCCGCAGCGCCGCGCGTCAGCGTCACGACGCTGGCTGTCCGACGCATCGATATCGTCGATGGCCTGTCGGGCCGTCTGTCGTCCGTCGAAGTCGCCGACGTGCGCCCGCAAGTGGACGGCATCGTGCAGCGCCGCCTGTTCACCGAAGGCGCGACGGTCAAGGCGGGCGAGCCGCTCTATCAACTCGATCCCGCCAGCTACCAGGCCGCCTACGACACGGCGCGCGGCGCGTTGCAGAAAGCCATTGCGACCTCGAAGGCAGCGGACATCACGGCACGGCGCTATCAGGACCTGCTGAAGATCAAGGGCGTGAGCGAACAGGATGTCGAGAACAACCTCGCCGCCGCCGATGAAGCCCGCGCCGATATCGTCACCGATCGCGGCACGCTGGAAACGGCGCGCGTCAATCTCGCGCGCACGCGCATCGTTGCACCGATCAGCGGCAAGATCGGCAAGTCGGCGGTCACGGCAGGCGCGCTCGTCACGGCAGACCAGACCACGGCGCTTGCCACCATCCAGTTGATGGACGCGCTCTATCTCGACGTCACGCGTTCGAGCACGGAAGCGCTGCGTCTGCGCAAGGCGCTGGCAGCGAGCACCTTGCAGGCCGGCGCGGCGCAGGTGAACGTGCAGACTGAAGATGGCGCCGCCTATTCGCATCCCGGCAAGCTGCTGTTCGCCGATGTCACGGTGGACGCCACCACAGGCTCCATCACCTTGCGCGCGCTGATCCCCAATCCCGAACACGAGCTGATGCCTGGCATGTTCGTGCAGGCGCGTCTCGATGAAGGCGAACAGGACGCGCTGCTCGTGCCGCAGGCGCTCGTGAATCGCGGCTCGGGCGGCACGGCAACCGTCCTCGTCGTGAATGCCGCGAACGTCGTGGAGAGCCGCGACGTCGAAGCTGAACAGGCGCACGGAACCGACTGGATCGTGACGCGTGGCTTGCGCGCGGGCGACCGTATCGTCACGGACAATCTGCAATCGATCAGCGCGGGCATGAAGGTGACGCCCGTCGAAACCGCTGCAAAGGGAGCGTGACCGAACATGCTCTCCCGCTTCTTTATTCATCGGCCCGTGCTGGCATGGGTCATCGCCATCGTCGTGATGATGATCGGCGCATTGTCTTTGCGCACGCTGCCGGTCGAGCAGTATCCGAACATCGCGCCACCGACCATCCGCATCAGCGCGACCTATCCCGGCGCCTCCGCCGATACGCTCGCGACCACGGTCACGCAGGTCATCGAGCAGGACATGGTGGGCATCGACAACCTGGACTACATGTCTTCGTCGAGCAGTTCGGCGGGCACGGCCACCATCACGCTGACCTTCAAGTCCGGCACGAACGCGGATGTCGCCGCGATGCAGGTGCAGAACAAGGTGCAGGAAGCGAATGCCTCGTTGCCGACTGTCGTGCAGGAAGAAGGCATTCAGATCACGAAGACGTCCGCGGACATTTTGATGGTGATCTCGCTCACCTCCACCGATGGCCGCATGAACGCGATCGATCTCGGCAACCTGCTCGCGACCCGCGTGGAAGATCCGCTCACGCAGATCAGCGGCGTCGGCCAGGTCATGCTGTTCAATGCGCAGCACGCGATGCGCGTCTGGCTCGATCCCGTGAAACTGCGCAGCGTGGGCCTGATGCCGAGCGATGTGACGACCGCCATTGGTTATCAGAACGCGCAGTTGTCGGTCGGGCAGATCGGCGGCGCGCCGCAGACCGATACGCAGGCGATCAACGCGACCATCGTCACGAAGGGCTTCCTCAAGACGAGCGACGAGTTCGGCAATGTGCTGCTGCGCGTGAACAGCGACGGTTCGCGGGTGGTTCTGAAGGACGTGGGCCGCGTCGAAGTGGGCGGCGATTCATACGGCATGACCTCGCGCCTGAACGGCAAGCCCGCTGCATCGATGGGCATTCAACTCGCCAGCGGCGCGAATGCGTTGACCGTTGCAAAGGCCGTGAAGGCGGAACTCGCCGTGTTGCAGAAACAGATGCCGGGCGGCGTGAAGGTCACCGTCGCACACGATACGACGCCGTTCATCTCGGCCTCCATCTCCGAAGTGGTGAAGACGCTGATCGAGGCGGTCGTGCTGGTCTTTCTCGTGATGTATCTGTTCCTCGGCAATCTGCGCGCGACGCTGATACCGACCATCGTGGTGCCCGTCGCGCTGCTCGGCACCTTCGCGCTGATGGCAGCGGTGGGCTTCACGATCAACGTGCTCTCGCTGTTCGCGCTGGTGCTCGCCATCGGCTTGCTGGTGGACGATGCAATCGTCGTCGTGGAGAACGTCGAGCGTCTGCTGAGCGCGGGTTCGACGCCGCTCGAGGCCACCGTGCAGGCGATGAGCGAGATCGGCGGCGCGCTGGTCGGCGTGACGGCGGTGCTGACGGCCGTGTTCATTCCGATGGCCTTCATGTCGGGATCCACCGGCGAGATCTATCGGCAGTTCTCGCTGACGATTACCTCGGCGATGCTGCTATCAGTGTTGCTTGCGTTGACGCTCACGCCTGCGCTGTGCGCCACGTTGCTGCGTCCGGTCGATCCCGGGCATCAGCGGCGCGGCTTCTTCGCGTGGTTCGAGCGGACCTTCGAGAAAGGGACGCGCCGCTATGAACGTGCCGTCACGAAGCTCGTGGCCCGGCCCCTGCGTTCGATGCTGCCTTATGCGCTGATATGCGGCGTCGCCGCGCTGCTGTACTGGAACCTGCCGTCGTCGTTCCTGCCGGATGAAGACCAGGGCACGCTGATGACGCTCATCACCCTGCCCGCAGGAAGTTCGAGCGTGCAGACGAACGTCGTGGAGAAGCAGGTCGAGTCGTATTACACGTCTCTCCCGGATGTGGAGGACATCATCATGCTGGACGGTTTCAGTTTCTCCGGCGAAGGTCAGAACATGGCGATGGCCATGGTGCGCCTCAAGAACTGGAGCCAGCGCACGGGCCGGGGCCATACGGCAGCGGAGATCATCGGGGCCGCCAACCGCCACTTCGCGGGCAACCACACCGCACAGGTCTTCGCGATGAATCCGCCCGCCGTGCATGGACTCGGCACCTATAGCGGCGTGGACTTCGAATTGAAGGACATGGCGGGCCTCGGTCACGCTGCATTGACGGCGGCGAAACAGAAGTTGATTGCAATGGCATCGAAAAACCGGAACATTGAAGGCATGCGGGCCGCCGGCATGGCCGACGAACCGCAATACGAAGTGGACATCGACTATCTGAAGGCAGCGGCGCTCGGCGTGAGCGCGCAGAACATCGACAACACGCTGCAGACCGCGTTCGGGTCTTCCTACGTGAACAACTATGTGGATTCAGGCCGTATCCAGAAGGTCTACGTGCAGGCATTGCCACAGTACCGGATGATGCCCGCGGATATCGGCAAGTGGTTCGTGACGTCGGCCAATGCAGCGGCGACCGCAGCCACGACGACCACGACGACCACCACGAGCTATGACGGCCAGATGGTGCCCTTCTCCGCCTTCGCAACCGGACACTGGACCACTGGCGCACCGCAAGTCGAGCGCTACAACCGCAGCCTCTCCATGGAAATGACCGCGCAAAGCCCCGAGGGCATCAGCAGCGGCGACACGATGAAAGCCGTCGAAACGCTTGTGGCGAAGTTGCCGCAGGGTATCGGCATGGAATGGACGGGCGAGTCCTATCAGCAGCAACTCGCGGGAGCGCAGGCCACTTATCTTTACGCACTGTCCCTGATCGTCGTGTTCCTGTGCCTTGCAGGTCTCTATGAAAGCTGGTCCGTGCCGTTCTCTGTGATACTCGTGGTGCCGCTCGGCATCGTGGGCGCGTTGATCGCGGCACATGTGCGCGGCTTCAGCGACGACATCTACTTCAAGGTCGGGCTGCTGACGACCATCGGCCTGGCGACGAAAAACGCGATTCTGATTGTCGAGTATGCGAAGTCCCTGCTCGAGCGCGGTCATGGCTTGCGGCAGGCGGCTATCGAAGCAGCGCACCTTCGCTTGCGGCCAATCGTGATGACGTCCCTGGCTTTCGGCTTCGGCGTGTTGCCGATGGCGCTCGCCAGCGGCGCGGGCGCCGCGAGCCGCGAGAGCCTCGGCACGGGCGTGCTCGGCGGCGTGATCGCGGCGACGCTGCTGGCGATCGTCTTCGTGCCCGTGTTCTTCGTGCTGGTGAAAGGGATGGGGCGCGATGAATAAGCTCTTCACATGCGTTGCGGCCTTTGCACTGTGCCTCTTGAGCGCATGCACGCTCGAACCGCATTACGAGCGCCCTCAGGCGCCGGTGCCGTCAACCTACCCTCATTACGGCACATCCGATGCCACGCAGGCATCCACGGACATCCTCACTGACTGGCGTCTCTTCGTGCAGGACGATCAACTGCGTACGCTGATCGACCTCGCACTGGACAACAATCGCGATCTGCGCCAGGCTGCCTTGCAGGTGGCGCAGTATGAAGCGCAGTACCGCATCGTCCGCGCGGAACTCGGGCCTTCGATCGCCGTGACGGGCGCGCAGAGCGCGTCGCATACAGCGGGCGTGACGACCCACGCAGCGAGCCTGGAGCTCGGCGCGAGCGCGTGGGAGATCGACTTTTTCGGGCGCATTCGAAGCTTGAAGGATCAGGCGCTCGAACAATACCTCTCCACCGATGCAGCCCGGCGCAGCACCGAGCTCAGCCTCATCTCGACCACGGCAACGGACTACCTCACATGGCTCGCCGACCGCGCGTTGCTGGCGAACACTGAACGCACGGTGCAGTCGTATCGCGATACCTACGAAACGACGCTGCATGCCGCGCAGCTCGGCGGCGGTTCGATGGAAGACGTGCAATCGGCGCGTACCTCGCTCACCAGCGCGATGGCAAGCGTCGCGTCCTACACGCGTGCGGTGGAGCAGGATCGCAACAATCTGATTGCGGTGATCGGCTGTCCGCTGCCTGCGGCTTTTTCCGACACACGCCTGCTGCCGGAATCGCCGCTGTTTGCGACGGTGCCGGAGGGTTTGCCGTCGTCCCTGCTCACACAGCGTCCCGATATCGTCGAAGCGGAACACACGTTAAAGGCCGCGAACGCTTATGTCGGCGCGGCGCGCGCGGCGTTTTTCCCGAGCGTATCGCTGACAGCGGCCGGCGGTTCGGCCAGTGCTTCGCTGTCTTCGCTCTTCAAGGCAGGGAGCGGCGCGTGGTCGTTTGCGCCATCGATTACGGTGCCGATCTTCGAATCCGGCAGTCTGCATGCGACGCTCGATGCCGCGCAGATCGCGAAGAACATTCAGGTCGCGGCCTACGAAGGCACGATTCAGACGGCGTTCAAGGAAGTGGCGAACGCGCTGGCCGCGCGCTCGACTTACATCGATCAGACGGCAGCGGATGCGCAATACGTCGATGCCGCGCAACGCTACTATGACATCGCGAATGCGCGTTATCGCGGCGGGCTGGACAGTTTCCTGACGCTGCTGACCGCGCAACGCACGCTCTTCGCCGCGCAGACGCAGATGATCACGGACCGCGCGGCGCAGCAGTCGAACATGGTCACGCTTTATACGGCGCTGGGCGGGGGATGGAGGAAGGACGAATAGCGGGTTCGCCACCGCGCGGGCATACGCGATTAGAATCGCTGTCTTGCCGACGCGCCGCGACGACTTGATGAAGGCGTCGTGCCCACTGAAGCGACCAGAAAAATCGAGACCATGTTCAGAAAAAAAGTCTTACCGCTCGCTTTCACATTTCTTTGTCATGCATTGCCGGCAGCGGCCCAACAACCGCCGAACCGCGACGAATTCTACTGGCTCGGCGAGATCAACAAGGCCAGTGCGGTCATCAATACGCAAGAGGGACTGCTGGACAAGTCACTGGCACCCGGCATCGCGGCGGGCCTCGCCAAGGTCCTTCACGATGGCGATCAACCCGGCGGCAAGCGCCCGTCCACGGTGATCACCTTCGAGCCGCTGATGATCCAGGCGGCCGGCATGGATGTGACGCTCCTGCACGCGGGACGTTCGAGCCAGGACATGCACGCAACTTACCGTGCCGCGATCCTGCGCGACGACATGTTGCGTCTTGCCGCCCAGCTGAACCAGACCTCCACGACACTCGTGGCGCTCGCGCAGAAACACGAACACACCATCGTGCCGAATTACACCAACGGCGTGGCGGCGCAGCCGAACAGCTATGGTCACTATCTGCTGGGCTATGCCGCCGCGCTCGATCGTGACGCGCAACGCATTCGTGAAGCCTACGCGCGCATCGATTTGTCGCCGATGGGGACCACGGTCCTGAACGGCACGAGCTGGCCGCTGGATCGCACGCGCATGGCGGAGTATCTGGGGTTCGCTGGCATCGTCGATAACGCCTACGATGCTCATCAGATCGCCGCAGTCGATCATCCCGTCGAAGCAGGCGCGATCGTCACGAGCATCGCGCTTCATGCGGGCAGCTTCATCGAGGATGTGATGACGCAGTATGCGCAGCCGCGTCCATGGATCCTGTTGCAGGAGGGCGGCAACAATACCTATGTGTCCAGCGCGATGCCGCAGAAGCGCAATCCGGGCTTGTTGAACTCGACCCGCGCCGATGCCTCCACCGCCATCACGCTCGCCATGGGACCGGTGATGCGCGCCCACAATCTGCCGCCAGGCATGCCCGACGCGAAGGAAGTCCGCGACAACAAGGAGATGGTGAACAGCGCGATCACGGTCTTGCGAAAGTGGAATGCAATCCTCAATGCGCTGGTGATCGACCAGGGCCGCGCACTGGAAGAGTTGAACAGCGACTGGACCGCATCGCAGGAAGTCGCCGACGTGCTGATGCGCAAATACAAGCTGCCGTTCAGACTGGGGCATCACTTTGCTTCGGAGGTCGTGGAATACGCGAGAGCGCACGACATCAAGCCCAGCGACTTCCCTTATGACCAGGCACAGAAGATCTATGCGGACACCACGCGCGGCTACGGCAATGGCGCGCTGCCGATGAGCGAAGCGGAATTTCGTGCGACGCTCGATCCGGTTGCCATCGTCAATAACCGGCGGACCGTGGGCGGGCCTCAACCGGCCGAGATGACGCGCATGCTCACCGAGGCGAAAGCAAAACTCGCGCAACAGGATCAATGGATCAAGGAAAAGCGTGCGCGGATCGATGCCTCGCTGAACAAGCTCGACCGGGATTTCGACACGTTGCTGAGCAGCCGCTGAAGCGACTTCAGGATGCTTGACGCCGCCCTGTCAGCGCGAACTCCGTCGTTGTGACGGAGTCGGCCAGATAATCGACGAACGAGGCGATCCGTGCCGAGATCGCCGTATTGCGGTAGTAGACCGCGTTGATCGGCTGCCGCACTTCCTGCGTGTACCGCGCAAGGATCTGCACGAGCTTGCCTTCGCGCCGGTCGCGCAGGGTCATGAAGTCCGACAGGCACACGATGCCCTGACCTTCCAGCGCGAGATGCCGCAGCGTCTCGCCGCTCGACGACGCGATAGCAGGTGTGACCCGATACGGCTCGCTGTCTTGTGCCGAAAGCGGCCACACGTTGAGCGACTCGGGCTGGGTGAAGCCGAGCAGCGTGTGGCCCGCCAGTTCATCGACGCGCTTCGGCTGTCCATGCGCTTCCAGATACCGGGGCGACGCGAGCACACGAATCCGGCTGCTGCCGATCGAGCGGCTGTGGAGCGTCGAATCCTTCAGCCTGCCGATGCGGATCGCCACGTCGGTGCGGCGTTCCAGCAGGTCGATCACGCCTTCATTGCTGTTCAGTTCCAGCTCGACGTGCGGATAGCGTTCACGATAGTCCGCGAGCAGCGGCACGATCACGTGCAGCATGAACGGCGTCGCGGCATCGATGCGCAACAGACCGGAGGGCCGTTCGCGCCGCGCAGCAATCTGCTCTTCCGCGCGCTCGACGGAATCGATAATTTCACGTGCGTTCTGAAGAAAACTCTTGCCTTCGTCCGTCAGTTCCAGCCGGCGCGTGGTTCGCCGCAGAAGCGTGGTCTGGAGTTTTTCTTCCAGCCGGCCCAGGGTACGACTCGCCCCGGAGACGGTTTGATCCAGCTGTTCCGCGGCGGCGGTGATGGATCCGGTGTCGACCACGGCGGCAAAGGTCTGAAGCTCGTCGAGCGTGACTTTCATCATTGATTATTTTTCAAGGATGTTCCGGTTATAGACTAGCTTCCTCGCAAAAGTAAAGCCGGTCCGCACGCCGCCGATTCAGGAAAAAAGCGGAAAATGGCGTTCCACCCGGAAAGCGCCTCGCACGGTACGCTTCGACGGCGGCCCACTCTTCGATCCCGAACATGCTCAAGTCTTTGCTGACGAACCTTGTTTCCGGAACGCACCCGCCCAACGAAGACCGTTTGCTCGATCGCAAGATCACCTGGCGCATCGTGCCATTCCTGTTCGCGTGCTTTGTCGTGCTGTTTCTGGAACGGATCAACGTGGGCTTCGCGCAGCTACAGATGAAGCACGACCTCGGCTTCACCGACGCCATGTACGGGCTCGCGGCCGGCGTCTTCTACCTCGGCTATGTGATCTGCGAAGTGCCGAGCAACATGCTGCTTGCACGCTTCGGTGCCCGCAAGACGTTCTCGCGCATCATGCTGTTTTCCGGAATCATGGCGATGAGCACGATGCTGGCCTCCACGCCATCGGCCTATTTCGCGCTGCGCTTCATGCTCGGCGTGTTCGAGGCAGGATTCTTTCCAGGCATCATCCTGTACATGACGTACTGGTTTCCCCCGCATCGGCGCGCCGGCATCATGTCCGTGTTCATTGCGGGCGTCGCGACCGCCGGCATGCTCGGCGGATTGTTCTCGGGATGGATCATGCGCGACATGAACGGCATGCTCGGACTCTTCGGCTGGCAATGGATGTTCGCGCTCGAAGGCTTGCCGGCGGTGGCGCTCGGCCTCGTCGCGCGGGTATGCCTGGCGGATTCGCCGGCTGAAGCGAAGTGGCTCTCGGAGGCCGAGAAGACGCGTCTGGGCGCGCTGCTTGCCGCGCCGGCGTCAGCCGCGCGTGCGAGCGGCGCACGCGGTACACACTCCATCGCCGCGAATCCGATGGTGTACCTGTTCGCGTTCGTCTACTTCACGCTGACCTGCGCGTCGCTCACGCTCAACTTCTGGCTGCCGCTGATGATTCGTGACTTCGGCGTCGACGACGTCGCGCTCGTCAGCCTGTATTCCGTCGTCCCGAATGCGATCGGCGTCGTCGGCCTGATCGTCATTGCAAAGCATTCGGACCGTACCCGCGAACGCCGCTGGCATTTCCTGCTCTGCACAGCCGGGGGCGCGGTCGCACTCGGTGCACTGACCCTGCATCCGCACAGTCTTGTGGCCTTGCTGGGGTGGCTCACCGTTGCGTGCGTGTCCATCTACGCGGCGTTGCCGGTGTTCTGGGCCGTCCCGCCGACGCATTTCGCGGCACGCGACACGGCGGCAGGCATCGCGCTCGTCAGCAGCATCGGGATTACGAGCGGCATCGTCAATCCGTGGGCGCTTGGTATCGTCCGCAGCAGAACCGGCAGCCTCGATGACGCCATCTACGTCCTCGCCCCGCTGCTCCTGCTGAGCGGCATCGTGCTGCTGGCGGCCGTGAAGCCTGCGCGTCGAAGCGATAAGGCCGCTTGATTCCGGCAGATGCGGCAATGGAATCGGCGTGCGTAGCTGGCCGCTTTTTATCGCGCTTCCATTCCGTTTTTTTTCGGAACCACGCGTCTCTTTGAAAAGCGGAATGCCTGGAAGCTCTTTTCTGACGACTTGCGATAACGCACGGACCCCACGACCCGAGCAGTGAAGCACGCTAGCCTGTACGAAGGCGTCGGGCTTCTGCGGCGCCTGCCATGGATCGCGCGTTCTTGCGCATCGAAGCGGAGGAGCGTCGGATGGAACATCAGCACGAAAATCCTCGGAACCGGCTTCATGGCGGACACGCGCCTCTGAACCATGGCCGGCGCGTGCTGATGATCGCCGCGGCAGGATCGATGTTCACGCGCGTCAAGGCGCAAACGCAAACGCAGAAGCTTCAGACCATCACGCTCGGACAGATATCGCTCAGCTTCTATGCAGTGAGCGGCGGCGTGGTGCAGGAGGTGCTGGAGCGGCTGGGGCATGCCGTCGTGGTTCGGGAAGGTCCGCACGAACGCATGTTTCCCCTGCTCGACGCAGGCGCTATCGACCTGATGGCGGCAGTCTGGCTGCCGGAAGGACACAACGAATACTGGACCGAGTACGGCCGGAACGCACAGGAAGTCGCGGAGCTGTATCAGGGCGCGCGCTTTTTCTGGGCTGTGCCGGACTATGTTCCTGCGACGGAGATCCGCTCCATCGCCGATCTGGCCAAGCCGGACATCATGAAAACCATGAATCCGTCGATACAGGGAATCGGTGCCGGCGCGGCGATCACGAGACTCTCGGAAATCGCCATGGACGAGTACAACCTGGAGGAGCTGGGCTATCGCTTCCAGCCCGGTACCCAAGGCGAATGGATCTCTGCTCACGACACCGCGCTCGCCCAGCGCCAACGTTTCATCTTCCCGACGTGGACGCCGCAGTACCTCAACAACGGTGGCCGCTTGCGGCCGCTCGACGATCCGCTGCACGTGCTGGGCGGCGAGAATCGCGGCTCGCTGGTGGCGCCGCAAGCGCGCTTGCAGACGCTTCCGGCGCGAACGGTGCGTGTGCTTTCACGCATCCGGTTGGGTATCGACGGCGTGACGCACATGGACTGGCTGGTGAACGTTCAGAAAAAAACGCCGCTGGAAGCCGCGCGTGCGTGGATGCGAGCCAACGATGCGCTCGTCTCCTCATGGTTCGCCGCTTGACCAGGAGCACGGACCCAGGCTCACTCTCCCGACCCGGATAACGGCTTCGTCGCCATCGCGCGCGTCAGGCCGTGTACCGGCCGCCGCACGGCGACATCGAACGGATTGATCTGCTGGCCGAGCGCCTGGGCCTGGCGTCGCAGCAGCTCGACCACCATCGGCAGACGGTCTTCGCCCAGCCGCGTGGACAAGGTGCCGACGCTCAATGCGCCGATCGCAAGACCCGAGCGGTCGAGAATCGGCACCGCGACGCCCGCCATGCCGTCGATCAGACCGCTGTTGCGTCCCGCGTAGCCTTGCGTCCGCACGCGCTCGATTTCGGTGCGCAGATAGACTTCGTCGAACACGCCATAGCTGTGCAGACGCGGCACATTGAAACGAATGATCTCTTCACGCTCCGCCTCGGGCTGGAACGCGAGTATCGCGAGGCTGCCCTGTCCCACGCCCAGGGCCACGCGTCCGCCCACGTCGCCCGTGAAGGAGCGGATGGGAAACGGACCTTCGCAGATGTCGAGGCACACCGCATCGAAGCTGCTCTTCACCAGCAGGAAGATGGTTTCGCCGAGTCCCGAACACAACCTCAACAGTGCCGGCCGGCACAGCGCGCGCATGCGGCTCGGGTTGCCTGCCTGCGCCGCGAGCGAAAAAAAATCGACGCTCAACCGATAGCGCTTGCTGCCCTCGTCCTGCTCGACGACCCCCTCAGCAATCAGCGCATGAAGAATCCGATGCACGGTGGCCTGAGTGAGGCCGACGGCTTTTGCAAGCGCCGTGACGCGGCTTCCTTCCACTTGATCGCTGCCGAGCGCCCGGATCACAGCGAACGCCCGCTGCAGCATGCCCACGCCGGGTGTTCCGTTTTCTTCGTCCAATACCCGCATTCTCGCCTCTCACATTCCATTAAACGGAATAACCGCGCCGCTCATCAAGTACACCGATGCAGACGGACAACCAATCCCGAAGCGGCGCTCCGGGATTACCCACATACCGCCCAGCGAAATTTTTTCCAGAACATCGCAATGATAATTTCATCAATCGAAATCCAAACGCAGATTCTAATCAATGGATGGAATTTTAAATTGACCGGGCGAAATTTGGCTGGCTAGAGTCGCTCCATCGCAATCAAACGGATGTCGCCGCGCAGGCGCACCGAAGGGGCTCGCCGTGTCGTTTCTCACCTTGACGGATCTGTCGAAGTCGTTCGGCGATCTGAACGCCGTCGCCGACGTCAACCTGTCGGTCGAGAAAGGCGAATTCGTTTCGCTGCTCGGGCCGTCGGGCTGCGGCAAGACCACGACGCTGCAGATGATCGCCGGCTTCATCGAGGCCACACGCGGACGCATCATGCTCGATGGCCGCGACATCACCCACATGCGGCCGAACCGGCGCGGTCTCGGCATCGTGTTCCAGAGTTATGCGCTGTTCCCGCACATGAGCGTCGAACAGAACGTGAGCTTCGGCCTGGAGATGCGTGGCATCGACCGCGCCGAGCGCCGTGAGCGCGTGAAAGAAGCGCTTTCGCTCGTGCGCCTCGATGCCTTCGCGCACCGCTTCCCCCGCGAACTGTCCGGTGGCCAGCGTCAGCGTGTGGCGATTGCGCGCGCCATCGTGATCGCGCCGCCGGTGCTGCTGCTCGACGAACCCATGTCGAACCTCGACGCCAAGCTGCGCGAGGACATGCAGTTCGAACTGCGCGGCATCCAGCGCAAGATCGGCACGACGACCATCATGGTCACGCACGACCAGTCCGAGGCCTTGTCCATCAGCGATCGGGTGGTGGTGATGGAAGCAGGCCGCATCACGCAGGTGGACTCGCCCTATCGCGCCTACGAACGGCCCGAGACGAGCTTCGTGTCGCAGTTCATCGGCAAGGCAAACATGCTGCACGGAAAGATCATTGCGCGCGATGGCGATGCGATTCGCATCGACCTCGGTCACGATCTCGCGGAAACCGGCACGACCTCTCAATTACCGGAACGCGAGCGCGGCATCGGCGTCGGCGCCGCGGTCACGGTCTGCATCCGTCCGGAAAAGCTCCGGCTTGGCGCGGCGGGCAGCGGACGTCTGCCGGGCCGCGTGACGAGCCGCTTCTTCCTCGGCAGCCAGTGGCTCTACCGTCTCGACAGCCGCGCCGGCGAAATGCTCGTGTGTTGCCAGAACCACGGCGACGACCCGCTCGAGGAAGGCGCGCAGGTCGGCATCGACTGGAACACGGAATCGATCCGCTTCATCCAGCAGGAGGCCGCCCGTGGATAGCACGCTGCGCTCCTCCAACCCCGCCGCCGCGCCCGACCCGCAAACCACGCGACGTGCGCCGTGGCATGCCTATCTGCCCTTGTGGCTGATGAGCGCGCCCGCGCTGCTGCTGTTCTGCGTGCTGGTCATCGTGCCGCTCGGCATGACGCTCGCGCTGACGTTCTATCGTTTCGATCCGTCGCTCGGCCCAGTAGCCGCATTCGATCTGCATAACTACGCCGAGGTGCTCGGCTCGTCTTACTTCCACACGATCTTCCTGCGCACCTTCGGCATCGCGGCCCTCGTGACGGTGCTGTGCATCGCGATCGGCACGCCCGAGGCCTACATCCTGTCGCGCATGGGCGATCCCTGGCGCTCGCTCTTCCTGCTGGTGATCCTTGCGCCGCTGCTCGTTTCGGTGGTCGTGCGCGCGTTCGGCTGGAGCATGTTGCTCAACGTGAACGGTCTCGTGAACCAGTTGCTCGGTGTGTTCGGCATGGGGCCGTACAAGCTGCTCTACACGACCTTCGCCATCGTCATCGCGCTGGTGCACGTGATGTTGCCGTTCATGGTGATTCCGGTCTGGACCGCGCTGCAACGGATCGATCCGCAAACCGAGAACGCTGCGCTCTCGCTGATGGCCTCGCCCGCCGTCACCCTGCGGCGCATCGTGCTGCCGCAATTGGTGCCGGGGATCCTGTCGGGCAGCCTGATGGTGTTCGGTCTCTCCGCGAGCGCGTTTGCGATTCCGGGCCTGCTGGGCGGACGGCGCCTGAAGGTCGCAGCGACCACCGTGTACGACCAGTTCCTCAGCTCGATGAACTGGCCGCTCGGCGCGACCATCGCGGTGCTGCTGCTGATCGCCAATCTGGTCGTGATGCTCACTTATTACCGTGTGCTCGAGCGGCGCTATGCGCGCAGCATGGGCTGAGCGAGACGAATCATCATGCGTAAAAACGGTCCCATCGCCCTGGCGTTCCACACCATCGTCATTCTTTTCGTGCTCGCGCCGCTCGCCGTCGTCGTGCTGGTCGCGTTCACGCCCGAAGAGACGCTCACGCTGCCCACGCATGCGCTGTCGCTGCGCTGGTTCCGCGCGATCCTCGATTATCCGGATTTCATTTCGGCTTTTTTCAACAGCATCAAGCTTGCTTTTGCATCGGCGACGCTTTCGCTCGTCATCGCGTTGCCGGCGGGACTCGCGATTGGCCGCGCGCGCTTTCCGGGCAGAAATTTCCTGAACGCGTTGTTGCTTTCTCCGCTCGTGATTCCCGGACTCGTGCTGGGCATCGCCATGCTGCGTTTCTTCGCGATGATCGGCGCAACCGGTTCGTTCGCGTGGCTGATTCTTGCGCACATGATCGTCATCACGCCGTTCGTCATGCGGCTCGTGCTGGCTTCGGTGACCGGCATGGACCGCAGCGTCGAGCATGCGGCGGCGTCGCTGGGCGCGGGCGCATGGACCACCTTCCGCCGCGTCACCTGGCCGATGATCCTGCCTGGCATCACCGGCGGCTGGCTGCTCGCCTTCATCAACAGCTTCGACGAGCTGACCATGTCCGTTTTCGTCACGTCACCCCAGACCATCACGCTGCCGGTGCGCATGTACATGTACGCGACCGAATCGATCGATCCGATGATGGCCTCCGTGTCCGCGCTGGTGATCTTCATCACCGCCGGAGCCATGCTGATCCTCGATCGCGTGTATGGGCTCAACCGCATTCTGATCGGCCAGCACTGAACGACATTTCATGACTACCCCGACGTCCCGTTGCGCCCCGCAATTCGTCCGTCTGGCGGAAGCCGGACGCGCGCCCGTTCCCTTCATTCTCGACGGCAAGCCGGCGCAAGCCCTCGCGGGCGACACGCTCCTCACCGCGATCCTTGTGCAGCAGCGGCACGTGCGCCACAGCGAGTTCAGCGGCGCGCCGCGTGCGGGCTTCTGCCTGATCGGCGCGTGTCAGGACTGTTGGGTGCGCGGCGAGGACGGCACGCGCATGCGCGCGTGCTCGACACGCATCGAGGCGGGCATGCGCATCGTCACGCACGCACAACGCACCTTGAACCCGGAGGATGCGCAATGAGCGACGAGCGCCGTGTGGTGATCGTCGGCGCGGGCCCAGCGGGGATTCGCGCGGCGCAGACGCTGGTGGGCGCCGGCGTCCGGCCCGTGGTCATCGATGAAAATCCGCGCTGGGGCGGACAGATTTATCGCCAGCCGCCGGCGGACGCGGGCTTCACGCGCGCGAAGTCCACGCTGTACGGTTTCGAAGCCCGCAAGGCCGATGCCGTGCATCGTGCGTTTGCCGCGCTCCTGCCCGAGATCGACTATCGTCCCGGCACGCTGGTCTGGTCATGCGAAGCGAACCGGCTCGATACGCTCCACGCAGGTCGCGAAGCCAGCGTGCCGTTCACGCATCTGCTCATCGCGAGCGGCGCGACCGATCGCGTCATGCCGCTCCCCGGTTGGACCCTCGCAGGCGTCTACACGCTCGGCGGCGCGCAGGTCGCGCTGAAGTCGCAAGGTTGTGCGATCGGCGCGCGCATCGTGCTGGCGGGAACGGGGCCATTGCTCTATCTCGTCGCCTATCAATACATGAAGGCAGGCGCGCAGATCGCCGCCGTGCTCGATACCAGTCCGCTCGCACGGCAGGCCGCCGCAGCGCCGCGCATGCTCAGCCAGCCCGCAACGTTCGCGAAGGGCCTCTATTACGTTGCATGGTTGCAGGCGCGCGGCGTGCGTATCGAGCGCGGCGTGACGCTCGATGCCATCGAAGGCGAAGACGCCGTGCGTGCGATACGCTGGCGCACACCTCGCGGCGAGGCGCGCACGCTGGACTGCGATGCAGTCGGCATCAGTTTCGGTCTGCGTCCGGAGACTCAACTCGCCGATCTCGCCGGTTGCCGCTTCCGTTTCGATGCGCTCAATCGCTGCTGGATTCCGGAACGCGATGCGGCCGGCCGCAGTTCGGTGCGCAACGTGTATCTCGCGGGCGACGGCGCAGGCATCGCCGGGGCGGACGCCGCCGAACTCGCGGGCCAACGTGCGGCGCTCGCGCTGATCGAAGACTCCGGCATCATGACGCATCGTCATAGCCAGCCCGATGCCGCGCGACTCGAACGACAACTCGCGCGCATCGGCGCGTTTCGCGTCGGGATCGAGCAGGCGTTCGCGCCGCCCGATCATGCCGCCCAAAGCTGGCCCGATGATCTCGTGATCTGCCGCTGCGAGGACGTCACCGCGGGCACGCTGCGCGCGTGCGTGCGCAGCGGCCTCGCCACCGAAGTGAACCGGCTGAAGGCGCTTACGCGCATCGGCATGGGCCGCTGCCAGGGGCGCATGTGCGGCGAAGCGGCCGTGGCGCTGCTCGCAGCCGAAACCGGCAAACAGGCTTTCGAAGTCGGCAGATTGCGCAGCCAGGCGCCCATCAAACCCATTCCCATCACGCCGATGCTCTACGACGACGGCGTGCAGGTCCAGCCTGAGGAAGCCCACGATGAGTGATGCGCGTCACTACGATATCGTCATCGCGGGCGGCGGCCTTGTCGGGTCATCCACGGCGCTTGCGTTGGCATTGCAAGGCCTGCGGGTTGCGCTGATCGAACGACGCTTCTGTGGCGCGCAGGCGAGCGGCGTGAACTATGGCGGCGTGCGCACACAAGGCCGCAGTCCCGAGCAGATGCCGCTCGCGGTGCGCGCGCGACGCGTTTATGCCCGCTTGCCCGAGCTGATCGGGATCGATGGCGAGCTGGTGGTGTCGGGTCATCTGCGGCTCGCACGCCGCGAAGCCGATCTCGATGTGCTCGACCAATGGTCCGCGATGGCACGCGAGCACGGCGTCGAATCGCAGGTGTTGCGCGGCGCGGAGTTTCGCAAGCGTTATCCGTGGCTGGGTCCGGCGGCGATCGGCGGATCGCTTTGTCCGAGCGATGGTCATGCGAATCCGCGTCTCGTCTCGCCGGGCTTTGCGCATGCGGCGCGTCGCGCCGGTGTCGACGTGCGCGAGCAGACCGAGCTCGCCGATATCGTCTTCGACGGCACGCGCTTCCAGATGCGCGCGGGCGACCGCCGCATCAGCTCGGACTGGCTCGTCAACAGCGCGGGCGCGTGGGCCAATCGTATTGCGGGCAGCTTCGGCGAGACCGTGCCGATGAAGCCCATCTATCCGAACATGTGGGTGACCGAGCCGCTGCCGCGCTTCATCGGCCACAGTCTCGGCGTAGTAGGCGGCGGGGTGTATGCGCGGCAGGTGGAGCGCGGCAATTGCGTGATCGGCGGCGGCCGCGGTCATGGCGACGGCGAGTATGCCCAGCCCTCCACCGCGACCACGCGCGCTGTCATGCGCGATGCCTGCGCGCTGCTGCCCGCGCTGCGCGATGCGCTGTTGATCCGCACCTGGAGCGGCGTGGAAGGCGAAACGCCGGACAGCAATCCGGTCATCGGCCTGAGCCGCACCACGCCGCGTCTGCTGCATGCATTCGGTTTTTCGGGCGGAGGCTTTTTGCTTGCGCCCGGCGTCGGCGAGGTGCTCGCCGAACTCGTCACGCAAGGCGAGACCCGCACGCCGATCGACGCGTTCTCGATTCAACGCTTCACCCGGATGCCGCTCTCCGCTGCTCACTAACCCCAAACGCAATCGCCATAACAAGGACAATCACGATGAACCTGCCCCGCACACTCGCCTCCGTTGCCGCGCTCGTCGCGTTCGGCGTCACGTCGCAAGCCTGGTCGCAGAGCAAGACGATCTACATCGGCATGAACGGTGGACCGATGGAGAAGGCCTACACCAGCCAGGTGCTGCCCGACTTCGAGAAAGCCAACAACGTCAAGGTCGTGGTGGTGCCCGGCACGTCGTCGGACGTGCTTGCGAAGCTGCTCGCGAACCGCAACAGTCCGCAGATCCACGCCGCGTTCCTCGACGACGGCGTGATGGCGCGCGCGGTCAGCATGGGCGTCTGCCAGAAGCTCGACGACGCGCCCGTGCTCAAGGAACTCTATCCGTTCGCGCGTCTGAAGGATGACATGGGCGCGGGCGTGCAGCTCGGCATGACGGGCATCGGCTACAACACTAAGCTGTTCAAGGAAAAGGGCTGGGCGCCGCCGACTTCGTGGATGGACTTCGCCGATCCGAAATACAAGGGCAAGGTCGTGTTCCAGTCGGCGTCCAGCAGCACGTTCGGCCTGCATGGTTTCCTCGCGATCAACCGTCTGCTCGGCGGAAGCGAGAAGAATGTCGAGCCGGGCTTCAGCAAATGGGCGTCGACGGTCGGCCCGAATGTCGTCGAATACATTCCGAACTCGGCGAAGCTCTCCGAGATGATCACGACGGGCGAAGCGGGATTGTTTCCGCTCACGCCGACCGCCATCGGCGACCTGAAGGACAAGGGCCTGCCGGTGGCCTACGTCGCGCCGAAGGAAGGCGCGGTGTTGCTGCTGGTCGATCTGTGCGTCGTGAAGAACAATCCCGATCCGGCGCTTGCGCAGAAGCTCGCGCAATATCTGCTGTCGGCGCCCGCGCAGACCAAGGCGGCCGAAGCCGGCAAGCAGATCCCCACGAACTCGCACGCGAAGATGACGCCGGATATGGAGAAGAATCTCGGCGACCTGAATACGCTCGTGAAGAAAGTGACGGTGGTGGACTGGGACACCATCAATGCGAACCGCGCGCAGTGGGATCAGCGCTGGAATCAGCAGATCGAGAAGTAAGCAGGTTCGGGCTGGGCGGCGGCGCGGCAGCGCTTTCCCTTCTCGAGTCCTTGCATGATTCAGGACCGAACGGAGGCTGCTGTAGTCGCTCGTCCACGGACTGAAGACGCTTGCGGAACGACCGGTTCCGCTTTTTTTTTGCAACAGCGGGTGCTTCGTGAGCGAGACGTCGCGATCGGGCACGAGCGCCCGTGCTTCGCTCGCCTCTTCCGGCGCGCTTCCGTACCGCCTCAAAGACCTGAGCGGTCAATTCCGATAAAAAGCTGAACGCGTTTCGCGAAATACTCGCGAATTGCGGATCGGTTTCGTAAAGCCCTTATACAGCTGCCGGGGGTTCAAAAGCGCGCCGTCTGATGGGCACGGAGACAGTCGGGTACGCGCGATCCGCCGTGCGCCGTATGCAGAGCGCTTCATTGTGCCCGGCCAACAGCGGCTGAATCCCACCATGCCGCGGTTTCATTGGACGCGATTCTTTCGGCCACCGACAATGAGGCAAAACGCGCCAGAACCTCGCGCATCTGCCTCTCAATCATTCCGAACGCGCCCTCATGAACTTCCAGCACTCCAACCCCTCGCGCGGCACCCGCGGCATGGCTGTCGCGCCGCATTCGCTCGCGACGCAAAGCGCCCTCGCCGTGCTGCGCGAAGGCGGCAATGCAGTCGAAGCGATGATCTCCGCCGCCGCCACCATCGCGGTGGTCTATCCGCACATGAACGGTATCGGCGGGGACGGCTTCTGGCTGATCTCGCGTCCGGGCGAGCCGCCCGTCGGCATCGAAGCGTGCGGGTCCGCCGCCTCGGCCGCGAGCATCGAACGATATCGCGCGCTCGGACTCGACCGCATTCCGCATCGCGGCGCGCTGGCGGCGAACACGATGGCCGGCACCGTATCGGGATGGAAGACCGCATTCGACTGGTCCGCGAACACGCTCGGCGGCCGCCTGCCGGTCGCGCGCCTGCTCGACGACGCCATTTCCTACGCCACCCACGGCGTGCCCGTCACCGACAGCCAGGCGCGCTGCGTCGCGGCCAAGCGCAGCGAACTGGAGAACGTGCCGGGCTTCGCCGAAACCTTCATGCCCGACGCACTCGATAGCGCCCCGCCACGCGCCGGCGCCCGCTTCACGCAGCCGCGCATGGCCGCGACCCTCGCGCAGCTTGTTCGTAACGGTCTCGACGACTTCTATCGCGGCGATCTCGCGCGCACACTCGCGCAGGAACTGGGCGCACTCGGCAGCCCGCTTGCGCTGGAGGACTTCGAGCGGCATCGCGCGCGCCTGGTGACGCCGCTCGCGCTCACGCATTCGCTCGGCACGGTCTACAACATGCCGCCGCCCACACAGGGACTCGTGTCACTGCTCATTGTCGGATTGCTGGACCGCGTGTTGCGCGACGACATGGATCCGCTTGGCCCCGAGTATGTGCATGCGTGCGTCGAAGCGACCAAGCTCGCCTTCAGGATCCGCGATGCGCACATCACCGATCCCGATCACATGGACGTCGATCCGCAGACTCTGCTCGATCCCGCCCGCCTCGACACCCTCGCCGCGCAGATCTCTTCCACGCAGGCCGCGCCGTGGGGCAACGGACGCGGTCCCGCCGATACCGTATGGCTCGGCGTCGTCGATGGTGATGGCGTCGCCGTGAGCTTCATCCAGAGCATCTATCACGAGTTCGGCAGCGGCGTCGTCCTGCCGGGTTCGGGCGTGAACTGGCAGAACCGCGGCTGCAGCTTCTCACTCGACGCTGCCTCGCTCAATCCGCTGATGCCGGGCAGGCGTCCGTTCCACACGCTGAATCCCGCCCTGGCGCGCTTCGCCGATGGACGCGTGATGGTCTACGGCAACATGGGCGGCGATGGCCAGCCGCAATCGCAAAGCGCGGTGTTCACGCGCATCGCGCGGTATGGCTGGAATCCGCAATCGGCCATCGACGCGCCGCGTTGGCTGCTCGGCCGCACTTGGGGACAGGCAAGCGATTCGCTGAAGCTGGAAGCGCGTTTCGGCGATGCAACCGTGGCCGCGCTGCGCCAGCTCGGTCATGAAGTCGATGTCCTGCTGCCCTACGACGAAACCATGGGTCACGCCGGGGCCATCATCCGCTACCCGAACGGCTGCTTCGAAGGCGGCCACGATCCGCGCAGCGACGGCGCGGCGATTGGTTGGTAAGTCTCCAAGCAAGGCAGTGCACCAGTTTCTTCCGGTGCACTGGAGCAAGATGCATCGACAAACCCAAGGCCTCGACTTAATCCCGCTACCTCCGGGTTCGCGGCGGTTGGCAAGGCGTGCCGTCTTCGGATCGTCCTCGCGCCCTTACCCGGTCGCTTGAACCGGTACGCGCCGCACACACATACCCAACACCACAATCAAGCTGTAACGCAATCAGAAAAATTCGATTTCTGAAGCTTCGTTGCACCCTTACAAAGCTTGACATTCTTTGACGTTCACAAAGGACGGATCGTGGGACTCTCGCGCGGGATCGATTCGTCTGAAAACGGAGAAGAAGAGAAAATGGATTTCATCGATGAAGTGAGGACTTTGGCAGCACGCATCGCAACTGCAAAAGATATGGTGCAAACCGAAGAGGCAACCAAGAATGCCATGGTGATGCCGTTCATCCATCTGCTGGGATATAACGTCTTTGATCCTCTTGAGGTGACGCCTGAACTGATCGCTGATGTTGGCACGAAGAAAGGCGAGAAGGTGGACTATGCGATCCTGAAAGACGGCAAACCAATCATGCTGTTCGAGTGCAAAAAATCCGGCGGCGATCTGAACATCAATCATGCGAGCCAGCTTTTCCGCTATTTCCACGTTACGGAAGCACGATTCGGGGTATTGACAAATGGTCTCGTCTATCGGTTCTTCACTGATCTTGAACAGCCGAACAAGATGGACGAGAAGCCGTTTTTCGAATTCAATATCGTTGACTTTCGTGACCAGGATGTCGATGAGCTGAAGAAATTCGCCAAAGCTGCGTTTGACCTCGAAAATATCCTGACCACGGCAAACCACCTCAAATATACGCGTGCAATCAAGAATACCCTGAACGAATGGATGGCTGAGCCTCCCGAGGAATTCGTCCGGCTCGTGTCTGCGGAATTCCTGGCCGGCAAACATTTCAGGACCACAGTGAAGGATCAATTTACGCAGATCACGAAACACGCTTTTCAGCAACTGGTGGCTGACAAGATCAATGGTCGTCTCAAGGGAGCAATGACGCCGGAACCGGCGTTGCTTCCAGCGGCTCCACAGGCAGGGAGCGACACGGCGTCCGGTGATGCATCCGAGCCGACTGCTATCGAGGTCGAGGCATTCCAGATTATCCGGGCAATCCTGCGGCCGGTCATATCGCCAAGGATGGTGGCGATGCGCGGCGCGGCAAGCTATTGCGCGATTCTCTTTGACGATAACAATCGCAAACCCATCTGCAGATTGCGGTTCAAGAATGAAAGCCGGCTTGTGATCGGCGTGTTCGACGACAAGAAGGAAGAGGATCGGGTGCATCTGGAGAATCTGGATGCCATTTTTGAGCTTTCCGATAGATTGAAAGCCTGCGCGAGCTCATACACAAAACCTGCCCGCGAGGACGAAAGCGCTGTCGCATAGTTGTCTCGATGTTTGAGCCGGCGCCGCCGTCGTGCAGGACGATAGCGGGCCGGTGTACAAAAACACCCTCGTCTTCAGGCGTTCGCGCCGCCATCCACCGTGAGCGTCGCGCCGGTGATGTAGCCGGCGTTCGCGCTCGCCAGGAAGACCACCGCCTGCGCGATATCCTCGCCCGTGCCGTAGTCGCCGGTGGCCGTCAGCGCTTTCAGCGTCGGCCCGAACGGACCTTCCACCGGATTCATGTCCGTATTGATTGAGCCGGGCTGCACGAGGTTCGCGGTGATCCGCTGCGGACCGAGTTCTCTCGCCAGGCCCTGCGTGAACGCCACGAGCGCGGACTTCGACGCGGAATAGACGCCAAGCAACGAAGCGGGAACCCGGTCCGCGAAGTAGCTGCCAATCGAAATCACGCGGCCACCCGCCTTCAGGTGCGGAATCGCCGCCTTCGCTGCAAGGATCGGGGCGCGCACGTTCACGTTCAGCGTCGCGTCGATATCTTCGAGCGAAATGTCCTTCACATCGCCCATGCGCAAGATGCCGGCGTTGTTGACCAGGATATCGAGCCCGCCCAGCGCCTCCGCCGTCTTCTGCACCGATGCGTGGATCGCCGCCGCATCCGCGCTGTTCGCCTGAATCGCGACGCCACGGCGGCCTTCCGCCTCGATCGCCTGCACAACCTGCGCGGCCTGTTCCGCCGACTTCTCATACGTGATTGCAACGTCCGCGCCGGCCGCCGCCAGAGCCTTCGCAATTGAAGCGCCGATACCACGGCTTGCGCCGGTCACCAGCGCGCGTTTTCCTTCGAGCATCATGTCCTTCTCCAGAGTGGTTTATTGAATGCAACATCGCGAAGGGCGTGGTTCCGCCCCTGCCGATCCATCAGTTGAACAATCCTTGAATTTCGCCGTACGGCAGGGGCGTGTCGTCGAGCGCCTCGGAACGGCCATGCGCGAGGAAGTCCACGGCCAAGGCCTTCGTCCTGCCGAGCACCACTTGCGCGATGCCGCTGCCCGCGCTGAGCCGTCGCACGCCGAGTGTCCCGAGCGTCGCGGCATCGGGCAGGCCCGGCAGCGCCATCACGTTCAACGGCAGCCGGATGTCCCGCACAACCGTCTCGATGTCGGACGGCCGCGTCAGCGCCGGAACGAACAGGCCGTCCGCACCGGCTGATGCATATAGGCCGCCGCGCGCAATCGCCTCCTGCGGCTGCTTCGCCGGTTCGACGAGGCTCGCAAGAAACACGTCGCTGCGCGCGTTGACGAAGAGGTCCAGGCCGGCGTTCGTCACGGCTGCCTTGATCGCCTCGATCTTCGCGGCCAGCAGCGACGCCGGGTCCGGTCCGTCTTCGATGTTGATGCCCGCAATCCCCAGATCCGCCAGCCGCAGCACGTGTTCCGCGACGGTCTTCGGATCGTCGGCATAGCCGTGTTCGACATCCACCGACAATGGCACCGCGAGGACGCGCACGATCCGTCGAACGGAGGCGAGGACTTCATCGAACGGCAGCATGCGGCCGTCGGGATAACCAAGCGCCCATGCAAATCCCGCGCTGGTCGTTGCAATCGCCGATGCTCCCTGAGCCTCGATGAGCCGCGCGCTGCCCGCATCCCATGCATTCGGCAATAGAAGGGGCGTCGATTGACTGTGCAAGCTGCGAAACGTCTCTACCTTGGACATGACTGTTTCCTCAGAAGTGAATTTTGAATGTCGAATGCAAAGAACTTGATTGAATCTTGAATGCAAAAAACCTGCATGAAAGCGGTGGCCGGATTCAGGCCGCCGCCGTGCACTTTGAACCTGCGAACGATGCGATGCGGCGCGTCGCCAGCCCGGAGACCAGGATCGCGATCACCACCGGAACCGCGGCGAGATAGCCCAGGCTGTGGCTCCCCGTCAGCGGGATCACGGCGGCGCCCAGCGTACCGGCAATCGACACGCCCACATACGTCGCCGACGTGTTGAGGCCGACCAGCACGGCGGTCATCGGCGGGTTGAGGCTTGCGAGGCGGAATTGCTGCGGCACCAGCACGCCCCACGCACAGGCGCCCCACACCGTCACCGCGAGCGCAGCACTCCACAGATGCGCGCTGGTGAACGGCAAAGTGAAGATGACCAGCGCGACGATCGTCAGCTTGATCACCACCACCTTGTGCGAGCCGATCCGGTCCAGCACGCGCCCCGTCAGCAGGTTCGAGAACGTCCCGGCCAGGCCCCAGAGCACCAGCAGCCCGCCCAGCACCAACGGGCTGTGGCCGGTCGCACGGTCGAACACCACCGCGAAGTAGCTGAAGATGATGAAGGTGCCGATCTGCGCCAGTACCGTTGTTGCAAGTGTCAGTCCGACGCGCGCATCGGTCAGCGGCGACAGTCGTTGACGCAGCGAGATGGCCGGCGGTAGCGGCACCTCGGGCATGAACGCGAGAATGCCCACGAATGCCCCGGCGCCGAGCGCAGCGACCAGCACCATCGTCCAGTGCCAGCCCGCCAGGCCGCCGATGACTGCGCCGATCGGCGAGCCGAGTGCGGTCGCCGTGGTCAGGCCCGCCACGATGATCGACAGTGCATAGCCGCGCCGCTCCGGGGGCACCAATGCTGCGGCGGTGCCGCTGGCGGTCGGCGAGAACATCGCCGCGCCGAGTCCCGCCAGCGCGCGCGTGGCCAGTGCCAGCCCCAGGTTCGGTGCCACGATGGTGCCGAGGTTGGCCACGACAAAGAGCCCGATGCCGCTCAGAAGCAGACGTTTGCGGCTGACGTTCGCGGCCAGTGCGGCGATGGTCGGTCCCAGCAGTGCATAGCTAAGCGCATAGACGCTGATGAGCTGTCCCGCCGCGCCGATGCTCACGTCGAACGAACGGGCGATTTCAGGCAGGATGCCCGCGAAGACGAAGCTGTCCGTGCCGAGCGCGAACATGCCGAGCGCGAGCGTAAGTAGACGACGATCCATTTCGATGTCTCCCGAAGGAAGTGAAGCCCTGGAGAAGCGGCTCTTGAATGCATTGCGTTGCGTTGCGTGACGAAACTATAGGAGAGTCGACTGTCCCGCACTACCGCCCCGAAGTGGGAAGCTGTTCCCCATGAGGCGGTGAAGTGCGGGCAATCAGTCCTGCGCGGCCAGCTTCTCTCCCGACGCATCCCAGCCGCCGCCCAGCGCACGGAACGTCCTCACGGCGGCACGCGCCACGTCGGCCCGCGTCGCATCGAGATCGTCACGCGCGACGAGCAGTTGCCGGTCCGCGTCGAGCACGTCGGTGAGCGTGATCGAACCCGCGCGATACGCCTTCTCCGAGAGATCGCGAGCTCGCGTCAGCGCATCGACTTCCTGTTGCACTTCCTGCGCACGAAGGCCGGTTTGCGAGAGCGTCATGAAGGCGTCCTCGACGTCCTCGGTCGCCTTCAGCGCCGCTTCCCGGTATTGCGCCAGCGCTTCCGCATACGCGCCGCGCGCGCTCTTCACTTCGGCGTCCACCTTGCCGAAGTCGAACAGACGCCAGCGCAGCGCGCCCGTGCCCATCGGCTGAAACGCCTTGGCGCTGAGGAAGTGACCGGCCGAGATACTGTCGAAACCGAGTGCGCCGGCCAGCGAGACCTTCGGGTAATACTCGGCCAGCGCCACGCCGATGCCCTCGTTCGACGCGGCCAAATGCCGCTCGGCCGCGATGATGTCGGGACGACGCCGCAACACATCGAGCGGGGCATCGTTGCTGCTGACCGCCGGAACATCGGGAATCGCGCCGGCATGCGCGCCGAGTTCCGCCGCGTAGGTGCCGGGCTGCGCGCCCAACAGCACATCGAGCCGGTTCAATTGCGCTTCAAGCGAAATCCGCAGGCTCGGCACGCGCGCACGCGCCTGTCGCAGCAGCGCTTCCGCCTGCGCCACTTCGCGTTCGTCGGATGCACCGGCCTGCCTGCGCGCCTTCACCAAATCGAGCAAGCGTGCATCCGTGTCCACCTGATCCTGCGTGACCGTCAGTTGCGCCTGCAATCCGCGGATCTGCAAGTAGGCATCGGCGGCATCCGCGGCGACCGTGACGCGGGTGCCAAGCTGCGCGGCTTCGGCGGCCTGTGCTTCGGCCGTGGCGGCCGCATGGGCACGCCGCAGACCGCCCGCGAGATCGATTTCCCAACTTGCGGTCGCGCCCGCGACGTATTGCTTCTGATCGCGGCTATAGTTCGGGAATGCGCTGGCAAGCGTGCCAAGCGGACTCCGTACGCTTTGATGCTCCGCCGTGTACGACGCGTTCAGATCGACGGTCGGCAGCAACTGCGCCCCCGCTGCCTGCGCCGCCGCCCGCGACTGCGCGACGCGCGCCATCGCGGCCTGGATGCTGAGGTTCTGGGCCAGCGCGCGCTGCACCACGGTGACCAGTTCGGGATCGTTGAAGCCGGTCCACCAGCTATCGAGGCTCGGCGCGGGCAGCGTGGTCGGCCGTTCGGCGACGCGCTGCGCGTGATGAAACGGCTCCATGTGCGTGTCCGGCGCGACATAATCCGGACCCACCGCGCAAGCCGCCAGAAACGCGCTGACGAACAGGCTGCCCGCAATCGCCTTGGAGGTTCTCAACGAGAAGCTGTTCATTTCGTTTCTCCACTGCTGAGTTTGCGCGGCAGCGCGCGCACGTCGTGTGCGCCCACCTTGCGTACGAAGGCATAGAACGCGGGCGTGAAGGCAAGACCGAAGAGCGTGACGCCGAGCATGCCGAAAAACACCGTCGTCCCGAGCGACTGCCGCATCTCCGCGCCCGCACCGTGAGCGATGGCGAGCGGCGCCACCCCGGCGATGAACGCAAACGACGTCATCAGGATCGGCCTCAGGCGCACGCGTGCAGCCTGTGTGGCGGCGTCTTCCGCATTGCGACCGTCTTCTTCCTGACGTTGCCGCGCGAACTCGACGATCAGGATCGCGTTCTTCGCCGCGAGTCCCACGAGCACCACGAAACCGATCTGCGCAAGAATGTCGATCGGCATGCCGCGCATGTTCAGACCGATCGCCGCCGCGAGCAGACACATCGGCACGATCAGCACGATTGCAAGCGGCGTCTTCCAGCTTTCGTATTGCGCGGCCAGCACGAGGAACACGAACAGCGCCGACGCGGCGAAAATCACCAGCGGCGACATGGTCTGCTCTTTCTGCTGATGAGCGAGGTCGGTCCATTCATACGTGATGCCGTTCGGCAGTACCTGCTGGGCGAGTTGTTCCATGCGTTCGATGGCATCGCCCGATGACAGCCCCGGACCCGCCGCCCCCATGATTTCCGCTGCCGGATACATGTTGTAGCGCGGCACGCGATACGGCTGCGTGTCACGCTGGAAGGTCGCCACGCTGCTGATCGGAACCATGTCGCCGCTGGCATTGCGCACCTTGAGCCTGCCGATGTCCTCCGGCGTCCGGCGGAACGCCTCGTCGCCCTGCACCCGCACCTGATACGTGCGCCCCATGAAGTTGAAGTCGTTCACATACTGCGAGCCGAGATAGAGCTCCATCGTCGAGAACACGTCTGTCGGCGTCAGGCCGATCTTCTGTGCCTTGAGACGGTCGACATCCGCATAGACCGACGGCGCGCCTGCATCGAACAGCGTGAACACGCCGCCGAAGGTCTTGTCCTTGTTCGCCGCCGCCACCAGCGCATGCGCCGCGTCCGCGAGCGCTTGCGGACCGAGGCCGCCACGGTCTTCCAGCATCAGCTTGAAGCCGCCCGCCGCGCCCAGGCCCTGCACCGGCGGCGGGTTCACCACCACGACCACGGCGTCCTTCACCCCGGCCACGCGCTTGCGCAACTCGACCAGCATCGAGGCCGCATTGACGCCCGGCACATGCTTGCCATACAGCGAAGGCAGACCGTAGAACAGCGTCCCCACGTTCGGCGCGATGGTGCCGGTCGTCACATCGAAACCGGATACCGGCGAGGTGTGCGTGACGCCCTTGAGTCCCGGCGTATCGAGCACGATGTCGTTGATCTCGCGAATCACCTTGTCGGTGCGTTCGAGACTCGCGCCCGGCGGCAGGAACGCAATGACCGCCTGATAACCGATGTCCTGCTCGGGAATGAAGCCCGTCGGCATTCTCGACATCTGCAACCCGGTTGCCGCGATCAGCCCCGCGTAGACGACCAGCATCACCGTGGTCGCACGCACGGCGCGGCCGGTCATCATCCCGTACTTCGACGAGAGCCATTCGAACGATGCGTTGAAGCGGCCGAACACCGCATGATGCAGACGCCCCAGCGCCGTGGAACCACCATGCGTCTTCTCCATCTCATGCGGCCTGAGCAGCACGGCACAGAGCGCCGGGCTCAGCGTCAGCGAGACGAAGCACGAGATGACCGTGGAGGCGGCGATGGTGATCGCGAACTGCTTGAAGAACAGGCCCGAGATGCCGGACATCAGCGCAGTCGGTCCGAACACCGCGCACAACGTCAGCGCGATCGCGATGATCGCCGTCGACACTTCCTTCATCGTCTGGTGCGCGGCTTCGCGCGGACTCATGCCGAGCGCCATGTTGCGCTCGACGTTCTCGACCACCACGATCGCATCATCCACGACGATGCCCACCGCCAGCACCAGTCCGAACAGCGACAGGTTATTGATCGACGCACCGAAGAGGGACAGCACGGTGAAGGTGCCCACGAGCGACACCGGAATGGCGACCACCGGAATGAGCGTGGCGCGCCAGTTCTGCAGGAACAGATACACGACGCCCACGACGAGCAGGATGGCAATGCCGATCGTCACCGCCACTTCGTGAATCGATTGGGACACGAAGGTCGTCGGGTCATAGATCCTGATGTAGTCGACGCCGGGAGGAAAGCTTTTCTTCAACTCGGCCATCTTCGCCCAGACGTCGTGTTCCACTTGCACGACATTCGCATCGGGCGTCGCGATCACGAACCACGGCGTGGATGCATAGCGGTCGGCATAGGCTTTCGAGCCGTAGTCCACGGAACCCAGCTCGACCCGGCCGATGTCGCGAATCCGCGTGACACGTCCCTGTGGATCTGATTTCACCACCACGTCGCCGAACTGCTCAGCCGTGCTCAAGCGGCCCAGCGCCTCGACATTGATCTGATACGCACCCGTGCCCTGGTTCGACACAGGCGGTTGATTCAGCACGCCCGCCGACACGGCGGCGTTCTGCGCACGCAGCGCCGCGAGGATCTCACCCGCGCTGATACGGTATGAAGCGGCCTTGTCCGGATCGATCCAGATGCGCATCGCATACTGCCGCTCCCCGAACAACTGGAAGTCCGACACGCCCGGCAGTCGCGCAATCTGATCGCGCACCTTGAGCATGTAGTTCGACAGATACTCCGGGCTGCGTGAACCATCGGGCGAATAGACGTGGACGCCGAGCAGCAGCGCCTGGATCGTCTTCTTGACCTGGACGCCCTGCAATTGCACATCGGCGGGCAGGCGCGACAGCGTGTCCTCCACGCGGCTGCGCGTGAGCAGCAGCGCCGTGTCCGGATTCGTGCCCACCTTGAAGATCACCGTGATCGTCAGTTGCCCGTTGCTGGTCGACTGGCTCGCGATGTAATCCATGTTCTCGACGCCGTTGATGGACTGCTCCAGCGGCGTGGCGACCGTGCGCGCGATCGTATCCGCCGATGCGCCGGGATACGAGGTCGTGATCTGAATCGTCGTGGGCACGATGTTCGGATACTGCGCGACCGGCAGCTTGAACATCGTCGCGAGGCCGACGAGTACGACGAAGATATTGAGCACCGCTGCAAAGCGCGGATGCTCGATGAAGAAGTGCGTCAGTTTCATGATTTCGCTCCATCGGCATGCGGCTCGGCCGAAAACTGGATCGTCCCCGTGCGCGGGTTGATCTTCGAACCGGGGTGAACGGACGGAATGCCGTCGATCACGACACGGTCGGTCGGCGCCAGCCCGGAACGGATCACGCGCAAGCCGTCGCGCAGGTCGCCGACCTGCACCTTTCTCGGCGTCGCCACGTCGTCCGCGCCGACCACGTACACCATGTGATCAGTCTGATCGTCGAGCACGGCGGCGTCGGGCAAGAGCAAGGCCGGTTGCGGCGCGGTCGTCGCCAGCCGGACCCGCGCGAAGCCGCCGGGCGTCAGCGCGAGATCGCGATTCGGGATCGTCGCGCGCGCGTGAATGGTGCCGCTCGAACGGTCGAGCGCGTTGTCGATGAAGTCGAGCTTGCCGGTGCGCGTGAAGCCGCTGTCGCCGGTGGGAGACAGGCTCACCGTGTCGGACAGCGGCCCTTGCAGATTGCCGCGCGCCCGCTGGAACGCCGCGTAGTCGTTCTCGCTGATGTCGAAGTCCAGATAGACCGGATCGAGCGACACGAGCGTCGCAAGCAGCGTCGTCGGGCCGCTGCCGGCGCGGCTGCCTGAAACCAGATTGCCCGTCGAGACGAGATGCGTGCCCATGCGCCCCGTGAACGGCGCCACGATCCGGCAGCGGTCCAGGTCGAAGCGTGCATCGCGGACCCGCGCGGTGGCGCCGTCCACGGCGGCCTGCGCGGCGCGCTGCTCGGCCACTTTCTGATCGACGTTCTGCGCGGTGCCCGCTTCCGCGCGTTGCAGTTCCTGTGCGCGGGCCAATTCGCGGGTCGCCAGCGCCAGTCGCGCATTCGCTGCGCCGAGTTCGGCGGTCGTCTCCGCGAGCTTGATCTGATACGGCTCGGGATCGATCTCGAACAACAGATCGCCCTGATGCACGACATCGCCGTCCTTGAACAGGATGCGCGTCAGCGTCCCGCCCACCTGCGCACGCAGTTCCACACGATTCACCGCCGAGAACTGCCCGAGAAACCCGAGCCGGCCTTCTATGTCGCGCTGCAACGGCGTGCTGATCGTCACCGAAGGTGGCGGCGCCACCGTGACCGGCGCCGCGCCGGAGCGGTGCAACTGGAACGCCGTCGCGGCCACCGCAACGACCACCAGGCCCGCCACGCCCTTGCCGATCCATCGTATCGAAGGCGGCTTCGGTTTTGCTGTCACGTCTGGAGCGGGAACACCCGCCTCGACCGGATCAATCTGGTTTTCCATGGCTATCCTTGGCTGGTTGTCCACAAAGTTTCGTGACGCAACTATAGGCAAGGCAACCGGCCCACGGTACGGGCTGAAACCGGGAAGCTGTTCCCCGTAAAATGGTTAAGTTGCGTGATGAAACTTGCGATAGGATGGGCGCATCATGTATAGAAAACGCTTCGACGGAATGGATTGCTCGATCGCTCGCGCCCTCGATGAGGTCGGCGAGTGGTGGACGCTGCTGATCGTGCGCGAGTGCACGCAGGGCAGCCGGCGCTTCGACGAATTTCAGAGCGGGCTGGGCATCGCCAGGAATGTGTTGACGGCCCGGCTCGAACGCCTGACCGAACTGGAAATCCTCGAACGCTTCCCGGTTGCGGAACGCGCGAATACCTTTGGCTACCGCCTGACTTCAAAAGGCGAGGACTTGTATCCGGTGCTCGTCGCGCTGATGCAATGGGGCGACAAATGGCTGCGGCCGAATGGCAAGCCGCCTATCGCGCTGGTCGAACATGCGAGCGGCAAGCCGGTCGAGCCGCTGGAAGTGCGCGGGACGAGCGGATGTTCGCTGGGTTATCGTGACGTGCGCTTCGCGGCCGGTCCTGGCGCGACGAGAAAGACGCGTGCCGTCATCGACAACCGCAATGTGCGCGTGCTCGGCGATCCCGAAGAAGAAGGCTGAAGCTCAGCGCCGCTGCTGCTTGCCGAAGCGCGACAGCGACTCCCGCAGCTTCGGCGCGGCAAAGTCGATGAAATGCCGCAGCTTGATCGCCATCAAATTTCTCGACACATGCACCAGATGCACCGGCACCGGTTCTATCTCGAACTGCGGCAGGAGGACTTCGAGTTGTCCGCTGCGCAGCGCTTCGTCGGCGTCGTGCTCGAAGACGAAGGTAATGCCCGCGTCATCGGCGGCGGCGCTGACGGCCGCATCCGGCGACGTCACTTCGAGCCGCGCCTTGACGTCCAGCATGTAGACCTTGTCCGTCGACGGCAGCCGGAAGCGCCACGGCGACAGATAAGGGCTGTTGAAGACGACGCACGCATGCTTCAGGAGTTCGTCGGGTTCAGCGGGCGGCGCAATACGGGCCAGAAAACGCGGACTTGCGCACACCACCGGGCGCAATGAACCGATACGCGTCGCGATCATGTTGCTGTCCGGCAATTCGCCGATGCGCACCGCGAGGTCGGCGTGGGCGTCGATGAGATCGACGTTGCGGTCGGAGAGCAGCAGCCGCACCGTGATGTCCGGATATTGCGCCAGGAACTGGTTGATGACCGGCAGGACGTGAAGGCGCCCCAGTTGCACGGGCGCGGTGACGACCAGTTCACCGCGCGCGGTCGCGAACTCGCCGGTGGCTTCGTGCTCCTGTTCCCGCACCAGTTCGAGGATGCGGCGCGCGGCAGCGACATACGCCGTGCCGGCGTCGGTCAGCGTGAGCTTGCGGGTGGTGCGAATCAGCAGCCGGGTGCCGAGCAGTTCTTCGAGATCGGCGACCTTGCGCGTCAGCGTGCTGACGGGAATCTTCAGTTCACGCGCGGCCGCCGAGAGACTTCCTCCGTCCACGGCGGTCACCAGCATCTGCATGGCTTCGAGTCGGTCCACCGCATGGGCTCACAGGAATGGGGTCGCGGTATTGTAGGGGAAGTGGACCGGGAAGGCTCGTTGCAAACCTCTGTTACGGGAGAACGGCAATGTATGCACGGGCTATCGCGCAGTGCGCGGAAGCAGTCTGGACGATGGACACTTATCTGGACCGCGCCGAACGCTTCGCGCAGGCGAAGAAGTTCGATGTGGCCGTATTGCTCTCTACACGGCTCGCGCCCGACATGGCGGGATTGCTGTATCAGATCCAGAGCGCCTGCGACTATCTCAAGGGCGGCGCCGCTTATCTGTCGGGACAGCAGCCTCCACGGCATGAAGACAACGAACAGACGCTAGCCGAGGCACGCGAACGCATCCGCACAACACTTGCGTTCGTCGGGAGCGTGACGGCAAGTCAATATGATGACGCGGCCCGCCGGATCGTGAAGGTGTCGTGGGTGCCGGGCACGCTGGCAGGCGAGCACTACCTGTTGCAAATCGTGATTCCGAACGTGTACTTCCACGTCGCGATGGCCTATGCCATTTTGCGCGCCAATGGGGTCGATGTCGGCAAGCTGGACTTCATCGGCAAGGTGCATGCGATCGAGGATTGAGCGGCGGCGATAGCGCCCGCGATGCACGCTTCGTATCGGGTTGACTAATGACGGGTTGTGTACCAATACTTCAGAAGCCGTAACCCAGACATAAAGGGCATAAAGGGCGCAAAGTGTGTCCTGACCCGAATCTTCACGCCGGCATCAGATTCGTAGCGGATGAGTGCGAGGGGTCCTCATGGACGATGTCGAATGCGCAACTTCATCGCACGCCCCCTCTTCGCTCGGTGAAAGCACGCTGGAGCAAGTGCGTGCTGCGATCCTTCGACACTGCATCAAGTTCAGCGAGAGTTTCACCCGTGATGGAAGGCTGCTCGACTGGTGCATCGATCTGAGAGAACTGCTGTATCGGCCCGTTTTCAGCGCGCTGACTGGACGGCTGCTCTGGGATCGCATCCGTCAACTGGACCCCGATTTCATCGGCGGCATGACGCTGTCCGCCGAACCGGTGACACTCGGCATCCTGCATGCAGCGCTCGCGGAAGGACGCAACGTCAACGGCTTTTCAGTGCGCAGAAAGCCGAAGGCTTACGGCCGGCGCCGTCAGGTCGAAGGCATGCAACCTGCGCGCAACGCACGGGTCGTCATCGTGGATGACCTGTTCGACGGCGGCCAGACCGTCGCCGATGTCATGTCGGCACTGCAACCGTTCAACGCCGCCGTGATCGGAGCCGCTGCGGTGGTGGACTTCTGCAACCCCGCGTTCGGCAGCCGGGTGAATCACACGATCGCGCGAAGCAGCCTCTTCACACTGGGCGATCTCGGCTTGCAGGCAGCGCCGGCGCCGGCGGCTCAGCCGCTGTTCGTGTTCGGTCCATTGAATCAAGGCGACTACACGGCCCCGCATTCCACGCCGTTCATGGACGAAGCGGGCATCGTCGCGGCCAGCGATACCGGCTATGTGATCGCACTGGACACGCTCGGGAACGAACGCTGGCGCATCCGTATTCGCGAGCACGTCAAAGGCGTGCGCACCGCGCTGTTGCCTTGCGAAGAAAGCATTGTGTTCGGCGGTTATGACGGCTTTTTCTATCGCGTCGACCGGCACACCGGCGCACTGCGCTGGGCCACCTGCCTCGGCGCTTTCATCGGTGCGTCGCCGGTCATCGACATGACGCGCGGCGTCGCTTTCGTGGCCGTGAATAACGGTAATCGCCGCAGCGACGTGGCGGCGATCGATCTCGCGCACGGCGCCGTGATCTGGAGAACACCGGCGGCCGCGGAAAGCTATGCCCGCCCCGCCCTGTGCGAGCCCGATCATGTCATCGTCGCCGCCAACGATGGCGTGGTGCGGAGCCTGTCGCGCACGGACGGATCGGTGCGCTGGGCGGTCACATTGCCCGCGCAGGTCAAGGGCTGGATCACCGTCGACGGTCCGACGTGTTTTGCCGGTTGTTTCGACGGCTGCCTTTATGCCTTGGACGCAATGACCGGCAAGACGCTGTGGCGCAGAAAACTGGCGAACTGGCTGCTGGTGCATCCAGCAGCGGTCCGCGATCAAGTACTCGTATCCAGCACGCAGCATGTGTGCTCGCTGTCCCAGGCAGACGGCTCGATCACCTGGATGGCGCCCGCCGACGGCCGCGTCACCGGCGTCGGCATCGACCCCGAAGGCCGCAGTTGCGTGTGCGCGAGCGACCGCGGCAGCGTCTATTGCATGGACGTTTCATCCGGCCGACGCCGCTGGGAATATCACGCACAAGGCGCGTTTCGCGTCACGCCGGCCATGTCGGGCACGCGCTGCGCGTTGCCCGGCTATGGCGGCGCGCTGTATGCATTCAGCCTTTCAGGCCCGGCTCATCCGGGCGGCGAGGTCGTCGCCGATCGCTGAGCGTCCTGCTTCGACGTTGAGTGAGCGACCCGTCTTCGCCGCGGATAGCCATTGCACGTTTTCCTTCATGGAGAATTCGATGAACAGCCCACATGAATCGCCGATTCTTAGACGTGTTGCGACGGTGCGACGGACGGATGCCCTGTTTCAGGCGATGTCGAATGATTTCCTGCTGCGGCAGCAGTTCATCACCAATCCCTCGCAAGTGCTGCATGAGTATGTCTTTGGAAACGAGCCCCCTGCCGACAACACCTCGGCCAGCAACCAGCTGATCTACGCGGTTCTGTCCGATCGCCCGTTGCTCGCCTGGCTGCACGGCTATGCGGACGAGCATCGTGACGAGGTTCCATCCGGCCCGCAATTCATGCGCGATCTGGCCGAGGCCATCGCGGAAAACGGCAGCCGGCATGCCATCTTCGCGCTGCTGCGGAGTTCACTGGAAGGCAATGCGCTGGTTCGCTTCGACGAAGATCTGCTGCATTTCTTCATCAATCTCCGTGCACTGGCTGAAGTCGCCGGCGGTGACGGTGACGGTGGCGATGGCGGCGATGGCGGCGACGGCGGCACCGGGGATGGCGGGACCGGCAGCACCTTGACGGCGATCACCTGGAAGACCTACCTCATCACGCACCCTCAGATGCAGGTGGATGACCGTTTCTCGGCTGAACAAGCCAGGGAGTTCGCACCGCGTTACGTGATGGTGACGCTCGACGAACTCGCGCAGTATGCAGCCGGACTCCGCAACAGCGGCGCGCTCGATGTGTCGTTTGCGGAGCCTGCGCAACGGCAACGCCCCTGATTGCACCGGTCAGCGAGGCACGGTCGAAAACGTCCGTTCACGGGAGGGTGACATGGATGCACCGCAAGAAGCGTCGGGGCATGGGCCGGCATCGCCGGCCGAAGTCGCGCGATTGCTGCAACTGGCTCGCCGATCGTTCGAGCGTCAGCGCCATGCCGACGCCGAAACGCATCTGACCACGGCGCTGGCGCTCGATGCCGGTCATCCGCTGCTCCAGCATTACCTGGGCAGACTGCGCGAGATGCAAGGCAGGCGCGAGGAAGCCGTGCGTCACTTTCAGGCGGCGCTTGCCGTGGACCCTTCACGCTCCGGCACAAGACAGCAACTCGCCGTGCTGCTCGTTCAACTGGGCCGCGAAGAAGAGAGCCTGCCGCTCTGGCGGGCCGAAGCGGACAGCAAGGAAGGCGTGGCGTGGCTTGCGCAACGGGTCAAGGAAGCCTTGTGCTGCCGCGACCTCACGCTCGCGGGCCGCTATGCGGCGATCGCGGCCGAACTGCGCTGGGGCCGCTCGGGAACCGCAACGCAGGATGGCGCACCGGTCCCGACTTTGCCGCCCATTCCCCTCTCCATACCGAAACTGCGTCACGACATCGCGCAATTTGAGTACTTGCGCGAACAGGGCTTGCTGGAAGCGGACTTCATCCAGACGATTGCCGCCTATCAAGCGGTGGTCGAACGCATGGCGGCGCGCGGCGAAGACATGCGCGCGCCCATCGACGGCGAGGAGCATGACGCCATACGCGACTCGTACAATCGCCTGGTTCACCTGTGTCCGGCCGGCCGCGTGACGCGGGCGCTGTCCGGCGGTTGGGACCGCCGGCACGCCGAACGCCAGTATCTCGAGCATCGGCCGGGCATGACGGTCGTGGACGACTTTCTGTCCCGCGAGGCACTCGACGGATTGCGCAAGTTCTGCCTCGAATCCACGATCTGGTTTCACAATCGCTATGCGCATGGCCGGCTGGGCGCGTTCTTCCAGGACGGCTTCAACTGCCCGCTTCTGCTGCAGATCGCGGAAGAGCTGCGCGATGCGTTGCCGCACGTGATCGGCAGCCGCTATCCGCTGCGCCAGATCTGGGGCTTCAAGAACACGCAGCCGCTTCCTGCCGGCGTCACGACGCACGCGGACTTCGCCGCCGTCAACGTGAACTTCTGGATCACACCGGACGAGTCCAACCTGGACCCGGCGTCAGGCGGCCTTGTCGTGTACGACGTGGATGCGCCCCTGCAGTGGGATTTCGATACCTACAACGGTTCGGACAGGATCGCGCCGTTCCTGCAGCGACAGCAGTCGTCCGCTGTCACCATTCCGTATCGGCAGAACCGCGCGGTCATCTTCAACTCCGATCTGTTCCACGCAACCGCGCAGGTGACGTTCCGCCCCGGCTACGCGCATCACCGCATCAACGTCACCCTGCTCTACGGCGATCGCGAGGACGACGCGCATCATCGGCAGCTGGCCAGGCCCGATGCCGTGGACGGCGGTGCGTCGTCATGGCGCCCCGCTTCGCTCGCCGCCCTGCGCAAGGCCCGCTCCCGGCATGCCTGAACCGATACGAGGCCGCAACGTCAGCGCGGCCGCCATCAGCACGACGAGTGTCGTGTGATAACGGCTCAGAAAACGCCGCCGGGCGGGCGTATCGTCCGCGGCGTGCAGGAAGCTTCCCGCGCCCTCCGGCCCCGCCACCGAGCCGTCCGGCATCTGATGCGCCAGCACCGAAGACAGCAGACGCGTCGACACGTCGGATGCGTCCGGTGCATCCGCTGCGTCGTTTCGGTGCAGACAGGCCGACACCATCGCGAACTCGGCGGTCAGGTCGTCGTCGCCGTCTGCAAGGAATCGCTCTGCCCAATACGGCGTCCATACCCGCAGATAGTCATCGACCTCCGAGTTCTCCAGTCGACGGAAGCCGAAGTCGGTCAGATAGAACACTTCATGGGTGATCGCGTAGGCCACTTCGCCCGACACCACCCACGGCTCCGGCCGCGCTTCGACATACAGATCCAGCGCGCGCCCGCACGGCCATTGGGCCAGTCCGAGCTGCCACAGGTTATAGCGCATCGCAAGCATCGACCACGGCGCCAGCGGCAGCGCGCGCGCCATGTCCGACCGGGCAAGCATCCGCAGCACCGCATCCAGCGCCGCGCACCGGTAGCCGAGTTGATGGAGCGGTACGTAGAGCGCGCAGGCGGGCAGGAAGTCGTTCCGGGCAAGCAGCAAGCGGGTGAGGTCGCGGCCCTGACGGCATTCGCGCCATACCCAGTCAGCGGCGCTGTCGAGAAACGGCACGCGCAGGCCGCATCGCTTGAGCATGGCAAGCGTCAGTGCGAGCTCCGAGACCGGCTTCAGACGCGCGACACTGCGCTTCGACAACGCGCGCTCGCCCTCCTGCGGGTGCGTGACCGCGAATTGATCGAGGTTCTGGCTGATCCATCCGAGGCCCAGCAACAAGCCTTGCGCGATGGCGTCAGCGGGCAGGCACGCTGTCATGCGCCGGCCCGCAGCGCGCTGAGAACGTGCCTCTCATGAAGAAGACGTTCGTCATCGGAGAGCCGCATGAGCATGAGCCACGCGCGTCGGCTCTGCTGCAACAGCCGCGCGCTGGCGCTCGTCCAGTCACGCTCGGCCGACATCGCTCCGAGTACGATACGCCAGCGCATCACGTCGAGCGCCGACGCCGCCGCGACGGCTCGTGCGAGTGCATACATGCATTCGTGGACCGGGTGCGCCAGAACCCACCCGCGCGCGGTCAATCGCGCTGCCATGTACGCATGCGGTGCGAGCGGTGCGAGCGGTGCATGCAGCAGAGCGATGGCCGGTGGCCGGGACCGGTCCACGTCCTCGCACAGCACGGCGGCGTAGAGCCGCGCCGAGGACGCGGACGGCAGTGTCGTCAGGAACGCCAGCCGTTCCTCCATGCCGGCGTCGCTCAGGACGAGACGGTCGGCCGTGCGTTGCGCGGTCTCATCGACGGCCGGTGCGGACACCGTCGCTGCAGGCATCCCGGACGTCACGTGTTGAGGCCGGCGCCCGCATTCGGCAAGGCCTCCAGCTTCACGCAATGCAGACAGAAATCGCACGCGGTGGCGGACAGCACGCCTTGCGTGCCGAGGCGCACGCCAAGCTTGCGGATGCTCTCGAACTCGGCGGGCGTCAGATGCTTGCTCGCGGGGCCTTCCCGGCCTGCTTCGCGCGCGGCCACGTGTTCGCCATCGGCGGCGACGACGACAGGGTTCTGGCTGAAGAGCTTGCGCACGATGGCGTCCTGCTCGGGCGTCATGTCGACCGTGGCGAGATCGAAGGTGAGCGTGGCATTGCCGACGCCGCCCAGCGTGACGAAGTAGGATGTCCGGGTTTGCAGCCGCGCATGCAACGACGATTGCGACAGGGTCTCGCGTTCCATGGAAGCACCTCCATCAGTCTGCTTGCGGTTCCGGGGAGTGGGCCATGCAACAGAGTAACGACGATGCGGCATGGCCGCGTTGATTGAAGCGTTATTCACTATAGGCGCTGTCCAATGAAGCCGCAAACTGCCGGATGACGATTGACGGATGCCGGGCGCAGCGGTCACGTGCGAGTCACACGACACATGACCCTGCCGTGAGCATCGCTGAAGATCCGAATACTTTGTTACAGCAAAACCATCCGGCGATAGGCACACTGCGCACTGGCCCGCGAGTCTCCGCCTTGCGCAGTGCGCGGAACACCGCTTGCGCGCCTTGCACGTTTCGAATGCCACGGCCCACCCCTTCCCCGCCCGATGAACGCCCGCCTGCTCAGTCTCACCCGTATTCCGTTCTTTCTGCCGCTGTCCGCCGCGACGCTGATGCTGGGCATCGCCATGTCGTTCACTGCGCCCTATCTGTCGCTCTTCAGCGTCGAGCAGGCTGGCATGACGCCGCTGCAACTCGGCCTCTTCATGACGATGATCGCGGCAAGCGGCGTCGTGGCGAGCGCCTTCGCGGGCAAATGGACGGATCGTCGCGGACATCATCGCGAGTTGTTGCTGGCGGCGCTCGTCGCCTCGGCGCTCGGCTTCCTGCTGCTGTGCCTGGTGCGCAACTACGCGGGGCTGATGAGCATCGGCATCGCGTTCCTCGGTGCGGGCGGCGCGGCCATGTCGCTGGTGTTCTCCTTCGCGCGCGCCGCGCTGCCCATCGAAGACGCAGCCCAGCGCGCCTTCGCGCTCGCCACGCTGCGCACGATGCTTTCCATGGCATGGGTGTTCGGTCCGTCGGTAGGCGCGCTGGTGCTGGCCGGCGCAGGCTTCTATGGCCTCTTCCTGTTCGCGGCGGCCTGCTTCGCGGCATGCGGCGTGATCGTCTGGCGCATGCACGATTCGCCGAAGGGCGACCCGCACAGCGCCCCCGCGCATTACGCCGGCGACCCTTCGTCGCTGCTGGAAGTCACCGCGCCCGACACGGATACGCTCGCGCCGCCTCATGCCGGCATCTCGCATCCGCGCGCGGACATCTGGCGCGCCACGGTGGCGCTGACGCTCATCGGTCTCGCCGCCAGCGCGACCATGATCGTGCTGCCTCTGTATGTCGTGCATGGCATGCATGGCACGCGCATCGACGTGTCCATCATGCTGGGTCTCGGCGCCTTCCTCGAAATCCCGATGATGCTGGCGCTCGGCGCGCGCGGCTCGCGGCTCGACAAGCAGCGCTGGCTCGCCGCCAGCGCAGCCGTGCACATGGTGTATTTCGTCGCGGTGGCGGCGTCGCCCGGCATTCACATCCTGATTCCGATGCAAGCGTTCAGCGCCTTCGTGGTGTCGGTGACGTCGTGCCTCGGCATGACCTACATGCAGGACCTGATGCCGCGCAGTCCGGGCGCCGCAACGGCGTTGTTTTTCAATGCATCGCGCGTCGGCTCGATCCTGTCCGGCGTGCTCTCGGGTGTGCTGGTCGCGGCGCTGGGCTATCGCGGCACGTTTCTCGTGTGCGGCGCATTGACGCTGGGCGCATGGGTGCTGTTCATCAACCCGCCGTTTGCGGACTACGCAAGGCGCGCGCATGGCCGTTGGAAGGCGAGCCGCAGCGAACGGTTGGTGAAATGAAAGACAGGGGCTCAGACAAAAAAAACGTCGTGCCGCATGACGCGGACACGACGCTGACCAGCAGAAGCGTCATCGCCTCCTCATCAGGCCCATCACCAGCGTGACGAGGAAGATCACGAGGAAGATGAAGAACAGAATCTTCGCGATGCTTGCCGCTCCCGCGGCAATGCCGCCGAAGCCGAGCGCAGCGGCGATGATCGCGATGATGAAGAAGACCAGCGCGTAGTAGAGCATGACGGTATCTCCCGGGTTATCGGATGTTCGTGCTTCGCCTGTCGCACGGAACGTGCCTGTCAGCAAATCATGGACAAGCAAGCAGTATTCCTTACCGGATGGAGCGGACAGTTTTGCCGTGCTATCCTTGCCTCCGCCCTTGCGTACGCCATCGAACCTGCATCGATTTGCGAGCGTGGAGCGCCCGCCTGCGAACGGCCGTTAAATTACGCGGACCGTTTGCCGTTAAATAAAAACAGGACGTTAAATCAACAAGGCGCGGGCCCGCTCCCGTCCCTCGTGCCGTTCCGTGTGTCTGAATGGTCTGCAATACGGGCGCCATTCCGGCGGAGCCTCTCGAACAGGGCATGCCCGCATGGCTGACGATCTGCGGTTCAAGGTCGATCGCCTTGCCCTCTGAAGCGCCCCCGACTCGCGGCGCGCACGGCAGGCATCCCGCCACCGTGAGCACGAGCCCGGCACGCCCGGATGTCTCAGTCCCCGACGAAAGCTTCAAGTGCGGCGCCATCGCGGCCCCATTAGGAACACATTGATGAAACCGGTAAGGAATTCGTTGCGGTCGCGCGTCGGCCGCCTTGTCGCGTGCGGCGTGCTCGCCGCCGCGCTCGTGGCCACCGTGGGCTTTCTCCATTGGCGGCACGAACAGCGCCTCGCAGCGCCCTCGGCCGCAGCCCTGACCGGCGTCGCGCATCAGATGCGGCATGACGCGTCGGCGTGGTCGCATCAGGAAAAAGATGCCTCTGCCATGCTGGCGGATATCCGCGCCGGCCAGGTCAAAGCCATTGGCGTGAGCCGCGAGGCGATCCTTGTCTCCACGCTGAACGGCGCCCAATACTATGTCGCCGATCACAACGGCGCGTTTTCGAATTCCCTGCTGCTCGGCGAGCTGAAGCCCGGCAGCGCCACGCCGTATCAACTGGTCTGGCTGCCGGACGCGGACGTGCGCACCGGCACGGCGCGCTGGGGCGAAATGTTCGACCGTTCGCGCGATGCGCTGAGCCTGCTGCTGCCGCTGCTGATGATCGGCGGCCTGCTGTGGTTCATGCGCCGCGAGATGCGCGGTGGCGCGCAGTTGCTCGGCAAGTCGCCGACGCTGCGTTTCGACGACGTGATCGGCGCCGGCGAAGCGAAAGCCGCGCTCACCGACGTCCGCGCCTTTCTCTCCGAGCCTGCGCAGTTCAGCGGCATGGGTGTGCGCGCGCCGTGCGGCATCCTGATGACGGGCGGTCCGGGCGTCGGCAAGACGCGTCTCGCGCAGGCGCTCGCGGGCGAATGCGGTGCGAACTTCATCGCCATCACGGGCAGCTACTTCAGCGCGAAGTACTACGGCGTCGGCATCCAGAAGGTCAAGCATCTGTTCGAACTGGCGCGCAAGAATGCGCCGACCGTCATCTTCATCGACGAAGCCGACGGCCTCGGCAAGCGCACCGACACGGGCGGCGGCCCGGTCGAAGCGGAAAGCAACCGGATCATCAATCAGCTGCTCGCGGAGATGGACGGTTTCGCGTCGAATGAAGGCGTGATCATCGTCGCGGCGACCAATCATCCGGACAATCTCGACGAAGCGCTGCGCCGTCCCGGCCGCTTCGACCGCACGGTGCAGGTGCGCCTGCCGAGCCTCGAAGACCGTTCGGAAATCCTGCGCTTCTATGCGGACAACCTGAAGAAGAAAAGCGCCGACATCGACTTCGAACAGCTCGCGCGGCTTACCACGGGCCTTTCGCCGGCGTCGCTCTCGATGATCGTCAACCAGGCGGGCCTCGTCGCGCGCAAGGCCGGCACGCGGGAAGTCGCGGCCGCGCACTTTCTGGAAGCGATCAAGATCGCGCGGATCGGCGACATCAACGGCGCGGAGCGCGCGCTCTCCGACGACGAACGCACGCGCATCGCGGTGCACGAGGCGGGTCATGGACTCGTGGCGGCGCTGCTGGGCACCGGCGTGCTGGAGGAAGTCACGATCCTGCCACGCGGCGGCGCGCTCGGCGTCGCGCTGATCACGAAGATGCAGGACAAGCATCTGTATCGCGAGACCGAACTGCGCAACGAGATCCAGGTGCTGCTCGGCGGACGCAATGCCGAACTGCTGATGTTCAACGAAGCCTCGAGCGGCGCCGCGCACGACTTGCAGGAAGCGTCGCGCATCGGGCTCGACATGGTGTCGAAGCACGGCTTCAACAGCGACGGCAACCTCTTCAGTCTCGCGGCGCTGCCGCAGCAGTACGCGGGGCTGCAACTGAAGGACTCCATCGAGCATGCGAACACGCTGCTGCACGAGCTCAGCGCCGCCTGTTTCGCGCTGTTGCAGGCGAACGCGCCGGTCCTGCGGTCGATCGCGGAGCAATTGCTCGACGAGGAGACCGTGCCGGGCGAAACGGTGTACCGGCTGATCCGCGAGCACGCGGACTCGCTCGCGAACCTCGAAACCGACGACGAAGCGCTGGCGGCGTAAGCGCAGCATCGTCGGACGGCTCTCACGGAGCGATGGCACACTAGGCGGCAACGCCGTCGCTCCCGGTCCTCCATGCCCGTCCGCCTGCCTCCGCTTAATGCGCTGCGCCTCTTCGAGTGCGCCGCGCGCCATCGCAGCTTCAAGCTCGCCGCCGCCGAACTGAACGTGACGCCGGGCGCCGTGAGTCATGGCATCGGCGCCCTGGAAGACATGCTCGGCGTCGAGCTGTTCGTGCGCGAGCCGCGCGGCCTGGCGCTCAGCGCGGCCGGCGAGCTTTATCTGCCCTATATCGCCGAGGCGTTTTCGCTGATCGCCATCGGCACCCGTTCGCTGCCCGACCGGCGCAACCGCCGCTCCATCTCCGTCACCTGCGCGCCAACCCTCGCGGCCCGCTGGCTGGTGCCGCGTCTCGCGGACTTCCGCGCGCGCTGGCCGGACATCGACGTGAGCATCGATACGTCGCGGCGGCAGGCCGGCTTTCCCGTCGATGGCTTCGATTTCGGCCTGCGCCTGAGCCGCGGCCCGGTCGACGGCGCCGCGTGGCTGCGCCTGTTCGGCGAGCGGCTCGTGCCGCTGTGCAGCCCTGCCTGCCGCGCAACGCTCGCCATGGGTGGCGATGCACCGGATCTCACGCGCGCGACGCTGATCCACGTCGATACCGCCAGCCAGGACTGGCAGGCGTGGCTGGACGGCGCGGGCGTGGCGCAGCTCGATCTGCGCGGCGGCTTGCGCTTCGACACCGTGCAGCTGGGCTTCGAGGCGGCCGCGGCCGGGCTGGGCGTGGTGATCGGCCGGCTGCCGCTGGTCGAGCGTGAACTGGCGCAGGGCACGCTGGTGCAGGCATCGGAGAAGGTGGTCGAAACGCAGACCGCCTACTGGCTGTGCGACACGCCGCAAGCCCGCGAACGCGCCGATCTCGCCGCGTTCAAGGCCTGGCTGATCGAGCAGGCGGCCGGGTTCGACGTGAGCGAGCCGCCTGCTTGAACGGCGGTTGAACTCCGCTCACCCGCCGACGAAAACTTTTCGTTTGCCAGCACGCCTGTTCGCCTGCGACGATGCCCGGCAAGGAGGAATACCGTGCATGTCGTCACTTTCGTTCGATGGAAACCGCTCACGCATCGCGGCCTGGGCGCTGATCGTTGCGGCCGGGCTGATTCTGAGCGCCGCCATGGGCGTGCGCCAGACCTTCGGGCTGTTCATCGGCCCGTTTTCCTTCGACCGCGGCCTGCCGGTCACGCTGATCGCCTTTGCGATTGCGCTGCACAATCTCGTCTGGGGCTTCGCGCAACCCTTCGCGGGGGCGGCCGCCGACCGCTACGGCGCCGCCCCCGTGGTCGCCTTCGGCGCCGCGACCTTCGCCTGCGGACTGGCCATCGCGGGCGCGGCCACGTCCGGATGGATGCTGATGCTCGGGCTCGGCCTGCTGGTCGGCATCGGCATCAGTTGCACGAGCTTCGGCGTCGTGCTCGCGACGGTGGGACGCGTCGCGTCGCCGGAAACCCGCAGCCTCGCGATGGGTCTCGCCAGCGCGGGCGGCTCGCTCGGACAAGTGCTGATGGTGCCGTTCGCGCAGGCCGTGCGCGTGCACGCGGGCGTGCCGGCATCGCTGTATGCGCTCGCTTTCGTGCTGCTGCTGACCGCGCCGCTGGGCATCGTGCTGGATCGCGCCAGCCGGAAGCGCAAGATGCAGGCTCAGGCGAAGGTTCAAGCGCAGCCCGCGTCTTTGCCGCTGCGCGAGACGCTCGCCTATGCGGCGCGCCATCGCGGCTACCGGCTGCTGACGCTCGGTTTCTTCAGTTGCGGCTTCCAGCTCGCGTTCATCGCGACGCACCTGCCCGGTTATCTGCTCCTTTGTCACATGCCGGTCGGACTCGGCGCGACGGCGCTCGCGCTCATCGGCTTCTTCAACATGATCGGCAGTTGGGGATGCGGCTGGCTCGGCGGACGCTGGCGGCAACATCACATACTGGCCTGGCTTTATCTGATTCGCGGGGGCGCCATCGCGCTGTTCGTGCTGTTGCCGACCACGAGTGTCTCGGTGGTGCTGTTCGCCGCCGTGATGGGCCTGACATGGCTCGGCACCGTGCCGCTCACCAACGGCTTGATCGCGAAGGTGTTCGGCACGCGCCATCTCGGCACGCTGTTCGGCGTCGTGTTCCTGAGCCATCAGCTGGGCTCGTTCCTCGGCGCATGGCTCGGCGGCTATGTGTTCGACACGACCGGCTCCTACTCGCTGATCTGGGGCGCCACCGCCGTCGCGGGACTGGTCGCGGCGCTGCTGCACTTTCCGATCGACGACCGTCCGCTCACCGGTGACTCGCTCGCGGCGGCTTGACGGAACCGCTTACGGGGGAGCGAGGCAACCGCGCACCATCGTCGCGTAGAGCGGATCGGCGACGCGCCGCTCGAAGTATTCGACGAGCGTCGAGCCCGCCTCCTTCCGCACGCTCACGCCGATCGTCACGCCCTTGAAGTAGGTCTCGCCGCGCAGCCGGACCACGCCGTCGTGCTTCACGCGGCTGAACTCGCGCGTGCCGTTCTTCCAGCGCGCAGCGATGCACTCGGCCACCTCCGACACCTTCGCCGCCGTGCGTTCCCTGAACACCGGCGAGCGCGCGAACACGCTGTCGTGCCGCGAGCACGCCGCGATCACCATGCAACCGCCGATCATCGATACGAGATGCCGCGTTTTCATCGCCTGTTTCTCCAAGTTGGCGCGGCGTTGCTGGTCTAGCGGCCGCGAGCCGCGTGCTTCATCAACCAGTTGCGCAGGTTCACGGCATCCTGGACGTGCGCGTGCGCGTCGGGGGCGCCGAGAATCACGAACACGACCTGCCGCCCGTGCACCGGCGCGATCACGATGAGGCAATGCCCCGCCTCGTTCGTGAAGCCGGTCTTCTGCAGGCCGACGCGCCATGCCGCGCTGTACACCAGCGGATCCGTGTTGCGATACATCAGCGGACCGTCGCCGCCGAGCACGAGCTTGTGATGCGAGGTCGCATAGTCGCGGATGGTCGCATAGCGATACGCCGCGCGGGCGAGCTTGGTGAGGTCACGCGCCGTCGAGACGTTGTGCGGCGACAGGCCGGTCGGATCGACGAAATGGCTGCGCTGCATGTGCAGGCGCTTGGCGGTGCGGTTCATCGCGCGCACGAAGCCGGGGCGTCCGCCGGCATAGTCGCGGCTCAGCGCGAACGCCGCCCGGTTCTCCGACGACATCAACGCAATGTGCAGCATCGTCCGGCGCAGCAGCAGCGAGCCCACCGGCAAGCGGGAGCGCGACCATTTGAGGCGGTCGACGTCGGCGTCGGTGATGCGCGCGGGCTTGATGAGGGAACGCTTCGAGTCGAGCACGACCATGGCCGTGAGCAGCTTGGTCAGCGAGGCGATCGGCAGGCGCTGGTCGGCGTGGCGCGCGTAGAGCGTGCGTCCGGTGGCGAGATCGACGGCGATCGCGGCGCGTGCCTGCACGAGCGGTTTCGACACGACGCGCTTCGCGTGCGCAATGAGCGGCACGAGACTCGCGAAGAGGAAGATGAGGAAGACGAGGTGGAATCGGATCATGACGCGTTCAGCTACGCGTCAGATGGGAATGTGGAGGCGAGTGCGGCGGCATAGAGGCAGGAACGGCAAGGGCGACGGCGACAGGCAAGGAAGCCCGCTACCGTAAGGCGCGAGTCTTAAGTGAGACTTAAAGGCGGATGGGGTGCGTGAGCTTGGGGCGGTCAGATTGCCTTCGAGCTGGACGTTCGGCTTGCGTGCCGGTTACGCCCCCGCCGACGCTTCTGATCGATTCACTCGTGCTCCATTCGATTCGTCGCCGCTGGCTCGCAGTGGGCAGGTTCAACGGGAGAAAAGCGTCGGAGTCAACGTTGAGTGAGAGAAAGCAGGCTGCCAGTTGGCATCGTGCGCTCGAAGCCTCGTTGATCGAAGCGATCGAGCCTGCGTCATCCAGCACTGCAACGAAATGATTGATTCCGAAATCTGAAAACAGAGAGCAGAGAGCAGAGAGCAGAGAGCAGAGAGCAGAGAGCAGAAGCGCGGCATTCTGGCGGACAGATCCTTCGGCCATTCGCACGGCCTGACCGATGCCCGGATACCGCCCTGGCCCACTGATTCAAACCGACACTGAAATGGCCGCGCGTCGTGCGGCCGTGTTGCCGGGTTGCGGCGACACGCATCCATTTCCTCGAAAAGGAGAATGTCATGCGCGTTGGTCAGAGCTCTTACCCTCAGCAAACCACTACCGATTACCTCGATCCGGAGAGTCACCAGAATCTGAATCGCATCGTCCAGAATCCAGGCGGCGTCACCACGCAGGACTTCAACGGCCGGGGCAAGGTCGGCGCGACGAATGAATACGATGCATCGGGCAAACCGGTGGGGTCGACTGGTTTCAGTCTTGGCGAAGGCAAAGGCGGCACGCTCACGAAAGTCAGGTTCAACGCCGACGGCAGCCGTACGGTTTCCAAGTTCGGTAGCTCGGGCGTCACGAACTATACCGTGGGCAAGGACGGCGGGGAGTCCAGCGTTCAGAGCCGGCCGATGACGGAAAATGAGTACCGCGAGTTCTTGCAGTGGCAATCGGATGCTGACACGCCGGCAGCGGCGGACAAATCGCAATCGCAGGCCGATCCGGCCCCTCAGGCAGCAGCGCAGCAGCAGCCGGCGAGCGATCAGCAGACCGCAGCACCGCAGCAGCCAGTCACGGCTTGGCAAACGGCATCCCGGCAACCGCCGGCTACGGCCGCGCAAACCGCTCCGCAGTCCGCACCCCAGCAGCAGCCGACGGCGGCCACGCGAGCCGTACCACAACAACAGCCCGCTGCGGCCACGCAAGCCGCACCACTGCAACAGCCCGCTGCGGCCACGCGAGCCGCACCACTGCAACAGCCCGCTGCGGCCACGCAAGCCGCACCACTGCAACAGCCCGCTGCGGCCACGCGAGCCGTAACACAGCAACAGCCCGCTGCGGCCACGCAAGCCGCACCTCAGCAACAGCCCGCTGCGGCCACGCAAGCCGCACCTCAGCAGCAGCCCGTTGCGGCCACGCAAGCCGCACCTCACCAACAGCCCGTTGCGGCCACGCAAGCCGCACCTCAGCAGCAGCCCGTTGCGGCCACGCAAGCCGCGCCTCAGCAGCAGCCCGTTGCGGCCACGCAAGCCGCACCTCACCAACAGCCCGTTGCGGCCACGCAAGCCGCACCACTGCAACAGCCCGTCGCGGCCACGCAAGCCGCACCTCAGCAGCAGGCTCCGGCCACACAGACCGCTCCGCGGCAGCCCGCGACAGCCACGCAAATCGCACCGCAGCCGCAGCCCGCTGCGGCCCAGCAAACCGCACCTCAAGCGTTAAAGCAGACTACCCAGAGCTATTTCGATCCAGATAACGGCCGCGAATTGAACAGGGTTGTCACCCGGCCCGACGGCAGCCGATCCGTCCTCTCGTTCAACGACTATGGCCAGGAAGGCGCCCGGGACGACTATGACAGCAGCGGCCGGCCCACGCGCAACATCGGCTACGATCGGAACGAGGGTCCAGGCGGGACGTTGACGGTTGCCGATCATAAGGGTGACGGCCGCGATGTGACGAAAGCCAGCCAGGCCGGCATGACGAACTACTCCGTCGACGCCAGCGGCGTGGAGTCGAACATTCATGGAGAGCCGCTGACGAAGCAGAACGCCGAGAACTACGCGACATGGCAGCCGCCCGCAACCGCGACACAAAGGCCCGCCAGCGCTCCAACTCCGGCTCCGACGCAGCAGCCAGCAGCAGAGGCACAGTCCCCCGCAACCGCATCCGCACAGGCTGCAAGCAACCCGCAGCCGTCCGCCGGGACGCCGACCACCCAACCTGCGCGTGAGGAACCGCCCGCCACGACCGATACCTCGCCGCAGTCCGGCGACGCCCCGGCTCTGACTAGCGCCGCCCCGGCCACGGAAGCGACAGAACCCTCCGCCGCTTCAGAACCGGCAGCGAACCCCGTCGATACGGCCGCCGACCAGAGCAACTGATCTTCCAAAGCGCCCCCGCGCCCCGCTGGGCGCCGCGCTTCACCGCGTGCGCGCCCAGCGAGCGAGTCCCGCGCACGCGATCAACAGGCTGCCCGTCACAAAGAACACCGAATGCAGGCCGAGCATCACGCCAATCTGCCCGCCGAGCACCGGCCCGATCACCTGTCCGCTGAATTGCGCGGATTGCAGATAGCCGAGCAGCGTGCCGCTGCTGTTCTCGTCGACGGCACTGCGCGCCAGCTTGGCGATCGACGGCAGCAGTCCCGCCAGCGTCATGCCCATCACCACGCGCAGTCCGGCCAGCTGCCACCAGTGGTGCACGAAGGCTTGCGGCAGCATCGCGAGGCCCGTCAACACGAGACAGCCGACGATCACGTTCCAGCTGCCGATCCGGTCCGCCAGCGCGCCCAGCCGCGCCGCCGTCAGCATGCTGCCGAGCGCCGAGCACGCCATCACGAGGCCCGCGATGCGCGTCACGTGATCGCCCGCCACGCCGAGTCCGCTGATGTACACCGTGATGATCGGCTCGATCGACATGTTGGCGAGCAGCACCATCATCGCCGTCGCGAGCAATGCCGCGACCACCACGTAATTCGTGCGCCGGGACGGTTCCGCGGCATGGCGCGCGCCGCGCCGCTTCGCGTCGCCGGGATGAAAGTCCTCCCTGACGAACACGATGCTCAGCAGCGCAGCCACGGCAATCATCCCCGCGCCCGCGAAGAAGGTCCCGCGAATGCCGATCAGCCCCGGCAGGAACCCGCCCACCAGCGGCCCGGCGAGATTGCCGGCGAGCGCGCCTGTCGATAGCACGCCCAGCGCCCAGCCCGCGCGTTCACGCGGGGCCTGCGTGCCGATCAGCACCGTCGAGGCCGACGCATAGCCGCCGATCAGCCCCGCCAGCAGCCGCAGCGCCACCAGTTCATACACCGAATGCGCGACGCCGATCAGCGACATCACGACCGCCATGCCGAGAGCTGCGCGCACGAGCATCGGCTTGCGGCCGTAGCGGTCGGCGAGACGGCCCCAGAGCGGCGCGGTGACGGCGGTGCCGAGGAAGGTCGCGCTGAACGCGACGCCCGACCACTGGATCACGCCCGCCTGCGATTCGACGCCCAGTTGCCGCACATACAGCGGCAGGAACGGCAGCAGCATGCTGAGACTGACGAGCGTCGTGAACGAGCCGAACACGCAGACCGCGAGGTTGCGCCGCCAGTAGTCGGCGTTGCGTTCGGCGTAGCCGGCAGGCGGCACGGCCGCTGACATGATCTGGCTCATCGCGTTTCTCCCCTCGTCGCCGCGAACAGGTCGATGGCGAGCGCCATCACGAGCGCCCCCGCGCCGATGCCGAACAGCAAGCGGTAGTCGCCGCCGCTGTTCGCAAAGAGAAACGACATGCCGTACGCGGCGAGCGCCTGCAGGATGGCGAAGGACGTCGTCGCGGTGCGCCACGCGCCCTTCTGCTCCGCCGGATGATGCGCGAGCAGTTCGTTCACGCGCCCCAGCACCAGCGGCACGATGCCCGGCGTGAACGCGCCGACCACCACGCTCGACACCATCAGCAGCGCCGTGTTCGAGGTCAGCGCGGGAATCGCGACGGCCGCGGCCTGCAGCAGATAGGCCACGCGCAAGGCCGGCCCGAAGCCGGCGCGATCGGCGAGATGACCGGCCAGCAACGGCCCGGCAATCGCGCCGATGCCATACAGCACCCAGAACTCGGCGCCGGCATTGACACCCTTGCCGAGACCGCGCGCGACGAAATCCACCAGGAAGATCATGTGCGGCACCAGGCCGGCCGCATTCAGCGCGTATTCGGCAAAGAGCGCGCGCAACGCGGTCGGCCGTGCGGCTTTCGCGTGACGGCGCGGCGCTGCTTGAGGCGGCAAGGGTGCATCCTGCGCGGGCCAGCCCCGCCACGCCACCACGGTCAGCAGCAGCGACACCGCCGCCAGCCCGAGCCACGTCGCCGTGAGTCCCTGCCGCAGCAGCAACGGCACGATCGTGCCCGATGCCGCAATGCCCAGCCCGATGCCCGTGAAGATCGCCCCGCTCGCGAAGCCGCGCCGCGACGGGGCGACGTGCGCGATGATCGTCGGCGCGGCGAGCACCATCAGCGCGCCGCCTGCGATGCCCGAGAGAAAGCGCCACGCGAAGAACCAGGCGAACGACAGCGGAATCGCACAGGCGACGAATGCGAGCGTGGCGAGCGCCATCATCGCGCGCAGGACCGTCGCGGCGCGGGCATGGCGGGCGAAGACTCCGGCCATCAGCGCGCCAGCGAGATAGCCGCCGAGATTCGCCGCACCGAGATAGGCGGCCGTCGAGGCCGGAAACCAGTGCGCGCCGATGATCGCCGGCAACAGCGGCGTGTACGCAAAACGCGCCAGCCCGATGCCCACCAGACTCGCACTCGCGCCGGCCAGCACGCCGCGCCAGACCTGGAACGTTCCGCCTTCCACCCGATCGACAACTGCATCACTCATACCGCCTCCACGACTGCGGCGGACGCGGTCTACGCATCCTGCCCATGGAGTCAATATATATTCGACCGTTTGTCGAGAGAATCAGCGCTCAATGGAAGACACTGTTCCGAGCAACGGTTGAATTAATCCAGTTGCAGCCGCTTGAAATCGCGGCGCAGGCGGGGCGTCGCGAAATCGACGAATGCGCGCACCTTCGGCACGGCGAGGCGTCCGTGCGGCGTGAGCAGATGCACGGGCAGCGGCGCGTGCTCGCGGTCGTCGAGCACGATCTGGAGCGACGCGTCGCGCACTTCCTTCGCGACGTGATACGAAAACAGCCGCACGAGGCCGTGTCCATCCACCGCCGAGGCAATCGCCGCCCGCACCGTGTTCACGATGAAGCGCGGCGCGAACTGCACAACCTGCGGAATGGCCGCGCCGCCCGAGGTCGGAAAGCTCCACGAATCCAGGCCGAAATGAGTCATCGAGATAATCTCGTGGCGGGCGAGATCGGCGGGCTGGAGAATCGGCGGATGCTTCGCCAGATAGCGCGGCGACGCCGCCACGACGCGCCGCACCTCGCCCACCGGCACGGCCACCAGCGTCGAGTCCGGCAGATGCCCGATGCGCAGCGCGATGTCGATGCCTTCGTCGATCAGGCTCACGGGCCGGTCCAGCAGTTGCAGCCGCACGGAAACCGCCGGAAAGCGCGCGATGAAGTCGTCGAGCATGGGGCGCAGCAGATCTTCGCCCGCGGCGACCGGCGCGGTCAGCGTCAACAGGCCGCGCGGTGCGGAGCGTTCGTGGGCGATCAGGAGATCGGCTTCCTCGAGATCCGTGAGGATGCGGCGGCACGCAGCGGCGTAGCGCTCGCCGGCTTCGGACAGCTTGATCGTGCGCGTCGTGCGATGCAGCAGCGCCGTGCCCGTATGCTCCTCCAGGAACGCGATGGCCCGGCTCACGGCGGCGGGCGAACGGCCGAGCCGCCGTCCCGCGCCCGCCAGGCTGCCTTCGTCCAGCGTGGCGATGAAGACTTTCATCGCGTCGATTCGGTCCATGGGGGATCGGCGGCGCCGGGTCGTTCGAAGAAGCGCCCAGTCTAACGCGGGCGCCCTTCCCGGGCCGCGTCAGACCACGGCGATCGTCACGTCGATATTGCTCTTCAGCGCCTTCGAATACGGACAGGTCTGATGCGCCATCTGCGCGATCTCTTCGGCCAGCGCGCGTTCGATGCCCGGCAGGCTCACATTCAGGCGCGCGCGCAGCAGATAGGCGTCGCCGTTCATGCCGAGATCCACTTCCGCGTCGACGGCCGTCTCGGCGGGCAGGCGCGTCTTCAGTTTCGCGGCGGCCTTGCCCATCGCGCCGATGAAGCACGCGGACCAGCCCGCGGCCAGCATCTGCTCCGGATTCGTGCCCGGGCCGGTCGAACCGGGCGGCGAGAGCTTGACGTCGAGACGGCGGTCGGTGCTGCGCGCGTGGCCTTCGCGGCCGCCGACGACGCGGGTCTTGCCGGTGTACAGCACGGTATCGATCTGGGTGGTCATGATGGATCCTCTTCCTCTACGGGTGAATTGAGTCGGCTTGATTAATGATGAGCGAACAGCCGGGCGGTGTCGCTGACCGCCACGGCGCGCGCGCCAGATTGCGAGCGGGTGTCGTCCATGCCGCCATAGGCCAGCGTCGGCGCGGCTGCGGCTTCCTGCGCGAGGGTCTGGACGCTCACGCCGCGCTGCGAGGCGGGCGCGCCAGCCAGCGGGTCGTAATGCGGCGCGGGGCCGTAGCCGCTGCTGGCGAAGGCGGAACCTGCTGCGGCCGCGCTGGCGGCGATGATGGCGGCGGTAACGAAGTGCTTGATCATGATCGGTGCTCCACACGAGATAGTGACTAGTGATGACGGGTGCGTCGGCTTGAAGTGCTCACTGCGCCCGGGCGCCGGAGTGTTGAATCTGCGGTTCACTCCCGCGCCGTCGGTGGATGCATTTGAATGCCGGGAGGTATCCGGCATGTGTCCGCCAAGCGGGTCCGCTGCAATGTTTTGTATCGGCCACGCGGCAGATACAGTGAGATACGAAGGCCGCGCCCACGCTGGGGATCGCGGCAACACGCGTTGGCAACCTTATGTATCGCCCGGCATGCGGGATACACTGCGATACAAACCCTCCGCCGGGACGCGCTATAACGCATTCATCGACGCAATCGACGCGTCACCCGCCGGAGCTTCCAGCATGAAACGCTTGCTCGCGATGTGCGCCTTCCTCGCAGGCGGCCTCGCCACCGAATTGGCCCATCCGGTCCAGTGCCTGCTCGTCAATCCGGGCCGGATGCAACCCTGGCGTCAACGACCACGGTCCAACGATGGAAACCACTGACCATGTATTGATCGTCGATGACGATCGCGGGATTCGCGAACTCCTCGCGTCCTATCTCGAGAAGAACGGCATGCGCGTATCGCTGGCAGCGAATGGCCGGCAGATGCGCACGGTGCTGGAGCAAGGCGCGCCGGATCTGATCGTGCTCGACCTGATGCTGCCCGGCGAAGACGGTCTCGTGCTCTGCCGGGAGCTGCGCGCGGGCAAGTTCCGCGACGTGCCGGTGCTGATGCTCACCGCGCGCAACGAGGAAGCGGACCGCATTCTCGGCCTCGAAATGGGCGCCGACGACTACTTGCCGAAGCCCTTTGCCGTGCGCGAGTTGCTGGCGCGCATCAAGTCAGTCTTGCGTCGCACGCGCATGCTCCCGCCCGGCATGGAGGTGAGCGAAGCGAGCCCGATGCTCGGCTTCGGCGACTGGAAACTCGATACCACCGCGCGCCATCTGCTCGACGCCGAAGGCACGATGGTCTCGCTGTCCGGCGCGGAGTACCGGCTGCTGCGCGTGTTTCTCGATCATCCGCAGCGCGTGCTGACGCGCGATCAATTGCTGAACCTGACCCAGGGACGCCAGGCCGACGCCTTCGACCGCAGCATCGACCTGCTCGTGTCGCGCGTGCGCCAGAGGCTGCGCGACACGGCGCGCGAGCCGCGTTACATCAAGACGCTGCGCAGCGAAGGCTATGTGTTTTCTGCCGAAGTCAAACCGCTCGGATCAACCGAATGAGCACGCTCTCCACCGCTTCCACACCTGCCGCTGCCGCTCCGGCTTCGGCGCTGCTGCGCGGGCCGCGCACGCTGTTCGCGCGGCTCGCGCTGATTCTCGTCGTCGGGCTGGCGCTCGCGCAGACCTTTTCGTTCCTGCTGACCATGCACGAACGCGACGACTCGATGACCCACATGATGGTCGGCTACGTCGAGCGCGAGGTCGCCACCTCGGTCGCGCTGCTCGATCACCTGCCGCCGGACGAACGCGCGCAATGGCTGCCGCGTCTCGCGCGGCGCAGCTACAGCTTCGTCCTCGGGCCGGGCGAGAGCGGCGCGCCGCCCGCCGCGCCCCTCTCGGCGCGCTTTGCGCAATCGATGGTCGCGGGCGCCGCAGCGGGCCTCGGCACGCATGTTCCGCCGACGGTCAACGCCGTGCCCGGCGACAAGGAACACTTCCAGGTTCATATGAAGCTCTCGGACGGCATGCCGCTCACCATCGACATGCGGCCGATGGTCGGCATGCCGCTGTCCGACTGGCTACCGCTGGTGCTGCTGCTGCAACTCGTCGTGCTGGGCGCGTGTTGCTGGCTCGCGGTGCGCATCGCGACCGGGCCGCTCAAGCAGCTGGCGCGCGCCGCCGACACGCTCGGCCCCGATCTCAAGGCCAGCCGCCTGCCGGAAACCGGTCCGGAGGAAGTGGCGCATGCAGCGAAAGCCTTCAACGCGATGCAGGATCGCGTCGCAATGTACATGACCCAGCGCATGCAGATTCTTGCGGCCATCACGCACGACTTGCAAACCCCGATCACACGCATGCGGCTGCGCGTCGACACGATGGACGACGACGCCACCGGCGCGCGCCTGCGCCAGGACTTGCAGGAAATGGAATCGCTCGTGAAGGAAGGCGTGACCTACGCGCGCACGCTGCATGGCACGCAGGAGGCGCCGCGGCGCATCGACCCGGATGCGCTGTTCGAGAGTATCGCCGACGACTATCGCGACGCCGGGCAGGACGTGACGCTGCGCGGCGGCATCGGCGGCGCGCTGATGGCGCCGCCGCAGGCGCTCAAGCGCGTGGTGGGCAATCTCGTCGATAACGCGCTGAAGTATTCGGGCGCCGCCGAGATCGAAACCGGACGGCAGGACGACGGCCGCGCGTTCATCGCGGTGCTGGATCGCGGGCCGGGGATTCCAGAGGAATCGCTTGCCGCTGTGTTCGAGCCCTTCGTGCGGCTGGAGGAATCGCGCAACCGGCAGACGGGCGGCACCGGACTGGGACTCGCGATTGCCCGTCAGCTCACGCTCGCGATGGACGCCTCGCTGACGCTGCACCAGCGCGAAGGCGGCGGGCTGGAAGCCCGGCTGGTGCTCAGGGCCGCGTAGTCATCGGGCCGTGAGGTCCATTAAGTCTGCGGACGGCCAGTAGCACCGGCGCGAAGGCGGCAGCGTCGAAGCCCGGCTGGTGCTCAGGGCGGCGTAGTCAGCGACCCGCGAGCCGGCGGAAGACGAGCAGCGGCAGCCGCAGCACGAAGCCCACTAGCAGCCGCAGGTGCATCCACGTCAGCAGCAAGTTGTCGCGGCCATACTGGAAGTGCGACACGCCGCCCTCTTCCGCCGTGAAATAACGCACCGGCGCGTCCAGGTTGATCGGACGCACGCCGCGCCAGCACAACCGCACCACCGCCTCGGGATCGAAGTCGAAGCGGCGCATGAACGGCTGCGAGCGCATCACGGCGGCAAGGGGCGCGATCGGATAGACGCGAAAGCCGTACAGCGAATCGCCGATGCCCATCCACAGCGTTTCCAGATTCGCCCAGCCGTTCGAAATGCGCCGGCCCTGCACGCGCAATTGCGGCGCGCTCGCGTCGAAGCGCGGGCGGCCGAGGATCATCGCGTCCGGCGCGGCGCGCGAGCTTTCCATGAAGCGCGGAATCAGCGCGGCGGGATGCTGGCCGTCGGAGTCCATCGTCAGCGCGTGAGTGAAGCCCAGCCGCGCAGCTTCCTCCAGCCCCGCGAGAATCGCCGCGCCCTTGCCGCGGTTCTCCGGCAGCACGATCACGCGCAGGCCCGCATCGGCTTCGGCCATCTGCGTCAGGCGTTCAGCGCTGCCGTCGGTGCTGCCGTCCACCACGACCCACACCGGATTCCATTGCTCGCGCGCACCGCGCACGGTTTCCTCGACTTTCACACCGGGGTTGTAGCTCGGAATGAGGACGAGATGCGTGGGCGATGCGTGTGACGAAGGCATTGAGAAGAAATCGAACGAAACGGGATGCGACGAATTTTAACGGCTGCGGGACATACTGCCGGTCAGCCCCGTGGATGATGTGGGTCCAGCTCGCCCGCATAGAAGCGCTGCAATTCGCCGATGAAGCCTTGCAGCGCGGCGTGATCGCGTCCTGGCGGCGCGAAGCGGCGGCCGAGCGTCACGCGATAGGTGATCGGCAGCGCGGGCTTGCGGAAAATCTGCCAGCCCTTGCCGAGAAAGCCCGAATCCGTCTCGATGATGAGCGTCTGCACCGGCGCCTGCGCACGCGCCGCGATCAGCGCGATACCGCCTTTCAGCGGATTCACCGAACTCGAACCGGCGCCGGTGCGCGTGCCTTCGGGAAACAGCAGCAACGGACTGCCGCGTTGCAATTCGCCGACAGCGGCACGGACCAGCCCGACCGGCGAATCATTGACGATATAACCGGCGAGCAGCGCGCCCGGCCCGAGGAACACGTTGCCCGCGACCTCGCCCTTCATCACGCAGCAGGTATCCGGCACGCGCGACGCGATCAGCAGCGCATCGAGCAGGCACGGATGATTCGGCGCGAGGATCATGGCCGGCTGGCCGGCGAGCGCATCGAGCGCCGAGAGATCGAAACGGCACGCGCCGAGCGAGCGCAGCAAGACGAAATACAGATGCCAGACGCGCTGCACGGCCGCGCGGCCCACGCGCCGCCCGTCAGCGGCGGACAGCACGCGCCGCAGCAGCCACGCGAGCGGGCACCACGTCAGACACACGAGCGCCAGCACCAGCAGCGCGAAATAGAACGCCACGCATTGCCACGCGCATTCGAGCGCGCCGCCCGGCGTGATGCGGCCGCCCGCGCCGCCGATCTTGCGTTGCGCGTCACTCATCGCTCGCCACCATCTTCGACGACTGCCCGAACACCCAGGCCACCGCGATGCCGCCCGACAGCACGCTCTTCTGCCGCACGAGCGGGCTGTCGTCGAAATGCGCGCCCGCGAGATTCGCATAGCGCACGAACGCGCCGACCCAGTAGCGGCTGAAACGCCGCGACATCGATACCAGCGCCTGCGAGCCGGCATAACCGCCGCTGGCGTGGAAGGCCGGACGCGCGGCGGTCGCGTATTGCGGCGCGACGGTGTAGTAGTGGTCGCTGTACTTGCTGTCGGCGAACATCGGGCCGGCGAACACGGCCGCGTGCAATCCGGAGACGTGGCCCACGTCGGTGAAATCGAGATTCAGGTTCGGCGTGAACTGCCAGCCGACCGTCTTCGGCGACGACTCCAGCGTAATGCCGAGCCGCACCGGCATGCGCAGGTCCAACTGCATGTCGCGCGATGCCGAACGCCACAGATGCACCTCCACCGAAGGCCCGACCTCGATGGTCGGCTTCAGGTCCGGCATGCCGGCGCGGGCGTTGTCGTCGCGGCTCGACACGGGCAGCGAACCGAGCACGCTGATGTTGAAGTTCACGCGGTCGGTGTCGAGCAGCTGGCCGCGCACGCCGTCGCGGTCGGCGCGCAGATACTTGCCGCGATACACGATGTACGGAAACGGAAAGACCCACGCGCGCGTCTGGTCCGAGCCGGGATAGTGCGGAAACGCGGCCACGCCCGCGCCGACACCCACTTCCCAGAGCGGCTTGGTGGGCGGCGGCGCTTCGTCGGCTGCGGCGGAGGCGGAGGAGGTCATGAACAGCACGAGCCACGCAAGACGCGCTGGACGGAAAACGGTCGGCGCGATCAATTGGCCGGCCGCTCCATGTGCTCCGCCTCGCTCAGGTTGCGACGCCGCATGCGCCACGCGCGCAGCGAATTGCGCCAGTCGAGTGCCGCGGAAACGTAGTAGACGCCCTTGAACGCGCGCAGCGAACGCCAGACCGGCGTCTTGCCGAAGATGTCGCCCGCCAGCAGCGACAACAGCGCCTCCTTCATGCGCAGCGGATTGCGCGGGCCCATGAAGAGATTGCGCATCGTCGGCGACGTCATGCGATAGATGAACCACGAGAATTCGCGCGGGCCATGCCGCACGTCGCGATCGAACTTCGCGAGCGCGGCCCGTGCGCGCGCCGGATGCGCCAGCGCCGTGTCGATCGCTTCCGCGCCCGCGAAGGCGCTTTGCATCGCCAGCATCACGCCGGAGGAAAACACCGGATCGATGAACGCGAAGGCGTCGCCGAGCAGCAGGAAGTTCGGCCCGTGCGTCATGTCGCCGGTGTACGAATAATTGCCGGTGGCGTGGACTTCGCTGACGAGTTCGGCGTCCTTCAGACGTTCCGCGAGCGGCGCGCACAGCGCGATGGTGTCGCGAAAGAACGCTTCCACCGAGGTGCCCTTCGGCCGCTGCTTGAGATACGCCGGCCACACGACCGCACCGATGCTGGTCGTGCCGTCCACGAGCGGAATGAACCAGAACCAGCCGTGCTCGAACCAGAACACGGTGATGTTGCCTTCGTTCTCGCCAGGGTTGCGGTGCGCGTGGCGGAAGTGCGCGTAGAGCGCCGACGAATTGTGCCGCTCGTTGCGGCGCTTCGTCTTGAAGTGATTGGCGAGCAAGGTGTCGCGGCCGGAGGCATCGACGACGAAACGCGCCTGCACCGTCTCGCTGCGGCCGTCGTCGTGCTCGGCGTGGATGGTTGCGCCCGCGCCGTCCTGCGCGAACACAACTTCGCGGACGCGGCAGCCCTCGGTGACTTCCGCGCCGTGGCGGACCGCGTTGCGCAGCAGGATATCGTCGAGTTCGGAGCGGCGCACCTGATAGGCGCTCGGCATCGACTTGTCCCAGGCGTCGGCGAACAGGAAGCGCTGCATGCGGCCTTCATGCTGCGGCGACACGAATTCCGCCGCCAGCTTGACCATGCCGATCCTGCGGACCTCGTCGGCCACACCGAGTTGCTCGAACAGGCGCAGGTTCGCGGGTAACAGCGACTCGCCGATATGAAAGCGCGGATGCCGCGCCTTCTCCAGCACGCGCACGCGATAGCCGCGCTTGGCGAGCAGCGTCGCCGCTGTCGATCCGGCCGGTCCGCCGCCGATTACGGCCACGTCCCAGGCCTGCGTCGCTTCAGTCATCCACGCTCCTTGTTTTTGTCTCGTTTCGACAGATGCGCCGGTTCAGGCGATTCCGCCATTGATCGACAACACTTGCCCGGTGACATACGCCGCCGCGTCCGACACCAGATACGCGACCATGCCCGCGACTTCCTCCGCCGTGCCCGCGCGCTGCGCCGGCACCAGCTGCTTGATGCGCTCGGGCGGAAACGCGGCACCGAGCATCGGCGAATCGATGACGCCGGGCGCCACCGCGTTCACCGTGATGCCGCGCGACGCCAGTTCCTGCGCGAGCGCCCGCGTCGCGCCGATCAGCCCGGCCTTCGCGGCCGCGTAGTTGACCTGGCCGCGATTGCCCATCAACCCCGCCACTGAAGACAGATTGACGATCCGTCCGTGACGCGTGCGGATCATCGGCAGGAGCAGGGGCTGGGTGACGTTGAAGAAGCCGTCGAGGGTGACGTCGAGGACGCGTTTCCATTGCTGGCGCGTCATGCCGGCCATGGGCGCGTCGTCATGGATGCCGGCGTTGTTCACCAGGATCTGCACCGGCCCGTCCGACAGGATGCGTTCGACGGCCTGCTGGGCGGCGTCGGGATCGGTGACGTCGAAGGCGATGGCGTGCGCCGTGCCGCCCGTCGCGCGAATGGACGCCACGCACGCTTCGGCCCGCTCGATGCCGCCGTTGGCGTGCACCCAGACTTCGTGTCCTGCAGCGGCCAGCGTCCGGCTGATGGCCTGTCCGATGGCGCCGCTGCCGCCCGTCACGAGCGCGCGCATGGCTCGGCTTGTGTCATCGATGCACTCCGCTCGTTGATTGCGCCGTCCGGTCTCGACGCCCTGGATTTCAGCCGCGTGAAGGCGCCCGTGCCAAGGGGCCGGGGGCCGGAGGCCGGGACGGAGACTAGCGCGTGCGATGCGCCGCGACGTGCGCCGCGAGCGCGCCCAGGCTGGCGAAAATCTTCTGGTTGTCGGGATTGTCCGAGCGCAGCTCGAACCCGTATTTTTTCGAGATCAGCAGCGCGATCTCCAGGATGTCGATGGAATCGAGCCCGAAACCTTCTTCATACAGGCGCGTGTCGGCCGATACGGCCTTGGGATCGACGTCCTCGAGATTCAGATCAGCGACGATCAGCTCGGCCAGCTCTCTTTCCAGTTCGTTCATCGTATTGACAGAGCGGCGCGAAAAACGCGCCAAAGGCCGCCCGGCGGTGATGCCTCGCGCGCTTGTGCACGCTTCCTGCGGCCTGATTTCGAGATAATTGCGATTCGCGAAATTCTAGACGAAGCCCCTTGGGACGCCTAGTAGGAAAGGTAACTGCTCGTGCGCCAGGCCCCTACACGAAATTTCCGAGAAGAATCAGTGATTTCCACGCGGGGCCGGGCGCGGATGGCCGTAGGGTAGAATCCGGCCCGTCCGACGGTTGTAAGAGCATCGAACAATCGGTTACAGACCGGGCGCGCACCCGCACGAGAAAATGAGCGTCAGGCAGGCGACTGCCGCATTTTTGTTCAACAAACGGGCGTTTTCGACAACGCCGCAGCCGCAATTCATGGTGCGTACTCTGTTTCTTCCGCGAGCGTGCTCGCTGCCGATGGTGCATCTTCTGCCGGAGGCCGGCCGGTGAAGGCCGCCCGCGTCCTGCGCGCGGCGGGCATCGTCGCCGGCATCGTCGCGTACCAGTGCGCCGCGCATTACGCGGTGTCGACGCCGGGCGCGCACGGCATCGGCCTGGCGCTGGTCCTCGCACCGCTCGCGCTGATTCTGCTCAACGCCGCCGCGCGTTCCACGGCGCGCGCCTGGCTGTTGCCGCTCGGGGCGCTGGCCGGCGCCGTGCTGTGGCTCGGACGCGCACCGCTCGTCGAGCATTTCGGCTGGGGCCTGTGGATCGAGCAAGCGGGCTTCAACCTCGCACTCGCCTGGACCTTCGGACGCACCCTCGCAGCCGGTCGTGAGCCGCTCTGCACCCAGTTCGCCACCCTCGTCCACGGCCGCATCGAGCCGCGCGTCATGCGCTACACGCGCCGCGTCACGCTGGCGTGGACCCTGTTCTTCAGCGCCACCGCGCTGGTCTCCACGATGCTGTTCGTGTGCGCGTCCATCGTCACGTGGTCGACGTTCGCGAACTATCTCGCGCTGCCGCTCGTCGGACTGATGTTCGTCGTCGAATATGCATGCCGGCGCATCGCGCTGCCGGGCATGAAGCCGTCGAGCATCCTGGACGCCGTCCGCGCGTATTCCCAGTCCGCGCAGATGCGCCGCGGCGCGCCATGATCCCGCCGGGCCCGTTATTCATGCAGACCTTTCCGCTGGTTTTCCACGCATCGCCCGATCAGACGCTCGCCTGGCGCGACGGCGCGCCCGTCAGCGTCCGCGCGTTCCTCGCCGATGTGCGGCGCGTGGCCGCCGCGCTGCCCGAAGGCGGGCATGTGTTCAATGTCTGCGCGGACCGCTACCGCTTCACCGTGAGCCTGTGCGCGACGCTGGTCTCGGGCCGCATCAGCCTGTTGCCGTCCACGCACACGCCCGAAATGGTGCGCGCGCTGGCATCGTTCGCACCGGACGCGTTCTGCCTGCACGACAGCGACGACTGCGCGATCGACCTGCCGCGCATGCGCTATCCCGAAGACGCGGCTTCTTCTGACAACGCCGCCAGCGCCGACGACGCCAATGTGCCGATGATCGACGGCGCGCGGGTCGCGGCCTATGTGTTCACGTCGGGCTCGACTGGCGCGCCGGTGCCGCATCGCAAGACCTGGGGCTTCCTGGTGAAGAACGTGCGCGCGGCGGCGGCGCGTCTCGGCCTGCTCGACGGCACGCCCGCCACGCTGGTCGGCACGGTGCCGCCGCAGCACATGTACGGTTTCGAATCGACGGTGCTGCTCGCGCTGCTCGGCGGCCTCGCGTTCAGCAACCGCCAGCCGTTCTATCCCGTCGATATCCGCGCCGAACTCGCCGCCGTGCCCGAACCGCGCGTGCTGGTGAGTTCGCCGATCCACCTGCGCGCGCTGTTTGCCAACGAAGCGCCGCTGCCGCCCGCCGCGCTGGTGCTGTCGGCCACCGCGCCGCTGTCCGAGAAACTGGCGCTGGACGCCGAAGCGCGGCTCGCCGCGCCGCTGATGGAAATCTACGGCAGCACGGAAACCGGCCAGATCGCGACGCGCCGCACCTCGCGCGGGGCGGCGTGGGAACTGTTCCCCGATGTCACACTGACGCTGCGCGCCGACGAAAACGGCGACACCACCATGTGGGCTTCGGGCGGGCACGTCGAGACGCCGGTGCCGATGGGTGACGCGCTGGAAATCATCGACGGCGCGTTTTTCCTGCTGCACGGACGGCGCGCGGACCTGATCAACATCGCGGGCAAGCGCACGTCGCTGGCTTATCTGAATCATCAGCTGAATGCGATTCCGGGCGTCATCGACGGCGTGTTCCACATGCCCGACGACACCCACGCCGACGATGAACCCGTGCGCCGCCTGATGGCGCTCGTCGTCGCGCCGGAGCTCGACGCGACCGAATTGCAGCGCGCGCTGCGCGAACGCATCGACGCCGCGTTCATGCCGCGTCCGCTGCTGTTCTTCGATTCGCTGCCGCGCAACGCCACCGGCAAGCTGCCGCGCGACGTGCTGACGCAACTCGTCGCGCAGGAACGCGAGCGGCGCGCGGCGCTGTCGTTTTCCGTGCCGGCTGGCCATCCGGCGCTTGCCGGGCACTTTCCGGGCCGTCCGATCGTACCGGGCGTCGTGCTGCTCGATCACGCGCTCGACGCACTCGGCATCGCGCTCGGCCGGCGCTTCGACGCCTGCCGGATCGATTCGGCCAAGTTTTTGAGCCCGGTGGCGCCGGGCGAGACGCTGGACGTCGCGTATGAGACGGCGGCGAGCGGCGCGATCCGCTTCACGATCCGCGCGGGCGCGCGTGCGGTAGCGAGCGGCTCGCTCGCGGCACCATCCGCGCCGTCCGCGCCGTGAGCGACATGAAGCGCGCGCGCATGAACCGCGACGACTGGGCCGAGCGCCAGGAACGCAGCAACTTCGCTTTGCTGCGCTTCATGACGTGGATATCGCTGCGCTTCGGCCGCCGCGCCGGGCGCGTGCTGCTGCGGCTCATCACCGCCTATTTCGTGCTGTTTTCGCCGGCGGCGCGGCGCGCGTCGCGCGGCTATCTGAATCGCGCGCTCGGGCGGCATGCGGGCTGGCGCGACGGCTATCGGCATGTGTTTTCGTTTGCCTCGACGATCCACGACCGCATCTACCTGCTCAACGAACGCTTCGATCTGTTCGACATCCGCACGCACGGCGTCGCGGACGTCGAGGCCGCGCTCGCGGACGGCGGCGGCGCGTTCCTGATGGGCGCGCATCTCGGCAGCTTCGAGGTGGTGCGGGCCATCGGCCGGGCGCAGCCGCATATCCGCATCGCCATCACGATGTACGAGGAGAACGCGCGCAAGATCAACGCGATCCTCGCCGCCGTGAATCCCGCCGCGCATCACGACGTGATCGGCCTCGGCAAAGTCGACGCAATGCTCAAGGTGCGCGAACGGCTCGATGCCGGCAGCCTGGTCGGCATCCTGGCGGACCGCACGCTGCGCGAGGCCGGCGACAAGCTCAAGGAACGCGATTTCCTCGGCGCGCCCGCCGCGTTTCCGCTCGGGCCGCTGCACATGGCGGCGGTACTGCGGCGGCCAGTGGTTTTCATGACGGGGCTGTATCTCGGCGGCAACCGCTACGATATCCACTTCGAGACGCTCGCCGATTTCTCCACAGTGGAGCGCGGCGAGCGCGCCGCCGCCGTCGATGCCGCGCTCACGCGTTACGTGACCTTGCTGGAGAAGTATTGCCGGGCGGCGCCCTACAACTGGTTCAACTACTTCGACTTCTGGCAGGCCAATGCGGCGTCCGCGCCGCGACGCGCGGCCAGCGCGGCCAGCGCGGCCAAAGCGGCCGATGCCTGCGTGCCCGAAGTCGCACGGGATTCCTGAGCTTATGCGAGTTTTGATCGCGGCCTTCAGCGCCGCCCTGCTGTGCGGCGCTGCGTCGTTCGCCACGGCAGCCGACGCGCCCTCCTCCGCATGGACGCTCGACCGCCTGATGAACACGCTCGGCGCGAAGAAATCCGGCCGGGCGCATTTCACCGAGACGCGCTATCTGAAGATCGCGCAGGAGCCGCTCGAATCGTCGGGCGAACTGGTGTTCGTCGCGCCGGATCATCTGGAAAAGCATACGGTCAGTCCGAAGCCGGAGAACCTGGTCGTCGATGGCGACATGCTCACCGTCGACCGCAACGGCCATACCATGACCATTCCGCTGCGCAATTACCCGGAACTGGGTGCGTTCATCGAAAGCATCCGCGCGACGCTCGCGGGCAATCGCTTCGCGCTGGAACAGGCGTACCGGGTGTCGGTGACGGGCAAGGGCAACGACTGGACGCTGACGCTCGTGCCGATCGATTCGCGCATGCAGAAGAAAGTCAGCGAGATCACGCTGGCCGGGACCGGCGCGGCGCTGGCGCGGGTCGAGATCAGGCAGGCCGACGGCGATCATTCGTTGATGCGCCTGCAAGACGCCTCCGCCCACTGACGCCGATGTCCTCAGGCGCGCGCGGCCTCGTCGCGGTGTGGCGGGTGCTGCGCCAGCCCGCCGTGATCCTCTGGCTGTGCCTGCTCGCGGCGTGCGCGGGCGTGATTGCGCGCACGCAGTTTTCCGCCGATCTCTCCGCCTTCCTGCCGCGCACGCCGAGCGAACAGCAACGCGTGCTCGTCGAGCAATTGCGCGACGGGCTGGTGTCGCGGCTGATTCTCGTCGGGATCGAGGGCGGCGACGCGGCCGGGCGCGCCGAGGTGTCGCGCAAGCTGGCGGGCACGCTGCGCGCCGACTCGCGCTTCTCCGCGATTCACAACGGCGAGCCGGTCGCGCAGGCGCGCGACGAGCGCTTCGTGTTCGAGCATCGCTATCAATTGAGCCCCGATGTCACGCCCGAACGCTTCAGCGAGGCGGGCCTGAAGGATGCGCTGACGGGCAGCCTCGACCTGCTCGAATCGTCGGCGGGCATGATGGCGAAGGACCTGCTGCCGCACGACCCGACCGGCGAAGTCACCGCGCTCGTGAGTCAGCTCGACAGCGGCGCGCAGCCGCCGTTGCGCGATGGCGCATGGGCGTCGCGCGACGGCCGGCGCGCCGTGCTGCTCGCGCAGACCGCCGCCGCCGGCTCCGACACCGACGCCCAGGCCGCCGCGCTCAGCGCCCTTGGCGACGCCTTCCGGCAGGCCGCGCCGGCGGCATCGCCGTATCGGCTGCTGCTGACGGGACCGGGCGTGTTCGCCGTCGAAACCCGCGACACCATCATGCGCGAGGTGCGTTGGCTGTCGGCGGCGAGCATCGCGCTGATCGTCGTGTTGCTGCTGGCCGTGTATCGCTCGTTGCCTACCCTCTTGCTCGGCCTGATGCCGGTGCTGACGGGCGTCGCGGCCGGGGTCGCCGCCGTGAGCCTCGTGTTCGGCACGGTGCACGGACTGACGCTCGGCTTCGGCACGACGCTGATCGGCGAGGCTGTCGACTATTCCATCTACCTCTTCGTGCAATCGGCCGGCATGCGTTTCGGCGGCCGCCGCGAGTCGCTCAAGGACTGGGTCGCGGGCTTCTGGCCGACCATCCGCCTGGGCGTGCTGACCTCGATCTGCGGCTACGCGTCGATGCTCTTCTCGGGCTTTCCGGGCCTCGTGCAACTCGGGCTGTATTCGATCGTCGGCCTGGCGACGGCGGGCATCGTCACGCGTTTCGTGCTGCCGTATCTGCTCCCGGCGAACTTCGCGATCCGCGATGTCTCGCGCCTCGGCACGCTGCTCGCGCGCGGCGCGGCGCGCGCCTCGACACTGCGCGGCGCGCTCGCGGTGCTGCTGGTCGCCGCGCTCGGCGTGTTGCTGATGCAGCGCCACGGCCTGTGGAGCCAGGAACTCGCGGCGCTGAGTCCGGTGCCGAAGGCCAGCCAGGAGCTCGATGCCCGCCTGCGCGCGGATGTCGGCGCGCCGGATGTGCGCTATCTCGTGGTGGTGGCGGCGGCGACGGAGCAGGCGGCGCTCGAACGCGCGGAGGCGGTCGCACGCCGCTTGCAGCCGCTCGTCGATGCACGCGTGATCGCGGGCTTCGAAAGCCCCGCGCGCTACCTGCCGAGCGAGGCCGCGCAGCGCGCGCGCATCGCGAGCCTGCCACCCGCCGAAAGCTTGCGCACGCGGCTTGCCGCCGCGCTGCGCGAGCAGACCATCCGCATAAAGCCGGAGGTGTTCGAACCGTTCATCGCCGATGTCGACACGGCCCGCGCCCAGCCGCCGTTGCGCCGCGCCGACTTGAAAGGCACGTCGATGGCGCTGGCCGTCGATTCGCTGCTTACTGGAAGCAATGGCCGCTGGACCGCGATGCTGCCGCTGCGCGCCGCCGCCGGAACGGACCTGCAGGCGCAGCAGATTCGCGCGGCGCTGGCGGAGGCGCATGTGCCGGACGCGCTGTTCGTCGATATGAAAGCCGAAGCCGACCGGCTCTACCAGAACTATGTGCACGAAGACATCCGGCTATCGCTGGGCGGCTTCGCGGCGATCGTCGTGCTACTCGTGCTCGCGCTGCGCTCGCCGGTGCGCGCGGCCCGCACGCTGGCGCCGCTGGTGGCGGCGGTGATCGTCGTGATCGCCGGGCTGGCGGCGGCGGGCAAGGCGCTGACGATCCTGCATCTGATCGGCATGTTGTTGATCGTCGCGGTCGGCTCGAACTATGCGCTGTTCTTCAATTACCGCGCTCACGGCGAACGCGGCGCCGTCTCGCCGCAGACGCTCGTCTCGCTGCTGATCGCCAATCTCGCGACGGTGCTCGGCTTCGGCCTGCTCGCGCTGTCCCATGTGCCGATGCTCGAAACCTTCGGACTCACGGTCGGCCCCGGCGCGATTCTCGCGCTGCTGTTCTCGGCGATTCTCGCGCCGCGTACGGAGACCCGGCGATGAGTGCTCCGCTTGAACCGCCTGGGCAGGCGCGCCGCTGGCGGCCTGCGCCGCTCGTCGGCGGCGCGGCGGCCGTGCATGCGGGCGCGCTGGCGATGCTTGCAGCCGCGCCCGCAAGCTGGCCGTGGGCGGCGAGCGGCGTCGTGGCCTCGCATCTGGCGTTGACGGCGGCGGGACTGTGGCCGCGCAGCGCGCTGCTAGGCCACAACTGGACGACGCTGCCGGAACAGGCCGGCGCGTGCGTGGCGATCACCATCGACGACGGTCCTTCTCCCGAGGTCACGCCGCGCGTGCTCGATCTGCTCGACCGGCATCAGGCCCGCGCGACTTTCTTCTGCATCGGCGAGCGGGCGCGCGAGCATCCGGGCATCGTGCGGGAGATCGTCGCGCGCGGGCATGCGGTGGAGAATCACAGCCAGCGGCATCGGCATCATTTTTCGCTGCTGGGGCCGGCAGGGATGCAGCGCGAGATCGAGGCCGCGCAGGATACGCTAGGCGACATCACCGGCACGCGGCCGCTGTTCTTCCGCGCCCCGGCCGGCTTGCGCAATCCGTTCCTGGAGCCGGTGCTGTGCCGGCTCGGCCTGCATCTCGCGAGTTGGACCCGGCGCGGCTTCGACACCCGTACCGCCGATGCGGCGCTCGTCGCGCGCCGGCTGCTGGACGGGTTCGCGCCGCGCGACATTCTCCTGCTGCACGATGGCCACGCCGCCCGCGATGCATCCGGCGCGCCGGTGATCCTCGCCGCGCTCGACACCGTGCTGCAAACGGCCTCTGCGCGCGGCCTAGCGACGGTCACCTTGCGCGAGGCGATCGCGTAGACTGCACGGGCCCATCGTTCATCAGGTCCCGCATGGTCCCGGCCGAGCTCATCGAGACAGCCCGTCGTCCTTTCCGCGCCGCAGGGCGCTTCGCGTGGCATTTCGCGGCCGCCAAGCTGCGGCACGATCCCTTCTTCGGCCACCTGCTTGCGCACGGCCTGATTCCGGACGGCGCGCGCATCCTCGATCTCGGCAGCGGTCAGGGGCTGCTGGCCGCCTGGCTGATGGCCGCGCATGCCTGGCATCGCGACGGCGCTCCCGGCGCATGGCCCGGGCACTGGCCCGCGCCGCCGCTGCTGGGCTCACTGCATGGCATCGAGCTGACGCCGCGCGAAATCGAGCGCGCGCGCATCGGCTTGCGGGCGCATCGGGCGCGCGTGCAGTTTGTCTGCGACGACATTCGCGCCGCGCCGTTTCCGCAAGCGGACGTGATCGTCGCGTGCGACGTGCTGCATTACGTCGATGCCGACGCCCAGGAATCGATCCTGCGCCGCATTCGCACGAGTCTCGCGGCGGACGGCGTGCTGCTGCTGCGCGTCAGCGACGCGGCGGCGGGCTGGCGCGCGGGCCTCGATCGGGCCGTCGATTTCGGCATGCAGATTGCGCGCTCCGGGCGCGCGAACGGCCTGACCTGCCGCAGCGAGGCGCAATGGCTGGCCCTGCTCGACGCGCTGGGTTTTCATGTGACGACGCGTCCGATGGGCGACGGCGCGCACGAGGCCAATCGCCTGATGATCGCCCGTCTCGACCGCTTCGGCCCTTGAGCCCCGCCCGGCTCGCGACAGGGCGTTTGTTACAATTCTTCGAATACTGAATGCCCGAGCCTGTAGTGAACCCTTTTCTGCTGACGCACTTCACCGCCACGAGTTGCGCGGGACGCGGCCTCGACGCGACGCGCGCCGCGCTCGTCGAGGGACGCGGCGGGCTCGCCCCATGCGACTTCGACGGGGCCGATCTCAACACCTATACAGGCCGTGTCGCCGGCATCGAGGACGAACCCGTCCGCGCTGATCTTTCAGCATTCGACTGCCGCAACAACCGGCTCGCGCAGATCGCGCTGACGCAGGACGGTTTCGATGCGCGCGTGCGGGACGCCATCGCGCGGGTGGGCGCGGCGCGCGTCGGCGTGTTCATGGGCACGAGCACGGCGGGCATCCTCGACACCGAGCTCGCCTATCAGCGCCGCGACCCGCTCACCGGCGCGCTGCCCGCCGACTTCAACTACGCGGCCACCCACAATCCGTTTTCCCTCGCCGCCTTCGTGCGCGCGTATTCCGGCGTGCGCGGGCCGGCGGTGTCGGTGTCGTCGGCGTGTTCGTCGGGCGCGAAGGTGTTCGGGTCGGCGCGACGCATGCTCGAGACCGGCCTGATCGACGTGGCCGTGGTCGGCGGCGTCGATACGCTGTGTCTCACCACGCTCTACGGTTTCAATTCGCTCGAACTGCTTGCGCCGGGACCGTGCAGGCCGTTCGATCTGCATCGCAATGGCATCAACATCGGTGAAGCGGCGGCCTTCGGGCTGCTCGAGCGCGACACACCCGAGGCCGGCGCTCAGGCGATCCGCTTCCTGGGCATCGGCGAAACGAGCGATGCGCATCATATGTCGTCGCCGCATCCCGAGGGTCTCGGCGCGCGCATGGCGATGGAACAGGCGCTTTTGAGCGCCGGGCTCGATGCGCGCGAGATCGGCTATGTGAACCTCCACGGCACCGCGACGCCGAGCAACGACGCGGCCGAAAGCCTCGCGCTCAACAGCGTGTTCGACCGCGTGCCGTGCAGTTCCACAAAGGGCGCGACGGGGCATACGCTCGGCGCGGCGGGCGCGCTCGAAGCCGTCATTGCCGCGCTGACGCTCCGGCATCAGATGATCCCGGCAGGCGCGAACACGACCGAACCGGATCCGGCGCTCGGCCTCGATTACGTCACGACGACGCGCCACACGCCATTGCGCGCGGTGCTGTCCAACTCGTTCGGTTTTGGGGGCACCAATTGCAGCCTGGTATTCGGGCTGGGCGCGCGAGAAGGGGCATCGGCATGATTCCGCTGCGCGCGTATATCGAAGGGATCGGGGTGATCGGGCCGGGGCTCGCGGACTGGCCGCAGGCCGCCGACGTGCTGACGTATCGCGCCCCGCTGCACGCCGCCCGGACCGCGTTGCCCGCGCCGGCCGGGCTGCCGTCCGCCGAACGTCGGAGGACGGGACCGGTGGTGCGCGCCGCGCTTGCCGCCGCGCATGAAGCGGTGGCGCAGAGCGGCCGCGACGCGGCGACGCTCGCGGCCGTGTTCGCGGCATCCGGCGGCGATGGCGGCAATTTTCACGCGATCTGCGAAACCCTCGCGAGCGACGAGCCGCAGCTCTCACCGACCCGCTTCCACAACTCGGTACACAACGCGCCGGCCGGCTACTGGAGCATCGCGACGCGCGCGATGGCGGCGTCGAACGTGCTGTGCGCCTATGACGGCAGCTTCGCGGCGGGGCTGCTGGAGAGCCTTGCACAGGTGAGCGTCGATGGCGCGGCGACCCTGCTCGTCGCCTACGACACGGATTACCCGGAACCGTTGCGCAGCGCGCGCCCGATCGACGATGCCTTCGGCGTCGCGCTCGTGCTCGCGCCGCAGCGGAGTGAGCGCTCGCTCGCGTGCATCGAGGCACGGCTGTGCGCGGCGCCTGTGTCCGTCTCCGCGCTCGCCGATGCCGCGCTGGAGGCGCTGCGCGTGTCGAATCCGGCGGCGCGGGCGTTGCCTTTGCTCGAAGCCATCGCTGCCTCGCGGACCGCGAGCGTGGTGCTCGACTATCTCGACGACATGCCGCTTGCCGTGGAGATCGAATCGATATGTTGACCGCTGCTCGAACCTTGAATCGCGACGAAATTGCCGCGCGCATACCCCACGACGGCGCGATGTGCCTGCTGGAATCCGTCGTGGCATGGGATGCGGAGCGCATCCGCTGCACGGCGACGAGCCATCTCGCCGCCGATAACCCTTTGCGCTTCAAGGACCGGCTCGCGTCGGTGTGCGGCATCGAATACGCGGCGCAGGTCATGGCGACGCACGGTGCGCTGGTCGGGACGGAACACGGGCAGCGTCCGCGCGCCGGGTTGCTGACGAGCGTGCGCGGCGTCGACATCTTCGTCGATCGGCTCGACGGGCTGGACGCGCCGCTCGATATCGAGGCCGAGCGTATCGGCGGGGATGAGAACACGGTGCTGTATCGCTTCAGCGTGCAATGCGCCGGGCGGCCGCTGCTGAGCGGCCGCGCCGCCGTGATTCTCGATGCGGGTCAGTCCGCCGGGTTCACTGCGCCTGGCTTGACGGCGCAATAGGCTGAGAAGATGCCGAGTTCCACCTCGCGGCGCACCTCGATGAAACCCGCGCCGCGGATCGCTGCCAGCACGGTCGCCGGCGGCACGCAGGCTTCGATGCTGTCCCAGTAGTAGCGCATCAGCTCGACGCTCTCCCCTTTCTTTCCTACCACTCGCGCAATCAGCGGCACCACGCCGCGCATGTAGAGCTTCAACGCCGCGAGACCCAGGCCGTGTTCGGGCCGCGTGATTTCGAGCACGCACACACGGCCGCCCGGCGCGAGCACGCGAAAGTATTCATCGAACACGCGGGTGAGGTCGCTGACGTGGCGCAGCGCGAAGCCCATGCTCAGGAAGTCGTACGAGGCGTCATCGCAGGGCAGTTGCTCGGCACTGCCGATGCGCGTATCCACGCCACCCGGCAACTGCGCCTGTCCGACCATGCCCGGGCTGGGATCGACACCGGTGACGAGCGCAGCGTTGCCGGTGATCGCGACGGCCTCCTTCGTGACGAGACCCGTTCCCATCCCGACATCGAGCACGCGCATGCCGCGCGTCAGGCCCGCCGAGCGCAACGCACGGTTGCGGTACCACGGGCCGGAGCCCAGAGCCATCGCGCGTTCGATCGCGTCGTAGTCGCTCGCGGTGCGGTCGAACATGCCGCGCAGCCAGGTGCGGCGGTTGGATTCGTCCGGGTAGTAGGCGGTCAGGGGTTCGTGCGGGACCTCGGGGCGGATTGGTTCACGCATGATGTTGGGGGTTCGGTGTGACGTTCCTTGCGTTGGCCGACGTGGAGAAGGCCGCGCACGGTTGATGATCATGCAGTTGCAGCGATTGAGTCATGAAAATCATGAAGGGAGATCCGCTGTAAGGTCGACAACGGAGTATCGCGGGTGGAGCGGTTTGCGTAAACGGGTCCTTTGGCGGGTGACGGCGGATCGGGGTCCGCCAGTGCGCCTGCTTGCGCATTCCAGTTCGACGCCATGGGCAAGCAGTCATCGCCCGCTTGCGAGCGCTCATGGTCGAGATGGAATTGGCCTGAACGGCGTCTGAGATGCGCCTTAGACGCGGAGTTCGAGCGAGAGGCGAATGGCAGATTGTCGGATCGAATTCAACAGGCTGCTGACCGGGTTCCGGCTCGCGGTGTTGCAGGCCTTCGCCGACTTTTGGCGCCTTCAGCGCCCGCGAGCCCGGGATAATCTCCTGTGATTCGGGTCCGCTTGGATGCGAGTTTGCATCGACGAGATCTGTCGTGATCCGCGAAGCGAGTAGAGATTCGCGGTGGGCGTGCCGCGTTCGAAGCGCTTTCGGCACGCTGCAATGCTGCCGCGCTGAAACCCCGTGACGCTATCGCGCTGTAACGCTGCATGCAAAACGCAAAATGCCCTTTGGCATTTGGTATGCAAAAGGCTTTATGCCAAATCTCAAACGACGTGAACGACGAGACGTCAGTCGGCCACGCCCGCTGCAAGCAGTGGTTCGTTTGCAGCGCCGCCAACGACGATCGCTGCCACCACCGCATTCATCGCCTCCGCGCCCATCGCCGACCGATCCACCGCCGCCCCCACTGGCGCCGGGGCCGGGGCCGGCGCAGGCAACGCCAGCGTGATCGCGCGCTGTGCGCGGCGCATCGAATTGCGCACACGCCGTTCCGGCCGGCTCAGCATGCCGCCGCCCACCAGCGCCACGAACGAAGCAACCAGCGGCACGGCAAGCAGCATCGTCGCGAACTTGAAGAGCCCGAGCCGCAGCGGGCTGCGCGCCGCCCACGCCGACCAGCCGATTGCAAAACAAACATAGGCGATGCCAGCAGGCGCGCCGGCAAGATCGGGCGCACCGATGAACTGCGCGAAAGGCAAAGGAAAGACGAATACGAAGAGCGCGACGCTCGCGAGCGCATGCACCAGCAGAGCCCGCCGGCGCCTTACCAGACCGCTCAGCGACCAGAACGCGAGCACCAGCACGAACGGCGGACACGCGGCCACGACGATAGCCAGCGTCAGATAGACCAGCACGCCTGCCAGCAGATTGCGCGAGTAGCCCGCCGACGACGCGTACCACACCAGATACGCCGCCGCGCCCGCTCCCACGCAGACGAAGTACGCCGCCATGCCGCTCTGCCCGTCGGGCGCGACGACGAGCCTCAGCAACAGCAGGCTCGTGAAAGCGATGAGATAGACCAGAAAACGCAAGACCGAAAAACGTTGCCGCATGCCACACCCCAGTTCCCCTGACGGTCTTGCGGTCCTGATTCGGCTGATATGCCGGGGAGACCGTCTGCGTCCGTCTGTCACCTGCGTCCGCGTTCGGGTGGCGGATCGCGAGGCTCAAGATGTCGCCGCCAGTAGCCAGTGAGGCGTCCGCGATCGACTTTTATTTATCGACTGAGGAATGGCAAATCTTTAGCGCGCCATGAAAACGCGCCGGCAACTCAGCGCGGCAGCGCCTTGGCCTTCTTCATCGCGGACGCACTCACGAAATTACCTGCGCCGAGATGGTGCTGCGTGTGCAGCGGCTCATTGGACTCGTCGAGGTGCCAGTGGCCTTCGGAGAACACAGACGGATCCGCGGCCGCCGCCACGACTTCCGCGAAACACGTGTCGTAAGCATCCTCGGTGTGCTTTTCGTCGATGAGCTTGCACTCGAGCCACGCCGCACAGTGCTTCTCGATGAGCGGCAGCCCGAGCACCGGTCCCTCCACCGTTTCGATGCCGAAGGCTTTGAACTTGTCGAGTGCGCGTCCGTCCGTCGTGCCGACCGCGTAGGTCATGTCCATCGCGGCCGCGCCCGGCACGATCACGCCGAAGGTTCCGCTCGCAGCAGCGAGTTCGCGTGTGAATGTGCGCTTGTCGATGACGATGGCAATGCGCGGCGGCGTGAACTCCACCGGCATCGACCAGGCAGCGGCCATCACGTTGCGACGGCCGCCGTGTGCGCTCGTGACTAGCACTGTCGGGCCATGGTTGATGAGGCGGCTCGCGTGTTCCAGCTTGACGGGAAGAAAGTGGCTCATGGGGTTTCCGAAAAAAAATGGAACGATTTCGTGATTTTAGGGGGCGACCGGCGCGCTCGCCGGCATCCGCTCGAAGCCGATATTTCACCTTGACAAACGCTCTTACGATATATATCTTTAGATATGTTTTACGACATATCTGGAGCGTACCTCATGAAATCCCGTCACTTTCAGCACGCACGTGAAGCCGGCTTCCGTGCATTTGATTTCGATTTTCCGTTCAGCGCGCCCGAATGGTTCGAGCGTTTCGCCAGCGAGCGCCGCAGCATGATCGGTCGGCACGGCCATGGCCGTGGAGGCGGACGCTTCGGCGGCGGCCCTGGCGGTCCCGGAGGCATGGGTGGAATGGGCGGCATGGGCGGGTTCGGCGAGGACGGCATGCCGCGCGGCCGCAAGTTCTCGTCCGACGACCTGCAACTGCTTCTCCTCGCGCTACTGGCCGAGGCGCCGCGTCACGGCTACGAGCTCATCAAGGCGCTGGAAGACCGCTCCAACGGCTTCTACGCGCCCAGTCCCGGCATGGTGTATCCGGCGCTCACCTACCTCGAAGAACTCGGCTACACGACCGTCGAGCTGGAAGGCAACCGCAAGCGTTACGCGCTGTCCGAGAGCGGCCGCGAGTACCTCGCGGCGAATCGCGAACGCGTGGACATCATGCTCGCGAAGCTCACGCATTTCGCACGCAAGATGGATCTCGTGCGCCGCGCCTACATGGGCGAGGACGTCGAAGACCCGAGCGGCGACACCGGCTGGGTGCCCGAGCTGATCGCCGCGCGGCGCGCGCTGAAGAAAGCCATGCTGCTGCGCACGAACGCATCGGCGGACGAACAGCGCCGCATTGCCGCGATCCTCGCCCGCGCCACGGCCGAGATCGAACAGAATCCCGCGCCGCAGCAGGCGTAATCAGGACGCTAGAAAAAACGGAACAAAGGAAACCGCATACGATGACCGATTCCATCCTGCAACACCGGCCCGACCTCGAAGTCACGCGTGTCCGTCACCCGCTCAAGTTTCGCCTGGTGCAAGTGCAGCGCGTGCAGACGCTCAACCCTTACTTCGTGCGCGTGACCTTCACTGGCGACGATCTCGCGGACTTCGTCAGCGCCTCGTTCGACGATCACGTCAAGCTGTTCCTCCCCGCACCGGGCGAGTCCATGCCCGCGCTGCCGGAGTCCACTCCGAACGGTCCGGTCTTCGATCCGTCGAAGCCGCGTCCGATCGCGCGCGACTTCACACCGCGCCGTTTCGACCCGGCCGCACGTGAACTCGACATCGACTTCGCGCTGCATGAAGCGGGTCCCGCCACTGACTGGGCGTCGCAAGCCGCGTCGGGTCAGTATCTCGGCATCGGCGGGCCGCGCGGATCATTCGTGATTCCAGCGCGGTTCGACTGGCATCTGCTGATCGGCGACGAAACCGCCCTGCCCGCCATCGCACGACGCGTCGAAGAGCTGCCTGCCGGCACGCGCGTCGCTGCGTTGATCGAGGTGGCCGAGCCAGCGGCGCGCATCGAACTCGACACGCGCGCGGACCTTTACGCGCAATGGCGTTATCGAAACGAAAGCGATCATCCCGGCGGCGCGCTGCTGCTTGCCTTACGGGAAACCTACATGCCCGACGGCGAAGGCTATGTGTGGGCCGCAGGCGAGGCCACGCTGATGCGCGCAGTGCGCCAGTTACTGACCACCGAGCGCGGCATCGACAAGCGGCGCATCCGTGCTTCAGCCTACTGGAAGCGCGGCGAGCAAGGCGTGCACGGCAGCATCGAGGACTAAGCGCGGACAACCGGACTCAAAGCCACGATAATCGCGTCATGGAGACAACCGGCAACCGGACATGACCGACGACACCAGCAACACACCACGCGGCCTGCGCAAATCGCTGACGAGCTATGGAGACAACGGCTTTTCGCTCTTTCTGCGCAAGGCTTTCATCAAGGGCGCGGGCTATACCGACAGCGCGCTCGACCGCCCGGTCATCGGCATCGTCAACACCGGCAGCGCGTACAACCCCTGTCACGGCAACGCGCCGCAGCTGATCGAAGCGGTCAAGCGCGGCGTGATGCTGGCAGGCGGCCTGCCGATGGACTTCCCCACCATCTCCATCGCCGAATCGTTCTCGCAACCGACGAGCATGTATCTGCGCAATCTGATGTCGATCGACACGGAAGAGATGATCCGCGCGCAGCCCATGGACGCCGTGGTGCTGATCGGCGGCTGCGACAAGACCGTGCCTGCGCAGTTGATGGGCGCGGCATCGGCGGGCATTCCGTCCATTCAATTGATCACCGGTTCGATGCTCACCGGCGCGCATCGCGGCGAACGCGTCGGCGCCTGCACCGATTGCCGGCGCTACTGGGGCCGCTTTCGCGCCGAGGAAATCGACGCCGAAGAAATCGCCGCGGTCAACAATCAACTCGTCGCAAGCGTGGGCACCTGCTCCGTGATGGGCACCGCGAGCACCATGGCATGCATCGCCGAGGCGCTCGGCATGACGGTGCCCGGTGGCGCAGCGCCGCCGGCGGTGACGTCGGACCGCATGCGCATCGCCGAACTCACGGGCACGCAAGCCGTGAAGATGGCGCACGAGCAACTCACCATCGACAAGATCCTCACGGCCGAGGCCTTCGAGAACGCGATGCGCGTGCTGCTCGCGATTGGCGGCTCGACGAACGGCATCGTGCATCTGACGGCCATCGCGGGACGCATGGGCTATGACGTCGACCTGAAGGCGCTCGACCGCATGGGACGCGAGACGCCCGTGCTCGTCGACCTCAAGCCTTCCGGCGCGCATTACATGGAAGACTTCCACAAGGCCGGCGGCATGGCGACCTTGCTGCGCGAACTCAGGCCCCTGCTGAACCTCGATGCCTTGACCGTGACGGGCCGCACGCTCGGAGAAGAGATCGACGCGGCGGGCCCGGCGTTCGTGCAGGACGTCGTGCGTCCCTTCGACAGACCGGTCTACCCGCAGGGCGGCATCGCGGTGCTCGAAGGCAATCTCGCGCCGGGCGGCGCGATCATCAAGCAATCGGCGGCTGATGCGCGGTTGATGGAACACGAAGGCCGCGCAGTCGTGTTCGAGAATGGCGCGGACCTCGCGGCGCGCATCGATGCCGACGACCTCGACGTCACGCCGGACGACGTGCTCGTGCTGAAGAACATCGGGCCCAAGGGCGCGCCGGGCATGCCGGAAGCCGGCTATATCCCGATCCCGCGCAAGCTCGCGGTGCAGGGCGTCAAAGACATCGTGCGCATCTCGGACGGCCGCATGAGCGGCACCGCGTTCGGCACCATCGTGCTGCACGTGACGCCGGAGTCGGCCATCGGTGGACCGCTCGCGCATGTGCGCAGCGGCGACCGCATTCGCCTGAGCGTGTCGAAACGGGAGTTGAGCCTGCTGATCAGCGATGAAGAACTGACGGCGCGCGCGCAGGCATCGCCCGTGACGGAGCCAAGCGCGGACCGTGGCTATCGCAAGCTCTTTTATGACACCGTGACGCAGGCGGACAAGGGCGTCGATTTCGACTTCCTGCGCGCCGCGCGCATGCGTGGCGTGACGCCGCGCGGCTGATCAGTTGCCATGCGTGAGATGTCGCTGCCACGCCAGGAACAGCATGTTCACCAGCGTCGCGAACACGAACAGCATCAGCGCGAGCGCCATGATCGTGCTGGTCTCGTTGCGGTTCATCGCGATCATCAGCAGGCGTCCGATGCCGCTCTGCGACGCGAACATCTCACCGATCAGCGTGCCCAGCAACGTCAGCGAGAAGCCAATGCGCAGGCCCGCGACCACTTCGGGCACGCACGCGGGCAACAACACGAAGCGCGCGAAATCGCCCGGGCTCATGCGATAGGTTCGCGCCGCCCGCGCGTAAATGGGCGGCATGTTGCGCACGGCGTTCATCGTGAACAAGGCGATCGGCACGATGCCGTGCATCACGCCGAATACGATCTTGGCCCATAGGCCAAGGCCGCATGCCAGCAGCACCACAGGATAGAGCGTCACCTTCGGGATCGAATAGAAGCCCATCATCAAGGGCTCCATCACGTCCCCGGCAAGACGGCGCGCACCCAGCAGCAAGCCGATGCTCACGCCCGCCACAGCCGAGATCGCAAACGCCGACGCGAATGCGAGCGACGTCACATAGAGACTCTGCGGGAAGTCCACATCGCTCACGATATGCACGGCGCGCTGCACGGTACGCAGGGGCGTCGTCAGCACATCGGGGCCGAGCCACTCGCTCAGGACCTGCCACAACGCGACGAGCACGACAATCAACACGAGCGCATCCATCCAGCGCTGTGCGGCGCGCGGCTTGGCGACAGTCGATGCAAGCGCCGTGCTCATGCCGCCTCCCTGCGGATACGCCGGTACAGCCGCTTCTCCGCTTGCCGCAGCAAGCCGTTGATCGTCGTGACGAAGACCAGCATCAGCACCATGAGGCCATACATGACGGCGTTGTCGAACGCGTTGTAGGCGAACGCGATCTGATAGCCGAACCCCGAACCCGACAACACGAATTCACCGGCCACGACCGCGATGAACGCATACACCACGGTCAGCTTGATCCCCCTGAAGACGAACGGCAGGCTGGCGGGCAGCGTGATCAAACGAATCTCATCGAACGTGCTCAAACGGCACACGCGCGCGGTGCGCAACAAGACACGCGGCACGCGTTCGAGACCGTTGAGCGTGTTGACGGCCATCGCGACCACCGCGAACAGGAAGCCGATGCCCACCAGCGGCCAGCGATTGAGCCCGAAGATCACGATCAGGATCGGATACAGCACGAACACGGGCACCGCATAATACGAGAGCAGCAAAGGGTCGAGCACGCGGCGCAGACGCGGCAGCCTGAACAGCGCCACGCCGCCGATGAAACCGGCGATCACCGCGAGCACCACGGCCAGCATGGCGCTGCTCAAGGTCTGCACGATGTCGAGGGTGAATTGCCCCGAGGCGAGAATCTGCCACGCGCTGAGCGCCATGCGCGAAGGCGGAATGAACGACACCGGGTTGATCCACGCGAGACGCGTCGCCACTTCAAGCAAGGCAAGCAGCGCGACGACAAGCCCGATGCGCCAGCGCGCCGCTTCATTCATGGCCGGCTCCCGAGCGCCTTCAATGCCTCGTCGCGCAGCAGCCCCCACACTTGCGCGGTCAGTTCGCCGAAGCGCGGATCGAGTGCGATGGTGCTGTCGCGCATACGCGACCAGCCCGTCTCGATGGTCGCAATGAAACGCCCCGGACACGCCGACATCACGCCGATACGGTCCGACAGCAGCACCGCTTCATCGATCGAATGCGTGATCAGCATCACGGTTGCGCCGGTATCGCGCCACAGCTTCAGGGTTTCGTCGCCCATCAGGAGGCGGGTCTGCTGATCGAGCGCGCCGAACGGCTCGTCGAGCAGCATGAGACGCGGCCGGACCACCATGGCCCGCGCGATGCACACGCGCTGCCGCATGCCGCCCGACAGTTGCGCGGGGTAGGCGCGCGCAAACGATGCGAGGCCCATGAACGAGAGCGCATGCTGCACGCGCTCGCACACTTCGTTTTCCGGAACGCCCGCACGGCGCGCGGCGAACGCGGCGTTATCGAATACATTGAGCCACGGGAAGCTCGCGTCTTCCTGGAACACGACCGCCACGCCATCGGGCACCTGTCGCCCGACCGCTTGCCCTTCGAACTCGACGGTGCCGCCGCTGGCGGGATTCAGGCCCGCGAGCACGTCGAGCAAGGTGGATTTGCCGCAACCCGAAGGGCCGACGACGGAGAAGAATTCGCCCGCGCGCAAGTCGAGGCTCACGGGTCCGAGCGCATGAAAGGGTGGCTTGCCTGCCGTGCCGGGATAGATACGCGTGACGTCCGACAGGCGCGCCTGAATGCGCTGCTCGCCGGACCCGGCGGCTTCATTCGACACCACCGAGATCTTCGTGCGACGGGGCAGCACGCTCATTGCGGCCTCACTTCGCCGCGCGCAGGTCGGCGGGCAACTGCGATTCGTCGATGATCTTCGACCAGTCGAACGCGCCGTCGGGAATGGCCTTGACGAGAATCAGGCCCTTCAGTACTTCGTCCATGCTCTTGCGATCGAAGCCGCCCTCGCTCCAGTATTTCGGATCGGCGTCGAGCACGTTGTTGATCGCCGAGGCCGCGACGGCCGGGTCCATCTTGTACTGCTTCGCAAGAATCTGCGCGGACTCTTCGCGATGCGCGGCGATGTACTGCACGGCCTTGCGGCGCGCCTTGATGATGCCGCGTATCACTTCCGGATGCTGCTTCAGGTAGTCCGTACGCACGATGCCGACGGTCTGCGTTTCGTTGGGCACGATATCGCTCGAACGGAACGCGATGCGCAACTGATCCTTCTTCGCGCTATAGGACGGCTCGGTCATGTAGGCCACGTCCACGGCGCCCTGCTGCAGCGAGGTCAGCATGCCGCTCGAACTGCCGACCGGCTTGCGCTGCACCTGCCCCGTCAGACCGGCGCGATCCAGCGCGATGGTGACGATGGTATCGGTCGTGGACTTCGGACTGCTATAGCCGATGGTCTTGCCCTTCATTTGCTGGATGTTGGTGATCGTGCCGTTCTTCAGTTCGACCCACACGAGATCCGCAAGGCTTTGCACGCCGCCATGCACGATGGTCAGGTCGACGCCCTGCTTGACCGCCGAGATCGCCGCGGGCAGTGCAACTTCACCATAGGGAATCTCGGACGCCATGGCGTTGCGCACTGTCGTGCCGCCGCCTTCGGAGGTGATGAAGCCCGTAACGTCGACGCCCTCTTCCTTGAAGAAACCCTTGTCCATGGCTACTGCGAAGGGCACGCCATACATGCCGTCGCCCCAGTGCGTGACGGTGAGCGGCGCGGCCTGCACGCGCGCGGCGCCTGACATGAGTGCGGCGGCCGCCATGAAGGACAACAGACCGGCTCTCCCAAGCTTTCCAAGGGCAAACATGTACGCGTCTCCATGCATGAGCGGCGGCGGCTTCCGTGGTGCGCGAAACGGTGCACAGGCGCCCGCCTTGTGATTTTGAATACGGTCATCGCGGATAACCGTGCAAGTTAATGTATGCATTAACTTCGTGAAAGTCCAGTTTGACGCAGGGCGTATATACCCTTGTCTCGCGCCCTTCAGGCGATGTCTCAGGCCTGCTGAATACCGTATTGCTGCAGTACGGCGGTCTGGTCGCGCCAGCCCCGTTCACGATGAGCGCGATACAGTGCACTTGCCTTCGCTGCATCGCCGCAGCGCAAAGCGTCGATGATCGTGCGATGTTCCTCTATCGACTTCGCGGGCTGCGGATGCGGCTGGACCCGTTGCGTGAAGCGCCTGACGCGATGCACCTGGTCGCGGCAATTCATCACGATGCTCCGCAATCGTGCGTTGCCGCTGAGCGCCACGAGCGTTTCGTGAAAGATCTCGTCCGCTTCGGCCCAGGTCAGCATGTCGCCAGCTTCGAGCGCGCGGCTCATCGTGTCGCACGCCTCGGCGAGCGGCGTCAGATCGACGTCCGGCTGCGCGGCCACGAGCCCCGCGGCCGTGGATTCGAGGCTGATCAAGACCTGATAGATGTGCCTGATGTCGGAGATCGACGTGGGAACGATGCGAATGCCGTGACGCGGCACGATCTGCACGAGCCCTTCCCCCTGAAGTCGCAACGCGGCCTCGCGGATGGGCGTGCGGCTGAAGCCCAACATCAGGCCAAGCTCCTGTTCGAGCAGATAGGACCCGGGCGTGAGTTCGCTCTCGATGATGCGGCGGCGCAGTTCGCCATAGGCGAGGTCGGCTGTGTTGAGGCGGGCCGGCTTCGCGGTGTCGACGGGATGATCGTTCGACATGACCTTCACGCGCCTCGCTGGATGCGGCGCGACCGTGCTGCGCGATGCGGCCATGCTGGACTCCCTGAAGGAAACTCGGCGTTGAGCCGATGGTACTGCATCGGGCCCGTCGGCATCGACCCCATCAGGCGCGCGCAAGATGGGCGACCAGTTTCCGGCATGCCTCGGGCAAGGCATCGGGCGAGCGGATGCCGATCAGCAGTTCGCGCATCGCCCAGGCATCCGTGAGCGGCACGAAGCCCAGCCCGTGTTGCCGCGCCACCGCCTCGGGCATCACCCCGAAACCGAGACCCGCTTCGATCATCAGGCACTGAGCGTCGTAACTCGACACCTGCATGCGCACGCGCACCGAGCGCCCGATATCGTTGGACGCCCGCGTGAGGCTGAGCGTGATGGCGGCATCGACAGGCAGCGTGATGAACTCGTGCTCGAGCACATCGGCAAAGGCAATCGCTTGCCGCTGAAGCAGCGCGTGCCCTGGCGGCGCGACGAGTACGAGATGATCCTCGCGATAGGGAGTCGTATGGATCGCGTAACCATGCGGAAGGGACGTGAAGATACCGATATCGGCCGCATTGCCGGCCACGGCACGCACGACCTGCACGCTCGGCTTCTCGTCGAGCTCGATGCGCACATGCGGATGCAGCACCGCGAACGACTGGAGATCGCGCGGCAGGAACTGCACGATCGACGAGACATTCGCCACGATGCGCACGACGCCGCTGGTCCCGCCCGAGTACTCGCGCATCTGCACGACGATATCGTCGATCTGATGCAGCGCACGATGCGCGAGCGTTCTGAGCCGCTCGCCCGCTTCGGTGGCCACCACGCCCTTGTTCGTGCGGCGCAACAAGCGCACACCGATCGACGATTCGATCTCGCTGATGCGACGGCTGACGGCAGCGGCCGCGATGTGTTCGCGCTGCGCGGCGGCGGCTATCGTGCCGGCCTCGACCACGGCAAGGAAGAGTCTCAGCGAGAGCGGATCGAGCGTCTGCATGAACGATGTCCTCGTTTCGGCCAGCAGTTCGCGACGTTTTTTTAGAGGCGCTGGCCATCGCATGCGGCGATGGCGGCATGACGAAGCGTTGCTTTGCCGTCATCGTCGCATCGCGCAGAATGCGCGCAAACGTTACCGTCTGAGGGAAAGACATGCAATAGGCATCTTTTGACGACATTCTTTCCCACGCGACTTCATATCGCCATCACGCTCGGCCGCTTATCGGCGGCAATCGGCCTCGGGGGCTTGTCGTTGCCGCAAGTAGTTTGAGGTGTGATCGGCCTCTCTCCCGATCGCGCGGCCGCGCGCAAGTCCGTTTCAGCCGCTCCTTCGGGGGCGGCTCTTTTTTGTACGCAAAATCCCCGACGCCGTATTGTCCAATGCATACATTAAACAATGCGGCGAGTTTCTTTTCTTATAATGAAGACAGCCTGTCGCCCGATGGATCAGCGGGCCGACCTGTCCTCCGTGCATCGACGGCAACGTTATCGGAAAGCCCAGCATGGCTCCAGCCCGACCCGTTGAAGCAATCAGCAAGCCACGCGAGAAATCCACCGACACGGTCTATTTCGCGCTGCGCGAGCAGATCCTCAGCAATGCGCTGCGGCCCGGCACCCAAATGCTGGAACAGGAACTGGTGCAGTGGTTCGGGGTCAGCCGCACGCCGGTGCGCGAGGCGCTGATCCGCTTGCAGAACGAGAGACTCGTGCAGATCATTCCGCGTCACGGCATGCGCATACGCAATGTGTCGCTGACGGACATCGAGGAAGTCTTCCAGGTGCAGACGAGTCTCGAAGCCACGGCGGCCGCCGCCGTCGCCGCGCGCAAACCCGGGGTGAAGGAGTTCACGCCGCTCGAAAAGGCGTGCGCGGACATGGACCGCGCGCTGGACAAGAATGACCGCGATGCCTGGTCGACGGCGCATGACGCGTTCTATGCGCGGCTCATCGAGTTGAGCGGCAATCCGCGTCTCATGCAGATCGTCGGCGAATGCGTGGATCAGGTGCGCCGCGTGCGCGAACTGACCTTGCGGCTGATCGCGCCGGATGCATCTCAGGCGCAGACCTTGCGCGGCGTGATCGAAGCCTTGCGCCGGGGCGATGCCGAGGCGGCCCAGGCGCTGTGCCGAAACAATCGCTTGCTCAATCTTCAGACGCAGGTCGAGGCCCTGCAACGCTACCGGATCCTCGACGTCTGAGCGTTGTCCCACGCTACGCACATTGCAAGGAGCGCGTTGACGGTGCATGCGCGATCAGCACGTTACGGCCGGTGCGGCGGCGCACGATATTGCGCACATGATGCATGCCGATGCCACCGAATGACGACCTGCCCGCACCCAGCACGACGACATCGACATCCAGACGGTTCGCCTCGAGTGCAATCACGCCGCCGATGCTATGGCCGTCCTCGGGAAGCCTGCGCGTTTCCCAATCCGCCTCCATGCCCGCGCGTGCGAGCATCTTTTCGCTGTGGCCGCGAATCGCCAGCGCGAGTTGATCGACGAGTTCGGGCACGTTGCAGAACGTCTCGACCGACCAGCCTGCCCACCACGGGGCGGATTCGATCACGTGCAGAAGGGTGATGCGGGCAGGATTGTCGCGCGCCAGTTCAATGGCCTTCGACAAGGCGGCCTCGCTGAAGCCGGGGCCCACGGCGACGAGAATATGCGGGTACATGGCGCTGCCTCCGTTCGTTGTACGGCACGCTTTCGAGTGACCGTCGTTGTTTGCATGAAGACATGATGGCCACGCAAAGTTAGGAAAGACTGAGCCTGCATCCTGCCGATGCTGCTCCGAGCGATAAATTAAACTGATGGCATCGACCTGCATGCCGGATACCCATGGACTCACGCGACCTTCTCAACCTCGCCTATCTGCGCGCGTTCCGCCTCGTGGCCGAGACCGGCAGCGCCACGCGCGCCGCCGCCGCGCTGTTCCGCGCGCAGTCGGCGGTCACGCGTTCATTGCAGGAACTGGAGGCGGCCGTCGGCGAAACCCTGCTGGAACGCCGGCCATCGGGCATGTTGCCCACGCCTGCGGGACGCGCCGTGCTGCTGCGCTGCCAGCGCATCTTCGCGGAACTGGAGGAACTCGCGCAGTGGTGCGCGGCGCGGCAGTCGCGCCGCAGGACGGCGGCGGCCAGCACGCTGCCGGCGTTCCTGCTCAACACGCGGCGGCTGCAACTGTTCTCGGCGCTCGCGCGCCACCGGCACATGCCGAGCGCCGCGCAAACCTTGGGGCTCAGCCAACCCGCGGTCAGCAGCGCCATCCGCATCATGGAAACGGGCGCGGGCATGCAACTGTTCTATCGCGGCCCGCGCGGCCTGCTGTTGACAAGCGAAGGCGAGACCTTCGTGCTGCACGTGCGCCGCGCATTGAACGAGCTGCGCCATATCCCCGACGATCTCGCTGCCCTGCGCGGCACCATTCAGGGCGTGGTGACCGTCGGCGCGCTGCCGCTCGGTCGGACGCTCATCCTGCCGGGCGCTATCGCACGCGTGGCCGCGCAGTATCCGGGCGTGCGCATCGTGACCGATGAAAGCGCGTACGAAACGCTCGTAGCGGGACTGCGCGCAGGAGACATCGATTTCGTGCTCGGCGCACTGCGCCCGAACGATGCATCGAGCGGACTGGTGAACGAGCGCTTCATGTCGGAGGATATTGTCGTGATCGCGCGCAGCGGGCATCCGCTTGCTCAATCTCGCGGCCTGGCACTCGCCGACCTCACCGCCGCGCAATGGATCCTGCCGCGCAATCAGGCCCCCGCGCGTGGCATGTTCGAAGCACAGTTCAAGCGCAGCAAGCTCAAGCCGCCGATGCCCACCGTCGAAACCGCGGATCTCGCGGTGATCCGCGGCTTGCTGCTGCATACCGACATGCTCGCGGCAGTCTCGGCGCAGCAATTGCATTACGAGCGCGAATCGGGGCAACTTGCCGTGCTCGACATCGCGATGCAAAACACCCGGCGCGACATCGGACTCACGCTGCGTGCGGGCGGCACACCCTCGCCAGCCGCGCGCGCGATGATCGACGCACTGCGTCTCACCGTCGATCAACTGGGCCACGACATGCGCCGCGATGCACAAGCGGCCGTCATGTCACGCGCATGACAAGCACAAGGTGCAATCTGAATCATTTATCGGGCAAGCGGCTTTTGTGCCGCGTACTTGCGGTGCTGTATGGTGACCGTTGCATATGACGTGAAACCGCAGGACATCCCAGCGAATAACGAGGAGTTGGCATGAACGAACAGCAGTGGATCGCAATGGACGAATACCTTTGCGAGCGAACTCAGGCGCCGGACCCAGTGCTCGATGCCGCTCTGCGCGACAGCGTGAATGCAGGATTGCCCGCCATCAACGTCGCGCCCAACCAGGGCAAGATGCTGCACATGCTGGCGAAGCTGCGCGGCGCGCGGCGCATTCTCGAACTCGGCACGCTGGGCGGCTACAGCACGATATGGCTCGCGCGCGCACTGCCTGCGGACGGCACGCTGCTGACACTCGAAGCCGTCGAAGCGCATGCGGACGTGGCACGCGGCAACCTGACGCGAGCGGGACTGTCGAGCGTGGCGTCGGTGATCGTCGGCGATGCGGTGCACACGCTGCGGTCCTTCGTGCGCGACGGCATTCCACCGTTCGATTTCATCTTCCTCGACGCGGACAAGAAAAGCTACCCGGCTTATCTCGATCTTGTCCTGCGCCTCAGCCGTGCGGGAACGGTGATCGTCGCGGACAACGTGATTCGTCGTGGCAGGGTGCTGGAAACCCATAGCAACGACCCCGACGTGACCGGCGTGCGGACCTTCTTCGATATGCTCGCCAACCATCCCCGCCTCGACTCCACCGCCATCCAGACAGTCGGAAGCAAGGGATGGGACGGCTTCTCGATGTCCATCGTGACCGACTGAGCCTGTGAGCTTATCGGACGCGTCTTGCGCGATACGCCGCGCAAGACGCGCTTCGAGCACTACTCCGATGCGGTACCCGGTCTTGCCTGACCGAACCAGCGGCTCCGGACCGGCGTGAACGTTTCCTCCTCCACACGCGGCATGTTCCGGCATTCGACATGCATGTTCCGCGCAGGCGCCGCGGCCACGAACTTGTCGATCTCTTCGCGCACGTCCGGGTCGACATAGTCGGCTCTCGACGCATCGAGAATCACGACGGCGCCGTCCGGGATCGCAGCGAGTTGACGCTTGAGCGTCACCTTGAAAAGAAACGACACGTCCTTGCGGAACGACAGAAGGTAATGGTCATCGTGCTGCGCCATCGTGATCGGGCGGCGCAGGTTGGCACGCACGGCGAGAAACAGACTGCATCCAATGCCGATGACGATGCCGATCAACAGGTCGGTGAGCAGGACGCCCGCAATGGTGGCGATGAACGGTGCGAAGCGTTCGAAGCCTTCCTTTGCAACGGCCGCGAAGAGCGACGGCTTGGCGAGTTTCAGCCCCGTGAAGATCAGAATCGCGGCAAGACACGAGAGCGGAATCAGGTTGATCACACTCGTCAGGCCGAACACGCTCACGAGCAGCAGCACGCCATGCACGAACGCCGACCAGCGGCTCTGCGCGCCCGCCGTCACGTTTGCCGAGCTACGCACGATCACGGAGGTGATCGGCAGCGCGCCGATAGCGCCGGCCAGCATGTTGCCGATACCCTGCGCCTTCAGTTCACGATCCGGATTCGCGGTGCGCTTCCGCGGATCGATCTGCTCGACCGCTTCGAGGCTGAGCAGCGTCTCGAGACTTGCGACGATCGCGAGCGTCATCGCAAGCCGCCAGACCCCGGGATTAAATAGCTGAGTGAAGTCGGGCAGTTCGAGCGCCTTCGTCAAGGCCGCGAACGATTCGAGCGAAGGCAATGCCACGCGATACTGCTCAGGCGGCGCGAAACCCGGCGCAAGACGCTCGATCAGCAGCGTGGCGCCCACACCGAAGGCGACCACCGCAAGCGGACCCGGCACCAGCCGCACGAGCGCGAAGCGGCGCAGCGCGGCGGTTTCCCAGGCTGCGAGCATGCCGAGCGAAACAAGCGCGATGAAGCAGGCCGCGAGCGAAATATGACCATAGGACGTGGACAGCAAGCCTTCGCCGCCCGACACATGGACACCATCGTTCGCGAAGCCCGCGGCCAGCGGAATCTGTTTGATGATCAACAGCAGGCCGATGGCCGCCAGCATGCCCTTGATGACCGACGAGGGCACATAGGCGGCAAAGCGTCCCGCCCGGAGCATGCCGAAGCCAAACTGGATCACGCCCGACAGCAGTACCGCGAGCAGGAATGCGGAGAAGCTGCCCAGTCCCGCGATGCCGCCGACGACGATCACGATCAAGCCCGCCGCCGGGCCGCTGACGCTCAATTGCGAGCCGCTCAGCAAGGCCACGACGAGACCGCCGATGATGCCCGCCATCAAGCCGGCAATCGGCTCGACACCCGAGGCATTGGCAATGCCGAGACATAATGGCAATGCGACGAGAAAAACGACAATGCCCGCGAATAAATCGCGTGGCAGATTGGCTAAACGATTAGCTGCTTTCATGTGTCATTCCGTTTGCGCGAGTAAATGCCTGCGAGCGTCGCTTTCGCGACATCGCATAAGATTCAACGGCTGAATTGAGTGCTTAGACTGTTTCGAGCAGAGCAGCGCCTACTTGTCTGCCGCCTTGATGACCGGATTCGTTTTCATAACCTGAGGCCAGCACGTTGAGATGTCCGTCATGCAGACCGAAGATCCACCCATGCACGAGCGGAGGGGTCTCGCGTTCACGGATGATCGCGTTCTCGCGCAGCAGGCGCACTTGTTCGAACACGCTCAGTTCGGCAAGCCGGTTGGCGCGGCTATCGAGGTCCGCAAAGGTCGCGAGATGGTCGCGATGCGCCTCGCCCAATGCGCATAGCGGCGCAATACGGCGATTGACATGCGGCAGATCGTTCGACAACGGCAGCAGGGACGCACGCACGCCGCCACAGCCGTAATGGCCGCAGACGATGACGTGATCCACCTTCAGCACGCGCACTGCATATTCCAGCACGCTCAACGTGTTGTCGTCGGATGGACAGAACAGATTGGCGATGTTGCGATGAACGAAGAGATCGCCGGGATCGGCATTCGTGACCGTTTCGGCCGGCACGCGGCTGTCCGAGCAACCGATCCACAACACGCGGGGGCTCTGACCTTGCGCCAGGCGAGGGAAGAAGTCCGCATTGGCATGCGCGGTTTCACGCGCCCAGGCAATGTTTTCCAGCAACATTCGTTTAGGTCGTTTCATCCACACTCTCCATAAGCGACGTTCAAAAAAAAGGGCCAATGTTTAACGCAGCATTGCGTGCATTCTTACGAATGACTTTCGCAGAAAAAGTTCAGGCGAGTCCAGAGAAAAAAATCAAATGCGCTGATATACCTGATTTTTCTGTGGAGCTCGCGATTCAATAGCTTTATTCATTACCTTGCATGCACTCTTCCGATGCATGCTCGCAAAGGAGGTTCGCATAACCGCCTGACGGCGTCTGTTAATCTTTGTGCTCTTATCTTGTCGATCTTCCAACATGACATTTCAGACAGGCCAGTCTGTTTCTTTTGCCGATTTGAACGGCGGCGCGTATCCCGTACGTATCGAATACGAATGGCTCAATGCCGAACGCGGCGACGCGCCCATCGCCGTGTTCCTGCATGAGGGACTGGGATCGGTCAGGTTATGGAAGCGTTGGCCACACATGTTGTGTGACCGGCTGCACTGTCGCGGACTGGTCTTTTCGCGTCCGGGCTATGGCCGCTCGACTTCGCGCCGGCCTGGCGAGAGCTGGCCGGTGAGCTTCCTGCATCAGCAGGCGCAGGTCGTGTTGCCCGGCTTGCTCGACGCATTGCGCATCGATTCCAGGGAACGTGCGCGCATGTGGCTCATCGGTCATAGCGACGGCGGCACGATCGCCCTGCTCTATGCCAGCGCATTTCCCGATGCCCTGGCCGGCGCCGCGATCATGGCGCCGCATGTGTTCGTGGAATCGATGACGGTGCGGGCGATCAGGGAAACACGCGCGGTCTACGAAACAAGTGCGCTTCGAGACAAGCTGAGCGCCTATCACGATGACGTGGACTCGGCTTTTTACGGCTGGAACGACGCATGGCTCAATCCCGAGTTCCTGCATTGGGACATCACCGCCGAGATAGCCGCGATACGACGGCCGCTGCTTGCCATTCAGGGACACGATGACGAATATGCATCGATGCTGCAGCTCGACAGGATCCAGGATGCCGTGCCGCACGCGCGCCTCGTGAAGCTGTCGCAGTGCAGGCATTCACCGCATCGCGATGCCGCCGATGCCGTGAACGAAGCGATTGCCGCTTGCGTCGAGGAACATCGCGAATGACGCTGGCGTGAACGCACGCTGGACCGACATGTGCTGCGGGCCGTGATAACGTGAACCTTATCCGCAGGGAGAACATCCATGTTGCTGTCCGACGAAGAACTGGCGCGTCTGCAGGACGTCGCCCCTTTTCTGATCAGCGAGGCACGCGGCGCGCTGGAGGCTGAAGCGCCTTATAAGGTGAGCGCCGAGCTGGCGTCGCATCTGCAGCCCGGCTTGCGCATACGTGCGCCCGGTTCGCCGCAAACCGCTGCGGACCCTGATGTGCCGCCTTATGCGATCGATCTGTTCGTGGGCTTGCCGTTGAGTGAACTGCGCGCGCTCTCGCATGCCGATGAAGCCGCGCGCAACGACGCCCTTGCACGTTTCGGCGCGGGCTTCTCGCCACGCCTGCTGCGCGCCATTGCAAAGATGGCGCCGCACGAGATCGATCTCGCTGTGGGCGTGCAGAGTGCAGCCGGCACGCTCTCGGTCATGCTTGACGAGGCGTAGTGCGCAGGCGGGTGACGCGTTCAGCCGTTTCCGGCATGGCGATGGTCAGGAACCCGGGCGCGATCGTGCCCGGTGAGAAGAAACAAGCCGTGATGGTGCATCGAACGCAGGCTCGATCGCGGCGTTCCGGCTTGCATGCGAGGCCGCTCAGGCCTCCTGTGCCTTGCCCGAAGCCTCGTGCGCACGACGCAAGCGCTCGCGGCTGTTCGACAGATGCATGCGCATCGCGGCGCGTGCGGCTTCGGGATCACGACGCTCGATGGCGTCGAAGATATCTTCATGCTCGCGGTTCACGCGATCGAGATAGCTGCCGGGATCGTGATGAGCGAGCGCCGCGGAGTTGACCCGTGTGCGCGGAATGATGGTGTTGCCGAGCTGGCTCAGGATGCTGTGGAAATAGCGGTTGCCCGTGGCCTTCGCGAGTTCGAGATGGAAGGCGACATCGGCGGTGACCGCGCTGCTCTCGCCCGCTTCGATCAGCCGTTCGAACTCGTCAAGCGCGCGACGCATCTGCGCCAGATTCTCGTCCGTGCGACGCATCGCGGCGAGGCCGGCCGCTTCGGCTTCAAGGCTGATGCGCAATTCGAGAATGGCCATCACGTCCCGCACGGTGAGATCGCCCGCGGCCTCGATCTGGAACCGGTCGTGATCGCTTGCCTCCAGTACGAAGGTGCCGATGCCATGCCGCGTCTGCACGAGACGCGCGGCCTGCAAGCGCGAGATCGATTCACGCACGACCGTGCGGCTGACGCCGAGCTGCGCCATGATCTCCGATTCCGTCGGCAGTTTGTCACCGGGCTGAAGTGCGCCGCTGCTGATGCGCTCTGACAGTTCAGCGACGACTTCCTCGGTCAGATTGCGGGAGCGGCGCAGCGCGCCGGACGACAGTGCTTGTGACATGGATGGGCCGGTCATGAATATGCTCGATCGCTCATTATAGGGCGCAAGACAGCTTGTACGATGACTGATCGCTCACGCGGTTTTTGTATGCATCGTGCAGCATGCCAACCTTGCGACCGTTCCCTGGCCTGCGACAAATCGCCCATAAAAACCTTGTGTTTCAAGCGATTAGGGCCGCATCAAACCGTTGATAATCGGCCCTTTGCGGCGTAAAGTTCATGTGCCGCATGAAGTGAACGCGCGTTGGATCGCTGTAGGCGAATCCGGGTTTTGGTCGTGCCGGCCCACGACCATCGGCCCTTGCGTTCATTCGGTCGTCAGGCTCGCCTATCCCGGTCCGCATCCGTTGGATTTGCCATCTCCTCGCGCTCCAGCGAGCCCGAAAACGGTTTTTCCGGCGTGTTGCGGCTGCGCCCTTGTGCGCGGCGCCCTGTGCCTCTCGCACTTTTCCTGATCCCTCAGGGCGACAACCGGTATGAACCCGTGTTCACAACCGCTCGCTTCACGGCGATACTGAATTCGTGGCACCGAGGCAGCAGCAAGGAGACAAGTAATGATGCGAGAAGTAACCGGAGCGTTTTTCGGCTCCCGCAAGCTCGACGAGGCACTCGAGGACCTCCGCGCAGAAGGCATTGCGGGTGACCGCGTCCGCGTGGCCAGCATGACCGGCTTTGCGGACTTCCACAGTTCGGTGGTGCAAAGTGCGGCGGCGCAAAACCAGTGGATCTCAGCCGAATACGCCGGTCACGGCGAACATCTCGGCGTGGTCGATACGCATGAGTACCCGTTCGGTCTCGACATTACCGGCGACGACATTCTTCCGTCGTTCGGCGCGGACGGCGGCGACGCCGATACGCTGTGCGGCTTGACGCGCGTGATCGTCAGCATTCGCGATGAGGCCGAGATGCGCGCCGTCTGCGACATCTTCTCGCGCCTCGGGACCGACGACATCGATATCGAAGGCGTCGCAGCAGCCTGAATCATTCCGCCCGGACGCACGCCCTGCGGTGCTCCACCGGGCCCATTACTGCGCGTTCGACGGCGCGGGCCTGGCCTTCTTCTTGTGCTTGAAGTGCAAGCCCTGCCGCGTACTGCCCGGCATGGACGTATTGTCGCCTCCGGCCGTGGGTCCGGCAGTCGCCGCGCCATGCGCATTGCCGCCGCCTGAGCCGCCATTGCCGTTCCCGCCCGATTGCGCCATCGCAGCGCTCGACACGCCCATGGCCAGACTCGCCGTCAGCGTGAGCAGGATCTTCAATCCGCTTGTCTCTGATTTCATGCCTTTGCCCCTCTGATCAGTTCATCACTGTCCTCAACGAGCGACGACGTCCACGCCATCCACGCGCGACATTCCCGCGCGCATTCTGCATTCAACATGCATAACGCAAAATGCCATCCGGCATATGGCATGCTGCATGCAATCAATTCGCGGCTTCGCCGCGTTCACAGCGTTTGCCTCGAAATCAACATCACTTTCGCCATGGATGTTCGCAAAGCCAACCACGCTGTCGCCACGCGCGACGCCGCCGCCGATATGTCCAAAGCAGGTTTCGTGCGCGTTCGCGGCGCGCGTGAGCACAACCTGAAAAACGTCGATGTCGACGTCCCCCGCGATGCCCTCGTGGTCTTCACCGGCGTATCGGGTTCTGGAAAGTCCTCGCTGGCATTCGGCACGCTTTACGCCGAAGCACAGCGCCGCTACTTCGAATCAGTCGCGCCGTACGCGCGTCGGCTCATCGAACAGGTCGGCGTGCCGCAGGTCGATTCGATCGAGGGCCTGCCGCCGGCTGTCGCGCTACAGCAGCAGCGTGGCGCGCCGAATGCGCGTTCGTCGGTAGGCAGCGTGACGACCCTGTCCAGTCTCGTGCGCATGCTGTACTCGCGCACAGGCAGCTATCCGCCGAAGCAGCCCATGCTCTACGCGGAGGACTTCTCGCCGAACACCGTGCAAGGCGCATGTCCCGTCTGCCATGGTCTCGGACGCGTGTACGAGGTCACGGAGAAGTCGATGGTCCCCGACGATACCCTCACCATTCGCGAGCGCGCCATCGCCGCGTGGCCGCCCGCCTGGCACGGCCAGAACCTGCGCGATATCCTCGTGACGCTCGGCTATGACGTCGACACGCCCTGGCGCGATCTGCCCAAGAAGGACCGTGACTGGATCCTCTTCACCGAAGAGCAGCCGACCGCACCGGTCTATGCCGGCCTCACACCGAAGGAAACCCGCGCGGCGTTGAAGCGCGGCGCGGAGCCGAGCTATCAGGGCACCTTCACCGGCGCGCGTCGCTACATCCTGCATACCTTCGCCCACACACAAAGCGCGCTGATGAAGAAGCGCGTCTCGCGCTTCATGGTGGGCAGCGACTGTTCTTCGTGTCACGGCAAGCGGCTGAAGAAGGAAGCGCTCTCCGTCACCTTCGCGGGACTGGACATCGCCGACTTCGCGCATCTGCCGATGAACCGTCTCGCCGACCTGCTCGCGCCCATCGCGCGCGGCGACTGGTCCGCGCAGGCGCAGCCGCATGGCGAGACATTGGGCAAGGCCGCCCGCAGCGCAGCGACCGCCCGGCGCGTTTCGGCCGGCGGTTCGGCGCACAAGGCGGCGCCCGATGTGCGCCGCACCGCGAATCTCTCGGACGAAAAGCGTGCCGCTGCTGAACGCATCGCCGACGAGTTGCTGGAGCGGTTGCGGACCTTGATCGATCTCGGTCTCGGTTATTTGTCGCTCGACCGTGCGACTCCAACGCTCTCGTCTGGCGAGCTGCAACGGCTGCGGCTGGCCACGCAACTGGCATCGCAGCTGTTCGGCGTCGTGTATGTGCTCGACGAACCCTCGGCGGGACTTCACCCTGCGGACAACGAGGCGCTCTTCGTCGCCTTGCAGCGTCTCAAGGCCGCGGGCAATTCGCTGTTCGTCATCGAGCACGATCTGAACACGATGCGCCGTGCCGACTGGCTCGTCGATGTCGGCCCGGCGGCGGGCGAAGGCGGCGGTCACGTGCTGTACAGCGGACCGCCTGAAGGCCTTGCAGCAGTCGATGCCTCACAGACCCGCGAGCATCTGTTCGCGCAGCATCGTGCAGTCGAACGCGAGCCGCGCCGGCCGCGTGGCTGGCTCAAGCTTGCGCGCATCGAGCGCAATAACCTCAACGGTGCCGATGCCGCCTTCCCGCTCGGCGCCTTCACGACGGTCACCGGCATCTCGGGCTCGGGCAAATCGAGCCTCGTCAGTCAGGCATTGCCTGAACTCGTCGCCGAACACCTCGGACGCGCCCTCGACGACGCCACCGAAGACGAAGCCGACCCATTGCTCGCCGCACCGGACACGCCCGCCGGCGGAAGCATCGTCGAAGGCATGGAGACGATCCGGCGTCTCGTGCGCGTCGACCAAAAGCCCATCGGCCGCACGCCGCGTTCGAATCTCGCGACCTATACCGGCCTGTTCGATCACGTCCGCAAGCTCTTTGCGGACACCCCGAGCGCGCGCAAGCGCCGCTATGGCGCAGGCCGCTTCTCCTTCAATGTCGCCCAGGGACGCTGCCCCACCTGCGAAGGCGAAGGCTTCGTCAGTGTCGAGCTTCTGTTTCTGCCGAGCGTGTACACGTCATGCTCGACCTGCCACGGTTCGCGCTATAACCCGCAGACGCTGGAGATCGAATGGCACGGCAAGAACATCGCGCAAGTGCTGGACATGAGCGTCGACGCCGCATGCGCTTTCTTCGCCGATGAACCGGGCATCATGCGCGCCCTCGCGGTGCTGCGCGACATCGGACTCGGCTATCTGCGCCTCGGTCAGCCGGCCACTGAACTATCGGGCGGTGAAGCGCAACGCATCAAGCTCGCCACGGAACTGCAGCGCGCCCATCGCGGCGACACGCTCTACATCCTCGACGAACCCACCACCGGCCTGCATCCCGCCGACGTGGACCGCCTGATGCGCCAACTACAAGGCCTGGTCGATGCGGGCAACACGGTGGTCGTCGTCGAACATGACATGCGCGTAGCCGCGCATTCTGACTGGGTCATCGACATGGGCCCGGGTGCGGGCGAGGACGGCGGCAACGTGGTCACGACGGGCGTTCCCGACGAAGTCGCCCGGCATGCCGAAAGCCGCACTGCGCACTATCTGAAAGAAGCGCTTCAACGCTGAGCGCCGGGCTGCACTCCCGGATACAGCCCGATCCAGTGCCACAGGTGAAAGCGCACGATCCCGATCAACTCATGCAGCGCAAAGTTCGAATCGATCCATCCTTCAGGATGCGGCACCCACCATGATTTGGGATTTCGTATGAAGGCCACGCCGGGCTGCGGATCGATGCCGAACACCTGAAAAGCCAGCAGCGCGCGCTGCATGTGCAGGGATGACGTGATGAGAATCGACGTGTCGTATCGTCGCGACCGTAGGATTTTCTCCGTATTGCGCGCGTTGGCATAAGTGTCGAGACTCGTGTTTTCGAGGATCAGGTCGCGGCGCTCAACGCCCCGTTCAAGCAGCAAAGGTCCGATGACATCCGCTTCGCTTTGCTCGTGACGCTGCGGATTGCCGCCGCTCACGATCACAAGGCAGTCCGTTTCGAGTGCGCGGCAGCGTCGGTACAGCGATGCGCCCAAATCCACGCGGGTGATGCTGTCGCCTTTCGGAATCAACTGCCGATTGCGGTCGTAGTCTGTCCCGCCGCCAAGCACGATGATGACCGTGCGCGGGCCGAGACGCGGTTCGGTCATGACGGCATGCCCGTCGTTTGCAAGCCTCACCAACGGTCCGGCCAGCCAGCTCCCGAGCAGCCAGAAGAATGCGCATGCCGCCAGCAGGATAGCTATGCGGCGTTTCTTCCACACGACAAAAAGTGCGACGAAACCCACCAAAAAGGAGAACAGTACCAATTACCTTTACCCCGTAGTCATGTTTTCAAATGCCTTGCAGTCTCGCATAGTTTTTGCAAGGCGCATGTCAGCGGAACCTGCAGGACTTACCTGAAGTACGGCAGGGGCCAGTCTGAAGGATTCACGCGAATCGCTGCGTGCTGGATATCGCACATAGCACGCTGTTGCTCTTGAAGGTCCACCGTGCGCCATCGCACGGACGTCCCGGCCTCGTAATTCGTTAAATACGATCAAACGACAAACAAGAAGGTGAGTGCGAGGGCTCTCGTGAAATCGTCTTCACGAAAGTGAACAACACCACCCCGACTTCGCTCCGGAGCGAAGGCGACATTCGACCACCACGCTACGTCGCCGTCCGGATTTAATGCACCGTTGGCCGGGTACAAGGGAAAACACAGACAATGAAAACTGAATTGCGCCGCATCCTCGCCGAGTCCGCTCGGCTCGACGTGCCTGTCGACACGCTCTCCGACAGCGACGACCTCTACGCCGCCGGTCTCTCATCGCTCGCCACGGTTCACGTGATGCTCGCGATTGAAGACGAGTTCGGGATCGAGATTCCCGATCACATGCTCACGCGCCGGCTCTTCTCGAGCGTCGATTCACTCGCGGCCGCCGTCGAGGAGTTGCGCCGCTCGCAGGCGGACGCATGAACGCGCCCGCTCAGGAGCTCGAGGCGGCGCAACTGGCACAGAGCATGAACGCACGTAGCGAAAGCGCGTTGATCGATGCTGCAAAGCGTGTCGCCGCAGTCGCGGCCCGGCACGCCGACGCAGTGGATCGTGAAGCGCGCTTTCCTGCGGAAGCGGTCGCTGCGATGCGCGAGGAGCGTCTCTTCTCCGCGATGGTGCCGACGGAACACGGCGGCGACGGACTCTCGCTGACCGGCGTGGCCCGCCTGTGCGAAGCCCTTGCCCAAGGCTGCGCCTCATCCGCGATGATCTATGCGATGCATCAGAGCCAGGTCGTGTGCATCGTCGATCATGGCGCGAACGTGCCGTGGCAGCGCGCGTTTCTCGCACGCATGGTGAACGAGCAACTGCTGCTCGCGTCGGCCACGTCCGAAGAGAACATCGGCGGCAACATGCGGACGAGCGCATGCGCGGTCGATCTCGTCGACAACGCGTTCCAGATCGAGAAGATGGCGCCGACCATTTCGTACGGCACCTACGCGGACTGCATTCTCGTGACGGCGCGCCGTCATCCGGATGCGCCGCCTTCGGATCAGGTGCTGATCGTCGCGCCGCGTGAAACGTTCACGCTCGAACAGCGCGGCACGTGGGACACGCTGGGCATGCGCGGCACGTGCAGCCAGGGCCACCGGCTCACGGCAAGCGGCATCGCCGAGCAGATCCTGCCCGCGCCGTTCTCGAAGATCGCCGACGAAAGCATGCTGCCGGTATCGCACACGTTGTGGTCGTCGGTATGGTGCGGCATTGCCTGCGACGCGGCGAACCGCACGCACCAGTTCTTCCGCAACCAGGCGCGCGGCAAGCCCGCCCTGCCTCCGTCGGCGGCGCGGCTCTCGCAGATCATCACGCTCATCAAGATGATGCAGGCGCGTCTGCGCGAATCGCTCGCGAACGTCGAGGCCGCGAGCGCCGAGCGCGCCATTCGCCGGGCCACGCAAGGTAATGACGACGACGCGCCGCTCACGGCGTCGATCGGCATCAACGCGGACCTCAACATGCTCAAGCTGGCGATTTCGCAGTCGGCGCTGCAAGTGGTGCAGGAGACGCTGATGATCTGCGGCATGGCCGGCTACAAGAACGACACGCCGTTCAGCGTGGGACGCCATCTGCGCGATCTGCACTCGGCGCCCCTCATGATCAGCAACGACCGCATTGAATTGAACACGGCGAACCTGCTGCTTGCGCAGCGCGCCGCAACGGGAACCCTTTGACGCTATGAACATGCCGACAGAACAGGCCGCCATGATGCAGGCCGAAGCACAAGCTCAAACACAAGAGACGCAGGCACCGTACGACAAATCGGACCTGACCTTGCGGGATCGTTTGATGGAAGCCGGGATCCTCATCGATACCGGCGAAGACGGCCTCTACGGCCGCAGCGAAGTATTCGAGGACATCGTCGAACGTCTGAACCAGGCGATCACGCTGCTCGGCGCCGACCAGCACGCCGAAGTGCTGCGCTTCCCGCCGGCCATGCGCCGCCGCGACTTCGAAGACAGCGAGTACCTCAAGAGCTTCCCGAACCTCGCCGGCACGATCCATTCGTTCCAGGGCAACGATCGCGGGCATCATCGCCTGCTCGAAGCGCTGGACAAGATCGTGCATGTCGGCGAAGAAGAAGAACGCTCCGACGACTGGATGGATCAGCAGAAGCCCACGCGCCTCGTGCTCACGCCGGCCGCATGCTATCCGATCTATCCGCTGGTCGCGAAGCGCGGCAAGCTCGCCGCCGACGGCGCGATCTTCGACGCCTTCTCGTACTGCTTCCGTCACGAGCCGTCCATCGATCCGGGCCGCATGCAGATGTTCCGCATGCGTGAATACATCCGCGTGGGCAGCCCCGAGCAGGTGATGGCGTTCCGTCAGAAGTGGATCGAGCGCGGCTCGCTGCTGATCGAACTGCTGGGCCTGCCGTATGAGATCGATCTCGCCAATGACCCGTTCTTCGGCCGGGGCGGCAAGATCGTTGCGGACAGCCAGCGCGAGCAGCAACTCAAGTTCGAACTGCTGGTGCCCGTCGCGACGCCCGACCGTCCCACCGCGTGTCTGTCGTTCAATTATCACCAGGACCACTTCGGCGAGCTGTGGCACATCAGCCAGGCCGACGAGCAGGTCGCGCACACGGCCTGCGTGGGCTTCGGCATGGAACGCACGACGCTTGCGCTGTTCCGCCATCACGGCCTCGATGTCAACGCCTGGCCGGAGCAGGTGCGCCAGCTGCTGTGGGGCGACAAGGCCGCGCTCATCGCCCAGGGTCTCGACAAACTGGGTAGCCGGGCATGAACGCACGCTCGCCGGCTGATGCCGTGACGGACACGTCCGCGCCCGCGCCTGGCGAATATCGCCAGCACGCGCTGCATCGCGACGAGCGCGTGTGGCTGGAGACGAACTGCTACGTCGATTTGTGGATCGAGCTGCTGCATCACTACGGCTGCGATCCGCACGCGGCGCTCAGTTTCACCGTGACGCAGGACTTCGAGGGCGATCAGTTCACGTTCCCGAAGTTCTCGCTCGACGATATCGCGCGGCTCTACGGCCTCCAGGCCCAGGAGCTCGCGATCTACGACACGGTCGAGGCGCACGTGCAGGAGCAGACGAAGCGCGGCCAGATCGTGGTCGCGGAGATGGATTCGTACTGGCTGCCGGATACGCGCGCAACCGCCTACCGGCAGACGCATACGAAGACGACCATCGCCATCGACGCCATCGACGCGCAGGCGAAGCACATCACGTACTTCCACAACGCGGGGTATTTCTCGCTGTCCGGCGAGGATTACGACGGCGTCTTCCGTCTGACGCCCGGTCTCGCGGGCGACGTCCAGGCGCTGTTCCCTTATGTCGAGTTCGTGAAGCGCGCGCGCGATCCGCTGCAAGGCGAGGCGCTCGTGCAGCGTTCGGTGGAACTGCTCAAGCTGCGTTTGCAAGACCGGCCCGCGTCGAATCCGGTGGCGCAATGGCGTGCGGCGTTCCCCGAGCACATGCGTGCGATGCTCGAACGCGACCCGTCTTACTACCACCTCTACACGTTCAACATGATGCGTCAGATCGGCTCGAACTTCGAGTTGCTGTCGAAGTATCTCGGCTGGCTGAATGCACATGGCGTGGACGTGCCGGGCGAGATCCAGGCAAGCGCCCAGGCGCTTGCGAGCGAAGCGATGGTCATGCAGTTCCGTCTCGCGCGCGCCCGCATGCGCTCGCGCACCGACCTGTGCGAAGACTGCCTCGAATCGATGCAGACCTCCTACGACAGGGTCATCGAGCCGCTCGCCGCGCGCTTTCTCTGAAGACCGAAGCCGCGTCGCGATGACGCGGCTTCGTCATCGTTCTCTCATTCCATTCACGAGGAAGAGTCATGCACGTCTCGCTCGCGCTCGCGCACGCGCCGCGACGCCTCGCCGACGGCTGGCAATGCGTGAGCACGCCCGCGAGTGCATGCGCGACGCCGGCTTCGCTCGACACGCAAACACACTGGATCGACGCGCCAGTGCCGGGCACGGTGGCTTCCGCATTGCGCGCGACCGGCGTGAAGGACGAAGCGCTGGCGCAGCCGTTCGCGCATGCGGACCATTGGTATCGGCTGAAGCTGAGCGGTCACGGCCGCCGCCGGCTGCGCTTCAATGGCCTCGCAACCATCGCCGAAGTCTGGCTCGATGACGTCAAGCTGCTCGACTCGGATTCAATGTTCATCGCGCATGATCTCGATGTCGAACTGAAGGGCGAGCATGTGCTTCATCTGTGCTTCCGCTCCATCGCCCCCGCGCTTGCCGCGAAACGGGGCCGTGCGCGCTGGCGTCCGAAGCTCGCACAACCGGCCACCTTGCGCAACGTGCGCACCACGCTGCTCGGTCACATGGCGGGCTGGTGCCCGACGATCCAGCCTGCCGGACCGTGGCGCGCGGTGGAACTGATCGGGGAAGCGCAGGGCTGTATCGAGTCGATCGACATGCGCTCCCGCGTGGAAGGCAGCGACGGCGTGCTCGATGTCACCGTCCGCTTCTTTCATGCGCAGGAGGCCGCGCCCGTGCGGCTCGAATGCGGCGAGGCCCATGCGGTCATGCAATGGCAGGACGCGCATACGCTGACCGGCCGCGTGCAGATACCGAACGTGCGCCTGTGGTATCCGCATACGCATGGCGAACCCTTTCTCCATGCAGTGAAACTTGGCGACATCGCGCTGGGCGAGATCGGCTTTCGCACGATGCATGTGGATCGCGGCGCGGATGGCCAGGGCTTTCAGCCGGTCGTGAACGGCGTGCCCGTGTTCGTGCGCGGTGCGTGCTGGACCTCGGCGGATATCGTCGCGCTCGATGCGCCGCGCGAAAAACTCGAAGCCCTCTTCGCGCTGGTTCGCGACGCGGGTCTCAACATGATTCGCGTGAGCGGCATCACGCTGTACGAGTCAGACGCGTTCTACGAACTCGCGGACCGTTACGGCGTGCTCGTCTGGCAGGACTTCGCGTTCGCCAACTTCGACTATCCCGATGACGAAGCCTTTCGCCTGAGCGTGCAGCGTGAAGCCCGCCAGTTCCTGGCGCGCACGCGGCGCTTTGCTGCACTGGCCGTGCTGTGCGGCGGAAGCGAGGTGCATCAGCAGGCCGCGATGCTCGGTCTGCCCTTCGACGCCTATCAGCAACGCCTGTTCACCGAGTGGTTACCCGAGGCAATTGCCACGGAGCGGCCCGACGTCGCCTATGTCGTGAACTCGCCGAGCGCCGCACCCGGTGATACCGAGTCGATGCCCTTCGGCACGCGCGGCGGCATCACGCATTACTACGGCGTGCCCGCGTATCAGCGTTCATTCGACGACATTCGCCGGGCGCAAGTCCGCTTCGCCTCGGAGTGTCTGGCATTCGCCAATGTGCCCGACGATGTCGCGTTGCGCGCACTGCCGAATCCGCGCGCGCACGAGCCGCGCTGGAAAGCCGGCGTGCCGCGCGATCCGGGTTCCGCCTGGGACTTCGACGATGTGCGCGAGTACTACATGCAGTCGCTCTATCGGCAGGACGTGCCGCGCTTGCGTTATGAGAATCCGGAGCGCTATCTGGAGTTGTCGCGCGCGGTAGTCGCCGATGTGATCGGCGCCGTGTTCTCCGAATGGCGCCGGCAAGGCTCGACCTGTGCGGGCGGCATCGTGTGGAATCTGCTCGATGTGAGACCCGGCGCGGGCTGGGGTGTCATCGACGTGCTCGGCGCGCCCAAGAGCGCGTTGCATGGCCTCGCGCGCGTGCTGCAACCCGTGCAGGCGCTGCTGCTCGACGAAGGGCTCGAAGGCCTCGACGTGCATCTCGTCAACGAGACGGCGCACGAGATTCGCGGGCGTGTGGAACTGGCGTGTCTGCGTGAAGGGTCGGTCAAGGTTGCGGGCGGTGCGTGCGATGTCGTGCTGCCCGCGCGCAGCGTCCAGCGCATGTCATCGAACCGGCTGATTGGCGCCTTCTTCGACAGCGCGTATGCGTATCGCTTCGGCCCGCGTGCGCATGATGTCACGCACGTGATCCTGCGCGATGCCGACACCGGCGAAACCTTGTCCGAAGCCTTCCATTTCCCGGATCCTTCAATCGGCGAGCGGCGCGACATCGGCCTCAAGGCGAGCGTGGAGAAAGACGGGGACGGCTGGAGTCTCGTGATTGAAACCGCGCAGCTGGCGCGCTGGGTACACATTGATGACCCGGACTATCGCGCGCGCACCGACTGGTTTCATCTCGCGCCGGGCCAGCCGCGACGCATTCCGCTCGTGGCGCGGCACGCGAATGTGCGCGCCGCGCCGGAGGGCGATGTGTGCGCGGTCAATGCTTCGCGGAGCGCGCCTTATCGGGCGTCATGAACGCCCGAAAGCCTCGGTGCCGACGATGCGCCCATTCAGGAACGCATCGGCGACGAGACGCAGCGGGCGCACGTCCACGTCGCTCGTATTCGTCGCGATGAGTTCATGAAAGCGCTCGTACAGCGCGGGATATTCGCGCTCCGGTCCCACCTCGATCTCCTTGCCCGCAATGGCGAGCCGCTTGCCGCCCTCACGCAGCGACAGACGGCCGCCCTCCGTGTCGATATCGATGTCCCATTCCTCGACAGGCCCATGACGCCAGTCGAACACCGCGCGCACCGGTGCGCCATTGCTCGCGACGCAATCGAGTTCGGCCGCGATGGGCGTGGCGGTATCGGCGGGCGTGGTCAGCGTCGCCCCGCGCAATGCGACCTCATGCGGCAGGATGCCGGTCACGATGGAGAGCGCGTTGATGCCGGGATCGAACACGCCGAGACCGCCCGGCTCCCAGATCCATTCTTGTCCCGGATGCCAGCGCCGCACGTCCTCTTTCCAGCGCACTTCCACTGAACGCAGCGCACCCGCTTCCCGCGAAGCGAGCCATGCACGCGCCGGTTCCACGGCCGGGGCCGCGCGAGAATGCCACGTCGCGAACAAGGTACGGCCGCGCGCCCGGGCGATCTCATGCAAGGCCTCGACCTCGCTCACGCTCGCGCCCGGCGGCTTCTCCAGCATCACATGCTTGCCGGCTTCGAGCGCGGCGCGCGCCTGTTCATAGCGCACTTGCGGCGGCGCGCACAGCGACACCGCATCGATCTCCGGCTCGGCAGCCAGCAACTCGCCGATATCCCGATAGTTCCGCACGCCATCCACGCTTGCATGACGGCTGGCGCACGCGACGAGCTCGAACCCTGGCTGGGCGGCAATGGCGGGCAGATGCTGATCGCGCGCGATCTTGCCGATGCCGACGACACCAAGCCGAACGACTGCATTCATATCCTGTCTCCTATGCTGAAGGCGTCACGATACCCTAGCGGGCCCAGCGCAACACCAGCGGATCGAGACGGCGCGCGATGGCGATGAGTTCGTCGCGCGTTTCGCGTCCCATCGCAGACAGCGGATGACGCGGCGCATCGCACGCGATCACGCCGCCTTCCTTCATCAGCGCCTTGGTCGCCAGCAAGCCGGCCTGACGGTTCTCGTGATTGATGAGCGGCAGCCAGCGCTGATAGAGATCGAAGGCATCGTCGGTGCGCCCCTCGCGATGCGCGTCGATGATCGGCCGAATACCGTCTGCGAAGCCGCCGCCCGTCATCGATCCGGTCGCGCCCGCGTTCAGATCGGCGAGCAGCGTGATGGCTTCCTCACCGTCCCACGGACCTTCGATGGCTTCGCCGCCGAGGCCGATCAGCTCGCGCAGCTTGTTCGCCGCGCCCGGCGTTTCGATCTTGAAGTACGACACCTGCTCGATCTCGCGCGCCATGCGCGCCAGGAAGGCCGCTGAGAGCGGCGTGCCGGCGGCGGGCGCGTCCTGGATCATCACGGGGATCGTCAGCGCATCCGAGAGGCGCGCATAGAACGCGTAGATGGCGCTCTCGGGCACGCGGAAGGTCGCGCCGTGATACGGCGGCATGGCCATGATCATTGCCGCGCCAAGCGCTTGCGCGCGGCGGCTGCGCTCCACGCACACGCGCGTGCCGTAGTGCGACGTAGTGACGATCACCGGCACGCGCCCCGCCACATGCTCGAGGATCGTGCGCGTGAGGACGTCGCGCTCGTCGTCGGCCAGCGAGAACTGCTCGGAGAAGTTGGCAAGGATCGCCAGACCATCCGAGCCCGCGTCGATCATGAAATCCACCGCGCGCTTCTGGCTCTCCAGATCCAGTTCGCCGCTTTCGGTGAAGGTTGTCGGCACGACCGGAAAGATGCCGCGATAACGTGGGTTCGCGTGACGGCTCATGCTGGCGTCCTCATGGTCTCGGGTTCTTCAAACGCACTCAAACGCACTCAGTGTGAATGTCTCGGCACCGCCGCGCCGCGCATGCCGACGAGGAAGTCGAGGTCGCAGCCCTCGTCCGCCTGCAGCACGTGATCCACATACAGCCGCTGATAACCGCCTTCGCCATGCGAGCGCGGCGGCTTCCGGTCGCTCATGCGACGCGCCAGTTCCTCTTCAGCGATGTCCAGATGCAGCGTGCCGGCGTCGCAATCGAGTTCGATCCAGTCGCCGTCGCGCACGGCTGCCAACGGCCCGCCTGCCGCCGCTTCAGGCGCCACGTGCAGCACCACGGTGCCATAGGCCGTGCCGCTCATGCGGGCGTCGGAGATGCGCACCATGTCCTTGATGCCCTGACGCAGCAGCTTCGGCGGCAAGCCCATGTTGCCCACTTCGGCCATGCCCGGATAACCCTTCGGTCCGCAGTTCTTCAGCACGAGCACGGAGTCCTTGTCGACATCGAGCGATTCATCGACGATGCGTTCCTTGTAGTGCTCCAGGTCCTCGAACACGACGGCGCGGCCGCGATGCTTCAGCAGTTCCGGCGTGGCGGCCGAAGGCTTCAGCACCGCGCCGCGCGGCGCGAGATTGCCGCGCAGCACGCGGATGCCGCCGTCCGCGATCAGCGGATGATCCAGCGTGCGGATCACTTCGTCATTGGTGATGGGCGCGGTCTTGACGTTGTCCCACAGGGACTTGCCGTTGACGGTCAGCGCGTCCGGATGCGGAATGAGCCCGGCTTCGCCCAGTCGCCGCAGCACGGCGGGCAATCCGCCCGCGTAATAGAACTCTTCCATCAGGAAGCGCCCTGACGGCATCAGATCGACGATGGTCGGCGTATCGCGGCCAATGCGCGTCCAGTCCTCGAGTTCCAGCGGCACGCCGATGCGCCCCGCGATCGCCTTCAGGTGAATCACCGCATTGGTCGAACCGCCGATCGCCGCGTTGGTGCGGATCGCGTTCTCGAACGCCTCGCGCGTCAGGATCTTCGAGAGTGTGAGACCTTCCAGCGCCATCTCCACGATGCGGATGCCCGACATGTGCGCGAGCACGTAACGGCGCGCATCGACAGCGGGGATCGCCGCGTTGTGCGGCAGCGAGGTGCCGAGCGCTTCGGCCATGCACGCCATGGTCGAGGCGGTGCCCATGGTGTTGCAGGTGCCCGCCGAGCGCGACATGCCCGCTTCCGCCGACAAGAACTGATGCAGGTCGATCTCACCCGCCTTCAACGATTCGTGCAGTTGCCACACCGCCGTGCCCGAGCCGATGTTCTTGCCATCGAGCTTGCCGTTGAGCATCGGACCGCCGGTCACGACGATCGCCGGAACGTCGCAGCTGGCCGCGCCCATCAGCAGCGCCGGCGTGGTCTTGTCGCAACCCGTGAGCAGCACGACGGCATCGATGGGATTGCCGCGGATCGCTTCTTCCACGTCCATCGCGGCGAGGTTGCGCGTGAGCATCGCGGTCGGGCGCAGGTTCGATTCGCCGTTCGAGAACACCGGAAACTCCACCGGGAAGCCGCCCGCCTCGTAGACGCCGCGTTTCACATGCTCCGCGACCTTGCGGAAGTGCGCATTGCACGGGGTGAGTTCGGACCAGGTATTGCAGATGCCGATGATCGGCCTGCCGTCGAATTCATGGTCCGGAATACCTTGGTTCTTCATCCAGCTTCGGTACATGAAGCCGTTCTTGTCATTGGTGCCGAACCATTGCGCGGAGCGCAGCTTGGGCTTGGGGGCGGACATGTGTCTCTTCCGTGTCAGTTCGTTATGCGCCCGAGTGTATGCCTGCGGGTGATAATCTACTAATGAAAAGATGGACTTCATCGATAACCATCCCGGCATTAGTAATAACCCGAATTCATTCATGAACACGAGTGTCTCGAACGTCCGCAACCACCTGAAGACGCGCCAGCTTTTATTGATCGCGGCGCTTGCGGAGGAAGGCAATATTCATCGCGCGGCGGCGGCGCTCAACATGACGCAGCCGGCGGCATCCAAGACCCTGCGCGAGCTGGAAGAAGCGCTCGGCGTCACGCTGTTCGACCGCGAGCCGCGCGGCGTGCGGCCCACCCTGTATGGCGAAGCGATCATCCGCCACGCACGCGCCGTGCTCGGCAGTCTCGACCAGGCACAGGAAGAACTGCTCGCGTTGCAGTCGGGACGGCTCGGGCATGTGAGCATCGGCGCGATCACGTCGCCCGGCGTGCGGCTGCTACCGGCCGCCGTTGCGGCGGTCAAGCGCCTGCACGCGGACATTCGCGTGTCGGTCGAGATCGACGGCAGCAATGCGCTGCTCGAACGTCTCGCACAGGACAAGCTCGACATCGTGATCGGGCGCCTTTCGGCCGAGCATGACAACGTGCAGTTGCGCTATGCGCCGCTCGCGGGCGAACCGGCGCGCGCCGTGGTGCGCGCGGGGCATCCGTTGCTCAAGAGAAAGACGCTGGCGCTCGCCGACGTGCAGCAGGCCGCGTGGCTCGTGCCGCCGGCCGGCAGCGTGCTGCGGCATCGCTTCGACCTGATGTTCCAGCGCGCCAGCCTCGCGCCGCCGTCGAACGTGGTCGAAACGGCAGCAATCCTGTTCGTCACGCAACTGCTCGAACAGAGCGACATGATTGCCGTGCTGGCGGAAGACGTGGCGCGCTATTACGCGCGCCATCGGATCGTCGAGATCCTGAACTTGTCGATGGATTGCCGCATGGATGACTATGGCATCGTCACGCGGGCCGACCGCCTGCTCACGCCCGCCACTGAAACCATGGTGCGCGCGCTGAAGGCGGCCGCGCTCGACGTGTATGGCGCTCAGGCCGTCGCTCTGGACTCCGCCGGCGTGCGATAGCCTGCGAGCAGCCGCTCGCGCTTGACCTGCACCGCTGCCATGTTGCGCTCCTTCACATGGCCGAAGCCGCGAACTTCATCCGGCAGCTTTGCGAGTTGCAAAGCCGTATCGAAGCGCGCTTCGTCGAGCGTTGCGCAGAGTTCATCGGCCAGCGCGACGTAGTCCGCGATCAACCGGCGTTCGGCGCGGCGTTCAGCGGTCTTGCCAAAGACATCGAACGGCGTGCCGCGTACACCTTTGAGCCGCGCGAGCGCCCGGAACGCATGCAGCGTCCATCCGCCGAAGCGCCGCTTGACGAGATGACCGTGCTCGTCGCGCTTCGCGAACAGCGGCGGCGCGAGATGGAACGACAACGCGTAGTCGCGGCCCGGCTCGCCTTCAAACTGGTCGCGCAGCTTATCGAGCCATGCCGGGTCCGCATAGAGGCGCGCCACTTCGTATTCGTCCTTGTACGCCATCAGCTTCGCGAGGTTGACCGCGACCGCGCGCGTCAGCGGCAGCTTGGCATGGCCGCCCAGGCGTTGCTCCTTGTCGCGGATACGTTCGACCACATCGCGATAAGCGCGCGCATACGCCGCGTTCTGATACGCCGTCAGCAGGGCTTCGCGCGTGGCGATCACGTGTTCCAGCGACTCCGGCATCTTCAGCACGATGGTCTGCTGGCCCGCATCGAGCAAGCTGCCCACGCCGTGTTGCGCCACGTAGCGCCCCCAGCCGAACGCCAGCCCGTTCTTCTCCACCGCCACGCCGTTCAGTTCGATGGCCCGCTTCAGGCTCGCCAGTTCCAGCGGCAGCCAGCCCTTCTGCCACGCGAAGCCCAGCAACAGCGGATTCGCATAGAGCGTGTCGCCGAGCAGCTTCAAGGCGAGTGCATTGGCGTCGATGAACGCGCAGCCCTCGCCCATGCTTTCCGACAACGCCTGTTCCGTCTGCGCGCCCGGGAAGCGCCAGTTCGCGTCAGTGATGAAATCGGCCGTCGGCGTTGCGCCGCTGTTGATCGCTGCATGCGTGATGCCGTGCCGCGTGCGCGACAGCACGTCCTTCGACGCCGACACCACCGCGTCGCAACCGATCACGAGCCGCGCTTCGCCGGTCGCAATGCGCGTCGCGTGCAGCGCCTGCGGCGTGGGCGCGATCTGCACATGGCTCAGCACCGCGCCGCCTTTCTGCGCGAGGCCGGCCATGTCGAGCACGGTCACGCCCTTGCGTTCGAGATGCGCGGCCATGCCGATCAATCCGCCAATGGTCACCACGCCCGTCCCGCCGACGCCCGTCACGAGCACGCCATACGGCTTCGCCAACTCGGGCAGCGCAGGCAAGGGCAGCGCATCGAAGTCGGGCGTCGCGCCCTTCGCTGCGCGCGGCTTCCTGACCTGCGCGCCCTCGGCGGTCACGAAGCTCGGGCAGAAGCCCTTCACGCACGAGAAGTCCTTGTTGCACGCCGACTGATTGATCTTGCGCTTGGTGCCGAGCGGCGTGTCCAGCGGCTCGACCGAGAGACAGTTCGACTGCACCGAGCAATCGCCGCAGCCTTCGCACACGGCGTCGTTGATGAACGCGCGACGGGCCGGATCCGGATAGGTACCGCGCTTGCGACGCCGGCGTTTTTCGGTGGCGCAGGTCTGGTCGTAGATGAGGATCGTGGTGCCCGGCGTGTCGCGCAATTCGCGCTGGATGCGGTCCAGTTCATCGCGATGATGCACGTTCACGCCTTGCGGCAGCACGACGGTCGCATCGTACTTCTCCGGCTCGTCCGTCACGATGACGATGCGCTTCGCCCCCTCCGCAAACACTTGATGCGCGATCTGCGGCACCGTCAGCACGCCATCGACGGGCTGGCCGCCGGTCATCGCCACCGCATCGTTATAGAGAATCTTGTAGGTGATGCTCGCGTTCGCCGCAATCGCCGCGCGCACCGCCAGCAGGCCCGAATGAAAATACGTACCGTCGCCGAGATTGACGAAGACGTGCTTGTCGCCCGAGAAATGCATCTGGCCGATCCACGCCACGCCCTCGCCGCCCATCTGGCTGAAGGTTTCCGTGTTGCGGTCCATCCACATCGACATGTAGTGACAGCCGATCCCCGCCAGCGCGCGCGATCCCTCGGGCACGCGCGTCGAGGTGTTATGCGGACAACCCGAGCAGAACCACGGCTTGCGTTCGGCCTCCACGCGCGGCTTGCTTGCTTCGCGCTCCTTCGCCTCGATGGTCGCGACCCGCGCCAGCATGCGCGCGCGCACATCGGCGGGAAGGTCGAGATGCGCAAGACGCCGCGCGACCGCCTTCGCGATCAGCGCCGGCGAGAGTTCGTGATGCGCCGGCAATAGCCAGTCGCCACGCGGCACCGACCATTCGCCGCCTTCGTTGTTGCGTTCGTCGAACTTGCCGTAGATGCGCGGACGCACATCCTCGCGCCAGTTATAAAGCTCTTCCTTCAGCGCGTATTCGAGGATCTGCCGCTTTTCCTCGACCACGAGAATCTCTTCCAGACCCGTAGCGAACGCGCGCGCGTCCTGCGCGTCGAGCGGCCACACGCAGCCCACTTTCAGCACGCGCAGGCCGATCTGCGCGCAGGTCGCGTCGTCGAGGCCGAGGTCGATCAGCGCCTGGCGCACGTCGAGATAAGCCTTGCCCGCCGTAATGATGCCGAAGCGCGGCGTGGGTGAATCGATCACCACGCGGTTCAGCTTGTTCGCGCGCACGTAGGCGAGCGCCGCATACCATTTCTCGTCGAGCAGGCGGGCTTCCTGCGCGAGCGGCGCATCGGGCCAGCGGATGTTGAGACCACCTTCCGGCATCGAGTAATCGACGGGCGTGACGATTTGCACGCGGTCCGGATCGAGATCGATCGACGCAGTGGACTCCACCACGTCGGTCACGCATTTCATCGCCACCCAGAGGCCCGAGTAGCGGCTCATGGCCCAGCCATGCAGACCGTAGTCGAGGTATTCCTGCACGTTCGACGGATACAGCACCGGCATGCCCGCCGCAATGAACGCGTGATCCGACTGATGCGCGACCGACGACGACTTCGCCGCATGATCGTCGCCCGCGAGCACTAGCACGCCGCCGTGCGGGTCCGTGCCGGCCGAGTTCGCATGCTTGAAGACGTCGCCGGTGCGGTCCACGCCCGGCCCCTTGCCGTACCACATGCCGAACACGCCGTCGCGCGTGGCGCCTGGCCACAGGTTGATCTGCTGCGTGCCCCAGATTGCGGTAGCCGCGAGATCCTCGTTCACGCCCGGCTGGAACACGATGTCGCGTTCCTTCAAATGCGCTTTTGCCTTCCAGAGCGACTGATCGAGCGCGCCCAGCGGCGATCCTCGATAACCCGAGACGAAGCCCGCCGTATTCAGCCCTGCCCGCCGGTCGCGCGCTTTCTGGAGCATCGGCAGACGCACCAGCGCCTGCGTGCCGCTCAGGTAGACACGGCCCTGCTCCAGGGTGTATTTGTCGTCCAGTGAAACGTCGGCCAGGGCCAGCGCAGCGTGATCGGGTGCATTCATGGGGGTTCGTCTCCAGATTCTCGGGATTTTTGATTTTTCCCGAGTATAGGAAGCGGCCTCGTTATCGTAAAATCATGAATAAACAACTCTGGTATCTGAAAATCAGATGACGTTCGACCTCACCCTGCGCCAATTGCGCTATTTCGTGGCCGCCGCGCAAACCGGCCAATTCTCGATGGCGGCCGCCAACCAGCACGTGTCGCAATCGGCGATCACCCACGCGGTGCAGGCGCTCGAAGACGCGCTCGGCACGAAGCTGTTCGAACGCCTGCCGCAAGGCGTCGCGCTGACGCCCGACGGTCAGGACTTCCACAATCACGCCCGCCGCGTGCTCGACGCCGCCCGCGACGCCATGCACAAGCCGCCATTCCGTTCGCACGACATGCGCGGCGTCGCGCGCATCGCGGCCTCGTATACGCTGCTTGGCTACTTCCTGCCGGAATTGCTGGCGCGTTTTCGCGCGACCTATCCGTTCATCGAGTTCGATCTCCGCGACATGGAGCGGGCCGACATCGAAACCGCGGTGGCGAACGGGGAGATCGATATCGGCGTCGTGCTGCTCTCCAATCTGCAACGCGCCAGCCGCTTTCACACGCAGGTGCTGATGCGCTCGCGCCGGCAGTTGTGGGTCGCGCCTTCGCATCCGCTGGCGCAGCAGGAGGCGGTGTCGCTCAAGGACATCGCCGCGCATCCGTACATCATGATCACCGTCGACGAAGGCGAGCACTCCACGATGCGTTACTGGCGCAAGAAGCGCATCGAGCCGGCGGTCGCCTTCCGCACGAGTTCGATGGAAGCGCTGCGCGGACTCGTGGCCCATGGCTTCGGCGTCACGGTGCTGTCCGACATGGTGTTCCGGCCATGGTCGCTGGAGGGCAAGCGCATCGAGGCGCGCCCCGTGCACGACGTGATTCCCCACATGGAAGCCGGCATGATCTGGCGCAAGGGCGCCGCGCTGAGCGGCCCCGCTACCGCATTGCAGCAGTTCCTGATCCATGCGTGCGGCGGCTGAAGTTCGCCCGGACTCACCTGCATTCCACTTTTTTTTCGCAAGCGACGCCATTAAAAAGCCGCAGTAGAATCTGAGCAGTGCCGGAAATCTCGCATCGCCCGTTCCATCCGAAATTTGACATGCAATCTGATTGACATGCAAACCATGGAGGTTTGGAGATGAAGAAGAGTTCGTCCGCCGTCTGGATCCTGGTCGCCATGGTTATCGGCATCGGGCTTGGCTATATGGTCTTCACCAGCTTTCCAGACAAGAAAGCCGCGACCGAGATTGCCGGTTACATCTCCCTCGTCTCCGATGTCTTTCTGCGGCTGATCAAGATGCTGATCGGTCCACTCGTCTTCTCCACACTGGTCGTGGGCATCGCGCACATGGGCGACGCCGCCTCGGTCGGACGCGTGTTCACCAAGGCGCTCGCGTGGTTCGTCACCGCCTCGCTGGTCTCGCTGCTGCTCGGCCTGCTGATGTCCAACTTGCTGCGGCCCGGCGATAACCTCGGTCTGCCGCTGCCCGACATCGGTGCATCCGCCAATCTCGCCACTTCGAAATTCACGCTGAAGGACTTCGTCGGCCACATGGTGCCGCGTTCGTTCGCCGAATCGATGGCGAACAACGAGATCCTGCAGATCGTCGTGTTCTCGATGTTCTTCGGCGTCGCGCTCGCCGCACTCGGCGAGAAAGGCAAGGTGCTGCTGGACGCCATCGACCAGCTCTCGCACGTGATGCTCAAGATCACCGGCTACGTGATGAAACTCGCGCCGCTCGCGGTACTCGCCGCGATGGCCGCGACCGTCGCGGTGAACGGGCTGTCCATCCTGATGAAGTTCGCCGTCTTCATGGCGGACTTCTATCTGAGCCTGTTCATCCTGTGGGGGCTGCTCGCGCTCGCGGGCTTCTTCTTCCTGGGGCGGCGCGTGCTGAAGCTGCTCTCGCTCATCAAGGAAGCGTTCATGCTGTCGTTCGCGACGGCAAGTTCGGAAGCCGCCTATCCGAAGATTCTCGACGCGCTGGACCGCTTCGGCGTGCGCCGCAAGATCTCGAGCTTCGTCATGCCGATGGGCTACTCGTTCAATCTCGACGGCTCGATGATGTACTGCACCTTCGCGTCGTTGTTCATCGCGCAGGCCTACAACATCCATCTCTCGCTGACCACGCAGCTCACCATGCTGCTGATCCTGATGCTGACGTCGAAGGGCATGGCGGGCGTGCCGCGCGCGTCGCTGGTCGTGATCGCCGCGACGCTCAATCAGTTCAACATTCCGGAAGCGGGCTTGCTGCTGATCCTGGGCGTCGATACCTTCCTCGACATGGGCCGCTCCGCGACCAATGCCGTGGGCAATTCCATCGCCAGCGCGGTAGTGGCGAAGTGGGAAGGCGAGTTGCTGTCGGAGCGGGACGCGGACGCCAATGCCGCGCGCATCGAAGCGGAGCAGGACGCCTCGCTGGCGCATCCCGCACAGGTCTGAAGAGGAGCGTCTCATGAAGATGCCGCGCTTCTGGATGGGCGTGGCGTGGGCTGCGCTCACGCTGTCCTTCGCTGCCACCACCGCCTACGCCGCCGATGACGACGTGCAGCCCCCGCGTCCCGTCAACGATCCCTACGCGCCCGCCACGCTGACCGGCACGCTCGCGAAGGTGCGCGACTCCGGCACCATCGCGATCGGCTATCGCGATGCGTCGGTGCCGTTCTCGTATCTCGATGCGCGCCGCGCGCCCATCGGTTATTCCATCGAACTGTGCAAGTCGCTCGTTGCGGCCATCGAAACGTCCATTCACCGCACCTTGACGATCCGCTGGGTGCCGGTCACGCCCGACACGCGCATCGATGCCGTCGCCAGCGGCAAGGTGGACCTCGAATGCGGCTCGACCACCAGCAATCTCGCGCGCCAGAAGCGCGTGGCCTTTTCGCCGGTCATCTTCGTCGCCGGCACCAAGGTGATGGTCCGCAAGGATGCGCCGATGAACTCGTTCCGCGATCTCGCAGGCAAGCGCGTCGCGGTGACGTCCGGCACCACCAACGAAGCGGCGCTGCGCGAACTGGACAAGAAGTTCCAGCTCGGCATTCATATCCAGGTCGTGCCCGATCACGCGCAGGGCTTCGCGCAGGTAGCGGACGGCCAGGCCGATGCCTTCGCCACCGACGACGTCCTGCTCTACGGACTGATCGCCGCAAACGCCGGCAACGGCGGCGCATACCGCGTGGCGGGCGATTATCTGTCGTATGAACCCTACGGCATCATGTTCCGCAAGGACGATCCGCAGCTCGCGCAAGTGGTGAAAGACACCTTCCAGGAACTCGCGGCCGACGGCGAGATCGAGCGTCAATACACGCGCTGGTTCCTGACGCGCCTGCCTTCAGGCGCCAGCCTCGACATGCCGATGAGCGCGCAACTCGTGGGCATCATCGAAACGCTGGCGGGCGGAGAACGGCAGTGAAGCGCTGACCGCTTCCGCACCGCAGTTCGAACGCGCCGAACCCCGCTTTCGCACGCCGCCCCCTAGGCGGCGATCCCGTCTGTGACTACTTTTGACACAAATTTCGTCACGGACCAGACTCATGAGCGCAAGCGAGCGCAGCGTATCGACCTTGACCGGCTTGCTCGAGGCCGTATCGAACGCGGAAGTTCACCATATCGCCGTCACCGCCGACATCGCGGACATGCCGGGCTTCCGCTTGCTGCCCGGCCAGACGCTGAGCGGCGCCAGTGGCCGCGTGAAGCTGCACTTCGCGAAGGGCGAGGACGGCGTGCAGCTGACCACAGACAATTGCGTCGCGCGCATCGAGCTGAATGCCGATGCGGACCGGCGCGCCATTCATAACGACACGAGCGTGATGCGCCTCGGGCGCATCGACCTGCATGATCTCCGCACGCGCGGCATGGTGCAGCTGCTGGCGCGCGACAATGTCCGCAGCGGCCATATCGCGGCGGAAAACATCGACATCGTCGCGGCCGATACGCGCGCCCATGGAACCCGGCACCGCGGCTATGGCGTCGAGGTGGTACCGGGCGTCTTCACCATCTGGAACCAGCACGACGACCATTTCGTGACCATCACGGCCGACCTCAAGGCCGTCAGCGCGGGGCGCGGCGGCGCGCCCGTGAACGGCAGCGGCATCTTCGTCGGCGGCGCGGGCGATGCCGGCGGCCAGCTGATCGTCGGCCGCATGGAAACTGGCGCCATTCACAGCGATGGCGGCATCGAACATGGCACGGCGGATCGCATCGCGGGCGGCGTGTTCGTTTCCTCCGGCGCCTGCGTGGAGATCGTGCACAACCGCGGACCCGTGACGACCTACGGCGCGAACGACATGGTGCTGGACAACTGGGGCACGGTCGGCTCGTGGGTCGCCGAGGAAAAGCTCACGTCCTACGGCCCCAGCGCCACCGGCTTCGTCAACTTCGGCACGCTCGGCCTGTTGCGGACCCACGCGACGATCGAAACCTTCGGCTTCGGGGCGCGGGGCTTCAGCGACTATGACGGGACCGTGCAGTTTGCCGATATCGACCGCATCGTCACCCATGCGGATGGCGCCGTCGGCATTCAGGTGAGCCGTCCGCTCGGCTCGCTGACGGTTCGGCGCGGCGTCGAGACGCATGGAGCCGCGGGCGAGTCGATGGTGAAGGGTGTCGTGGTCACGCTCGATGCCACGGCGCTCTGCATTCGCAACGGAGCGGCCGTGCGGAAGATCGCCGTCGATGGCGGGCTGCTGACGCACGGCCGCGGCGCCGCGCCGCTCCGGCTGCACGGCACGGTGGAGGACCTGCGCATCAGCGACGGTGCCGGAGCCCTGGGCGGGGGCTTCGCAGCGGTATGAGAAAGAACAACAGCGTCCGCGCGACGCGCGCAATCGGCATGACTCAAGGGAATCCATGAAAACGGCAATCATCGGTCTCGATCAGATCGGCGCTAACCTGTCGCGCAGTCTTGCGCTCGCAGGCGAGTCCATCCTGATCGCGGATCGCGATCACAGGAAGTCGCGCGCGTTCGCGCTGCAATGCAATGGCCGCGCGCACGCCGTCGGGGTCAGCGAGGCAATCCGGCGCGCCGACATCGTGATTCCGTGCATCCACTTCGCCGCCATTCCGCAGTGGATCGAGCGTTATCGCGAGGAGTTGCGCGGCAAGATCGTGGTCGATCCGTCGAATCCGATTGCGCCTGACGGCCAGGGCGGCGTCATGAAGATCCTTCCCGACGATGAATCGGCCGGGCAGATCCTTGCGGCGTTGATGCCGCCCGGCACGAAGTTGGTCAAGGCGTTCGCGTCGATCCGTCCGGAGTCGATGCACGCGGCCGCCAACCGCTGGCCCGATCCCGCCGTGCTGTTCTATGCCGCCGACGACCTCGCGGCCGGCGACGCCGTCGCGTATCTGATTGCGTTGAGCGGCTTCGTGCCGCTGTGCGTGGGCGGTATCGACCAGTCGATCCGCATCGAGGCGTTCGGCGATCTCAACGAGTCGGGCGCGCTGGGGAAGCTGGTTTCGTACTGGGAGGGCCGTGCGCTGCTGAGAGCGTCGCCGCGGTATTCGCGCGCGTCTGCCGTCAAGGCGGTGAGAGAGGTGAAAGAGGTGAAAGAGGTGAAAGAGGGGAAGCCGTTTTAGACAAACCGAAAAAAGCGGAAGGGACTTCATAGAGCCGAACCGCACGCCTGCACGAAGAGCGCGTCTCTTCGTGGTTTGTGCCACGTCGTCTTCCTCCTCCGGAGGATTTGCCCGCTACCAGAAGCGGGCTTTTTTTTGTGGCGCTTCCGCGCGCCGCACATCGTGTTCGCCGCGCGGCGACAGGTCATCGGTTCGCTGTCTCGCCCGACCCGACACTCGGCAGTGACGCATGCACGCCTGGCCAGCGATGCATGCATAATGAATTCAAAATTAATTATTCAAAATCAGATACTTATAAAAAGTATCGAGCAACGGCAACGCGACTGGCACGGCTCTCGCATTAGATGCTGCGAGCGCAACGAATGATGCTCAACCAACCCAACCAGCCATTCAGGAGATTCATCATGTTGAAGATCGACAACCTCGCCGTCAGCAAAGAACTCGACCGTGCCGAAATGGGCGCCATCGTCGGCGGCAGCGTGTTCCAGAACAACGCCATCAACGCCAACCTGCAAGCTGCCGGCGTGTCCTTCGCCAGCCCGCAGACCAACGTCGCCCCCGTCACGCAAGTCGATGCCTCGCAACACCTCGACCTCGACGTGAAGTCCATCACGAAGTCTGTCGGCGCACTCGGCAGCGCGCTGGGCGGCATCGCGCTCTGATCCGCATCCGTCCCATCCCCATCACGCCTTCAGGAGACCCGTCATGTTGAAGATCGACAACCTCGCTGTCCACAAGGACCTCGACCGTGCCGAAATGCGCGCCATCGCAGGTGGTTTCAGCATCATGCAGAACAACGGCATCAATGCGAACTATCAAAGCGGCGTCTCGTTCGCCAGCCCGCAGATCAATGTGGCGCCCGTGACCCAGGTCGATGCCTCGCAATACACCAAGCTCGATCTGACCAACGTGACGAAGTCGCTCGATTCCCTCGGCAGCCTGCTGCAGGGCGTCAAACTCTGATTCACCCGTTGAACACCCCTCTCATCTCAAGGAGCATCATCATGTTGAAGATCGACAACCTCGCCGTCAGCAAGGAACTGGACCGTGCCGAAATGGGCGCCATCGCCGGCGGCAGCGTGTTCCAGAACAACGCCATCAACGCCAACGCGCAAATCGGCGGCGTGTCCTTCGGCAGCCCGCAGACCAACGTCGCACCGGTCACGCAAGTGGATGCGTCCACGCACACGGACCTCGACGTGAAGAGCATCACGAAGTCGGTCAATGCGGTGGGCAGCCTGATCGGCGGCATCGCGCTGTAAGGCGGGACGTCACGCGGGGAGAAGGAACCAGACAACTGTCTCCTTCTCCCCTCCGGCTTTACCGGCTCATTGCCCGCCTTCCTGGATCGTCAGCGCATTCTTCACCGAGCGCACGCCGCTCACGCCCTTGGCAATCGACGTGGCCCGATCGATCTGGGTCGCATCCTGCGCATAACCGGCCAGCGTGATGGCGCCGTTCTTTGCAATCACGTTCATGCCGACCACATCCACTCCGCCCTTCTGAAGCGCCTGTGTCACTTGCCTGCTAAGCGCACGATTGGCCTTGCGCACCGCCTTCTTCGACGTGCCCGCGCTTGCCGAAGGCGTACCGGACTGACCCGCGGCCGAGCCGGAATCGCTGGTCTGCGACCACGCGCTGACGGATGAAACGAGCACCACTGCCACGCCTGCCAGCCTGAGCATCTGAATCAGTTTCATTGTCGAGCTCCTGTCCTTGAGGCCACGCTTGAGGTCATGCCCGAGGTCATGTTCGGGCACGATGGGAAGCGCCGTTTCATCCAGGCGCGCCTCGAAACATTCTAGTCGGCGCCTTGCAGGATGAAAGTCGGACTTGCACGCCTTCTTGCAGGAAGGACCGCTTCGGCAGCGCGCTTTCAGGTCTGATCAAAGCACGCCGTGCCTCAGTGCGCGATGACCGTCGTATCACCCGGTTTGTCCGGCTTCGTGATCCAGATCAGCGGGATGATCGTAATCGTGACGATGGCTGCGCAGTGGAACACGTCGTCGAGGACGGGCATTGCTGCTTGCGTCTGCGCCGTGTTCAGCAGCGAGTGATAGCCCGATCGGGCTGCTTGGGCTGGATTGCCGGGCCAGGATGGCGTGATACAGGATCGTGCGGTCGTTCCACACGACGCTCGCCAACGATGTGCCGATGCCGCCGCCCAATATGCACGCGAAAGTGGAGAGGCGGTGATCGTCAGCGGCGCGAAGAACAGCGCCTTCGGAATGCCCTGCAGCAGCGTGGGCAGCACGATGTGGTCCCCGCTCAACTGGACATGGAAGAACGAGCGCATGGTGTACGCGATTGCGAAGCCCGGTCCATCGCGGGCCCCGCGCCGCGCTCGGCGGGCAGGCTTGCACCGGTTTCCCAGTGCGCGGGCGGCGCGATCTGTTTGTCGCTGCCGATGCCCGCGTAGTCAACGCTGCCCGCCAGGCTCAGCGCCGCGACGAACGCTGACCACGCGGTCCACGCTGGCAGACGTCGCCGTCCCTGTTCACCGAGAAAGCAGTTCATGCTCCAACTCGATTGCGCATGACCGCATCCTGAAGAACAAGGGCATGGACGCGAAGAGCGAGCTTGGGTAGCTGCGGCGGCTCGCACCCGGCACGCCCGTCTTCTAGGCGGAACCCGCGATGCCATGACGGCGTCTCTGCAACGGGACCAGATGGATTGCCGCGCGATGCCCGCGTGCCGCGTCGACGACGCAATCCGCGTAGTCATCGAAAGTCGTCTGTATCAGGTCACGGCCTATTTGCGATGTCCCGGCAAACGCCAACATCGATAACATCGACCCCGCTACGAGGATCGAAACCGTTATCGCCACTGCTCTATTCATGACAGCCACTGTTGAAGATGTTGATGGTCGATGACGCCTGTGCCTCGATTCGATCCCTTCGGATTTCGAATCGTTGAACAAAGCGGCTGAACGGTTCGAAGCATAGTCCCGGCATGTCGGCCGGACTAGAGCGCGACGGATGAATCGCCAGTTCGACGACATCGAACGGACGCGCGGCAGCCATTCCGGCAACCGTTGGTCCGCTGCTGACACCTGGCGCTCTACAGTTTCCACGACGCAGACAGCCCGGTGCCCGTCGAAATGGCCTCCCAGCCCCGATGAAAGTCCGCTCAGGCTTGCAGCACAAGGCTCTGACGGGATTTATCGCGGCCTGCATGCTGCCCTGGCACACCTCTCGCATAAGTAGGTGCGAGCGCAACGATTGGTGCTCAACCAACCCACCGAACCACCCAGGAGACTCATCATGCTGAAGATCGACAACCTCGCCGTGACCAAGGACCTCGACCGTGCCGAAATGGGCGCCATCGTTGGCGGCACCATTTTCCAGAGCGGCACCATCTTCCAGAACAACGGCATCAACGCCAATGCGCAGATGGGCGGCGTGTCGTTCGCGAGCCCGCAGACCAACGTGGCTCCCGTCACGCAAGTCGATGCCTCGACCCACACCGACGTCGATCTGACCAACGTCACGAAGCAACTCACCGCCGTGGGCAGCGCACTGGGCGGCATGAAGCTGTAAGCATCGCCGGGCAGCACACGAGGAGAAGGCGCTCACGCGTCCTTCTCCTTTTTGTTTTTGGTTTTTTGCCTTTTGCCTTTTGCCTTTTGTATTCAGCGCGCTTCGAACACCTTCACGACGCGCCCCAGCGTCGCGATGCCCCGGCGGATCTGGTCCACGGTCAGGCTTGCATAGCCGAGGATCAACCCCGCGACACGGACCGATGCCGCGCGACGCGCACTCGCGAAGAGCGGCGACACCGGATAGACGCCGACGCCCGCCTCGAGCGCCGCAGCGACCAGCGCAGGTTCGTCATCGGGCCGCAGCGAGGGCAGCCACAGCAGCACATGCAGGCCGGCCGCGGTGCCCGCCACGCGCGCGTCGGCGGGCAAGGACGCGGCAATGGCGTCCAGCAGCGCGGCGCGCCGCCGCTCGTACTCGCGACGCATGCGGCGCACATGCCGTTCGTACGCGCCGCTTTCGATCAACGACGCCAGCACGCGCTGTTCGAGCACCGACGCGTGGCGGTCGCTCAGACGCTTGGCCTGACGGAACACCTGAACCAGCGCATCCGGCAGCACCAGATAGCCGAGCCGCAGATGCGGCGACAGCGCCTTCGAGAACGTGCCGATGTAGATCACGCGGCCGCTCGAATCGATGGACTGGAGCGCGTCGATCGGACGCTGGCCGTAGCGGAATTCGCCGTCATAGTCGTCTTCGATCACCCACGCTTCGTGTGCCTGCGCCCATTGCAGCAGGCCGAGACGCCGCCCCACCGGCAGCACCCCGCCAAGCGGAAACTGATGCGACGGCGTCACGTAGACCAGCCGCGCACCGCCTGCGGGCAAGCGGCGCGTGTCGAGGCCGGCGTCATCGACGGGCACCGGCGAGAGCCGCCCGCCAGCCGCTTCGAAACTGTGACGCGCGATCAGATAGCCGGGATCCTCGAAGGCGAAGGCATCGCCGGGATCGAGCAGCAGCCGCGCGCACAAGTCGATGCCCTGTTGCGCGCCGCTCACGATCAGAATGCGTTCGGCGTCGCAGACCAGTCCGCGCGCGCGCCGCAGATACGTCTGCAACGCGCGGCGCAGCGCGGCGTCGCCTTCGGGCGGCACGTAGTAGAGACTGTCCTGCTGGCGCAGCAACTCGGCTTGCCAGGCGCGCCGCCAGAGCTGCGCCGGAAACTCGCGCGCAGCCACCGCGCCGTACAGGAAGTGAATGCCGCCCGGTGCGGGAAGCGGCAGCGGCGGCGTCGCGATGCCGGCCACGCGCCGCCCGAAGTCTGACAACACCGGCGGACGCACTGACGAACGCTTCACCCCCGTCACGGCCGGCGCAACGGGCGGACTCGCGACCCGCGCCGCGCGTCCCGCCGACGTGAGCAGGAAGCCTTCGGCCGCGAGTTGCTCGTAGACGGCGGTCACGGTGGTGCGCGAGACCGCCAGGTCCGCCGCCAGCGTGCGGGTCGAAGGCAGGCGGGCGCCCGCGGGCAAGGTGCCGTCGGCCATCTGGGCACGCAGCATGTCGTAGATGCGCCGGCTGGTTCCGGCGCCCGGTACGCCCAACTGGCCCATGCGAATTCCCTCAAACTGGATCTTCTCATTGTGCCTGTTTCACGCGAGAGTGTCGTCTTCCGCTCCCGTCCCGTTCGAGGTTTCACGATGTACATTCCGCCGCACTTCGCCGTCACGCGTCCCGACGAACTGCATCGCATCATCCATGCGCATCCGCTCGGCACGCTCGTCACGCATGACGCGGCCGGGCTGGACGCGAACCACATTCCCTTCGAGTTCGATCCGGACATCGGCACGCATGGACTGCTGACGGCGCACGTCGCGCGCGCCAACGACATCTGGCAGCGCTGTCCCACCGGCACGCCGGTCATGGTCGTCTTCCGGGGCGCGCAGGCGTACATTTCGCCGAACTGGTATCCGAGCAAGCACGAGGCGCACAAGCAAGTGCCGACGTGGAACTACGAAGTCGTTCATGCGCACGGCACGCTCACCATTCGCGACGACGAACGCTTCCTGCGCGGCATCGTGGCGCGGCTGACGCGCCGTCATGAAGCGAACGAACCCGCACCGTGGAAGATGGGCGACGCGCCGGCCGATTTCATCGAGGGCATGCTGCGCAACATCGTCGGGATCGAGATTGCGCTGACCTCGCTGGTGGGCAAGTCCAAGCTCAGTCAGAACAAGGAAGCGCGCGATCGCGATGGCGCCGCCGACGCACTCGCCGCGCGGGACCACGACGAACTCGCCGAACAGATGCGCCGCGCTGGTCAGGCCTGAGTCGCAACGGCGCGTTTCCGGTTTGCAGGATGATGCGGGATCGAACGGTCATGCATGGGCTGCGGCATCGCACGTGCATGCTTGCGTCGAACAGCCTGGCGCGGCGAAACTGACCAGATGACGCACGCGAGCGCATGCCTTCATGCGTTCGATGTCCGGGCACTCGATCGCACCGACCGATGCCATGCTGACCCGAGCCGTCCCTGCCCTCGCGTTGAGTCTCGCCGGCGGCATCGCGCAGGCGCAGGGCAGCGTCACGCTATACGGCGTGCTGGATACCGGCATCACCTATGCGAACCACGTCGCTTCAGCGAGCGGCAGCAGCGCGCTGCTGCGCCATGGCGATGGCGTCGCGCAGGGCAACCGCATCGGGCTGCGCGGCACGGAAGCGCTCGCCGATAAGCTCGATGCCGTCTTCACGCTCGAAGAAGGTTTCAGCACCGGCGACGGCACGCTCGCGCAGGGCGGCGCCGAATTCGGCCGGCAGGCGTGGGCGGGACTGGAGCGGCATGGCGTCGGTTCGGTGACGCTGGGGCGCCAGTATTCGCTGTCGCGCGACATCCTGCACGACTACGCGATGGGCCATCTGACCTCCGCGGGCAACTACGCGTATCACATCAACGATCTCGATCAGCTGAACCTGAGCCGCATCAACAATGCCGTGCGCTTCACCAGCGACGACTTCGGCGGCTTCTCGTTCGGCGCCTTGTATGGCTTCTCCAATGAAGCGGGCGCCTTCGCGGGGTCGCCCGCTCCCGGCTCTTCACAAACGATGAGCTTCGGCGCGAAATACGCGGCGGGGCCGTTCTCGATCGGCGCTGCCTTCACCGATATCCGCTTTCCCGGCAGCGCACTGCCCGCGTTTCCATCGGCGGTCGCCAACATCGAACTGGGGACGCTCAGCCGCTTGCGGACCGTGGGCGTGGGCACGAGCTATAACATGGGCAGCGCAAAGCTATGGGGCCTGTGGACCCATACGCAACTCACACCGGTCGACGCGCGCAGTTCGACGCTGAACAACTTTGAGATCGGCGCCCGCTATCGCGTCGACACGGCGCTCAGCGCGGGCCTGGGCTATACCTTTTCAAAACTCAGCGGACTGTATGGCGGCAAGTGGCATCAGGTGACAAGCGTCGTGGATTACACGCTGTCGAAACGCACCGATGTCTACCTGCTCGCCGTCTGGCAGAAAGCGTCCGGCAGCAACGAGATCGACGGACACGAGGTGCCCGTGCAGGCGCAGATCGGTTCGAGCACGAGTTTCATCGGCACGTCAGGCACAGCGGCCAGTTCGCAAGTGGCCTTGCGCATCGGCTTGCTGCATCGCTTCTGAGTGCGTGCGTCAGAAGCGCTCGATCATGCCCAGTTGCACGCCACGTATCGGCGCACCGGGATAAGCCGCCGGCAAGCCGACCACGTTCACGCCGCGCAACGTGAAGGTCGCGTCACTTCGATTGCGCAGCAGCGCGCCGCTCGCATATAGCAACAACGCCGGCGAGACATCGTATTCGCACGCGACGCTGAACTGGTCCGCATCGTTGTCGCCGCCCGAGCGGTCGCGCGCGAACGCGTAGCCCAGCGATGCGCGCAGGCGCGGTGAGAACGCATAGCGCATCGACACCGACACGCCGTCGTCGTGATAGCGCGGCGTGCCGCCGTCGCCGTTGAAGTACGCGACGAAGGCCGTCGCATGGCCGAAGCGATACGACACGCCGCCGAGATTCGAGCGCAACGCGCCGCTGCCGTTGGTCTGCTGATGCGCATACGAGACCCGGAACGGGCCGTTGCGATACGCAACGGTTTCATACGAGCCGCCGAGGCCGTTGCCGTCGCCGGCGTCGCGCAAGGCGAGCATCAAGGTGGTCGTGAAGCCGTGGATGTCGGGCGACAGATAAGCAATGCCGTTGTCCGTATAAGGCGTGATCTTCGACAGGTTGTTGAGCCCCGACGCAATCGTGCCCGCGCCGAACGCGTCGAGCCCGCCCTTGAACGGAATGTAGATCGGCGAATACTGGCGGCCCATGCGCAGTTCGCCCCACGGCGCGCCGACACCGATCCACGCCTGCCGGTTGAAGATCGTATTGGCGGTGGCGAAGGTGCCGTCTGCCGAACTGAAGCCGCTTTCCAGATCGAACAGCAGGCGCGTGTCGCTGCTCAGCGCTTCCGAGCCGCGCACGCCGAAGCGCGACCCGCGATACGCGCCTGAATCCATGCGCGGCGTCCAGGAGGAACCGGGATCGGTGACTTCGATACTGGTATCGATCACGCCGTAGAGCGTGACGCTGCTCTGCGCATGGACCGCGCCACACATGAGCACGGCGGCGAGGGAGAGAAAGTAATGACGGATTGCGCGGGCGGTTCGGTTCAGCACCATCGATGAAGTATTGTTATTCGATTGAAAGCGCGAATGAAAGCGCCCGCATGCATGACTGCCAGGCGCGCCGCCCGCCATCATAACCGTGGCAGAAACAATGCGTGCCTTCGTGCAAAAACCAGCAACAGGTATTAGCCCCCTTTCTGGCTCACATTAGAACTATTCGATTCTCCGTCGCCGCGCGGCCCACTAGACTGCAGGTTCCCTCCTCTCATTCCGTCCGGAGACGCACCGTGTCCCTGAACCAAGACGCACGCTTTTGGCGCAACGCCCAAGATCATCTGATCCGCTACGGCGCCACCTTCCAGCCGATGATCATCGAACGCGCGCAAGGCAGCTTCGTCTATGACGCCGACGGCCGCGCCATCCTGGACTTCACCTCGGGACAGATGAGTTCGGTGCTGGGCCACAGCCATCCGGAGATCGTGTCGGTCATCAACGAATACGCGGGCAAGCTGGACCATCTGTTCAGCGGCATGCTGTCGCGGCCGGTCGTCGATCTCGCGACGCGCCTCGCCGAAGTCGCGCCGGGCGCTCTCGACCGCGCGCTGTTGCTGAGCACCGGCGCCGAATCCAACGAGGCCGCCATCCGCATGGCGAAGCTCGTGACCGGCGGCTATGAAGTGGTCGGATTTGCGCAGTCGTGGCACGGCATGACCGGACACGCGGCCTCCGCCACGTACAGCGCGGGCCGCAAGGGCGTGGGACCGGCGGCAGTCGGCTCGTTCGCGATACCCGCGCCCTTCACCTACCGGCCGCAGTTCGAGCGCAACGGCCATTACGACTACCTCGCCGAACTCGACTATGCGTTCGACCTCATCGACCGTCAGTCGAGCGGCAATCTCGCCGCTTTCATCGCGGAACCGATCCTGAGTTCGGGCGGCATCATCGAGCTTCCCGAAGGCTACATGGCGGCGCTCAAACGCAAGTGCGAGGAGCGCGGCATGATGCTGATCCTCGATGAAGCGCAGACCGGCGTCGGCCGCACCGGCACGATGTTCGCCTGCGAGCGCGACGGCGTCACGCCCGACATCCTCACGCTCTCAAAGACGCTCGGCGCGGGCCTGCCGCTCGCGGCCGTGCTGACCACCGCGGAGATCGAGGAACGCGCGCACGAACGCGGTTATCTGTTCTATACGACACACGTCTCCGATCCGCTGCCCGCCGCGGTCGGTTTGCGCGTGCTCGACGTGGTCGAGAACGAAGGACTGGTCGCGCGCGCGGGCAAGATGAGCGAACGGCTCAGAGGCGGCCTGCTGGATCTGATGGAGCGTTTCGACTGCATCGGCGACGTGCGCGGACGCGGCTTGCTGCTCGGCGTGGAAATCGTCAAGGACCGGCACACCAAGGAACCCGCCGATGGCCTCGGCGCGAAGATCACGCGTGCGTGCATGGAGCTGGGCCTCAGCATGAACATCGTGCAGTTGCCGGGCATGGGCGGCGTGTTCCGCATTGCGCCGCCGCTGACCGTCAGCGAGGAAGAGATCGACCTCGGCCTCGACCTGCTCGGCCAGGCAATTCAACGCTCGCTCTGAGCGTGGCGTTCAGGCGGCGTCCGCGTCGAAGCGGCTGCGCAATTCCGCGAACGATGTCACGCTGCCTGCCAGCGCGCTGGCCGCGACCGTCGGCGGGCTCGCGAGCCACACCTTGCCCGGACCCGAGCGGCCCGGGAAGTTACGGTTGATCGCGCTGATCGTCACCTGCGCGGATTCCGTCGACGAACCCGGACCGCAGTTCGCGCACGCTCCGCAAGCGGGCTGCAGCAGGATCGCGCCGACTTGCTCGAACGCCTCCACATAGCCTCGCGCGATGCAGTAGTCGCGCACGTCCTGCGTGCCGAATTGCAAATACAGCCTGACGTGCTCCGGCACGCGCAGTCCACGCGCCGCCGCCCAGGCGAGCACCGCGTGATAGTGATCGAAGTCCTCGCGCTTGCCCGCCGTGCAGGAGCCGCCATACGCGATATCGATACGCGGCCGTTCACCGAGCGCAGCCAGCGCGACGCCATTGCCGGGATCGCCGGGTGCGGCGAGCATCGGCGTGAGCTGCGCGCAGTCGATCTCGATGCGGCCCGCGTAATGCGCGTGTGCGTCGCTGTGCATCCACGGTTCGATGACGAATTCGATGCCGCGCCGCTCCTTGAGAAAGCGCACCGTCTCCTCGTCCGGCGCGACGATGCCCGTGAAGCCGCCCAGCTCGGCGGTCATGTTGGTGAGCGTGGTGCGCTCGTCGGTGGAAAGATTCGCGATGGCCGTGCCGGTGAATTCGAACACCTTGCCTACGCCCGCGCCTGAGCGGATCGCGGGGTCCGCGAGCAGATGCAGCACGATGTCCTTGGCGGTCACGCCGGCGGGCACCGGTCCGCGCAGCTCGATGCGCAGCGACTCCGGCACCGTCATGCGCACCGCGCCCGTGACGAAGGCGTTCGCCATGTCCGTCGTGCCCACGCCGAACGCGACGCAGCCCAACGCGCCGCTGTGCGGTGTATGCGAATCCGTGCCGGCCACGACCTGTCCCGGCAGCGCGTAGCGTTCCGCCATCATTGCGTGCGAGATACCTTCGGAGCCTTCTTCGCGTTCGCTGGCGTCTTCGTTCAGATAGCCGTGATTGCGCACGCCGTAGTCGCGCGCAAATGCACGATGCGCCGCCGACAACTCGCGCACATCCGGCAGCAAGCCGTTCTGCACGTGCAGTTCGCTGCGGTGCGAATACGAAAGATGATCCTCGAACGCGAGCATGCTGTTCACGTCGTGCAGCGCGAGCGGCCGGCCGAAGGTCGCGTGCAGCATATGCGCGGCCATGCCCGTGTAGTACTCGTGGATGAAGCGCCAGTCCGCGCGCACGAAGATGCCGCTGCCCGCTTCGATCGATGCATTCGTGATGTCCGTGGTCAACGCATGGCGCGCGAGAATCTTCTCGACGAGCGTGCGCGGCGTGGCGTCGTCGGAAGGCGCGCTCATGCTCACGTTGCGCATATGCGCCTGGCCGTATCGCAACAGGCCGCCGCTGCGGAGAATCGCGGCCGCGAGCGGATCGCGCCCTTCGACGAGTTCATCGATGTCGATCGCTTCGCCCCGGCGAATGCGCTCGATCAGGCCGAAGTCCGTCGAGGTGAACAGGCCGAGATTGTCCGCGTTCTGCCGATAGATGCGCTCGAAGCTGCGCGCGATCACGAGCCGGATGCCCGCATGGCATTCCGCCAGCGGACTATGTTCGCGCGATGAACCCTTGCCGTAGCGGTTGCCCGCTACCGTCACCTGGAAACCGCCCGCGCGCACCGCATCGCGGCCCAGCGGACGGCGCCCGTCCACATGAAAACCGACATACGGACACTGGCCGAGCCGTTCGTCGAAACGCGTCAGTACGCTGATGGGCGTGATTTCGTCGGTGGAGACATCGTCGCGCAACGGGGCCGCCGCTTCCGCCGACAAGTCTGCGCCCGCCAGTTGCCGTTCGACTTTGTCCGCGTCGGCGCTCAGAAACAGAATCCGCCCGTTCAATTGCAGTGTGGCCATCGCATTCTCCCTGTCTGCCAATCTAGACCGGGACGCATGCGCGGCGGAAGTGCCGGATGAGCAGCGGGGACATCGCGGAATGCGATGTCCGCGTTAACCCTCTCTCTCGATCAACACATCGATCAGCGCCTGAACCGCCTTCAACCGCGAAGACGTGCGCGGCGCATGCACGCGTAGTGAACGCGCGCTGGCCCAGGTCTCGTGCAGCGGCACGCGCACGAAATTGCGCGATCCCGCGAACGCGGATGCCGCGCTCGTCGGCACGATGCCGATGCCCAGCCCCGCCTCCACCATGCGGCACTGCGCGTCGAAGCTGTTGACGGTCACGGAGACATTGAGCGCCGCGCGGGCCGCGTCCGCATGTTCCTTGAGCGTCTGATCGAGCGAGCCGCCCGCCTGCAAGGCCACCAGCGGAAAGCGCACCACGTCCGCGAAGCTCAGTGCATCGGCTTGCGCGAGTGCGTGATCGGGCGGCAGCACGACCATCAGCGGATCGGCGGCGAAATGCCAGGTATCGAGACCGGCCGGTGCGTTCGAACGCGCCGAGATGCCGACGTCCGCGCGGTCGTCGAGGCACGCGCGGATGACTTCATCGCTGATCTGCTCGGTCAGGGCGATATCGACGAGCGGGTAGCGCGCCTTGAAGCGCGTCAGGCGCTCGGGAAGAAAGCCCACGATCGCTGACGCATTCGCATGCAGCCGCACCACGCCGGCCACCTGTCCGCTCAGCGACTGGATCTCGCGCGCCATGCCTTCGAGCTGACTGTGGATGGAGCGCGCGCCGGCATAAGCGTGCTGGCCCGCCTCCGTCATCTGCACACCGGCTGGCGAGCGGATCAGCAGCGCCGCGCCGATGGCGCTCTCCAGGTCCGCGATACGCCGGCTCAACGCCGAAGGCGCGATGTGCGCCCGGCTTGCCGCCCGCGCGATCGATCCCTCTTCAACCACGGAGATGAAGAGCTCAAGACTGTAGGGATCGATCCGCATGCGTCATCGCTTGTCGTTTTGCTTGTCGTTCTGAGGTGCGCCGGTCAGCGCCGTGATGATCGCATACGCGGCCTTCACCCGGTCGTCGTTCGGGATGTTGCGGTTCGCCAGCATCACGATGCCCACGCCCTCACGCGGCACGAACGCGATATAGGTGCCGAAGCCATTCGTCGAACCGGTCTTGTTGATCCAGACGTCGTCGCGCGGAGGCTGCGGCGGATCGATGGCGGTGACGGGCGTCGCGTTCAGGATCATCGGCTGGCCGTTTCCTTCCAGCAGCGCGGGCAACGCCGCCGGATACGGATACTGTTCCCAGATCAGGTCCTGCGTCATCGGACCCGCGTTGAAGTAACCGGCGTGCGTCGCTGTGACCGCGCGCTGCCATGCCGGATCGACACGTACCTGATGCACCTGATTCATGTTGATCTGCATGAAGCGGGTCATGTCGGCGGCCGTGGTGCGCACGCCATACGCCTCGGAGGACAGCACGCCGCCCTTCATGCGGATCGGCCGGTCGTCCTTCGCATAACCTTGCGCATAGTCGCGCTGTTTGGCGGCGGGCACGCGCATGTACGTGTGCGTCAGGCCGAGCGCGGGAAAGAGGCGCGTCTGCATCAGCGCGTCGAAGTCCTGGTTCATGGCGTTCGCGGTAATGAGCCCGAGCGTCCCGATGCCGGGATTCGAATAGGTGCGCACCGTGCCGGGCGGCCGCGCCGGACGCCACGCGCTGAAGTACTGCAACAGTTGGGCGTTGTCGTGGATTGCATCGGGAACCTGAAGCGGCAAACCGCCCGGCGTGTGCGTGCCGAGATTGAGCAGCGTGACCTTGCCGAACTCGCTGCCGTTCAGGGACGCAAGATACTTGCTGACGGGATCGCTGAAGGACAAGTCGCCTTTCGTCTGTGCATACGAGGCGAGCGTCGCGGTGAAGGTCTTGCTGACTGAGCCGAGCTCGAACAAGGTATCGCGCGTGACGGGCTGCTTCGTCTCCTTCGATGCCACGCCGTAGTCGAACACATACGCGCGGCCTCCGACGACGACGCCCACCGCCATGCCCGCAATGCCGTGCAGCGCCATCAAGGGCTTGATGGTCGCATCGACCATCTGGCGGACGCTTGCGTTATCAGAACTCGCGGCCGGCGCCGCACTGCTCGCGCCGACAAAAGAAAAACTGGCCAGTGCCAGACATACCCGCTTGCGGATTTTCATGTTCATTGAAGCTTCTCATAAGTGCCGTGATTGATCCGAGGCGAAATATCCGCCGTTTCAGGCTGCGCCGCAATCGACGATAATTTGCCCAAGCCAAAAGAAAAACTTATGCGAACCTTGCGTCCCTATCTTCCGCTGAATGCGCTGCGCGCGTTCGAAGCCTCGGCGCGGCACCTGAGTTTCACGCGCGCCGCGCAGGAACTGAGCGTGACTCAAGCCGCCGTCAGCCAGCAGGTGCGCGCGCTCGAAGAGCGGCTCGGCACGCCGCTCTTCAAACGCCTGCCGCGCGGTCTCGGCCTCACCGACGAAGGCCGTGCGCTGCTGCCCGTGCTGAGCGAATCGTTCGGCCGCATGGAAGCGGTGCTCAAGCAGTTCGAAGGCGGGCATTTCCACGAAGTGCTCACGGTGGGCGTGGTCGGCACCTTCGCGGTCGGCTGGCTGATGCCGCGCATGAAGGCCTTCGCGCAAACGCATCCGTTCATCGAATTGCGGTTGCTCACGCATAACAATCTCGTCGATCCGGCATCGGAAGGACTCGACTTCGCCATTCGCTTCGGCACCGGCGCGTGGCCCGCGACGCACAGCGCCCTGCTGCTCGACGCCCCGCTCGCGGTGCTGTGCACGCCCGAGATCGCGCGCAACCTGCACACGCCCGCCGACCTCGCGAACGAAGTGCTGTTGCGCTCCTATCGGGCGGACGACTGGACCAGTTGGTTCGAAGCCGCCGGTCTCGACGCCTGGACCCTGAACGGCCCGGTGTTCGATTCCTCGCGCCTGATGGTGGAAGCCGCGTTGCAGGGCGCGGGTGTCGCGCTCGTGCCGTCGCGCATGTTCGAGCGCGAGTTGCGTACCGGGCTGCTGGCACGGCCGTTCGACATTGAAGTGAAGACCGGCAGCTACTGGCTCACGTGGCCGCGTTCGCGACGTCTCTCGCCGGGCATGCGGCTGTTTCGCGACTGGATCGTCGCCGAAGCAAGCGCGACGCCCTGAGCCTTGTTCGACGAGCCTCTCAAGCAAGCCAGCTGAAAGAAAATTCCTCCGTTGTTTATCGTTCGATAGGAGGCTAACGAATAGAGTTCTGGCTATAATCGCGGCCCATGACCTCTCTCGACCTCCTGCGCCGCTCCGTCAGCAGCACGCTCGTGCTCGCGGCGCGACGCTGGCGCCGCACCAGTCACGGCGTGCTCGCCTCGTATGGTGTATCGGAAGCCTGCGCGGTGCCGCTCCTGACCGCCAACCGCCTCGGCGAGGCCGTCCGCCAGGTGACCCTTGCGGAACATGTCGGTATTGAAGGGCCTTCGCTGGTGCGGCTGCTCGACCAGTTATGCGCGGCAGGCCTCGTGCGCCGCGACGAAGACCCGGAAGACCGCCGCGCCAAGACCATCACGCTGACCGACGAAGGCCGCGCCGTCACCACGCGCATGGAAGAGCGGCTGGTCACGCTGCGTGCGCGGCTCTTGAAGGGCGTGAGCCGCGCCGACCTGGAAACCACGTTGCGCGTACTCAACGCCTTCAGCGACCTGTCCGACGGCAATCTCCTTGCCGCGATGGCCGCCGTCGAGCCGCTGCCCAAGCCGGCCCGGCCCGCCGCGAAACGCGGAGCCTAGCAACATGTCCTTTCCTTCCGCGCGCGAATGGCTCTTCTCCGCCAAGACCTTCGCGGCCGCGATGATCGCGCTGTACATCGGCCTTGCGCTGCAACTGCCGCGTCCCTACTGGGCGATGGCGACGGTCTATATCGTGTCGAATCCCTTCGTCGGCGCGACGCGCTCGAAGGCGCTCTACCGCGCGCTCGGCACGATGATCGGTGCGGCGGGCGCCGTGCTGATCGTGCCGCCGTTCGTGGAATCGCCGTATCTGTTCAGCGTGGTCGTCGCGTTGTGGACCGGCACGCTGCTGTATCTCTCCATGTTCGACCGCAGCGCGCGCAGCTACGTGTTCCTGCTGGCGGGCTATACCTTGCCGCTGATCGCGCTGCCCGCGGTCACGGACCCGACCATCGTCTTCGATCTGGCGATGACCCGCACCGAGGAAATCCTGCTCGGCATCGTGGTGGCGAGCGTGGTGGGCAGCGCGGTGTTTCCGAGCCGGCTCGCGCCGACGCTCGTCGAACGAACCGACGCCTGGTTCCGCGACGCGGCATTCTATGCGAGCGAAACGCTGTCCGGCCATATCGCGGGCGCGAAGATCTCAGCGACGCGCCAGCGGCTCGCGGCCACAGTCAATGGCCTGGAACTGCTGCTGAGCCAGCTGACCTACGATCACGCGCGGCCCGACATCATCCGCCGCGCGCGTGCGTTGCAGGGCCGCATGCAGATTTTCCTGCCGCTGATTTCGTCGATGGCCGATCCGCTGATCGAACTCGTCGACAAGCACCGGCAGTATCCGGACGGACTCGAAGCGCTGCTGAAGGACGTCGCGGAATGGGTCGGCACGCCGGCGCCGCGCTCGGCGGAAGAGATCGAGCACGAAGCCGCGCCGGATGCGTTCCGCGCGCGCATCCTTGCCATGCGCCCGTCCGTCGAGGCATTGGCCACGATGGACGGCGCGCTGCTCTCCAATGCGCTGTGGCGGCTCGGACAGGTGATCGATGTCTGGCAGGACATCCGCGCGCTGCGTGCGGCGATCCTCAACGAGACGAGCGAATGGCGTCCGCACTTCCGGCACTGGCGGCTGGGCGGCACGGCGCGTTTCTTCGACCGCGGCATGATGCTGTTCTCGACTGGCGTCGCGGTGAGCGCAATCATCGTCGCGTGCAGCCTGTGGATCGAATCCGGCTGGAACGACGGCGCCGGCGCGGTGACGCTCGCGGCCGTGGCCTGTTGCTTCTTCGCCGCGCTCGACGAACCCGCGCCGCAAGTCTTCACGTTCTTCGTCGCGACCTGTATGAGCGTGGTGCTGGCCGGCCTGTACGTGTTCGCGGTGCTGCCGCACGTGCATGATTTCCCGATGCTCGTCATCATCTTCGCGGTGCCGTTCCTCATCATCGGCACGCTGATTCCGCGCCCGCGCTTCAATCTCGTGACCATGCTCGTGGCGGTGAACACGGCCACCTTCATCAGCATCCAGAGCGCCTACGAAGCCAACTTCTTCGTCTTCATCAACAGCAATCTCGCCGGCGTGGCGGGCCTGCTGTTCGCGTTCATCTGGACGCGCATGACGCGGCCGTTCGGCGCGGAACTCGCCGCCGCGCGGCTCACGCGGTCGGCGTGGGCGGATATCGTGGTGAGCGCGTCGTCGGCGGAAGTCATCGGCGATCAGCGCAATCTCTACGCGCGCATGCTCGACCGCCTGATGCAACTGCTGCCCCGCCATGCATCGAGTGATTCGCAGCGGCATCCTTCCATCGAGAGTTTCCGCGATTTCCGCGTCGCGCTGAATGCGCTCGACCTGCGCCGCTCGCGCCGCAAGCTGCCGGCGGAACTCCAGCATTCCGTCGATGCCGTGCTTGACGCACTGCGCGGCTATTTCCAGTCATGCATCGCGCGCCGCGCGCGCCAGCCGGTGCCGCCGGAGCTGATTCACGGTATCGATTCGGCGAGCGCGCAGGTGGCTGCCCGCGCCATTGCGCAGTCGCCGGCCGCCGACGCCGTCGCCGAAAGATGGCTGCGCGACACGTTGCACGCGCTGGTCGGCATGCGCCTGTCGCTGCATCCGCCTGAAGAGCAGACGGCCGCGCAGAACGGCGCCGCGCCCCGTGAGGAGCCGGCATGATTCTCGTCACCTCTTCATCAACGGAACGCCCAACATGATCGGCGAAATCGACATCCTCGGCGTGTTTGTGCCGGCCGTGCTGGTGCTGATGTTCGTCGCCTACCTCGTGAACCTGGCGATCCGCACCGTGCTCGCGCGCGTCGGCTTTTATCGGTTCGTCTGGCATCGCTCCATTTTCGATCTCGGCATCTACGTGCTGGTGCTGGGTCTTGTCGTCATCGTTTCGCAGCGGCTCATCTCGTGAAAAAAACCTGGTTCTCCCTCGGGCAGATTCTGCTTACGCTCATCGTCGTGACCATTGCGGCCGTCGTGCTGTGGAAGCTGGTCGATTACTACCTGTTCGCGCCCTGGACCCGCGACGGGCACGTGCGCGCCGACGTCATCCAGGTTGCGCCGGACGTGTCGGGGCTCATCACCGAAGTGCACGTGGCCGACAACCAGCAAGTGAAGAAGGGCGACGTGCTGTTCGTGATCGACCGGGCCCGCTATGCGCTGGCGCTGCGCAACGCGCAGGCCGCCGCTCAGCAGCGCCGCGCGACGCTCGATCAGGCGCGCCGCGAAGACGTGCGCAATCGCTCGCTCGGCAACCTCGTGGCGCGTGAAGTGACCGAGGAAACCCATTCGCGTGTGGAGACGGCCACCGCCGCTCTGGCGGACGCCGAAGTCGCCATCGATACGGCCCGGCTCAATCTCGATCGCACCGAAATCGTCAGCCCGGTGGACGGCTATCTGAACGACCGCGCGCCGCGCGTCGGCGAATACATCGCGGCCGGACGTGCGGTGCTCTCCGTGGTCGACATGCATTCGTTCCGCGTGGACGGTTACTTCGAGGAAACCAAGCTGCACGGCATCGACATCGGCCAGCCAGTGGACATCAAGGTGATGGGCGAGCCGAACGTGTTGCGCGGGCATGTGCAGAGCATTGTCGCGGCGATCGAGGACCGTGACCGGCAACAAAGCCCGAGCCTGCTGCCGAACGTGAACCCGGCGTTCAGCTGGGTGCGGCTCGCGCAGCGCATTCCGGTGCGCGTGACGCTCGATGAGATTCCGGCGGACTTTCGTTTGATCGCGGGCCGCACGGCGACCGTGTCGGTGCGCGGCATCGGGCCTGCGATCGGCAAGCGCGCGGCGTCGGAGACATCGCCCGCTTCGGCGCCCGCGCCGACGTCGAGCGTCGCTGCGCCGGCTTCGGGTGCCTCGCAATGAACGGCGTGCGCACGATGAAGGGCTTGGCATTCGCGGCGGCGACGGCCTTCGCGCTGGCCGGCTGCATGACGGTCGGGCCAAACTATGCGCTGCCCGACAAGGCCGCCGTCAACGCGCCCTACGCAAACGCGCCGCTCGAAGGCGCCGATCAGGCGCCCGTCACGCAGGGCGCGGTGCCGTCGAAATGGTGGCGGCTCTATGACGATCCGGTGGTCGATCAGCTCGTCGAGCAGGCGCTCGCGTCAAATGCGGATCTGCGCGTCGCGGCGGCGAACCTTGCGCGTTCGCGTGCCGAAGTGGAGTTCGCCAATCAACAAGGCGGCTTCTCCGGCAAGTCGTCGGCGGCGTTCCAGCGCGCACAGGAATCGGCGGAACAGTATCTGTTGACGGAGAAACTTCCGGTCGTCAACGAAGGCGCGCTCGACCTGTCCGTCTCCTACGAGCTCGATCTGTTCGGCAAGATCAAACGCGGGATCGAAGCCGCGAACGCGGATGACGAAGCCGTCGAGGCCGCGCAAGACCTCGCGCGCATCACGGTGGTGGCGGATGTCGTGCGAGCCTATGTCGAATCGTGCTCGGCGGCGGAGGAACTGGAGATCGCGCGCAAGTCGCTGGATCTGCAAAAGCAGCGCGTGAAGCTCACGCAGCGTCTGCGCGACGCAGGCCGTGGCAATCAGTCCGAAGTCACGCGCGGACAAACCCAGGCCGATACGCTCGCCGCCGACATTCCGCGGTTCGTCGCGCGCCGCCGGGTTGCGCACTATCGCCTGGCGATGCTGCTGGCGCGCGCGCCCGCCGACCTGCCCAAGGCCGCGCTTGCCTGCCGCAAGCTGCCCCGGCTGCGCGCGCCGATTCCGGTCGGCGACGGCGCGGCGCTGCTCAAGCGCCGCCCCGATGTGCGTCAGGCCGAACGGCAACTGGCGTCATCGACGGCGCGCATCGGCGTGGCGACGGCGGCGCTGTATCCGTCGGTGAGTCTGGGGGCGTCGGTGGGATCGGTGGGCGTCGCGGAGGATTTGTTCGGCGCGAATACGAACCGCTGGGCGTTCGGTCCGCTGATCAGCTGGAGCTTTCCGATCAACGGCCAGCGCGCCCGCGTGCAGCAGGCGGAAGCATCGAGCAGCGGCGCGCTCGCGCACTTCGACGGCGTCGTGCTGAAGGCCTTGCAGGAAACGCAGAGCAATCTCGCGACGTATGCCTCGGACACCACGCGCGCCGATGCCTTGCGCATCGCGTACCGTTCAGCCACCCAGTCCGCCGATGAAACCAACCAGTTGTATCGCGCGGGCCGTGAGTCGTTCCTCAACGACCTCGACGCGACGCGCACGCTGACTGGCGTGGCCGCACAGGTCGCCGCGGCCGAAGGTCAGGTGGCGGTGGATCAGGTGAACCTGTTCCTCGCGCTCGGCGGCGGCTGGGAAACGGACGAAGCGGTCGCGCAGAACGGCAAGGGGAAGTAAGGGCACGAGAAGGCCGTGCAGGACCGCAGTCGCGCGTGCAATCCAGAAAAGGCTTCGTGCGCGGACGGAAACGGACGAAGCCGTCGCGCAGAACGGCACGAAGAAGTAACGGCGCGAGAAGCCGTGCAGCACCACAGCCGGGCGTGCAATCCGGAAAGGCTTTGCGCGCGGAAGGATCTAGAGTGGGGAGCTTCAGTCTCTCTGCTCCGGATTCCGCCATGACGCCCGATCAGCCGTCACCCTCCTCAAGCCACGACGACCCGCCATCGGTCGACCATCTGCGCTTCCAGTTGCCGGTCCTGCATTTGTCGAGCGCCTTCGGCAACAACTGGTTCGCGCTCAAGGCCGAGGCGTTCGCGCGCTTCTTCGGCACACCCACGTTCCTGCTGGCGCAGACCTTGATCGTCGTCGTGTGGATCGGTCTGAGCGCCGTGCAGCTCATTCACTTCGATCCCTATCCCTTCGTGCTGTTGAATCTGGCGTTCAGCCTGCAATCCGCCTATGCCGCGCCGATGATCCTGCTCGCGCAGACCCGTCAGGCCGACCGCGACAAGGCGTTCTCCGATGCCGACGCGCGGCACCGCGAAGCGCTCGCGCTTGCCTCGACGCGCCGCGACAAGGCGCTCGCGCAGCAGGCGATGCAGATCGAAGCATTGCTGAAGCAGAACACCGAACTGACCGCGCTGACGCGCGAACTGGCGGAGCAGATCGCCTCGCTGACGCAAGGCGTGCATGAGAAGCTGACGCGCGAGAAACACGCGCGGGCGCCTGACAAGCAGCCCACGCTCATCTGAAGCGCGTCAGCGTCAGGCGGGCGCGGGCCAATTGAACTGCATGTCGGCGCGCAGCCGGGTCGAGTCGATGAGCCGCGCGTTCACATCGTCGGTCTGGCTGACCCACTGTTCCGCCGCCTCCTCGCTGCGGCCGAAGCTCACGTGTCGCGAGAGCAGCCGCGAACGCCGCAGGTTCTGATCGACGTTCACGAACCAGACTTCGTCGAGCAGCGGTTTCACGCCCTGCCAGTGGCCGTGTTCCAACAGCAGGTAGTTCCCTTCGGTCACGATCAGCGGCACTTCCGGCAGCACCGGAATCGCCCCGGCGATGGGTTCCTCGATCTCGCGCCGGAACGCCGGCGCATACACGACCTCATCCGGCCGTTGTTCACGCAACCGACGCAGCAGCGCGACATAGCCGGCGCTGTCGAAGGTGTCTTCCGCGCCCTTGCGTCCCGCGCGTCCGAGCCGCTGAAGCTCCACGTTAGCGAGATGGTAGCCGTCCATCGGCACGACGACGGCCTGACCCGGCAAGGCATCGAGAATGGCCTCCGCCAGCGTTGACTTGCCCGCGCCGGGCGCGCCGACCAGACCGAGAATACGGCGTCCGCCTGCATCGGCGAGACGTTGCAGACGTTCGAGATAGAGTCCGTCGATCATCAGTGATGCGCCCTCGCCTTCGCTGCCGCACCGATGCCGCCCGCCATGAACGCGCGCGCGTGCTTCGCGAGGTCCATGCCGTCGTCCCACAGGTTGCGCCAGATGGCGAGCGCGTTCGACAACTGCTCGTTCACGACCGTCGACGAGAAGCTCTCGAAGGTCACGACGCCCTGATAGTCGATCATCGCGAGCGCATGGAAGAACTGCGAAAAGTCGATGGTGCCCGAGCCGAGATAGCCGCGATTGCTCTCGCCGATATGCACGTAACCGAGCCGCTTGCCGCATTGCAAGACCGGCTGCATGAAGTCCGATTCCTCGATGTTCATGTGGTACGTGTCGAGATGCACGACCACGTTGGGCGCATCCACTTCGTCGATGAAAGCCAGCGCCTGCGAAGCCGTGTTCAGCAGATTGCTCTCGTAACGATTCACCACTTCGAGCCCGAGCGTGACGTTCTTTTTGAGCGCGAAATCGGCGATGCGCTTCAGGGATTCGATCGCATTGCGGCGGCCTTTTGGCGTGATCGGGGCCGAGTACTTCGCCATCGCGCCGTACAGGATGCCGCCGAAATAGCCGCCGCCAAGTTCAGCCGTGATCGTGATGCCCTCTTCCAGCAACGCGACGCCGCGCGCCACGACGGCCGGGTCTTCGTTCGACACGTCCGCGTCGAAAGTCAGACCGCGCGAGCAGCCGATTCCGAGCCCGTGCTCTTGCAACAGATCGCGCGTGAGCGCCAGATCCATGACCTTCGGACCATGCAGCGACAGCTCGACCAGATCGAAACCGGCCTCCCTGGTCTGGCTGATGACCTTGCGCGTCGATTCCGGCGTCAGGTCGCCCGCCCAGACCAGTGCATGTACGCCAAGCTTGTTCATCGTGCCACTCCCTCCGATGCGGTCGCGCGTCTGCGGACCCGGGTTCTTGAAATGCCGCGGGCCCACGCCCAGCGGACGAGCATCACCACCAGCAGGAACACGCCCCACAGCGCGGTGGCGAGGTGCTGGTTCGCGCCGAGCAAATTGAGCCCCGACGCGATCACCTGCAGGATCACCAGCGCGATGACGACCGGCGCCACGCGCCCGAAGCCGCCGAACGGATCGACGCGGCCGAGAAAGCACGCCAGCACCGAAATCAGCAGGAAGGCCTCGCCGTGGCCGACGCGCACCGAGTTGAACTGCGCGGCCATCACGATGCCGGCGACGCCGCACATCAGCCCCGACAGCATATAGATGCGCGTGACGGCGCGCGTCGTGGCGATGCCGGAATAGCGCGTCGCTTCGAGATTCGAGCCGATCATGCGGGTGGCGAAACCCAGCCGCGATCGCGTCATCACGACATGCCAGACCAGCGCGCAGCCGATGAAAATCCATAATGGAATCGGCACGCCCAGCAGCACGCCGTTGCCCATTTCGCGCACGAAGGGCGGAAAGCCCGAGATGTCGCCGCCGCGCGTGAGGAATTCGCCGAGGCCGCGCAGGAAGATCATCATCGAGAGCGAGACGAGAATCGGGCTCGCGCCCGTGCGCGCGATGACCGCGCCCATCACCCAGCCGGATGCGGCGCCCGTCGCGAGCGCGGCAGCCATGCCGAGCGCCACGGCGGCCGCGCCCGCGTCCGCGCCGCCATGCGTGTGCAGCACGTAGGCCATCGCGAGGCCCGAGATATTCGCCGTGAAGGTCACCGCGAGATTGAAGCCGCCGGAGATGAGCGGCATCAGCATGGCGAGCGTGAAGAAGCCGAGTTCGGGCAACTGGAACGCCACCGAGACAAAGGTGCTCGTCGTGAAGAAGCGCTCTGAGGCGAAGCTCATCACGATAATCACGATGACCAGAAAGCCCAGCAGGCCGGCGACATCGGCGGGCACGAGCGAGCCGGCGGGAGCGCGCGTCTTCATGGCGCCGCCTTCGCGCCCGACGACGCCAGCCGCGCGCCGACCAGCTTCGTGAAGCCACCGCTCGACAGGGTGATTGCGATCAGGATGATCGCGCCGATGATCATCTTGAATGCATACGGCGAGATGCCGAGCAGGTTCAGGCCGTTGGCGGTGATGGCGGTCAGCAGGATGCCGAGGATCGCGCCGAGGATCGTGCCGCGTCCGCCGCCCAGCCGCGCGCCGCCGAGCACCACGGCGGCCAGCACGTCGAGTTCGCGGCCATACAGCGCGTTCGGCACGACTTCCTGGACGTAGTGCGCCTGCATCAGTCCCGCGATGCCCGCCATCATGCCGAGCCAGCCGAACGCCACATAGTGCATCGCGCCGATGTTCACGCCGACGCGCCGGGCGGCCTCGGGGTTGTCGCCCATCGCGTAGAGCTGGCGGCCGGTGGTCGTGCGGCGCAACAGCAGCCAGGTGGCCAGCACCGCCACCGCCATGACCGCGACCGGCAGCGCAAGCGTAGCGACGCCGCTGGGCGTATCCACATGGACAATGGACACGCGTTCGACCCACCAGTCCGGCAAGTCGTAGATGGACACGCCGCCCGTCAGGAACATCAGGCCGCCGAAGAAGACGTTGAAGGTAGCGATGGTCACGACAATCGACACGATGCGAAAGCGATAGATGATGGTCGCGTTGATCGCGCCCAGCAGGAAGCCGAAGCACGCGGCAGCGAGGAAGCCCAGCGCCCAGTTGCCGCCGCCGAGCCGCATGACGGTCAGCGCGGTCAGATACTGCGCCACCGAGGCGCCCACCGCGAACGAAATATCGATGCCGCCCGCGATCAGCACCACCAGCAAGCCCACGGCGAAGATGATGTTGACCGAACTCTGGTTGAGCAGGTCGAACAGGTTGGAGAGCGTGAGGAAGGTCGTGGTCGTGAGGCTCAGGCCGATCATCATCGCGACGATGACGAGCAGCAGCAGCGCCTCGATCGAACCGATGCCGAGTCTGCGCAAGTCAGGCATGGACGTCTCGCTCGATGTGTTCCATCGTGGACTTGCCCGGCACGTATTCCCCCGCGATGCGGCCGTCGCGCATGTGCAGGATGCGGTCGGCGTTGAAGTACACCTCGGGGATCTCGTCCGAGATCAGCAGGATCGCCATGCCCTGCGCCGCCAGGTTGTGAATGATCGCGAAAATGCCGGCGCGCGCGCCCACATCCACGCCGACAGTCGGCGAATCGAGGATCAGCAGCTTCGGGTTCGTGGCGAGCCACTTCGCCAGCACGATGCGCTGCTGGTTGCCGCCTGACAGCGTGGACACCGCGTCGTCCGGCTGGCCGATCTTCACGGCGAGCTGCTTGATCCAGTCGTCGATCAGCGCGCCGCGCCGGCGGGCCGAGATCAGGCGCGCGGCGTCGAGCAGACGGTCGAGCACGGCCGCGACGGTGTTGTCGCCGATCGATTGCGGCTGCACCAGACCGAGTTGCAGCCGGTCCTCGGACACGTAGGCGATGCCGGCTCGAATCGCGTCGCGGTTCGAGCGCAACGCGATTTCACGGCCGTCCATGTGAATCGATCCCGCGCGCGGCCGCGTCATGCCGAACAGCGACAACGCAAGCTCGGTGCGTCCCGCGCCCAGCCGTCCCGTGATGCCGAGAATCTCGCCGCGGCGAATGCTGAGCGCGATGTCGCGATACTCGCGCCCGCGCGACAAGCCCCGCACTTCCAGCACCACGGGCGCGGCCGGACGATCCGTCGCGCGCACCGCGTAATCGAAGGTGCGGCCCGTCATCAGTTCCGTGAGGCGCGTCTGCGTCATGCCCTGGGTGGGAAAGGTGCCGACATACTGGCCGTCGCGCAGCACGGTCACGCGCGTGCAGACTTCGAGCACTTCAGCCAGCCGGTGGCTCACGAACACCACGGCAATGCCGTCGGCCGAGAGCCGCCGCACGATGTCGAGCAGCGCGCCAGTTTCGGCGTGACTCAGCGAGGCGGTCGGTTCGTCCATGAACACGAGGCGCGCGTCGCGCACCAGCGCACGGGCGATCGCCACGATCTGCCGCTGCGCAATCGACAGCGACCGCACCGACCGGCCGAGATCGAGCGTCACGCCAAGCCGCTCCAGAATGCGCCGCGCCGCCTGCTTCATCCGCCCGTAGTCGACGAAACGCGGCCACCCGCCGAGGTTCTGCTCGAACGCGATGTTCTCGGCCACCGTCATCTCCGGAAACAGCGCGAGATCCTGCCAGATCACCTGGATGCCGAGGTCGCGCGCCTTCGCCGGATCGAGGCCCGCGATGGACTCGCCGTCCATCAGCATCTGCGCGCCGGCCTCGGGTTGATATACGCCGTTGATGATCTTGATGAGCGTACTCTTGCCGCAGCCGTTCTCGCCCGCGAGACACAGGACTTCGCCCGGCATCACGTCGAACTGCACCGAACGCAGGGCACGCACGCCGCCGAAGTCCTTCGAGATGGCGTCGAGCTTCAGCAGGGGCGTGCGCGCGTCGGTGGCGGCGGGCTGATTCATGTGCGTTGCGGCGACCCGTTCACAGGCCGGTTTTGGCAAGATCGTCGACGGTCTTCTCGTTCAGGTCCACGAGTTGATCGACGATCAGGTTGTGGCCGTCCGGATGCACGACGCCCAGGCCCGGAATGTTCGTGCCGTCCTTCACCGGCTGGCCCTTCGCGACCATCGTGCCGAGCGTCACGAACACTTCCCCCGCCTGCTCCGGATTCCACATGAAGCCGCCGGCCAGCACGCCGTCGTGAACCAGACGCCGCCCTTGCCCTGGCGAGAACGGCCCGAGCACCAGCACCTTGCCCTTCATCTGCTTTTCCTGCACCGCGCGCGCCGCACCAATCGGACCCTGGCTCCCAAATGCAAGAATCGCCTTCAGGTTGGGATGCGCGCGCATCAGGTCGAGCGCGGTCTTGCGCGACGCATCGACGTCTTCCGCCACGCCATAACGGTCGCCCACCAGCGTCATGCCCGGATAGTTGGCCTTGATGTAGGCGATCGCGGCATCGGCCCATGCGTTGTGCAGCGGCACCGTGAGCGAGCCGACGAACACCGCGTATTCGCCCTTGCCGCCGAGCGCCTCGCCGAGACGCTTCGCATAGGCCTCGCCGAAACCCTTCACGGACGCCAGCTCGAAGTCCCAGTCGGCATTCTGCTGTTTCGGCGATTCATGCGTGATGACCTTGATGCCCGCCGCGCGCGCCCGTTGCAGCACTGGTTCGAGCACTTCGGCATCGTTCGGCACGACGCCGATTACATCCACCTTCTGCGCGATCAGGTCTTCGATGGCCCGCACCTGGAGCGCGGGATCGGCGCTGGTTGGCCCGATCATGAACGCCTTGACGCCGAGTTGCGCGGCGCGCTTCTTGATGCCCGCGTCCATCGCGTTGAACCAGGGAATGCCACCGATCTTCACCACCACGCCGATCACCGGCTGATCCGGCGACGCCCAGGCCGGAACGGCCGCCAGCATCAGCGCAACCGAAGCCACGCCTGCACACCATGCGCGAAACAGTTTCATGGACTTGTCTCCTGCGGAGGACTTCCGCCGCATGTCAGGCGGACGCCCGGTCGGGTTGGTCGGAACTCCGCTTGCTGTCCTGCTGCGCCGCGTGCTGAAGTTTTTGCTAAATCCATTCAGCAACTCGGGCTGAGGTATGCTGAATCTATTCAGCAAGGCGGTCGACTCGGACAAACCCTAAAGTCTCCGAGTGCCGCGTTGCCGCTCCCGTCCGGACAAGCACGCGCCTGGAGTCAGCTCGATGGCCAGTCACAAGCCTGCAAGAAAATCGACGATCTACGACATCGCCCGCGCCACGGGTTCATCCACCTCGACGGTCAGCATGGTGCTGAACGGCACGTGGACGCGCTATCGCATCAAGGAGGAAACCGCGCAGCGCGTGCTCGAGAGCGCGCGCAAGCTCGGCTATAACGTCAACCTGAAGGCGCGCGGCCTGAGGCTGTCGCGCTCGGGGCTGGCAGGCATGGTGCTGCCGCACTATCGCAACCGCTTCTTCGCGGGGCTCGCGCAGACGTTTGAAGATCAGGCGCGCAGCCGCGGCCTGTGTCCGATCGTGGTCGGCACGCAGCGCGATCCGGCCGTGGAAATCAGCGTCACCGAAACCCTGCTCGCGCAACGGGTGGAACTGCTGTTCATCGCCGGCGTGCGCAATCCGGCGCCGCTGAACGAACGCTGCGCGGCAGCGGGCGTGCCGTCGATCAACCTCGACTTGCCGGGCGCCGGTGCGCCGTCGGTCGTGTCGGACAATCGCGGCGGCGCGCGCGCGATCACCGACGTGCTGCTCGACAAGCTGCTCGCGCAAGGCAAGTCGCCGCACGAGCTGGTGCTGGTCGGCGGCATTCCCGGCGAATACGCGACCGATACGCGCATCGCCGGCTTCCGCGACGCCTTCGTCGCGCGCGGCATCGCGCCCGCCGCGGATGCCGTCGATTCGTGCGGCTACAACGCCGCCGCCGCGCGCCGCGCGCTGGCGGCGCGACAGGCGACGCTCGGCCGGCTGCCAGCGGGGTTGCTGATGAATTCGATCACCGCGTTCGAAGGGCTGGTCCAGTTCACCTCGACGCTGCCCGCCGAGGCGTGGCGCGCGCTGGTGGTCGGCTGCTTCGACTGGGATCCGTTCGCGGCGCATCTTTCGTTCGACGTGACGATGCTGCGTCAGGACGTGGAGGCGATCATCGCGGAGGCGTTCGCGCTGGCGGATCAGTACGACTCCGCGAGCCGCCCTGTCGTGGTCGTGCCCACGCGCTTCGGGACGATCTTCGAGGAAGCCGAACAGACCCGCGAGTTCGACCGCTAGCAAGCTAGCGGCAGCGCTCACGCGCCGAGCGCGGCTTCCTGTCCCGGCATCGTGTCATCCGGCACAGTCAGCGCCAGACGGCCGATCGCGCCGCGATCCACCTTGCCCTGCTCGGTGAGCGGCACGCGCGGCGCCGTCATCAGGTGCACCGCCTCGGCAACTTGCCTGCCGCAGTTCAGCTCGATCACCCGCCGGCACAACGCGAGATTCAGCGACAGACCCGGCCACGGCATCACCACGACATTCCATAGCTTGCTGGAAGCGGGATAGTCATTGGACACCGCCACGGCGTAGCGCACCTGATGCAACGCACACAGCGACGCCTCGATCTGCGCGGGCCCGAACGGCGCGCCGCCCATCTCGACGATCTCGGTCGCGCGGCCGAGCACATGCAGATAGCCGTGCGCGTCGATCATGCCGACGTCGCCGGTCATGCACCAGCCGCCACAGAACTTGAGCGTCGACTCGACCGGCTGATTGCGATAGCCCTGCGCCACCGAAGCCGATTTCACCTCAATGCGGCCGCTTTCGCCAGGCGCCGCCAACAAGCCGTCGGCCCGGCGCAGACGCAGTTCGACGCCGTTGCGCACACGCCCCGAGCTTTCCAGCGCGGAGGGGTTGGCGAGGTAGTCGGACGGCGTCAGCACGCTCACGAGACCGGCCTCGCTCGCGCCGTACATGTGCGTGAGCACCGGCCCGAAGCGAGCGAGCGCGCGTCGCAGCAGCACGGCCGGCGCCGAACCGCCGATATGCACGATCGAGCGCAGCGAGGACAGGTCGCGGGTGCGGGCGTCCGGATGATCCATCGTCTCGAACAGTTGCGGTTCGACCAGCAGCAGGTCGGTGATGCGTTCGGCTTCGATGGTCGCGAGCGTGTCGGCGGCATCGAAGCCGGGGCGCAGCACCACCGTGCCGCCGCCCGTCAGCGTCTGATCGACGAGCACTTGCGACAGGTAAGCCAGCGCGCCGTTGACCAGCTGGCGGCGCTGCGGAGCGGATGTTGCGCCGACCATCGCCGAATAGGCCGCGAAGCTGCGCAGGCTGGCCTTCGGCACGCCGGTCGAGCCGCCTGACGACGCCACCATCGCGAGATCGTCGGGACGGGCGCGGCTCGACAGCGGCGCGGCCGATTGCAAGGACGCGCGATAGTCGAGCCGCATGGACGCCAGTCCCGTGCCGACATGCACGACCCGCATTCCGACATCCTCCGGTACGAGATGCGCGGTCTCAGCGAACGCGACCAGCAACGCGGGGCGAATACGTTTCAGCAGGGTCGCACGATGATCGACGGAGGCGGCCGCTGGCAGGAACATCGAAGCCGCGCCGAGCAGATTGGCCGCGTAATGGATGGCCAGCGCGGCGGGGCAGTTCGGCGCGAACAGCGCCACCAGCGAACCCCGTCCGATGCCGAAGGTTTCGAGCGCGCGCGCGTATCGGAAGATCGTTGCACGCAGCGCGCGGCCGTCGATGTCGGCATCGCGATAGCGCAGCACCGTCTGGCCGGTGTGTTGCAGCAACTGGTCGAGCAGGATCTCGACGTAGGAGCGGAAGGCCCCTTGCTTGAACTGGTCCATGACGGTGTCTCCCTCGACGATCAATGGACGCAGTCTGCGCGGGCAAAATGAGCTGGAAATGAGCAGGCTCGCGGCGGCGGTGCGAGACGCCTGATGTGCGAAGGAAAAGTTTTGTGCCGGCGGGCTCGCGTCGTGTTATGCGCCCGTTTTCAAATCCATACTGGCGCTCGACAGGCCGATCGTGACGGCTTGACTGCCATTCGGCCGTTTCGCCTATTCATTCGCCGGCACGCTACGTGTCGCGAACGCACAGCAAGGGAGCACCCGATGTTTCGTTTTGCCGGAAGAGTATTCGCACCACGCAGGAAATCGAACCAGACGCGTGCGGGCCGCTCGTCTGCGTCGGGTTCGTCCGCCGGCTTCCAGCAGGCCGCCGAGCCGCTGCCTTACTTCGAGGAAGACGATCCGCTCGACGACGAATTGCGAATCGTGCAGTCGTTCCTGCCCCGCTCGGCCATGCCCGAGGACACGAACACGAGCGGGGCATTAGACGAGGTCGACATGTCGGAGTGGGTCGAGCTGTCCATGCCGGACGAAGTCGATATCTCGGACTGGGTCGAGGTAGCGGCGTCGGACACCCTGCCGGACCTGGGCGGGTTGCAGCAACTCGACGAAACGATGACGGAGGACACCTCGCCGATCGCAACGACGAGCCACGCTGAACTTTTCTTCAATCAAGCCTCTCCTGCTCAAACCCTGTCCGGCAGCCCGGACGAGCACTACGCGCGCTGGTCCTTCAACATCGTCCGCGACACCTTTCTTTCGGGCGGAGCCAAATCGGCCAACAAGTTCCGCAAGGGAGACGCGCATAGCATTCATCGCGTGCAGGCCGCCATGCGGGCTGTCGCGGCGGTTCAGGAGGCCACCTATCGAAACGCTCCGACCGACTACTCTGCCGTCTTGCTCTCACGCGCCGGCAATTGCCAGGAAATGGCCGGCGCCGCGGCGCAGTTGATCCTGTCGAACGGTGGACAGGCCACGGTCTATGCAGTGGACTATCAAGGCAGCCATGCCTTCACGCTGGTGGGCCATGTCCCGCCAGGCGCAATAGATCACGTAGGCCTGCAGGACTATGACGGCTGCTGGGTCGTCGATCCCTGGGCGGGACTCGTCTGCCCGGCGCGTGACTACTGCGGGGCGTTCGATCAGCAGATGTCCACCTGGGCGGGCCGGCACAAACTGCTGTCCTGGAATAACGAATGGATCGAACCCACGGATCCGCACTGGCTCCTGGCCATCTTGAACGGACCCAAACATCCCGTTTCGGCCCAACCCGCGCCACGCCTGGCCGCGTTCCAGGCGCACTCGCGGGCGGGCCGGTCTTAACGTCCGTTTGTGGGTCCGTTCATGCGTGCGCCTCAGCGTCGCCGTTCGCCCGCAGCCAGTCGACGAAATCGCGCATGTGAACCGGCTTGTCCGCATCCAGCGGTACCAGCGCGTGATATGTCGCGCCGTTCGCCGTCAGTTCCGGAAACGGCATGCACACGCGGCCGGACGCGCAATCGGCGTCCAGCGTCGGCAGCGGGCCAATGCCGAAACCCAGGCCGTCCACCACCGCCTGCAGCGTCACGAAGAAGTGATCGAAACGCAGCATGCGATGCGCGCGCAATGAAGCATGGCCGACAGCTTCGAGCCACGCTTCCCAGTCGCCCGGACGCGTCTCGCTGGTCAGCCAGGTCGCGGCCGCCAGCTCTTCGACACGGCTCAGACCCGTGCGCTCCAGCAGCGCCGGGCTCGCGATCACCGTCATGCGTTCCCGGAACAGCGGCCAGCTCTGGAACTGGCCGCCCGGCGGCACATAGCGGCGGATCGCCAGATCGAAGCTGCCGCGCAACGCGGGTTCGGTGGACATCGCGGTGGACACGCGCACGTCCACGTCCGGATGACGCTCGGTGAAAAGCGGCAAGCGCGGAATCAGCCAGCGCATCGCCACGGTTGCCGACGCGCTCACCCGGATCACCTTCACGCGATGATCGCGGCCGTAGCGCTCGGCGGCATCGGCGATATGGTCGAACGCCGCGCTGATCTCCCGCGCGAACGCCCGCGCATGCGGCGAGGCCGCCATGCTCTGTCCTTCACGCGCGAACAACGGCTGGCCGAGCCACTCCTCGAGAATCGCAATGTGTCGGCTGACCGCGCCGTGCGTCAGGTTGAGCTCGCGCGCCGCCGCCGAATAACTGCCCGCGCGCGCGGCGACTTCGAACACGCGCAACGCGTTGAGAGGAGGAAGCTTGGATCGCATATGTGATTTTTTCTGACAGGTATCGCGTCTTTATTTCGATTGTGTGAGCGAAACGCTCATCTTACGCTGGGAACCGACTCAACCAGACAAGGTGCGCTCATGTCCTCCTCAATCACCGTCAACTCCCGTTCCTATCAGATGCCTGCGGCGCCGACCATCGTGGTGTGCGTCGATGGCTGCGAACAGGAATACATCAACCAGGCCATCCTCGCGGGCGCAGCGCCGTTCCTCGCGCGGCTCGCCGACACCGGCACCGTGCTGACCGGCGACTGCGTGCTGCCGTCGTTCACCAACCCGAACAACCTGTCGATCGTCACCGGCGCGCCGCCTTCGGTGCACGGCATCTGCGGCAACTTCTTCTTCGACGAGGACACCCGCACCGAAGTGCTGATGAACGACCCGAAGTACCTGCGCGCACCGACCCTTCTCGCGGAGATGGCGCGCGCGGGACAGCGCGTGGCCGTGGTGACGGCGAAGGACAAGCTGCGCGCGCTGCTCGGTCACGGCTTGCACGGCATCTGTTTCTCGGCGGAGAAGGCCGATCAGCTGGATATCGAGGTGCACGGCGTGACCGGGATGATCGAGCGGACCGGCATGGCCTTGCCTTCGGTGTACAGCGCGGAGCTGTCGGAATTCGTGTTCGCGGCGGGGCTGTCGCTGCTCCAGCATGAGCGCCCGGACCTCATGTATCTGTCGACCACCGATTACGTGCAGCACAAGCACGCGCCCGGCACGCCGGAGGCCAACGCCTTCTACGCGATGATGGACCGCTACTTCGCGCAGTACCACGACGCGGGCGCGGTGCTCGCGATCACCGCCGATCACGGCATGAACGCGAAGACCGATGCGCTCGGCCGCCCGCGCATCGTCTTCCTGCAGGACCGGCTCGACGCCCGCTTCGGCGCCGATGCCGCCCGCGTGATCCTGCCGATCACCGATCCCTACGTGGTGCATCACGGCGCGCTCGGTTCATACGCGACCGTGTATCTCGGGGAGCGCGCGCCGCAGCGCGACGTGACGGAATTCCTTGCCGGCCTCGCGGGCGTCGACGCGGTGCTCACGCGCGCGCAGGCCTGCGAGCGGTTCGAACTGCCGCCGGACCGCATCGGCGATCTGGTCGTGCTCGGCGAACGGCTGACCGTGCTCGGCAGCGCCGCGCACCAGCACGATCTCTCGGGTCTCACGGTACCGCTGCGTTCGCACGGCGGCGCGTCCGAGCAGCAAGTGCCGCTGCTCTTCAACCGCAGGCTGAGCGGTATCGACGCAAACCGCCGGCTGCGCAACTTCGACGCCTTCGACCTCGCGCTCAATCACCTCGCCTGAATACCGCACAACGAGCGCGACACAGAATCGCGCCAACCAGGAGACACCATGCCCTCTGATACACCCGACGTTCTGGATTACGCACTATCGCGCCAGGAGACGACGCGCGCGCAATATCGCTGGCGCGCGCTGATCGGCGTGACGTTCTGCTATCTGTTTTATTACACCGGGCGGCAGACGCTCGGCTTCGCGGTCGCCGGCATCCAGCACGACTTCGGACTGTCGAAATACGAGATCGGCTGGATCAGCGCGACCATGCTGTGGTGCTACGCGGGCGGCCAGTTCGTCAACGGCAATCTCGGCGACAAGCTCGGCGGCAAGACCATGATGATCGCGGGCGCGGTGCTGTCGCTCGCGGCGAACTGGCTGTTCAGCTTCGGCCACGGCTTCGTGTTCTTCCTGCTCGCGTGGGGGCTGAACGGCTTCTTCCAGTCGATGGGTTTCGCCCCCGGCAGCCGCCTGCTGTCGAACTGGTGGGACGACCGCCATCGCGGCTTCGTGTACGGCGTGTATGTGGGCTTTTCGGGATTCTCGTCGGTGCTCGCGTACATCCTTCCGGTGCTGATCCTGGGTACGCTGCATCTCGGCTGGATCTGGATCTTCCGTCTTGCGCCGCTCTCGATGCTGCTCGGTGCGCTCGTGCTGCTGTGCTTCGTCGCGGAGCGTCCCGAGGACAAGCATCTGCCTGCCGCCGAATCGTCCGGGGCGGCTGCCCCCGCTTCTCCCGGCGACGAACTGAGCAGCGCGCAACGCTACCGGCTCGTGCTCGGAAACTGGAAGCTGTATATCACGGGACTGGCCATCGGCCTGCAGAACGCGGCGCGCTATGCGCTGGTCGTGTGGGTGCCGGTGCATTTCCTGGGCATGGACTGGAAGACCTCGTCCTCGCTGATCGATCCCAAGTGGATCACCATCGCGTTGCCGGTGGGGATGGCGCTCGGCTCGCTGTCGAACAGCTGGATCTCCGACGTGCTGTTCCAGGGCAAGCGCTATGTGGCGATCGTCTGGTACATGGTGCTCGCCTGCGCGACCGCGGTGTGGATGATGTTCGTGCCGCATGGCAGCCTGCTGGGCGTGGCGCTGCTGTTCCTGTGCGGCTTCTTCGTGTTCGGGCCGGCCTCGTCGTTCTGGGCGCTGTGTCCGGATATCTTCGGACGGCGCGCGGCCGGCACCGCAACGGGCGTGCTCAATACGATGTCGTATGCGTTCGCGGGCATCGGCGAGCCGGCCATCGGCCACGTCATCGATGCGACCGGTCACACGACCATCATCTTTCCGATTGTTGCGGGTCTGTGCGCGGGCAGCGCACTGATGTCGATGTTGATCCGGCGCTGAGCCGGACGGGTCAACGGGACGGCTCAAGAACGCCCTCCCGTTGCCGATATAACGGCTCATGCCCATCGTCCCGACCCGACTGTCCGACGCCCCCGCCGCCGCGCACTGGCTGAACCTGAAGCGCCTGCGGGTCTATTGCCTCTCGACGCTGCTCCTGCTGGTCATTGTCGGGGTACGCACCGCGCATTATTCCTGGGGCCTGTACGGTCATCCGAACGGTTTCGACTTCACGACCTTCTGGGCTGCCTCACGCCTGTGGCTCGAAGGCCGGCCGCTCGCCGCCTATTCGCTCGACGCGCTGACCGAAGCCGCGCGACACATCTCGCCGCGCTTTCCCCGGGTTGGACCGTTCTTCTATCCGCCGAATTTCCTGTTGCTGCTCAAGCCGCTCGCGTGGCTGCCGAGCCCGGTCTCCTACGCGATCTTCGCGCTGCTCACGGCCGGCCTGCTCGTGACGCTGTTGCGCCGCGTGCTGCCGATGCGCGAGGCCCTGTTGCCGATCCTCGCCTTTCCCGGCCTCTGGCTGACCATGGCGCAAGGCCAGAACGCCTGCCTCACGGCGGCGCTCGCGCTGGCTGCTTTCATGAACCTGCAGAAGCGGCCGGTGGTGGCGGGCATCTGCATCGGCCTGTTGTCGATCAAGCCGCATCTCGCCATTCTCTTTCCGCTGGCGCTGGCCTGTGCCGGCATGTGGACCGCCTTCGGCGCGGCGGCGGTGACGGTGGTGCTGTTCACCGGCCTCGCGCTCGCTGTGTTCGGGCTCGGCGCGATCCCGCCGTTCCTGCATGGCATGAGTCTCGCCAGTCAGGCGATCGCCCAGGGCACGCTGCCGTGGACCCAGACGGCCAGTCTGTTCGCAACGCTGCGGCTCGCGCACGTGCCGGTCACGGCGGCCTATGTGGCGCAGGGCGGCCAGGCGCTCGCCGCGACGCTCGCCGTCATCTGGGTGTGGCGCCGTTCGGACGACCTCGCCGTGCGCGCCACGGCGCTGGTCGCCGCCACCTGCATGATCAGCCCGTACATCTTCAACTACGACACCACCTGGCTTGCCGTGCCGATCGCCTTATATGCGGCGAAAGGCCTGCGCGACGGCTGGCTCCCGTGGGAGCGCGAGGCGCTGTGTATCGCGTGGGTGTATCCCGTGCTGGGCGATCTGTGCGGCGTCACGCTGCACGCCGGGATCGGGCCGCTCGTGTTCGCCGCCTTGCTCGCGCTGGCGGTGCGTCGCGCGCGGCATGAACAGGGCGTGATGCCCGGCGCAGTGCCGATGCGCACGGAACCGCAGCCGCAGGGTTAACGAGAACATCGCCGATTGCGATGCCCCCGCTGCCGAAGCGGCACTTTTCGCGCACCGCCGCCCCGTCTAGATTGGCCAGCAATGAGATGGAGGCGCGCGCGGAATGATACGAGCCTGCGTCATCCAGAAAAACGACTGGAGACAATCATGGCCATTTCGGCAAGCGCCCCGCTACACCAAACCCTTCATGCCGCGCCCGCGCCGGCCGTGGCGGCGGACACCGAGCCGCCTGACCCTGGCGGCCTGATTTCAGCCCGGCTCGACCGCCTGCCCGCGACCCGCGCCGTCTGGAAGCTGGTCCTGCTGCTGAGTCTCGGCTTCTTCTTCGAACTCTACGACCTGCTGTTCACCGGCTACATCGCGCCGGGGCTGGTAAAGAGCGGCCTGCTCACGCCGACTACGCCCGGCCTGTTCGGCACCTCGGGTGTCGCGAGCTTCATTGCGGCGTTGTTCTGCGGGCTGTTCATCGGCACGGCGGCGTGCGGCTTTCTCGCCGACCGCTTCGGCCGCCGCGCGATCTTCACGTATTCGCTGCTCTGGTACGTCGCTGCCAATACGGTCATGGCCTTCCAGGACAGCGCCGGCGGTCTCAACTTCTGGCGCTTCGTCTCGGGACTCGGCATCGGCGTCGAGCTGGTCACGATCGGCACGTATCTCTCCGAGCTCGCGCCCAAGCATCTGCGCGGCCGCGCCTTCGCGGTGTGCCAGGCGGTGGGCTTCTCGGCGGTGCCGGTCGTGGCGTTCTGCTCCTGGCTGCTCGTGCCGCGCGCGCCGTTCGGGTTCGACGGCTGGCGCTGGGTCGCGCTGCTGGGCGGCGTGAGCGCGCTGTTCGTCTGGTATTTCCGGCGCAACCTGCCGGAAAGCCCGCGCTGGCTCGCGAGCAAGGGCCGCATCGACGAGGCCGATGCCGTGCTGAAGACTCTCGAAGCCGCCGTGGCGCGGCAGCACGGCGCAGCGTTGCCGCCGCCGGGCGCGCCCGATCCGGTCGCGCGCAAGGCCGGTTTCGCGGACATGTGGAAACCGCCGTATCGCCGGCGCACGGTGATGCTCATCCTGTTCCACATTTTCCAGACGGTGGGCTTTTACGGCTTCGCCAACTGGGTGCCGACGCTGCTCGTCAAGCAAGGCATCACGGTGACGTCGAGTCTGCTGTACACCACCCTCATCGGACTCGCGGCGCCGCTCGGCCCGCTGCTCGGCTATCTGATCGCCGACCGCTTCGAGCGCAAGCATGTCATCGTCGCGATGGCGGCGCTCAACATCGTGAGCGGGCTGTTGTTCAGCCAGACGTCGTCGGCGTCGTTCATCGTCGTGCTCGGTGTGTTGCTGACGCTGGCCGGCAACATCATCTCGTTCACGTACCACGCCTACCAGCAGGAGCTTTATCCGACCGCCATCCGCGCGCGCGCCGTGGGCTTCGTCTATTCGTGGAGCCGCCTGTCGGCGGTGTTCAGCTCGTTCGTGATTGCGTTCACGCTCAAGGAGTTCGGCGTCACGGGCGTGTTCGTGTTCATCGCCGGGGCGATGACGCTCGTGATGCTCGCCATCGGGCTGATGGGACCGCGCACGCTCGGGAAGTCGCTGGAGAGCATCTCGCATTGAAGCATCGGCGACAAGCGTCGGGCGGATTCACGAAACTCGGCATGCAGGATGAACATGCGCGGCGCCGTCCCAACCGGACCGCGCCGCGCGCATTTTCACTTCAGGCCGTTACGCGCCTTGTAGTCGAGCGTATAGGCCAGCTTGCCCGGCTTCGATGCGCTGAGCGGCTTCAGAAGATCGCCGAATTCGCCCTTGCTGTACTTCTTGCCCGCATTGATTGCGTCGAGCCGGCCCAGGTCCTTGCCGGTCTTGCCGTCGATGATGGGATCCGTCGTCGCGGCCATCTTCAGCGATGCGTTCCACACCGCGTTCAGGTAGCCGCTATCGGCGGTCGCGGGATCCGGATCGGTGGCGCCGAGCGTGGTCAGCGTGTAGCCGGTCAGCGGGAAGTTCGCGCGCAGCCAGTCGGCCCAGTAGAACTCGAGGAAATCCGTGGACGGCGTGGGCTTGCTGTAGCCGATGTCGCGCGTGAAATACACCAGCGAGCGATACACGTCGTTCTGCATGCCCTGCTTCAGGCCCAGACCGGCGGGCAGCTGCGCCGCCGTGATCGGCGCGCCGTTGGCGTCCTTCAGGCGCGTGTAGCCGCGATTCTGCATCTCCGACCAGAACGTCGTGCCCGAGTACGCGCTCAGGTTGTCCTTCACGATGACATGCACATGCAGCGTCGGGCCGCCGTCGGGGACTTCATAGTAGGTCGAGAGACCATGATGACCGTCGGTCAGAAACAGCGAGTCGCCGTTCGGGCCGATCACGACCGGGTTCAGGACAGTGGTATCGCGCGTGGCGGTGTCAGTGGTCGTGCAGGTGAAGCTGGTCGAATCCGTCAGCTTCGAGCTGGCCGACGAGCCGTCCGTCGCCAGGCTGTCGAGACCTTCGTCGGCGCAGAAGTCATCGAACTTCTTGGTCGGATCGGCTTCGTAACGGCCGAGCTTGTAGTAGATCTGGTCGTAGCCCAGTGCGGCTTGGGTCGGATGCAGCTCGCCGAGCGTGACGTCGAGCATCTGGCCCGCGCTCGCGGCGGCCCATTGACCGGCCTGGACGGCTTGCGGTGGCGTCGAGACCTCGGGGGACGAAGCCGAGGTCGGCGCGGATGCCTCGACGGGCGTGGACGCGCTGGCCGGCGCGGAGGCCGTATCCGTGGCGGCGGCGCTGTTCGCGGCGGGGGTCGTCGAGTTGCCGCCACAAGCGGCAAGCGCGATCAGCAGTGGAAGTGTGGTGCTCAGGGCGATCTTGTTATGCACAGGTTGATCCCGGACGGAGACAGTAAGCAGGCTTGTCAAAAACCCGCGAGCTTGCCGTAGGGATGTGAAAGACGTGTGAAAGCAGCCGGATTGCTTCCTGGTTTGCGTGATCGGTCCGGTGGAACGAAGCCTGACAGGCCCAAGGGGCATCCGGCGCAGGCACGCGGATCATGATAAGGTACGCCTCGTTTCCCGTATCTCGATTTTGTCGGGGAACACGTTCTCGGGGCGGGGTGCGATTCCCCACCGGCGGTAATCGTTTCCTGCTTGCAGGAGACGTAGCCCGCGAGCGCTCACCGGTTGTCCTGCCTGTCCAATCCCATTGGACCCGGCGCACCGGCGAGGTCAGCAGACCCGGTTGGATTCCGGGGCCGACGGTATAGTCCGGATGAAAGAGAACAGGACGGCTCGCGCCGCCCTTCGTCACGCCGCGCGCGTGCGGGGGCTAACGGCTGTCCTTCGCCCTGTTCACACCAAACAGGCTGAAGTCCATGAACATGAATCACACCAACGAAGCACAGGCTGTCTCTTCCGCAGGTGCCAGGCGTCCTCGCGTGGCCTTCGTCCAGGCATGCTGGCATCGCGACATCGTCGATCAATGCAAGACCGCCTTCATCGAGGCCATGCTCGCGAAGGGCTATGCGCGTGAAGACATCGATCTTTATGAAGTGGCGGGCGCCTTTGAAATTCCGCTGCACGCCAAGCATCTCGCGCAAAGCGGACCCTATGCGGGCATCGTCGCGGCGGGGCTCGTGGTCGACGGCGGCATCTATCGCCATGAGTTCGTCGCGCATGCGGTCATCGACGGCTTGATGCGCGTCCAGCTCGACACCGGCACGCCGGTGTTCTCCGCGGTGCTGACGCCGCATCACTTCCATCACGGCGAAGAGCACGTCCGCTTCTTCAGCGAGCATTTCCTCGTGAAGGGCGCCGAGGCCGCGCATGCCTGCGCCGACACCATCGCCAAGCTGAGCGCGCTGCCGGTCTGAGCACCGCGCGCTTCCGCCGGCCGGTATGCGCCGGCCGGCGGGCTCAGGACATGAACATGCCGCCGTCCACGTTGACGGTCTGGCCGGTGATGTACGCGGCGTCCTCCGAAGCGAGGAAGGTCACGAGTCCGGCCACGTCCGCGCCGTTGCCCGCGCGCTTCATCGGAATGTTGGCGACCCACTCGGCCATCAATTCACCGGGCTTGTAGTCGCCGAGCAGCTTGCCCCAGGCTTCGTCGTTGTAGGACCACATGTCGGTGGTGATGATGCCTGGGCAGAACGCGTTCACCGTGATGCCGGTGGGCGCCAGTTCCTTCGCGAGACTCTGCGTGATGCCGAGCACGCCGAACTTGCTGGCCGCGTAGTGCGGCGTGTACACGAAGCCCTGCCGCGCCTGCCCCGACGCCGTATTGATGAGCCTGCCGGTCTTGCCCGCCCGCAGCATGCGCGTGGCCGCTTCCTGGCAGCACAGGAACACGCCCTTGGTGTTCACGGCCATGACCTTGTCCCAGTCGGCTTCAGTGAGTTCCGGCAGCTTCGCGATGGTGATGACGCCCGCATTCTGCACCGACACATCCACCTCGCCGAGCGTGGTCGCCACCTCTTCGTAAAGCGCCACGACCTGCTGCTTGTCCGTCACGTCCATCTCGACGGCCAGCGCCTCGAAGCCTGCTTCGCGCAAGTGCGCGGCGGCATCGTGCACGCTCTTCTCGTTCGCGGTCACGCAGACCTTGGCGCCTTCCCGCGCGAAGCGCTCCGCGATGGCCAGTCCGATACCCCGGCTGCCGCCCGTCACGACCACAACCTTGCCTTCGAACCGCTTGGCTTGATAAGTCACGTTCCCTACTCCCAGGTTTTCAAAGTCGATTGATCCAGCGCAGCCATTGCGCATGATTGTCCGCGGCCGCCGCGACGCCGCTTCCCGGCTCCACGCGCCGCGCCACCACGCGCCTGGCCTGATACGCATCCAGCGAATCCGCCAGTCCCGCCTGACATCCGGCCAGCGCCGCCGCGCCCGCCGCCGAGATCTCGCTGACGGCGAGCGTGCTGACGGGCCGGTCCAGCGTGTCGGAGAGATACTGCAAGAGGAACGGCCGCTGCGTCAGTCCGCCGTCGAGATACAGTTCGGCGAGCGGCACATCGGCGGCCTGTTCCATGACCGTGATGACATCCTTGATCTGATACACGATGGATTCATACGCCGCCCGCGCCACGTGCTGCCACGACGTCGAGAAATTCAGCCCGACGATCTGCGCGCCGCCCGGATACTTCCAGTGCGGGCAGCCGATGCCCGAGAACGCCGGAATCAGGAACACGCCGCCGTTGTCGTAGTCGGTGAAGGCCTGCTCGGCGTGGGCGAAGTCATCGAAGAGATGCAGCTTTTCCTTGAGGAACGCGGGCGTGGAACCCGCGCTGATGACGATGCCCTCCAGCGCGTAATCCACGCGCTCCCCGATGGCGAAGCACAACGTGGACACCAGTCCGTGTTCCGGTTCGTGCGCCTTCGCGCCGACGTTCATCATGATCGACGAGCCCGTGCCCATCGTCGCCTTCGCTACGCCCGGACGCAGGCATCCTTCGCCGACAGCCGCCGCGTGCGAATCGCCGATCATCGCGAGAATCGGCAGCGGACGGTCCAGCAGGCCGTCGAAGTCGGTCGAGCCGAAGTCGGAGGCCGAAGGCCGCAATTCCGGCAGCCGCAGCCCTTCCAGCCCGAACAGCGCGACGAGCTCACGATCCCATTCGAGCGCGCCGAGATTCAGCAGCATCGTGCGCGACGCGTTGGTGTAATCGGTGCGATACGCCGCTCCCTTCGTCAGCCGGTACAGCAGCCAGCTGTCCACCGTGCCGAAGAACGCCTCGCCCGCTGCAATGCGCGCGTGGACGCGTTCGTCGTTCTCGTTGAGCCAGACGAGCTTGGTGCCGGAGAAATACGGATCGATCAGCAAGCCGGTCTTCTGCGCGATCAACGGCGCGAGCCCGTCGCCCTTCATGCGTTCGCAGATGCCGAGCGAGCGCTGGCACTGCCACGACACCGCCGGCACGATGGGCTCGCCCTGCCGGTCCCACAGCACGACCGTCTCACGCTGGTTCGAGATGCCGATCCCGGCAATCTCGCCCTCGTAGTTGCTCAAACACTGGCGCACAGCCTTCAGCACCGAGTCGTACAACGCGTTCGCATCCTGCTCGACGAAGCCCGTGCGCGGCGTGTCGCAGGCCACCGGCGCGAAGCCGCGCGCATGCACGTGGCCTTCGTTGTCGAAGATGAGCGCCTTGGTGCCGCTCGTGCCTTGATCGATTGCGAGAATGGTCTTCATCGTCCGGGCCTCATGCGGTGAGCGACACCATGCGCGACTGGAGACGCTGCTGCAACTGATCGACGACCACCGCGAAGATGATGACGAGGCCCTTGATGACCATCTGCCAGAAGTCGCTGATGCCGCACATCACCATGCCGTCGCCGAGAATGCTGATCACGCACGCGCCCACCACCGAGCCGAACACTGTGCCGCGCCCGCCCATCAGCGCAGTGCCGCCGAGCACCACCGCCGCGATGGCGTTCAGTTCATAGGTCTGGCCGGTCAGCGGATGCGCGGTCTGCAATTGCGCCGTGATGACCAGTCCGACAATGGCCGCGCAAAAGCCCGAAAACATGTACACGAACAGCTTCACGCGATTCGTGCGGATGCCCGAGAAGCGCGCGGCCTGCTCGTTGCCGCCGATCGCGTAGATGCGCCGTCCGAGCGGCGTCTTGCGGGCGATGAAGATGGTGATGGCGGCGAGCACGATCATGATCCAGACGGGCATCGAGAGGCCGAGGATCGTGCCGTTGCCGATGAATTCGAAGCCCGTGTTGCCGAGCGCCGGATTGCCTTCGAGGTCGGCGAAGGTGCTGCCGTTGTTGACCAGCAGCGCCGCGCCGCGCACCACGTAGAGCATGCCGAGCGTCGCGATGAAGGGCGCGACGTTGAGCATGGTGATGAGATAGCCGTTCACCGCGCCGATCAACGCGCCGAGCAGACAGGCGATGAGCGCGACGCCCCACGGATTGAAGAAGACCACGTGATGCCCGATCTTCACGCCTTCGAGCAGCAAATAGCCCGCCGCCATGCCGCTGATGCCGACAATCGACCCGACCGACAGATCGATCCCGCCAGTCAGGATCACGAGCGTCATGCCGATGGAAAGAATCGCGACCACGGTGACGTGCTTCGCCATGATGAGCAGATTGCCGGTGGAGAGAAAGCTTTCCGTGGCCAGCGAGAACACGATGATGATCGCGAACAGCGCGATAAAGATGCGCAGCTTGAGCAGGTTCACCGCGAAGCGCGCTGCTGCATAAGCGCCCTGACGATTGTGCTTCGCGTGCACCGGCGTCACCGGCGGATTGCTGCTGTTGGGTGTATTCATGGTTCGGATCTCGTTCCTTTCACACTACGGCGGTCGCGGGCGTCGAGGCGCGCACGATGCGCTCGCTGTCGAACTGCCCGCGCTCCAGCACGGCAGTCAGCCGGCCGCTCGCCATGACGAACACGCGGTTCGATACCGCCATGGCCTCGTCCAGCTCGGAGGTCGCATAGATCACGGCAATGCCGGATTGCGCGAGCAGACTGATGGTCTTGTAGACATCTTCCTTCGCGCCGACGTCGATGCCGCGCGTCGGCTCGTCCATCAGCAGCACCTTGGGCCTCGTCAGCAGCGCCTTGCCGATCACGACCTTCTGCATGTTGCCGCCCGAGAGCGACGTGATCGGTGCATCGACGGAAGCGGCCTTGATGGCGAGCCTCTTCACGATGTCGTCCGCCGCTGCCACTTGCCGGTCGCGCGTCAGTGAACCGACAAAGCGCCGCGTGAACTTGCCGAGGCTCGACAACGTCATGTTTTCAAGGATCGTCATCAGTTGCACCATGCCCTGCTTCTGACGATCTTCCGGCACCAGCGCGATGCCCGCTTCGATGCGCTTCGGAATCGGCATGTCCTCGATGGCCTTGCCCGCCAGCTCGATCTCGCCGAGCGCGAGCGGATTGGCGCCGAGCAGCGACTCCAGCAGTTCGGTGCGGCCCGCGCCCATCAGCCCGTAGATGCCGACCACCTCGCCCGCCTTCACCGAGAACGACACGTGATCCACGGCGTAGATGCCGTTTGAACGCTTGAGCGCGAGGTCCTTCACCTTGAGCACCTCCGCGCCGATGCTGTGCTGCTCGAAGGCGAAGCGCTTCTTCGACGAGCCGACCATCGCTTCGATGATCCATGGAATGTCGATGTTGGCGATCTCGTCCTCGGCGACGAGCCGGCCATTGCGCAGCACCGTGATGCAGTCGCCGATGGCCATGATCTCTTCCAGCCGGTGCGAGATGTAGATGACCGTGACGCCTTCATCCTTCAACTGCCCGATGATCTTGAAGAGAATCTCCACTTCCGTCTTCGACAGCGCGGAAGTCGGCTCGTCCATGATGAGCACCTTGATGTGCTTGGACAGCGCCTTGGCGATCTCGATCAGCTGCTGCTGGCCCACGTAGAGATCGCCGAGCCGCGTGCGCGGGTCGATCGCGATATGCAGGCGGTCGAGCAGCACCTTCGCCTGATGATTTTCCCGCTTAGACACGATCACGCCCGAACTCGTGATCTCGTTGCCCGCGAAGACGTTCTCGGCGACCGTCATGTCGGGAAAGAGATTCAGCTCCTGAAAAATGATGCCGATGCCGTGTTTCTCCGCGCTGCGCACGTCGCTGATCTGCGCGAGCTGTTCGTCGATCCAGATCTCGCCCGAAGTGGGCGTCTCCGCGCCGGCCAGCAGTTTCATCAGCGTGGACTTGCCCGCGCCGTTCTCGCCGATCAGCACGTTGACCTTGCCGCGCCGCACCTTGTAATCGACATCGATCAGCGCGGCCGTGCCCGGATACTGCTTCGAGAGGCCGCGCGTCTCGATCACGTTCACCGGGTTCAGGGTTCGGGGTTCGCTCATTTCCAGACCACCGGAATCGCGCGGATCTCGCCCGCAGGCTCGCTCCAGCTGCTGTAGACGGCGGCGGCGTCCACGCTGTCGCCGGCCTTCAGCTTCAACGACTGCTGCACGCGCGCCACGACCAGCTTGTTCAGTTCCTGGCCGAAAGCGGCGAAGCGGGTCTGGTCGTCGAAGTCGCTGTACTTGACGCCGGGAAAGCCGTCGCGCACGCCAGTGCCGACCACCACCGGACCCATCTCCAGCACCACGCTCACCGGCTCGCCGCCGCTCGCCGGCGCCACCTCGACATACGCCTTGCCGACCCGCGAAGTCGAATCGATGCGCGTCACCTTGCCCTGCACGCGCAGCCAGAAATTGCACGGAAACGCATTGCTCTGACGGAAGCCGAACTGCTTGCAGGCGTCGTCGAAATTCTGGTTCAACGCGCCGATCACCTGCGCTGCGGGCTTGGCGTTCTTGTCGGCGTAGGGAATGAGCTGGTCGCTCAGCATCTTCGCGGCGTCCGGGCCCTTGTGCTGGCCCTGGCTGCGGATTTGCGCCAGCTCGGTATCGGTCACGACGTGACACGCGGCGAGGCTCAGCACGCACAGCGTCAGCAGCGCGCGCCAGCCGGTGGAAACGGGATGAACCATGACGACCTCACTTGACAAGCCCTGGCAGCGGGCCGCGCCCGCTGCCGTTCGCGCACCTTACTTCGTGTAGTAGAAGTCCTTGACCTTCGATGCGTTGTCTTTCGTGATCAGGATGCCGCGCGTCAGTTGGCGCTCCGGCTCGCCGGTCTTGCCGGTGTTGATGTATTTGTCGAGCAGGTCCACGCCGTGGATTGCGATGCCCTGCGCCTGCAGCATCACGGTGGCCTTCAGCTTGCCCGCGAGAACCGAATCGCGCTCGTCGTTGCTGCCGTCGATACCCATCACGACGACATCCTTGTGCCCCGCCGACTCCAGCGACGCAATGGCGCCCAGCGCCACCGGCCCGTTACCGCAGATCACGCCCTTGATGTTCGGATGCTCCTGCAGGATCGAATCCATCGCCTGCTTGCCGGGCAACAGCGCGCCCTTGGCATCCTGGCGCGCGACCATCTTGAGATCGGGATATTGATCCAGCACCTGATGGAAGGCTTGCGAACGCGTGACGCAGTTCTTGTCGGCGAGATTGCAGGTCAGCTCGACATATTCGCCCTTCTCGCCGATCGTCTCGACGAAGCGCTGCGCCACTTCGGTGCCCGCTTGCAGGTTGTTGTGACTCAGCTGCGCGATCGCAATGCCGTCCTTCGGAATCTCGCGGTTGATCAGCACGACCGGCACATTCTTGTCCGCCGCCGCGCGCACCGTGGCGACGCTCGCGTTCGAATCCGCGTTGTCGAGCACGATGCCCTTCACGCCCTTGCCGATCACCAGGTTCACGAGTTCGTTCTGCTTGTTCACGTCCTCGCCGTGCGAGAGCACGATGGTGTCATAACCGAGCTTCTTCGCCTCGGCTTCCGCGCCCTTGGCTTCGGCCGCGTAATAGGGATTGTCGAGCGCGTTGACGAGAATCGCGATGGTGCCCTTGCCCGCGGCGTGCGCACTGCCGGGCATCACGGCGGCAAACGATACGGCTACCGCGGCTGCGACTGCAAGCTTCTTCCACATGTTGTTGTCTCCGGTTTGGTTTGTCTTTCTGGAACAGCGTGGTCTTGCTCGGATGACGACTCAGGCGATCGTGTAGCCTCCGTCGATCATGATGTCGGCGCCCGTGATCATGTCCGCGCCGTTGGACAGCAGGAAGAGAATCGCGGCGGCGATTTCGTCGGTGTAGGCGAAGCGTCCGACCGGAATCAGCTTCTTCATGTTCTCGCCCTTCTCGCCTTCCCAGGCGGCGGCGCCCATCGGCGTCAGCACGACCGTAGGCGACACCGTGTTCACCGTGATGCCGCGCGGCGCCCATTCCTTCGCCAGCACCTTCGTCATGCCGATCAACCCGGCCTTTGCCGAGGTATAGGCGCAATGCTGGTCGATAGCGACCGTCGCCGCCTGCGACGCGATGTTGACGATCTTGCCGCCATGTCCGCTCGCGAGCACGATGCGCGCGAAGTGTTTCGCGCACAGGAACGGCCCGGTGAGATTCACGCCGATCTGCCGCTGCCATTCGTCGAAGGTGATGTCTTCGGCGCGCGTCAACGTGATGCAGCCCGCCGCGTTGACGAGCAGATGCACATCGCCGAAATGGTCGCGCGCGGCGGCCATGGCGCGCTCGACTTCGGCTTCGTTGGCGACATCGCAGGCAAAGGCGCGTGCATTGTCAGCACCCAGTTCCGCGAGCGCGGCCTGCACGCGCGGTTCCTCGAAGCCCGGATACAGAATCGCCACGCGCGCGCCTTTGGCGATCAGCGCGGCATTGGTCGCCATTGCAATGCCGCCCAGGCCACCCGTGACCACGGCGACCTTGCCGTCGAGGCGAAAATCGAAATCGACGCCGTGGCGCAGCGACATGTCGTATTGAATGCTCATGTGCGTCTCCGTCCTGTTGTTCTATTGCGCGCACAACGCGCGCACGGCGTCGGCGATACCCGCCGCGTCGATGCCATAGTGTTTGCGAATGCCCTGCCGCGTGCCGTATTGCGCGAACTCGCCTTCGGTGATGCCGAGCGTGGTCAGCGGGCGATTGATGCGACGGCGCGCCATCAGCATGGCCACGGTGGCGCCAATGCCGCCGTGCAGCGAATGCTCCTCCACCGTGACGATGGCTTCATGACGCTGAACAATCGCCGCGAGCGCGTCCTGATCGAGCGGCCGCAGCGAGGACAGGTTGACGAGCGTCGGATCGAGCACGCCGTCGCGGCGCAGCGCCTCGCAGGCATCGAGCGCTTCTCCGACCACCGAGCCGAGCGCAATGACCGCGACCTTCGACCCTTCGATCAGCACGTCCGGCCGGCCCGGCTCGAAGCGATAGGACGCGTCGTGCACGACGGGGAATTTGGCGTTGTCGAGCCGGATGTAGACAGGTCCGTCCACCGACACCGCATGGTCGATCACCTGCGCCGTTTCCATCTCGTCGCACGGCGCGAAGATCTGCACGGTGCCGAAGCCGCTCATGATGGAGATATCGTCGATCGCGTGATGGGTCGAGGCCAGCGGACCGTAGGCGACGCCCGCATTGAGCCCGAGCATCTTGACGTTGGTCGCGCTGTAGCAGACGTCGTTCTTGACCTGCTCATTCGCCCGGCCGACGAGAAACGGCGCCGCGTTTGCCGTGAACACGATATGCCCGCCGAGCGCGAGGCCCGCGGCCATGCCGACCATGTTCTGCTCCGCGATGCCCACGTTGATCACGCGCTCCGGAAAGCGTTCGAGATAAGGGCCGATCTTCGAGGTGGAAGTGGAATCCGCCACCACGACGATGATGTCGCGTCCCGCCGAAGTCAGCCGGTCGATTGCGCTCACCGCGCCGTCACGCAAGTCCGCGTAGTCACGCATGGTCGAGCTCCTGCAACGCCTGCTTGAGTTGATCTTCGGTCGGGAACTTGTGATGCCACGCGGGCACGTTCTCCATGAAGGAGACGCCGCGCCCCTTGATGGTGTGCGCAATCACCACTTTCGGCTTGCGGTTGTCGTAATCGAGACTTTCCAATAGTTTCCAAATGGAGTCCACCTGGTTTCCATTGACGTCGTGAACCTCGAAGCCGAACGCGCGGAATTTCTCGTCGAGCGGATCGAGATCCATGATGTTGTGCGTGAAGTCCGCCAGTTGCAGGCGATTGCGGTCCACGATCACCACCAGGTTCGACAGCTCGAAGTGCGCCGCCGCCATCGCGGCTTCCCAGTTGGAGCCTTCCTCGAGTTCGCCGTCGCCGGTCAGCACGAACACGCGTCCCGTGCCGCCGCTGCGCGCGGCGTGGCGCTGCTTCGCCATCGCCAGGCCGGCAGCTATCGGGAAGCCATGGCCGAGGCCGCCGGTATTCACCGTGACCCACGAAGGCAGCTTCTGCCGCACCGGATGGCCTGGCAGACGGCCGTCGTCCTTCAAGTACGTGAGCAGTTCGCGTTCGGGCAGCCAGCCCAGTTCCGCGAAACACGCATACAGGCCGCCCACGCCATGCCCCTTGCTGAGAATGAACTCGTCATGCCAGCGCACGCGCTGTCCTGCCTCGACCTCATAGCGCAGCACATGAAAATACAGCGCCGCCAGGATGTCCGCCTCCGACATGTCGCCGCCCGTGTGACCGCTCTTCGCGTTGGCGTTCATCACGCAGATCTTCTTGCGGATGTCCTGCGCCCGACGGTGTAGCGCATCGCCGGACTGCTTGAAAGGGTTTTCCATTCCTGCTCCCAGACTTCCCGTTTGCCTGAAAGCAAGTTTCTTTTACTTTCTTTCGAAAGTCAAAGAGAAGCAAACGAAAGAAGGGAAAACACCTAAGCAAGGCGCGGCAGCGCGTCTGATGAGGCAGAATAGGGCTTGAAGACGGGCATACAGACGCGCGTGCCGGGCGACGCGTCGGCGGGAAACCAAAAATGGATCAACGGACCAGAACAGAAAAAATTTTCGAACGCGTGCAGGCCGCGAAACTGGTGAAGCTGTCAGAGCTTTCCAGCGAATTCGGCGTTTCCATGCCGACGATTCGAAAGGACATCGACGAGTTGCAGCGTCTTGGGCGCGTGGAACGCGTGCATGGCAGCGTGCGGCTGACGTCGACGCAACCTGAAACCGCGCGGCGCGCCGACCACGCGCCCGTGCTGCCCACCAGCCCGGAAAAGGCGTTGATTGGCAGGAAGGCGGCGAGCCTGATCTCGAACGGCGACTCGCTGATTCTCGACTGCGGCGCCACCACCACCGAACTCGCGAAAAACCTGCTCGACCGGAAGAACCTGCGCATCGTGACGAATGCGCTGAACATCGCCATCCTGCTCGGCGCGGAGCCGACCAATCGCGTGATGCTCACTGGCGGCATCTTCAAGGCGGAGACGGTGGCGGTGTCGGGCGAGAAAGCGTCGGCCTTCTTCGAAGGCATGTTCGTCGACAAGCTCTTTCTCGCGGCAGGCGGCGTGTCGATGGAATCGGGCATCTCGTATCCGGACTTCATCGACCTGCATGTGAAGCGCGCGATGATCGACGCCGCGAAGACCGTCTATCTGCTCGCGGATTCGAAGAAGTTCGGCAAGCGGGAGTTCGCCGCGTTCGGCGCGATGGAAAGCATCGACTGCCTGGTGACGGACGAAGGCCTCGGCGACGAGTTCGTCACCTGGCTGAACAACAGCGGCACGCGCATTCTCTACGCGTGAATCAGTGAACGAGTCGCGCTATTGCGTGGCGAATTCAACACGATTACGTCCGCTGCGCTTGGCGCGATACAGCGCCTCGTCGGCGAGACCATAGGCGGTATCGAAGCCGGTTCCAGCGCGGTTATGACTGACGCCGAAGCTGACCGTGATGCGGCGGTCCAGTGACGGCACCACGCGCGCCTCGCTGATGGCGGCCCGCATGCGTTCGGCGAGCGAGGCGGCGGCGGCGTGATCGTCGCCGGGCACCAGCACCGTGAACTCCTCCCCGCCCACGCGGCCGATGAAACCGTCCTCGCCCACGATGCGGCGCAGACACTCGACGACACCGAGAATCACGGCATCGCCCGTCGGATGACCGAAGTCGTCGTTGACGCGCTTGAACTCGTCGATGTCGAGCACGATCATCGTCGCGCTGCGCTCCTTCAGCGTGCGCGTGGCCTGCTCGATCACGGCGCTGCGGTTGAACACGCCGGTCAGCGCGTCGTGCGAAGCGCGGTGCGCGAGTTGCTGCGCCAGAACCTGCATCTCGCGTTCGGCGCGGTCGCTGCGGCCGATCAGACGGCGCGTTTCACGCATCAGGCGCTCGAAGTGATCGATGAGCGCGCCCAGCGACTGACGCAAGGCTTCGGCATCCGCACCGTCCGCTGCATGCTCGCCGCGCGCTTTCTCCAGCGCGGCGGTCTCGTTCTCGAACAGATCGGGGGCGTGCGCGGGCATCGGGTCGCCGGAGGAGATCGAAGTCATCCTCAGCGTCCCGGGTAAGCCACCGGACGATCCGTGAACTCGATGGCATCGAAATCCGCCTTCAGTTCCTCGCCGAACTCGGCGATCGTCTCGTCTTCTTCGTCGTGATACCAGTTCATCAGCACGCGGCAGCCCGACTGCGCGGCCTCATTCAGCGCATCGAACATGCTGAACAGCATCTTGGTGCTCGAACTGTTGAAGTACGTGAGCGCAACGTCGATGGTGACGGCCGCGTCCGTGTTCACCGCAAGATACTTGCGCATCCGCTCGATGACGGGCGCATAGAAGGCCGCCGCGTTCTCCGGATACGACTCACCCTTCAGCAGCAACGCATGCTGATCGAAACGAAAATCGACCTCGGGCGACGTGGTCGTGGCGGCAATATAGAAGTTATCCATGATTTCTTGCGCCTTGTGCTCAGATAATGGCCATGAGGCAAAACAGCGTGGTTCCGGGTTCGTCGGCACGCGGATGAAAAGCGAATTCGAGTGGCGCGCTGGCATCGCGCGCCATCGTGAGGAAGCCCATGCCGGCGCCCTTGCTGTCTTCCGGCGTCTCGGCGCGCAACGATTCCTTATAGGCTTGCTTGATCTGCTCGAGCGACATGTGACGCAAGGGCTCGAGCTTGTTGCGCAGGCTTTCCACTTCGGCGCTCGACATCGGGTTGACGCACAACATGACGTGACGATCGCCGTCGCGGGAGATGCAGACCGCGCCCTCGCGAATGGAGCCGTCTTTCGCGCCGTCGCGCGCCAGCGCATTCGACGAGTAATGCACGATGTTCTGCGACAGCTCGACGAACGAAGAGAACAGCTTGCGCCGCGTCGGACCGTTCACGCCGGCCACTTCCAGCTGCAGTTTGACGACCTCGCCCATCGCCGCGACGATGTTATGCGAGAAGTAGCCCTTGTGATAGAAGAGCACGTTGCGTCGCTGCGCCAGGTCGAAAAAGGCGCTGTCTTGATCGAGTAGTTGAGACATGCTTGGGAAGAGCTAGAGTCGCACACAAAAGAACGTTACGTCGTCGCGCCGGGGCTGCACGCTCTGCCAGTCCGCAAGCGTCAGCCGCAGCCGTTCGCAGAGGGCCGCCGCCGGTTCGGCGCGATGCTCGCGAATCACATCGAGCGCGCGACGCCGGCCGAAGGAAATGCTGCGCGGTCCGCCGATCTGATCGGTCAGGCCGTCCGTGCAGATGAACAGCAGGCTGCCGGCCGGCACGGCCACCGAGTGCAGGTTCCACGCATAGTCCGCGTGGCTGTCCACGTAACCGACGCCCATGCGGTCGGCGGCGAGCGTCTCGAACTCCGTCGCGTCCGGCGCCAGGATATGCAGCGCGATCCGCGCGCCGGCGAAATGCAGCACGTTTTCGCGCGTGTCGAACCAGAGGAACGCGGTATCCAGGCCGTCGTTCGAACGGGCCTCGCCGGGCGCGCTGTTCACCTGACCGAGCAGACCCTTGACGTTGCGGTTCACCGCCGAAAGCAATGCGGCCGGATCGCGCGGCCCCATCTGTTCGAGCGCCTGCGACAGCGAAGCCGAAGCCAGCAGCGTCATGAATGCGCCGGGCACGCCGTGGCCGGTGCAATCGGCGACGGCGCCGAACCAGCCATGCGGAAACGCGGCGAAGTGATAGAAGTCGCCGCCCACGACATCGCGCGGCTCCCACTGCAGCGCGGCGCCCGGCAATTGGGTGGCCAGCGCTTCGTCGGAGGCGCGCAGCATCGCGCGCTGGATCACGCTCGCGTACTCGATGCTCTGCATGATCTGGCGGTTTTTCTCTGCCTGCATTTCCGCGACGGCGCTGACCAGTTCCAGACCGCTGCCCACGCCCGCAAAGCGTCCGCCCCGCGTCACGATGAAACCGTCCACCAGCGCTTTCTCACCGGCTTCGACCGTCCTGAACGCAAGCGTTTCGATGCTTTCATCCGCATCGACGACCAACGGCTCCTTGTCCATGAAAGCAATGCAGCTTTTCTTGTCATAAAGCTCGCGGTGAAAGGGCTTGCTCATCTGCGACATGAAAATATCGCGATTGATCAGGCCGATCGGGCGCAGATTTTCAATCACGGCCAAACTTCCCATATGGCGGCGCGCCGAGAAGATTTCCATCACGAGGGAATTCGAATCCTCGGCGTCCACGAATGGAACTTCCTGGGATAAATCTCCCGCGACGCGTAAATTGCGCTGGCCGGAGAAGCGGTAAAACCTTGAAAACGCAGGGTGCATCGGGACGTCGAAGGTTGAGAAAACAGAGCACGCTAAGGCTTCTGTGTGAAGTTTTGGTGACAACAAAGCAGGTGATGTTTTCACCACACCGTGCAAACGTTTGCCGAATGGACCTCTTTTTGGCAATGCGTTCTCGTCTTGCTACCCGCGAAAATTGCCGGCCGTTCAGCGATCGAACAGAAATAAATCCCGAATCGCTCCTTTGCATTATGCGGATTCTATTGATTAATACTATTCGTCTGAGTATTGAAACACTTTCGGTGAGTGTCTAAACTGAAATTAATGATTCTTCGCGACACAGGCGTGAATGAATCGACTGGCAACAGCCCGCTTATAAATCTCAAAGGCTGAATACCATGGACCATCAAGACACACAGGAAATCATTCGCGAAATCAATTTGTCCTATCTCATTCTTGCGCAGAGGCTGCTACGCGAGGACCGGGCAATCGGCATGTTCCGTCTGGGTCTGTCCGGGGAGGTGGCGGACCTGCTGAGCGGCCTTTCACTGCCGCAGGTCGTGAAGCTCGCATCGGCGGATCAGTTGCTGTGCGCGTTCCGCTTCAACGACCGCATGCTGCTCTCGGCGCTCACGCAGGCGCCACGGCATGCCGATGTCGCCTCCACGCATGCCGCCATTCTCATGGCCGGGCAACCCGCCCGCCAGTTTGTCTGACGCGGGGACTCCATGAATACGCCAGCGAAGAAAACCGTGACCGAGGACGCCCAGGAAGTGTTTCGCGCCATCGCGCTGATTCAACTGGGCGCGCGCATGCAGGTGCTCGAAAGCGAACTCAAGCTGTCGCGCGACCGTTTGATCCGGCTGTATCGCGAAGTGCGGGGCGCATCGCCGCCCAAGGGCATGCTGCCTTTCTCGGCGGACTGGTATATGCCCTGGCTGCCCAATATTCACGCGTCGCTGTTCTTCAATACCTACCAGTTCCTCAAGAACGATGCGAAGTGCTCGCACCTCGACGCCCTCACCAAAGGTTATCGCCTGTATCTCGAACATTGCGCGCGCACCGACACCGAACCGGTGCTCGATCTCACCCGCGCATGGACCCTGGTGCGCTTCTTCGAAGCCGAGATGCTGCAACTGACGCCCTGCTGCCGCTGCACGGGAAAGTACATCGCGCACAAGCACGACTTGCAGCATGGCGTCGTGTGCGGCGCGTGCCAGCCGCCATCGCGCGCGGGCAAGACGCGCAAGGCCGCGGCGCGCGCGGCGGAGCAGACCTTCGCAGCGGTGGCCGAAGACGAGCTTTCGGCATCGCCGGATTTCATTCCGCCGCAGGCCGCGTGAAGCCAACGTAGTTTTTCTTCTCCGCCCGCACAGATCATCTCGTTTGTCGGGGACGGACCGTTCGTCGATAGTGAAGTCACGGGCAACGCAACACAGCGAAGCCCTTCACCTCACCACTATCGAAGGAGTCGGTCATGAAGCTCAACGACAAGGTTGCACTGATCACGGGCGGAACCTCGGGTATCGGTCTGGAAGCCGCGAAGCTGTTTCAGCAGGAAGGCGCGAAGGTCATCGTGACGGGCACGCACCCGGGCCGTCTCGATGAAGCCGCCCGGCTCCTCGGCGACTCCGCGATGACGCTCAACGTCGACCTGCGCGATCCGGCTCAGCTTGACCGGGCGATCGTCGAGATCGTGGAAACGCATGGACGCATCGACATCGTGTACGCCAACGCGGGCGCCGCCACCGCCGCGCCGCTCGAAGCCGTGACGCCCGAACAGATCAGCGAGCAATTCGCGCTGAACTTCAACGGCGCGTTCTTCACCATTCAGAAAGCCGTGCCGCACATGCCGAAGGGCGGCGCGATCGTCGTCACCACGTCGTTCCTGAATGAAACCGGCACGCCGGGTTTGTCGGTGCTCGCGGCGACGAAAGCGGCCTTGCGCTCGCTGGTCCGTTCGGCCGGCGCCGAACTCGCGCCGCGCGGCATTCGCGTCAATGCCGTCAGCCCGGGCCCGATCGCCACGCCCTTTCACGGCAAGCTCGGTCTGTCGGAGAAAGAACTTGCCGCCGCCGGGGAAGGCATTCAAGCCGCCGTGCCGCTGAAGCGCTTCGGCGAAGCGCGGGAAGTGGCTCAAGCCGCGCTGTTCCTCGCCAGCGACGACGCCGCCTTCGTGACCGGCACGGAGATGGTAGTTGACGGCGGCCTGACGCAGTTCTGACAACTCGCTTCGCGCTCTGGCCGGGCGCGGCGCATTTCGGTAGATTGAGCGCATCTTCCGCATGCAGGAGCCATCATGCGAGCGCCCGGCAACCTGAACGCGCTGCGAGCCTTCGAAGCGGTCGCGCGGCATCTGAGCTACACCGCCGCGGCCAACGAACTCAACGTGACGCCCGCGGCGGTAGGCCAACTGATTCGCGGGCTCGAAGGCACGCTCGATGTCGAACTGTTTCATCGCTCGACATCGGGTGCTTCACGACTCACGCTGACCGACGCCGCCCGCGACGCCCTGCCCGATCTGCAAGGCGGCTTCGATCTGCTTTCCAACGCGATGGAAGCGCTCAAGGCCAGCAAGTCGCGCATCGTCTTCACGGTGACCGTGCCGCCCGCCTTCGCGGACAAGTGGCTGCTGTGGCGGGTCGAACGCTTCCAGCGCCGGCATCCTTATTACGATCTACGCATCGACACGAGCGGACGCCTGACGGACTTCACCGCCGAGCGCATCGATGCCGGCATCCGCTACGGCGCGGGCGTATGGCCCGGTCTCGACGCCACCTTCCTGCTGCGCGACGAGTTCTTTCCGGTGTGCAGTCCCACGCTGCTGCACGGACCTCACGCGCTGAAGTCGCCGCTCGACCTGCACCATCACGCGCTGATTCACGATACGTCGATGAGCGGCTTCGGCGTCTTCCCCACCTGGCGTTCATGGCTGCTGCATGCCGGTTGCCGCGACGGCGTGGACACGCGGCGCGGCCTGCAACTCAACGACTCCGCGATGGCGCTGCAAACGGCGATGTCCGGCAATGGCGTCGCGCTCGGCAGGACGACGCTGGTCGAGCGCGATCTCGCCGAAGGCCGCCTCGTCAAGCCATTCGATACGGTGCAGAGCTGCGAACTCGCTTACTTCCTGGTGCATCGCAAGGGCGGCGGCGACCAGGCGCCGCTGCTCGCGTTCAAGGCCTGGCTGCTCGAAGAGGCGGGCTTGCGCTGAACCGCTTTGTCCGCGACACACTGTCATTGCGCAAGGACACTGTGCTCCCTCACGCCGCGCTCAAGGCGGCCTTCCCGCGTGGGCATGTCTTATGCATTCCCTGACGCCGGCGTCATCGAGACCCCTACATTCGAAGCACAGCACAGCGCGACTTCATGGCATCCGAAACCGAACTCGAAGACTGGCGCGGCGAAGCCCGCAACATGGAGGCCGCGGTCGCGAACGCCGTCGTCGGGCAGGAAGCGATCTCGCATCTGATCAACATCGCGCTCTATGCGCGGGGCCACGTGCTGCTGGAAGGCGGCGTGGGCGTCGGCAAGACCACCTTGTTGCGCGCCTTTGCCCGCGCCACCGGAGGCGACTTCGAGCGCGTGGAAGGCACCATCGACCTGATGCCGGGCGACCTCATCTATCACACCTTCGTCGATGCCGACGGCAAGCCGCGCATCGAACCCGGTCCCTTGCTGCGTCACGGCGAAGGGCTCAGCACGTTCTTCTTCAACGAGATCAACCGCTCGCGTCCGCAAGTGCAGTCGCTGCTGCTGCGCGCGATGGCCGAGCGCACGGTGTCCGCCTTCGGCCGCGACTATCGCTTTCCGCACCTGACCGTGTTCGCGGATCGCAACAAGGTGGAGAAGGACGAGACCTTCGAGCTGGCGTCGGCGGCGCGGGACCGCTTTCTCTTCGAACTCAACATGCCGACGCCGCAGGACGACGACGTGCGCCGCGCGCTGGTCTTCGAGCCGAAGTTCCATGACGTCGATGCCCTGATGGAAAGCGTGCCACGCGCGGTGATCGACGCGACGCGGCTCAATGTCATCGGCGCGGCGATCCAGCGCAGCGTCACGCTGAGTCCGCGCATCGAACGCTATGTGCTCGATATCTGGCAGGCGACCGAAACGCCGCGCCGCTACGGCATCGAGCTGCCCGACGTCGACATGGACCGGCTGATTCTCGCGGGCGCGAGTCCGCGCGGCATGAGCGCGCTGGTGCGTGCGGTGCGCGTGCGCGCGTGGCTCGAAGGACGTCTGCATGCGCTGCCCGAAGACGTTCATGCGGTGCTGCTGCCCGCGCTCGGTCACCGGGTTTTCTTCACGCCCGTCTATGAAATGCGCCGGCAGGAACTCGCCGATGCATTGACCGCGATGATCGTGCGCACGATCGCGGTTCCCTGAACTGAACGCCGGGTCATGAAGGATCCCGTCGAATTCCACTACCGGCTGCCCGGGCGCGCGAGCGGCTTCCGGCCCGGTTCGCATCCGGGCACGAGCTTCGGCGCGGGACAGGAGTTCGCGATGCACGCGCGGTTGTTCGATCATCCCGATCCACGCCGGCTCGACTTGCGCGCCAGCCAGCGCGCGGTGCCGCCGCAATGGCTGGTGCGGCTGCATTTGCAGCGCGTCGCGGTGCCGGTGCAAGTGCTGGTCGATGTCTCCGCTTCGATGCGCTTCGGCGCGCAGCGGCCGAAGCTCGATCTCGCCGCCGAGTTCGTCGAGGCGCTGTGCTACAGCGCGTTCCGGGCGGGCGATCAGGTCGGCCTGCTCGGCTTCGACCACGACGTGCGCGAAGACCTGTTCATGCCGGCGCGCCATGGCCGGGGTGTCGGCGATGAAATGGGGCAACGGCTGCGCACCTGTTCCGTATCCGCGATCCCGGCAAACCCGGCGACGGGGCTTGTGCGTGCGCTCGAACGTCTGGCGGGGCGGCGCGGTCTGGTGTTCCTGGTGTCGGATTTTCACTGGCCGCTGGAAGTGCTCGACGCCGCGCTCGATCGTCTGGTCCATGCGCGCCTCGTGCCGATGGTCGTCTGGGACACCGCCGAAACCGAGCCGCCGGCCAACGGGCGATTTCTTCAGGTTCGCGACATCGAGGATGGCCGACGCCGTGCGCTGTGGCTGCGGCCTGCGATGGCGCAGCAGTGGCGCGACAACGTGGCGAAGCGCCGCGCGGAGTTGAGCGGCGTGTTGCGCAAGCGCGGTGCGACTCCGTTCTTCATCGAGGGTGCCTTCGATGCCGAGGCGCTCTCGCGTTACTTCCTGGAAACGACGGCATGAGCCGCGGCATAGGCGCGATCGGCGCGGCTGCATTGCTGCTGTGCGCGATCCTCGCCCGCGCCGAACCGGCGATGACGGCCACCGTCGCGCAGCCGCGTGCGTTCGGCTACCTGCTCGGCGACGTGCTGACGCAGCGCGTGCTGCTGTCCTCCGACGGACATGCGCTCCACGGCGTGCCGCTGCCTTCGGCGGGGCGCGTCGGCGTGTGGCTCGAACGGCGTCCGGCGCGTATCGAGGAAGACGCTCAGGGACAGCCGTGGATGGTGATCGAGTATCAGGTCATCAACGTCGCGCAGACGCTCACGCAGACCAGCTTGCCCGCGCTCGAACTGAAGCCCGCCGATGGCGCCTCGCTGAACGTGGCTGCATGGCCGATCAGCGTCGGGCCGTTGACGCCGCGCAATGCGTTCCGCAACGGCGCACTTCCGGCGCTGCAACCCGACCGCATCGTCACGCCGACGGATGGACCGGCCGCGCAACGCCGCATGATCGCGATGCTCGGACTGCTGATGCTGACGGTACTGGCGTGGGCCGCATGGTGGACATGGCGCACGCGCAAGGACGCGAGAACGCTGCCGTTCGCGCGCGCGTGGCGGGCGATACGCCGTATGGACACCACCGGCGACGCCCCCTGGGTCCACCTTCACCGCGCATTCGATGCCGCCGCCGCTCAGGTCGTTCATACCGCGTCCTTGCCCGCGCTGTTCGCCCGTGCGCCCTATCTCGAAGCACTGCGGCCGCGCATCGAGCTTTTCTACGCGCGCTCGCAGCAGCGCTTCTTCACGCCCGACGCAGCGCCGGCCGAAGACCTGCGCGACCTCGCCCGGGCGCTACAACGCGCGGAACAGAGGCGCTGACGCGATGCCCGTCGACTTCCTCCGCCCCTGGCTGCTGCTCCTGCTGCCGCTCGCGCTCCTGCCGTTGCTGCCAAGGCCCGCCGAATCGTTTGCCTATTCGTTCGTCGACTGGCTGCCGCGCGATCCGCTCGGCTCGGCCATCGATCACGCCCGGCGCATTTGCGCGCTGCTGGCGATGGCGGCCATCGTGATCGGGCTGGCAGGTCCGGGGCGCTCGCACGTACAGGCGATACGCACCAGCAGCGCCGCCGAAATCCTCATCCTGATGGACCGGAGCGCAAGCATGGACGCGGTCATGTCGAAGACGCCGGTCAGCGAGCCGAGCGGGCAATCGAAGAATGCCGTGGCGCGCCACGCGCTCGAACACTTCATCGCCGTGCGGCCCGACGACCGCCTCGCCTTCATGATGTTCGGCATCAGTCCGATTCTCGCCGTGCCGTTCACCGCCGATCACCGCATCATCGACGCGGCGCTCGACGGCACCGGCATCGGGCGCGGCATGCCGGATACGCGGCTGGATCGCGGCCTGATCGCGGCGATCCAGCAGTTCGACGGACGCGCGTATGCCGCTCGCCGCGCCATCGTGCTGGTCTCGGACGGCGGCGCCAATCTCGACGCCGCCGCGCGCGAAGCAATCCGCAGCGGGCTGACGCGCAACCGCGTCGCGCTGTACTTCGTGTATCTGCGCAGCGGCGTCTACAGCCCCGATCTCACGAAGCCCGCAGCCGCCGACGACCGCTCGGAAGAAGCGGAGCTGCATCGTTTTTTTCAGGGGCTCGCGACGCCCTACCGGCTCTATCAAGCCGAGGATGCCGCCGCCATGGCCGCCGCGATGGCCGCGATCGACAAGCAGCACAGCACGCCGCTGTCGTTCTCCGAACGGCTGCCGCGACAGGACGACAGCGCGTTCTGCTTCGCCGCCGCGTTGCTGACGAGCGCGCTGCTGCTGGCGCTGCGCGGCGTTCAGGTGCGGAGCTGGACATGAGACGCGGCGCGATCCATCTCGCCTTCGGGGCCGTCGCCGTCGCGTTCGCGGGGCTGGCCTTGTACGACTGGAGCGTGTTCCGGCATGCGCAGACGGTGACGCGCGACGTGCATGACGTGACGATCGACAAACCGGGCACGCCGGGCGCAGCGGGCGAAGTGAGGCTGGCGCACGCGGCAGCGCTGGCCAAAGCCGGACGCGTCGATGACGCCCAGCACTTGCTCGATCCGCTCGCGGCGCAATCCGGCGATCGCCGGCTCCAGACGGCCGCCCTCTTCAATCTCGGCAACCTGTATCTGCGCGAAGCCGCCGGTAACGAAGCCACCGGTCCCATCCGCTCGCTGCCGTTGCTGGAACAGGCCAAGGACCGTTACCGCGCGGCGCTGCGCATCACGCCCGGCGACTGGGACGCGCGCTACAACCTCGAACGCGCGCTATGGCTCGCGCCCGAAACGCCGGGCGACGAGGACGAACTCGACATCAAGCATCAATCCGCCGTGAGACTGCGCGGCGCGCAAAGCGAGGATCTGCCGTGAACGCCGCCGTCGCCCTTGCCTCTGCGCGAGCGCCGCGCGGACAACGCAACTGGGCGCTCGCCGCCGCCGCGCTGCTGCTCGCCGCCGCCGTGTGGATGCCGCCGCTGATGCTGCCGAGGAACGTCGTCAGCACCATCGTCACCTTCGACATCACGCAGAGCATGGATGTCGAAGACGTCGGCATTGGCAATGCGCCCGTGAGCCGGCTCGAGTTCGCGCGCGTGGCCATGCGCGACACGCTCGAACGCCTGCCGTGCGGCTCGCGCATCGGCTGGAGCATCTTCACCGGACAGGGCACGCTGCTGCTCATGCCGCCCGTCGAGGTATGCGGCAACTTCGACGCATTGCAGGCTTCGCTCGACGGCATCGGCGGCGACATGCGCTGGACCAACTGGAGCCGCATCGCGGAAGGCGGCGTGTTCGCCGCCGTGCGGACGGCGAAGAGCGTCGGCCACGATACCGGCGTGCTGCTCATCACCGACGGTCAGGAAGCGCCTCCCGTTCTCCCCGATGAACCCGTCAACGACGTGCCGCGCGGGCAAGTAAAGGGATGGCTGATCGGCGTCGGCGGCGATCAGCCCGCGCCCATTCCGCGCACGGATCGCAATGGCCGGCGGGTCGGCTATTGGCAGGCTGACGAGGTGATCCAGGTGCCCACCCATTCGAACGCAGGTGTCAGCGCGCAAAGTCACGAGGAGCTTTCAGCGTTGCGCGGCGAGTATCTGGCGTCGGTGGCGCAGCAGATCGGCTTCGATTACCGGCGTCTGCGCGTGCCGCAGGATCTGTTCGCGGCCATAACCGACCGGCGCTATACCCATCGCGACAGCGTACCGACCGACATCAACTGGCTTCCCGCCGCGCTCGCCTTGCTGTTGCTGGCATGGCGCTTTCTGCCGCAGCGCACTCCATGAGCGCTGAACGTCAGGCTGCCTTGCCGCCCACGGCCTGTTCCTGTTCGATCCAGATCTGGCTGTCGGGGAACCAGAATGCATCGGGCCGTGGCGGCACGGCCAGAGTGACAGGCAGATCGGGATTAAAGATCTTCGACCACGCTGACAAATAGGACGGCGTCTTCACGACGTGCCCGCAACGCGCCAGCAGCAGGCTCGACACGAGCGCTTCACGGCCGATCGCAAGACCCGGATAGCCGCTGAAATGTATTGCGGCGTCGCCTTTCGAGAGCAGCTGCGCAGGCGCCACGCTGATCGGGCGTTTGAAAGGCCAGGCGAGAAAGAAGTCGATGAAAGCCTGTTCGTCGCTTGACACGTAGAGATTCGTCAGGTGCGGATTCAGCGCGAGCGTCCGTTCGACGAGCCGGCAGAAGTCGCTCCACGCCACCAGGAACGCTTCGAACTTCTTGTCCGTGCCACGGAAGTGGACGCCGAGGGTGGCGGTGGAAATATCGAGCGTGTCGCACGCCGCCGCGACTTCTTCGCGGATCGATGCCGCAGGCCGGTAATACGAATTGAACAATTCGCTCGCACTGCGCAGGCGCAGCGCGCTTTCGTAACGTCGCCTGAAACCCAGTTGCTCCAGGTCCCGTACCACGGAAGTCCGGACCCGGCGCGGCGGCATCGCGCCGCCGGATGCGCGCACGTTCTCAAAGAGCGCCGCGAACCAGTCGATCCGGCCTTCCGCGTCGCCATACAGCCCGCCGCGCGCGGAGACCTGAGGCGTCAGCCGCTTCTCCTCGCAATGCACGAGGATGAACAGCACCATCTGCATCACGGAGAAAAAGCCCGAGGTCTCCCTGATCTCGATCGCAAACACATTGCGATTCAGCCGCTGCCGCGCATGCAGCGAAAAACGAACCGGCGTGGCCAGCGAATGCTTGAAGCCTTCGCTGCGCCGGAACTGTTTCACGCGCTCCACCACCCTTCGCAACATGTGCGGCCCCGATTGATTTTTGTTCGCTTCGATTGGTGCTGACGATCAGGCGGCTGCGGTAACTTTGAGTGCCAAGCGTAGCATCGGCCGACACCGGCAAGAATAAATTACGCGATCGTTCTGTTGGCTAACAAACGCGCTCATGGTCATGTAAAGCACGCTTTACATGATCAAAACGGTTCGCTATGCTGTAAAGCATCCTTTACACGCAGAGAGACGTCGGCATGAACCGATATCGCAAGGAAATGACCGCAGCCATGCTGGCCTATGTGGTCTTGCTGATAGCGTCGGTGGGGTGGCTGCGCTCCGGCACGCTCGACAACCAGACGGCCCGCATTGCGGTCGCGCTGTGCCCGATGATCGCCGGCCCGTTCATCTGCTGGGTCGTCGTGCGGCAGTTGCGGCGCGTCGACGAACTGTTCCGGCGCGTCCAGCTCGAAGCGCTGGCCATCGCGTTCGCGGGCACGGCGCTCATCACCTTCAGCTATGGCTTTCTCGAAGGCGTCGGCTTTCCGAAGCTGTCTCTGTTCGTCGTGTGGCCCGTCATGGCCGTGCTGTGGATCCTGGGCAGCGTCTTCAGTGCGCGCCGCTACCGTTGAGCCGGTGCGCCGGTCATGAAGAACTGCATCCGTGCGCTGCGCGCCGAACGCGAGTGGTCACAGACGGACCTCGCCGGCGCGCTCGGCGTGTCGCGCCAGACGGTGAACGCGATCGAGAACGGCAGGTACGATCCGAGCCTGCCGCTCGCGTTCGCTATCGCCCGCGTGTTCGGGCTCAGGATCGAGGAGATCTTCGAGGAGGAGTAGAAGCGGCCAAGGGTGCGTTCAGAACTTCATCACGGCCCGGCCAACCACATCGCCGACGCGCAGCCGGTTGAGATAGTCGTTCAGTTCCTCGAAGCCGAAGGTCTTGACCGTGTGACGGATCTTGTCCTGCGCGGCCAGCGCCATCACTTCGCCGAGATCGGTGTTGTTGCCCCAGAACGAGCCGTGCAAGGTCTGCTCGCGCGAGACACGCGGAAACAGCGGAATGTCGATGCGATCGCCCACCAGGCCCACATCGGCATAGTGGCCGCTGATCGACAGGAGACTCATGGCCAATTGCACCATCTCGGGTGCGCCGGCGCAGTCCATGGCGGCGTCGATGTCATTGCGGCCCACCAGCTGATGCAATTCGCGCCCGATATCAGCGGATGATTTGCCCTTGATATCGACGATGTAATCCGCGCCATATTCACGCGCGATGGCGAGCTTCTCCGCATTGCGTGCGAACGCAATCACCCGCGCGCCCGCGCCGAGGATCTTCGCGTACTGCACCGCATAGCCGCCCAGCCCGCCGACCCCAAACACGCCGATCAAACGATCCGGGCCCAGCGCGCCGGCATCGCGCAGCTTCTTCAGGCCGCGATACGGCGTGAGGCCGGCGTCGGTCAACGGCGCGAGGGTCTCGAACGACAAGCGCTTGTCCACCTTGATCAGATAGCGCGCCGGGACGGGAATGAACTCGGCGAAACCGCCCACCGGACCGAAGCCCGGCCAACGCACGTTGGGGCAGATATGCGTGTTGCCAATCTGGCAATGGCGGCAGATCCCGTCGCCCCAGCCGGGCGCGACCACGACATGATCCCCTTCTTCCAGTCCCGCCGCCGCGGGCACGATGCGGCCGATCTTGCTGATGACGCCCGTGATCTCGTGGCCGAGGGTGATCGGCGTGGGAATGTCAGCGTACTTGCGGAAATAGCCGTCGATGAGCTGGACATCCGAGCGGCACATCCCGCAGGCCTTGACCTCCACGAGCACTTCGTCTTCGCGGATGTCGGGCACCGGAATGTCTTCCAGAACGAGCGGCTTGCCGTATTCGTGCATGCGTGCAGCTTTCATGTGCGTGTCCTCAGGCTGAGTGGATCGAAGAAGGGAAACGTGCGGAGCGTCATTGCTCCAGTGCGGAGAGGGCAGCCATGGCGACCTCGATATCCTGCTCGACGGTGCCCGCGCTCGTGCCCACCGCGCCGATGATCTGCCCGCGAAACACCACGGGAATGCCGCCGCCGAAGATGACGACCTTGCCCGCGTTGCTCTGCTGGATCCCGAACAGCGGCCTGCCCGACTGGGCCAGCGCGGCCAGGTCCGAAGTCTTCTTGTCGAAGATGCGCGCGGTGACGGCCTTGTCGATCGCGAGATCGATGCTGCCCAGCAGCGCGCCGTCCTGGCGCACGAATGCGAGCAAATGGCCGCCCGCATCGACGACGGCGAGGTTGTAGGCAATCCCCAGACTGCGTGCCTGCTTTTCGCCCGCGGCCAACATGGTCTTCGCGTCGTCGAGGGTCAGGGTTTCGAAGGATCTCGGCATCTCGTTCTCCGTACAGTTCACTGGACGCCAACGATACGTGAGGCTTACAGGCGCGTCGGCGGCGCGTGTGTTCCGGCAAACACCACGCGTGCGGGGCGGAAAACATCGTTGAGACGGATCGTCTATCGTTCGCTCTGAACATCCTTCCTGCTACGGAGCGCGCGAGCATGAAACCCTATGTCGTCGTACACATGATGTCTTCGCTGGACGGCCGCAGTCTCACCGACGGCTGGCAGATGAAATTCGTCTTCAAGCTCTACGAAGACACCGCCGCGCGCTTCGAGGCCAACGCGTGGATATGCGGGCGCGTGACCATGCAGGAGGTTTCCCACGGCGACGATTACCCCAGAGGACTCGCGAAAGGCCCCGTGCCGCGCGTGAACCGCTTCGTCGAACGCGCGGCGACGCAATACGCGATCTCGATCGACCCGCATGGCCGCGTTGCATGGAAGAGCAATACCGCGCTCGGTTCGCACGTGATCGAAGTGCTGACCGAAGGCGTCAGCGACGACTATCTGGCCTGGCTCCAGTCGATCGGCGTGTCATACCTGTTCGGCGGCAAGGACGAGATCGATCTGGCCGGCGTGATCCAGACCCTCTCGTCCGAACTGGGGCTGAAGCGGCTGATCGTGGAAGGCGGCTCGCGGGTGAGCGGCGCGTTCGTCAACCAGCGCCTGGTGGACGAAGTGAGCGTGCTGATCGTGCCGCTCGTGGACGGACGCAGCGAGCATCCAGCGTCCTTCGAAGTCGCGATGAACGAATGGACCACGCCGGCTTACCTGACGCTCACGTCCATGGAGCAACTCGAACGCGGCGCGGTCTGGCTGCGCTACACGGTGGCGGCGGCGCCCGCCGCCTGACCTCCGCCGCAACGCACCTATACCAACGTATAAGTTGTCACGCCCCGCCTGCGAAGTTTAGGTTGACTCTGGAAGGACATCAGTCAGAACACAGGGGGCCGTGACGTCTCGGACCGCCCCTGAGTGACCTCGGGGATCTCCGTGACCGACAGCGCCCTCGTTTCAATCGTGGAAGACGACGAATCGGTTCGGGTGGCGACCGAGAACCTGTTGCGCTCCCTGGGCTGGCCGGTGATGTCGTTCGGCTCGGCGCATGCGTTTCTCGCCTCGGACGCGGTCGGCCGGACCGGCTGCCTGATCTCCGACGTCACCCTGTCCGGCATGACTGGCATCGAGATGCACGCATTGCTCATCTCGCAAGGTCGCGCGCCGCCGACCATCTTCATCACGGGCTTCCCGAATCCGCACGACGAAGCCCTGGTGCTCGCCAACGGAGCCCACGCCTATCTGGAAAAGCCGGTGGAGTCGCACGTGATTCTCGCGCTGGTCCGCAAGGCCATCGCGCTTTGAAGCTCTGCAACGCAGCGTGCCGCTCGCGGGCTCACGCCATCCTCAGCGAATGTCGCCCTGCCGTCCGCCGCACGCTGGAGAAGTTCGAGCTATGGACCCGCAATTGTCCCGAGAATTTTCGCAATCGCGAGGCGCACCACCGTGCGCGACACGGTGAACGTGCGCATCCCGCATACGCGCGCGCTGCCCGCCGTGCTGCCTGAGTCGATCCTGCGCTATGTCGCGCGCACCGGCGAAAGCCTGCTGCTCGACGACGCCCGGCATCAAAGCCCGTTCTCGATGGACGACTATCTGCGGCGGCGCGAATGTCACTCCATTCTGTGCCTGCCGCTCATCAAGCAGGCGAAGCTGATCGGCGTGCTGTATCTGGAGAACACGCTGACGCCTTATGCGTTCACGCCGGCGCGGATCGACGTGCTCTTCACCGTGGCGCGGCCGCGGCGCGGCGACGACGTCGGCATCGGCGTCATCAGTCTGGTAGATCTGACGGAACGTATTCGCGCGCAGGAAATGCTCCAGCGCGTGCAGGCGGACTTCGCGCACGCGGCCCGCATCTCGATGCTCGGCGAACTGACCGCTTCCATCGCGCACGAACTGAAGCAGCCGCTGGCGTCCATCGTGCGGCGCGAACTCACCATCCGCGTCGGCGCGCACGATGACGCGACGCTCATCTGCGCAGTGGAGGACAGCGGCCCCGGCGGCGACGCCGCGCATCTGCACAGCCTGTTCGAAAGCTTCTTCACGACCAAGGAAAACGGCATGGGCATGGGCCTGCCGATTTGCCGCTCGATCATCGAGGCGCACGGCAGCCGCATCCGTGCCGACAACCAGTCCATCCACGGCGGCGCGCGTTTTTACATCAGCTTGCCGGTTGCGGCGTCCAGATGATCGGTTGCCAAGCCGAATTGCCGGGCGATCGACGCGAGACGGTCGCGCCACTCCCATTGCAGGAAGATGTCGTGTACGTTCTGAAGACATGACAGCAACTCGACCGTGCGCGCGTCGAAGATATTGATGCCCGCGCGCAGCAGCGCGCGTTTCAGCGCTTCGACGCCGGCGTCCATGTAGACCGGCACGGCGCCGCGCGGCTTGAGGATGTTGCGCACGGGAATGCCTTCCATCGCGGTGACGTAATCGCGCGCACGGATGAGACTGCCGACCGGGCACCCGCCGCGATGATTGCGATACGCGCCGCCGCCATGCGGAAGCAGCGCGGTGCGTCCCTGCGACAGGAGATGACGGAAAGCGTGATCGTAGATCTGCTGGTGCGTGAGGAAAGGCGGGTTCTTCATGATGGTGCTCCGATGCTTTACAGCGAAGGCTTGAAGAATCAACTGCACGATGCACGGACGGAGCCGCAGCGGGACGGCGCGGACACGCCCGCATGTTCTTCGAGCCAGAGTCTTTCGAGCGGCAGCAGTGAGTCGTGATCGAGCGCCGTGATCGTCGCCGGAGGATGCGTCTTCAGCATGCCGGCGAGTTGCAGCGCGCCGAGCGACGCGCACAGGATCGCGGCCACGCAACAGATATCGAACCAGCAACTTCTCAGGCGTCTCATGAGCGGCTTCCTGAACACGTCTCCGTGTATCGAACTCTAGTCCGCGCTCGCTTCCTGCGCCTTCCTACCAGGGTTCAAGCGCCTGCACACAAAAGGTTCGGCGCGGTGAACGTTCGGTTGGCTCGCACGGTCATCATGTCAACAGATACCGCGCAAGCCGTCATCAAATTCCCCGAAACCTGCAAAAGTCGCGTGTTGTGTCATACGAAGGTAGGGGAGATCGCGACGGGCATCGAGTCAGATGCACGTCGCGAAATGATTCGCTATTGGCTCTGTGCAGCCTTGCGCTCGGCGCGCTGGATGTCGCCGGGATAGCTGGCGTCGTCGTTGCGCGCCGGATCGTAACCCGCCGCTTCCAGCTTCTTCAGTTCGGCATTGCGCTTCGCGCGGGCTTCCTTGCGTATCTCCTTGCGTTGCGCCTGGGTGGTGGGCGCGCCATCGCCGGACGTCTGCGCGACCGACACGTTCGGCAGAAGCCATGCCAGGGCCGTCACCGCCGCGACAGCGGCGTACCGGTTCATGCGTGGTTTCATTGTGATGCCTCCTTCTGGATCGTGCGTTGGTGGAATCGATGGAACATGAAAGCGGGTACCTGAAGTGTTCGACTAACATGGGTCCCGAATCGATGGAGAGACCCATGAAAATCGCTCTCGGCTTGGCGCCTGTTTTCCGCCCGGCGCTATGTGTTTTCACACTGGCCTGCGCATGCGCGAGCCACTCCGCCTTCGCCTACACGATGAAGACGTATCACGGCGAAGGCGCGAGCCGCATCGAGGCGTGCTCGCTCGCCCGCAACGATGCACTGTCGCCGACGGCCGGAGAAGCGCACGGTCATCTGCTGAAGCTCGGCAAGTGCGACTGCGGCAAGTCGGGCGCAAGCGGCAAGGCGAGTGCATGGCAATGCACGGTGCAGGTCACGCACGAACGCTAGGCCACCCGCACCGCATCACCGGAATCGTGCTCAGCCGACGTTCTTGATCCACACGCCTTGCGCATTGACGAACTCGCGCAAACCGAAGTGCGATAACTCGCGGCCATAGCCGCTCTTCTTCACGCCGCCCACCGGTATGCGCGGATTCGACGCACTGAAGCCATTGACGAACACGCCACCGGTCTCCAGGCGCCGCGCGATCTCACTCGCCTTCTTCAAGTCCGAGGTCCAGAGATTGCCGCTCAAGCCGTATTCGCAGTTGTTGGCCAGCGCAATCGCCTGTTCCAGGTCGTCCGCCACGGTCAGCGCGGCCACCGGGCCAAACACTTCCTCGTCGAATGCGGCCATGCCCGGGGTCACGTCGCCCAGCACCGTGGGTTCGTAGAAATAGCCTGGACCTTGCATCGGCTTGCCGCCCAGCAACAGCTTCGCGCCGCTTGCAATCGAACGCTCGACTTGATCGTGGACGCCATCGCGCAAGTCGCCGCGCGCAATCGGACCGATGGTCGTCGCCTCGTCGAGCGGATCGCCGGCTTTCACGGCACGCGCTGCTTCCACGTATCGTTCCGTGAATTCCTGCGCGATGGACCGCTCCAAAATGAAACGCTTCGCCGCGAGACAGACCTGACCCGCGTTCTGAAAGCGCGCCTCGACGCCCACCTGAACCGCCTTCTCCAGATTCGCATCGGCGAGCACGATATACGCGTCCGCGCCGCCCAGTTCCAGCAAGCTCTTCTTCATGGCCCGGCCCGCGACCGACGCCACCGATGCCCCCGCCCGCATGCTGCCCGTCACCGTGACGGCGGTAATGCGCGGGTCTTCGATCACGGCATCGACGTCCGCGTTCCGGATGTGGAGATTCGTGAACGCATGCTTCGGAAAGCCGCTCGCCTCGAACACGTCTTCCAGTGCGTAGGCGCAGCCCTTGACGTTGGCCGCATGCTTCAGCACGAAGCCGTTGCCGGACAGCATGATCGGGCCGGCCGCGCGCATCACTTGCCAGAAGGGAAAGTTCCATGGCATCACGCCGAGGATCGTGCCGATGGGCAGGAACGACACATGAACCTGATCGTCGCCGTCCACTTTCACGGGCTCGTCGGCGAGAATGGCCGGGCCGTGCTCCGCGAACCACTCCATCGACAGCGCGCATTTCTCGATCTCCGCGCGCGCCGACTTGAGCGCCTTGCCCATCTCGCTGGTCGCCAGCAGCGCAAGCGGCTCGGCACGGCTGCGCAGCATCGCAGCGAGACGCCGGTAACACTCGACCCGCTCGTTCATCGACGTGCCGCGCCAGCGTGCGCTGGCCGCCGCGTTGTTGGCCAGCATGCGTTCGAGCTCCGCCGGAGTCTGGTACTCGTAGGTGCGGATCAACTCGCCATTGGCAGGGTTGCGGGATACGGTGCCTGCCTTCGATTCCATCGCTGCCTGATTCATCATCTTCTCCGGTTAGCCGTAACGGCGCTCGCATTTTGACTCGGGAAGGCGCGTTCGCTCTTTCGTGAAGCGTCGGCTTTTTGCCGTTTCGTGCGGGACCGATAGCTCGCGTTCAACGCTTCAGAATCTCAGGTCGTGGAGCTTGCGCACGCCATCCACCAGCCATTCGAAAATCGATTGCTCCGAGTGCGCAGCCGGCGTCGGCGTGCCCAGTGCATCGAGTGCTTTCTGGCGGCGCGACAGTTGCCGGCACATCAGCTTCGCGACTTCCGGGTTGGCCTTCAGGACCGGTGTGAGATCGTCCTTTTGCAAGCGGTACACCGCCGTGTTCGTCAACGCCGTGACGGTGACACGCGCGGCCCGCCCGGCAAGCAGCCCAGCCTCGCCGATGGCATCGCCCGGACCCAGCCGTCCAACGCCCACTTGCTCCGCGCCCTCCTGCGCCATCACGTTGAGCACGCCGCTATCAACGATGATGAGACTGTCCGGAACCGTCCCCGGCGTCATGACGACTTCGCCCGCGTCGTACGCGTGACGCGAGAGCCGCGGCGCGAGCTGCGCCAGTTCCTCCGCGGCCAGCGGCGCGAACAATTCGAAGCGCCGCAAGATGTTCACGCGCGCGTCAGCCGCCGCTGCCGCTGGCGCCGTCGCGCCGAGCGAGCGCAGTTCGACGCCCGCCGCCGCCAGATGCCGGTAGCACAGGTCGTAGAGCTCGTTGATGACCGCGACCTTCTTGCCGCTGTCATCCACATACGCCGTGGCCTCGTACAGGAACGACACCGGCGTGACGCTCTTGACCATCGCGAACGGCGCGGGATCGGGCAGGATCGCGCGGACGCTCTTCAACGCACGATCCAGTGCATCGAGCACGATCTTCGGACGCGCCTCGGGCGAGATCTCGATGACGATGCGCACGCCATGCAGCGCCACCGGCCGGCTGCTGTTGACGATCTTCGCCTTGGCGGCCACGGCGTTCGGCACGATGACCACGTCGCCCAGCGCGGTCAGCAGGTTGGTCGAGCGCCAGTTCATCTCCAGCACCTTGCCATCCACGCCGTCAATGCTCACCCAGTTCCCGACTTCGTAAGGTTCCGTGCTGTTGATGACGATGCCCGCGAAGACATCGCTGAGCGTGCTCTGGATGGCGAGGCCCAGCACGATGGCCAGCGCCCCCGAGGTCGCGACGAGCCCGCGCACCGGCAGTTCCAGCACGAAGCCGAGCGCCGCGACACTCGCCGCGAGAAACACCACCGCGCCGAACACGTCCTCGAACAGCCGCTGGCGACGCCATGTCCTCGGCAGCAACAGCGTATCCAGCGCCATGCTGAGCAGGCGCGCGCCGGTCAGCCACCAGATGATTTCCAGAATCTGCCCGAGCACGTGCAACGTCATCGACCCGGCCAGCGGCGCCTGCGAGAACGGACTGAGCCCGGAGCTGAACAGCACGAAGCTGAATAGCGAGTAGATGACCAGCCGGATGAGCAGGCGCGTGACTTCGTTGCGCGGCAGCGCGCAGGACCAGGCGGCGACATCGATGGCAACCAGCGCGAAGCCGAGAATCAACGAATGGTCCACGCCCGCTCCGGCGATGAAGGTTGAAGGAATGCGCACGAAGCCGCGTGCGTCATGCGCCGCAAGAACCGCACGTCAGCCGGAGGGCGTCACCGGTTCGCGGCACTCCATCACGCCCATGGGCGCGACGTGCATCCGGTCGCTGAGGTGATCGGCGACGAAATCCAGAAACGCCGTGATGCGCGCCGACAAGCGCGTCTTGCGATAGAACACCGCGTGAATGGGCCGGAGCGACTCCAGCGTCAGCTCGGGCAGCACTTGCACCAGACGCTCGGTGCGGCGTGCGTCGCAGGTCATGTAGTCGCTCAGACAGGCAATGCCCACGCCGTCCATCGCGAGCGCGAGCAGTGTTTCGCCGCTCGATGCGCGCAGCGCCGGGCGCGCCTTGTAGATTGCCGCGCCGTCATGACGGAGCGGCCAGTGATTGAGCGTTTCGAGTTGCGAATAGCCGAGCAGCGTGTGGTTCGCAAGTTCCGCAGGCGTGGCCGGCCAGCCCGCGCGTGCCAGATAGGCGGGACTCGCGAGCAGACGCTGACGGCTGTCGCCGAGCTTGCGCGCATGCAGCGACGAATCCCGCAGCGCCCCGATGCGAATCGCAATATCCGTGCGATGCTCGATCAGGTCGATGATCTCATCGCTGCTGTTCAGTTCCAGTTCGATGTCGGGATAGGCGGCGTGAAAGTCCGCCATCAGCGGCGCGATCACATGCTGCATGAAAGGCGTCGCGGCGTTGACGCGCAGGCGCCCCGCAAGCTGGCTGCGGCGCGAGATGGTTTCCGCTTCCGTGCGCTCGACCGACGCGATGATCGTGCGCGACTGTTCGAGGAAGAAGCGCCCTTCGTCGGTCAGTTCGAAGCTGCGCGTCGTGCGCCGCATCAGCGTGGTGTCCAGCTTGCGCTCCAGACGGCTCAACTGACGGCTCAGCGCCGAGGTCGGCAGATGCAGCTTTTCGGCGGCGCGCGTGAGCGAACCCATGTCCACAATGGCGATGAACGCGGACATCTCGTCGAGCGTGATCTTCATGACAACGCCGCACTCAACGTGATGGAGCGACGCGTGACCATCGGCATGACGTGCATCTCACGACACCGCGACGGTCTGGCGCACGTGCGACAGCGTGCCGAGGAACACGATCAATCCGGCGGCGGTGAGCGCGAAGCCCGCCCACGCCGGCGACAGCAAGCCCCAGCCCGCGCCGATGGCCGCGCCGCCCGCCGCCGCACCCAGCGCATTGGCGACATTGAGCGAGGCGAGGTTCATCGCGCCCATCAGCGTCGGCGCTTCGGGGGCGAACAACGTGAGACGGACCTGGATGGTCGGTATCGCGATCATCATCGTCAGGCCGACGCCGAACAGCGCCGGCATCAACACCCATTCGCGGGATCCAAAGCTCGCGAGCAGCGCGAGGACCACCAGCGCGGACCCGAATCCCACGATCAGTCCCGCTGCGGGATACGCATCCGAAAGACGCCCGCCCGCCAGATTGCCGATCGTCATGCCGACGCCGAACAGCGCGAGCGCCAGCGGAATGCGCGAGCGGTCCAGCGAGGCGACGTCCGTCACCAGCGGCCCGATGAAGGTGTACACCGCGAAGATGCTCGACACGCCGAGCGCGGCCACGATCATCACGGCCCAGACGCGCGGCTTGCGCAGCGCGCCGAGTTCCTGGCCGAGCGGGCCGCCGTCGAGCGCCCGGTTGCGCGGCAGCCACGCCCACGAAGCCAGCAGTGCGAGCACGGCGATTCCCGCTACCACCACATAGGTCTGCCGCCAGCCGAGATGCTGGCCCAGGAAAGTCGCAAGCGGCGACCCGACGATGGTCGCTACCGTCAGCCCCGCCATGACGATCGCGAAGGCCTTGCCCGACTGTCCCTCGCCGACGACATAGGAGGCCACCACGGCGCCCGCGCCGAAATAGGCGCCTTGCGGCAGTCCGCTGATGAAGCGCGCCGCCGCGAACATGCCGAGATTCATGGCCGCCGCCGAGAGCAGATTGCCGACGATGAACAAGCCGATCAACAGCAACAGCAGCGTGCGCCGGTTGAGCCGGCTCGCCATCAGCGTGACGACCGGCGCGCCGATGACGACGCCGAACGCATAGGCCGTGATGGCGTTGGTGGCCTGCGCGAGACTGAGGTCGAGACTCGCCGCGAACAACTGGATGATGCCCATGCTCGCGAACTCGGAGGTGCCGATGCAAAAGCTGCCGAGCGCCAGCGCGAACAGCGTGAGGCCGCGCCGGTGCGCTTCGGCCTCGTTGGTGCAATGCACCGGCACAGCATGGCACTGCGCCTCGAAGGCTTTCTCGTGCATGAGCGCGTTCCGGTCGAGTGTATGTCCCTCGACGATAGACATCGCGGACGCCCCGTGCACCGGACGATGCGAAGCGGCAAAGCGCGCGATCCCGCAAATGCGCGATGCATAAGCTCATTGCAGGCAGATGGAGCGGTAATCCACGGTGCGCCGGTAAACACTTCTGCCCAGCCACGCGACGAAGGTGTATTCGATATAGGCGTTGCTTCCGATGAAGATCCAGTTCTGTAGCGCGGGGACCATGGCGACACACTCCTTGCACGGATGACACGACGGCGAGCGTCTCGCCATACAGGGAAGCTTAGGTTCGCGAAGGACGCGTCACAATCGTACCGTGGCATACATGCGCACTGCCGCCGGACAGCGGCGCTATACGTTGGTATGAAGGCGCAACGAAAGACAATGAACGGACTCTCGATTTCTCAGACCCTTGCCGAACGACTCGAGGCGAACCGGAAAAAAACCGGCATACAGGAAAGCAGCGCATGCGGTGCAGGGGCAATATCGCTTCACGCAAATGCGTGCCGTGTCTCCTCGGACAGAACCGCTTCTGTCCTTCGCGCCCGCTCACGAGCGGGCTTCTTTTTTGCCGGCCCCGGGCGCGCACTCTTTCTCTTGCTGAACTCGTCGGAGGTTGAAATGAAAGCGTTGAAACCTTTAACTTTCGTGCTGCTCGCCTGTTCGCTGGCCTCGACAGCCGCGCTCGCCCAGACCCCCGCGCCCGCCTCCACGGACGCCGCTCCGATGCACAAGCATCATCCCTTCGGCGAACGCCGCTGGAACAGCGCGCCCGAAGAATGTGTGGGACCCTCGGGCTACTGCGTGCCCTACTTCGGCAGCTGATTCCGAGCGCGCTTCGTTCACCCGCACCCGACTTCATCCGGCAAGGAGACGCTCTTGGCTAAACCCGCTCTTTTCACGCCAATCCACGTAGGCAAGCTCGAACTCAAGAACCGGATCATCATCGCGCCGATGTGCCAGTACTCCGCCGTCGACGGCTGCATGAACGACTGGCATCTCATTCATCTCGGGCATCTGGCGCTCTCGGGGGCGGCGCTGCTGACCATCGAGGCGACAGCGGTGGTGCCCGAAGGCCGGATCACTTACGGCGACGTTGGCCTGTACGACGACGCGACGCAAGCCGCCATGCGCCGCACGCTGGACGCGGTGCGCCATGTGTCGGATATGCCGATCGCCATCCAGTTGAGCCATGCGGGGCGCAAGGCTTCGACCGAAGTGCCGTGGAAGCCCAGTCAGCAGTTCGCGCCGGGCACGGAGCACGGCTGGCAGACGGAAGCGCCTTCCGCCGTGGCGTTCGCGGATGGTCAGGTGTTGCCGCATGCGCTCGACCGCGCGGGACTCAACCGTATCCGCAACGCTTTCGTCAGCGCGGCGCGGCGCGCGCACGATGTCGGCATCGACGTGATCCAGCTGCACGTGGGACACGGTTATCTGCTGCATCAGTTCATCTCGCCGCTGTCCAACCGGCGTGAGGACGAATACGGCGGCTCGCTCGAGAACCGCATGCGCTTCCCGCTCGACGTGTTCCAGGCGGTGCGCGAGGCGTTTCCGCCGCACAAGCCGATCACCGTGCGCATCTCGGCCACGGATTGGGTGGACGGCGGCTGGAGCATCGAGGAGACAGTCGAATTCGCGCGCGTGATGCAGAAGCATGGCTGCGACGCGATCCATGTCACCAGCGGCGGCCTGCATCCGGCGCAACAGATTCCCGTCGGACCGAACTACCAGGTGCCGCTCGCGCGCGCGGTGAAGCACGCGGTGGAGATTCCGGTGATCGCCGTGGGCCTCATCACGGGCTATGAGCAGGCGGAAGCCATTGTCGGGACCGGCGATGCCGACATGATCGCGCTCGCACGCACCATTCTCTATGACCCGCGCTGGCCATGGCATGCGGCCGCCGAACTCGGCGCCCGGGTGCGCGCGCCCAGTCCTTATCTGCGCTCGCAGCCGCGCCGCTTCAAGGATCTGTTCGAGAGCGAATAAAGCCAAGCCCGGTGCGTCACGCGCCGGGCTTTCTCGCCGCCGCCAGGCGCAGCTCGAACACCGCGCCCTGCGGCTCGTTCGGCAGCACGCGCAAGGTGCCGCCATGGGCATCGACGATCGAACGGCAGATCGACAGGCCCATGCCCATGCCGGTCGCTTTCGTCGTGTAGAACGGTTCGAAGAGCTGCTCGACATTGGCCTCGTCGATCCCGCGCCCGGTATCGCTCACGGCGATGATCACGTCGCCACCGGCCTCGTCCAGGCGCGACACGATGCGCAGGTCGCGCGTCGTGTCGGACGTTTCCACCATCGCTTCGACCGCGTTCATCATCAGGTTCATGATGATCTGCTGCAATTGCACGCGGTCTCCTTCGACCGGCGGCAAACCCCGCTCCAGTTCCGTCTCGACCCGCACATGCTGCTTCGCCGCCTCGCCGCGCACGAGCGCGACGACCTCGTGTACGGCATCGTTGATCGCGAGATGTTCGTGGCGCACCGGCGCCTTCTTGACGAGTTCGCGGATGCGGCGGATCACGTCGCTGGCGCGCGTGCCGTTGTTGACGACGCGCGTCAGCGCCGCATGCACTTCGTCGAGGTTCGGCGGCCGTGCCTCGAGCCAGTGAATCGCGGCCTGGGCGTTGAACACGGCCGAGGCCACCGGCTGACGGATTTCATGACTGATCGACGCGGTCAGCTGCCCGAGCGTCGCAATGCGGTTCGCGTGCGCCAGTTCGCGCTCGATCTCGTGAAAGCGCCGCTCGCTGTCGCGCGCGGTGGCCTCGGCGCGCTTGCGTTCGGTCAGGTCGACGACGAACGCAACCAGTTGCTCGGTTGCATTGCCGAACATCGCGGCCCCGAGCAGCACCGGCACGCGGCTGCCGTCCGAGCGGATGTATTCCTTCTCCACGGGCTGCAACGCGCCGGTCCGCCGCAACTCGGCGATGCTCCGCAGGTCCTGTTCGTGCCATTCGTCCGGCGTGATCTCCAGGCAGTTGACGCGGCCCGCTGCCAGATCCTCGCGCGTGTAATCGATGATGCGCAGGAAGGCGTCGTTGGCTTCGTAGATGGGACCGCGCAGGTCCCAGATGAACACGCCGACGATATTCGCATCCACCAGCCGCCGGATCCTGGCCTCGCGTTCGGCGAGGTCGCGGTACAGGTGCGAGATCTCGAGCGAGGTCGCGGCCTGCGACGCGAGCAGTTTCAGCACGGCGACGCGGCTCGCGTTGAAGACATGCGAGACCAGGTTGTTTTCCAGATACAACAGCGCGATGGGCTTGCCCCGGTGCACCAGCGGCATGCAGGCCACGGAGCGCGCGTGATGGTCGCGGAAATAGGGATCGGCGGAGAAGTCGTGCTGCCGCGTGGCATCGTCGACGATAACGTTCTCGCGCATCCGGAAGGCGAACTGGACGACCGAGATCGGCACGCGGCCCGAGTTCAACGGCGCACTGTCCGGATTGACGCTGATGATGCCGTCCACCGTGCGGGCTTCCGCCTCGATGCGCAAGCCGTGCTCGTCGCTCGCGATCAGCAGGCCACGCTCCGCGCCCGCATGTGAAATGGCCGTGCGCATGACCGTGTGGATCAGGTTGTCCAGCACGATCTCGCTCGAAATGGTCTGCGACAGACGGATCACGGTCACGAGATCGAGATGCTCGACCGGCGCCTCGATGGCCTGCGCACCGGCGCTCTCCTGATAGCCGTGCGCAAAACGCGGCAAGGCGGCGTCGATCTGCCTGACCTTGGCTTTCGCGCCCCAGCGCATGAATGCGTCGCGCGCGTTGCGCTGGTACATCTGCGCGATGTCCGTCAGCTCCTGCGCCGCATGGAAGCGCGCCGCCGCCTGGCACGCGACGGCTTCGTTGTGTACAAAGCCGTTCGCCCGCGCCGAGCGGATCGCAAGATCATAAAGCCGTTGAGCCGCCATCACGTCGCCATGCAGCCGCGACCATTCCGCGCTCACGAGCAACGCGCGGTTCTCGAAGTTCTCGGGACAGTGCCGTGCCCAGACTTCCAGCTGGCTGCGATGCGCGGCGATGGCTTCGGCATGAACGCGCCGTTCCTCGGGCGTGGCGGCGTCCCAGCAGGCCGCGTGACTCAGCGCGCCGTAGAAGTGAAACTCGGCGGTCTCGAACTGCGACGTGCCGACCCACAGCAACTGCGCGGCGTGCTGCTTCGCCTCCAGCGCGTCCGCGAATTCATCGGCGAAGTAGCGCGCCTGCAGCTTGCGCACCCAGTAATCGAACGCCGGCAAGGCCAGTGTCGGTGATTCCGAGAAGTGCGCTTCGAAGGCGGCTTCGTTGAAGTCGTCGTCGTCGAAGCTGCCGAAGCGTTCCGTGAGCCCGCACAGCGAGCGGACCAGGCCGCGATACGTGACGAGCATGTCGCTCACCAGACCGAAGCGCACCCGCTCCGAGATGGTCAGCGCCACGTCGATCTCGGTCTTCACGTCATCCAGCGGATCCCCGACCGACACGTGGTTCTGGATCAGATCGCAGCAGGAATAGAGCGTGTAGGTCAGGTCGCCGGTTTCGCTCGCCATCTTGAAGGCGCGCTGGATGGGCTTGCGTCCTTCGCGCACGTGCCGCGCCCACGGCACGACGATGTTGCCGAACGAAGTCGAGGTGCGTGCGCGGTAGCGCGTGAGGCCGCGCTGTTCGACGAGTTCATGACCAAGACAGCCGAAGCGATAGCCCGCGTCGTACTGGTCGAAGAACGGTCCCATGTAGGCCGCGAGCCAGACATAGGCATAGCAGGACGCATCCGCGTTGCCGTGTTCCAGGCTCAGCCGCACCATCCGGCACAGCACGAGCGCACAAAGGTTCGAATCCGTGAAGAAGGCCGGCGTCACGATCTCGCTCAGCACGTCGAGCGTGTCCTGCACGTCGGGGTTGTCGAGCAGTGGCAGCTGGATGAGATCCTCGATGGCACGCTCGCCCAGCAGCGCGCCGATGCGCGCATATTCCTCGTGGACCGCCTCGCGCGACGGATGCGCCGACCAGTCCGTGCCGTTGCGGCGCAGATAGTCGAGACAGATGGCCACGCTGCGTTCGCTCAGGTCCTGCGTCGTGCAGAGCGTGATGCGCAGGCGCGTCACCTGCGCGACGTGATGGTTGGTCCGCGCGCGGCGTTCCAGTGCGGCGAGCCGCGCCTCGGCTTGCGACATGCGGGTGCAGAGCAACTCGCATTCGGCGCGCAGAAATTCGATCGAGAAGCTCAGCTCGTAGCGTCGGTCCCAGTCCTCGTCCGTCAGCAGGTCGCTGCCTGCGGCGAGATACGCCAGCGCCGAAGCGTAGGCAGCCGACGCCTTCGCGCGCCGGCCGGCGAGCAGGTTGAGCGCGGCGACCTGTTCGCGCTCGTCGTCATCCACGATCGACGAGGCCGCGCGGTTGAACTGGCCGACGATCTCGAAGACCAGCTCTTCCTGCTGCCCCGGCGGCGTGTGCGTCACCAGCAGGCGCGCGATGCGCAGATGGGTGGCGGCGCGCTCGCGTGCCGTAATCAGCGCGTAGGCGGCTTCCTGCACGCGGTCGTGCAGGAAACGGTAGGCCGTGCCGGTGCGCAGCACGAGCCCGGCCTGCACGGCGGCGGCCAGCGCCTCGCGCACGTTCGGGCCCGGCATCTCGCAGATGATCTCCAGCTGCGCAAGCCGCGCCGCATTGCCGACGCACGCAAACTGCCGGAGCACGGCCTGACAGCCGGGCGGCAGGCGCGCCAGCTTCGCGACCATCAGGTCGACCACGTTCTCCGTGTACCCTTTCGCGTTGATGCGGTCGAGGTCCCAGGTCCACTGGCCGCTGATGTGATCGAACGCGACCAGCCCCTCTTCGCCCAGCGAAGTCAGGAACTGATGGACGAAGAACGGATTGCCGCCCGTCTTCTGATGCAGCATGCGCGCCAGCGGCACGGCCTTGGTGGTCGGGCAATGCAGCGCGTCGGTGACGAATTGTTCGAGATGCTCGCCGGCGAGCGGCCGCAGCGCGATCTCCTGCACCGCGACGCCCGCCGCGCGCAGATTCGCCAGCTTGCGCATCAGCGGATGATCCGGGCCGACCTCATTGTCGCGATACGCGCCCACCACCAGCAGATGCCCCGACTCGTTCTGCATCAGCAGGTCTTCGAGAAAATCCAGCGTCGCCATGTCGAGCCATTGGAGATCGTCGACGAACAGCGCAAGCGGGTGATCGGCGCGCGCGAAAACCGCGATGAAGCGGCGGAACACCATATGGAAGCGGCGCTGCGCGTCCTGGGCGGACAGCACGGCCACAGGCGGCTGTTCGCCGATGACCTTCGCCAGGTCGGGCACGAGATCGGTCATCAACAGGCCGTTCGCGCCGAGTGCGTCGCGCAGCGCGGTGCGCCACGCGTCGAGTTCGCTCTCGCTCTTGCTCAGCAGCAGCCGCACGCCCGACTGGAACGCCTTCGCCAGCGTGGCGTACGGAATGCCCCGGTTGATCTGGTCGAACTTCCCGGCCAGGAACAGCCCGCTGCGCGGCAGCAGCGCCTTGTGCAGTTCGTTCACGACCGCCGACTTGCCGATGCCCGCATAACCCGACACCAGCAGCAACTCGGCGCGGCCGCGCTTGACGACGCGATCGAATGCATCGAGCAGCGTGTCGCGTTCGGTCTTGCGGCCATACAGCTTCTCGGGCACGAGCAGCTTGTCGGGCAGATCGACCTGACCCAGCGCAAAGCCTGCAATACGCCCGTGCGCGTCCCAGCGCGCCAGACACTGGCGCAGGTCGTGCGCCACGCCGCCGGCCGTCTGATAGCGTTCCTCGGCGGTCTTGGCCAGCAGTTTCATCACGATCGCCGAGATGGCGGGCGGCACCGTGCCCAGCACGTCCGCGGGCGGCGCCGCCTGGGTCGCGATATGGCAATGCATAAGCGCCATCGGATCGGTGGCGTCGAAGGGCAGGCGGCCCGTCAGCAGGCGATAGAACACGACGCCCAGCGAATACAGGTCGCTGCGTGAATCGACCGAGCGGTTCATGCGGCCGGTCTGCTCGGGCGCCATGTAGGCCGGCGTCCCGGCGATGAACTCGGGCGCTTCCGGCGACTGCATCTCCTGCCGCAGCGACGACGCAATGCCGAAGCCCGTAATGCAGACCGCCCCGTTCGAGCGGTCCACCAGAATGTGCGTGGAATTGATGTCGCGATGCACGAGGCCTTGCGCATGCACCTTGCCGAGCGCGGAGGCAATGCTCACGGCCAGACGCAGGGACGCGGCGGCGTCGAGCGGCGCGGACAGCCTGGTGAGCGGCTCGCCGTCGCAGTGCTCGAACACCAGCAGCATGCGGCCCTGCTCGCGCAGCAACGCCAGCGGACGCAGCGTGGACCCGCTGGCGAGCTTCGGCGCGAGCGCATATTCATGCGCGAGCCGGTCGATCACTTCCGCGCGCGGATGGTCCTGTACCGGCGTCATCAGCAGCACCGGTTCGGAACTCGCGTCATCGAGGCGGCGCCTGCCCCGGTAGACCCTGTACGCCCCGTCCTCCCAGGCGGCCTGGAGAGGTTCGACAGCCACCGACTCGTGTATCGACGTGATCGAGGTCATGGACAGGCTTCCGGGGCGGCAAGGGCTTTCGCGCTGGAGCATGGCAATGCTCGAGCGGCACAGTCATGAAGTGGGAGCCTTGGCAGACAGATCGCTGGCGGCTGGTGGAAGCGCCGCAGCGCGGCGTGACGTCGAAGGTACCTTGACGGCGGCCAATCCGCAACCGGGCCCGCCGCGAGCACCGTCATCGCGGCCTGAGTTGCGGAACGATTCAAGGCGCCGTGCTCATGAGGTCTTGCCGGCGGACGACAGCCGCCGCCAGATCGGCACGTTTGCGCTCGCCGGCGCTTTCTTCGCGCAGGACGCGGACCTCGAATCGTGCGCTTCGGACCCGCTGACGGGCGACGGCGAGCCTTCGATATCGTTCAGCAACTTCTTCGCGATGCGCTGTTCCAGCGGCGAGAAGCCAAGCAGTTCGTGCACGAGGGCATCGGTGGCCCGTTCGAGTTCGGTATCGACGACGAACTCGGTCGCCACGCCCCATTCGTACGCCTGTGCGCCGCGAATGTAGCGTGCGCGCATGACGATGTCCTTGGTCCTGCCGATACCCACCGTCTTCAACAGCCGAGCCGCCGCCCCGGCGCCACCCGACGCGCCCAGCTTGCGCGCGGGCAGCGCATACAGCGTGGTCTCGGTGGCGATGCGGAAGTCGCAGGCCAGCGACAATTCGAAGGCGGTGCCGAAGCAATAGCCCCGGTTCGCGGCGATCACCAGCTTGCTGCACCGCGACGGCGCGTCCATGTGCCATGCAAGTTGTGCGCGCTGCGCCGGCGTTGCATCGACGATGCCGTCGACGTCGCCGCCGCTGCTGAAATGCTCGCCCTCGGCGCGCACGACGATCACGCGCACCGCAGGGTCGGTGTCCAGTGCGCTGAATACCGCGCTGAGATGTTCGCCCTGACGCAGCGAGATCAGATTCAGCGGCGGCCGGTCGAGCACGATGTCCGCGCGGCTGCCGCCCTGGCTCGTCCCGACGCGGAAGCCTTCGAGATTGTCGAATCGGTCCGGACACGCCCCGTGGTCCGCAAGCGTCGCCATGATCATGTTCCTCTGCGTGCAGGTTTGGATTGCGCAACACTGCGCAATCGCCGGCATTCTGGTCCATGCCATGCTTGAATTATGAGCGCGGTTCAGCGACGTTCGGATTAACCAAGGTTAAGCGTGGTAAAGATCGGCTGGCTATCGTCCGACCATAGGACGATAGCCCGGCAGAGGCTCAGCGTTCCAGCGCGGCAAGCAGCGCATTCGCCACCAGATGATCCGAGCGCGGGTTCTGTCCGGTGATGAGTTCCCGGTCTTCGGTGAGGTGGGGATCGAACACCTTGGTGTTACTCGTGACGATGCCGCCGGCCGCCTGCAACGCATCGCCGACATAGAACTTCATCCTGCCGTGCAACAGCTGTTCTTCGGCGACCTTGTCCTCGTCGTTCGAAAAGATCGTCATCTGGTAGCCCGCGTAAGGCCAGCCGCCGCCCACCGCCTTCGCTCCGGCCAGATCGTCACGGTCGAGCGCCGCGCGGAACGCCTTCATCTGCGGCACCGCGGCGATCAGTGCAATGGGACCATGGCACAGCAGCGCCGTAGGCTTGCCCGTGTCATGAAAATGCCGCAGCACCGTGCCCATGTCCTCGTCCTGAGCCAGATCGACGATGGGTGCATGCCCGCCCGGCACGAAGACCGCCGCGTAGCCGTCCAGGCCCTGCTCGACCGTCGTGCGGAGCGTCACGGGATTGACCATCGCGGGATAACTGTCGAAGAAGTCCAGCGCCTTCTGGAAGGCGGCTGCGTCGTTGTTGAAGTGCGACGCATCGCGCGACACGGCGTCGATGATGGGTTTCTTGCCCGTCGGCGTCGCGAGCACGATCTCGTAGCCGCCCGCCACCAGCGCCATTGCGGGCACGACCAGCTCGTTCAGGTACACGCCGATTTCCGCGCGCTTGCCGCCCTGCAATTCCAGCGTGTCCGCCGACGACGAAACCACCAGTACTGTTTCCTTGCTCATAGCGCCTCCGGTGTGGTGTGAACCGGCATGATGGCTGCAAGTCCCGCAGGCGTCTTGTCGAAAGCACCGGGTTTATCGACCGGGCACGCGTCGGGCGGGCTTCAGTGCGTTGCGGTTTGCGCCGCCACTTGCGACGTGGTCTGCGCGCGCAGCGTGATCGTGCAGGTCATGCCCATCGCGATATGCACGCCGCGCGGCACGCGGTCCAGATGAATGCGCACCGGCACGCGCTGGGCCAGCCGCACCCAGGTGAAGATGGGATCGACATTCGCAAGCAGTTCGCCCGAGCCGGTGGGATTGTCACGATCGACGATGCCGCTCGCGATGCTGTCAACATGCCCGTCGAGAATCACATCGCCGCCCAGCAGCCGGACGTTGGCCTGGTCGCCGACATGCACGCGCTGGATCTTGGTTTCCTCGAAATAGCCGTACACCCAGAAGGAATTCGAATCGATCATCGCCATGCGCGCGACACCCGCGCTCGCATAATCGCCCGGCCAAAGGTTGAGGTTCGTGATATAGCCGTCCGTCGGAGCGCGCACTTCGCTGCGCACGGCGTCCAGACGCGCCGTCTCCTGCCGGACCAGCGCCGCCTTGAGCGCCGCTTCGGCGGCGGTCCAGGCGGCGCGCGCGGCGTCCGTCGCGGACTGTGATTGCTGCGCCTGCAACGACGCATCCGAACGCAGTTCCTCGGACACCACATCGCCCGAGAGCCGCGCACGGCGCGACGCCTGATCGCGGCGCATCCTCGCCTCGAAGCGGCTCGCGTTCACCAGCGACTCGGCCTGGCTCATCTGCGCCCGGGCGCGCGCCACGTCGGCATTGGCTTGATCCACGGCATAGCGGAAGCGGTCCGGATCGAGCACGTAGAGCACCTCGCCCTTGCGCACGAACTGGTTGTCCTTCACCCGGACTTCCTTGACGAGACCGGAGACATCGGTGGCGAGATTGATGACGTTGGCGCGCACGCGGCCATCGCGCGTCCAGGGCGAGTACATGTAACGCTGCCAGATCAGATGCAACAGCACGAACGCGACCAGCAGCGTGACGAGCGTGACGACGATCCGGATCACAACCTGCTTGTTCATCCTGGTCCCGTGGTTTCGATGAAGGCGGCAACGGCCTGGGTTCAATACCGGTAGAAGATCAATGACGTGCCGCAGAACAGCGCGATGAACAACGCCACCCTGAACAGCCCCGGATGCCACGCGAAGCGATACACGCCGAGTTGCGCGAGCACGAGGTCGAGGACGATGTAGCACACGGCGCATGCCACCAGCACCAGCAGCAGCACCGGCGCGAAGAAGCCGAACAGGTCGACGTCAACGGGAAACATCGCGGTCTCCCTCGCTCATGCGGGCAGGGATCGGCTCCACGTCCGCGCCGCCGCCCAGATCCTTCATCAGCAGCACCCATGCATCGGCGCGCTGGCCGTGCAGCAACGCCAGCTCCCGTTCCTGTTGCAACATGACCTTCTGCGCGACCAGCACATCGAGATACTCGGTAATGCCGCCCTTGTAGCCGCGATTGGCGAGGTCATACGCGCGCCTCGCCGACTGGAGCGCCGCCTGCGTCGATTGCTGGCGCGTCTGCAGCGATTGCAGCAGGGTCACCGTCTGCGCGACCGCCTGCATCGCGGACAGCACGGTCTGGTTGTAGCCGAGCACGGCATCGTCGTATTCGGCCACGGCGACACCATAGTTGCCGCGCCGGCGGCCTGCGTCGAAGATCGGCAACGAACCCGCCAGGCCCACGCTGTGTCCGGCCGCATCGCTATTGAGGAAGTTGAAGAAGCCGCCGAAGGGCGCGAGCGACGCCAGCGACGCGCTCGCCACGAGGTTGATGTTCGGATAGAAATCGGCATGCGCGGCGCCCACTTTCTTCGCGGCGGCGGCGGCGCGCCAGCGCTGCGCCACGACATCGGCGCGATGACCGACCAGTTCCGCCGGCAGCGAACCCGGCAGCCCGATGACGATATCCATCGGCAGCGAGGGGCGCGTGAGGCTGTCGCCGAATCCCGGACCTTCGCCCGCCAGCAACGCGATCTGCAAGCGCGCAACCGCGATGGCATAGCGCGTGGCCTGGATATCCGTGATGCCGGCCTGATACTGCGTCATCGCCTGGCTTGCGTCGATCTCGCCGCTGATGCCCGCCTGCCGGCGCGCGGTGGTGATGTCCAGGTTGCGGCGCTCTTCCGCGTTGATCGACTCGTAGATGTCCAGCAGCCAGTATTGCAGCGCCATCTCGGTATAAGTTCTCGCCACCGCCGTTTCCAGCTCCACCCGCGCGAACTGCGCGTCGGCGGCGGTGGCCTGCACGGTATCGAGCGCGCGCTCGGTCAGCGAGCGGTTCTTGCCCCACAGATCGAGGTCGAAGGACAGCGCGACGGCCGCCGAATTGTTCCAGACCGTCATGCCGCCCGGCGGCGACGGCGTCGCGTAGCGCGGAAAGCGGCTGCGCGCGAAAGCGGCCGTGCCGTCGAGGTTCGGCAGCTCGTCGGCGTGCAGCGCGCGCGCCTGCCAGATCGCCGCCGTGACGCGCGAGCGCACGATCGCAAGCGTCGGGCTGCCCGCGACGGCGCGCGTCATCAAGGCATCGAGCTGCGGGTCGTGCCAGCTCTGCCACCAGGTGCCGGCCGGCCAGTTCGCGTCGCCGGCGGTCTGCCGCAACGCGTCACCGGAGTCGATCTGCGCCGGTTCGATGAAGGACGCCTCCGGCTTGATCCCGTCCGCGCTGATGCAGCCCGCCAGCGACACCACGGCCGCCAGCGCGACACCCATGACGAAGCGCGGGCTCATGACTTCACCGGCCGGGCGACGGGCGGCAAGGCGGACTGACCGGTCAGCGCCGCACGGGTGGAATAGAGCTGCGCACGCAACGGGAACAGCACGCGCCACGCGCCTGGCGTGTCATGCGCGGCAGGCGTTCGCAATACCTGCAAGGCCCGCTCGGTCGCGGCGATAGCCTCTGCCGTGGTGGGTTCATCGTTCGATGCCGTCACCGCCGCCATCGCGTTCAGCCAGTCGCGTTGCGCATCGCTCCAGGCCTGCGGCAACGCGCGGCCGCCTGCGTCGCCGAGCTTGCGCACATCGAGCAGCGCACTGGCCATCCAGAACTGGCCGAACGCCCATTTCGCCGTGCGCTCATGTTCCTCGGCGGAGACGTCCGGCACCGTCATGATGCGCACGATCAGATCGCGGATCGCACGGCCGGTTTCCACCGAGATATCCGCATCGACATCGCCGCGCGCGGCATCGACGAGCAAGCCGCGAATCCGCGCGCTGTACTTCCTGACGAGCCATTCGCCTTCGCGCGGCAGCACCAGCGAGAAGGCGCTCGCCGCCACCGCGATGCCGAACAGCAGGCCGAAGCTGCGGTCGAGCAGATAGGGCGGATCGTAGACGGCGACGTTCGCGGGCGTCAGCACATAGCAGAAGTACACGTTGAAAATCGCGCCCAGACCGGCGTACTGCGGAAACGAGTTCACATAGCTGCCGGTGAAGATCACGACGGCGAGGCACAGCGCGAACCACGCGACATCGGCCGCGACGGGCATCACGACGAAGTTGACGAAGAAGCCGATGACGGCCGCGAAGAAGCAGCCGACGAACGCCTGCCAGCTGCCCTTGACCGGCGTGGGGCTGAGCGAATAGAACCCGCTCGTGATGCCCGCCGCCACCACCGCGATCGCGCCGTTGGTCCACCCCGACGCAATCCACGCGGCGCCCACGACCGCCATGGCCGTCGCGGCGCGCAGTCCCGACACCAGCGCCGTGACCGGGCTGGAACGGATCGGCACGCGGCGCATGAAGGCAATGGCCTGCACCACGGGCAGCGAGAAGCGGATCTTCGGCGGGTCCAGCAACACGCGGCACGCGCCGCAGAATTCGAGCAGCGACGACGCCGCCGAGTACACCTCCGCGCCGGCCATTTCGATCGCCGTGCGGCCCGCCGCGCTCGCCGTCTCGTTCGCGATGCCCTGCTCCACCTGCACGGGCAGCGCTTCATCGAGCACGCGCAGACGCGCATGCAAGTCATCCAGTCCGGCCTTCGTATGCAGGCGGGCTTCGTCGACCGGTTCGGCGGCCTGGGCCAGCGCGCTGAACAGCCCGTCGATGCAGGTGCGCGCCTGCTCGTCCGTGTCCTCGGCCAACGCCGCCTGGCGCGCGCGATGAATCGCATGAACCCGCGTGATCGCATCGAGGAAGGTGCGCTCCACCTCGATCAGCGCGTCGTTGCGCAGGCGCATCTCCGGGTCTTCGAACACGGCGGCCGTGCGCAGGTCTTCCATCGATGCGCTTTCCCGCACGAGCTTGATATAGGCGTCGACGGTGTCGTCGGCGGCGTGGCCGAGCGCCGCCGAACGATACGCGCCCAACAGCGCGATGACCGCCGACGCGCGCCACTTGACCAGCGCGGGCACGACCTTCTGCGGCAGGACGAGCGCGCTGATCAGGCTGCCCGTCGCCACGCCGATCACGACTTCGCTCACGGTGTAGATGATGTTGGTGGTGACGTCGTAGGGATTGGCCCACTCGGGCACCGTCGTGATGCAGGCCGCATAGCCCGACAGCACGAAGCCGTAGGACTGGTAGTTCTTGTAGTACGACGAGCCCGCCACCGAGAAGCCCACCCAGATGGCAAGGCCCGCGAGAAACAGCAGCGGCGCCTGCGCGAAGTGACTGATGAGCAGGAAGCCGGCAATGCTTCCGCAGCAGATGCCGATGGTGCGATAGAACGCCCGCGCAATGGTCATCCCGCTTTGCTGGTTGATCATCACGATGACGGCCGAGACCATCGACGTGCCGGGTGAACGCAGTTCGAGCAGCATGCAGACGAGCATGCTGACGATCACGGCCAGCGCGGACTTCGAGGCATAGATGACGCGCGGGGCTTCGTCGGCGCGATAGACGAGCAGCTCGTTGCGGAAGTCCTGCAGAAGAGTAGACATGCCAGTTCAACCCCGACCCGGTGAGCTTGACTTGTGGGTATGCGCGGAACCGTGCCGCGATCCGGTCATCCGCCGCACAGCCGGTCGGGTACACGGTCGGCCTCATGGTAAGGCCGTTCACCCGTGCCGCTCTTTTCACAACGCACGATGCATTGCGCGATCCGCTCGGCGTCGCAAAGTAATGCCGTCGAGTCTTGGCGGAGTATGAACAATCGGTGATCGGCCAAAAAAGCCGTTCATTCCGAAAAGACGTGTTCACGTTGGCTTTCTACACTGCGTGCAAACCTCGATGCGTCATCGAGGATCACGTTGACAAGGAGAGTCGCAATGTCTTTATCCAGGAGCCGCCTGATCGCCGCCATCATCGTTGCCGCCGCGGTGGGCATCGGCACGGCCCACGCGCAAACCGACGCCACGGCCCCCGCCCCGACCAGCAAGGAGGCCGCAAGAAAGCAGAATCAGCAACTCGAAACGAAGGTCCGTCATACGCTGGGGTCGAGCAAGGAGATCGACACATCCGGAATCATGATCGTGGCCCGGAGCGGCAGCGTCACGCTCGACGGCACCGCGACGGATGACGCACAGATTCAACTGGCCGTCACGACCACGGCCAAGGTGCCTGGCGTCACGCGCGTGACCAACAACCTGCGCGTGCGTGAAGCAGGTCACTGAAGCAGGTCACTGAAGCGGGTCACTGAAGCAGGTCATTGAAGACGCACGGACTTCGGTCCTGTAGCTCCCGCTCCGCTTCGGGCGCCGCCGTTCTTCGGCCCGAAGCGGAGTCTTGTATGCGCTGTCCGGAGTGCCATTGTGAAAAGAGTCGATCTGGTTTCATGCTTTCTCGCCGCCGCCAGCGCCTGCACGCTTTCTACCGCACATGCGGGCGGATACGGGCCGGCGCCGTTCTACCGGCCTGAGACTGGCGCGCCGGCCTCGGAACGCGGCATCAGCACGCAGACGCTCGCCGCCGAACAGGCGCAGCACCGTGCGTGGGGCGCGGAGGACGTCGGCGGGTCGAGGGACGATCAGTCGCAAGCCGGCTATCGCTTGCCTTCGCCGTTCGACCGCTCGCTCTTCAGGCATCACTGACGCGCGCTGCATGACACCGGCCCGTCGCGCGCTTTTCGCGGCGATGCGCGTAGACTCTGCCTGTCGTGCTTCCTGCTTGTGCGTCGAATGCCGGTAGCGCCGGCCAGGAAGCGATTGATGCTGTCAGCCGCGCACCGACGACCCCGCACCCGTTCGTCAACGCGCTTGGTTCGTTCCGTTACCGAGGACAGGGCGACATGCCGGGCGATCATGACGAGCGCATGACCACCGCAACAACTGCGACCATCGCGCCGCCCTCCTGGCGCGACGCGCTCGACTGCGTGATCGAAACGCTCTTGCGCGTCGCGCTGACCAGTGCGGGCGCCACCGGCGCTCACATTCTGCTCGTGCGGCACGGCTCGCTCGCGCCCTGCGCGAAGGCTCATCTTGAACACGACGTGATCGTCGAATACCAAACGGCAATCGACCCGGATTCGCCGGTCATGGCCGTGGCCCGCACGGTCGCGGAAGCGGGCCGGCCCGTCTCGCTGCATACGGAGCGCGCCATCGAGCGGCTGTGCAGCGCTACCGGATGCCGCGTCCGCCGTCCGTGGTCCGCTTTCGGCATCCCGCTGCTACGCGATGCGCGTCTGCTCGCCGTGCTGGTGCTGGAACACGATCGGCTCGACAAGGCATTTCCCTCAAGCAGGCGCGCGCTGCTCGAACAACTCGCCCCGCAGATGGCAGCCGCGCTGGCGAACGCGAGCCCGGCGCGCGCGCCAGCGGATACCGCGCCGTGCCGAAACCCGGGCGAGGCCAGCAGGATCACGGCAATTGGCGAACTGGTCGCGTCGATCATCCATGAGATGAGCCAGCCGCTGAGCGCGATCGATGCCTCATCGGGCGCGGCCATGCGCTGGCTCAGGCGCGACGAGCCGAACCTCCGCGAAGCCATCGTCAGTCTCGAAAGCGTGCAGAGCTGCGCCGTGCGCGCGAAGGCGATCATCGAACGTCTGCGCACGCTGAACCGGCAGGCCAGGATCCCGTTCCAGGCGTTCGATATCCACGATGCCGTGCGCAAAGCCGTGCACACGGCGCGGCCGCGTATTGATAGCGCAGGCGCCAACGTCCGGTTCGCCGGCATGCACGATGTCCGCAGCGTCATGGGCAACCGCGCGCAGATCCAGCAGGTGATCGAGATCCTGATCGCCAACGCACTCGACGCCATGGACGGCGTCACGGACCGCGCGCGCATCATCAGAATCTCGTCCCTGCCCCGCGACGACGCGCCGGTCATCTCGATCGCGGACTCCGGCCCCGGCGTGGCGCTCGACCTGAAAGAGACGATGTTCCGCCCGTTCGTCACGACCAAACCCCAGGGCATGGGCATGGGGCTGTGCATCTGCAAGCGGATCGTCGAAGCGCACGGCGGCACCATCTGGACCGAGAACATCAGTCCGTGGGGCGCGCGCTTTTCGTTCGAACTCGGACTGTCACGCGATGCGGGCTGACTGCGCATCACCGCAGCGGACGGCTTACTCCTGCGCAGGCCGCGCCGCTTCTCCCACCGGAATCCCCAGCAGCCGCGCCTTGCTGCGGAACTCGGCCAGGGTGCCCACGCCGAGCCGCTTCATGCCTTCGCCGCGATACACCCGCACCGTGATTTCGCTCACGCCGAGTTCGTCGGCAATCTGCCGCGCGGGCACGCCCGAAGCACACCGGTTCATGACCTGCCGCTGGCGCGGCGTGAGTTCGAGCCAGCGTTCCTGAAGGTCCTGCAGCGCGGTGGCGTCGGCCAGCCGCACGCGATCCTTGTTCACGGCTTCGGCCACGGCATCGAGCAGATCCTGATCGCGCAGCGGCTTGGTGAGGAAATCCACCGCGCCGGCTTTCATGGCCTTGACCGTCATGACAATGTCGCCATAGCCGCTGATGAAGATCACCGGATGCGCGATGCCGCGGCGCGACAACTCCTGCTGCACCATGAGGCCGCTCAGCCCGCGCAGGCGCACATCGAGCACGATGCACGCCGGCCCCTCGCCGATCAGCCCTTCCTGCAAGGCCTCGATCAGCGCCTCGCCGCGCGAGAACACGCTCGCGTTGAGTCCCGCGGAACTCAGCAGTTGCCGTAGCGACTCGCGCACGTGTTCGTCGTCATCGACCACGAGGACTGTTGGCGCAACAGTCTTGCGTAGTCCAGGCAGGTTGTCGTCCACCGTTTCGTCCTGTTCATGCAACGTCTCTACTATAGCCTTGCAAAAAACGACCCGCCATGCGACGCCCTTCGTCAGGCGCCGCATCTTTCCTGACGAGGAATCGCAGCGTCATCGCGGTGTGTTCAGGCCGGCGATCCATGCGAGACGAGCGCGCCGATCCGGTACGCGTCCACTGGCTCGATGGCCTTCGGCATCGCCGCGTTGCGGTGCATCGACGCATTGCGCTCGATGGCGAGCTTCCCCCATGCCTCGCTCAGCGACGATCCGTACTGCACACATGCCTCGACGGCCGAAGCCAGGACCATCGCGGCGACGTTGCGCGGCACCGGACGCGCAGGCCGCGGACGGAAGATTTCATCGCCGGGCGCAATGGCCGCGCCGCTCATCGCGCAGCGCCCCGACACCCGCGCCCGCGCCGCCACCCACAACTGGTCGCGATAGCAGCAGCGCGTGGCGTCGCGCCAGTCGAGCGTCACCGTGAAAGCGGTCGGACGGTCCACCACGCTCACGCTCAGGCTGCACTGGGCGTCGGCATCGGCGGGCGTCTTGCGGCGCGGCGCGTCGAAGTCCGCTTCGACACGCGGCTCCGGGTCCGCAGGCATGGAGAGTAGCGTGATCGTGCGCGACCAGGGATCGACGAGCTTCGCATCTGACAGCATCTGCGCCTCCTTGAAGGAACGGGGTGGCCGCGAGGAGCGGCAACACGGTGACTTCAAGGTAGCGCGACGCGCACCGCCGAGCCAACTCTACGATGGGCTGCGTCCGGAGGGGAAACAATGGGCGACCCTATACCTTGGTCTAGGGAAACGCCGGAATGCGCGACGGACAAGGCCGGCGCGGCCAGCTTACTGGCGGCGCGACAGGGCGCGCGGTTTCACGCCGAGGACTTCGGCCTGGCGCACGAGGTCCACCACGGAGCGCACGGCCATTTTGCGCATCACCTGCCCGCGATGCAGCTTGATGGTGATCTCGCTGACATGCATTTCGTCGGCGATCTGTTTGTTGAGCAGGCCGCCGAGCACGAACTCCAGCACTTCGCGCTCGCGCGGGGTCAGCGACTCGAAGCGCCCGCGCAGCGCGGCCGTCGACGATTCGAGCAACAGCCGCGCCGCATCGCGCTGCAGCGCCTGGGTGACGGCATCGAGCATGTCCTGCTCGCGGAACGGCTTGGGGAAGAAGTCGAGCGCGCCGGCCTTCATGGCCTTGACCGACATTTCGACATCGGGATAACCCGTGATGAACAGAATGGGAATGTGCGGCGCGATCTTCGCGATGGCCTGCTGGAACGCGAGGCCGCTTTCGCCGCGCAGCCTGACGTCCAGGATCAGGCAGCATGGAATGTTCTCGCGCGTGAAATCGACGAATTCGAGCGGCGAGCCGAACACCTGTACGTGATGTCCGACCGAACGCAGCAGGCTGCCGAGCGACTGCCGGACGTCCTCGTCGTCGTCGATGATATAGACGATCGAAGGCGGCAGTCTGCCGTCATCCTGTCCCGAAGCCGAAGTCATCGTGGTGGTCATGCGACTGTCCCTCGTGCGGTGAGGTCATCTGCGAAACGGCGCGGAATCGGGCGTGCGTTCGTGCGTATGTTCGTGTATCAGGGCGCGCTGCCGCCGCGCGCTTCGCCGCCATTGTAGCGGGGAACGTCCACCCGGTTCAGGTCTGATTGCGCATGCCGGACGCGCTTTTCGGGCAACCCCGTTTTTATACCTAGGTATGGTTATCCGGACCCGGACGACGATTTATTCTGTAAATCAAAATCAAACAACCCAAGGGCTGTCGCACATTTAACCCGAGGGGGTTCAGCCGAGGAATCCCGTGAGTTCTGTCGCGCTCGTGTCCATAGTGGAAGACGACGAATCGGTTCGGAAGGCGACGGAAAATCTCATTCGATCCATGGGATGGGATGTGCTCACTTTCGATTCGGCCGAGGCATTCCTCGACTCGGGCGCCGTCGTGATAACGCGCTGCCTGATTTCAGACGTCACGATGCCCGGCCTGTCCGGCATCGAGATGCACGCGCAGTTGCTCGCGACGGGCCATGCGCCGCCCACCGTCTTCATCACCGGCAATCCCACCGCGCAGGACAGCGCGACGGCACAGGCCAACGGCGCGCTCGCCTATCTGGAAAAACCGGTCGATTCGAATACGATCCTGCACTACGTGCAGCAGGCGCTGGGCACGCCCTGAAACGCCGCTCTCCATTCGGCGAATCGCCATTCGTCCGGGTGCTTCAAAGCGCGTCTTTCAGGGAAGGTTTTTCCCTGAACCGCTAATGCGACATTCGCTCCGCCGGGATCGTGCGTTTGCGTCCGGTTCGAAAAGCGATAATCCGGTTCGGGCGACACGGGTTGAAATCCCGTCGCGTTGAAGTTTCATTTATCAGGAAAACGAAGACCGTGCGACCGCGTAATGCAACTTGTCCGCGCAATTCATTTTGCGCGAATTATTGAATCAACCGGGCATTTGTAATTCGATCTGAAATTAAGCTGCGCAGGGCGGCGGCACGGATTAATCAACAGGCCACGTCGCGCTGCGCGCGCATTGCCGCCTCCCCCTACGTCGGTATAGGGGCTTTGCGTCGCACGGTTGCCGGAACATACCGCCGTACGATTTCGCCGCGCCGGCGTTCGCGCTACTGTGCTGTTGCCAACGGGCCCTAACCCGCGCTGAACCGCGCCTCACAGCAGGGACTCCACGATGGATGCCAACGCGCTCGATCTGTCTCGAATCCAGTTCGCCTTCACGGTGTCCGTGCACATTATCTTTCCGGCGCTGAGCATCGGGCTCGCGAGCTTCATCGCGGTGCTGGAAGCGCGCTATCTGATCACCGGCAAGCCGCACTTCAAGGAACTGTGCGTCTACTGGTCGAAGGTGTTCGCCGTCGGCTTCGGCATGGGCGTCGTGTCGGGCGTCGTCATGGCCTACCAGTTCGGCACCAACTGGTCGGGCTTTTCGAGCTTCGCCGGACCCATCACCGGACCGCTTCTCACCTACGAAGTGATGACCGCCTTCTTCCTCGAAGCCGGCTTCCTCGGCGTGATGCTGTTCGGCTGGGAGAAGGTCGGCCCGAAGGCGCACTTTGCGGCCACCGTGCTGGTCGCCATCGGCACGCTCATCTCCACCTTCTGGATTCTCTCGTCGAACAGCTGGATGCAGACGCCGCAGGGCTTCACGATCGAGCACGGCCACGTGGTGCCGGTGGACTGGTTCGCCGTCATCTTCAACCCGTCGTTTCCGTACCGGCTCGCGCACATGACGATGGCCGCGTTCATCGTCGCGGCGCTGGTGGTCGCGGCGACCGGCGGATGGCATCTGCTGCGCGGCCGGCGCGACGCGGAAATCAAGACCATGTACTCGATGGCGCTCGGCCTGCTGCTGTTCCTCGCGCCGATCCAGGCGTTCGTCGGCGACCAGCACGGCCTGAACACGCGCAAGCATCAGCCGGCGAAGATCGCCGCCATAGAGGGCCTGTGGGAGACGGAGAAAGGCGGCACGTCGCTGAACCTGATCGGCTTTCCCGACATGGACAAGGAAGAAACCCGCTATGCGATCAAGGTGCCGCATCTGGGCAGCCTGATCCTCACGCATAGCTGGAACGGCGAGATTCGCGGGCTCAAGGAATTCCCGAAAGAGGACCGGCCAAATTCGTCGCTGATCTTCTGGACCTTCCGCATCATGGCTGGTCTCGGCGTGCTGATGATCCTCACCGCGTTCGCCGGCCTGCTGCTGCGACGGCGCGGCGCGCTCTTCGAGAGCCGCTGGTTCCAGTGGCTGACCGTGCTGATGGGCCCGGCGGGCGTGGTGTCGCTGATCGCGGGATGGGTCACCACCGAAGCGGGACGCCAGCCCTGGGTCGTGTACGGCGTGCTGCGCACGCGCGACGCCGTGTCGCCGCTGACGGCGCAGAGCGCCGGCGTCTCGCTGTTGATCTTCGTCGTCGTGTATGCGCTGGTGTTCGGCACCGGCGTGTATTACATCGTCAAGCTGATCCGGAGCGGGCCGGGATGCGCGGCAGACCGCAGCGCGCCGCCCGCTTCTGCCCCTGTGCCTGCCGCCTCCGTCGAGGTCAGCGGCCGCCGGCCGCTCGCCGCGGCAACCGACTGATCACCGCTACCGGAGCATCCGCATGGACGTCACTGTGATTTGGGCCGCCATCATCGCCCTGGGTCTTTTCATGTATGTCGCGCTCGACGGCTTCGATCTCGGTGTCGGCATGATGTTTCCCTTCTTCCCCGACGAAGGCGAGCGCGACATCATGATGCACAGCATCGCGCCGGTATGGGACGGCAACGAAACCTGGCTCGTGCTCGGCGGCGCCGCGTTGTTCGCGGCCTTCCCGATGGTCTATGCCGTCGCGCTGTCGGGGCTCTATTTGCCGATCGTCTTCATGCTGGTCTGCCTGATCTTCCGCGGCGTTTCATTCGAGCTGCGCGGCAAGGCCAGCCGCACGAAGAACCTCTGGAATCTCGCGTTCATCTGCGGCTCGGCGGGGGCGGCGTTTTTTCAGGGCGTGATATTGGGCTCCTATCTGCACGGCATTCCGGTGAAGAACGGCGTTTTTTCCGGCGATCCCTTCTTCTGGGTCACGCCGTTCAGCTTCTTCACCGGCATGGGTCTCATGGTGACCTACACCCTGCAGGGCGCCACCTATCTGGTCATGCGTACCGGCGGCGCGTTGCAGGAACGGCTGCATGCGCTTGTCTGGCCATTGACGCTCGCCTTGCTCGGCTTCATCGTGGCCGTCAGCATCTGGACGCCGTTGACCAATGCGCAGGTTGCGCTGCGCTGGTTCGATTCCTCGTTCCGCTACCGGCTTTATCCGATTCCCGTGCTGGTCGCGCTCGCGGCCTTCCTCATGTACCACGCGGTCAAGCGCCGCTCCGACGGCCTGCCCTTCATGGTGTGTCTCGTGCTGATCCTGCTCGGCTATATCGGCCTGCTCGTCAGCATCTGGCCGTATGCGATTCCCGCCAGCGTCACGCTGTGGGACGCCGCCGCGCCGCGCTCCAGCCAGCTTTTCGCGCTGGTCGGCGCCGTCATCATCATTCCGGTCATCATGGCCTACACCACGGCCGGCTACTGGGTCTTCCGCGGCAAGGTCTTGCCGGGCAGCAGCTACGAATGAAGGAGCACACCATGTCCGACACCCCGCACGACACCGAAACCACCGTCGGCAAGCGCATGATGTGGTTCGTCATCCTTTGGCTCGTCGGCTTTGCGGGCACCATGCTGCTCGCGCTGCCGTTCCACTTTCTCGTCGCGGCCTCGATGCATCATTGAAGGTAGCGACGCGAGCATCAATGGAAAGCCCCGTTGCGCTCTCCCGGCGCAACGGGGCTTATCTTTTCTGCTTCTCTCAGGTCCTGCCCTGCTTGCGTCCGACGCCCAAGCGCCGGACGCCCTTCAACATCCTTCAGCCGCCGTTCGCCATCGCCGCATGCAGCGCGCCGTGCTTGGCGCGCCACCGGTAAGGCGTGTCGTCGACGTGACGGCGAAACACCGTCGTGAAATGCGCCTGCGTCCGGAAGCCCACGCTGAAGGCGATATCCGCGACCGTCGAGCGCGTCGTGGCCAGCAGCGTCTGCGCATGCTGGATCTTGCGCCGCAGGATGAAGGTATGCGGTGAGGTGCCGGTCGCCGCACGGAAGCGCGCGGCGAAGTGCATCGGCGACAGCCCGACTGACGCGCCCAGTTCGGCAAGCGTGAGGCTCTGGTCGATGCGCTGGTCGATGAAATCCACCGCGATCTTCACGCGCCACGCTTCGAGCGGCGACACCGACGACGCCCGTGGCGGCTTCACCGCCGCACGCGCCGCGATGATCTCCAGCAGCCGCGCGAGGATGGACAGCACGATGCCGTCGGCATACATGGAGCTCGCCGACGCACGGCCATGCACCGTGCGCAGCAGCGTGCCGGTCAGCTTGATCGCCACCGAATCGCGCACGTGCAGCGGCGCCTTGCCGAAGATCCCGGCCATGTCCGGCACCGTGCCGGCGTCGAGCCATTCGGTCAGCGTCCCGCAGGGCACGTGCACGTGCATGAAGTCGGTCGCCGTGTGAAAGGTGCCGCGCACGTCGAAACCCGGCGGCACGACGATCATCGCGCCCCGGTCGATCACGCCATCGTGAAACGGCATCTCGTTCGCCGCCAGCGTCGCGAGCGACTGCCGCAGGCAGAGCGCGACCAGCAATTCGTCGGCGGGCACCTTCGCGCTCCAGGTGCGGGCGCCGTCGCTGGTCCAGCGGAACACGTCGAAGCCGTTGAGCGCGGCGTCGTCCTCTACGCCGTTCGGCGGCTCAGGAGGCTCCGCCTGAACCTTCGCGACGAGCAGTGCCTCGCCGGTCCCGGCGACGCCATGGCGCGGCACTGCGGGCCATGACGGCGCTGGTTTGCTTTCAAGTGATTCGAACATGGTTCTATCCTCGGCCGTGATTCGGTCTTGCGACCGTGCTGCAAGCGGGAGTCCCGCGCGCCCTTTCCAGCCATGCCGGAATGAGCCAGCTTACGGATCAACGATATCGCCCCGCGTGCGGCGTCGGTAGTCTACGGCGGTATGGAGCGCGGACCGCACATGGTCCAACGCCCTAGACGAACGTATAGGGTCGAGGCGGGGTCGACGCGTGTGATTGGAGCAGCGCTCCTGGTTCCAGCGAGGCGGCAAGGAACGTGCATTCCCGCAATACACAAACGCGCCAGTGGTGAACCATACCGATTGTCCCCGCAGACTCATCGCGGTCACATTCAGGATGCGTCCATGGATAGTCTGACTCGCCGCCAGTTCCTCAAGCTCTCCGCCACCAGTCTGGCGAGCTCGAGCATCGCCCTGATGGGTTTCTCGCCAGACCCGGCGCTCGCGGAGGTCCGACAGTACAAACTCAGCCGCACCACCGAGGTCCGCAACACCTGCACCTACTGTTCGGTGGGCTGCGGCATCCTGATGTACGCGCTCGGCGACAACGCCAAGAACGCGAAAGGCAGCATCATCCATATCGAGGGCGATCCGGACCATCCGGTCAACCGCGGCACGCTGTGCCCCAAGGGCGCGAGCCTGCTCGACATCGTGCACAGCGAGGCGCGGCTCAAGCTGCCGGAATATCGCGCGCCCGGTTCCGACACCTGGGTGCCGATGACCTGGAGCGACGCCTTCGACCGCATCGCGAAGCTGATGAAGGCCGACCGCGATGCGCACTTCGAGCACCAGACGCCTGACGGCAAGACCGTGAACCGTTGGGTGACGACGGGCTTTCTCGCGGCATCGGCGGCCAGCAACGAGGCGGGCTATCTGACGCACAAGGTAGTGCGCAGTCTCGGCATGCTGGCCTTCGACAACCAGGCGCGCGTCTGACACGGCCCCACGGTGGCAGGTCTTGCCCCGACGTTCGGACGTGGCTCCATGACGAATCACTGGGTCGATATCCGCAATGCCGATGTCATCCTCGTGATGGGCGGCAACGCGGCCGAAGCGCATCCGTGCGGCTTCAAATGGGTCACGGAGGCGAAGGCGCATCGCGGTGCGAAGCTCGTCGTGGTGGATCCGCGCTTCACGCGCACGGCGTCGGTGGCGGACTATTACGCGCCGATCCGCACCGGCACCGACATCGCGTTCCTGGGCGGCGTCATCAACCATCTGTTGAGCACGGACCAGATCCAGCACGAGTACGTCCGCAACTACACCGACTTCAGCTTCATCGTGCGGGAGGACTTCGCGTTCAAGGACGGTCTGTATTCCGGCTACGACGCGCAGAAGCGCAAGTACGACAAGACCAGCTGGGAATACGAACTCGGCGCCGACGGCTATGTGAAGACCGACCCGACGCTCGCGCATCCGCGCTGCGTGTATCGGCTGATGAAGGAACATTACTCGCGCTACACGCCGGAGATGGTCGAGAAGATCTGCGGCACGCCGCGCGAGAAGTTCCTGCACGTCTGCGACATGCTCGCCAGCACGGCGGTGCCGGGCCGCGCCGGCACGCTGTTGTATGCGCTCGGCTGGACCCATCACACGGTGGGCGCGCAGATCATCCGCACCGGCGCGATGGTGCAACTCCTGCTTGGGAACATCGGCATCTCGGGCGGAGGGGTGAATGCGCTGCGCGGCCACTCGAACATCCAGGGCCTGACGGACCTCGGCCTGCTGAGCGAGATGCTGCCGGGCTACATGGTCCTGCCGCGCGAGGAGGACCAGGACTATGCGGGCTATCTCGCGCGCCACACGCCGAAGCCCATGCGGCCGAACCAGCTCGACTTCTACCAGAACTACCCGTCCTTCTTCGTCAGCATGATGAAGTCCTGGTACGGCGACGCCGCCACGCGCGAGAACCACTGGGCCTACGACTACCTGCCGAAATGGGACAAGACCTACGACGTGATCCAGAACGTCGAGCTGATGACGCAGGGCAAGATGACCGGCTATGTCTGCCAGGGCTTCAATATCATCGCGTCCGCGCCGGACAAGGCGAAAGTGTTCGACGGACTGTGCAAGCTGAAGTGGCTCGTCATCATGGATCCGCTCGCCACCGAGACTTCGGAGTTCTGGAAGAACCATGGCGATCTCAACGACGCCGATCCGGCGCAGATCCAGACCGAAGTGTTCCGCCTGCCGACCACTTGCTTCGCGGAAGAGAACGGCTCGGTGGTCAGTTCGTCGCGCGTGTTGCAATGGCACTGGAAAGGCGCGGACGCGCCCGGCGAGGCGCTGGCCGATGCCGAGATCATGTCGAGCATCTTCATGCGCATGCGGGCGATGTATCGCAAGGACGGCGGCGCATATCCCGATCCGATCCTGAACCTGAGCTGGCCTTACGTGAACCCGGAAGCCCCGACGCCGGAAGAACTGGCGCAGGAGTACAACGGCTCCGCGCTGACCGATCTCGCCGATCCGTCCCGGCCGCACGTTCAGGTCGTCAAGGCCGGCCAGCAGCTGTCGAGCTTCTCGCAACTGCGCGACGACGGCAGCACGGCCAGCGGCTGCTGGATCTTCTGCGGCGCGTGGACCGAGCAGGGCAACATGATGGCGCGCCGCGACAACGACGACCCAACCGGCATCGGCCAGTCGCTCGGCTGGGCGTGGGCGTGGCCGGAGAATCGCCGCATTCTCTACAACCGCGCGTCCTGCGACACCGCTGGCCGTCCGTTCGATCCGACCCGCCAGCTGATCCGCTGGGACGGCCGCGCGTGGCGCGGCGCCGACGTGCCGGACTACAAGGCGGACGAAGCGCCTTCGCTCGGCATGGGGCCGTTCATCATGAACCCGGAAGGCGTGGCGCGCTTCTTCGCGCGCGACGAGATGAACGAAGGTCCGTTCCCCGAGCACTACGAGCCGTTCGAAACGCCGCTCGGCTATAACCCGCTGCATCCGGATCATCCGGAAGTGACGAGCAACCCGGTGGCGCGCCTGTTCGATTCCGACCGCCGCAAACTCGGCCGCGCGCCCGAGTTCCCGCACACCGCGACCACCTATCGCCTCACCGAGCACTTCCACTTCTGGACCAAGCATTCGCGGCTCAATGCCATCGTGCAACCGGAGCAGTTCGTCGAGATCAGCGAGCAACTGGCGGGCGAGATCGGCGTGGTGGCGGGCGACCGGGTCAAGGTGTCGTCGAAGCGCGGCCATATCGTCGCGATCGCGGTGGTGACCAAGCGCATCAAACCGCTGATGGTGGACGGCAAGCGTGTCGACACGGTGGGCGTGCCGCTGCACTGGGGCTACAAGGGTCTCGCGAAGCCGGGTTATCTCGCCAACACGCTCACGCCTTCCGTGGGCGACGGCAACACGCAGACGCCCGAGTTCAAGTCGTTCCTCGTCAAGGTCGAAAAAGTGTGAGGCTCGTTCATGTCCCTGCAATCGCTCGATATCAAACGTCTTTCCGCGACCACCGTGGTGCCGCCCAGCGACCGCAGGCCGGTCACCGGCACGGTGGCGAAACTGATCGACGTGTCCAAGTGCATCGGCTGCAAGGCGTGCCAGACGGCCTGCATGGAGTGGAACGACCTGCGTGACGAGATCGGCGACAACGTCGGCGTGTATGACAATCCGCGCGATCTCTCGGAGCACTCGTGGACCGTCATGCGCTTCACCGAGTACGAGAATCCGAAAGGCGATCTCGAATGGCTGATCCGCAAGGACGGCTGCATGCATTGCTGGGACCCGGGTTGCCTGAAGGCGTGTCCCTCGCCCGGCGCGATCGTGCAGTACACGAACGGCATCGTCGATTTTCACGAGGAAAACTGCATCGGCTGCGGCTACTGCATTGCCGGATGTCCGTTCAACGTGCCGCGTCTCTCGAAGACCGATCACCGCATGTACAAGTGCACGCTGTGTTCGGATCGCGTCGCCGTGGGGCAGGAACCCGCGTGCGCGAAGACCTGCCCGACCGGCGCCATCATGTTCGGCACCAAGGAGGACATGAAGGCGCAGGCCAACGACCGCATCGTCGACCTGAAGCAGCGCGGCTTCGAGCACGCGGGGCTGTACGACCCGGCGGCCGTCGGCGGCACCCATGTGATGTACGTGCTGCACCACGCGGATCAGCCCTCGCTGTATCACGGACTGCCCGACAAGCCGCGCATCAATCCGATGGTCGGCATCTGGAAAGGCATCTTCAAACCGGTGGGATTGGCGATCCTCTTCCTGACCATCATCGCGACGTTTTTCCATTACATCCGGATCGGTCCCAACAAGGTGCATCCCGAAGACGAGGAAGCCGCCCGTGCCGAGATGGACGCATTCAAGGAGAAGGAGAAACAGGATGGACCACACTGAAGGCGGCGAGGAAGTCCTGATCGAACGCTACAACGCCAACGAGCGCTCGATTCACTGGGTCACGGCCATCAGCTTCGTGATGCTGGCGCTGTCAGGGCTCGCGCTGTTTCATCCCGCGCTGTTCTGGCTCTCCGCGCTGTTCGGCGGCGGCCAGTGGATGCGCATTCTGCATCCGTTCATCGGGCTGGTGATGTTCTCGGCGTTCTCATGCCTGGCGCTGCGCTACTGGCATCACAAACTGATCGACTGGGACGATATCAAATGGCTGCTGCATATCGTCGATATCCTCAACAACCGCGAGACAGGGGTGCCGGAAGTCTCGCGCTACAACGCGGGCCAGAAGATGCTGTTCTGGACGCTGCTGCCTTGCATGATGCTGCTGCTGGCATCGGGCATCGTGATCTGGCGACGCTATTTCTCGGCGTACTTTCCCATCGATGTCCTGCGCCTCGCCGCGCTCGCGCATGCGCTCGCCGCGTTCGTGCTGATCACCGCCATCCTCGTGCATATCTACGCCGGCATCTGGATACGCGGCACGCTCGGCGCGATGCTGCACGGCACTGTGACGCCAGGATGGGCGCACAAGCATCATCCGCGCTGGTTCCGCTCGGTGGCGAAGGAGCGGGCCGCGGCGAAGCCATCGACCGACTGACATGCCCGCGGACGGTTCAGACCGGCCGCATTACTCATCATCCAGGAGCCTTCATGAGCACACTCTATCTGCCGGTCAGCGCCATCGATCACGTGCAAGGTGCAAGCGACGCGCCGGTCACGCTGGTCGAGTACGGGGACTTCCAATGCCCGTATTGCGGCGCGATGCATCAGGTCATCAAGGAAATTCAGCGCGTGATGGGCGCGAAACTGCGCTTCGTGTTCCGGCATTTTCCGCTGACGGAACTGCATGAACACGCGCTGCGCGCCGCGCGCTTTGCCGAAGCGGGCGCGGCTGTGGACCGGTTCTGGGAAGCGCACGACATCCTGTTCGACAACCAGGCCGACCTGAGCGACGGCGCGCTGGAACAGTATGCAAGGCTGGCCGGGATTCCGGGTCCGGAACTCGCGGCCGCCTTCGAAGGCGCGCACGATGCGCGGATCCAGCGCGACTACACGAGCGGCGTGCGCAGCGACGTGCAGGGCACGCCGACCTTGTTCATCAACGAGGTTCGCCATGACGGCGCGCATGACATCGAGACCCTGCTCGCCGCCATGCAACGCATCTGACCGTGTTGATAGCGCGACGCCTGTGAATCAGGCGTCGCCCGGAAAGACATCCACGGCCTTGACGACCACGGCCGTGCGCTCCGCCAGATCGCCGATACGCGACAGATAGTGCTGGAAATGCGCGGTGCTTCGGTGCGAGGCGATGGCATCGTGGCTCAGATAGAGTTCGTCGAGCACGAACTGGCCGGCGTTGTCGACGTCCTGCCAGAGGTCATAGCGCAGATTGCCGGCTTCCGCGCGTGACGGCCCGGCCATGCCGCGCAACAGCGTGCCGAGTTCTTCCTCTCGCCCCGGTTTCGCTTTCAGGATGGCGACGACTTTCACATTCGAGGTCACGGGTGTTTCTCCTTCGCAAGGTGAGCGCGCGTGAGCGCATGACTATTCGGCTTCAATGTACCTGATGCGCGGCCAGGAATTCATGAACCTGCGCAACGACGGACGCGCCCTCGCCCACGGCCGCCGATACCCGCTTGATCGAACCGAAGCGCGCATCGCCGATGGCGAACACGCCGTCCACGCTGGTTTCGAACGGACGCGGGTGCTGTTCGAGACCGCTGCGCGCCGCATTGCCGGTCAGCACGAAGCCCTTGTCGTCGGTGTCGACGCTGCAATCCCTGAGCCAGCGCGTATTCGGTTCGGCGCCGGTGAACAGGAACAGATGCCGGACCTCGAAGCTGCGCTCGCCCAGCGGTCCGCGCGTGTTGACGCCCGTGAGTCCGGCGCTGTCGCTGGACAGCGAGACCACCTCGGTGTCCGTGTACAAGGTCACGTTCGTGAGCCGCGCGATGCGATCGATCAGATACTGCGACATGTGCTCCTGCAAACCATGCCCGCGAATCAGCAGATGCACCCGCTGGGCCCGCGACGCCAGATACACGACGCCCTGTCCCGCCGAATTGCCGCCGCCCACCACGACCACATCCAGTCCCCTGCATAGCTTGGCCTCCACCGGCGACGTGCCGAAGAACACGCCCCGGCCGGTGAGCTTCTCCAGTCCGTCGATGTCGGGCTTCAAATAAGCCGCGCCCGATGCAATCACGACCGTATGCGCGGCCACGCGGCGACCGTCCTCCAGTTCGACTTCCAGCGGCGAGCATTCGCAACGCAGCAGTCTGATGCGGGTGGGAATGGAAATGTGAACGCCGAACTTCTGCGCCTGCACGAAGGCTCTTCCCGTCAGCGCCTGCCCCGAGATGCCGGCAGGAAAGCCCAGATAGTTTTCAATCCGCGCGCTCGTGCCCGCCTGACCGCCGGGGCCCCAGCTGTCGAAGATCACCACCGAGAGTCCCTCGGACGCGGCATAGACTGCCGCCGCAAGTCCGGCCGGGCCCGCGCCGACGATCGCCATGTCGTAGGTATGCTGCGGGTCGAAGCTCGGCAGCCAGCCGAGCCGCGACGCCACTTCGTTTTCATCCGGCGCGCGCAGCACGGTGCCGTCGGGACAGACCATGATCGGGAAATCCGCGGGCGTCGCGGAGACGCGTTCGAGCAGGGAAAGCGTTTCGGGATCGTCCTGCGCATCGATTAACGAGTAGGGATACGCGTTGCGCCTGAGCAGGTCCTGCAACGAAATGACGCGAGGATCGGTCGAATTGCCGATCAACACCGGACCGCTGCCCCGCTCGATCAAGCCCGCGCGCCGCAGGATCAGCGCGCGCATCACCTTCTCGCCAACCTCCGCTTCCATGACCAGCAGCCGCCGCAAGTCGACGCTCTGCACGACGATCGCCACCGTGTCCTCGACCACCACGCCGTCGCCGAGACAGGGATGCCCGAACAGCTGCGCGATCTCGCCCATGAACTGCCCGGTCCGGTATTCGAAGATGCGGTGCACGCGGCCCACGGCATCGCGCCGGATCACGCGCACGAGTCCGCTCAGCATGATGACGAGGCCGGGACTGGGACGGCCCATCGTGAACATGGTCGCGCCGGCGCTCCAGCTGAGCGCTTCGCCGAAGCCGCCGATGCGGTCTATCTCGCGTGCCGAGAGCACCGGGAACATCTGCTCGACGCGGCTGGACAGCGGCGAATACGCGCCGTCCGCATCGGCGCGGGCGGCGGACTGCAGATCCGTGATGCCCGACTCGTCCGTTTGCTGATCCTCTTCCTGAGGAGATTCGATCTCCCATGCCAGCGTCGCCGCCGGCGTGGGGCGCGTGTTTCCGGAGTCACTGTCGCCGCTCATCGATGCCTCGTGGAAAAGCCGTTGGAACCTCACGAATCTAATCCACGCGCGTTCGACGTGCGGGCTTCCGTGCGATGTCGACAAGTCCCTGCAATAGCGAGACCGGGTCTTGCCGCTTCGCACGGTTTGCGCAGGTCAACTGAAAGCGGCAGGCGCCACGGCATTCGCTTAACGTCGGACCGGTGCAACGCGCGGCATCCGAGCGGCGCCGCATCCGATCCACACATCGCATGGAGAGCGAAAGTCATGCAGGATTTCAACGGCAAGGTCGTCGTCATCACGGGTGGCGCAACGGGCATCGGCTTCGCGCTGGCCCGGCAGTTCGGCCAGCAAGGGGCGCAATTGCTGATCGCCGGGATGAACCCGGCGCGCCTGGAACACGCCGCGAAGGAACTCGCGGGTCACGCATCGCGCGTCGAGATCTTCGAATGCGACGTAACGGCCCGCAATCAGGTGGAAGCGCTCGCCGACTTCGCATGGAGCAAGTTCAAGCAGGTCGATGTGATCGTCAACAACGCCGGTGTCGGTCCCGTGCCATCGAGCGTGATCGACGCGCGGCCCGAAGACGTGCAGAGCGTGCTGGCGGTGAACCTGTTCGGCGTGCTGCACGGGGTCTCGGTGTTCGGCAAGCGTTTCATCGCGCAGAAGACGCCGTGCGCGATCTATAACGTCGGCTCGGAAAACGCGTTCTTCAATGCGATTCCGGAAGGCGCCGGATATGTCGCGAGCAAGCACGCCGTGCTCGCCGTGACCGTGGCGTTGCGCGAAGAAGCGCCCGACTTCATGGATGTCGCGCTCATCTGTCCGGGACTGGTCCGCTCCGAGCTTGCGAAGGAAACGCAGGAAGGCATGGACACGGACAAGTACGCGGCCATTGTCATGAAGCAGATCAAGGCCGGCGAGTTCTACATCATGTCCCATGCGTACAACTTCGTGCGCATCAGCGCGCGCTGGCGCGAGGTCGAGGCCGCCTTCAGGAAATATGCGCCGCGCTATGAAGGCGACATCGAGTTCGACGTGCGGACGCTCGGCACGAAGAACGGCTGGTATCCGCGCTATCCGGATGCGTCGGCAGACCTTCCTGTGTAGCGCCGCGCCGCGGCGAGGCGCTCATGTCCTCGCCGCGCTGCCTCGGCTCAACCGTTGCCGCCGTGAAACAGGCCGAGCTTGTTGTTCACGGAGGTCACGCCCTTCACCGAACGCGCAACGTCGCCCGCCACTGGGATCTGGTCGCCGCTTCTGACCGAACCCGACAGCGTCACCACGCCACTCCGCGCGCGGACGAACACGCCTGAGCTGTCGAAGCCCGGCGTCTTCAGCAGCGCACGCCGGACCGCCTTTGCCAGCGCGCGGTCGGCGCTCTTCTGATTCGTCGTGTTTGCGCTCGTGGCGCCCTGATTCACCGGTGCATCCGTCGTCTGCGCCATGAGTCCCGGTGGCGCCATCAGGCAGGCGCAGGCGAGCATCATCGATACGGTTCTGACTCTCATGCCAATCTCCTTCAGGTTGAGCGCCACGCCGGTCCAGATGTGGATCAGCGCGTCCCACTGATGCGCGCGGCGTCCCGACGCCGCTTTTCCGCGACACGCGCCTGGGCGTCCTCGATGTCGTAAGGAAACCGGTGACTCGATGCCTGCGCCGGATGGTAGCCCACCGCAGCCAGTTCCTCGAGTTCCTCGCGGGCCTGCGCACGCGTCATCGGCTGGTCCGGCGACTGCGCGTTCGCACCGGATGTCATCAGCATAGTCATCAGAAAGTCAAACGTCAGTTGCCGGAACCTCATGTTCGCCTCCGTGCGCCCACGGGGAAAACGATAAGGGCATAACGTCAGCCCCGCGCGCTGCCGTGGCTTTGTATAACGGGCGCCGGGGTATTGGGGAAGCGCTAACTTCTGATGAATGCATTCGGCAAGCGCTCGTTCGCTCCGGCAAGACATCGGCGACGCTCATCGTTAGCCTGAGCCTCACAGACAACCACCGTGGATGATGAGCATGGACACCCGCATCGCGCCGTTTGCAGGCAAGACCTTCGAAGTCCGCTATCGAGGACTGACGGCCATCAACGCCTATGCGAGCGACGGCAAGCGCATGCGCTACGAGATCACGGAAGGCGCCTTGGCCGGCGCGCACGGCGAGGTCGAATACACGTGGAAGGAAGTAGCGAGCCAGGTCTTCGCAATCGTCTGGCAGGAAGCCGATGCGTCGACCGTCGTGCACGTCGACGATTTCGCCAAAGGCGTGTCGCTGTCTTACTTCACGACGCCGAAAAACGAGTTGTTTCGGCTGGAGGGAAGCCTGACAGAACGCTAGCCGCCGCACAGGCTTCCCGTTGCACGTTCAGCCAATGGACTCCACGATGCCGCCATCCACCCGCAACGCGGCGCCGGTCGTCGCGGAAGCCTCGACCGAGCACGCATACAGCACCATGTTCGCCACTTCCTCGACCTTCGCGGCGCGCTGGATGATCGACGAGCCGCGCGTCGCCATGACGAATTCGTTCAGCGCCTGCTCAACGGTCTTGCCTTCGCTGGCGGCTTTGTCGGCCATCATCGCGCGGGCGCCATCGGACAGCGTCGGACCGGGCAGCACGGCGTTCACCGTCACGCCGGTGCCGGCCGCCTGCTTGGCGATGCCGCGTGCAATGCCCAGCTGCGCGGTCTTGCTGAACGCGTAGGGCAGCATGTCGGGCGGAATGTTCAAACCCGACTCGGACGACATGAACACCACGCGGCCCCAGCGCCGCTCCATCATGCCTTGCAGATAGGCGCGGGTCAGGCGGACGCCGGACATGACGTTGATCTGGAAGTAGCGCTCCCAGTCGTCGTCGGTGGCGCTGAAGAGCGTGCCGGGTCCGAATACGCCCAGGTTGTTGACGAGGATGTCGGCGCGCGGCACGGCTTCCGTGAACGCAGCGACGCCCGCCGCCGAGCCGAGGTCGCCCGCCACGCCCTTGAGCGATGCGCCCGGCGCCTCCTTGCGAAGCTTCGCGACCGCGCATTCGACGGCTTCCGCCGTCCTGCCGTTGATGACCGTATCCGCGCCGGCGCGAGCCAATCCGCTCGCGATGGCAAAACCGATGCCGCCCGAAGACGCGCTGACCACCGCGATCTTTCCGGAGAGATCGAAATTCATGGGATGTCCTTCCTGAGGTTTGACGTGATGACGCGATGACATGATGACGCGATGCGGGGCGCCTGCTCCGCACAGCATCGGAGCAGGCGGCGATCACCTCACTTCTTCTTCGCCACTTCGGCGGCAAGCGCCTTCAGTCCGTCTTCGTAGATGCCCTGGAACAGACGCGACACTTCCGCGTCGCTCACGCCCTTGGGCTGGAAGCGCCCGGACCACTCCACGCGCGAGCCCTTCGCTCCGAGGTCCACGACCTTGATCGTCGACACATAGTCGGTCACCGGAAACGGCGCCTGAAGAATCGCATAGCTATAGCTCTTGCCGGCGTTGTCGAAAGCAATGAGCCGCTCGACGATCGTCTCGCCGTCCGGATTGGCGAGATGCCTCACGCGGCCGCCTTCGCTCAGTTCGCTCTTCGGTATGTAGGGCAGCCAGTCAGGCAAGGACCCGAAGCCGCCGATCAGCTGCCAGGTCTGATCGGCCGGAAGATTGATGTCGATGCGGGTGGATGCTTCAGCCATGACGCCTCCTTACTTGTTGTCGATGGGCAAGGGAGCGAGCGGCGATACCAGGCCCTGCTCGCGCATCTCGCGCCAGAAATCATCGGGGATCTTCGTCCTGAGGGCCGCTGAATCTTCGGCGATACGTCCCGGATGACTCGCGCCCGGAATGACCGCCGCCACCGCCGGATGCGCCAGACAGAACTGCAATGCGGCCGCCTTGACCGGAATGTCGTATTGCTCGGTCAGCGCCTTGATGCGTTCCACCTTCGCGAGGATCTTCGGCTTCGCGGGGGCATACTCGAAGTGACTGCCGCCCGCCAGCACGCCCGAACTGTACGGACCGCCAATCACGATATCCACCTTCTTCTCCAGCGCCGCCGGCATCAGGCGCTGCAAGCCGGTCTCGTGGTCCAGCAGCGAGTAGCGTCCTGCCACCAGCATGCCGTTCGGGTGCGCGTGATCCAGTCCGAGCGTGAGTTCAATCGGCTCGACCCGGTTCACGCCCAGCCCCCAGCCCTTGATCACGCCTTCCTTCTGCAAACGTGACAACGCATGGAACGCACCGGTCCGCGCGATCTCGAACTGCGCGAGCCACGCGTCGCCGTGGAAGTCCTGCGCGATGTCATGAACCCACACGAAATCGATCCGGTCCGTCTGCAAGCGCTTCAGGCTGTCCTCGATGGATTTCAGCGTGCCGCTCTCCGTGTAGTCGTAGACGATCTTGTTCTTTCGTCCGTACTGGAACAGCGTGCCCTTCTCGCCGAACTCCTGCGCGCCTTCCACCACTTCATCCAGGATGATGCGGCCCACCTTCGTGCTGAGCACATACTCGTCGCGCTTGCGCTTCGCCAGTCCTTCGCCGACGCGCAGTTCGGACAGCCCGCCGCCGTAGAACGGCGCGGTGTCGAAGTAGCGGATGCCCTGGTCCCACGCGGCATCGAGGGTGGCGAGCGCCTCTTCCTGCGGAATGTTGCGGAACATGTTGCCCAAAGGGGCCGCGCCGAAACCATGCGGGCCGCTCAACAAGCTGCTGCGGATACTCATGCCTGACTCCTGGATCGAGATGAGATTGAAAGAGTGAAATCGCATTGACGACAAGCGCGGCGCGTGGCGCGGGGCACATCGCGACATGCCGCGCGGCGCGGAATTGCGTCCGGATGCGCGCGGACCACCGTTGCTGTCTCCGCTGTCTCGTCCATTTCATTGTCCTTGGCCCTTCCTGATGAGTCTTCCGGTTTCAGACGGGCGATTGCCGCATTGCAGGCTCGCGCTTCTGTGTTGCCGGTCTTCGCTCGTGCCATGCGGATTATTTAAAACGAACGCTGAATGTCTTGAATCGCGATTATCGAAATAATCACGCTTATATCGGCGCGTTTAGGCCACAGGCTAAAAACTCGTAGTAATACGAATAGAAAAATAAATCACAATTTCATAGGCTTCACATAATCGCGATCCATTCCCTTCGGCAGGCTTTTTTAAATACGCCGTCAGGCACCCTTTCCGACGTCTTGAAGCGTTCATGACGGATCACTAAACAACCATTCACTTGTCAAAGTGAAGCGTTCAGCTCGGCGATTAACCGGAGACAGCATGCGGATCAATCGGGGATTGGAAAGCGCAGTGTTGGCGCTGTGCGTGACATTGGCGTCCTGTGGAGGCGATTCGAATTCGCCGGATTCAACGAGTGCGGCACACACCGCGCAAAGCAACCCGCCTCGCGCGACATTACCGGTTGCTTTGGTATCGCCGGTATCCGCTCCCGCCGGATCGTCTTCCCTTGCTGTTTCAAACACCGCCGTTCAGGCCGCTTCGGCCAGCCCTTCCACCACACTCGCCACGCCCGCCAGCCCTTCCCCATCGGCCGCCGCGAGCGCACCGGTGTCCGCCGTCCCCAGCCCCGTGATCCCTCCGGACATGCAGGTCGCCGGATTCGTCAATCCGTTGATCGGCACGGATTACGCCATGGACCAACCCGCCGATCCCGTCGGCTCCGGCATGGGCGGAGGCACGTTCCCCGGCGCGACGCTGCCGTTCGGCATGATGCAATGGAGTCCGATGACGCCGACCGCGCAATACGACTCCTCAATCGGAGAAGGTTCCGGATTCGCGGGCGGCTACTGGTACGGCGACTCGTCGATCAGGGCGTTCAGCGTGCTGCATCTGAGCGGCACCGGCTGCTGGGCGAACGGCGGCTATCTCAACGTGATGCCGCAACTCACGCCCGGCGCCGCCGGCACAACCGCAAGCTTCAGTCACGCCAACGAGACCGCGCAGGCCGGATACTACGGCGTGACGTTCGACAACGGCATCAAGGCCGAACTGACTGCAACCCTGCGTACCGGCTTTGCCCGCTTCACCTTTCCTGCGCTCGCGGCGGGACAGCAGGCCACCATCGCAATCGATCCCACCGTTCTGAACAACCGCTCACGGTCTTCGACGAGCGACACCGTCAAGCTCGACGGCACCAACGCGCTGTCGGGCACCATCGCGGGCGGCGGGTTCTGCTGGGCCGGACAGGCGGTGCCGCTGCATTACTACGTCGAATTCAATCAACCCTTCGCGAAGACGCCCACGCTCAAATCCAATCAACCCTTCACGGTCACGTTTGCGTCCGGCAGCCAGCCGCCGCAAGTCATGATGAAGCTGGGCATCTCCTTCGTCAGCGAGGCCAATGCGAAAGCGAATCTCGCCGCCGAAAACCCCGATTCCCATTCGGCCGGACAGACGGACTGGAGCTTCGACCAGGTGCGGTCCGCCGCGAGCGCCGCGTGGAACACACGTCTGAATGCGATCCAGGTAACAGGCGGAAGCGACGCTGACAACACCCGGTTCTACACCGCGCTGTATCACGCATCGCTGCATCCGAACGTGTTCAATGACGTGAACGGTCAATACCTGGATTTCTTCACGTCGAGCGCAATGCCGGCCACGCGGCAGGTCGCACAAGGCCGTTCGATGTACGCGAACTTCTCCGGCTGGGACATCGACCGCTCGTACATGCAACTCCAGGCCCTGCTCGATCCGGTGAGCACCAGCGACATGGTGCAGTCGCTCGTCCTCGATGCGCAGACCTGCGGCGCATTTCCCCGCTGGGCCTACTTCAATACCGAGACGGCCGTCATGCCGGGCGATGCCGGCAGCCTCATCGCGGCCAATGCCTACGCGTTCGGCGCGACGAACTTCGACACGCAGAGCGCGCTCTCGATCATGAAGAGCAGTTCGATCCCGGGCGCCGCATGCGCCGGCTCGCCGGTAATGGGCAGCCGCGCGGACTACAACCAGTCCGGCTATGTGCCTTCGTCGGGCAGCGGGGACAATCAGTCCGCCTCGAATACCCTCGAATACGCGGTGCGCGACTTCGCCGTGTCGCGCTTCGCGGCGGCAACGGGCGATACCGCCACCGCCGGCGCGATGCTTCAGTCGAGCAGCAACTGGCAGAACCTGCTCGATCAGGGGTCGATCGAGCCGAAAACGGCGGCCGGCAGTTGGGTCACGGACGGCACGGGCTTCATGGAAGGCAACTCAGAGCAATACACGTGGTACGTGCCGCACAACCTCGGCGGCCTGATCGCGCAAGCGGGCGGCACGGCATCGGTCGTGAAGCGGCTCGACGCCTTCTTCACGCACCTGAACATCGGCACCGCTCAGCCCTATTTCTATATCGGCAATGAGGTGACCATGGCGGCGCCCTGGGTCTATGCATGGGCCGGTGCGCCAACTCATACGCAACAGGTCCTCCACACTTCGCTTGCGACGGAATTCGGCACCGGCGCGAACGGCCTGCCCGGCAACGACGATCTCGGCGCGATCTCGGCCTGGTACGTCTGGGCTTCGCTCGGACTCTATCCGGTGGTGCCGGGTGTGAGCGGCGTCGTGCTGTCGAGCCCGCAGTTCGCGCAGATCGACGTGCGCGTCGGTCAGCTCGACGGCAGCCATAAGCTGCTGCATATCACGGCGCCGGGCGCGGGCTCGGGCAATGGCGCGTCGTATTACGTGCAGTCGCTGCAAGTGAACGGCGCGTCGCACGCTTCCACATGGATGCCGCTCACCAGCATCGCGACCGGCGCGACGCTCGCATACACGATGTCCGCCGATCCGGCGAGCAGCACATGGGGAACCGATGTGTCGGCGTTGCCTTCATTCGCCCCCACGCCTGCCACTCACTAACCGGGCAAGACGGCTCAGAACGTGCCCGGATAAGCGCCGCCATCCATCAGCACGTTCTGGCCGGTGAAGTAGCCCGCATGGGCGCTGCACAGGAATGCGCACATCGCGCCGAATTCCTGCGCCGTGCCGAAGCGCGCCACGGGAATGGCCTGCCGCTTCGCATCGAGCACGGTGTCATAGGTCTCGCCTTGCGACGACGCCGCCGCTTCGGTCGATTGCTTCAGGCGGTCGGTATCGAACAGGCCGGGCAGCAGGTTGTTGATGGTCACGTTATGAGCGGCAATGCGCTTCTGCCGCGACAGACCCGCGACAAAGCCGGTCAGCCCGGAGCGCGCGCCATTGGAGAGACCGAGCACGTCGATGGGCGCCTTCACGGCCCCCGACGTGATGTTGACGATCCGCCCGAAACCACGCGCGGCCATGCCATCCACGGTCGCGCGCATCAGTTCGATGGCCGTCAGCATGTTGCCGTCGAGCGCGGCGATCCAGTCGTCGCGGGTCCAATCGCGAAAATCGCCCGGCGGCGGGCCGCCCGCGTTGTTCACGAGGATGTCGATGCGCGGCGCGGCGCTCAACGCCTGCTCGCGTCCCGCGTTCGTCGTGATGTCGCCAGCCACGGCAAGCACCTGCACGTCCGGATTCAGCGCCCGCAGTCCGGCAGCCGTGGATTCCAGCGCCTCCTGGCCGCGCGCCGTGATCACCACGTTGACGCCTTCGGCCACCAGCGCCTCGGCGCAGCCTCGGCCCAGGCCTTTGCTCGCGGCGCACACCAGCGCCCATTTGTTTTCGATCTGCAAGTTCATTGCGTGTCTCCCATCAGATGACTGATTCTTCGAATGACGCCACGGCCTCGGCCGCGCGCGCGTGATGAGCCTGCGTGACACGCGGCTCATGAAAGTTATGCAGCCCGATCTCGCCGATGGAGCGCACGCCAGTGAGCGCCATCGTCACGTCGAGCTCGTTTCTCAGGATGTCGAGCATCCGCGCCACGCCGGGTTCGCCCATGGCGCCGAGCGCATACATGAAGGCGCGGCCGATCATCGTGCCCTTCGCGCCCAGCGCCAGCGCCTTCATCACATCCTGGCCGGTGCGGATGCCGCCATCGACCCAGACTTCGGAAGCGTCCTTCACGGCATCCACCACGGCGGGCAAGGCCTCGACCGTCGATGGCGCGCCGTCCAGCTGCCGTCCGCCATGATTGCTGACGATGATGGCATCCGCGCCCAGCGAAGCCGCCATGCGCGCATCCTCGGCGCACATGACGCCCTTCAGCACAAGCTTGCCGGGCCACAGACTGCGGATATGCGCGATGTCATTCCAGTTCAGACTCGGATCGAATTGCGATGCCACCCATTTGCTGATCGCGATCACATCGTCGCCGCCCTTGATGAAGCCCGCGAGATTGCCGAAGTTGCGCCTGCCCGATGCCGCGCGCATCACCCAGCCCGGCTTGCGCAGGAAGTCCAGCAGGTTCGCGGCCGTCAGGCGCGGCGGCACGGTCATGCCGTTCCTGAGATCCTTGTGACGCTGGCCGTTGATCTGCAGATCGAGCGTGACCACCAGCGCCGAACAGCCGGCGGCCTTCGCCCGCTCGATGAGCGACTGGTTGAAGCCCCGGTCGCGCATCACATACAGCTGAAACCAGAACGGCGCCTGCGTATGCCGCGCGACATCCTCGATCGAGCAGATGCTCACGGTCGACAGCGTGAACGGCACGCCGAAGCGCTCGGCCGCGCGCGCACCCAGGATCTCGCCGTTGGCCCATTGCATGCCCGTCAGTCCGGTCGGCGCGATGGCCACGGGCATCGCCACCGGCTGGCCGAGCATCGTGCTTGCGGTGCTGCGCCCCTCGACGTTCATGCCCACGCGCTGCTTCAGCGTCAACCGCGCAAACGCGCGGCTGTTCTCGCGATAGGTCGATTCCGTGTACGAGCCGCTGTCGACGTAATCGTAGAACGCCTTGGGCACCCGTTTCTTCGCGATGAGGCGAAGGTCTTCCACACACGTGACTGTCCGCATTGGAACTCAAACTCCGACAGAAGATCTTTTCAGAAGGCCCGCAGGCCCGGCATGGCGTTCGAATCAGGAATCAGGAAAGCGCGCCGACGACGCTTTCCCCGGCATCCTCCGACACCGCCACCGGCCGATGCACGAGCAGCAGATACGCCACGGCCGAGAGCAGCGCGATGACCGCGCTCACGATCAGCGAGGCGACGAACGAATGCGTCCGGTCCACGACGATGCCGGTGACGATGGGCGCGGCCGAGCCGGCCAGGAAGCCGCCGAAGTTCTGGATGCCGCCGAGCGAGGCCACCGCCTGGCGCGGCGCGGCAATCGAGATCAATGACCATGCGCCGCCCGAGGCGAGATTGATGAAGAACATCGCGCCCGAAATGTAGATCACGGCAAGCGTGGTGGAAGGCGTGAGCGCCGCCGGCACCGTGAACGCCGCCGCGCCAATCAGACCGACGCAGATCGGCCACTTGCGGCTCGTGATGGCCTGCATGCCACGGCGATACAGCCGGTCCGCCGTGAAGCCGCTGCTCAGCATGCCGAGCGTGCCGAAGACATAGGGAATCGAGACGACCCAGCCCGCCTTCGCGATGCTCAGGCCGCGTTCGTGTTCGAGATAGGCCGGCAGCCACGTCAGATAGAGCCACACGGTGTAGATGACGCCCATGAAGCCGAAGAAGATGCCCCACGTCGTCTTCTGCCGGAACAGGCTGCGCCATTGCGCACCGCTCAGCGGCTTGCTGTCCGCATCGTCCTGCGAGTCCTGGTTCAGGTAGGCGGTTTCTTCTGCCGCGAGTTTCACTTCGTCGCGATTGCGATAGGCCACATACCAGCCGATTGCCACGAGAATGCCGAACACGCCCGTCGCGAAGAACATGTTGCGCCAGCCGAGCGCGAGCATCATGCCGGTGAGGATCGGCGGCGCGATGGCCGGGCCGATGGTGGTCGAAGCGACGAAGATGCCGGTGGGCGTGCCGCGGTCACGCACCGCGAACCATTCGCCGATGACCTTCGCGCCGGCGGGGAACTGTGGCGCCTCGCCGACGCCCAGGCACACGCGCGCAATGAAGAACTGCTGGAGATTGCCGACCAGTCCGCAGCAAGCCTGCGCGACCGACCACAGGATCATGCCCCAGCCCAGCATCACGCGCGCACCGAAGCGGTCGAGCATCATGCCGACCGGTAGTTGCGCGAATGCATAGGCCAGCGAGAACGCCGACAACAGCAGTCCCATCTGCGATGCGCTCATGCCCATCTCGCCGCGAATCACGCTGTTTGCGATGGACAACGCGCTGCGATCCAGATAGTTGATGCTCCCGGCCAGGGTCAGAAAGAAAATGGAAATGCGCTGGATCCGTACGATCCGTTTGCTCTTGTTCATGCGGTGTCTCCGTCCATGTCATGCGCGGACGCCTCGCGTGGCGGGCGTCCGTTCGTTGATCCGTTGCTTCGTCAGTACGACGCTTCCAGCAAGCCGAGGTAATCGGTTTCCGAGGCCTCGCGCGGATTGGTCTTGTGACTGTGATCCTTGAGCGCGCCCAGCACGATGCGCGGGAACATGTCGCGCGTCACGCCCAGCGCCCGGAGGCCGGACGGCAAGCCGAGGCGCACCGTCATGTCGCGCAGCGCCGCGGAAAGGTCCGCATCGTGACGCAGGCGCATGGCGCTCGCCATGCGCGCCATCTTGTCCTCGTCGCGCATGGACGGCGCGCTGCGATTGAACGCCACGACCGCGGGCAGGAAGATCGCGTTGAGCGTGCCATGGTGCAGGCGCGGGTCGATGCCGCCCAGCGCATGACTCAGGCTATGCACGCAGCCCAGTCCCTTCTGGAACGCGAGTGCGCCTTCCATCGAGGCCATCATCATGTTTTCGCGCGCGGCCTGGTCGGCGGGTTCGTGCGTGGCCCGCTCGATGTGCGCCCACGCGCGCCGCAAGCCATCGAGCGCGATGCCGTCGGCGGGCGGATTGCGCAGCGGCGACATGAAGGTTTCCAGACAATGCGCGACGGCATCCATGCCGGTGGCGGCCGTGAGCAGCGGCGGCAGGCCGACCGTGAGACCGGGATCGCAGATCGCGACCTTCGGCACGACATGCGGCGAGATCACGCCCACCTTGCGGCCATCGTCCAGGATCAGGATGGCGCCGCGCCCGACCTCGCTGCCCGTGCCGGCCGTGGTCGGCACCGCGATCACCGGCGCCGTCTGCGCGGTGATCCGGCTTGCGCCGCCTTCGATCACGGCGAAGCTCTGCAGCGGGCCTTCGTGTGTCGCGCAGACCGCCACGCCCTTCGCAAGATCGATCGACGAGCCGCCGCCCACCGCGATGATGCCGTCGCAGTCCGACTGCCGGTACAGCGCCACCGCATCGCGCACGGCGGCTTCGTTGGGATTCGGCGGCGTGGCGTCGTAGATCATGTCGCCGTCGGCGCGCTCCAGCACCTTCAGCACGATGTCGAGAATGCCGGCAGCGCGGATGCCCCGGTCGGTGACGATCAACGGGCGTCGGATCGCAAGGCGCTCGCATTCGCTCTTCAGCAGATTCACCGCGCCGAAGTCGAACTGGATCTGGGTTACGTAGTTGATGAGAGACATGATGGATGACCTTCGGTTATAGTTGACCGATGCTCGACGGGCGTTCGAACTACGCAGCCCGTTGCCTGAAAATGGCCGAAGCGCAATGTTTTATGGGTTCTTTCGCCGCAGTATAGAGAGCCGCGTCGAGGAGCAAAATTGAGAATTTTTTATGCTGGTATAACTCACGCTCAAGTCACATGACGCCCACGGTCAACTCCATCGCTTCGCGCCTTCACCTCAAGCAATTGCGTCTGCTGGTGGCGCTGAGCGACCATGGCTCGCTCCTGAAGGCGGCCAATCAGGTCGGGCTGACCCAGCCGGGCGCGAGCAAGGCGCTTCAGGAAATCGAAACCACATTCGGCACGGCGCTGTTCACGCGCACGCGGCGCGGACTCGAAGCGAATGAAGTAGGACACTGCGCAATCCGTTATGCGCGGCTGATCTACACGGACCTGTCGCACATGCGGGAAGAGATCGCCGGCATTCTGCGAGGGCATGGCGGACGCGTCGCGGTCGGCGTCATCATGGGCGCCGTGCCCTTGCTGACACGGGCCGTGTCCGCGCTCATCGCGCGTCAGCCGGAGATGTCGGTGGAGATCATCGAGGACGCCAGCGAGACGCTGCTCGGTCTGATCGACGCGGGAAGGCTCGACCTCGCGATCTGCCGGACCTCGGTGAGCCCGCATCCGGACATGTACGAGAGCCTCGTCTTGCAGGAAGAGACGCTCGCGGTGGTCGCGAACGTGCAGCATCCGTTACGCAAGCCGAAGAAGTTGACGCTCAACGACCTGGCCGTGTACCGATGGGTCGTCTACCGCGCCAACATGCCCATGCGCGTGCTGCTGGAACGCGAATTCCAGCAGGCCGGGATCCGCTTTCCTTCGAGCTTGCTGGAAACCACGTCCGCCTTTGCGACGCTGAGTCTGCTCCAGGACAATCCGTCGTTCGTGGCGCTGGTGTCCATCGACGTCGCGCAGTTTTTCGTGCGGCATGAAGCCACGCGTATCCTGCCGCTGTCGTTTACTTCCCGCAGTGAACCCTATGAACTCGTCACCCCGCGCGGGGCGCCGCTGTCGCCCGGCGCGCGGTTGTTGCGGGACGAACTGGTCGGCAAGACCGAGGTCCAGTCCCGCTGAGGCTGTCAGAGCGGCGCAATCTGCAACACGACGCTGTTGATGGTGGCAGACATGTAGAGCGTCGATCCCACGATAGCCAACCCGTCGAGAAGCGGCAGCGGCAGCGGCAGCTGGCCAAGAAACAGCCCGGGCTGGCCCGCCACGCCGGCAAACGTCGTGACCACGCCTCCCGGCGTGATTTCGCGGATCGTCCCGTTGTAGTAGTCCTCCGCGTAGACATTGCCGCCGCTGTCGATTGCCAGGTCATCCAGACCGTTGAAGGTAGCAAGCGAGCCGGTGCCATCGCTCGACCCGGAACTGACCACCGAGCCAGCAAGAAGCGTTGCCTGCCCCGCCGAGCCGTTCAGCGACACCTTGTACAACGCGCCTGCCTCGGCGTTGATGTCGTTGTCGGAGATATAGAGATTGTTCGACGCATCCACCGCGAGCGCCTGCGGATTGATCAGCAGCACGGGCGCAGCCGAGATGCTGGTCAGCGCCACCGGATTGACCGCGCCAGCAGGCGTGATCTGCGTGAGTTGCACGGCGCCCGTAGTCTCATTGGTCGTGAAAATGTAGACGTTCGACTGCGCATCCGCGGCAATCGCCGTGCTGCCATTGGTTTGCAAGGCCTGGCCGGTGGCTGGATTGATGATCGTGCTGACCTGGCCTGCGGGCGTGATCTTCCTGACGATCTCCGCATCCGAATTCGGCACGTCGTCCGTCATATACAGGTTGCCGGATGGGTCGATTGCCAGTTCCTGCGGCGATTCGAACCGTGCGGCGGAGCCAGCGCCATCGGACGAGCCTTGCTGATAGGGCGTCCCGGCGAGAATCGAGACGCTGCCGTTCGATATCTTGCTGATCGTTTCGGCATTCTCATCCGCGACATAGATGTTGCCGGATTGGTCGGCAGCGAGACCCATCGGTGCGTCGAATTGAGCGCCGTTGACCGAGCCCCCTGCGGAACCTGGCGTGTTGATCTGTCCGGCAAAGATGCTGACCGACGGCGCGCTGCCGGATGACGAGTCGTCGTCCGAATCGCCGCAACCGGTCATCAAACCGGTGGTGAGCAAAGTGATGGCTAAACAGACTATAGAGACGTTGATTTTCATGGGAACCCCAACTGTTGATTTAAGATTTCGCGATAACCGCTTTGATTGAAGCCGATGTTGTCTCTGATTTTGCAAATGCGAAAGCGCCTTGAATGGGCGCAATGCCGCCGATCAAATCAGTAACGCACAGCAGCGACGATTAAACGGGGCTTTTCCTGGAAATCCGTCGCACTCATTTTGAAATAAAATCTTTCGAATAATGACGACTGTCGGATTGGAATTGAATCGCAGGCGCTGCGTTTCATTCAGGCGAATTGATTCTTCATCGAATCAGATAATCGAATCCATGAAATAAAATAGTCGTTATTCTCGTTTCATTCCGAATCAGGCATGTCGATTGGCGGACGCCTCGTTCGTCGTATCGGCATCACCCTGGAGAAAACGATGCGCACACTCACGGTTTCGGTATTCAGCAGTCTGGACGGCGTCATGCAGGCGCCCGGCGGTCCGAACGAAGACATCAGCGGCGGCTTCCGCCTGGGCGGCTGGATCGTTCCTTATGCCGATCCCGCCATCGGCGAACACGTGCAGCAGTTGCTCGCGAAGTCGTTCGAACTGCTGCTCGGGCGGCGCACCCATGACATCTTCGCGTCGCATTGGCCGCACGTGGCGCCCGACGCCGCCAGTCACGCGCTCGCGGAGAAATTCAACGGGGTGCCGAAGCACGTGGCCACGCATCGGAAGAGCGGACTCGGCTGGCACAACAGCCGCGCGCTCGACGGCGACCTGCCCAGTGCGGTCCGTGCACTCAAGACGCAGGAGGGCGCAGACCTTCTGACCTTCGGAAGCGGCGACATGGTGCGCCAGCTGCTCGCAGCCGGTCTCGTGGACGAGCTCAGCCTGCTGACCTTCCCGGTCATGCTCGGACGGGGCCGACGCCTGTTCGGCGACGACGCAGAGACGCGGGCCTTCGAGTTGACGCACATGATCCGCACATCGGGCGGCGTGCTGATCGCGCGCTATGTGCGCGCCGGCGAGGTCCAGACAGGCTCGTTCGATGAACCTGCCCGGACCTGAACCCACACGGCCGCACGCGTTGTCTCAGCTAACCCGACCCACATCGAACCCGGAGTTCGACCTCAAATGATTGACCCATGATCAAAAGGCCGTGCGCAGCAAGGACAGCGTTGCACTCAACCGTCGACGAGTTGCCTGACCTTCGCGGCAAGCGCTTCCAGCGCGAACGGCTTGGTCAAAACCTGCATGCCGGGGTCGAGGCGGCCATTGCCGATCACCGAGTTCTCCGCATAGCCGGTGATGAAGAGCACCTTCAAATCGGGCCGCGACGCGCGCGCCGCATCCGCCATCTGACGGCCGTTCATGCCGCCGGGCAGACCCACGTCGCTGATGAGCAGGTCGATGCGCACATTCGATTGCAGCACCTTGAGACCCGCCACGCTGTCGGCCGCTTCGATGACGGTATAGCCGTGCTCTTCCAGCACGTCGGTGATGAGCATGCGAACGCTCGGTTCGTCATCGACGATCAGCACCGTCTCGCCGCTCTCCGCGCCCGAAATGGGCGTGGCGTCGTGATCGGGCAGGTCGCGCGCGACGTCGCCATAGAAGCGCGGCAGATAGATGCATACCGTCGTGCCCTGCCCCGGCTCCGAATAGATGCGCACTTGCCCACCCGACTGCTTCGCGAAGCCATAGATCATCGACAGGCCGAGTCCGGTGCCCATGCCGATGGGCTTGGTCGTGAAGAACGGATCGAAGGCCTTCGCGACGATGTCGGGCGTCATGCCCGTGCCGGTATCGGTCACGCAGAGCGACAGGAACTGTCCTTCGGGCATGTCGTGGGTGTGCGCGGCGGTGTGGTCGATCCACTTGTTGGCCGTCTCCACCGTGATGGCGCCGCCGTCCGGCATCGCATCCCGCGCGTTGATGCAGAGGTTGAGCAGCGCGTTTTCGAGTTGCCCGGCGTCGACGAGCGCGGGCCACAGGCCGGTGGCGCCGACCGCCTCCACCCGGATGCCCGGCCCAACCGTGCGCTGGATCAGATCGGTCATGCCGTTGACGAGCGCGTTGACGTCGGTGGAACGCGGGTCGAGCGTCTGACGGCGTGAAAACGCCAGCAGGCGATGCGTCAGCGCGGCCGCGCGCCGCACCGCGCCTTGTGCGGCCACGACATATTTGTCGACGTCGGCGACCCGTCCCTGGCTCAGGCGAATGCTCAGCAATTGCAGCGAACCCGACACGCCCGCCAGCAGATTGTTGAAGTCGTGCGCGAGGCCGCCCGTGAGTTGTCCGACGGCTTCCATCTTTTGCGCTTGCCGCAGCTGTTCTTCGGCCCGCATCAGTTCGGCGGTGCGCGCGGCGACGCGTTGTTCGAGCGTCTCGTTCAGCGCGCGCAGCGACGCGGCCGCGCGATCGCGTTCTGCTTCCACGGCGCGGCGTTGCTCGGCGTCCAGCAGCACGCCCGGGAATCGCAGCGGCGTGCCGTCGGCGCCGTGATCCACCCGGCCATTCGCTTCGATCCAGTAATAGCGTCCGTCCGCGCGCCGCACGCGATACTGATGCGCATAGTGACCGCCGCGCCGAAACGCTTCGGTCAATGCCTGGGTGAGACCGTCGCGGTCCTCGGGATGCACGTTCGCGATCACCTGCGCGAGACTCAGGCCTTCGTGTCCTTGCGCGGGATCGAGGCCGAATGATTGGGCGAAGGCTTCGTCGACGGTAAAGCGGTCGCTCGGCAAGTCCCAGAACCAGGTGCCGATGATCGCGCCGGCCGCGAGCGCCAGTTGCACCCGCTCGATGTTCTGCCGCGCGAGCGCCTCGCTGGCGCGCAACGCGGCTTCGGCCTTCTTGCGCGCCGAGATGTCGCGGAACAGCACCGACACTTGCCGCAGGCTCGGCGGCTCGACCCGGGTCGCCGACACTTCGATATGCCGTCCCGCGCCGATGAAATAGCGCTCGAAACGCACAGGAATACCGGTACGCAATACGCCGCCGTACAGTTCGATCCATTGGTCCGCATCGGTGGGATCGATGTCGCGCAGGGTCTTGCCGACGATGTCCGCAATCCCCGTGTGCCGCTCGTAACCCGGGTTCGCCTCGATGTGCGTGTAGTCGCTCAACGGGCCATGCGGACCGTCGAAGAATTCAATCGTGCAGAAGCCGTCATCGATGGCATGGAACAGTGCGCCATAGCGCACGCGATACGCCTGCGCGTCCTTCGCGGCGCGCTTCAGTTGCAGCGTCGTCATCGCCTGACGCGCCAGCATGCGCAGCGCCTGCTGCTGGGTTGCATCAAGACTGCGTGGCGCAGGGTCCATCACGCAGAGCGTGCCGAGCGGAAGTCCGTCGGCGGTTGTCAGGAGCGCGCCCGCATAGAAGCGCACCTGCGGCGCACCGGTCACGAGCGGATGGCTGGCGAAGCGCGGATCGTCGAGGGCATCGGGGATCTCAAGAAACCCGGCTTCCCGCAGCGCTTGTATGCAGAACGGGCTTTCGAACGAAGTCGCGCGCTCACCGAGGCCGACTTCCGCCTTGATGAACTGACGATCCGCCGTGACGAAGTTGATCAGCGCGATGGACGTTCCGCAGAGCGAGGCGGCGAGGCTGGCGATGTCATCGAAGGCGGATTCATGCGGTGTGTCGAGCACGTCATGGCGCACGAGCGCGGCCATGCGTTGCGCATCAGAGTCGAGAGGCTGAGTCATCAAATAAGTTCTTGTTCCAGGCTTGATCCGGCGGCGCACGCGGCGGCGAACGGCCGTCTAGTTTAAGGCAGCCATGGCCGTTCGAGTGCCGGAAAAGCAGGGATATTCCGCATGTGAAGCGGACAAAGAGTGGACGCGATGCGGCTTCGAAGCGCTGCGTTCAACTCACGCCGGCAATCACATCGATGTCCGGCCGCGCCGCGTTCATGAACACTTCGATCCGGTTGCGGCCCTGCTTCTTCGCGCTATACAGCGCGATGTCGGCGCGCGACAGCGTTTGCGCCGCTTCGATATCCGTGGTCAACATCGAATCGATGCCGATGCTCACGGTCATCGCGATCCGCTCATCGCCATGCAGGAGCGGCGTGGCATGGATCCGTGCCTGCAAGCGCCCGGCCAGCGCGCGGGCGGACTCGAGGTCCGCGCCCGGCAAGAGCACGGCGAACTCCTCCCCGCCGATGCGCGCGACGATGGCGCCCTGCTCCACTGCCGCGCGCAAGAGTGTCGCGAAATGCGCGAGCGCGCGGTCGCCGAGCGAATGTCCCCAGCGATCGTTCAGCACCTTGAAGTGGTCGAGGTCGAGCAGCAACGTCGATGCGCACGCAAGGACCCGCTGCCGCAATGCGTCGAGCACGGCCTCGCTCTGGCTCACGAATTCACGCCGGTTCGACAACTGCGTCAGATGGTCCGTGGTCGCCAGCGACTGAAGCTCAGCCTCGATGCGCTTGCGCTCGGTCGCGTCCGTGATGAAGCCGTGCCATACGGTGCTGCCGTCCGCGCTGCGCTGCGGCCGCGCTTCGCCTTCGCGCCAGCGCAATCCCTGGCGCGGAAGATTGACGCGATATTCGAGCCGCCATGGCGTCAGACTGGCGGCGGAGGCCCGCTGCGACGCCCGGTAGGCGGCGAGATCGCGTGGGTCGATCAGTGCGTCGATCGCGTGGGCGTCGCGCTGGATGTCCTCGGGCGCCAGCTCGTAGATCTCGCGGATGCCGTCGCTTGCGTAGGAGAAGCGGCATTGGCCATCGGGGGACTGGTGCATCTGGAACACGAGTCCGGGCACCTGATGCGTGAGATTGGTCACCAGGTCGATGGAATGCTGCAAGCGCTGCGCCAGTTCACGCAACGCGGTGATGTCGGTCGTCGTGCCGACCATGCGCAGCGCGCGGCCGCTGCCGTCGCGGCTGACCACCTTGCCCCGGCTGCAGATCCACTTGTAGCTGCCGTCCTTGCAGCGGATCCGGTGTTCGACGGCATAGCTCGGCGTGTTGCCGTCGAAGTGCGCCTGCATCGCGGCCTTCACGTAGTCGCGGTCATCGGCATGCAGACGCTCGACGGCATCTTCGATACGGTTGCTCAACTCATGCAATTCATAACCGATCAACGCATGCCAGTCGGGCGAATAGTGGATCTCGCCGGTCATGACATTGCGGTCCCACACGCCTGTTCCGCTGCCCGAGAGCGCCAGCGAGGTCAGCTCGCCGTCCTCCTTCATCCTGCCGATCCGGCGATGCAGCCGCTCGCCCTCTTCCGCTGTGGCGATCGCGTGTCCGGCGAGTTTCGCGAGATCGCGCAGGAAGTTCGTGTGGGTTGCGTCGAAGGTGCGCGGCGATGGATCAATCAGGGCGAGCACGCCCACTGAGCACCCCGAGCCATCCATCAGATCGCAGGAGGCGACGATGCCCGTCGGGGCGTCGATGGCGGACGTGTCGGGAAGCCGCAGGACCGGCGCGCCATCGAACACGAGGCGCGTTTCACCGTGACGATCCCGAACCGTGATGGCCGCGCGGGCCACCTGGAAATGCGCCCGAGCCAGACGGCACAGCGTCTGTAACGCGGAATCGCGCTGTGCCGTCAGCAGAATGCCGGAAGGATCGTCTGATGCGGGGGTCGTCATACGCACGCTGGTGCCATCGCCGGGTTGTCATTAGTGTGACGCATCACGCTACAACGGCACAAGAACGTTCAAATTGAGCGCTTCAAGCATATTTTTTGCGGGTGGGCACAAGGCTTGCTAAAAGCTTTCTGATCGCTGCCTCGCTCGAGGCTCGTCCATTGCTCAAACGGAGACGCCGCCCCCCGACCTTTCGGTCCAACCCTCGCCCGACCTTGCTGAGCGGCGGATAGCTCGCGCTTACGGTGCGCACGCATGCGCGTCGCCTTCGCGCTCACTCTTTCCATTCCGGCTGTAACCAGCTCCCATTCGGCGCCCGCGTCTGTCGGCAGCGGCGCACGACGCAGCGTGGTTTAATCGCGCTCGCCCTTCGAACAAGGAGACCCTTTCCATGTCCCGACGCACTGTCCAAACCCTGGGCGGCCTGCTGGCAGTCGTACTCGTGGCCGTGTGGCTGACGCGCGCGATCGACGCCAGTACATGGCACAAATATTCCGGCGATCTCGCCTACTACACGGGCCGTCACCTGCTGCTCGTGGGCATTTCGATGGCGCTTGCCATCGTCATCGGCATTCCCGCAGGCGTGGCGCTCAGCCGTCCCGGCCTCGCGCGGCAGGCGGAAGGCTTCATGCAGATCTTCAACATCGGCAACACGGTGCCTTCGCTCGCGGTGCTCGCGATCGCGCTGGGCATCTTCGGCATCGGCGATACGCCCGCCGTCATCGCACTGTTCCTGGCCTCGCTGCTGCCGATCACGCGCAACACCTACGAAGGCATGAAGAACGTGCCCGCCTCGCTGCTCGAAGCGGCGCGCGGCATCGGCATGACGGGCATGCAATCGCTGATGCGCGTGGAGTTTCCCAACGCCATGCCGATCGTCGTGGGCGGCGTGCGCACCGCGCTCGCGATCAACGTGGGCACGGCGCCGCTCGCCTATCTGATCGGCGCGGACAGTCTCGGCACGCTGATCTTCCCCGGCATCTATCTGAACGATAACCAGATGCTGCTGCTCGGCGCGGCGGGCACCGCGATCCTCGCGCTGCTGCTCGACGCCATCGTGTCCGCGGCGAGCCGGCGCTGGACCAACGGCAGCGAGGTGACGCCATGAGGCTTTCCCGCTTCCTCCGCCACGCGTTTGCCGCCGTTGCGCTGAGCGCGTGCGCGAGTGTGCCGGCGCTGGCCGCGAATCTCGTCGTCGGCGGCAAGAACTTCACCGAGCAGTATGTGCTGGCCGAAATCACGTCGCAGTATCTGCGGGCGCGCGGCTATACGATCGATACGCGCACCGGCCTCGGCAGCGTGCTCCTGCGCAGCGCGCAGGAAAACGGCCAGGTCGATCTGACGTGGGAATACACCGGCACGGCGGCGCTCGTCTATCACAAGCTGAAGGACAAGATGTCGCCCGACGAGATGTACCAGCGCGTCAAGGATCTCGACGCCAAGGAAGGGCTCGTCTGGTTGAACAAGTCGCCGCTCAACAATACCTACGCGCTCGGCCTGCCCGCCGAAGCCGCGCGCAAGTCGGGCATCCGCACGATCTCGCAGTTGTCGGAGCAGCTCAAGCGCGACCCGAAAGGCACGCGCCACGTGTTCGGCATGGATGCGGAGTTCGCGAATCGTCCCGATGGCCTGAAGCCGCTGGAAGCCGCCTACGACCTGCACTTCAGCCGCGCCGAGACCAGGCAGATGGATTCGGGGCTGGTCTATACGGCGCTGCATAACAACCAGTTGACCATCGGTCTCGTCTATACCACCGATGGCCGCGTGAAGGGCTTCGGCATCGTGCCGCTCGAAGACGATCTCCATTTCTTCCCGCCCTACAACGCCACGCCCGTGGTGCGCGCGACGGTGCTCCAGCAGAACCCCAAGCTGGCCGAACAGCTGAACGCGCTGTCCGCCGTACTCGACAACGACGCGATGCTGGAGATGAACAAGCAGGTCGATATCGACGGCAAGTCGGTGCAGGCGGTCGCGAGCGAGTTTCTGCGCGCGCACAAGCTGCCTTGAAGACGGAGGAAATTGAACGATGAGTCTGACCGACTATCTGAGCGCCAACTGGCCCGAACTGCTGCAACTGACCTTGCAGCATTGCTATCTGGTGGGACTGGCCGTGGGCTGCGCGATCCTCGCGGGCGTGCCGCTCGGCATTGTGATGAATCGCTATCCGTGGCTCGCCGGCCCGCTGCTCGGCCTCGCGACCATCATCCTGACGCTGCCGTCCATCGCGTTGTTCGGCCTGATGATCCCGGTGTTCTCGCGTTTTGGCGAAGGCATCGGCGCGGTGCCGGCGATCACCGCCGTGTTCCTGTACTCGCTGCTGCCGATCATGCGCAACACCTATCTCGCACTGCGCAACGTGGAAGCGGGCATCAAGGAAGCGGGGATCGGCATCGGCATGACGGCGTGGCAACGGCTGCGTCTCGTGGAACTGCCGCTGGCCGTGCCGGTGATCCTCGGCGGCGTGCGCACCGCCGTGGTGATGAACATCGGCGTGATGACGATTGCCGCCGTGATTGGCGCAGGCGGGCTGGGCTCGCTGATCGTGCGCGCGATCGGCCAGAGCAGCATGATGAAATTGCTGGTGGGCGCCGTGCTCGTGAGCTTGCTCGCGATCGTCGCCGACTTGCTGCTGCAGGCATTGCAGCGTGTATTGACACCGAAGGGAGTGCAAAAGACATGATCGAACTCGACCGCCTGACGAAGACTTTCACGCAGAAGGACGGCCAGAAAGTGAACGCCGTCGACTCGGTGAGCCTCAAGGTTGAAGAGGGCGAGATCTGCGTGTTCCTCGGCCCGTCCGGTTGCGGCAAGACCACGACGCTCAAGATGATCAACCGTCTGATCGAGCCGACGTCGGGACGCGTGCTGATCAACGGCGAGGATACGTCCGGGCTCAATGAAGTGGACCTGCGCCGGCATATCGGCTACGTGATCCAGCAGATCGGCCTGTTTCCGAACATGACGATCGAGGAGAACATCGTGATCGTGCCGCGCCTGCTCGGCTGGAACAAGAAGCGCTGCGCCGAGCGCGCGACCGAACTGATGTCGATGGTCGCGCTCGATCCGAAGCTGTATCTGAAGCGCTATCCGCGCGAGTTGTCGGGCGGGCAGCAGCAGCGCATCGGCGTGATCCGCGCGCTGGCCGCCGATCCGCCCGTGCTGCTGATGGACGAGCCGTTCGGCGCGGTGGATCCGATCAATCGTGAGACCATCCAGAACGAATTCTTCGCGATGCAGCGCCAGTTGAAGAAGACCGTCATCATGGTGAGCCACGATATCGACGAAGCGATCAAGCTCGGCGACCGCGTGGCCGTGTTCCGGCGCGGCAAGCTCGTGCAGTACGATCATCCGGATACTTTGCTGGCACATCCGCGTGATGAGTTTGTGGGCCAGTTCGTCGGCGCTGACAGCACGCTGAAGCGGCTGTTGCTCGTCAAGGCCGGGGACGCGGCGACGCAGCCCGATACCGTGCGCGCCGAGACGCCGCTGGCCGATGCGTTCGCGCTGATGGACGAAAGCGATAGCCGCTATCTGACCGTGCTGGATGGCGAGCGGCATGCGCTCGGACTCGTGTCGCGACGCGCGGCGCGTGGGGCGCAAGGCGTATGCGGCGACAAGCTCACGCAGTTTCAGGCGACGGTGTCGCCGGATGAGAACCTGCGGATCGTGCTGTCGAAGATGTATCAGTTCCGGTCGTCGTGGATGCCGGTGCTGGATGCCGATGGGCACTACGTCGGCGAGATCACGCAGGATTCGATCGCGGATTATTTGAGTTCGGGTAGATCGCGGCATCAGACCGGGCATGGGCCGGTGGCGCGGGTGGGGGAGATGGCGGGGGTGTGAGCGTAGCACGCGTCGGGTCAGGGGAACGGATCACCTGATCTCGACGCGCTTCACGTTCCCTTCGCAGTTCGCAGCAGTGCAGCCACGCGTGGCACGGCTCGAGCCAGACTCGGCGCCCGGGCAACTGCCCGCCCGACACTCCAGTGGTTCCTGACGAAGTCCGTCATGTGAACGTTGTAGCCCAAGCCCACCGGCGAGGTCGCTCCTTTTCCGGGCAGCATCTCGTCCCGCAACTCCCGCCGCTTGCTCTTCTTCACCAGCGACAGAAGTCTTTGCTTCGGATCCGCATCTGTTTCCGGCTGTGCTGGAAACAAGTCCTTGCTCACGACGGCAAACTTCGAGAAGCCGATGTGGTCCGCAAGCACCCAAGCCTCCGCTTCCTTGACCGCCAGCCGCATCGACAGCCTGTCGCTGACGTCCGGTGGAAGCCACGCGTTTCGCTGGGTGACGACGCACCGCGCCTGATCGCCATCGGCCACCATCAATACGGGCATTACGTTCCGTGCAACTTCGTTCATCGCGGAGATCTTCTTCCGGAACGGAGCGGCGCCGCCTGCGATGATTCTTTGTTGAACACGAGAAGTTATCCCGCTTTGCGCGATCAACGCATCCGCGAGTGCGCAGCACAATTCGTCTTCACCGACTACAAACACGGAACGCGTCATGCGAATAGCCCGAGCTGATCGATATCTTGCGGACGGGTCCTGGGCAATAAAACCTCTGCCGGAGAGAGTCCCTGTGACATCAGTTTGAGTTCGGTTTCATCTGCCACCCGGGCAATCGTGCCGTCTCTTGCAGGCTCCAACACCAGAATGGCCCTGCCGTCGAGCGGATTGCTCAGCAGCGCCTTGCTATGGGTCGTGACGATCACTTGCCGCCCGAAGACTTTCTGCTTGCGCAAGACTCGATCAATCATCAACGGAATGTGTCCCACGATTGCGTCATTGAGGGAAAGCTCCGGCTCCTCCAGTAACAGCAGCGAAGCGCTCTCCTGCAACATCCATAAAAGACCCAGCAGCCGCAACGTTCCGTCAGAAAACTGATCTTCTCGCTCCCATGCGTCGTGACTGCGCCAATGCTGGTAAGACGCCAGCAGATGAGGATGCCCTGTTTCCTTGTCCTGTTCGTATTTGAGCTGATCGAACTGAGGAACCGCTTTCTCCAGAGACTGCTGGATTCGACGCAAGCGCGCATCCCGTGTCGGCTTGGGCGTCTTTGCAATGCGCTGCAATAAACCCTGCCCGAATGGATCGCCCTCTGCCAAGCGTGCGCTCATTTCGTCATGCTTGAGTAACTGCGGAATCAAATGCAGGTAATTTGTTTCGCGGAAGAACTCAGCAACTTCCCGAAACTCCGAATTCGAATTGATTTGTTCAATCGCCGTTTGCGTCCGTCGCAGAACATCTTTTTTATCGTCGTTATCCGGCCGATTGAGAACCGGGGTGGATCGTCCTGCCCGCTCGACGATTTCCCGCGTGACCAGAACGCGATGCAGTCCCTTGCCTTCAGCCTTGAACGCAAGCGTGTATTCCCAAATGGGATCCGAATCGGCATCTTCCGAGATAGCCACATGGATCTCGACTTCATGGTCCGTCCGCGCCTGAAGGCAACGAAGTTTAGTCAGGCCACCTCGATCTTCAATTGCCTTCTGCAGTCCACCGCCTGCGGGCTTGCAGATGTCTCGCAGAAACCGAAAGACGTCCAGCAGATTCGACTTTCCCGACGCGTTAGCGCCAATCACGAAGGTCCGGTTTCTCAGTGGAACGTCGATATGCCTGAAATTTCGCCAGTTCTTTAGTTTGAGTCGAGAAATTAGCATAGTCCGGGCGGTCGATTGCTGACGCAGAACCACGGCTCTGCTTGGCGGGTGGGAAAAGCTTGCGGGAAGTATAGCGCGACGCTTTATGCCTGAACGATAGCCCTTTCGGCCAGCCAGACCCGTCATTCCGCCGTCTCGAATCAAGGGTTAACCCCTTATTTAATTTCTCATCCCCTGAGAAACCGATTTTTGTCCAGCGGGAGCCGCATGGCATTCTCTGTCCATCACCACCGCTTCAAACAACGACCCAAACCGTGAACAAGGATTCCAGCGTCATCGGGGCCGAGCGCCTGCTGCTCGTGCTGAGCGCACTCGCCAGCCACGGCAAGGCCATGTCCGTGAAGGACATGCTCGGCGCCACCGGTCTCGCGCAAAGCACGCTCTACCGGCAAGTCGCGCTGCTCAAGCGCTGGGGCTTCGTCTCGGAAGACTCCGGTTATTACGCGCCCGGTCCCATCAGTCTCCAGCTCGCGCTCGGCTTCGACGTCAACTCGATGCTCGTCGAAGCCAGCCGCGACAGCATGCTGCAACTCTCCCGCGCGACGCAGGAAAGCGTCGGCCTCATCGTCGCCGTGAACGACCAGGTGATCTGCCTCGAAATGATCGAGAGCACGCACTCGCTGCGCTGCTCCTTCGAGAAAGGCCGCGCCGTGCCGCTGCGTGCGGGGGCATCGGCGAAATCGCTGCTCGCCTTCATGGCCGATAAAACCCGCGCCGAAACCCTCGACCGCCAGTTCGCCGGCGACCCCATCGCGCGCGCCGCCCTCGAAGCCGAACTCGACGCCATTCGCGCGCGCGGCTACGCGGTCAGCGACAGCGAGATCGATATCGGCGTGTGGGGCGTCAGCGCTCCCGTATTCCGGCGTCCGACGCGTGGCAGCGGCAGCGGCGGCGCGGCCGCGTCGATCACGCTGATGGCGCCCTCCTCGCGCGCCGCCGGCCGCGGACAGCAACTCGCCGACTGGACCGTACGCACGGCCAACGCCATTAGCACCCAATTGCAGTCCAGCTGACCGATTCAAAAACCGAACCACACCCGGAGCCCACACGATGAAACTCAAGAACCTCTTTACCGCCGCGAGCCTCGGCTTTGCGATCATGGCCGCCGTGCTGCCCGGCAGCGCCGCCGCAGACGACTCGAAGGTGCTGAACGTCGCCACCGACGCCACCTTCCCGCCGATGGAATTCGTCGACAAGGGCCAGCGCACCGGCTTCGACATCGACATCATGAACGCGCTGGCGAAGGCAATGGGCAAGACGGTCCAGTGGACCGACATCGACTTCAAGGGGCTGATTCCGGGTCTCGTCGCGCGTCGCTTCGATGCCGCCATCTCCGGTATCTACATCACGCCGGAGCGCTCGCAAGTCGTCGACTTCACGCAGTCGTACTTCGCAGGCGGCCTCTCGGCGCTGGTCAAAGTCGATTCGCCGATCAAGACGCTCGCCGATCTCAACGGCAAGAAGGTCACGGTGCAGGTCGGCACGAAGTCCGTGAACTTCCTGCGCGACAACTATCCGCAAGTGCAGCGCGTGGAAGTGGAAAAGAACCAGGAAATGTTCGATCTCGTCGGCATCGGCCGCGCGGATGCCGCCGTCACCGGCAAGCCCGCCGCGTTCCAGTTCGTGCGCACCCGCCCCGGCTTCCGCGTGCTCGACAAGGAACTGACCACGGAAGCGTATGGCATCGCCGTGCGCAAGGACGAGCCGCAACTGCGCGACCAGATGAACGCCGCGCTCGCGAAGATCAAGGCCGACGGCACCTACGACGCCATCGTCAAGAAGTGGTTCAGCACGACCGCCACGACGGCCAGCGCCAAGTAAGCCCACGGACCTGATCCATGCAACTCGACTTCACTCCCGCCGTCGCCGGCTGGGCCGACATCGCGCACGGCGCGCTGGTCACGGTGGAAGTGACCGCCGCCGCGCTCGTGCTGTCATGCCTGCTCGGGCTTTTGATCGGCATCGGCCGGCTGGCGCCGCAACGCCGGCTGGTCTACGGCTTCTGCACCGGCTATCTGATCTTCTTCCGCGGCACGCCGCTGCTCGTGCAGTTGTTCCTGCTGTTCTTCGGCCTGCCGCAGTTCGATATCCTGCTGCCCGCGTTCGTCTGCGGCATGCTGGGGCTCGGGCTGTATTCGGCGGCGTATGTGTCGGAGATCGTGCGCGGCGCAATTCAATCGGTGGATCGCGGCCAGATGGAAGCGGCGCGCTCCATCGGCATGTCGTCCGGACAGGCGATGCGCGCGATCATCCTGCCGCAGGCCATCGTGCGCATGATTCCGCCGCTCGGCAACGAGTTCATCGCGTTGATCAAGAACTCGGCGCTGGTGTCGCTGCTGACCATCCACGATCTGATGCACGAAGGACAGAAGATCATCAGCGTCTCCTACCGGTCGCTGGAGGTGTATATCGTGATCGCGCTCGTCTATCTCGTGCTCACCCAGACGACCAATTACATTCTTCACCGCGTCGAGCGTCGGCTGCGCGCAGGAGGCATGGTGCAATGAACAGCGCTCAACCCATCGTCAGCATCCGCGAACTCACCAAGTCCTTCGGCACGCATCGCGTCCTGAACGGCATCGACTTCGATATCCAGCCGAGCCAGGTCGTCGTCGTGATCGGGCCGAGCGGCTCCGGCAAGAGCACCTTCCTGCGCTGCTGCAACGGCCTCGAACAGCCGGAACACGGCACCATCGACATCTGCGGGCATCGGCTCGTCGATCACGGCGCGATGCTCAAGGAGCGCCCGCTCAATGCGTTGCGCACCGAAGTCGGCATGGTGTTCCAGTCGTTCAATCTGTTCCCGCATCTTTCGGTGCTGCACAACATCACGGTCGGCCCGCGCATGCTGCGCGGCGTCTCGAAAGCCGATGCCGAAACCGCCGCGCTCACGCTGCTCAAGAAGGTCGGCCTCGAACACAAGGCGCATGCGATGCCCGGGAGTCTCTCGGGCGGGCAGAAGCAACGCGTCGCGATTGCCCGCGCACTCGCCATGCAGCCGCGCGTCATGCTGTTCGACGAACCCACGTCGGCGCTCGATCCGGAACTCGTCGGCGAAGTGCTGCAAGTGATGAAGCTGCTCGCCGCCGAAGGCATGACGATGCTGGTCGTCACGCACGAGATGGGCTTCGCGAAGGAAGTGGCGGATGTCGTCGTCGTGATGGACGGCGGCGAAATCGTCGAGGCGGGCCCGCCCGCGCAGATCTTCTCGACGCCCACGCAGCCGCGCACGCGTTCGTTCCTGCAAGCCGTGCTGACGCGCGCATGAAGCCCGCCCTGATTCGCGGCGATACGCTCGTCGCCTCGCCCTGGAAGAACGGCGGCGGCATCACGCGCGAAGTCGCGGCGCAGGCGCCGACATGGCGCGCGAGCATCGCGGATATCGACCGGCCCGGCCCGTTCTCGCGCTTCGACGGCATCGATCGTCTGCTCGTGCTGCTCGACGGCGCGGGTGTCGTGCTCGGCGAACAGGTCGTCGGGCACGCGCTGGGGCTGGCCCGCTTCACCGGCGAAACGCTCATCGACGCGCAACTCATCGACGGCCCCGTGCGCGTGTTCAACCTGATGACGCAGCGCGATGCCGCGCGCGCATCGGTGGATGTCTGGCAGACGCCGGGCACGCGCGTCGTGAGCGGCGACACCGTGCTGCTGCATTGCGCGCGCGGCACGCTCGACGTGCGCGTCGGCGGGACGCATATCAGTCTGACGAAGATGGACACGCTGCGCATGGACGAAGCGGACGCCGTCGAAGTCGGGATGCAAGGCGACGGCGCGCTGCTGTGCGCGTCGCTCGAAACCGAAGTCCGATCATGAACTCATCGAACTCATCGAACTCATCGAACCCAGCGCTTTTTGCGGCGCACGCGCTGCTGCCGGACGGCTGGCGCACCAACGTGCTGCTGGAGTGGAACGACGCGGGCACGCTCGTCGCCGTGACGCCGGACATGCGCGAGATTCCCGCGAGCGCTGCGCGCGCCGCGGGACCGGTCGTGCCCGGCATGCCGAACCTGCATTCGCACGCGTTCCAGCGCGCGATGGCGGGCCTCACCGAATATCGCGCCAACCCCGCCGACAGCTTCTGGAGCTGGCGCGACCTGATGTACCGCTTCGCGCTGCGCATCACGCCCGAGACGCTCGGCGCGATTGCGCGCTGGCTCTATGTCGAGATGCTCAAGGCGGGCTACACGTCGGTCTGCGAGTTCCATTACGTGCATCACGCCGAGGACGGGGCGCAGTATGCGCATCCGGCCGAACTGGCGCTGCGCGTCGTGGATGCGGCCAGGGAAACCGGCATCGGCATGACGATGCTGCCCGTGCTCTATCAACAAGGCGGCTTCGATGCGCAGCCGCCGCGCGCCGACCAGCGCCGCTTCATCAACTCCACGGAAGACTATCTCGACTTGCTGAGCGGCTTGCGCACGGCGCGTCCCGAACACGGCGCGCTGCGTTATGGCGTCGCGCCGCACTCGCTGCGGGCGGTGTCGAAGGATTCGTTGCGCACGTTGCTCGACGGTCTCGACGCCATGTCGCCCGGCGCGCCGGTGCACATTCACATCGCGGAGCAGACGGCCGAAGTGGACGCGTCGCTCGCGGCGCTCGGCGCGCGCCCGGTGCAATGGCTGCTCGATCACTTCGACGTCAACCCACGCTGGTGCCTCGTGCATGCCACGCACGTCGATGCCGGCGAAACGCTCGCGCTCGCCCGCAGCGGCGCGGTCACCGGTCTGTGCCTGACCACCGAGGCGAATCTCGGCGACGGCTTCTTTCCCGTCGCCGACTATCTCGACGCACAGGGCGCGTTCGGCGTCGGCTCGGACAGTCATATCGGCGTGGACTGGCGCGCGGAACTGCGTCTGCTCGAATACGGCCAGCGGCTCCAGCGGCGGCAGCGCAACGTGCTCGCGTCGGCGTCGACGGTGCAGGTCGCGGACCGGCTGTTTCACGGCGCGCTCGAAGGCGGCGCCCGCGCGACAGGCCGCGCCACCGGCAAGCTCGAAGCCGGCGCGCGCGCCGACTGGCTCGTGCTCGACGCCGATCATCCGAATCTCGCGGAACAAACGCCCGCGACGTGGCTCTCTTCCGTGGTCTTCTGCGAACACGGCGAAACGCCGGTGCGCGATGTTTTCGTCGGTGGAGAATGCGTGGTGCGCGAGCGTCGTCATCGGGACGAAGCGCGGCACTACGCGGACTATCGCCGGGCGCTCTCGCAACTGCTCGCCGACGCCTGAACGCAAGCCAACCCAGGACGCACGCTCATGAACGATCTCTTTTCCCTCGAACGCGGCGATGCGCCGCTGCTGATCTCCATTCCGCACCTCGGTACGCAGATTCCGGACACACTGCGCAGCCAGTACACGGATGTCGCGCTGACGGTCGCGGATACCGACTGGCATCTCGACCGCCTCTACAGCTTCGCTCGCACGCTCGGCGCGACGATTCTCGGGGCGCGCCTGTCGCGCTATGTGATCGACCTGAACCGTCCGCCGAGCGATGAAAGCCTTTATCCGGGGCAGACGACTACCGGCCTGTGTCCCGATCTGACGTTTCGCGGCGAGCCGGTGTATCGCGAAGGCTGCGTGCCCGATGCCGCCGAGAAGCAACGGCGCGTCGCGGCCTACTGGCAGCCGTATCACGACACCTTGCGCGCCGAGTTGAAGCGTCTGCGCGAGCGGCATGCGAACGTGCTGCTGTGGGAAGCCCATTCCATCGCGAGCGTGCTGCCGCGTCTCTTCGATGACAAGCTGCCCGACCTCAACATCGGCACGCAGGACGGGCGCACGGCGGCGGCTTCGGTGCAGCAGGAAGTGGAGCGCGCGGCGGCGGCGGGTCCGTTCACGTGGATCGCCAACGGACGCTTTAAGGGCGGCTACATCACGCGGCACTTCGGCGCGCCCCAGGACGGCGTGCACGCCGTCCAGCTGGAGATGTGCCAGTCGACTTACATGAACGAGGCCGCGCCGTTCGAGTACCGGCCTGAAGTCGCGCAACAGGTCGAGCCGGTGGTCGAGAACATGGTGAGCGGCGCGCTGCGAGCGGTTGTCGCGCTGAGCAAGACGGCGGGCTGACGATGCCGTCTTGAATCAGGTGACGCGTCTGGACCCGTCGTCGACGACCGCAACAGGTCGAGCCGGTGGTCAAGATCGTGGCGCTGAACACGGCGGCGGGCTGACGATGCCGTCTTGAATCAGGCGTCGTCGAGGAGCAGGTCGCGGAGCGCATCGAGCGCCGCTGAGTAATGGCCCTTGCGCCAGACCAGCAGCGTATCCACCTGCCCCAGTTCGCCGAGCGGATGGACATCGACGTCATCGTCCAGGCGCGCCAGTTCCAGCACCGAACGCGGTGCCACCGCGACGCCCGCGCCCGCCGCCACGCACGCGATGATCGCGTGATACGAGGCCAGTTCCAGCACCCGCGCGGGACGAATACCCTGCTGCTCGTACCAGCGCATCGCATAGGAGCGATAGGCGCAGCCGCGTTCGAACGCCACCAGCGTGAGGCCGGCCGGCTCCTGCGCGAGGGCCGTCGGATCCTGTCCGCGCGGCGTGACCAGCGTCAGTTCTTCGCGGAACACCGGCACGGTTTCGAACTGCGCGGCGCCGAGCGCGTCCGGTTCGATCGGCCGCGCCATCACCGCTGCATCCACCTCGAAGGTGCGCACGCTTTCGATCAGCGCGCGCGTGACGCCCGTCGCCAGCTCCAGCGTCACCTGCGGCCAGCGCCGGTGATACGCGGCGAGCACGCGCGGCAGACGGCTCGCCGCCGTGCTTTCCATCGTGCCCAGGCGCAAGCGCCCTTGCGGCCGGTTCTCGCTGACCGCATGACGCGCTTCCTCGGCCAATGCGAGCAGGCGTTCGGCGTAGGGCAGCAAGGTCTCGCCGGCGGGCGTCAGCACGAGACGCCGGCCATCGCGGACAAACAGCTCCGTGCCCAGTGTTTCCTCCAGCTGGCGAATGCGCGTCGTCACGTTCGATTGCACCCGGTTCAGCTTGAGCGCCGCGCGCGTCACGCCGTTTTCGCGAACAACGGCTCGAAAGATGGTCAGCGCAGCCAGATCCATGATCTTTTCCGAAGATTGATTCCATCTCGATTATTCATTTTTCAAGATGGATCGGTCAAGGTAGCATCAGCGGATCATCGCTCTGACTTTCATGCTCATGGCATCGCCACTCCCTGTCTCGTCCGCCTCCGCTCATCCCGCGCGCCATGCCGCGCTCGCCTGCGCCGTGGTGCTGGCGGTTGCGCTGGGCGTCGGACGCTTTGCGTTCACACCGCTGCTGCCGCTGATGCTGCACAGCGGCGCGCTCGACATCCGGCACGGCGGCTGGCTCGCGTCGGCCAACTACGCGGGTTATCTGATCGGCGCGCTGTCGTGCGCGGCGATTCGCATCGATCACGCGCGCATGGTGCGGCTCGCGCTCGCCTCGACCATCCTGCTGACCTTCGCAATGGGCATCGTTCATCTGTTCTGGCTCTGGATCGCGATCCGCTTCGCGGCGGGCGTCGTCAGCGCGTGGGCGTTCGTGTTCGCGTCGCAATGGGGCCTGCGACGGCTCGCGGAACTCGACGCGCAGGGCTACGGCGGCGTGATCTATGCCGGGCCGGGGGTCGGTATCGTCGCGACTGGCCTGCTCGGCGCCGCCGCCGCTGCCTTCGCCGTGCCCGCGCCGTGGGTATGGGACGGCTTCGCGGTGTGCTCGGCTTTGGCCGGCCTGGCCGTCTGGAAGACCTTCACGCGGCAGGCATCGGCCAGGCATGGCCGCGCGACGCCTCACAGCGGCAGCGAGACTGGCGTAGCGCGCGCCGATTCGATCGGATTGATCGGTCTCTACGGACTCGCCGGGTTCGGCTACATCATCTCGGCGACGTTCTTGCCCGTCATCGCCCGTCAGGCCTTGCCCGGTTCCGCATGGCCCGATTTGTTCTGGCCGGCCTTCGGACTCGCGCTGATCGCCGGCGCCCTGCTCGCCGCGCGTCTGCCATTGTCGTGGGACAACCGTCTGCTGTCGGCCGGGTTCTATCTCATTCAGGCGCTGGGCGTCGCCTCGGGCATCGTCTTTCCCACCGCGCTCGGGTTCGGCATCGGCAGCCTGCTACTGGGCTTTCCCTTCACCGCGATCACCCTGTTCGCGATGCGCGAGGCGCGCCGCCTGCGCGGCGACGCAGCCGCCGGATTGATGGGCTACGCAACGGCGTCGTATGGATTGGGGCAGATCGTCGGGCCGCTGGTCGCGGCGCCTATCGCCGAGCACACCGGATCATTCTCGGCCGCGCTGTGGATCGCGGTGGCGGCGCTCGCGGCCGGAGCTGTCGGATTGATCTGGCTGGGGACGCGCGCCTCAGCTCAGCGCTAGAAAGCGCGTAGAGGGGATCAGCAGGCCACGCTATCGCGCGCCGCTTGAGAACGGGTCGCCGGTTGCGCGATTTCCACCCGGTCCCCACCGAGCGACTTCGCGCGGTACAGCGCGCGGTCGGCGATGGTCAGCAGATCGGTCAGCGCGGCGCCGGCCGTGCCGCATTGCGCCAGGCCGATGCTCACGGTCGCGCGGATCTCCACGCCCGCCGCGCCGGGCGTGCTCGACTGCGCGAAACGCCGGACCACGGCCTCCGCCGTCGCGCGGGCGCGATTGCAGTCGCGCCCCGGCAGCAGCGCAGCGAACTCCTCGCCGCCGATGCGCGCAACAATCGCCTCGGGTCCCAGCGCATCCTGAGCAATCGACGCGAACGTCTTCAGCACGGCGTCGCCGGTTTCGTGACCGTGACGGTCGTTGATGATCTTGAAGTTGTCGAGATCGAGCGCGAGCAGGCAAACCGGCTGCCGTGCATCCGCGCGCCGGATAACGCGCACGCCTTCCTCGAAGAACCAGCGGCGATTGCCAAGCCCCGTCAGATAGTCCGTCCGCGATTCCTTCAGCAGTTCGCCATGCGCCTCGTCGCGCACGAAGCGCAGCAGGGTCATCGGCAGAATGACGGAATAGAGCACGCCTTCGTACATCGTGGCCTTGGCGATCGCCGACAACATGCCCGGCCCGAGCGAGGCGGCCAGCCACGGCAGGATCAGCGCGCGTGCGGCGTAGAAGAGCGCGTGAAAACCCGCGACAAACGCCGCGATATCGCGCGACTGCAAGCGCCGGGCGCGCTCGCCGCGCAGCAGTTCACGCGCGGTCATGCCGCTGGCGAATGCAATCGGGATGGCGCTGACGTAATTCCACATCGGCACTTCCCAGCGCACGCCCGCGATGACCCACGCGAACGCCACGCCGGCCAGCACGCCGATGGACAACGCGCCATAGCGCCGGCCATTGATGATGGCGACGCCGCGCAGCAGCAGCAGATAGCCCGACACCATGATGAGGTTGCTCAGGGCCGATCCGATCGCGCCGGGCAGCGCGTGGCGCACCGCGACGGCCGCGCAGCCGGCGGCGAGCGTCGCGTAGCCGGCGGCCAGCGTGCCCAGCTCCCGCCTGCGTCCGGCATGGCCGCGGCGTTCCCACAGCGTCATCCCGCAACTGGCGAGGAGCGTGCCGATGGCAAGCAGATAGATGGTAATGAGATCGACATGCATGCTGTCGCGTGCCTGATGTGTCCAGAAGACTTTTCCGTGCGACTGTTAACGGCAGGCGAACGTCAAACTTGAAGTGAATCGGCGGCATGGGCATTTTTGGGCGCGAGCTCCGCACTGTCGGACCGGCGCCAACGCACCGCGCGCGGCCGTTATGTCGCGGCCAACACACTGGCGTAAGACAAGACTCCAGGCGGCCGCTGGCATCTACCGCCTTTCCCTTTCTCATCAACGGTTTGCACGATCTTCACGCGCGCGAAGCGTCTGCTGGCACAGCTCTCGCAATAGATGTCGCGAGCGCAACGACACGCGCTCCCCACCCAACCGGAACCCAGGAGATTCACCATGAAGATCGACAACCTCGCTGTCAGCAAAGACCTCGCTCAGGAAGAGATGGAAGCCATCGTCGGCGGCAGCGTGTTCCAGAACAACGGCATCAACGCGAACCTTCAGGCTGGCGGCGTTTCCTTCGCGAGCCCGCAGACCAACGTCGCGCCCGTGACGCAAGTGGATGCATCGACGCACACGGACGTCGACCTGAAGGAAATCACGAAGTCGGTCACTTCGGTGGGCAGCCTGATTCAAGGCTTGAAGATCTGAAGCAAGGCACGCGCTCCGGCGGGCGAAGGATTCGGGGATCCTTCGCCCGCCGGACGCAGCACCGCTCAGCGCGGCGCCGATATCACTTCCAGCGCGACCAGATTCGATACATAGCGGCCCGCCTTGCCATCGCCGGGAATGACGAGCCGCGCAAAACCGGTCGTCGTCAGGGGCGCGCCGTTCATCTCATACGCGACGATGTCCGGCTGATTGCCGAAATCGGGCGACAGTTCAGCCAGCGACAGGATCACGCGATAACCATCGCTGCCCGTCGCGATCAGGTAGAAACCCAGCACATCGTTCTTGACCGTCGAACTGGTCTGGATGCCCGCCGCATTCAGCAGATCCCACAGGCCCACGCCCGTGTAGGTCGTCGAGCCGACCGTGCGTGTCACCGCAGGAAGCGCCTGAAGGGCGGCGAGATCGAAGCTTGCCGGCGTCGTCACTGCGCCGGACAACTGGAATTGCGTCGTGGTCCCGCCGCCCGCCACGTGAACCGCCGATACCGCCGTGCCCACCTTGAGCGTCACGAGGTTCGACACATAGCGGCCGCCCTTCACGTCGCCCGGCGCGGTGACGCGCAGCGGGCCGTCGGTCGACGACAGCGCCGCGCTCGTGCCGTTGATCGTCTCCGCATACGCCACCTGATTGCCGCGATTGCCGAAGTCCGGGCTCAGCTCGCCCATCGCGAACAGTGCGCGGTAGTTGTCACTGCCGGTCGCGATCACGTACTTCGCGAGCACGTCGTTCTTGACCGCCGCGTTCGTCGTGATGCCGATCTGGTTCAGCATGCTCCAGAGGCTCGCGCCGGTGTACACATGCGTCTGCTGGCCCGTGCCGCTGCCGAAGGACACGGTTTGCGTCGTCGCGGGCTGCGCCTGAATCTGCGCCAGCGTGAATGGCGTCTGCGTGGTGACGTCGCCGGAAACCGACAGCACGGTCTTCGGCGGCGGCGGCGGGGTATCGTCGTCACCGCCGCCGCAAGAGGCGGCCGCGAAAGGAAGCAGGATGAGCAGGATGAGCGGCGATGCCAGCCGCTTCAGAACAGGGGAAAGCCTCATCGTCGGTATTCCCTCCGGTCAGCGGATCGACGCCGTTCATGCAGCGCAGCGCGCGTGATATCCCGCTCGTTATGTTTATGTGGATACAGCGGCGATCACATTCGCAGAATCGCGTGCAAAAGGCAAGACAGGTTCGTGCGATGAACGGCTCAACGCGGCGCGCGGCCTTCATGTCTGTCGAATGGGCGGAAGACTTCGAGGGCCCAGTCGATGAACGCACGCATGCGCGCGCTGTCGTGCTTCGACTTCGCGAAGACGAGATGCAGCGGATGATGCGGCCGCGTCCACTGCGGCAACACTTCGACGAGATCGCCACTCTCCACCCATGGTTGCGCCATGAAGCGAAACGTCTGACCGATGCCGAGTCCGCTAACGAGACTGGTCAGGTGCGCGGTGCTTTCGTTGACGGAGACGCCATGCAAGCCGCGCGGATCGAAGCGCACGGTATCGTCGCCGTGCTCGAACAGCAGTTCGAACACACGCCCCGTGCGTGACGAGAAGTAGGCGATCACGTCATGGTCCGCGAGCGCATCCGGATGCGCCGGCACGCCACGCGCGGCGACATAGTCCGACGACGCATACGTGCCCCAGTCCAGCGCGGCAAGCGGCCGTGCGACGAGCGAGGTATCGGTGAGGTCGCCGCCGCGTATGACGCAATCGACACCTTCGCCGATCAGATCCACTTCGCGATCGCCCACGCCCAGTTCGAGCTGAATCTGCGGATGACGCTGGCGGAACGAAGGCAAATGCGGCAACACGATCAGATTGGCCAACGATGACCCGACGTCGATCCGCAGACGCCCGCGCGGACCGCCCCGCGCATCGGCGAACAGGGTGTCCATCTCGTCGATGTCGGCGAGCACCTTGGTGGCATGGAGATAGTAGGCCTGCCCTTCCTCCGTCACGCTCACCCGGCGCGTGGAGCGTTGCAGCAGCTTCACGCGCAGATGCGCCTCGAGATCCTGAATCAGTTTCGTGACGGTGGGCTTCGGCATGTTGAGCGTGTCCGCCGCCTTGCTGAAGCCGCCCGATTCGGCGATCCGTACAAACACGCGCAACGCCGTCAGCTGATCCATGTTCACGCTCGCCGAATGATGAGCGATAAGTTTAGCGATTATTCACGTTTATGAATAATCAATTAGCCACGGCGGCGTTTATTCCCGGCGTGGAAACGCCTATCTTTCCTCCATCGACTCAAACATTCAACTGGAGGTCAGCATGAACAAGCGTCTCGAAGGGAAAATTGCACTGGTCACGGGCGGCACGAGCGGCATCGGTCTGGCGGCGGCGCGGGATCTCGCACGCGAAGGGGCGAAGGTGTATGTGACAGGACGGCGGCAGGCAGAACTGGACGCGGCGGTGGCGGAGATCGGCGGCAACGCTCAGGGCGTCCAGGGCGACGTCACGCGCGACGACGATCTCGACACGCTGATGGAGCGCATCCGCGCAAGCGAAGGCCGGCTCGACATCCTGTTCGCCAACGCGGGCGGCGGCAGCATGCTGCCGCTCGGCGAGATCACCGCGCAGCATGTCGACGACACCTTCAACCGCAATGTCCGCGCCGTCGTGTTCACCGTGCAGAAGGCGTTGCCGCTGATGCCGCGCGGTGGATCGATCATCCTGACCGGCTCGATCACCGGTTCAAAAGGTACGCCGGCATTCAGCATCTACAGCGCGTCGAAGGCGGCGGTGCGTGCGCTTGCACGCAGCTGGGTGCTCGACCTGAAGGAGCGCGGCATTCGCGTGAACGTGGTCAGCCCCGGCTCGACTCACACGGTGGGTCTCGCGGAACTCGGCGGGGCATCGAAGGAAGCGCAGGACGGCCTGCTGACCTATCTCGCCTCGCTGGTCCCGATCGGACGCCTCGCCGCGCCGGACGAAATCGCGAAGGTAGTGACCTTCCTTGCCTCCGATGATTCGAGCTTCATCAACGGCGCGGAGATCTTCGCCGACGGCGGACAGGCGCAGGTCTGACGTCAGATCGCCATGCCGCCCGAGACCTCGATGCGCTGCGCATTGATCCAGCGATTGTCCTCCGACAGCAGCGACGCGATCATCGGTCCGATGTCGTCGGGCAGGCCCGGGCGGCCGAGCGCCGTCATCTCGGTGACGCGGCGGTTGACCTCGGGATTGTCGCGCACGATGCCGCCGCTGAAGTCGGTCTGAATGGCGCCCGGCGCCACCACGTTGACGGCGATGCGCCGGGGCGCCAGTTCCTTCGCCATGTACTTGGTGAGCACTTCCACCGCGCCTTTCAGCGAGCCATAGGCAGCGCTTTCCGGAATGATGATCCGCGTGAGGCCCGACGAGATATTGACGATCCGGCCGCCGTCGTTGATCAGCGGAAGCAGCTTCTGCGTGAGAAAGAACACGCCTTTGAAGTGGACGTCATAAAGCGCGTCGAGTTCGGCCTCCGTCGTCTTTGCGATGCTGTTGTGATGCGACGTGCCCGCGTTGTTCACCAGGTAGTCGAAGCGTTCCGCTTGCCAGCCGGCGAGCGTGCGGCGCACGTCATCGGTGAAGGCGTCAAATGCGCCGACGTTGCCGGTATCGAGTTGCAGCGCGGCCGCCTTGCTGCCCGTCTCGGCGACGAGCGCCAGCACCTTGTCCGCTTCCGCGCGATTGCTGTGATAGGTGAAGATGCAATCGACGCCGCGTTGCGCGAGATTGAGCACCGTGTTCCGACCGAGCCCGCGGCTTGCGCCGGTCACGATCGCGATCTTGCTGGCAGACATGGCTGACCTCTCTGTGAAGTGAGCCCACAGGATAGCCATTCGAATGCGTTCGAATAATCCGTGCAGCGTTGCACGGGCTGTGCTGGCATGCGAACAATGGCGCATGCCAGCATCAGATCAAGGCGTAAGCGGCGTTCCTTCGCCCGGCTGGTTCGCGAGACCCGCGCGCGTTACATCGAACGCCAGCTTCTTCGAGCTCTCGTCGTAGCGGCAGCGCACCTTCGCGCCTTCGCTGACCTCGCCTCCGAGCATTTCTCTTGCAAGCGGGTTCTCGATCGACTGGCGAATCTGCCTGCGCAATTCACGCGCGCCGAACTCGGGCCGATAGCCGACTTCCGCGAGATGATCCACGACGGATTCGTCGAATTCAAGCGCGATGTCCTGGCTGTGCGCGAGACGCTGCACCTGGTCGAGCATCAGCCGCACGATCTGCCGCACTTCATCGCGGCCAAGGGACTTGAACAGGATGATGTCGTCGATCCGGTTCAGGAACTCCGGCCTGAAGTGCTGCTGCAACACTTTCATCACGCCGCTTTGCAATGAAGCATCCGCATCCGACGCCGTGCTCGTGAAGCCCAGCACGCCGCGCTTCTGTCCGGCGATCACATCGGAACCGAGATTGCTCGTCGCGATGATCAGCGTGTTGCTGAAGTCGACGACGCGGCCCTTGCCATCGGTGAGGCGTCCGTCGTCGAACACTTGCAGCAGCACGTTGTAGACATCCGGATGCGCCTTCTCGATCTCGTCGAGCAAGATGACGCTATAAGGCCGCCGGCGCACGCGCTCGGTCAACTGGCCGCCTTCGTCATAGCCCACGTATCCCGGCGGCGAGCCGATCAGCCGCGACACCGCATGACGCTCCATGTACTCGCTCATGTCGACGCGCAGCATCGCGTCTTCATCGCCGAACACGACTTCCGCGAGCGCCTTCGCCAGCTCGGTCTTGCCGACGCCCGTCGGCCCGAGGAACAGGAACACGGCAATCGGCCGGTTGCGCCCCTGCAAGCCCGTGCGCGCGCGGCGCACCGCGTCGGATACGGCCTCGACCGCTTCGTCCTGACCGATCACGCGCTTGTGCAGGCGTTCTTCCATCTGCAACAGGCGCGCGCGTTCTTCCTCGGTCAGTTGCGCGACCGGAATGCCTGTGAGCGTCGCGACGATCTCCGCGATCTGCGCGACCGTCACCGTCGATGTATTCGTGCCGACGCGCTTCTTCCAGGTGTCGGTCGCTTCGTCGAGTTCCTTTTGCTTTTGTTCGAGTTCGCTGTCGAGCGCATGCGCGCGGTCGAACTGCTTGCGCGACGCCGCGTAGTCCTGTTCGCGCCGCAACTGCGCATGCTCGGCTTCGAGTTCGAGGATTTCGGCAGGGCGCGAAGTGGCCGAGAGATTCACGCGGGCGGCGGCCTGATCGACGAGATCGATGGCCTTGTCGGGCAGGAAACGCCCGGTGATGTAACGGTCCGACAATTCGGCCGCGCCGACGATCGCATCGTCCTGGATGGTCACCTTGTGATGCGCTTCGAGACGGTCGCGCAGGCCGCGCAGGATGTTGATGGTCTGCGCGACCGTTGGCTCCGCCACCAGCACCGGCTGGAAGCGCCGTTCGAGCGCCGCGTCCTTCTCGATGTGCTTCTGATATTCGGCGAGCGTGGTTGCGCCGATCAGGTTCAGCTCGCCGCGCGCCATGGCCGGCTTGAAGACATTGGCGATGTCCAGCCCGCCTTCGCCGCCGCCCTGCCCCGCGCCGACTATCGTATGCACCTCGTCGACGAACAGCAGCAGCGAGTCACGGTTCGCGCCAATTTCATCGACGACCTGCTTCACGCGCTCCTCGAACTCGCCGCGAAATTTCGCACCCGCGACCATCGAATTCACGTTCAGTTCGACGAGCCGTTTCTCGCGCAGCGACTCGGGCACGTCGCCGTTCACCATGCGCTGCGCGAGTCCCTCGACGACGGCGGTCTTGCCGACGCCCGGTTCGCCGATCAGCACCGGATTGTTCTTGCGGCGGCGCGCGAGCACTTCGACCATCGTCTCGATCTCGCGTGCGCGTCCGATCACCGGATCGAGATGTCCTTCGCGCGCGAGTGCGGTGAGGTCGCGGCTGAACTTGTCGAGATTCGGCGTGCGCGAAGGCGGCGTGTCGCCGCCGCGCGGCGGCGCGCCCGCGCCGACCGTCTGCGCGGTCTGCTGCCTGAGCGCCTGCGGATCGACGCCGAGCTTGCCGAGCAATTGCCCGGCGAAGCTGTCGGGCACGTCGGCGAGACCGATCAGCAGATGCTCCGGCGCGACATAGCTGTGCCGCAGTTGCCGCGACGCGAGAAATGCGCGGTCGAGCGCGCTCTTCAGACGCGGCGACACACCGATCATGCCGTCCGCCGGCGGCGGGGACGTGCCATAGCAGCCCGGCGCGTTGGCATCGATATAGGCGCGGATCTGCGCGGGATCGATTCCGAGGCTCTTCATCAGCGACTCGATCACTGCGTTGTTCGCCAGCTCGTAGAGCAGGTGTTCGGTATCGACCTGTGAACATCCGGATTGCACGGCGCGCTCGGCCGCGCGCATCAGCATTTCCTTCGCGCCGTCGCTGAAATAGCGGTCGATGTTCGCGCCTTCGGCTTCATTGCGCCGTGCGCTGGGGGCCGTGGCTGCATCGGCGGAACCGGCCGGCTCGACGGCACCGGCATGGCGGGCTGTTCAGGCGCGCCGCCGAGGAACAGCGATTCGAGCGGCGAGAGCGCGCGCTGATGCCGGGTCAACTGGGCATAGTGAAAGTCGCACACGTCGAGGACATGCCGCTGACCGTTGCGCAAAACGGCCAGCCGCACCGTGGCGGGACGCGCGGCGCAAACGTCGCACAGATGAGCCATGTTCGGGTTCCTTTCATGAAGGGCGTGCGCCCGGCGAGGGATCGATGCAACCGCTATTCCTGATGCCTGGCCTTGCACGGTCCGCGATGAGATCGGGCAGTCATGGTACTGCGCAAGCCGCTTTGCATGCGGGAACGATATTTGCAGGAAGCCGTGCCGATTTCGCTATGCTGAACTCGCTTGCTCGCCCGCCGCCAGCGCCTTGATGCGCCCGGCCACTTCGGGATCGAGCGGCGTGTAGACGATCATGCCGAGGTCAGGCCGGCCATCGACCGCGAAGGCCGAATACTCCAGTTCGACCGCGCCGAGCAGCGGATGCTGCAGGCGCTTGACGGCATGCACGTCCGAATGCCCTAACACATCGTTGTCGCGCCACAGGGCTTCAAACTCGGGACTGGCGCTGCACAGTTCGTCGACAAGATCAGAGGCTTCGGACACGATCCCAGCGCGCGCCACGTCCGCCCGGAACGCCCCGACGACAAAGCGCGCGACGTTCTCCCAGTCATGCTGTTTCGCGCGCACGGCGGGATGACGGAACAGGAACTTCAGGATATTGCGCTGACCCGGCGGCAATGCACCGTAGTCAGTCAGCACGACGGCCGCCGCGCGGTTCCACGCCACCACATCCCATGTGGCCGTCTTGATGATCGCCGGACTGGCTTCGAGCGAATCGAGCAGACGCTGCAAGCGCGGATTCACGCCTTCCACGGTTTGATAACGGACTTCCGGCGGCCTGCCAAGACCGAGCATGAACAAGTGCTCGCGTTCGGTATCGGTCAGCAGCAACGCGCCGGCGATGCGTTCCAGCACGTCCGGCGAAGGCGCGCCGCCGCGTCCCTGTTCGAGCCACGTGTACCAGGTCGGACTGATGCTGGCGCGCTGCGCGACCTCTTCGCGGCGCAGTCCGGGCGTGCGGCGACGACCCGTGAAGCCGAAGCTGGCCGGATCGAGACGAGTGCGGCGGCTACGCAGGAAATCGCCGAGTGAGCGCGGTGCGTTCAAGGTGTTAGTCGTTTTACTATGATGCGGTCACTACTTTAACGGGATAAGAAAACGCAGGATAGTGCATGGGTTCGATCAAGGAGAACCCCAATCATGCGAATTTTTCTGACTGGCGCGACCGGTTTCATCGGCTCGGCGCTTGTTCCCGAACTCATCGCGGCAGGTCATCAGGTCATCGGCATGACGCGTTCCGATGCCGGCGCGCAAGCCTTGGCCGATGCCGGCGCCGAGGTGCATCGCGGCACGCTCGAAGACCCCGCCAGCCTGCGCGACGGCGCCGCCCACGCCGACGCCGTCATCCACACCGCCTTCGACCACGACTTCTCGCGCTTCGTCGAGAACTGCGAAAAAGACACGCGCGCGATTGCCGCGCTCGGCGAAGCGCTCAAGGGCTCGGACCGTCCGCTCGTCATCACGTCGGGCACGGGAATCGGCATCGGGGAACAGGGCGGCCTGGCGCGCGAGGACATCTGCAACCTGAAGCATCCGAATCCGCGCATTGCGTCGGAGATTGCGGGGCAGGCGTTGCTGGAGCAAGGCATCAACGTGTCGGTCGTGCGGCTGCCGCAGGTCCACGATCCGTTCCGCCAGGGGCTCATCACGCCGCTCATCGGCATCGCGCGCGAGAAAGGCGTCTGCGCGTATGTCGGCGACGGCGCCAATCGCTGGCCGGCGGGGCATCGTTTGGATGTCGCGCGGCTGTACCGGCTCGCTGTCGAGAAGGCCGACCGCGGGGCGCGCTATCACGCGGTCGGCGAGGAAGGCGTCAGCGCGCGCGACATCATGGAGTCGCTCGGGCGCGGCATGCGGCTTCCGGTCGTGTCGATCACACCCGCTGAAGCAAAGGATCACTTCGGCTGGATGGCGATGTTCATCGCCCTGGACATGCCCGCCTCCAGCGCGCAGACGCAAGCCCGTCTCGGCTGGCAACCCGCCGGGCCGACGCTGCTCGCCGATCTCGATCAGGCGCGTTACCTCTGACAGCCTGCCTGCGGGTTGCGCGCGGAAAGTGGCTTGCGCTTATGATCGACCGGGCATGACACACCGTTGTCCCACCCTTTCGAGCGTGAATCCATGAGCGACTTTCCTTATCGCAGCGCGCTGATCGTCGGCGCCGGAGCGGGCATCAGCGCTTCGCTCACGCGGCGCCTGCGCGCCGAGAACATTCCTGTCGTGATCGCGGCGCGCAACGTCGACAAGCTGGCTTCGCTGGTGGATGAAACGGGCGCCGTCGCCTTGCCCGCCGATGCCGCCGATGCCAGCCAGATCGACGCGCTCTTCAGCGAGACCGAGGCGCGCATCGGTGCGCCGGAGATCGTCGTGTACAACGCCAGCGGCCGCGTGCGCGGACCGCTGGCCGAACTGGATGCGGCGGAAGTGGAACGGGCCGTCGCGGTTTCCGCGCTGGGCGCCTTCCATGTCGTGCAGCAGGCCGCGCGGCGCATGACGCCGGCCGGGCGCGGCGCGATCCTGCTGACCGGCGCGACCGCCGGCGTGAAGGGCTTTGCGCTGTCCGCGCCGTTCGCGATGGGCAAGTTTGCATTGCGAGGGCTCGCGCAAAGCGCCGCGCGCGAATTGATGCCGAACGGCATTCACGTCGCGCATTTCGTCATCGACGGCGGGGTGCGCGGCTCGCATCCCGAAGCCTCCGGCGCGCCCGACAGCCTGCTCGATCCCGATGCAATCGCGCAATCCTATATCGATGTGCTGCGCCAGCATCGCAGCGCATGGACGTGGGAGCTGGAACTGCGGCCGTGGGTGGAAAAGTTCTGAGTCGGCGCGGCACAGACAGGCTTCTCTGCTTCGTCGGGCGCGCGCCGACATATCCGCCGTGCCCACACGCTCGCCAAAACCGCCCGTTCCTTTACTGACAAGGACTTCAACGCTCTCCTGACGCCGCTGGCACAGCTCTCGCATAGGTAGCTGCGAGCGCAACGAATGATGCTCAACCAACCCAACCAGCCATTCAGGAGATTCATCATGTTGAAGATCGACAACCTCGCCGTCAGCAAAGAACTCGACCGTGCCGAAATGGGCGCCATCGTCGGCGGCAGCGTGTTCCAGAACAACGCCATCAACGCCAACGGCCAGTTCGGCGGCGTGTCCTTCGCCAGCCCGCAAACCAATGTCGCGCCGGTCACGCAAGTGGATGCCTCCACGCATACGGACGTCGACCTGACCAACGTGACGAAGTCGCTCACGGCGGTTGGCAGCCTGGTTCAAGGCATGAAGCTCTGAGCATCGCTGTACTGCAAGTACGAGCACGGGCACGAGAGGAGACGGACTGCACCGTCTCCTCTCCCGGAACCTTGGCCCTGCCTCACGCCGAGGTTCCCGGAGAGGACTGCTGGCTTGCCGGCGGCCTCTCGTGCTGCTGTGCGTAGTGCGTCGGCGGCACGCCAACATGACGCGTGAACGCGACGCTAAAGGCACTCGCCGAGCCGTACCCGACACGTTCCGCCACCTTCGCGACGCTGCCTTCCTTCTGGCGCAGCAGCTTCCTCGCCAGCGCCATGCGCCACGACAGCAGATACTCCATCGGCGCCACCCCCACTGCACGGTTGAAGCGTTCGAAGAACGCCGAGCGCGACAGCGCCGCCGCCCGCGCCAGTTCCACGACGGTCCAGGCGCGCTCGGGACGCTCGTGCATCTGACGGATGGCAAGCGCCAGACGCGCATCGGCGAGACCGCGCACCAGCCCCGGCGATGCCGCCGTGCCGGTGGAGCGCAAGGCCTCGATCAACAGCACCTCCAGCAAGCGCGCGAGCACCATGTCGCGCGCGGGCCGCTGCGCGCGCGATTCCTCCCTGACGAGCTTGACGAGCGTAGCCAGCCGGCGCTCGCCGCGCACATGCACGAGTTCCGGCAGCAAGGAAACGAGCAGCTCCGCATCCGGCGAACCGAACACGCAATGGCCCACGAGAATCTGGATATCGCGCGGCGCGTCTTCCGCGCCGATCCGGAAGCCGCCGTCGGCCAGCGCGACCGGAACGGCATCGGCTTGGTCTGCGTCGGGCGGGTCGAGACTCGACATCGTGAATTCGTCGAGTTCGGGGACCAGCACGAAGTCGTCGGTCTGCAACGTGACGGGGTCGCGGCCGTTGGCCACGAGACGGCACGCGCCTTCGAGCACCACGCAGTAGAACGGCAAGTGGGCGTCCGAGCGCCGCACGCGCCACCGGCCACTGCCGCTCACCACCTTCGAGAACGCCGCGACCGGCTGCAACAACGTGACGACGTCCGCGAACGGATCGACCATGGCCGGACTTCCTCGAATGAAAACTGGACGTTCGATTGTAGCAAGTCCGGCCTGGGCGAATTATCGTGAGAACTCGTTCACTCACCTGCGGATTTGCCATGCCCACCGTATTGATCACCGGATGCTCTTCCGGTTTCGGCCTCGAGATCGCCCGTTATTTCCTGGAGCAGGACTGGAACGTCATCGCGACGATGCGCACGCCGCGCGAAGACATCCTGCCCAAGTCCGACCGTCTGCGCGTGATCGCCCTCGACGTGACGGACCCGCACAGCATCAGCGCGGCCGTCGCGAGCGCGGGTCCGATCGACGTGCTCGTCAACAACGCGGGCATCGGCTATCTCAATGCGGTCGAAGCCACGCCGATGGCCACCGCGCGCGAGATCTTCGAGACCAACACGCTCGGCACCATCGCGATGACGCAAGCCGTGCTGCCGCAGTTTCGCGAGCGCAAGTCAGGCGTGGTCGTCAATGTGACTTCGACCGTGACGCTGCGGCCGCTGCATCTGCTGTCCGTCTATACGGCCAGCAAGGCGGCGGTCAACGCGTTCTCGGAATCGCTCGCGCTGGAGCTGGAACCGTTCGGCGTGCGCGTGCGGATCGTGCTGCCCGGCCGCTCGCCCGAAACGAAGTTCGGCGACAACGCCCGGACGCGCATGCAGAGCGGCTTTCCCGAGCCTTACGCGAAGCTCGCGCAGTCCGTGTTCGAGCGCTTCGAGAACGACTCGACCGTCACCTATTCGCGCGATGTCGCCGAGGGCGTGTGGCGCGCGGCCACGGACCCGTCGAGCCCGATGCGCATTCCCGCCGGCGCGGATGCTATCGAGTGGGCCAAGGCGGGTTGAGGCCTGAGCAGGCTTACTCTGCTACCGCGACAGCCGTTTCAATCCCCTTCGCGAGCCGCTTCGTGCAGGCCTGCACGACCATCGCCAGCGCCGCCGACTCCGCGAAAGCAAGCAGCGTCGGCTGGCGCGTCAGCGAGAACGTCAGCAGCAGGCAGAACGCGGCGAACGAGAAACGGCCGAGCACCATCCCGCGCAGCAGCGCGATCACGAAGTCCGGTCCGTGCGCGCGATGCGACGACACCGACAACACGATCCCCAGCAACGGAAACACCGCGAGCAGCCCGCTCCACGAGGCGCCGGCCCAGCCGGACAAGGCGGTTACCGCCAGCGTCAGCAAGGCGCCGGCGCCCATCCGTCCGATCAGATCAACGCGTCCGAGGGGGAGGCCCGCTGCGATCGCCGCACTGCGCGGCAGGAACGACTGCCCGAAGCAGACCGCGCCGAGCGCCACCGCGGCGGCCCATGCCGGCGACGCGGGCAGCATCGACAAGGCCCACGCCGAGACGAGCCATGCGCCCAGTCCGGCGCTCAACGCAACCGGCCAGCCGCGCGAACGGCAGGTCCACGCATAAGCGAAGTTGAAGGCCTCCGACGCGAAGATCGCGGAAAGAGAAAGGAGCGCGGCATGCGCGCCGAACGCGGGTCCATGCGCGAGCACGAGCAGATAGAGAATCGGGCCGGCCACCACCGGCAAGCCGGCGAGCCATCCCGCGATGGATGGTCCCCACCATCGTCCCGACATCGACACGATCAGCAGGAACAGCGGAACCAGCGTGAGTTTGAGCGCGAACATGCCAGGCCGTGCGGAGCTAAAGCCGGATCATACCCGTGCGTGTTCCTTATCGCGGCATCGCCTGGTCGAGCACCGACGCCAGGATCATCGCGCCCGCATTGGACGGCACGGGCCGCGAGTTCGGCGCATAGACCTGATCGCCCGGCAGGATGACGCCGCCGCTCATCGCACACACGCCGGCCGTGCGGGCGCGCATGGCCCGCCACACCTGATCGCCGTAACTGCAGCGCGTGGCATCGCGCCATTCGATCGTCGCGGTGGTCGTCGACTGCCGTTCGATCAGCTTCACGGCCACGCGGCGTTCGCCTGCCTGGGCCGCGTTGCGCCGGAACGGCGGCGTCTCGATACGCAAGCCGTTCAATTGAAAGATGGTGCGTGCCCATGGATCGAGGGCCACTGCTGGTGCGGCCATGTTCGGCTCCCGTTGACTGGTTCGTTCACGCCGCGTCGAGCGCGGACGTCTGCCACGACTTCGGCGTCGCGCCTGTCAGCCGCTTGAAAACCGTCGTGAAATGCGCCTGCGAGCGGAATCCGCAACCCAGCGCGACGTCGAGCATGCTGTACCGCGACGTGCGCAACAGCGCCTGCGCGCGCTCGATACGCTTCTGCAACAGGAACTCATGCGGCCGCATGCCCGTCGCGCGCCGGAACTGGGCGGCGAAATGCATGCGCGTAAGGCCCGTGCTCGACGCGATATCGGCGAGACTGAGGTTCTCGCCCAGATGCGCATCGACGAATTCAGCGACGCGCTTGATGCGCCATTGCGGCAACGCCGACGGCACGCGTCCGCGCGCAACCGGCGCTGCGAAATGCCGCGCCACCAGCCGCGACACGATCGCGAGACTCACGCTCTCGACGAACATGCGCCCGGGCGGCGCGCTCTCGGTCTTGCAGACGCCGAGCGTCTGGCCCAGCCGTTCGAGCACGGGATCGCGAATCAGACGCGGATCGCCGAGCTCGATCTCGCCCGGATGCGCGCGCTGGAACAGGTCCTCGTAGCACTCCGCGAGCACCGCGTGCGGCACGAACAGATGCAGCACGTCGAGCGCCGATTCGAACACCGCGCCCACCCGCACGCCCGGCGCGGACACCTGCGCAATGCCCGCCGGCACACGGCCATGCAGCAGCGTGCGGCCGGCGTGATGGAAGGCAAGCTGCGCACACCTGAGATTCAGGCCGATGCAATGCAGGTCGCCGCTGCCGTCGTGATTGACTTCGAGCGGCGCGTCGCCATGATGCAGCCAGCGCGACAGGGTCATGCGGGCCGCCGGCCGTTCAGGCGTGCGCCAGCGCGCTTCAATACCGATGGGAGTCGAGCGCGGCGTCGCGGCGGGCGAAAGCAGAGTCAGGGTCATGGCGTATCGGTCCGTAACATGAGTATTGCGATGCGCCGGAGAGCGGCGACGGGATGACTCAAAGTTAGAGAACCAGAAAGCACCCCGCTAGCCGTACATTGGGTTGACCATCCCGTCCAATGGTTGAGTCAACCTATATCAAGGTTTGATGCGCGCGCCTCGTTTCATGCGCCTGGCATGCAGTCGGGCGATCCGGGGAAGAGCGCAGGTCGCACGCGGCCGATCACACCTTCGTATGAGCGTCCGGAACCTCCGTGCGGCTCCGCTCATCCGCGCGGCGCATCCATCCCGCCCTGGAGATGGGACAAGCGCCGCAACGCCCATGCGAACGTATCCACGACTGAACCTTGGTCAGTGCGAGCACGCGCTTTCGTAGAGGTGTTCGCGGGCTCAGCACGCTCCTAAAGTGTGGTCACGGTCGCAATACGAAGCCAGATCACGACCGGCACCCAGCCTTCTGAAGGCTTCAATCGTTCGGAACCCGGATCATTCAATCAAGGAGATGGTCATGAACAAGTTTCTCGTCTGCATCACGCTCGCCGCCGCCACGCTCGCGGCTCCTGCATTCGCGTTCGCGCAATCGAACGGCCCGGTGACGCGTGCCGAAGTGCGCGCCGACCTGGTGGCGGTCGAACAGGCCGGCTACCAACCGGCGCTTGCAAGCGACGCGGATTACCCGTCGGACATCCAGGCCGCCGAAGCCCGTGTCGCGGCGCAACAGGACGGCACGATCGCGACGCAGTCCTATGGCGGCGCGCAGGTCGGCCGGAGCGCGTCCGGCGCGTCCACGCACACGGCGATGAAGAATGCGTGCGTCGGGCCTGCGGACTACTGCCAGCCCTACTTCGGCAGCTGAGACGCGCTGAATCTCGTTCCATATAGGAGACTTCGATGAAACGCATCTTGCAAACCGCTTCAATGCTGGCGCTGTCCGCTGGGGTATTCGCATTGGCTTCAACCCACGCGATGGCGCATACGCCGGTCCGCAACATCGTGCTCGTGCATGGCGCATGGGTCGATGGCTCGGGATGGAAGCCGGTGTACGACATCCTCACGCGTGACGGCTATCGGGTCACGCTGGTCCAGGAACCGCTGACCTCGCTGCAAGCCGATGTCGCCGCGACCCGCCGCGTGCTGGACCTTCAGGACGGGCCGGCCATCCTCGCGGGCCACAGCTACGGCGGCTCGGTGATCACCGAAGCGGGCGTCGATCCGCACGTGGCCGGGCTGGTCTATGTCGCGGCGCATGCGCCGGACGTGGGCGAGGACGAAGGCGCACTCGGCAAGCAACGGCCGAGCGATCTCGCGAAGCAATCCAACGCGGTGGAAAAGACCGCCGACGGCTATACGTACCTGAATCCCGCCGTCTTCCCGCAAGACTTCGCCGCCGATTTGCCGCTCGCACAAGCGCGCTTCGAATCGCACTCACAGATGCTCACGGCGGCGCAGGTCTTCACGACGCCGCTGACCGCCGCCGCGTGGAAGACGAAGCCGAGCTGGGGGATCGTCGCGGGCAACGACAGGATCATCAATCCGGATCTCGAACGCTGGTACTACGGGCGTGCGCACAGTCATCTGACGGTGATTCCGGGCGCAAGTCATTCCGTGTACGAATCGAAACCGAAGCAGGTCGCGGCGGTCATCGAAGACGCGGCGCGCAACGCGCTCAATTGAAGAGTTGGAAAGCGCACTTTCATCTGCGCATTCGTCTCCCTTGCCGCCTGCCCCGTCGATGCCTTATATAGTGAGTGGCCGCGCCTTGCGCACGCGCGGCCGCCCCGTACAGGACATGAAAGATCAGACGGAGGAACGCGATGGTTCGTCTCGTGATGATTTTGCTCGGCGTCGACTATCTCCGCTCTCGCTGGCGTTCACTGCTGACGCTCGGCTTCCTGAGCATCCTGCTGGGCGGCGTCATCTTCACGGATGCGCTCGACGGCTCGCTCTACTTCCCAATTATTCCTGTTCGCGCTGCTGATGCTGCTGGAAGGCATCGCCACGCTGGCTGTCGCGTGGACCGGCATGGGCGGACAGCGCACGCTGCGCTATGTCAAGGGCGCGACTTTCTGCCTGTCGGCGCTGCTCGTGCTGATCGGCGGCGAGCACGGCAACTTCGCGCTCTCGCTCATCTTCGGCACGCTGTTTCTCGTCGATGGCGCGCTGCAGATCATCTCCGCGCGCGTGGTCCGGTATCGCCGCTGGCGGCTGGCGGCCGGCATCGGCGCCGTGGAGATCGCCATCGCGATCTTCTTTTATCAGCCCTATCCGGATCACTACGCGGGAACGGTTGCCTATTGCGTCGCGTTCGGGCTGTTCTTCGCGGGCTGGAACATGATCCTGCTCGCGTCGCGGGTCCAGCGCATGGCGGCGAATCCGGCCGCCGACGGCGCCGTGCAGCGCGCAACGCAGAACGCAACGACGAGCACGCCCTCGTTCGCGAATGCAATCTACGACGGCCCGCCCGCGCCCGACGAAGCGGCCTTGACCGTGCATGTGTGGACGCCCGTCGGCACGGCGAAGACGCAGGCGAAACGGCAATTGATCGTGGACCGCTATATTGCCGCGATCGACCGGAACGGCACCATCTCCACCGGCCACGCCGCGCTGGAAACGCCCGAGGGCGTGTATATCAGCCTCTATCCGGCGGTCGAGATCGACCGCTCGCCGAACGATTTCTCACGCACGCTGCGCGCCACGCGCGAAAACGATGTCCCCGGACTGTTCCAGCCCGACTACGCGACCGAATCGACGGCCTGGTGTCCTTCGACCCAACAGGTCCGCATCCGCAATTACGATCCGCAACGGCTGGCGCGTTTCTGGGACGAGTATCGCCGCGACGCGACCTACAACCTGACGTACCGGAACTGTTCGAGCACGGTGGCGCGGGCGCTGGAGGCGGCGATAGAAGGGGCATCGGCGCGTGTGTGGGGCACGGGCGGCGGATGGCGGCCGCTGGTGCGCATCATGACGACGCCCGAACTATGGGTGGCCGCGCAGGTGCGCAAGCGCGCCGCCACGATGGCCTGGACGCCCGGCCTCACGCTCGACTACGCGCGGGCGCTCAGCATGCTGGCGGATCCGCGTCCGTCGGGCTGGGTGAAGATGGCGCGCATCGCGCTGGCGACGATGTATCGCTCGCGGCAACGCTGGCGCGCCGAGGAACATGCGGCGGCGCGGCACGGGTTGTGACGCGCCGTGATGCTCATTGCTCGACGGGTTTCTCTTCGGACTTGCGCGAACGTCTCGCGCGTGACGGCGCGCGTGACGACGATTTGCGCGAAGACTTCTTGGCGGGGGCGGGTTCCTCGACGGGTGCCGCGGGCGGCGGCGCACTTGCTTCGGGTGCTTGCGGTCCTTGGGGTGCCATCGGTGCTTGCGGCACGTCAGCCGCCGCCTGCCGGGCGCTCTTGCGGGGGCGACGCGGCGAGGCCGCCTTCTTTTTCTTCGCCTTGCCTGCGCTTTCGGCCATTTCGGCCGCCTCGGCCGCTTCGGCCTCGCTGACCGGAAGCGCGTCGTCCGCTTCCGCCCACACATGCGGCACCTGCGACGGCACCACCGTCGGTTCCACCTGCGTCACGGCCGGAACCTCCACCGGCCGGACATCGGCGGAAACAGCCCCCGCCGAACGGAACACGAACGCGCCGGACTTGTCGTCGCGCCCGACTTCGAGCAGCCCGCGCGATTGCGCTTCATCCAGCAGATTGCCGAAGGCCTTGAAGCCATATTGGGTTTCGCTGAAGCCCGGCTTGCGGCGCTTGATCGCGCTCTTCAGCACCGATGCCCAGATCTTGCCGCTCTCGCCGCGCTCGGAAGCCAGCGCCTCGAAGGTCTCGACCGTAATGGCGATCGCCTGCGACTTGCGCGCGTCTGTCTCCTGCTTCGGCTCCGACGCGCGCTTCGGCTCGCGTGTATCGCGGGACTCGCGCCGTGCGGCCGCGCGTTGCTGCTCGCGGACGAGGTCGTCGTAGAAAATGAATTCGTCGCAGTTCGCGACCAGCAAGTCCGACGTCGAATTCTTCACGCCGACGCCGATCACCTTCTTCGCGTTTTCGCGCAGCTTCGAGACGAGCGGCGAGAAGTCGGAGTCGCCGCTGACGATGACGAAGGTATCGACGTGCGACTTCGTATAACAGAGATCGAGCGCATCGACCACTAGGCGGATATCCGCTGAATTCTTGCCTGACTGCCGCACGTGCGGAATCTCGATCAGTTCGAAACTGGCTTCGTGCATCGACGCCTTGAAGCTCTTGTAGCGGTCCCAGTCGCAATACGCTTTCTTGACGACGATGCTTCCCTTCAGCAACAAGCGTTCGAGCACGGGACGGATGTCGAACTTGTCGTAATTCGCATCGCGTACGCCCAGCGCGACGTTCTCGAAATCGCAGAACACCGCCATGCTGACGCTTTCCTGAGGTCCAGCCATATGGTTCTCCGGCCTGTACGGCACATTTTGCAATGCGCACATGATAGCTTGCCGGCGCGAATCCAGACGCGCGCGCGTCAGATCCAGAGGTCGTTGGGCACGGTGCGGTCGCTTGCCGCATCGCCGGTATTCACCACGCCGCGCGGCTCGATCAGCATGATCTTCACTTCGCTCGCGGCAAACGGCCGATGCTCGACGCCCTTCGGCACGACGCCGATTTCACCCGCGCGCAGCGTCATCGCGCCGTCACGAAAGTCAATGCGCAGTTCGCCTTCCAGCACGATGAAGGCCTCGTCGGTATCCGCATGACGATGCCACACGAACTCGCCTTCGAGCCGCGCGACCTTGAACTGGTAGTCGTTCATTTCGGCGATCACGCGCTGCTGCCAGAAGCCGTCGATGCGGCGCGCCTTGTCGAGGGGATCGATGGCGATGCCTTGTCCGCGTGTGGAGGGAATGCCCTGCATGGTGTGACTCCGTGTTGTCATGAGATGGAACGGAGCCTACTGTGCGCGCATGCGGCGCCGGAGTCTTGAACGATCGTGCAGGCGTCGATGCCCGTTACCGCTTCGCTGCGATGGCGCGCCAGCGCGCGGGCGGCATGCCGTAGGCGCGCGTGAACTGGCGCGTCATGTGACTCTGGTCCGCGAAGCCCGCCTGCGCGGCGACGTCGGCGAGCGGCGCGCCGGCGAGCATCAGGCGGCGCGCGAGATCGAGACGGCGCAGCGTCAGGTAGCGATACGGACTCGTGCCGTAGAACTTGCGAAAATCGCGCGACAACGCGAAGCGGTCGCGCCCTGTCACGCGTTCGAGTTCATCCAGTGTGATGCTTTGGTCGCAATGTGCAAGCAGGAAGTCATGAGCGCGCACGGCGCTTGCGTAGTCACCGGTATCGTCGGCGAGTCGCGCGCCGGACGCCTGCGCGAGCGCCAGCGCGAGTTCGGTCAGCGCATCGTGACGTTCAAGCGGTTCGAGCGGCGGCAACGCGCCTTCCGTACGCTGCAACAGCGCTTCAGTGGCGCGCGCCACGCGCGGGTCCATGCTCACGCCGCCCTCGATGAACGGCAGCGCGCGGCCGCCCAGCACCGCCTGGATCAGCGCCGGATCGACATACAGCATGCGATAGCGAAAACCTTCGCCGGTGCCGGCTTGGCCGTCGTGCGCTTCATCGGGATGCAGGACCATGGTCTGTCCCGCGATGCTGTTGCGCAGGCCGCGCCGGTAGTTGAAGCTCTGCACGCCCGCCAGCGTGCGGCCGATCGCGTAGGTGTCGTGCCGGTGCATGCCGTACGCTTTGCCGCCGAACCAGGCTTCGATGCGCTCGATGCCCTCGCCCGGCACAGCCCGACGCACCCAGTCCAGCGTGTTGTCCTGCCTGCGTCCGTCCATGTTCACTCTCAATCCAACGCTTGCGCTGATTCGCTGTCCAACTTTCGTGTCGAATACTAGCCGATGCGCACCGGATCCGTGCATTGGCGTTGCCGTCTCAAGCATCGCTTCAGCACGCCGACAAGCAGGCTGGACACGACATCGAGCAAAGGAACACGCAATGAAACGCTTGACTCTCCTTCTGGCCTGCATCATGGCGAACTCTGCGCTTGCCGCTCCGCTCGCCTATACGACCTCATGGCTCGGCAATACCTGGGGCTATGGCGACGGCAAATGGATGCAGCAGGATATCCAGGCGCTGCGCGTCGCCGCCGACGGCACCGTCTACACGAACTCGCCGTGGGACGAAAGCGGCGCGGAGATCGCGGCGTATCGCAACGGCGACCGCATCGCCGTTGCCGGTGCGACGCATGGCTGGGGCGCAGCGGGCGGCGATGCCGTGACGTCCAACGGCGCGTATCTTTACGCGGCGATGTCGATCGGCAATCAGAACGGCGGCCTCACCGGCGCGGACTATCCGCCGAACGGCTATACCTGGTTCGGCATCACGCGCCGCTCGACCGGCAATATCGCGCAGGGCGCGCCGTTCGCGGGCGGCGTGGGCAACAGCGCGAATGCGTCGAAGAACAGCTTCCTGATCGTCGATACCGTCCCCGCCGGCACCGATGCCGGCATTCGCGGACTGGCCGCGAACGACACCGAGCTCTTCGTCGCCGATCAATACGCGAACCGCATCATCGTGTTCGATGCCGTGACGATGCGCCGCAAGCGTTCGTTCGATGTCCCGTCGCCGGGACGCATGGCGCTCGACAGCGACGGCTCACTTTGGGTCATCACCGGCGCGCTGACGGGGCAGCCGGCCATCGCGCACTATGCGGCGAGCGGCGCCCTGCTCGGCGGCGCACCCGTCCTGCCGCCCGGGACGGTGCCGGCGGACATCGCGATCGCGCCATCGGGCGTTCTGTATGTCGCCGACATCGGCCCCGGCCAGCAAATTCTTCCGTATCGCAAGACGGCAACGGCGTTCCAGGCGCTGACGCCGGTCGGCACGCTGAACGGCGTGAGCCATGCGACAGCCGGAACCATCGAGGCCGGCCGCTTCAACTTCATCACGGGCATGGGTTTCGACGCTTCAGGCAACCTGTACGCGGGCCAGAATGGCGAGGGCCCGCGTGCGCTCAATTCGGCGTCGGTCGGTTCGGGCGCGGTCTTGCAAGCCTTCAAGGGAACGTCGCGCGCGTTGCTGTGGGAACTGGACGGACTCGTCTTCGTCGACGGCGCCGACTTCGATCCCGGCGCGCCCGACACGATCTACACCGGCTCGAAGATCTTCACGATGGACTGGAGCAAGGCCCCCGGCACGCAGTGGAAATACACCGCCTATACGGTGGACCGCTTCGCGTATCCCGACGATCCCGAACTGCATATCGGCCGCGACGTGCGCGGCGAACCGATGGTGCGGCGTCTCAACGGCAATCGCCCGTATCTCTACACGCTCGATCCTTATTCGCACGAGCTGTACGTGCGTCGCTTCGACGCGGCTCACGGCAATATCGCGATTCCATCGGGCATGTTCGCGGAGGGTTTCATTTCCGGCGGCTATCCGGCGAACCAGCCGGCCTATGGCGAATGGATGTGGCGCGACCTGAACGGCGACGGCCGGATGGACGATGCCGAATACACCGGCAATCCGTCGACGGGCAGTACGGTGGGCAACAGCTTCATCTGGGTCGATGCGGCCGGCGCGGTGTGGTTCGGCACGCCGACGAGCGGCATCCGGCAGATGCCGGTGCAAAGCTTCGACTCGTTCGGCAATCCGGTTTATTCATACGCCGCGGCGAAGACCTACGCGATGCCAGCGCCGTTCACGCGCATCGGGCGAGTCCTGTATGTCGCGGCCACGGACACCATGTATGTCTCGGGCTTCACGCAGAACATCCCGTACGATGCCTCGCGCTGGAAAGAGGCCGGCCCGGTGCTGGCGCGCTACGACAACTGGAGCGGCGGCGCGCCGGTCATGACCTGGTCGATCGCGCTGCCGTGGAATACCGCGAGCACGCCGCCTGTGACAACCGTCGGCGTCGCGACGGCAGGTGACTATCTGTTCGTCGCCGAGCTGTACACGCAGAAAGTCGATGTGTACGACGCGCGCACTGGCGCGACGGTCGGCGTGATGACGCCGGACGCCAATGTCGGCGGCACGAGCGGTTATGTGGACGTGGAACTGGGCATCAGCGCGACGCGCCGGGCCAATGGCGAATACATCGTGCTGGTGGAAGACGATGCGCGCGCGAAGATTCTGATGTACCGGTGGACGCCTTGATGATGAACGCTAAGCCGCACCATACCGCGCCGCGAGCGTCGCGAGATCGCGGCGGACCCAGTCGGCATCGGCGGCGAACTGGTGGTCGGACATGCCGGGCTGCTGGAACAGCGTGAGCAACACTTCCGCGCCCGCCCCGTTCTGAATCACGCGCAAGGGCATGGTGATCTCGTGGCCGTCGGGCAGCGTCACGCGATGATCCATCACGCCGAACGCATTGTGCGCGGTGAAGCGGATCAGCACGTCGCCTGCGGGACCGCGTGCGCGCCAGCGATCGCCGTCGGGCTCGAGCGTCGATTCAGCGAGTCCCGAAGCCCAGGTCGAAAAGACTTCGGGACGCCAGATCGCCTCATAGAGTTCGCGCCAGTCGCGCGCGATGGAAACACTGAGCGTCGTGGCATGCATCGTCGCGCTCATGGCCGTGTCAGCCTTCGATCTTCGACATGACCGCCGTCGCCGGATCGTAGCGATAGCCCTTCTGCGCAAGCTGTTGCGACATCTTGTCTCCAATCAGCTTCTGCTGCGCCTCGCGGAACACGAGTTCGTGATCGGGCTTCATGCGCTCCAGTTCCACCGCGAGGCGTCGCATGAGCGCGACTTCGCCGGTGCTGCGGGCGTCGATGAAGAGGATCTTCTCGTTGGCGACGTCGAGACGCTGGCGCAAGTCCTTGGCATACGTGACCCACTGCTCCGCGTTGCCGCGCAGTTCGTCGTAGGACTTCGAGTGCGCCTTGGCCTGCGCGGCGACCTGACGCTGCAGCGACGCCAGTTCCGACTCCTCGCCCTGCTCTTTTTCGACGAGACGTCGCGCAAGTTCAGTGGCGTTCTTCTCGGCTGATTCGGCGCGTTCGCGCAGCGACGTGACCTCGTTCGACACGCGTGCGAGCTCGGCGCTTTCCGTCGCCCGCTCTTCGGTGATGCGGTTGAACTGGGTGCGCGCTTCTTCGAGTTCGCCGTGCAGGCGGCTCGCCTGCTCGCGCTGCGCCGAGGCTTCCTCGCCACGCGCGGACGCCGCTTCGCGTTCCGCCGTCAACGCGGCGCGCGCTTCGTTCAGTTCGGCTTCGAGGGCGCTGATGCGCTCAAGCGTTTCGCTGGCGCGCGCTTCGGCCGCTTGCAGTTGAGCGCTGGCTTCGTCGGAACGGACCTGCGACGACTGGCTGAGCGTCGCGTGGTCCTGGCGAAGCGCATCGCGTTCCTGCGCGATGCGCGTCAATTCCTCGTCCTTGCCGGAGAGGAGCGCTTGCAGGTCGGCGTGATTCTGACCGATGCGCGCGAGTTCCTCGTCCTTGCCCGACATCAGCGCTTGCAGGCTCGCATGCTCCTGACCGATGCGCTCGAGTTCCTCGTCCTTGCCCGACATCAGCGCTTGAAGGCTCGCGTGCTCCTGACCGATGCGCGCGACTTCCTCATCCTTGCCCGACATCGACGCTTGCAAATCTGCATGCTCCCGACCGATGCGCGCGACTTCCTCATCCTTGCCCGACATCAGCGCTTGCAGGCTCGCATGCTCCTGGCCGATAAGCGCGAGTTCCTCATCCTTGCCCGACATCAGCGCTTGCAGACTCGCATGCTCCTGGCCGATACGCGCGATTTCCTCATCCTTGCCTGCAAGCATCCCGCTGAGTGTCTCGTTCGCGCGGCGCTGTTCTTCGAGCGATTCCTTCACGGCCTGCAATTGCGACTGCTCCATCGACGCACGCGCCTCGATCGCCTGCAAACGCGCGCTGGCCTGCGAGAACTCTTCCTTCAGCCGCGCCGCCGCTTCCTCCGCAGCACGCAGACGGCCGTTGGCTTCCTCGGCTTCCCGTCGATAGCTCGCGGCTTCGTCGCCGGATTTCTGAATTTCGGCGAGCGCCTCGTCGCGGTCCGAGAGCGCCGTCGCGAGCCGCTGGCTCACCACGCTCAGATGCTGCCCGGACAGGCGTTCGGTTTCGTCGCGCGAGACCGTCCACAGCCGCCGCGCCACGTTGACGAGCGTTTCGGCGAGGTCGTCGGGGAGGCCGCTCGGGGCCTGCTGCGGCGGCACTTCCGGCTGACGCGCCTCGCGCCAGCGTTGCAGGCCGGCCGCGACCGCGACGATCGACGTCCCGGGCAGCTCCGCCCGGACCGTCAGCGGGGAAACCTTGCGGCCTTCTTCGGTGAGTCGAGCGGCGATGGACGCGATCTGCTCGTCGGTGATGGTGTCTACGTCGTTGGGCATATGCGCCTCGAAAATCAGTGGCGTCGCACGCAAACAGTCTGCGATGCGTTGTTACATTTGGCGATTTCGCCGCCGGAGGACATGGATGATACCGATTTTCCGTGAAGCCCTTGCAGTGCGGAACCGGTTCGGCGGTGCGCGACGCTGCTTTTTACCGGTCCCGACATGCATCAAGCCCGAACGGCATAGGCCGTCCGGGCTTGATGAAAACCGCTGCGATAGCGCCCAGGCGCTTACGGTCTGGCGTACACCGAGCCGAGGCCGATGACGGCCGTGTCGCCCGAAGAGACGTTGGCGCGCGCGCCCGATACCGCGCCGGTATCCGCCACCGCGCCGTATGCCGAGTTGCCTTTCGCGGCGCGAAGACGGGCTTCGGCCGCCTGGATGTTCTGCGGATATTGCGTCTGGTCGCTCGCCGGATCGTAGCCGGCCTGTTGCAGTTCGACCAGTTGCGCGCGGACTTCGGCGCGCGTCAGCGGCTGGTTCGACTGTGCGAACGAAAGAGCGGGAAGCGCGACAGCGGCAGCGACGATCAGCGACGAGATGAGTTTCATGACTTACCTCCAAAAGATGTGTTGGAAAGAGCCTGGTTGTGATCCGCTGTGTGTTTCGGATCGCTTGGGCCTGGAGGTATTTGAACTGCGGGACGTATCTGGCGTGTTTCGCTGACAGGCGGTTGTGAATCGACGTGTATCGTCGCGTTGGACGGATACAGTGAGATACAAAAGGACGGCGGTCATTCAACCGCTCATTGCGTCGCCACCCACCAGGTCGTGCCGGCGGCGTCGCGGAAGCCGCCGCGGAAATCATCGTCGGCACGCTTGCGGGCGGGCGCCTGCACGCTTTCCGCGCCATGCCGCAGCGCGCGCTCGTAGACCGCCTGCGCATCGCGCACGTACACGTGAACATGCGTTCCCGCCGACACCTGCCCGGCCGCCCCGCCGCCGATCATCACGATGCTGTCGTCGATGCGCACTTCCGCGTGCATCAGCGAGCCATCGTCGCGGTCGAAGCGGCGCATCAGCGTTGCCTCGAAAACCTGTTCGAGAAAGCCGATGATGTTCTCCGCATGCTCGCACACCAGATACGGGCTTACGGACGGATACGCCGCCGGTTTCCATTCGCTCATGACCGCTCCTCGCTCGCGTGAAGAAGAGACCTCAGCGTAACGCAAAGGCCGCCCTCACAAGCCGAGAAAAGCCAGCGCGTTATTACAGCGCCAGTCCTCGCGCACTTCGTCGGCCATCTCCAGCGCATCGAACTCTTCGAGCGCGCGTTCGACCGGCATCATCGGGAAGGCGGAGCCAAAAATCATGCGCCGCTTCAGCACGGTTCTCCCGTATTGCAGCAAGGCTTCGTAGCCCGAATGCGCGGTGGCCAGCAGCTTCGGGCGCACCGCCACCGTGCCGATCCACACGTTCGGATGGCGCCACGCCACCGCCAGCAGTTCCTGCACCCATGGCCAGCCCGGCGGCGACGCGCACACGCGCAAGCCCGGATACGTCATCATCACCCGGTCGAGCGCGGCCGGATGACCGTACATCATCGACGTATGGGTGGAAAAGTTCGCGCCGCAGTGAATGTTCACCGGCACGTCGAGTTCCACGCACTTCGCGTACAGCGGAAACAGCAACGGGTCGTCGATAGCCAGCCGGTGTTCGAAGCCCTGCACGTTCAGACCGCGCAAGCCGAGTTCGCGCACGGCGGTCTCGAACTCCGCGACGGCCGTCGCGCCCGCATGCGGATCGACCCCCGCAAAGCCGATATAGCGCTCGCCATGCGTGCGGCAGAACGCGGCCACATCCTCGTTCGATATCTTCACGCCAAACGTGCTGCTCAGGTCGCGCGCCTTGAGCACGACATGCCGCGCCCGGAGCCGCTCGTAGATCGCGAGGTAATCGGCAAGCGGATCGTGACAGACCGTGCTCGCCGCCTGCGTCTCCGTGCCCTGATACACGCGCCGGTAGTTCGACAGGTGGTCCGCAGGCCCGTTGAACTGCAACACGGGCGGACGACTCGAAAAGTCCACGAACATGAGAGACTCCTGCACAAATCAGGTCACCGCCAGCGCGCTTCCTGGCGGTCGTAGGTGTTCACGAAAGGATCGGCCGTCTCGGCAATCAGCCGCTTCTTGGCGATCTTCCTCGAAGGCGTGCGCGGAAAATCGCCTTCCATGTACTGGAGATAACGCGGCACCTTGAACGGCGCGAGATGCCGCGCGCAATGCTCGAACACGGCGGCAGGCGTCACCTCCGCCCACGTAAGTCCCTCGCGCAGCTTCAGATACGCCTTCACTTCCTCGCGGCGCAGCGGATCGGGCACGGGCACGACTGCAGCTTCGTCGATGGCGTCCATGCTGCGCAGCACGGTCTCCACTTCCGTCGCCGAGACGTTCTCGCCCGCGCGCTTGATCATCTCCTTGATGCGGCCGACGATGTAATAGAAGCCGTCGGCATCGCGCCGGAACAGGTCGCCGGTGCGGAACCAGTCGCCGTCGAAACTTTCGGCGTTGGCCTCGGGCCGCTTGTAGTAGCCCCACAGGATGCCGCGCCCGCGTATCCACAACTCGCCGACTTCATCGACAGGGGCAGGGCTGCCGTCTTCACGGCGAACCTGCAACTCACGAAACGGCGCGGGCAGGCCACAGGTGCGTTCCAGCGCCTTTTCGCCGGCCCATGCCGGCACGAGCGCGCCCGTTCCCACTTCGGTCATGCCGAAGCCTTCACGCGCGATCACGCCGAAGCGCGCCTGCACTTCCTCGCGCGCCGGCCGGGTCCAGCCGTAGATGCTGATGTACTTCAGGCACACGCCGGCATCGCCCGGGCCGCGCGGATGCTGGCTCAACGCCGGCTCCGGAAAGATGCAGTAGTGAATGCGATAGTCGATCAGCCAGGACATGAAGCGCGTCAGGCTCATGCGCTCCGCAATATAAGCGGTGCCGCCGAGCTTCAATGTCATCAGGAACTGCCACAACGGGTCCATGTAGAAGAACGGCGCCCAGATCAGCACGTTCTCGATACCCGCGTCCGCCCCCCTGCGATGCCGCGCCGCGCCGTGGCAGTGGATCATCCAGTAGTCGTGGCTCAGCATGCAGCCCTTCGGGAACCCCGTGGTGCCGGAGGTGTACTGGAGGTTCAGCAGATCGTCGCGGGAAACATGCGTCGGCGCCGCGAAGTCCGCGCGACCCGAGGCCAGCAGCGTTTGCCATTGCAACAGATCGGCGCGCGCGTCGTATGCTCCGCTGACGATCACGCGTTCCCATGCCAGCAGTCCGGGCAGTGCATCGAAGCCTTCCAGGCGCGCGACGTATTCTTCATCGATCACGAGATACTGGACATCGGCGTCATCGAGCACGAAGCGCATTTCATCGCGCGTATAGGCGGTATTGACCGGCACCATCACCGCGCCGATGCGACCGAGCGCGATCCACGTCACCGGGAACTCGGGCGCGTTCTTCAACATCAGCGCCACGTGACAGCCCTTGCGCACGCCGCGCTTGACGAGCGCGTCGGCAAGCTGCGACGCCGCGCGATCGAGTTCGGCGTAGGTCATGCTGACCCCGCGTTCGAACCACACGGCCGCGGTCTTGCCGCCGTAGAGCGCGGCCTGCTCGCGCACGAACTGCCCGAGCGACTCGGGCAACGCGAGCTGTTCCTGCCGTTTTCGACGGACGAGTTCGTCCTCCACGGTCGGCGACTGTGTTGTCATCGTGTTCTCCTGAAACCCATCCTCGTAGCGCGGCGCACTGCACGCCGCGGGTCTGGCTCTGGCTGACGCTAGTCCTGCGCGATCACCTGGCAATCCTCCGGCGCCCAGTCGAGCATCACCGGCGCGCCCCGCGCATGGGCCGCGCCGTGCCTGCCGCCCTGCTGCTGCACGACGATCTGCATGTCGCCCGGCAGACGCACGTGATGGCGCACCACGCTGCCGAACGTGATCGAATCTTCGAGTGTGCCGGCGTGACGCGACTCCTGTTGCGGCTCCTCGCCGGATGCAACCGGCCGCATGTGCACGCTCTCCGGCCGCACCAGCACCTTGACGGCCGCGCCACGCGACACGCCGTTCACCCCGCGCGCCGCGCGCAGCATGCCGAGCGCGGTCGACACCACGATGTGCTCGCCGCCGCTCTCCTGCACCGTGCCCGCAATCAGGTTCGCCGTGCCGATGAAGCTCGCCGCGAACGCCGTGCGCGGCGCGCGATACAGCTCGTCGGGCGTCGCGATCTGCTCGACGCGTCCTTCGTTCATCAGCACGATGCGGTCGGACATCGAGAGCGCCTCGTCCTGATCGTGCGTGACGTTCAGCATCGTGATGCCGAGCCGCGCATGCAGCCGGCGAATCTCGAACTGCATCTGTTCGCGCAGCTTCTTGTCCAGTGCGCCGAGCGGTTCGTCGAGCAGGATCAGCGCCGGGTTATAGACAATGCAGCGCGCCAGCGACACGCGCTGCTGCTGTCCGCCCGATAGTTCCTTCGGCTTGCGCGCGGCCAGGTCCGGCAGGCGCACCATGTCGAGCACTTCGGTGACGCGGCGGCGGATCTCCTCCTTCGGCAGCTTGCGCACGCGCAGCGGAAACGCGATGTTGTCGAATACGGTCATATGCGGCATCAGCGCATAGTTCTGGAACACCATGCCGAGGCCGCGCGCACTCGGCGGCGCGTTCGTGATGTCCACGCCGCGCACGAAGATCTGTCCCGACGAAGGCTTCACCATGCCCGCGATCAGATTGAGCAGCGTTGTCTTGCCCGAGCCGCTCGGTCCGAGCAGCGTGACGAATTCGCCCTGCTTCACGCTGAAGTCCAGCGGCGCGAGCGCCTGCACGTCGCCGTAGCGCCGCGAGACCTGCTTCAGTTCGATCATGTTCATCGTCGGAATCCGCTGTTCGTTGCTTCGTTGCTCAATGCCGCTCGCAGCGCAGCACGACCTGCGCCGCGTTGTGCCCCGGCACGCCCGTCACGCCGCCGCCGGGATGCACCGACGCGCCGCACTGATAAAGCCCTTTGACAGGCGTCCGATAGTCCGCCGCGCCGCGCACCGGGCGGCGGAAGAAAATCTGGTCGGCGCTGAGTTCGCCGTGATGCACATGGCCGCCCGGCAGCGCGAAGATGCGTTCGAGATCGGCCGGCGACAGGACCTGCGCCGCGTCGATGCATTCGCGAATGTCAGGCGCGTACTGCGCCAGCGTATCCAGCACGATCTCATACAGCCGCTCGCGCTGCGTGTCCCACGAACCCTCACGCAAGGCGTAGGGCGCGTGCTGGCCGAAGATGCTCATCAGGTGCTTGCCCTCGGGTGCGACACTCGGATCCAGCGCGCTCGGACTCATCACCACGAGCGGCGGATGCGGCGAGATCTCGCCATACTTGGCGGCATCCCACGCGCGTTCCAGATACTCGACCGAAGGTCCGATGCGCACCTGCGCCGGATAATCGAAGCCGGCCGCGCGTGCGTCGAAGTCCTTGAACACGGGCAGGCGGTTCAGCGCGAGATTGACCTTGAACGCAGTGGAACGGTCGCGGATCTGCGCGACGCGTGTGCGAAACTCAGACGGCACATGCTCCGCGCCGACCAGTTGCTGAAACAGCACCTTGGTCGCGACGTTCGAGATCACGCAGCCGGCCTCGATCAGTTCGCCCGATGCAAGCCGCACGCCGGTCGCGCGCTCGCCCTTCACTTCCACCGCGGCCACCGGCGCGTCGCAGCGCACTTCCATGCCGTGCGCCCTGCCCGACGCGGCAATCGCCTCCGAGATCGACCCCATGCCGCCGCGCACGAAACCGGCAGGCCCGGCGGGCGTCGTGTGGTCGCGGATGAAGCCGCGCAGCAGCACATACGCCGATCCCGGCGAGCAGATGCCGGTAGCCGCGCCGCCGCAGGACGCGTAGAAGCCCATTGCCGTGATCATCTCGTCGGATTCGAACCAGCGCGCGAGGTAGTCGCGCGCGGAAAGCGTCAGCACGTCGTAGAGATCGTAGAAGCGCTCGCCCATGTCCCGGAAGCGCCACGCAAAGCCGAGCAGACGGCTTCGAGCGGAGAGTGCGCCATCGGCGGGATCGGGCGGGATTTCCCACAGCATGTCCGCCACCAGCTTGCCGAGCTTCGTCATGTGCGCGCGATACTTGCTGTAGGCGTCGGCGTCCTTCGCGCTGAAACGCGCGATATCCTCGAACAGAGATGGGCCTTCCGCACGCACGATCAGGCTGCGTCCGTTGCCATACAGATGCATCATCGGCGGCGGCACGATGATCTCGTAGCCATGCTTCGCCAGCTCCAGTTCCTCGATGATGCGCGGTTGCAGCAGCGCCATCGTGTACGACGCCACCGAGACGCGATACCCCGGCCACACGGCTTCGCTCACCGCCGCGCCGCCGGCAAGGCCACGGCGCTCCAGCAGGCACACCTTGAAGCCCTTGCGCGCGAGATACGCGCCGCACACCAGGCCGTTGTGGCCTGTACCGATGATCACCGCGTCGTACTGGTTCGCCATGATGGTTGTCAGAGAGATTATTCGGCGGGCGCGTCGCGCCGTTGCAGGGCCATGATGCCGAGGCACACGGCGAGCGAGACGAGTGTCAGCAGCGTCGATACGGCCGCCAGCACCGGCGACACCTCCCAGCGGAGCGCGCTGTACATCTTGACCGGCAAGGTGGTCGTCTGCGGGCCGGAGATGAAGTACGCGACCACGACTTCATCGAAGGACAGCAGGAACGCGAACAGCACGCTCACGGCCACCGACGCGCGGATCTGCGGCAGCACCACCTGGAAGAAGATGCGCACGCGGCTCGCGCCCATCAGCATGGCGACCGCTTCGAGCGCCGGGTCTGCGTGCTTCAGCCCCGAACCCACCGCGATCACGACGAACGGCACCACCAGCACCGCATGCGCGAGCGCGATGCCCCATACCGTATTGACCAGCGCCAGCATGGAAAACTGCTTGTAGATGCCGAGACCCAGGACCACGACGGGAATCAGCATCGGCGTGATCGCGAGGGTTTCCAGCACGCGGCGGCCCGGAAAACGGCCGCGCGCCAGTGCATACGCGCCCGGCACGCCTACCGCCACGGAGATCGCCGAGGCCAGCAGCGCGACCATCACGCTCGTGAGCGCCGAACCCCACCACGCGGGATCGGTCAGGAAGCGGTGGAACAGTTCAAGCGAGAAGGTCTTCGGCGGAAAGCTCAGTTCGCTGCCGCCGCCGAACGACACCGGCACGACCACGAGACTAGGCAGCAGCAGAAACAGATAGCCGCACCAGCCGCCGAGCGTGCCGAGCACGCGCCACACGCCGCGCCAGTCGCGGCGGCGCGCTTCCGGCACGGTGAAGTCCTTGCTGGCACGGGCAGCGGTGGACGTCATGCGAAGGCCTCCTGGCCGCGCTGCACGCGTCCGAGCAGCGCGATCAGCACGCCGGACAGCACGAGCAGCATCATCGCGATGGACGCGGCGAGCGTCCAGTCGAGCGTCTGGCGCGTGTAGAAGTCGATCAGATTGGCGAGCATCATGTCGCGCGGTCCGCCGAGCAGCGCGGGCGTGATGTACATGCCCATCGAGAGCGTCAGGCACATCAGCACGCCCGCGATCACGCCGGGCATCGAAAGCGGCAGCGTGATGCGCGCGAAGATCAGCCACTGGCCCGCGCCCATCATCTCCGCCGCGAACTTGAGGTTGCGATTCTGCGCGGTGAGGCTCGTCAGGATGGGCAGCACCATGAAGGGCAACAGATAGTTGCTCATGCCGATCACCACGCCCGTGCGGTTGAACATCAGGTCCGGATGCCACGCGTCGCCACTGATCCATCCCGCCAGCTTCGCGACGATCCCCGCGCTGCCCAGCACCACCGTGAACGCATAGCTCTTGACGAGTATGCTGGTCCAGAACGGCAGCATCACCATCACGAGATAGGGCGTGCGCTTCGACGCGGGCAGCCGCGCCAGATGCAGCGCGACGATATAGCCGAGCACGAGGCTCGCCACGGTCGCGGTCACGCTGATGACGAGCGTATTGACGAGCACGCGATGAATCAGCGGATTGCTCAGCACCTGCGCATAGCCGCGCGCGGTGAAGCCGTTCTCCCAGATGCTCGACCAGCCCACCAGGCCGAGCGGCCAGAGAAAGAACACCGCGAGCAGCCCGTAGAGCGGCAGCAACATGACGACCACGGACTTGAGGTTCAGCGAGTAGTTCATCGCGCGCGCCGGGGGCTCAGGTCAGCATCCAGGTGGTGAAGCGGTTCTGCAGCGCATCGTAGTGATCGCCCCACCATTGGTCGTTGATGACGATGCTGTTCGCATCGTGCATGTCCGGCATGCGCGCCTTCGCGGCGGCGGAGACGAGCGGCATCGCCGCGGCGGTGTTCGGCGCGAATTCGACCATCTCGCAGAACGCCGCCTGCCGGTCTGGTCGCAGACAGAACGCCACGTACTGCATCGCGGCCTGCGTGTTCTTGCCGTACTTGGGTACCGCGAGATATTCGAGGCTGTTGAGCGTCTGTTTCATCGACATCTGAATGGACGTGCCCGCGCGCTGCGCCGGCAGCACGCGGCTCAGATACGTGTAGGTAAAGTCCAGTTCATTGCTGGCGATGAGCGTCACGGTTTCCGGCGTGGTCTCGATCCACTTGCGCACCGCCGGCTTGATGCGGTCCATCGCCTTGAAGGCGCGTTCGACGTCGAGTGGATAGAGCTTGTCGGGCGCGACGCCATCGGCGAGCAAGGCCATCTCCAGATTCTCGCTGACGCGCGGACGCAAGCCGCGCCGCCCCGGATAGGTCTTCACGTCCCAGAACTCGGCATAGGTTGTCGGCGGCTTGCCGCTGCGCTTCGGATCGAAGCCGATGCCGCCCGCATACGAATATGTGCCGACGAAATCCGCCCCTGTCTTCGTGATGAGCCCGTCGGTCTTGACGATGGCCGGATCGAGCTTTTCCCACATGCCCTGGCGCGAACCGGTGACGATCTGCGGCCCGATGCTGTCGAACACGTCCCACGAGACGTTCTTCGACTCCACCTGCACCTTCATGCGCGCGAGGTCCGCACTGTTGACGAGCGTCACCGCGATGCCGGTTTCTTTCGTGAAGGGCTCGGCAAACGCGCCGCGTATCGCGGCTTCGTAGGCGCCGCCCCAGCAGGTCACGGCGATGCTCTTCGACTGCGCGCGCACGATGGCCGGCGCGCCGAGCAGCGCGGCCCCGGCGAGCGCACCCGCCTGTTGCAGGAAAACGCGGCGCGCGGGCGCGGGGGCGTCGGCTTCAGGTTGCTGCGGGACTTGCGCTTTCATGTCGGTCTCCCTGAGTGGTCGGGTCGGGGCGATGCTTTATCCGGCGATCCAGATGGCCTTCCAGTCCATGTACTTGTCGAAGGCGTGCATCGACTTGTCGCGGCCGAAGCCGGATTGCTTGAAGCCGCCGAACGGCGACGACATCGTGCCGCGGTCGAAGCAGTTGACCCACACGACGCCCGCCTTCAGCTGACGCGACACCTGCTGCGCGCGCGTGATGTTCGAGGTCCAGACGGCGGCGGCGAGGCCGTAGACGGTGTCGTTGGCAATGCGCACCGCTTCTTCGGGTGACTCGACGGTGATCGCCGCCAGCACCGGCCCGAAAATCTCCTCACGCGCGATGCGCATGGTGTTGCTGACCTGGTCGAAGACGGTCGGTTCGATGAAGAAGCCGCCCGATTCCGTCCGCGCCGCGCGGCCGCCCGCGATGACCTGCGCGCCATCGGCCCGGCCGGCGTCGATATACGACATCACCGACTCGTGCTGCACCTGGCTTACGATCGCGCCCATCTTCGTAGCCGGATCGAGCGGGTCGCCGGGCACGAGATCGCGCGCGATGGCCGTGACCTTCCCCAGCAGTTCATCGCGCACGGCGGCGTGGACGATCAAACGCGAGCCCGCGTTGCACACCTGCCCACTGTTGCCGAAGATGCCGGCCGCGACGGCGCGCGCGGCGGCGTCGAGGTCGGGGCAGTCGTCGAGCACGATGTGCGGGCTCTTGCCGCCGCATTCGAGCCCGACGCGCTTGATGTTCGACTGCCCGGAATACTGCATGAACAGCTTGCCGACCGCCGTGGAACCGGTGAAGCCGACGGCATCGACATCCATGTGCAGGCCGAGCGCGCGCCCCGCCGTCTCGCCGTAGCCCGGCAAGACGTTGAGCACACCGGGCGGCAGACCGGCTTCGGCCGCGAGCGCGGCGATGCGGATGGCGCTGAGCGGCGACTGCTCGGCGGGCTTCAGGATCACCGAATTACCCGCAGCCAGCGCCGGGCCGAGCTTCCAGCTCGCCATGGACAGCGGATAGTTCCACGGCACCACCGCCGCCACCACGCCGAGCGGCTCGCGCACGATCATCGTGGTCATGTCGGGCGCGGCGGGCGCGGTTTCGCCATAGAGCTTGTCGATGGCCTCGCCGTACCACTGGATGCAGGTCGCGGAACTGACGATGTCGCCGTTATAGGCATTCGCGATGGGCTTGCCGACATCGAGCGATTCGAGCAGCGCCAGTTCCTCGCGATGCTCCATCATCAACTGCGCGAAGCGCAGCATCACGGCCTTGCGCTCGGCGGGCGCGCGGCGCGACCAGACGCCGGATTCGAACGCGCGCCGCGCACTGGCGACCGCCACGTCCACGTCCTCGCTGCCGCACTCGGCAATCTCCGCGATGACCCGGCCCGTGGCGGGATTCACGGTGGCGAAGGTCTTGCCGGAGAGCGCGGACACGTATTGTCCGTCGATGAACGCCCGCCCCTCGGGCCGGAGTGCCTCGGCGCGTGCGCGCCACACCGTTGCGTCGGGAATGCTCACAGCAAGGCTCCTTGAATGTCAGTTCGATTGGCTCATGCGTTCATGCGACTGAAATCAGTGTACGGTTTCAAAAGTATGAAAACCAATACATTCTGCTAAGCTTGTTCCTGCCGAAAAGTTATACCCTTTCCTGGTGTCCGCCATGCTCAAAGTGCGTCATCTCGAGATCTTCCGTGCGGTCGTGAAGGCCGGCAGCGTGTCGGCGGCCGCGCGGCTGCTGTATGTGTCGCAGCCCGCCGTGACCAAGACGCTGCGCATGCTGGAGGAAGAAATCGGGCTCACGCTTTTTCTGCGCGTGAAAGGCCGGCTCGTCTGCACGCCCGAGGCCGAGGCTATCCTGCCGGAGATCGAACGGCTGTTCGGCAGCGTGCAGTCGATTGCGGAAACGGCGCGCGAGATCCAGCAAGGACAGCGCGGCTCCATTCGCGTGTCCACCGTGTCCATGCTCGCCACCACCATCGTGGCGCGGGCGGTCGGCGAGTTCCGGGAGACGCATCCGTCTGTCGAATTCGATATCCGCGCGCTGCCCACGCGGCATGTCGTCGAATACGTGAACAACAATCAGGCGGACTTCGGCATTCTCGACGTGGCCGCGCCGTCAGGCACGCTCGAAGTGGAAGAGTTCTGCAGCGCGGAGCTGCGTTGCGTGATGCGCGCCGGGCATCCGCTGGCGGACCGCAAGACCGTGACGCCGCGTCTGCTGGACGCCGAAATGCTCGCCACCTTCGGCGAGGACACGCTGACCGGCTGGCGGCTGCGCGAGGCGTTTCGCGCGCAGGGCAGGGTTTTTTCGAGCGCGTTCGTTTCGAACAGCACGCCGGTGCTATGCGCGCTGGTACGGGAAGCCAATGCGGTCGCGCTGGTCGATCCGTTCGCGCTGATGGGCCGCTCGTTCCCCGATCTCGTCTCGCGGCGCTTCTCGCCGGCGGTGCCCGTCGAGCCGCGTTTCCTGTTCGCGCCCGGCAGGCCGAGATCGGTGATCGTCAATCAGTTCGTCGCTCAGTTGAAGGAAACCGCCGCGCGGATGGCGGCGGGTTGAGGCGCGCGTTCCGGATGTTCAGGCGTCGGCCGGAACGTCGTCTTCCAGCGGCTTCGACACCGCTTTCAGCGGCTCGGCCACGGCTTGCGGCGCGGCCTCGAAGCGATGCACGTCGTGGGTGACGAAACCCAGGTCGTGACTCGGAATCTCGAACCATTCCGGGTACCCGAACGACCGGCGGATGTCTTCCAGGCCGCTCGCCCAGTGCTCGTCCATCGTGTCGTTGCTGAACTCGTAGTCCTTGTAGTGGCCTTCGAAGAACTTGTTCTTGTAGATCAGATGCACGACGTTCACCGCGCCGCCGTCCGCCACCTTCTGCGCCTCGCGCAGCAGCGGATGCGAACGCCGCACCTGCTCCGGCACGTGTTCGAGCAGTTCCTTGATGAGCCGCGCATGCTTCTGGTTGTGCGAGACGAAATCGGTAATGGCGCGGGTGCGGCTCGAATACTGAATGTCCTTGGTGCGCTCGCTCACGTCGAGGAAATCGCCCGGCAAGGTGCCGCGCGCGCTCCACAGATCCACCTGGAACACGAGCGTGTCCTTGTGCTGGCTCTCGCGGATGATCTCCGTCAACGGCGTGTTCGAGACCAGCCCGCCATCCCAGTAAAACTCGCCGTCTATCTCCACCGCCGGAAAGCCCGGCGGCAACGCACCCGACGCCATGAAGTGCTCGGGCGCGAGGCGCATCTTCGTGTTGTCGAAGTACACGAGATTGCCGGTGCGCACGTTCACCGCGCCGACAGACACGCGCATGTTGCCGTCGTTGATGCGGTCGAAGTCGGCGAATTGCAGCAACGTCGCGCGCAAGGCCGAGGTGTCGTAATAGCTGACATTGCTCGGAAGCTTCGCCTGCGCGTCCGGAACAAGCGCCGGCACCTGCACGCGCGGCGAGAAGAAACCGCGCTGACCTTCGGTCAGGGCGCGCGCCGCCGCCCACATGCTCGAAAACGTCCGGCCCATGTTGGCAAAGCCGAACGCGGCGGGCACGAACGCGCCCACGTGCCCGATCAGGTCCGCCGGCTGGCAGATCGTGTTCCAGAAACCGCGCAGCGCCGCCACGCGGTGTTCAGGCGCATTGCCCGCGACGATCGCCGTATTCAGCGCGCCGATGGAAATGCCCGACGTCCAGCTCGGCTCGACGCCCACTTCGGCCAGTCCCTCGAATACGCCCGCCTGGTAGGAACCCAGCGCGCCGCCGCCTTGCAGCACGAGACAGACCTCGTCGTAGTCCGGCAGCGCGACGTGGTTCGCCTGCGTGAGTGAATTGCGTTGACTGCGGCGCATGGATTCTCCTTGTCGTTGTGCTTGTTGTTACTGCATGAACCAGCCGTGACTCACGACCACTGACTGCCCCGTCAGCGCATTCGATTCGAAGCCCGCGAGGAAGGCGACCGTGTTCGCGACATCGGCGACGGTGGTGAACTCGCCATCGACGGTTTCCTTCAGCATGACGTTCTTCACGACTTCTTCCTCGGAGATGCCGAGCGCCTTCGCCTGTTCGGGAATCTGCTTCTCGACGAGCGGCGTGCGCACGAATCCAGGGCACACCACGTTGGCGCGCACGCCGCGCGGGCCGCCTTCCTTCGCGACGACGCGCGCCAGACCCAGCAGGCCGTGCTTCGCCGTGACATAGGCGGACTTCAGCTTCGACGCTTCATGCGAGTGCACCGAACCCATGTAGATGATCGAGCCGCCCTTGCCCGACGCGTACATGTGCTGGATGGCGGCCTTGGTCGTGAGGAATGCGCCGTCGAGGTGAATGGCGAGCATCTTCTTCCAGTCCGAATACGCGTACTCTTCGATGGGCGCGACGATCTGGATGCCCGCATTCGACACCAGCACGTCGATGCCGCCGAGCTTGGCCACCGTGTCCGCGATGCCCGCGTTCACCGCTTCCTCGCTGGTGACGTCCATGGCGACGGCGATCGCCTTGCCGCCCTCCGCGACGATGCTGTCCGCCACGTTCTGCGCGTTGGCCAGATTCAGGTCGGCGATGACGACGGCCGCGCCGTCGGCGGCGAGCTTGCGCGCCGTCTGTTCGCCGATGCCGCTCGCAGCGCCCGTGACGAGCGCGACTTTTCCTTGCAGTGCCATGTGCCTGCTCCTTGTCCGTTAAAAGTTATTGATTGACCGCGAGCTTCAGTTCGCCGGGGGCGAGATAGTCGTAAGCGACTTCACCGATATCCAGCGTCAGGTTGGCGATCACGTGCCGCGCGCCGACCACCTTGCGCACCGGCAGATCCGCGACCGGCGCGAGCGCGTGCGCGTGCAGTTCGAGCGCGGCCGGGCCTTCCCATGCGCCGAGCACGCTGACGTCGCGCAGGAAGAAACGTACCAGTTCGCACACGCGCGCCGTGCCGTCCACGTGCGGCAGCACTTTCAGCAGATAGTTGGGCGTGTCGGCGAGCTTTTTGCGTTCGGCTTCGAGATCGAGCGGACGATACTTGTAGCCCATCGTTCCGGTGGCAATGCGCTGCGTGCCGTAGTCGAGCGTGCCGAGCAGCGTGTCCTTGCCATCCACCGAAAGACGCGGCGACGCCAGCTTCTTCGGAAAGCCCCAGATTTCCCGACCGCCCGCGATCGGGCCTTCGTCGTCGAGATACATCGCGTGGGTGTAGCTGGCCGGGTTGCCGTCCGGATCGATCACCGAGATGACCTGGCCGCTCTCGGTGTAATCGCCGAAGCCGGATGAATCCGGCATGCGAATGAATTCGTAATGCACGAGGGCGCTGTCGACTTCGAGCGGCTCCGGCACCACGGCACGCAAGGCATCGAGGTCCGTCTCATACGAGATGATGAAGTACTCGCGATTGAGGAAGCGGAACGGCGGACGCGGATACGCCGGGTTGTGCACCGGCATGGCGAAGGCGTTTCTGCGGATGTCGTCTTCTTTCACTGGATCGTCCCTGAGTTGAGAGCAGGCACGATAGTAGATGCAGAAGATGACATTTGTCGCGGACCAAAGGCAGCTTGATGACACTCAGACCAGCAGTGCGAACAGACAAAAGCTTCGTTGCGTCAAGAGCTTATGGATACCTACTGGATAATTGCATTTTTTTGTGCAATATACTGTTGCCGGAGCGCGCTGCTTTCCACAGGCGCTGCTCGATCAAGAGCCGGATTTTGTGATTGCGGTATAGCTGTGGTCTTGTATTTTCGGAACGCAACGCGGCGGGCCATGCGTTGCTTGCAGGTTCAGGCCATCTCCTAAAAAGCGAGTCTCCGATGAAAACGTCTTTGAAGAAGTCCCTCGTGCTCCTGGTGCTGGCGGCTTTTGCGGCGCCTACTCTGACTTACGCTGCTGCGGATTACCCGGACAACAAGCCGCGTCCCGCGTATCACAAGAAGGGACAGAAGCATAAGCACCCCAAGAAGTCGACGCCGCCCGCCGCGCCGGCGCAGTAACGCTTCATTTTTCTACGCGAAGCACGCACGTCCGTATAGGGACGCGCGTGCTTTTTCGTTTCTGCCGGATTCAATCGTTCGACCCGAGCCGTGCGCGCATCGCGTCGAGCCGCGCGACGTCGATGCCACCGCGCGCCGCCATGACCTCCAGCGCCTGCAACGCCAGCGACGCGCCGTGGATCGAAGCCGCTTTCGCGTCGGCATCGAGTTCGAGCGCCGTGCAGCGTCTCGCGGCATGCGTGCGCCAGATTCTCCGCGCTGCGAACAAGGCCAGCACCACGCCGATGCCCGGCGCGCTCACGCGCCACCACTCTTCCTCGGGCGAGGCCGCGAACAGCAGGCACGGCACCGACATCAGCGCCGCCACCAGCAACATGGCCCGTGCGAGGTCGAAGAGCATGCTCCTGCGCTGCGTTGCATGCCCGACTTCATGCGCGATCACCACGTTCAGCAGCGGCTCGGGCAAGGCGAGCGTGGCGGCATCGATCTCGATGCGGTTGAACAGCGCCTCGTAGCACGGCCCGCCCGCGCGCGTCACGAAGCACACGCGCGGCGGCGCGACGTGCAGCACGGCGGCGTCGGCGGCGATCAGCGCGCGGACGTGGGCATGGGCTTCGGGCGGGTTCATCGGCGGGTTCATCGGCGGGTGCTTCAGCCCGGGTTGTCGGTCCAGGCGCTGCGGTCGTGCCATGTGTCGATCTCGGCGGCGAGACGCGCGAGCTTGGCGCGCACGAGTTCGAGACCCGGACCGCCGAGCACCAGATGTCCGGGCGGCTCGGGCGCGGTCACCGCCTCGATGATCACCTGCGCCGCGCGCGCCGGATCGCCCGGCTGGCTGCCGCTGCGTTCCGCGATCGCCGCGCGCCGCGTGCCCGCGCCGGCTGCGTAGTCGTCGATGGGCTGACGCGTCTGCCTGAGCGAGCGCCCCGCCCAGTCGGTGCGGAACGGGCCGGGCTCGACCGCCGTCACCTTGATGCCGAGGGTCTCTGTCTCGCGCGCCAGCGCCTCGCCGAGACCTTCGAGCGCGAACTTGGTCGCCGCGTAATAACCGCTGCCCGGATTGCCGACCAGCCCGCCCACCGATGTAATGTTGACGATGTGTCCCGAGCGGCGCTCGCGCATGTGCGGCAGCACGGCGCGGATCATCGCCGCCGCGCCGAAGAAGTTCGCTTCGAACATCGCGCGCACTTCGTCCTCCTCGCCTTCTTCCACCGCCGCGAGATAGCCGAAACCAGCGTTGTTGACGAGCACGTCGATCCGGCCGAACGCTTCATGAGCCTGCGCGACGGCGGACTGGATCTCGTCGGCGCGTGTGACGTCGAGGCGCACCGCGACGGCGCGCTCCTTCGCGCGCGCGACGAGATCGGCGACGCTGTCCGGATTGCGTGCCGCGATCACCGCGCGCCAGCCTTTCTCCATGACCGCGGCGGCCAGTTCGCGGCCGAAGCCGGTCGAGCAGCCGGTGATGAACCAGACAGGGGTATCGCTCGTCGATGCGGACATTGCGCGTTCTCCATTGAGGTGCGCTGCATATCGGTCAATCGGCCGATGCTTCGATCCCGCCGATACCGACGCGCACATGAGGTTGACCAGCGGAATCAGACAGGAAGCCGCCTGGACACTATGTTGAAGCAAATAGCGCAAGCGTGCTGCGCGTGGCTTCGTTGTCCGTTGGGCGCCGGCCTGTGATTACGTGACATTGGATTACCTCGAATGTCACGCTTTATCTAATTCGACAACGCATTTTTGCAAGCGTCGGCGTTATAATCAGCCTCCTTCCGATTCATTCTTCGCTGTTCCCGTTTCAATCTTCCGGGCAGGAGTTTCCCTTGAAGCAGCTGGGCTTTACTGCCGCTGTGGCGTTGCTGCGCTTCTTTTCCCTTCTTCCCTACGGCCTGGTTGCACGGCTTGGCAGCGCGCTCGGCGCGTTGTTGTACAGGTTGCCGAGTTCGCGCAAACATATCGTGCACGTGAACCTGCGTCTGTGCTTTCCGGGCCGGGAAGCGCGCGAATACGAACAGCTTGCGAGAGATCATTTTCGCCACGTCATTCGAAGTTATTTCGAACGCGGCATTCAATGGTTCGGCAGCGCGAAGTCGATACAGAAGCTCGTTCAAGTGGAAAGCCACATCGATCTGCACAGCCATCAGGCCGTGCCGACCATTTTTCTGGGCTTCCATTTCGTGAGCATCGAGGTCGGCTGCATTCTCTATTCAACGCGCTTTCCGGCGGCTTCTCTCTACACCCGCATGTCGGACGCGCGAATCTGCGCGCTCGCAAGACGGCAACGCGGCAGATTCGGCGCCGAGATGATCGAACGTTCAACCAGCGCGAAAGCCATCGTCAGGCTGCTTCGCGCGGGCACGCCGGTCATGCTCGCCGCGGACATGGATCACGGCCCGGACAACTCGGTCTTCGTGCCGTTCTTCGGCGTGCCCACGTGCACGCTGACCTCGGTGTCACGGCTCGCACGGCTTTGTGGCGCGCAGGTCGTGCCCTTCGTCACCGAAGTGCTGCCGGACTATCGCGGCTACAAGCTCACCATCTTCGAACCCTTCGACAACTTCCCTTCCGCAAGTGACACGCTCGATGCCGAACGCATCAACGCGTTTCTCGAAACCCAGGTGCGCAGGCTTCCGGAGCAATACTACTGGGTGCATCGGCGCTTCAAGACGCGTCCGCCGGGCGTGCCGGGCGTGTATTAAGGGTGTATTGAGCGCGGCGCTTCAGCCCGCATCGCCCGCGCTGATGACCGTCTGCATGCTCTTCAACAGCTTCGTCAGGTAGCGCAGCAAACCCACCGTATCGCCGAACTCGATGAAGCCGGGCCTCACGCCATCGCTGAACAGCAGCGTGCCGTCGAGCGTCGCATCGACGATCAGGCCGGCATAGGCGGCGTGCGGCATGTACGTGTCGGCGATGACGAAGGTGTTGCCGTTCACGGCCGCGTCGCGCACCCGCATCAGGAACTGCACCTCGGGCGCGCGCGACGCCGACAGCCGATGCACATCGAAATACTCGGCCACCGCGAGAAGCGCGTTCGTACACGGCACGATCATCGCGAACGCCATGCGCTGGTCCGGGGTATCGAATGACGGCCAAGCAAGGTCATCGTCGGGGGGCGGCGCTTTCATCGGCGTGCCGGCCTCGCTATGCGTATGCGCCTCGGGATCCGAGCGCCGGCGCGCCATCAGTGTGTCCGCTTTTCTGAAATCGGGTGGCGGCGCGCCACGCTCGATCCACTCCGACAACAACGCGGCGTAAGCTTGAAGCATCGTCACTTGCCCTTCGATGAACGCAACGCCGATCCGGCATGCGTCCGGGTGGCTGTGCTCTGACATATCGTCTCCTCCTGAAAGCGGCTGACACAAAGCAGGCTATTACTGTTGCAACAAGCGCGCCTGTTTAAAGGCGCAATAAAAATCGACAGTTAGTTGCCGGATGACTTCGGAATAAACCTATCTTGATGACAGCCATGTGGAAGAAAGACTACAAACTGCATAGGCGATATTTACCGAACGCTGACGATCCGCTATATTCCGTTCGCTACAGCGTCAGTCATCGGCGGCAAGGCGCCAGGGCAACGCAGTCCGCCCGCTTGTATTGAAAGCGGGACATCAACCCATTCGTTTGACGACCATCTTTTTCTCATAGCACTCGACCTTCGCATGCTTGTCTTGCGAAGCCGGGAAGATCGCGTTCGCGTGCCGAAAGCGCCGCGTCGTGCGCTGCCCACACCGTGTCGAGCGGACAACCTCAAGGAAAACAACAATGAAGAAGCACATCGTAGCGGCCGCCGCGCTCGGCATGTTCGCCCTGTTCAGCAACGTGGCGCAGGCGCAAAGCAGCGTCACGCTGTACGGCATCATCGATGCCGGCATCACCTACGCCAACAAGGTCGCGACCACGCGCGGTCATGACAGCGTGGTCAAGTACGGCGACGGCGTAGCGCAAGGCAGCCGTTGGGGCCTGCGCGGCGCGGAAGACCTGGGCGGCGGTCTGAAGGCGATCTTCGTGCTCGAAAGCGGCTTCAACAGCGGTGACGGCACGCTCGGCCAGGGCGGCGCGGAATTCGGCCGTCAGGCCTATGTCGGCATCTCGAAGAACGACATCGGTTCGGTGACGTTCGGCCGTCAGTACTCGTTCTCCACCGACTACCTCGGCGGCAACTACACGATGGGCAGCCAGACGCCCGCCGGCAACTACGCGTATCACATCAACGACCTGGACCAGCTGACTGCAAGCCGCATCAACAACGCGGTCAAGTTCAGCAGCGCCGATTTCCACGGCCTCACGTTCGGCGCGATGTACGGCTTCTCCAACTCGACCAACTTCGCCGGCTCGCCCACGACGGGCACCGGCGCAACCGCCGTGCAAGGTTCGTCGAGCGCCTATAGCTTCGGCCTGAACTACAAGCAGGGTCCGCTCGGCATCGGCGCGGCGTACACCAACATCCGCTTCCCGAACGGCGCGACGCCTGCGTTCAGCGTGAGCATCGCGAACGTCAACACGACCGGCCTGCGCGATCTGGAAACCTTTGGCGTCGGCGCGCGCTACACCATCGCGGACGCACTGATCTGGGCGAACTGGACGCACACGAAGTTCGAGCCGATCACGGCGGGTTCCTCGACGCTGAACAACTATGAAATCGGCGGCAAGTACGCGTTCACGCCGGCTTTGAGCGCGGGCCTCGGCTACACGTTCTCGGACCTCGACGGCAACTTCGACGGCCGCTGGCACCAGGTCAATGGCGTCGTGGACTACGTGCTGTCGAAGCGTACCGACGTCTATGTGACCGGCGCGTTCCAGAAGGCATCGGGCAGCAATCGCGGGGTTCCGGTGCAGGCGGAAATCGGTTCGGCGGCGTCGTTTGTCGGCAGTGCGGGCGCGAATACGCAGCTCGTGACGCGCGTGGGTCTGCGTCACCGCTTCTGATCGAAGTCCGGCTCACCAAGGCGCGATGCTCGCAAGGGCATCGCGCTTTTTTTATTTGTCGGACGCCGCGCGCGCATAACGCGCGAGGAACATGTCGGCGGCGGCTTCGGCGACCTTCTTCTGCTCGTGCTTCGTCAGCGTGGGCTGGCCCATCGCCACTTGCGGCCAGAAGGCAAAGCCCTTCACGATGCCATGCAATTGCTGCCCGGCGAAGACGGGGTCGGTGACGCTGAGACGGCCATCGGCGGCGGCTTTCCTGATCCATACGGTCAGGTCTTCTTCCCGTTCGCCAATTCGCGCGACGATATCGCGCGCCCGTTCCGGCGAGTGAATGCCCGCCGATATCGCCATGCGCGCCACCGACAGGAACGACTCGTCGTTCATCAGCCGCAGCTTGCGCGCGAGCAAGGCCAGCAACTGCGCGCGCAAAGGCTCGCTGCTGCTGTAGGCGGGAGCGTCGCCGGCATCGCTCTCATCCCAGAGACGCAGCAGAATGGCCGCGAACAAGGCTTCCTTGCTCGGGAAATGGTTGTACACCGTGCGCTTTGAAACGTCCGCGCGCGCGGCGATGCGGTCCATGCTGGTGGCGTCGTAGCCGGCCGCAATGAACTCCTCGACCGCCGCGTTCATGATGGCAGCGCGCTTGCGATCCGTCAGGCGCTGGGGAATGTCGTTCGAACTCATCCGTTTATTTTACACCGCACGGTTTACTTTTTTGATGAGATTAAACTACACTGTACAGTGTACATTTGCGTCGGATGCCATTCTCATGAGTTCTTTTGCTGATCGCATCAACCGTGCCCTCGGACTGGCCGCTGCCCGGCGCGGCCGGGGACTGTCGACCGCGTCGCCGCAGCATGACGGCACGCGCTTTCGCAATGTGAAGCCTCGTCCGTCGGAAGGATTCGGCAAGACCTTGCGGATCATGTGGAACATGCTGTTCAACAAGCCGCGTAACTCGGTGCCTGCGCAGGCGCCTGTCGTCGATACGCTCACGCGCGAGCAACTGGACGCCGCCCCGGATCGCAGCCTGTATCGGCTGGGTCATTCCACCTTGCTGTTCAAACTGCGCGGCGCGTACTGGCTGACGGATCCGGTTTTTGGCGAGCGCGCGTCGCCGTTCAAGCGCGTCGGTCCGAAGCGGTTTCATGCGCCGCCCATCGCGCTGGAAGAGTTGCCGCCTTTGCGCGGCGTGATCCTCTCGCACGATCACTACGATCACCTGGACCGCGACACCGTGCTCGCGCTTGCCGCGACCACCGAAGTGTTCCTGACACCGCTCGGCGTCGGCGATCGTCTGATCGAGTGGGGCATCGATGCCGCGAAAGTCCGCCAGCTCGACTGGTGGCAGAGCGCGCAGATCGATGGCCTGACCTTGACCGCCACGCCCGCACAGCATTTCTCGGGGCGCAGCCTCTTCGACAGCAACAGCACGCTGTGGGCTTCGTGGGTCATCGTCGATGACGCCCTGCGCGTGTTCTTCAGCGGCGACACGGGTTACTTCGAAGGGTTCCGCGCCATCGGCGAGAAGCTGGGTCCGTTCGATGTCACGTTCGTCGAGACCGGCGCCTACGATGCGCAATGGCCCTACGTGCACATGCAGCCGGAACACACGGTGCAGGCGCATATCGACTTGCGCGGACGCTGGCTCGTGCCGATCCACAACGGCACCTTCGACCTCGCGATGCACCCGTGGCAAGAGCCTTTCGAACGCGTGACCGGGCTCGCATTGGCGCGCGGCGTCGCGGTGTCTACGCCGCGCATGGGCGAGCGGCTCGATCTCGAAGCGCCGCATCGCGGCGAGCGTTGGTGGCGCGAAACAGCGGTCGATGAACACGGCGCACCTGCATGGCGGATGTGCGCGTCGCGCACGCAAGACGCCAAGTAAGTCAGTTCCTGCGGCGCGCGGCCGCCTCCACGCCGAGCAACGCCAGCACCGGCCGCAGCGCGCCTTCGAGCAGCTTGCGCTGCGGATTGACCCGCGCCAGCACGCGCAGCCCCATCAAAGCAGCGAGCAGGGTTTTCGCGATGTCGCCGGCGTCGAGATCGCGCGGAATCGATCCGTCTTTCTGACCCGCGAGCACACACCGCAGAAAGAACCCTTCCATGTCCTTCAGCACGCCGCTCAACGCGCGATGAAACAAATCGTCGTGCGGCGCGAGTTCCAGCGCCGAGTTGACGACCATGCAACCCCGGCGATGCGGATCGTTCACCGAGAGCCGGATGATCTCGTCGAAGAACATCGCGATGGCATCGCGCGGCGGCACGCGGTGTTCCAGACGCTGCACCCGCGCGCGAAAGCCGCGTTCCACATAGCGTTCGAGCACGCGTTCATAGAGCGTGCGCTTGTCGCCGAACGCGTTGTAGAGACTCGCCGACGTCAGGCCCATGGCCGTGGCGAGATCGCGCACCGAACTCGCTTCATAGCCGCGCGACCAGAATTGCGTCATGGCCGCATCGAGGGCGGCATCCTCATCGAACTCACGCGGACGCGGCATACGCTGGCTTCCTCTCAGGCCGTCTTCGGAAAGTTCGACGGAAACAGCGAGCGCTTCGTCTCGTCGTCGTTGACGCTCTTGAACGCGTGCGTCTTGTTGACGGCGCGCGCACGGGCCACGGCGGGACGCGCGTCGATGTGCGCGAACCAGCGCTTCAGTTCCGGATAGGGACCGAGCGGATCCTCGCTGTTCTTGAGCACACGCGACGCACGATCCAGCCAGCCCCACGCCGACATGTCGGCAATCGTATAAGCATTCCCGACGATGAACTCGCGCCCCTTCAAGTGATCTTCGAGCACCTGATAATGCCGGTCCACCTCGCGACGATAACGGTTCACCGCGTAGTCGAGGCCTTCGGGCGCGGCGTACTGGAAATGCACCGCTTGTCCCGAGAACGGGCCGAGGCCGCTGGCGATGAACATCAGCCATGAAAGCAGTTGCGGACGGTCTTGCGGCCCGCCGATGAACTGACCGCTCTTCTCGGCGAGATAGAGCAGGATGGCGGTGGAATCGAACACGACCGCGCGCGTGCCGCCCGGCCCTTCCGTGTCCACGATGGCCGGCACCTTGCCGTTCGGATTGATGGCGCGGAACGCGGGCAGATGCTGTTGGCCCTTGCTCGTATCGACCGGTTTCAGCGTGTAGGGAAGCCCCGACTCTTCGAGAAAGAGCGCGATTTTCGCGGGATTGGGCGTCGGGTGGAAGTAAAACTCGATCATGCCGGTCGTCTCCTGGATTGCATTTGATGAATGCAGCCGGCGTATTTTAGATCGACCGATATAAAACCTGCAATGTTCGTCTCGATGCTGCGCGAATTGTGGCGCGCGGGTAAGGTTGCGAGTTCCGCCTCAATCCTGCTTTCAAACGCAATGCAGCCTACCGATTCCAACTTCTTCACCCTGCTCAGCGAGAGCTACGCGCGCCTGCTGAACACGTCGCTGGTTCCCGACGCAAGCCTGACGCCCGCCGAGGCCGCGCGCTGGCTCTATGAAGACGCGCCTTTCGGCATCCTTGCACACGACACACAGGCGGACCCGGTCTTCGTGTACGGCAACCTGCGGGCGCAGCGTCTGTTCGGCTATACGTGGAACGAGTTGACCGCGCTGCCCTCGCGTCTTTCCGCTGAAGCGCCGGAGCGCAGCGAGCGCCAGGCGTTTCTCGAACAAGTGACGCGCGATGGTTATGTCGATGGTTATCGCGGCGTGCGCGTGAAGAAATCGGGCGCGCGTTTTTATATTGAGCGCGCGACGGTCTGGCAGTTGTTCGATCGCGACGGCGTCTATCGCGGACAAGCGGCGATGATTCCGCAAGTCAGCGATATCGTCTGAAGCTCGCTTAGACCTTGGTCAGCTTTCGAATCACATCGACGAGCGGCGTCGTTCCCTTGACGATGTCCTCGCGATGTCCTTCGAAGTCGATCCAGCCTTCGTTGAAACCATCGAGCATCTGCATGCGCGGCAGCGGGTAACGCATGCCCTGACTCGTAAACAGCGCTTCCCACGTGTCGCGCGGCACGATCTCAACGCGCACCGGCTTGCCGAGCACATGCGAGAACGCGGCGGCGATATCGACGGGACGCACGCGCGCCGGACCTTCCAGTTCCACGACGCGCACGCCCGGCCATGCCTCCTGCATGAGTCGCGCGGCGAGTTGCCCGATATCGTCAGTGGCGACCATCGGGATCGCACGATTGGCGGGTTGCAGGAACGAGCGCACGATGCCTTCGTCGCGCGCCGAGGCCACGTCCCACGCGCAGTTCTCCATGAACCACGCCGGACGCAGGAACGTAACCGGAACCGGGTGTTGACGCAGCGCCTCTTCCAGCAGCGTGCGCTGGGTCAGCAGATTGGACCGCGTGGCCTGCGCGCCGACAGTCGAAAGACAGACGATCCGGCGCGGCCGCGCACGCGCCACGGCGGCCATGATCGTATCGATCACCTCACGCGCCTCCGGAAAGCCCGGTTGCGGATCGAACTCCGAAGGCGGCAGCAAGAACACGGCTTCGGCGCCCTCGAAGACACGCGCAAGCGCGTCGGCGTCGGTCATCGTGGCGAGCGCGATCTCACAACCGCGCGCCGCCCACGCCGCGCCCTTCTGCTCGTCGCGCACCACCGCGCGCACCGCCTTGCCCTGCTGCAACAGTGCGTGGCCGAGCGCGCCGCCGACTTGTCCGGTAATCCCTGTGATGACGTACATGGTCCGACTCCCTGGTTCGTTTAACATCGATGAGTCGAATGCTAGGGAACGGGCTTACATGAATAAATGGCGCGATGGTTATGGGATTGATGACGCAGCGGCATTAACCGGCACGTCGCCGCGCCGAACGCGCCACACGCGCTTATCATCGAACTTCACACGCCCCGGAGGTCTCATGCCGCCGCTACGCGCAATCCATCTGTTGCAAACGAAGGAAGGCTCACGCCTGCACGGCGCGGAGCGCGAGTCGTGGCGGCGCTGGGGCCCTTATCTGAGCGAGCGTCAATGGGGCACCGTTCGCGAGGACTACAGCGAATACGGCACCGCGTGGGACTTTTTTCCGCACGACCATGCGCGCAGCCGCATGTACCGCTGGGGCGAAGACGGCATCGCGGGCTTCGGCAATGACCCGCTCGACTGGTGCATCTCGCTCGGACTGTGGAACGGGCGCGATCCGATCATCAAGGAACGCCTCTTCGGTCTGACGAACGAACAGGGCAATCACGGCGAGGACGTGAAGGAGCTGTACTTCTACGTGGACGGCACGCCCACGCATTCGTACATGAAGATGCTCTACAAGTATCCGCATGATGTGTTTCCCTATCAGGATCTCATCGACGAGAACCGTCGACGCGGCGCGGATCAGCCCGAATACGAAGTGCTCGACACCGGCGTGTTCGACGCCGACCGTTACTTCGACGTCTGGGTCGAATATGCGAAGCACACCGCCGACGACATCGTCATGCGCGTGACCATCGAGAATCGCGCGAACGAGGCCGCCACGCTGCACGTGCTGCCCCAGTTCTGGGCGCGCAATCGTTGGGCGTGGTCAGCGCGGCATGGAAAGCCGTCGCTGACAGTGCACGGCAAAGGCAGCCAGGACGAACACGTCATCGCGCATCATCCGGCGCACGGCACCCTGCATGTGAGCGCCACAGCCGACGTGCCGCTCGAATGGCTCTTCTGCGAGAACGAGACGAACGTTCGGCGCATCTTCGGCATCGAGGGCGAAGGGCCGTTCAAGGACGGTATCAACGACTATCTCGTCGATGGCGACACCGCCGCCATCCGCCGCGATCACGGCACGCGCGCGGCCGCGCATGCGTGTCTCGAACTCGGCCCGCATCAGCGCGCGGTGATGACCATGCGCTGGCGTCCCGCCGATCAGGACGCGCCGCTCGACACGGACGCGCTGGTCGCGCGCAGGCAAGCGGAAGCCGACGAGTTCTACGCGACGCTGCAACACGACATCGACGACGCCGATGCGCGCCTCGTGCAGCGCCAGGCGCTGGCCGGCATGTTGTGGACGAAGCAGTATTACCAGTTCGACGTCACGCGCTGGCACGACGGCGATCCGGGCCAGCCCGAGCCGCCCAAGCAGCGCCGTCACGGCCGCAATGCGGACTGGCGTCACATGTGCAATGGCGATGTCGTCTCGATGCCCGACAAATGGGAATATCCGTGGTACGCGTCGTGGGACCTTGCGTTTCATGCGGTTGCCTTCGCGATGATCGACCCGGACTTCGCGAAGAAGCAGTTGCTGCTGCTCGTGAAAGAACGCTACATGCATCCGAACGGGCAGCTGCCGGCCTATGAATGGGCGTTCGGCGACGCGAATCCGCCGGTGCATGCATGGGCCACGTGGCGCGTGTACGAGCTCGACCGCGAGATGACCGGCATCGGCGATCACGCGTTTCTCGAAGTGATGTTCCACAAGCTGCTGCTGAACTTCGCGTGGTGGGTGAACCGCAAGGACGCCGACGATCGCAACATCTTCCAGGGCGGCTTTCTCGGGCTGGACAACATCGGCATCTTCGACCGCTCGCAGCCGCTGCCGACCGGCGGACGCATCGATCAGGCCGACGGCACCGCGTGGATGGCCTCGTATGCGCTCGACCTGATGCAGATTGGCCTCGAACTCGCGCTGAAGAACGACGCGTACGTGGAGATCGCCGTCAAGTTCTTCGAGCATTTCCTGTATATCGCGGAGGCCGTCAGTTGCGGCGACGGCTGCATCACCGGCCTGTGGGACGGAGAAGACGAGTTCTTCTACGACGTACTGCATCTGCCCGACGGCACGCGCGTGCCGATGCGCATCCGTTCCATCGTCGGCTTGATTCCGCTGTTCGCGGTGCACGTGCTGGAAGAAAGCGTGTATGGCGAACTGCCCGGCCTGCGCGAACGGCTTGCCTGGTTCCCCGATCACCGGCCTAATCTGGCGAAGCTGGTTTCGCGCTGGATGGAGCCCGGCAAAGCCAACACAACGCTGCTGTCGCTGCTGCGCGGACATCGGATGAAGGCGCTGTTGCGGCGTACGCTCGACCCCGAAGAATTCCTCTCCGATTTCGGCGTGCGCGCCCTCAGCCGCGTGCATTGCGAGGCGCCCTATTTGTTCGATCACGACAACGTGCATCTGTGCGTGCGCTATCTTCCGGCGGAATCGGATTCGCGTGTGTTCGGCGGCAATTCGAACTGGCGCGGTCCGATCTGGATGCCCGTCAACTATCTGCTGATCGAATCGCTATACGAGTTTCATCGCTATTACGGCGACGCATTCCGCATCGAGGATCCGGCGCAGCCTGAGCGCACATGTTCACTGAGCGATATTGCCGACAATCTGTCGCGGCGCGTGACCACCCTGTTCCTGAAGAACGCCGAAGGCAAGCGGCCCGTGATGAGCGCCTATCCGCAACTTCAGGCGGACCCGCGCTCGCAGGACCTCGTGCTGTTCCACGAATACTTCCATGGCGATACCGGGCGCGGCGTGGGCGCATCGCATCAGACCGGCTGGAGCGGGCTGGTGGCGTTGCTGTTGCAGCCGCGTCTGATGAAGCTGGCGCATACGCGACCGGAGGCGCCGGTCATGTCGGTGCGCTTGCATGAAGATCCAACGGCCGCGATGGCGCGTTAGTACATCAACAGCGGCTTCAACGTTCCAGATTGCCGAAGCACACGTACTTCGCTTCGAGATATTCCTCGATGCCGGAGGAAGCGCCCTCGCGCCCCATCCCCGACTCCTTGATGCCGCCGAACGGCGCGACCTCGTTGAACACCAGGCTGTCATTCACGCCGACCACACCGCATTCCAGCGCCTCCATCACGCGGAATGCCCGGTTGATGTCGGCCGTGTAGAAGTATGCCGCGAGGCCGGTGCGCGTATCGTTGGCGAGCGTGATGACGTCGTCCTCGTCGCGGAACGGCAGCACGCTTGCCACTGGTCCGAGCACTTCGTCGCCGCATACGCGCATGTCCGGTTTGACGTCCGTGAGCACGGTCGGCCTGAAGAAACTTGAATCGGGACGCACGCGCACGCCGCCTGCCGCAACCGTCGCGCCCATGCCGACAGCCTCACCGATCAACGCCTCGATGCGCGCCACCGCGTCCTCGCTGATGAGCGGACCGATCTGCACGCCTTCATCGAGACCGTCGCCGACCTTCAGCACCGCGACCTTCGACACGAGCCGCGCCACGAACGTCTCAACCACGTCCTCATGCACGAAGAAACGGTTCGCGCACATCGCGGCCTGCCCGGTATGACGAAAGCGCGCATCGAGTGCGCCCTTCACGGCGAGATCGATATCCGCGTCATCGAACACGATGAACGGGCAATTGGCGCCCAGTTCCAGCGACATCTTCTTGACCGTCGATGCACACTGCGACATCAGTTGCTTGCCCGCTTCGATCGGACCGGTGAACGACACCTTGCGCACGTCGGGATGCGCGAGCAGCGTGCTGCGGATCGGATCGGCTTCGCCGGTCAACACGGACAGCACGCCGCGCGGCAGGCCGGCGTTTTCACCGAGCGCGCACAGCGCGAGCGCCGAGAACGGCGTGCGTGGATCGGGATGGAGAATCACCGTGCAGCCCGCCGCGAGCGCCGCGCCGACGCGCCGCGCGACCATCGAGGCCGGAAAGCTCCACGACGTGATGGCGCCGCACACGCCCACCGGCTGATGCAGCACGCGGATGCGTTGATTACGCCGCGGTGCGGGAATGTTGTCGCCGTAGATGCGGCGCGCTTCCTCGGCGAACCAGTCGAGATAATTGGCGGCCTGCGTGATCTCGGCGCGCGCCTCGTGCAGCGGCTTGCCCTGCTCGCTGCACAGGATGATGGCGAGGTCGTCGCGATGATGTTCGACGAGACGGCCCCACTCGCGCAACACCGATGCGCGCTCGCGGCTGCTCCAGTTGCGCCAGTCCTGCAAGGCCGCCCGCGCGCACTCGACGGCATGCGCCACCTGTTCCTCCGTCACCTGCGGCACCGAGCCGATGACGGCGCGCGTCGAAGGATTGGTGACCGCCACGCGGGGCAGCGCAGTCTCGTCCACCCATGCGCCGGCGATGTAGGCAGATTGCTCGAACAGACTTGGACACTGTAGTTCCATGGTGTGCTCCCATGCGTTGAGCGCTTCGTGCAAGCGTCACGAGCTTAACGCATTTTCCGGGAGCTTCCGCCCGCATCCGGCGATGACCGGTATACGGGCAAGTGGAACTCAGTGAGACGCACTCTCCACCGCGCCGATGCCGGTTTCCGAGCGCACGGTCTGCGCGTCGAAGCCGGCCTGATCGATACGCGCACGTGCCGACTTGTCCGTCACCGAGAACAGCCAGATGCCGGCAAAGCCGATCGCCATCGAGAACAACGCCGGCGATGCATACGGAAACGGCGCACTGGCGTAATGAAAGACATCGACCCAAACAGCTTTGGAGAGCACAGTCAGGACGACCGCCGACAACAGCCCCATGAAGCCGCCCAACGCCGCGCCGCGCGTGGTGCAGCCGCGCCACAACACCGAGAGGAACAGCACCGGAAAGTTAGCAGACGCCGCCACCGCGAAGGCAAGCGACACCATGAACGCAATGTTCTGCTTCTCGAACACGATGCCCAGCACGACCGCCACGATGCCGAGCACGATGGTCGTCACGCGCGATACCTTGAGTTCGCTCTTGCTCGACGCCTGGCCTTTCTTGAAGACGGTTGCATACAGATCATGCGACACGGCGGACGCACCCGCGAGCGTCAGGCCCGCCACCACGGCGAGGATGGTCGCGAAGGCCACCGCCGAGATGAAGCCGAGAAACACGTTGCCGCCCACGGCGCTCGCCAGATGCACGGCCGCCATGTTCGTGCCGCCGAGGAGCTTGCCGCCTGCGTCCTTGAAGACCGGGTTGGTGCTCACCAGCACGATCGCGCCGAAGCCGATGATGAAAGTGAGAATATAAAAGTAGCCGACCACGTCGTCGCCCAGAACACGGACTTGCGTGCTTCCTTGGCGTTCGGCACCGTGAAGAAGCGCATCAGGATGTGCGGCAGGCCTGCCGTGCCGAACATCAGCGCGATGCCGAAGGAGATCGCCGAGATGGGGTCCTTGATGAAGTTGCCCGGCCCCATGATGGACGCCTTCATCGCGTGCACGTCCACGGCTTTCGCGAACAGCGCTTCCGGGCTGAAGTGGAACTGCCACAGCACCATGAAGGCCATGAACGAAGCGCCCGCGAGCAGCAGGCAGGCCTTGATGATCTGCACCCAGGTGGTCGCCGTCATGCCGCCGAACAGCACGTAGACCATCATCAACGCCCCGACGATCACCACCGCAATCCAGTATTCGAGCCCGAACAGCAGCTTGATGAGCTGGCCCGCGCCGACCATCTGCGCAATCAGATAGAACGCGACGACGACGAGCGTACCCGACGCGGCGAACGCGCGAATCGGCGTTTGCCTGAAGCGGTACGCGGCGACATCGGCGAAGGTGAAGCGGCCCAGATTGCGCAGCCGCTCGGCCATCAGGAAGGTGATGATCGGCCAGCCGACCAGGAAGCCGATCGAATAGATCAGGCCGTCATAACCATTGGAATAGACCGCCGCCGAAATGCCCAGGAACGACGCCGCCGACATGAAGTCTCCGGCAATCGCGAGGCCGTTCTGGAAGCCCGTGATGCCGCCGCCGGCCGTATAGAACTCGGCGGCCGAGCGGGTTTTCTTCGCGGCCCATTTGGTGATGAAGAGCGTCGCGATCACGAACGCGATGAACATGCAGATCGCGGTCCAGTTGGTCGGCTGCTTCACGGCCTGGCCGAGATCGCCGCCGGCGGCGAACGCAGCGGCGGACGTAGCGAGCAACAGGCCCGCAAGCGCGAGCGATGAAAGTCGTGACGGCTTCATGCGGCCTCCCGCTTGATCTGGTCGGTGAGTTCGTCGTAGGTGCGGTTGGCGTGGCGCACATAGAGCCCTGTAATGACGACCGTGAAGACGATCACGAACAAGCCGATCGGCATGCCCCAGGTCATCACGCCCGCGCCCATCTTCGCGGACAGCAGTTCCTTGTTGAACGCGATCAGCAGCACATAGCCGTAGTACACGATCAGCACGAGCGCGGTCAGCGTCCAGCCGAGCTTCGAGCGCTTGCGCACCAGTTCGCGGTATGCGGCGCTCGCTCTGATTTGTTCGACGATCTTCAGGTCCATCGGTGTCTCCTGTTCGCGCGCACGAACGCCCGCGTCCTGCGCGGCGCGCGGACGGACGGCGATGCGGTCGAGGTTGTTGCGGCGGGATGCTCCCCGGTCGGGGTCGGCATGGGTCGCGCACGCGCATGCTTTTCAGGCGGGCGATGCGTGAGCTGCGCTGGAGACTAAGGTAAAAGGATCCGCTTACCTGTTTCTTACGGCATGCGGATTAATCGGCCGGGGTTTACGCGAAGCGTTGCGCTTCGTCATGCCGTGAAGGAGGGAGCACGGCGCGGATTGCAGTCCACGCCGTGAAGAAAGCGTATCAGGCGGCCAGCGGTTCTGCGCAGCGCTCATAAACCAGCGCGGCGGCGGCCAGGTCTTCCAGCGCAGTGCCTACCGCCTTGAACAGCGTGCGCTGCGTATCGCCGGTGCGGCCTGGCGCCTCGCCTCGGCACAGACGTTCAAGCGTTGGCCAGTGTTCCGGGCCGGTGACCACACCACGCTCGAGCGGCCCGAGCAGATCGCCGGACTTCTGGAACGCTTCAGCCGTATCGACGAACACCCGCGCGCCGGCGAAGCACGCGTCATCGGCTTCGCGCATGGCTGGCGTGAAGCTGCCGATCAGATCCAGATGCGAACCCGGCGCAAGCCATTCGCCCCGCACGACCGGCTGCGTCGCGAGCGTCGCGCAGGTCACGACATCGGCACATGCCACGCTCGCGGGCAGGTCCTGCACGACCCGCGCGCCGAAGCCCAGTTCGGAGAGCCGCGCCACCAGACGCTCCGATGCGGCCGGATTCGCATCCCATACATCCACTTCGCTGATCGGCAGCACGCAGCGGTAGGCCTCCGGCACCAGACTGCCGACACGCCCCGCGCCGAGCAGCGTCATCCGCGTCGCATTCTTGCGCGCCAGGAAGCTCGCGCCCAACGCCGATGCGGCAGCCGTGCGGCGCGACGTGATCTCGTTGCCGTCCATCTGCGCGAGCGGTGCGCCGGTGCGCGCGTCGTACAGCACATAGGTCGAATGCAGTCCGGGCAAGCCGAGTGCCGCATTGCCCGGATACACGTTCACGGTCTTGATGCCGAGATAACGCCCTTCCTGCCACGCGGGCATGATGAGCACGGTGCCCGCATCGCTTTCCGTTTCGATCCGGTGGTTATGCCGCAGCGGCACCGTGCAGCCTTCGACGAACATCTCCCGCAAGGCCGCGATCAATGCGGGGAACTCCAGCGCGCCGCCTGTCGTGGCGGCATCGAACATTTTCATGACATCACTCGCTTGTCGTTGCAACTACTCAGAGATTCAGAGACTCAAGGCATGACCGGTGCGTGATAGGTCAGCGTCGGCGCGAGCACCCACAGCATGAACACCACCAGCGGCGTGTGGATCACCAACTGCGTGAACGTGAAGCCCACCACGTCCTTCGCGCGCAGTCCGAGCACGCCGAGCAGCGGCAGCATCCAGAACGGATTGATCAGGTTCGGCAGCGCCTCGGCCGCGTTGTAGACCGTGACTGACCAGCCCAGATGCACCTGCAGCGCCTTGGCCGCCTCGATCACATACGGCGCCTCGATGATCCACTTGCCGCCGCCCGACGGCACGAAGAAGCCCAGCACCGCCGAATACACGCCCATCACGGCGGGGAAAGAAGCCTGCGACGAAATTGCGACGAAGAAATGCGCGAGATGCTCCGAGAGCGGCAAGCCGGCCGGCGCGGCCGCCTTGGTCAGGATGAACGCAATGCCGCCATACAGCGGGAACTGGATCAGCACGCCCGCCGTCGACGGCACCGACTTCGCCACCGCGTTCAGGAAGCGGCGCGGCCGCCAGTTGAGCAGCATGCCCAGCAGAATGAACACGAAGTTGTACGTGTTGAGGTTCGAGATCGCCAGCAGCGGGTTCTTGGTCGTGAACTCATGCCCGATCCAGACGAGCCCGAGCCCCACCAGCAACACGGTCACGACCGGGCTGTATTCGAGCCACTCGCCCGGACGCGTGGGCTTGTCCATCTTGAGATCGATGTCGTCGAGCGAGACGCCCAAATCCGCCGCCGTGCGCGCGCGCTCGCCGACCGGCGCCGAAAAGCCCGCGATCAGCAGCGAGGCGATCATCAGCACCGCGACCATCAGCATCGATTGCGGCAGGAAGATGGTTTCCGAGAACGGGATCACGCCGGTGATCGCGAGCAGCGTCTTCGGCAGGCTGTCCGGATTGGCCTGCAACTGCGCCGCCGCCGAACTCAGGCCGAGCGCCCAGGTCGCGCCCATGCCGAGATACGCGGCCGCGCCCGCCGCGCGATAGTCCATGCGCATGTCGGTGCGGCGTGCGAGCGCGCGCACCAGCAGGCCGCTGAACACGAGGCTGATCGCCCAGTTGAACAGCGAGGTCGCGATGCTGATGACCGCGACGAACATCACCGCGCCGCGCGCCGTCTTCGGCAGACGCGCCAGCGCCGCGATCATCTTCGAGGCCGGCGGCGAGACCGCAACCACATAGCCGGAAATCGCGACGATGGCCATTTGCATCGTGAACGGAATCAGGCTCCAGAAGCCGTCGCCGAACGCAATGCCCACGCGTTGCGCCGGCGCGCCGACGGCCAGTGCGCCGATCCCGACGACGATCACCGCGACCGCGGCGAAGATATAGGCATCCGGGAACCATGCTTCGGCCCAGCGCGTGACGTTGGCCGCCATGCGTTCCATCAGGTTGCCCGGCCCGCCTTCGGGCCGTAGCGCTTTCGTCTGTGTGACCTGTTCCATTTTTTCCTCTCCCCTGTTCGCGCGTTGGCGTGTTTAAGCAAAATCAGTTGATGACGCCGTCAAGCATCGACGACGAGGTCCGACAGCGGAATCGCCTGGCACGCGAAGCACATGTCGGGTTCGTCGGGCGCGTGGCCCGACAGGTGATCGGTCGAACCGCGCGCGATCCGCACCGCGCAACTCTCGCACTGGCCGACGCGGCAGCCGCTCGGCATCGCGACGCCCAGTCCCTCGGCGAAGGACAGAAGGCTGCCGTCCACCGGCGTCCATTGCGCGACCTTGTGCGAGCGCGTGAACTCGACGGTGAAGCGCTGCGCCGCGTCGACGCGCGGCGCGGACGGCGAGCGGAACGCTTCCTTGAAGATGTCGAACGCGGGCACGCCGCGCGCGATCAGGCCGTCGGTCAGCGCGGTCATCATCGGTTCAGGGCCGCAGAAGTAGAAACGCGCGCGACGGCAAATCAGGTCGTCGCTCACGGCCGACGCATCGAGATAACCCGCGCGGTCGTAGTCGCGGCCCGCCACATCCACGCCCTCGCGCGGATGCGCATAGCAGTCGAACACATGCAGGCCGGGCCACGCCGCGCGCAACGCATCGATGCGCTCGCGGAACGCATGCGCCGCGCCGTGCCGGTTCGCATAGAACAGCCAGACTTCGGGCCGCCGGCTCACCGGCTCGATCGCCGCCAGCGATTCGAGATACGAGAGGAACGGCGTAATGCCGATGCCGCCCGCAAACATCACGACCGGCTGACGCGAGCGCAGCGGCAGCACGAAGGTGCCGCCGGGCGCGCGCAGATCGACGCGATGCCCGATCTCCAGCGCCTCGTGAATGTGGCCGGACATCGCGCCCTGCGGCTGCTGCCGTACCGAAATGGTGTAGGTGCGCCGCGCCGTTTCGCTGGCGGCGCCGACGAGCGAATAGGCGCGTGTCGTGCCGCGCGCGCCGAGCGTCGGCACATGCACGGTGACGTGCTGGCCCGGCTGGTAATCCGGCAGCGCGCCTTCGTCCTGCGCCGTGAAGGTGACAGTGCGCACGCCTTCGGCTTCGTCGTGCAAATTCGTCACGACGAATTCGCGCCAGCCTTGCCATGCGCGCCGCGTGCGGTCGAATGACGGATCGGGTTCGATGTCGCAGGCGAGCGCGCGCATCGGCATGGAGCCGCTCAGCGGATCGTGCCGCGCCGACGACACCAGATTGCTGAAGTTGCTGTTGATCTCGCCGAGCGCCGGAAAGCCCGGCATGCCGAGTTCGTCGCAGGCCTGCCACCAGCCGTATTCGGCGATCAGCACGTCGTCCGCGAGCGCTTCCTCGACGCGCGCGACGAAGCGCGCCTTGCCCTGCGCCGTGCGCAGGATGACCCAGTCGTTCGATTCGACGCCTTTCTTCAGCGCCAGCGCACGGCTCATCTCGACCACCGGATACGGCGCGCGCTTGCGCAGACGCGTGACGCCGCGATGCTGGCTGTGACAGTAGTAGCCGTTCTTGGTCGAGGTCAGCACGTAGGGATAAGCGGCATCGCAAGCGGGTGCGGCCTGCGGCTCATGCACCGGCACGGGCGGATAACCATGGCGCAGCAGCTTTTCCGAATACAGCTCGACCTTCAGCGTTTCCGTGCGGAAGCCGCGCATGCCGTCGGGCGTCGGCTTCGCGTATTGCTGTTCGCGTTGTTCGAGCGGCGGGCGGATGCCTTCGGGATGCGCCCGCAGCGTGTCCACGTCGAGCCCGAGCGGCGCGAGCATATGATTCCAGCCCGCCTCGATGCTGCCGCCGAAGAACGCATCCTGCATGCCGAGCCGCTTCGCCAGTTCGAACACGATGTCGTAATCTGCGCGGCTTTCGCCACGCGGCGCCACCATGCGCTGACGCAGTTGCACGAGTTCCACCGCACGCTCATCGATCTCGAAGCCGATGCGCAAGCCCTCGCGTTCCCACGGCGTGTTCACCGGCAGGAAGATGTCCGCATAGCGCGACGACGGCGTCTCATACAGATCGCAATGCACGTGGAAATCCAGCGCGCTCAGCGCTGCGTGCGCCCGCGCAGTGTCCGGCTGCGACACCAGCGGATTGGTGCCGAACGCGAACAGCGCGCGCACCTTGTACGGCTCGCCTTCGATCATCGCGCGATACATGTCGCGCGCCGTGACCCAGCCTTGCGCGGGCGGTCCGAGCGGTCGCTCGGCCAGGCCCAGCGCCTTTTCGCGCTGTTGCGGCGACAGCAACGCATACGTGCTCACCGCATTGGCCGGCTGCTTGACGAATTCGCGGTTCGCGCCGCGCTTGTCGAAGGCGCCGGTGAGCGCGTAGAGCGTGGCGATGGCGCGTTCGGTCTGCGTCGCGTTGGCCTGCTGGCCGACGCCGGACCACGCGTGATAGGCAATCCGCCGCCCGGGCGCGAGCAGTGTGGCGGCGCGTTTCAGGTCGGCCGCCGCGACGCCGGTGAGCGTTTCGACATGTTCCGGCGTGTACGCATCGAGCGCGCGCACATAGCAGGCGAAGGCCGGTTCGCATTCGACCGATGCCGCCACATACCGTCCCGCCAGCGCGAAATCGTCGGGCGACGTCGCGCCTTCCTCGCCAAGCGCCTCGGCACGGTCGCGCGTGCCATTCCAGATCACATAGCGATTCTGCTGAGCGAGCGGATCGAGGTCGCGCTCGCGCAGGAACAGCCCGGTATCGCGCCGCACGAGCAGCGGCGCGTTGGTCCACGCGCGCACGAAACGCTCGTCGATGTTCTGCGTCGCGACCATCTCGCGCGCGATGCCCAGCGCCAGCGCCGCATCGGTGCCGGGACGCACGCGCAGCCAGACATCGGCTTCCCGCGCGAGCGCAGTCGGACGCGGATCGGCGACGATCAGCCGCGCGCCGTTGCGACGCGCCGCCGCAATCGCGTCCGCCTGCGCGAGCCACGTGTTCGCCGGGTTCGTGCCCCACAGCATGATGACTTCCGAGTTGCGGTAATCCGCCGTCGGCATTCCGCAGCCGAACGTGAAGATGTGCGCCACGTCCTTGTGCCAGTTGCAGATTTCCGTCGCGTAGCAGATGTTCGGGCTGCCGTAAGACCAGATGAAGCGCTCCACCCAGTCGATGCTGTCGCTCATCGGCGTGCCGCTCGGCGTCGTCACGCCGAACGCAACCGTTTCCGCGCCGTGCTCGCGGCGCAGCGCGTCGAGTTTCGCGGCGATCTCGTCGAGCGCCTCGTCCCAGCCGATGCGCACCCAGCCCGGATCGGCGGCGCCCTTCGGCGCGGTGCGGCGCATCGGATGCAGGACGCGGTGCGGGCTGTGGACGAGTTCAGGCGCGGACTTGCCCTTCAGGCACATGGCGTGGCCGGTCGGGTGCTCGCGGTCGGGGCGCACTTCCGCGAGCATGCCGCCGCGCACGACGTTGACCGTGCCGCAACGCGAGCGGCACAGCGTGCAATAGCCCTTTTTTTCCTGAACTTCCATCTCGTCTCCGGATTTCATAGTCGCGATCCTATGAAATCAAAATGCAATGAAGAATTCATATTTCCGATTCAGCGATATAGAATTTTTAGATATTGCTCGCTCGCCATCACCCGGATCGCCCTCTATGCCTCGCCAAATCACCCTGCGCCAGATCGAATATTTCGTGTCCGTCGCCGACACCGGGCAGATTTCGCGTTCCGCCAACCTGTGCAGCGTGTCGCAGTCGTCCATGACGATCGCGTTGCAGAACCTGGAGGACACCGTGGGCGTGGCGCTGCTCGCGCGCCACGCCAAGGGCGTGCGGCTGACCGAGGCGGGTGTGCGCTTCCTGCGGCATGTGCAGCAGGCCCGGCAATCCGTGGACCACGCGGTGCTCGCCGCGCAGGAAGAGCCGGGGCAGATCGCGGGGATGGTGCGCATTGGCGTGACCGAGACCATTTCCGCCTATCTGTTGCCCTCGATGATGGCCACGCTGACGCGTCGATTCCGCAACCTCCAGGTGGAGGTGATCGAGCGCGAGCGGGAAGTCATCGAGCAACAATTGCTCGCCGGCGATCTCGACATGGCGCTGCTGCTCGTCTCCAACACCGCGCTGCACGACGATCTCAAGGACGAGACCATCATGCGTTCGCCGCGCCGCCTGTGGACGCCACCGGACCATCCGCTGCTCGACGCACAGCGCGTCACGCTGGAAGACGTCGCGCGCGAGAACTACCTGCTGCTCGACATGGACGAGCACATCCAGACGGTTGCGCGTTACTGGGGCAAGTTCGGCGTGGAGCCGCGCGTGCGCATGCAGAGCAAGTCCATCGAGGCGGTGCGCAGCCTCGTGGCGTTCGGCGAGGGCGTGACCATCCTGTCGGACCTGGTCTACCGGCCGTGGTCGCTGGAAGGCAACCGCATCAGCAAGCGCGACCTGAGCGTGCCCGTGCCGACCATGGACGTCGGCGCGGTCTGGCGTCGCAACGATCCTCCCGGACGGCAGGTGCGCACGCTGCTCGATGTCTTCAGGGCATGGAAACGCGCGGACTGAGCGCGGACTGAGCGCGCTCACGCCTGCAAATTCGCGCGAACGCTATGGCGTTTTCATCCGTCTTCGACTATTAGTAATTGGGTCACGCACGCCGCGTCCGTTGATGAATGACGCGACGCGCTCGAGGCATGACGCACCATGCGCCGCTCTCTTACAAGCATTCGACCGACAAGACCGGAGGCAGCCACGACCCATCACTTCCATCAGGCTCGCGCGCGCTGACGTTGCAAGCTGGCCTGTCCAGCGCGTTCTCATCGCAAGGCGACACGGTCATGCACGCGCGCACGACCGGGAAGACGTTCGCCTCCGCTTGAAGCGAAGCGGGCCGCCGTGGCGCACGTGTCATGGCGCGCCGCGCCGCTCAATTGTCGGCCGTCCCAGAGAGGGAGGCGCCTATGGCGTTCGTGTCGGAACGGATACTGGACTGCGGCGGGTTCGCCCCACGGTCGCGCACCGGGCACGCCGTGCGGATGGCGTCGCTTGCCGCGTTCGTCCTGCTGGCGCTGGCCGCCTGCAAGAAGCCGCCCCCCGAAGCACAGAAACCTCCGGTCGATGTGACCGTCGTTACGGTCGCCGCCCAGTCCACGCCCGTCGAGTTCGAGTTCACCGCGCAGACGCAGAGTTCGCGCGAGGTCGAGATACGTGCACGCGTGGACGGCTTTCTCGAAAAGCGGCTGTACACCGAAGGCACGCTCGTCGCCGCGAACCAGATCATGTTCGTGATGGACAAGCGGCCGTTCGAGGCGGCGCTGCAAACCGCCAAGGGCGCGCTGTCGCAGCAGCAGGCGCGGCTCTACGTGACGCAACAGAACCTCGCGCGCGTGAAGCCGCTCGCCGCGATGAACGCGCTGAGCAAGAAGGATCTCGACGACGCCATCGGCAACGAAAAGCAGGCCGAGGCCGCCGTCATTTCGGCGAAAGGCGAAGTGCAGACCGCCGAGCTCAACCTGAGCTACACCACCATCCGCTCGCCGCTCAAGGGCCTCTCCAGCTTCGCGCGTGTGCAGGAAGGCAGCTACGTGACGCCGACGCAATCCGGCCTGCTCACCTACGTCTATCAACTGGATCCGATGTGGGTGAACTTCAGCATCTCGGAGAACGAGTTGCTGACGTATCGCGAGCAGATCCAGAAGGGCCTGCTGCGCTTTCCGCCCGAGAACAAGTTCGACGTGACCATCATCCAGGCGGACGGCTCCGTGTATCCGCAGACGGGTCGCATCGACTTCACGAATCCGGCCTTCAGCACCGATACCGGCACCTTCCTGGTTCGCGCGGTGTTCGCCAATCCGAAAGGGGTCCTGCGGCCCGGCCAGTTCGTCAAGGCGCGCGTGGCGGGCGCGGTGCGGCCCAATGCCATCCTGCTGCCGCAGCGCGCCGTGCTGCAGGGCGCGAAGAGTCATTTCGTCTGGGTGCTCGACGAGCAGTCGAAGCCGCGTCAGCGCGTGGTGGAAGTGGGCGAATGGCATGGCGACGACTGGTTCATCACGAGCGGTCTGCGCGCGGGCGAACGGGTGATCGTCGATGGCGCGATCCGCGTGTCCGCCGATTCGCAACTGCACGTGACGGGCGCGGCGCCCCCTTCAGGCGCGTCCGCGGCCGGCACGACGAACACCGCAGCCAGCGGGGCAGGCCAGTGATTTGATCAGACGACGCTTTAGAGCTCGCTTGGAAGTTCGTTCGGAAGCTCGTCGCGCGGAAGAGGCCAATGAACATTTCACATTACTGCATCGACCGCCCGATCTTCGCGTCGGTCATCTCGATCGTCATCACACTGGGCGGCGCGCTGTCCATGCTGGCGTTGCCGACCGCGCAGTATCCCGACATCACGCCGCCGCAGATCACCATCTCCGCGACCTATCCGGGCGCGAGCGCCGACGTCGTCGCGAACAACGTGGCCGCGCCGATCGAGCAGCAGGTCAACGGCGCGGACAACATGATCTACATGAGCTCGTCGAGCTCATCCACGGGCAACCTGACGATCAACGCGTACTTCCAGATCGGCACGAATCCGGAACTCGCGCAGGTGGACGTGCAGAACCGCGTGAACCTCGCGCTGCCGCAACTGCCGCAGTCGGTGACGTCGCAGGGCGTGCAGGTGCAGAAGAAGTCACAAGCGTTCATGATGGTGATCGCGATCTATTCGCCCGACGAACGCTACGACGCCACCTACATCGCGAACTACGCCAACGTCTATGTGCTCGACGCGCTCAAGCGCATTCCCGGCGCGAACCAGTCGAGCATCTTCGGCACCCCGGATTACGCAATGCGCATCTGGCTCAAGCCCGACCGCATGGCGCAACTCGGCATCACGGCCGCCGACGTGCAGCGCGCCGTCTCGAACCAGAACCAGCAGTTCGCGGTGGGCCGGCTGGGACAGTCGCCGACCGGCGCGCCCGTCGAACAGTCGTTCGCGGTGACGACCTCCGGACGCCTCACCGAGCCTTCCGAGTTCGAAAACATCATCATCCGCGCGCAGTCGGGCGGCGCGGCCATCGTGCGGCTGCGCGACGTGGGCCGCGCCGAACTCGGGCAGAAGGACTATTCGATCCGCAGCCGTTTCCAGGGCAAGCCGGCGACGGTGCTCGCCGTGTACCAGCAGCCGGGCGCCAATGCCCTCGACGTATCGAAGCTGGTGCGCGCGCAGCTTGCCGAGATGAAGAAGACCTTTCCGGAAGGCATCGACTATCAGATTGCGATGGACACCACGGAGTTCACGCGCGCGTCCATCACCGACGTCGTGCATACGTTCTTCGAGGCAGTCGTGCTGGTGGTGATCGTCGTGTTCGTGTTCCTGCAAAGCCTGCGCGCGACGCTCATTCCAGTGCTGGCGGTGCCGGTGTCGATTGTCGGCACCTTCATGGGCATGGCGGCGCTGGGCTTTTCCATCAACATGCTGACGCTGTTCGGCATGGTGCTCGCCATCGGCATCGTGGTGGACGATGCGATCGTCGTGATCGAGAACGTCGAGCGCAACATGACGGTGTTCAAGCTCGATCCCAAGACCGCCGCCAAGAAAGCCATGGACGAAGTGGCGGGACCGGTGGTCGCCATCGTGCTCGTGCTGTGCGCGGTGTTCGTGCCGGTGGCTTTCCTTGCCGGCATCACCGGCCAGATGTACAAGCAGTTCGCCATTACCATCGCGATTTCGGTGGTGATCTCGGGGCTCGTGGCGCTGACCTTGTCGCCGGCCCTCGCTGCGCTGCTCCTCAAGCCGGGGCATCACGAAAAGAAAGGCTTCTTCCGCTGGTTCGACCGTCAGTTCGAACGCATGACGCACGGCTATACGCGCGCGGTGCGGCTCGTGATCCGGCGCTTCGTGATCGGGTTGTGCATGTTCGCGGGCGTGATCGCGCTCGCCGTCGTGATGATGCGCGACATTCCCACCGCCTTCCTGCCGCCCGAGGACCAGGGTTATCTGCTGGGCGCGGTCATCATGCCGGACGCGGCCTCGCTCGACCGCACCGGCGCGGTGTCCGAGCGCGTCACCGACTACTTCATGAAACAGCCGGCGGTAGGCAGCATTACGACCGTCGATGGCTTCAGCATTCTCGACAGCCAGAACAAGAATAATTCGTCGACGTTCTTCGTCGGCCTCAAGAGCTTCGACGACCGCTATACGTCGGCCAATATCCGCACCGAGAACGCGCGCGCCGTGCTGATCGACGCTTACAAGCATCTCTCGCAGATACGCGAAGGGATTGTCGTGCCGCTGAATCCGCCGTCGATACCCGGTCTCGGCACGACCGGCGGCACCGAGATGTGGATCCAGAGCAAGGGCGATGCGCCGATCGCGCAATTCGCGGCGCTCGTGCAGGACTTCGTCGAGCGGGCGAAGCAGCGGCCGGAGCTGACGGGCGTGACGTCCACCTTCAACGCGTCGTCGCAGCAATTGCTGGCGGATGTGGACCGCGACAAGGCCGAAACGCTCGGCGTGCCGGTGGAGGACGTCTACAGCGCAATGCAGACCATGTTCGGCTCGCTCTATGTGTCGCAGTTCAACCGATCGAGCCGGCTGTGGCAGGTGATCCTGCAAGCGGAGCCGTCGTATCGCATCAAGCCCGACGATCTCACGCAGATCTTCGTGAAGAGCAAGACCGGCAACATGGTGCCGCTCAAGGCCGTGGTCACCACGCGCTATGTCACCGGTCCCGATCTCATCACGCGCTTCAACAACTTCCCGGCGGTGAAGATCACGGCGAACGCCGCGCCCGGTTATGCATCGGGACAGGTGATCCAGGCGCTCGAAGCCGTCGCGGCGACGCTGCCCACGGATTACGGCATCGCATGGAGCGGCGAGGCGTATGAGGCGAAGCAGTCGGGCAGCAGTTCGGCGCTGGTGTTTGTGTTCGGCCTCGTGATGGTGTTCCTGATCCTCGCGGCCCAATACGAGAAGTGGAGCCTGCCTGTCGGCGTGCTGATGGCGGTGCCCTTCGCGATCTTCGGCGCACTGCTCGCCATCCTGCTGCGCGGCCTCAACAACGACGTGTACTTCCAGATCGGCCTGACGATGCTGGTGGCGCTCGCGGCGAAGAACGCCATTCTCATCTTCGAGTTCGCCGTGCTGAACCGCGAGGCGGGCAAGTCCGTGCTCGACGCCACCATGGTCGCGGCAGAAGAACGCCTGCGCCCGATCGTGATGACTTCGCTCGCGTTCATTCTCGGTTGCGTGCCGCTTGCCATCGCGACGGGCGCTTCGGCGAACAGCCGGCATTCCATCGGCACCGGCGTGATTGGCGGGATGCTCGGCGCCACGGTGATCGCAGTGTTCTTCATCCCGATGTTCTTCTTCGTGCTTGAAACGATGTCCGAGCGCTCGAACAAGAAGAAAGCCGATGCGCCGCCCAAGGAACAGGGAGACTGACATGCGCCGGTTTCCCATCGCTCTGTCGGGTCTCGTCGTGACGCTGATGCTCGGCGGCTGTCTGCTCGGGCCGAACTATTCGCGCCAGCCCGTGGAAACGCCCGCCAACTGGCGCTTCGCTTCGGGCGAAGCCGCCGATACCGCCAACACCGAATGGTGGAAGCAATTCCAGGATCCCGTGCTCGACGAACTGATCGAAACGGCGCTGGCGAACAACAAGGACGTGAAGATCGCGGCGGCGCGCATCGACCAGTTCATGGGCCAGTTCGTGACGACGCGCGCGGCGCTGTTCCCGCAAGTGTCGGCGGGGGCGACGGCTTCGCGCCAGCGTGCCTCGCAAGCGGGCCCGCAGCCTTTGGCCGGCTTCGGGCCGGTCTTCAACGACTACGAGGTGTCGGTGTCCGCCGCCTGGGAACTCGACGTGTTCGGACGCAACCGGCGGCTGACCGAGTCGGCGCGCGCGAATTTGCTGTCGAGCGTCGAAGGGCGGCGGGCAACGATTCTCTCGCTGGTGGCGTCGGTGGCTTCGTCGTATCTGAATCTGCGCAGTCTGGACAAGCAACTGGAGATCGCCAAAGCGACCACCGACAGTCGCGCCGAATCCGTGCATGTTTTCACGCTGCGCTTCGAGGGCGGCGAAGTCTCGCAGATGGAACTCGCGCAAAGCCAGTCCGAATACGAAGCCTCGCTCGCAACCATTCCGCAGCTCGAAACGTCCATCGCACAGCAGGAGGACGCATTGTCGATTCTGCTCGGCGACAATCCCGGCCCGATCCTGCGCGGCCACACGCTCGGCGAGATGGCGACGCCGATGATTCCGGCGGGCCTGCCGTCCGATCTCCTGGAGCGGCGGCCCGATCTGTTGCAAGCCGAACAGGATCTGGTCGCGGCCAACGCGCTGATCGGTGCGGCGCGCGCGCTGTACTTTCCGCAGATATCGCTGACCGGCCTGCTCGGCACGGCGAGCGGCCAGTTCTCGTCGTTGTTCACGGGACCGTCGCGGGTCTGGTCGTTCGCGGGGCAGGTCACGCAACCCATCTTCACGGCGGGCAACATCTCGGGACAGGTGCAGTCGGCCGAGGCGCAACAGCGGGGCGCGCTGCTGACCTATCAGAAAGCGATCCAGGTCGCGTTCCAGGAAGTCGACGACGCGCTCATCGCCTCGACCAAACTGCACGAGCAACTCGAAATACAGGGCCGTCAGGTCACGGCGCTGTCCACCTATTCGCGTCTGGCACGGGCGCGTTATGAAGGCGGCTACACGAGCTATATCGAAGTGCTCGATGCCGAACGCAGCCTCTTCAACGCCCAGCTCTCGCTGACGCAGACGCAGGCGGCCGCGCTGGTGTCGTTCGTCACCTTGTACAAGGTGATGGGCGGCGGCTGGGTCGTCGCCGCCGACAAGCTCACGACGCAGCAAGGCGCTGCGCCGTCCACTTCATCCACTCCGCAGACGGTGCAATGAACACGCCCGCTTCCGGCCGCGCGCTGATCGCCTGCCACGAATGCGATCTGCTCCAGCATGAACACGCCGTGCCGCCGGGCGGCGTGTTGCGTTGCTGCCGCTGCCGTGCCGTGCTGTACCGCAGGCGCGCGCCGGGCTTCGACCGCGCCCTCGCCTTCGCGCTCGCGGCCTGTGTGCTGTGGATGATCTCGAACGCGTGTCCGATCGTCGGCTTGTCGGTGAACGGCGATCTCGTGGAGACGACGCTCATCGGCGCGGTGCGCGTGCTGTATCGCGACGGCATGTGGCCGCTCGCCGCGCTCATCTTCTTCACGACCATCCTGATGCCCGCGCTGCAGGCCATCGGCATGGTGTGGCTGCTGCTGCCGCTGTTCCTCGGGCGCGTGCCGTGGCGCGCGGACACCGTGTTCCGCCTGCTGCGCGTCGCGCGCGAGTGGGGCATGACCGAAGTGCTGATGCTCGGCCTGCTGGTCGCGCTGGTGAAGCTCGCCCATATTGCGTCGGTGGTCACGGGGCCCGCGCTGTGGTCGCTGGCGGCGTTGATGGCCTTGCTGGTCGCGGCGGCCTCGGCCTGTGACGAACGCGCCATGTGGATGCGCATCGACGGCGCGCCGCCCGGCCTGCCCGCCGGCACGCCGCTGCGCGGTCCCATCGCGGCGGCGAGCGGCATCTGCGTCTGTCACGACTGCGGCCTCTCTACCGCCGGCACGCGCAGGCGCGAACGGCTGGTTTGCCCGCGCTGCGGCGCGCATCTGCATCTGCGCAAGCCGGGAAGCTTGTCGCGAACGTGGGCGTTTCTCAGCGCTGCGGCGCTTCTCTACATCCCCGCCAACCTGCTGCCCGTGATGAACACCAGTTCGCTGTTCGGCGCGGAGAAAGACACGATCATGAGCGGCGTCGCATATCTGTGGCAATCGGGCTCGTGGCCGCTTGCCATTGTCGTGTTCATCGCAAGCGTTGCCGTGCCAATGCTCAAGATCCTCGCCATCGGCTATCTCGCCGCCAGCGTCAATCTGCATTCGACGCAGCGCAACCCGCTGCGGGCGCGACTCTACCGCATCGTCGAATTCGTCGGCCGCTGGTCGATGCTCGATATCTATGTGATCGCCGTGCTGGTCGCGCTCGTGCAGTTCAGCGCGCTCGCCACCATTGCCGCGGGGCCGGCCGCGATTGCGTTCGGCGCGGTCGTCGTGCTGACGATGTTCGCCGCCATGTCGTTCGACCCGCGCCTGATCTGGGATCCGTTGCCGGATGCCCGCCCGGAGGCTGCGCGATGAACACGCCGAACGACATGCCCGACGCCGAAGTCGTACCGAGGAAGCGCTGGCGCATTCCATGGGTCTGGGTGGTGCCCGCGGTCGCGCTGCTGATCGGCGTGTGGCTGGCGGCGCAGGCCGTGCTCGAAAAAGGTCCGACCGTCACCATCACCTTCAAGAGCGGCGAGGGACTCGAAGCAGGCAAGACCAAAATCAAGTTCAAGGACGTGGACATCGGCCAGGTGAAGTCCGTCACGCTCTCGAAGGACTACACGCACGTCGTCGCGACGGCCGATCTCACGCGCGACGCCGCCAACATGCTCGTCGAGGACACGCGCTTCTGGGTCGTGCGGCCGCGCGTGGCGGGCGGTTCGGTGTCGGGCATCGGCACGTTGCTGTCGGGCGCGTACATCGGCATGGATATCGGCAGGACCAAGCGCGACCGGCGCGATTATGTCGGAATGGAAACGCCGCCCGTCTTCGCCAGCGATGTACCGGGCCGCCAGTTCGTCCTGAAGGCCAGCGATCTCGGCTCCGTGGATGTCGGCACGCCGGTGTTCTTCCGGCGGCTGCAAGTGGGACAGGTGACGTCGTTCGAACTCGATCGCGACGGCAGCGGCGTCACGCTGCATGTGTTCGTCAATGCGCCCTACGACCGCTATGTGAACGCCGACTCGCGTTTCTGGCAGGCGGGCGGCATCGACGTCACGCTCGGCACCGACGGCCTCAAGGTCAACACGCAGTCGCTGGTCTCGATCCTGATCGGCGGCCTCGCGTTCGAAACGCCGGCCGTTTCGCTCAGCTGGGCCGAAGCGCCTGCCGATACCGTCTTCAATCTCTTCGCCACGCGCGCGGATGCGCTGCGCGTGCAGGAACGCATCGTCGAAACGTATGTGTTCAACTTCCAGGGCTCGGTGCGCGGGCTGGCAGTGGGCGCGCCGGTGGAGTTTCGCGGCATTCAGATCGGCGAGGTATCGGCCATCTATACGCGCTTCGATCCGGTCACGAAGCAGATCAGCATACCGGTCGAAGTGAAGCTTTATCCGGAGCGTTTCACGTCGCGCTTCGCGAACGCGCCCCCGAAAAGCGGCCGCATGGTCAGCGACCCGAAGGCGCTTGCGGACTTTCTCGTCGAACGCGGGCTGCGCGGGCAATTGCGCACGGGCAGTCTGCTGACCGGGCAGCTGTATGTGGCGATGGACTTCTTCCCCGCCGCGAAGCAAGCGAGCGTCGACTGGAACCGCACGCCGCCCGAGCTGCCGACCACGCCGAGCGGCCTCGATTCATTGCAGGACTCGATCAACCGCATCATGACGCGCATCGACAAGCTGCCGATCGAGCAGCTGACCGCGAGCGCGCAGAAGACCCTCAACGCGACGAGCCTGCTGATGCAGGGCCTCAATACCGATGTGCTGCCTCAAGCCGCAGCGACGCTCAATGCCGCCCGCAGCGCGCTCGATGCGGCGCATGCCACGCTCAGCCCGGATTCGGGCTTGCAGCAGGACACGGCTGAAGCGGTCCGCGAACTGACGCGCACGGCGGCCTCGTTCCGCAATCTCGCCGATTATCTTCAGCAGCATCCTGAAGCGCTGCTGCGCGGCAAGCCGGAGGAGAAAAAATGACGCCGCGCGTTCTCATGCTGCTTGCGGTCGCGGTGGTCTGCGCAGGATGCGCGTCGCCACGTGCGAGCTTCTATCGATTGAGTCCGGATGCGGCTTCGGATACGGCGGGCGCGAGTGCGATCCAGCAGGCGGTGATCGTCGGTCCGGTGACGGTGCCCGAACTCGTCGACCGCCCGCAAATCGTCACGCGCAGCACGAACAACGAAATTGCGATCAACGAATACGCGCGTTGGGGTGAACCCCTGAAGAGCGGCATTGCGGATGCCATTGCCGGCAATCTCGGCCTGATGCTCGGCTCGGACCGTGTCGCCGTGGCGTCGCGCGCGCCGGCCGATGCACGGGCGTGGCGCGTGCGCATCGATATCCAGCAGTTTGAATCCGTGCCCGGCGAGGCGGTCGTGATCGACGCGCGCTGGTCAGTGCGTCGCGACAACGACGGCAGCACCGCAAGCAATGCCAGTGGCCGCACATTCGTGCGCGAACCGGTGAACGGCGGCGACACCGCTGCGCTGATCGCCGCGCATGATCGTGCGCTTGCAAAAGTGAGCCGCGACATTGCAGCGGCCATTCGCAACAATCACTGAATGGTGTAGCCGCGTCCCTGCATGCACGCCGACCACGCGCGGTAATACGTCGACATCGCGCCCTGGCTTTGCGATTGCGCGTTCGCCTGCTCGGCGCGTTTTGCCTGCCGCGCACGCGCGCCGCCCGCCATCGTGCCCGCCACAGCGCCGGCGGCTGCGCCCTTGCCCGCATCGCCCGCGATGGCGCCAATGGCCGCACCGCCGGCCGCCCCGCGCGCCGCGCCGCCCAGACGCTGGCCGCCATGCCCGGCTTGCGCGCTCTGCGCGCTTTGCGCGCCGGTCGTGGCGGGATTGGCGGGATCCACGCCCGTGTTGCTCTTTGCCCAGCTATAGCAGGCGCCGTCGTCGCTCTGCTGTTTCTGCGCGCTCTGCCCCTTGGCGGGATAGGCAATCGGCTTGCTCTGCGCGATGACATCGAGCGCGATCATGACCAGCACGATCGCGCAGCACGTCCGTACGTTCCTTGCTCTCATGGCGACTCCTTGCGTGAGTGGCGGAGGCTCGATGGTCTGTCACGGCCGTGCGCGCCTGTGTGTGCTTGAAGTGATAGTGCGGTGCGTCGCCCATGTCAATGGGCGACGCAGGAGGTCAGCGCGCCATGCCGCGCAGTATGTGCACCGCCGCATGCGCGGCCACCTCGCAGCCCAGCACGAGATCCGCTTCGGACGTGTCTTCGATGAAGTCGTGACTGACTCCGCCGATGCTCGGTACGAACAGCATGCACGCAGGAAGATGCGGCGCGATCACCTGCGCATCGTGCGATGCACCGCTCGGCATCGTTTCCCAACGCCCGGGCGCAAGCGCTTCGGCGGCATCGGCGAGTTGCGCTTGAAGTGCTGCATCCATCGTGACGGGATCTTCGGGCGGTTCGTTATCGAGGAACTCGACTTTTGTTTTTTCCTTCGCGTTGAAGTCGCTTATTAACGCAGCGAGTGCAGCTTCCATCGCGTGCAAACGAGCCAGGTTTGCGTCGCGGAATTGCAAAGACAGGTCGGCGCTGCCGGGCACGATGCTGAACGATCCCGGATCGAGTTCGATGCGGCCGACGGTCCACACGGTATCGGCATCCGCGAGTTGCCGGAACGCCTCGTCCATGCGCCCGATGAACGCCACCAGCGCGGCGCCCGCGTCGCGGCGGATCGACATCGGCGTGGTGCCCGCGTGATTGCGCTGCCCGGTGAAGCGCAGCCTGAGTTCGCGAATGCCGACGATCGTCGTCACCACGCCAATCGACTTGCCATGCGCTTCCAGTCGACCGCCCTGCTCGATATGCGGCTCCAGACAGGCTCTGTGACGCGTCGTATCCAGTTGCACGCGCGGCCGGCCTGCCAGGCCCGCCTGAGCGATTGCATCGCGCAGCAGCAGGCCATCGCGATTGCACGCGTGATCGAGTGCATCGTCGATGGAAGCGCCCACGAAACTCCGGCTGCCGAGAAAGCCCGAGAAGCTGCCTTCCTCATCCATCCACGACGCGACATCCAGCGCGAGATGACGCGTGCTGTCGCACTCAGCCAGCGCCCGCGCAATTTCCAGCCCGTAGATCACGCCAAGCGCGCCGTCGAGCCAGCCGCCGGTGGGCTGCGTGTCCGTGTGCGAACCGATCAGCAGCGCCGGGCCGGGATTCCGCGACTGGCCGAAGACGTTGCCGACGCCGTCGATGGTCGCCGACAGCCCCGCTTCCTGCATGCGTTGCGCGAGCCAGCGCCGTGCGTCCATATCCACTGGCGAGAGCGCCAGACGCACGACGCCGGTTCCCGTCGCGCCGAAACTGCGCAAGCGTTCGAGATCGGCTATCAACCGCTTGCCGTCGATCTTCGGCATCAGCTCTGCCATGCGGCGCCGTCCGGATAGTGATGACGCGCGAGCGACTCCGCCTTCATCTCGATGCTGTAGCCCGGACGCTGCGGCGGCATGTAGCGGCCGTTACGGATCACGACGGGATCGAGGAAATGCTCGTGCAGATGATCGACGTATTCGAGCACACGGTTGTCCAGCGATCCAGACACACAGATGTAATCGAACAGCGAAATGTGCTGCACGTATTCGCACAGTCCCACGCCGCCTGCATGCGGACAGACGGGCACGCCGAACTTCGCCGCCATCAGCAGCACGACGATCACTTCGTTCAGTCCGCCGAGACGGCAACTGTCCACCTGACAGAAATCGATGGCCTGCGCCTGCAACAACTGCTTGAACATCACGCGGTTCTGGCAGTGTTCGCCCGTTGCCACGCCGATCGAACCCAGCCGGCGACGAATGGACGCATGGCCGAGGACGTCGTCGGGACTCGTCGGCTCTTCGATCCACCATGGGTCGAACTCCGCGAGACGGCGCATGTTCGCTACTGCCTCATCCACTTCCCAGACCTGGTTGGCATCCATCATCAGCTTCGAACCGGGACCGATCTCTTCACGCAGGATGCGTGCGCGCCGCACGTCCTCTTCGAGATTGCCGCCGACCTTCTGCTTGAAGTGCGTCCAGCCCTGCGCGACGCCTTCACGCGCGAGACGGCGGATCTTCTCATCGTCATAGCCGAGCCAGCCCGCCGACGTGGTGTACGCGGGATAGCCCTGTTCGAGCATTTCCTTTTCACGCTGGCCGCGCGTCTTTTCATGGCGGCGCAGCAACGCAATGGCTTCGTAAGGCGTGATGGCGTCCGTCACGTAACGGAAGTCGAGACAGCGCACGAGCTGTTCGGGTGTCATGTCCACCAGCAGCTTCCACACGGGCTTGCCTTCCGCCTTCGCCCACAGGTCCCATGCGGCGTTCACGACTGCCGCGGTGGCCAGATGGATTGCGCCCTTGTCCGGACCGATCCAGCGCAACTGACTGTCCGATGTGAACGCGCGCCAGAACGCACCCATGTCCGACGTGATGTCCTCGAGCGTCTTGCCGACGATCAACGGTGCAAGCGCCTGCACCGCCGCCACGCAGATCTCGTTGCCGCGGCCGATGGTGAACGTGAGACCGTGACCCGTGAGGCCTTGGGGCGCATCCGTGGCGAGCGTGACATAGGTGGCCGAGTAGTCCGGCGCGGCGTTCATGGCGTCGGAGCCATCGAGCGAACGCGATGTGGGGAAGCGAATGTCCTGAACGGACAGGCCGGTGATCGTAGTCATCTGAATGCGCTCCTGAGCGAAGACCTGAACGAAGACGAAGCGGAGGAACCGGATTGAGTCTGCGGGAAAACACCATGTAACGTGCGCCGAATCACCTGCTTTCCCAAACTGAGAGATGCGCCATAACTTTGAGCTTGTCTTAGCGGGTTTATACGCATCCGGCACGCGTTGACAAGGCTGCTCCGGCTTCCTAGCATGCTAGCATCTTCATCGCAAAGCAAGCATACCGTGAGTACTTCCTCCGATACCGCGAGCGTCATCAGCAATCCCTACGATGCCTTGCACAAGATCAAGAGCGGCGACCGGGGCAGCCTCACCGACGCCGTGGAGGGCGCCTTGCGCGAAGCCATCGTGACGCTTGCGCTGGAGCCCGGGCTCATGATCGACAAGCTCGCGGTCTGCGACCGCATGGGCGTGTCGCGCTTTCCGGTATCCGCCGCGTTGGCGCGCCTCGAACATGCGGGGCTCGTTGAGGTCTTGCCGCAGCGCGGCACGCGGGTCAAACCCATCGCGCTGGAAGATATCCGTCAGCATCTGTTCATTCGCAGCGCGCTCGAAGTCGAGACCGTGCGCGGTGTGGCGAAGCTGCGCGACAGCGCCGTGCTCGATGCCCTCGCACTCAATCTCGATCAGCAGCGCAGCACGATTGGAAACGGCGAACGTCTCGCGTTTCATGAACTGGATCTCGCCTTCCACGAGATCCTCCTCGACGCCATCAAGCTGCCGCGCGTGAAGGAGATCGTCGCGGTGTCGCGCAGTGCGCTGGATCGCGCGCGGCAGTTGCTGGCGAGTCCCGAGCGTGTCGCGCATACGTTCGCCGAACACGAACGCATCTTCGAAGCCGTTCGCAGCGGCAAGGCCGAAGCCGCCGGGCGGGCCATGCATGACCATCTGGATCAGGTGGTGGCCGAACTGCGGCGCTCGGCGGCGGAGCGGCCGGACCTGTTCGCGCCGTGAGGCTGCGTGGGCGCCACCATCGAAGATGCCAACCGGAACAGGACCCGAAGCCACTTTCATGACACCCCCGCTCATATCGGTCAGCAAGCTCTGCAAGCGCTTTCCCGGCGTGCGCGCGCTGCATGAGATCCAGTTCGACCTCAAGCCAGGCGAAGTCCATGCGTTGATGGGCGAGAACGGCGCAGGCAAGTCGACGCTCATGAAGATTCTCGCGGGCGTCTACACGCGGGACTCTGGCGACATGCTCCTCGACGGCCAGCCGGTCGAGTTCACGAGTCCGCGCGAGGCGCAGGCGCTGGGCATCGGCATCATTCATCAGGAACTGCAACTGATGAATCACTTGAGCGTCGCGCAGAACATCTTCATCGGGCGGGAGCCGCGCAAGTGTCTCGGCCTGTTGCTCGATGAAGACACGCTCAATGCCGCCGCCCGCGACATCCTCGCGCGCATGCATGTGAAGCTCGATCCGCGCACCATCGTGGGCACGCTCACCGTCGCGAGTCAGCAGATGGTTGAGATTGCCAAGGCGCTGTCGTTCGATTCGCGCGTGCTCATCATGGACGAGCCCACCTCCGCGCTCAACGATGCCGAGATCGCCGAACTGTTCCGCATCATTCGCGAGCTCAAGGCACATGGCGTCGGCATCGTCTATATCTCGCACAAGATGGACGAACTCAAGCAGATCTCCGACCGCGTCACCGTGATGCGCGACGGCGAATACGTGGCCACCGTGCACACCGCTGAGACGAGTGTGGATACGATCATCGGCATGATGGTCGGGCGCACGCTCACGGATTTGACCTCGTTCCTCGGCGGCTCGGATCAGGGCGAAGTCGCGCTGGAAGTGAAGCATCTGAACGCGGGCCCGCTGGTGCGCGACGTGAGCTTCACGCTGCGCCGCGGCGAGATACTTGGCTTCGCGGGCCTGATGGGCGCGGGACGCACGGAGGTCGCGCGGGCGGTGTTCGGCGCGGATCCCATCCAGTCCGGCGAGATTGTCGTGAAGGGCGTGCCGGCGGCCATCAAGAAGCCCAGCGATGCAGTGCGGCGCGGCATCGGCTATCTCTCGGAAGACCGCAAGCGCTTCGGCCTCGCGACGGGCATGGACGTGGAATCGAACATCGTCATGTCCAATCTCGGCAAGTTTCTTAGCGGGCGCATGTTCCTGCGCCGCTCGAAGATCCGCAAGACCGCCGCGCATTTCATTCGCCTGCTCGCGATCCGCACGCCCTCGCCCACGCAACCGGTGCGGCTCCTCTCGGGCGGCAACCAGCAGAAGATTGTCATCGCGAAGTGGCTCGAACGCGATTGCGACGTGCTGTTTTTTGACGAGCCGACACGCGGCATCGATGTCGGCGCGAAGAGCGAAATCTACAAGCTGCTGCGGTCGCTGGCGCAACAGGGCAAGGCGATCGTGATGATCTCGTCGGAACTGCCGGAAATTCTTCGCATGAGCGACCGCATCGTCGTGATGTGCGAGGGGCGCATCACCGGCGAGCTGTCTTCGGGCGACGCGACGCAGGAACGCATCATGGAACTCGCGACGCGACGCGAATCTTTGCAAGCGGCATAAGCCGCAAAGGGTCGATTACATGACACAACCAACGGATACCGCCGCGCTCGCCGGCGAGGGGCGCGCAAGCGGCCTGCGCGCGCGGGTCTTCACGCCCACGGCCCTGCAGAAGATGCTGGCGTTCGCAAGCCTGATCCTGCTGCTGGTGTTCTTCAGCTTCGCGTCGCCCGCCTTCATGCAGATGGACAACATCCTCGGCATTCTTCAGGCGACGGCAGTGAACGGCGTGCTCGCCATCGCCGCCACCTTTGTCATCATTACGGGCGGCATCGATCTGTCGGTGGGCACGCTGATGACCTTCACCGCCGTGATCTGCGGCGTGTTCCTCACTTACTGGCACATGCCGATGACCATCGGCGTGATTGCGGCCATCATCACCGGCGCGATCTGCGGCACGGTGTCCGGCACGCTGACCGCGAAGATGAAGATTCCGCCGTTCATCGCGACGCTCGGCATGATGATGTTGCTGAAGGGGCTTTCGCTGGTGGTGTCGTCGGACAAGCCGATCTACTTCACCGACACCGAGAACTTCTACATGATCTCGCAGGACTCGCTGATCGGCTATTTCCTGCCGAGCGTGCCGATTCCCAATGCGGTGTTGATCCTGTTCTTTCTCGCCATCGTCAGTTCGATCACGTTGAATCGCACCGCGCTCGGACGCTATACGTTTGCGCTCGGCAGCAACGAGGAAGCCGTGCGCTTGTCCGGCGTGAACGTCGACCGCTGGAAGATCGCGATCTATGGGCTGGGCGGCGCCATTTGCGGCATTGCGGGGCTGCTCATCGCGTCGCGGCTGAATTCGGCGCAACCGGCGTTGGGTCAAGGCTATGAACTCGATGCCATCGCCGCTGTCGTGATCGGCGGAACCTCGCTTTCCGGCGGCTCGGGGACGATTCTGGGAACCATCATCGGCGCGTTCATCATGAGCGTGCTGACCAATGGCTTGCGCATCATGTCCGTCGCGCAGGAATGGCAGATCGTCGTGACGGGCCTCATCATCATTCTCGCGGTGTACGCGGATATCTTGCGGCGCAGGAAAAGCAGCTGAACTTTAACTGCCTGTCAGACCAACAAAGGGCAGCATCGAACCCAAGGAGGAGACTTACCATGCTGAAAAGAACCATCACCGGAATGCTCGCGGGCGTGTTTGCCTTGGCCGGAACGGTTGGCGTCGCGCAGGCGGACGAGCCGTACATTCCGCTTATTTCCAAAGGCTTCCAGCATCAGTTCTGGCAAGCCGTGAAGGCGGGTGCGGAGCAGTCGGCGAAGGAACAGAAAGTCAGGATCACGTTCGAAGGACCGGAAACCGAGGCTATGGTCGACAAGCAGATCGATATGCTTTCGGCGGCGCTTGCCAAGAAGCCGCAGGCTATCGGGATTGCGGCACTCGATAGCAAGGCCGCACTTCCCTTGCTCAAGCGTGCGCAGAACAACAAGATCCCGATCATCGCGTTCGACTCGGGTGTGGATGGGGATATTCCGTTGACCACGTGCTCGACGGATAACCTGGCGGCTGCCGCGCTTGCAGCGGACAAGATGGCCGAGGCAATCGGGAATGCGGGGGAAGTCGGCGTGATCGTGCACGATCAGACAAGCCGCACGGGGATTGATCGGCGGGATGGGTTTCTGAATCAGATGAAGGCCAAGCATCCTGGGATCAAGATCGTTTCCGTTCAATATGGTGGAGGCGATCATTTGAAATCCGCCGAAATTGCTAAAGCGATGATTCAGGCTAATCCGAACATCAAAGGCTTGTTCGGGGCGAATGAAGGGTCCGCAGAAGGCGCGGCAATCGGCGTGAAGGAGTCCGGCAAGAAGCTCGTGCTGATCGGCTATGACTCGGGCAAGGAACAGAAGGAAGACATCATGTCCGGGTTGATGTATGGCGCGATCACGCAGAATCCTATCGGCATCGGCAAGTGCGTCGTGGATTCAGCAGTCAAGGCGATGAAGGGAGAGAAGCTGCCCAAGACCGTCGATACCGGGTTTTATTGGTACGACAAGGGGAATATGAACGATCCGAAGATCAAGGCGGTTTTGTATGATTGAGTTGGGTTGATCGTAGTCGGTGATGCGGAGGGAAAGCCCCGGCTTTGAGCGGGGCTTTGTTGTTTCTGATGGAAGTTCCGCTGAGGTCAGGCAGACGTTTTCGATGCGTTCGCTCCGCGAATTCGCACTCAAGACCTACAACGGACAGTCATCCTTCCTCAAAGAAACGGTTCAGCCGAAAACACCGCCGTTGTCCAGCATTTCAACCAGCCCCTCGGGAAAGAGGGTCTCGTGGGTACTGCACAACTCCTCCCGGCTCCACCATCGATGATCTGCCATGACGTCTCTCTCTTCGGTGGTCCAGCCGTCGCGCGAGATGGATTCCGTGTCGGTGCCGACAACGAAATAGTGCTCGACGGCGAACACGTGCTCGCCGTCCGGCAATTGCAAAAGCATTTCGCGTTGCCCAATGGAACGTGATATCTGCGCGATGCGAATCCCTGTCTCCTCACGAAGCTCCCGAATCGCGGCGTCCGCGAACGTCTCCCCCTGTTCGACACCGCCGCCTGGCGTTGCCCAATAGGCCTGGCCAGCGAGCACGCCAGACCGGTGAACGAAACGAAACAGCAATACGCGTCGCTCCGGCGTGGTGATCAAAAGCCTCGCCGAGGGACGTGTCCGCATCGGGCTTGCCGCCTTCTCATACAGTGACCAGACATAGCCGCCGGCTTCCGGCTCGGCGTACTGTCCCACTCGTTTGAATCCGAGCGACTCGTAATACGTGCACAGGCTTGCGTTGTGGGCGGCGCAATCGAGCCGGACATACCGCCGGTTCAGGGCGCTGAGATGGTTGCCACACCAGTCCAGCATGAAACGGCCGACGCCGCGTCCATTGAAGCCTTTGCGCACGCAAAGTCCATGCACATATCCGGCTACGGGGTCTCGTGGACCCCAGTGCTTTTCATCATCGAGATCGAGCGCAAACGTGCCGACGGGTTCACCGTCCCATTCCACGACATACACCGCTCGTTCAGCGATGGATTTTCGCACCCACCTCTCGGAGAACCCGTCGCCTTCTTTCCCCCAGGCGTGGTCGCGGTGCGCCAGTTTCGTTGCATGCGCGTTGTTACGAATCTGCGTGAGCATCGATGCGTCGTCTGCCGCTGCACGGCGGATTGTCCTGGATGCCATTGCCTGTAGACCCGTTGATGTCATGTCGAAAACGAACTACCCCGAAGCTTATCCTCGAAGCGGCAACGGCAAAGCGCGAGCCGGTCGAATGTCCTTGATTATCCCTTTTCAGCGCTCCCCCTGGCGAGCACCGCAGGATCCACCAACCGGTCATACGCTTCAGCGTCGAGAAAGCCGAGCGCAATCGCGGCGGCGCGCGGTGTCACGCCGTCGCGCAATGCCGTCGCCGTGATCTGTGCGACGCGGTCGTAACCGAGGACCGGATTCAAGGCCGTGATGGCAAGCAGTGACCGGTCGACATTGGCCGCGAGCTGTTCGCGATCCACCTCGATCCCGCAGACGCAGCGCTTCGCAAACACGCGGACGGAATCAGCGAGCACGCGCAACGACTGCAGCAGGTTGTAGACGAGCACCGGTTTGGCAACATTCAGTTCGAAGTTGCCCGAAGCGTTGGCCAGGGTGATCGTCTGGTGATTGCCGATAACCTGGAAACACGCCTGCACGAGCACTTCCGCGATCGTGGGATTGCGTTTGCCCGGCATGATCGAGGAAGTCAGCCCGTCATCGGGAAGGCGCAATTCGCCGAGTCCACAGCGCGGACCGGAAGCGAGCAGGCGGATGTCGTTCGCAATTTTTAGCAGCGATGTCGCGATGGTGTTCAATGCGCCCGATAGCTCGACCAGCGCGTCGTGTGCCGCCATGCCTTCGAATTTGTGCGGGCTGGGAACGAACGGCATACCGGTCGCCTGCGCGAGCGTCGCACAGAAGGAGCCGTCGAAACCCTCGGGCGCGTTCAGGCCTGTGCCGGCGGCAGTGCCGCCTTGCGGAAGGATCAAAAGGCGAGGCAACGCATCGTCGATACGGGCGAGCGCGTTCGACACCTGGAGCGCAAAGGTGCCGAAAGTTTGGCCCATCGTCATCGGCACGGCGTCCATCAAATGCGTCCGCGCGACTTTGACGACGTCGGCAAAGGCGTGACTGCGCTCCGCCAGCGCCGCGTGGAGTTCGTCCAGCGCGGGGCGCAAGCGTTGGTTCACCTCGATCGCAGCTGCGACGTGCATGACCGTCGGAAAGCTGTCGTTCGACGATTGCGACCGGTTGACGTGATCATTGGGATGCACCGGCGCCTTGGTCCCGAGCGGCTGTCCGAGCAACGCGTTCGCGCGGTTCGCGATGACCTCGTTGGCGTTCATGTTCGTCTGCGTGCCGGAGCCGGTCTGCCAGATCGTCAGCGGAAAATGGCCGTCCCATCGTCCCTCGCGCAGTTCGATCGCCGCCTTCTCGATGGCCGAGGCAAGCTCCGGCGCGAGCGCGCCGCACTGCACGTTCGCGCGCGCGGCCGCGTACTTGTGCAAGCCGAATGCGTGGATCAGGACGGCCGGGAAGCGCTCGTCGCCGATCTCAAACAAACCCAGGGCGCGCTGCGTCTGTGCGCCCCAATATCGATCCGACGGGATCTCAACGGGACCAAAGGCGTCATGTTCGATTCGCGAAGGTGTGGTCATGGTGGATTGCGGCATCGCGTGATGGATTGAACGCGGCATGAAGCCGTCACAGCGCCTCAGGACGCGTTACGCGCCCCTTTGAGCGGAATGCCATGAGCATGCGGATTCGCATCGTTCGTATCTTCTGGCAAGAGATTGCCGTCGGCCAGGTACGCGTCGGCCTGCGCGGTATCGGGGAAGCGTTCGGGATGCAGATGCCGCTCCGCGATGGTCTCATCGAAGGTCCGCGACCACTTGGCGATCACGACCGTCGCAAGACTGTTGCCGATGGTATTGCAGGTCGCGATGGCCATCGACATGAAGCGGTACACGCCGAAGATCAGCGCGAGGCCTTCGACCGGAAGAATGCCCGTCGACGTGACCGTGGCCGCAAAGACGACGAACGACCCGCCCGACACCGTCGCCGCGCCCTTCGACGTCAGCAGCATCAGCAGCAGAATGCCGATCTGATGATCCAGCGTGATGGGCACGCCATACGCATGCGCAATGAACATCACGCCCATCGACATGAAAATCGACGTGCAGTCCAGATTGAACGCATAGCCGGTCGGCAACACGAGCCCGACGGTTTGCTTCGCGCAGCCGAGCCGTTCGAGCTTGATCAGAAGACGCGGCAGCGCGCTCTCGGAAGAAGCCGTGCCGAGCACGATGAAGATCTCGTCCTTGATATAGCGCAGAAAGCGCCACAGACTGAAGCCCGCGAGCTTCGCGATCACGCCCATCACCACGACGATGAACAGCACGATCACCGCATAGAAGCTCAGCACGAGTTGCGCGAGCGCAATCAGAACGGCGGTGCCGTTGCTGCCCACCGAGAAGGCGATCGCGCCGAGCGTGCCGAGCGGTGCAAACTTCATCACGAGATTGATGAACGAGAAGAGCACTTCGGAGATGAGGTCCAGCCCTTCGTTGATCCGCACGCGGCGGCGTTCCGGAATGGCGAGAATCCCGATGCCGACCATCACCGCGAGCACCACGACTTGCAGCAGCTCGCCCTTCGCGAACGCGCCGATGAAGTTGTCCGGCACGATATGCATGACAAACTCGGTGAAGCCTTGCGGCGCCGCCTTGGCCGCGCTCGGCGGCACGGCGCCGACAGTGACCGACGTCATCGCCTTGCCCGTCTGCAGCAGATTGCCCGCGAGCAGACCGACGGCGAGCGCAATCGTGGAGACCACTTCGAAATAGACGATCGAGCGCCAGCCCACGCGGCCCGCGCTTTTCACGTCGCCCGCCGAAGCGATGCCATGCACGATCGTGAGAAACACGAGCGGCGCGACGCCTGCCTTGATGAGCGCAAGAAAGATATCGCCGAGCACCTTGAGCTGTGCGCCGAACTTCGGAAACAGCAAGCCGACCACAATGCCGATGACGAGCGCCAGCAGCACCTGCATGCCGAGCTTCCGATACCAGGGGAGTGTCTTCTTCGCGGCGACGGTGGCGTCGGGCGACGGGTGTTCTTGATGCATCGTGTGCTCCTCCGTGTGCTTATGGTCGCGCTCAGACTTCGCTCGACAGCGCGATGGCCCGATCCACCATCTGCGGCGCGAGGCCGAGATAATTCGCGGGATCGGTCATGCGGTCGATGGCCGCGCGGTCGAAGTGCTGCGTCACGTCGGGCAGCGCGGCGAGCGCTTCCGCGAGCGTGCCGCCGTGCTCGTTGACCGTGCGGCATGCGTCGTACACGATGTCGTGCGCCTGCTGGCGTCCGGTGTGCGGCGCCATGCTCATCATCACCGCTTCCGCGACGATCAGCCCACGGCTGATGCCGAGGTTGTGCTTCATGCGCGCTTCATCGACGATCAGACCGCCCAGCGCGAACTTCGCCTGATGCAGCGCGCCCGAGGTGAGGATGAAGCTTTCGGGAATCGCGATCCATTCGGCATGCCACGGGCCAGTGGCGCGCTCGAAGTCCTGGATCATTGCATCGATCATCAGACCTGCGTGCTGGCGCACCGCCTTCGCCGCCGCCAGCATCAGTTCGCTCGAAATGGGATTGCGCTTCTGCGGCATGGTGCTGCTCGCGCCGCGCCCCTTCACGAACGGCTCGTAGACTTCCGCGAACTCGGTGGACGCCATGATCATGATGTCGAGCGCAATCTTGCCGAGCGACCCGGTGACCAGCGCGAGCAGGTTCACGGCCTCGGCAAAACCGTCGCGCGCGACGTGCCAGGTCGTGGCCGGCACGCCGAGTTTCAGTTCTTCGGCAAGCGCCTTCTGCACGGCAAAGCCCTGGTCGCCGAGCGATGCCAGCGTGCCCGCCGCGCCCGCGAATTCAACGACGGCCACGCGTCCGCGCATCTGCGCCAGGCGCTCCTGATGACGGTCGAACATCGCGAGCCAGATCGCGACCTTGTAGCCGAACGTCACGGGCAATGCCTGTTGCAAGTGCGTGCGGCCGGCCATCGGCGTGTCGCGATGCTTCTTCGCCAGATCGGCGAGAATCGCGCGCAATTCGCGGATATCGCCGTCGATCGAATCCAGCGCGTCGCGCACTTGCAGCGCGACCGCCGTGTCCATGATGTCCTGCGTCGTCGCGCCCCAATGCACATAGCGCCCCGCGTCGCCGCACATCGCGACGAGTTGATGCACGAGCGGCAAGATCGGATAGCCGACGATATCGGTCTCTTCGCGCATGTGATCGAAGTCGATGCGCTCGATCGTCGACTCGCGCGCGATCACCTCGGCGGCTTCGGCGGGAATCACGCCGACGCGCGCTTCCGCTTTCGCCAACGCCACCTCGACGTCGATGTAGCGTTGGATCAGCGCGTGATCCGAGAAAATCGCGCGCATTTTGGCGGTGCCGAAGGCATCGCGGAACAGGATGGAATCGACCACGGTGCTGGCCATCGGAACGGCGGCTTTTGTCATTACGACCTCGGGAATTCAGACGAAAGAGCGGACGGCGTGAAGCCCTCGGCTTCGAATAAGTCCGGACATATTCAGATTAATATGTTCGAACATGTTCGGGCAAGCTATGATTTACCCCTAGCGGCCCCACAATGACCTTTTCGAAAGATGAGATGAGCAACCGACCTCACTTCGCGGATATCGCGCGCGAACTCACCGAAGCCATCGCTGCGGGGCGCTACCCCGTCGGCAGCATTCTGCCGACCGAGTTGGAGTTGCGGGATCACTACCGCACGAGCCGTCATACGGTGCGCGCCGCTTTGCACGAACTTCAGCAGCTGGGTCTGGTTTCACGTCGCAAGAACGCGGGAACGCGCGTCGAGTCATCGCGTCCGAGGAACGAATTTCGTCCGACACTGGCCTCGGTGGACGATCTGGCCCAGTTCGGTTCCGAGCATCTGCGGCTCGTTCAGTCGACGGAGGTCGTCGTTGCGGACCGCCATCTGGCTGGGACACTTCAATGCGACGAAGGGACGCCGTTCCTGCGCATCTCGAGCTTGCGGATCGAGGGAGGGACGAGCCGTGCGCCGGTCGGGTGGACGGACGTGTATATCGCGCCCGAGCACGCGGAAGTGGCGGACCTCGCGCGCGAACAACCCGACAGACTGATCAGCGACTTGATCGAGGAACGTTACGGGCACAGCATCGCGGAGATCCGGCAAGGGATCCAGGCCGTGCTGGTGTCGGAAGAGATGGCCAAACGGCTGCGTGTGGACGCGGGAACGGCGGCGCTCGAAATCGTTCGGCGCTATCTGGACACGGCGGGAAAGAGTTTCGAGACTTCGGTCAGCATTCACCCCGCCGAGAGATTTTCAGTCGCGATGCGGCTCAAGCGCTCGACTGGCTGATGCAGTTCTTCATCGGCCGCAGGTTCGCGGATCGGCGGCTGTCGCCTGCGACCCTATGCAATTGCCGTTCGATTGAATTTTCGGTGTGAACGGCGGTGTGGGTCGTGAGCTTGGATCCACTGTGCAGGCCATTGCCGTTCAATAATGAACCGTCTTACGATTCGCGCCAAGCTTGGCTCAAATGTTGCCCGCCTCACGCTTGCCCCGGTACTTCTTCCGTATAGTCCGCTTAAAAGAGGAAGTTAATACGGAGCAAGAGGGGACCCATGCACACGAACAATCCAACCGCATTCAAACACCCTGCCCAACCCACCCACAACAACGACATCCGCCCGTTAAGGAACCTCTGCATAACCCGCTCCTATATGGACGATAAGGAGTACTATTGAATAGCAATGACTTGGAGCTATCACGATGACACAACTTCATCTCG
>NZ_JARUXV010000003.1:1155232-1475234 GCF_031450975.1 Caballeronia sp. LZ065
ACCTCTGTCGTTGACAGACGCTGCTGAGCAAGAACAATCTGCCTAACGCCTACATGGTGCGCAGCGTTTTGAAACCGCATTCTGCAGAGCTTCCTTAACAGGACTTCGCGGCGTTGCTGCCTTATGGGTGGTTGTGCATCACATGTTGCTGCTCGCGCCACTTCCAACTTCGCTGAACACTCTCGTGCATCACGGTTATCTGGCCGTCGATGTTTTTTTCATGCTCAGCGGCTTCGTCATGTCGTTGACGTATGAGCGCATGTTCAGAACGCGCTTGCTTGGACGAGGCTATGCGATTTTCCTGATCCGGCGCCTGGCGCGCGTGTATCCGCTCTACGTCGTCACGCTACTGGCCGTCGCCGCGCTCAATCTCGCCGGCTTCAGTCATTCCTGGTCAGGCGGGTACGCAAACTTCGTCTTCAACTTGCTGATGATTCACGGATGGGGATTCTATGACTCCATCAATTCGCCGGCATGGTCGATCAGCACGGAGTTCGCGGCCTATCTCCTCTTCCCCGCGTTCACGCTCTTGGTATTGCGACAGCGATGGCTGCGCATTGCCACGGTGACTCTGTTCATCGCCGGCATTGCGCTGATGTCATGCGTGTCGCTGCATCAGGGCGCTCAGAACGGACCGCTCGACATCGCCAACGAAGCGACCATCTTCCCGCTGCTGCGTTGCCTGTGTGAATTCGGTATCGGCATGGCGGTCTATGTCGCCGCGAAAGATCCACGCATTGCGAAGGCGTGCTCCGGCAAGCGGGTATCGGTGTTCATCGTGATCGCGTTGCTCGCCTGCCTGCTGACGCCGGGAACCGATGTGATCGTGGTTCTCGCGACGCCTTTCGTCATCGTCATTGCCGCGACTTCCAGAAGAGCGCCCGTCAGCAAATTCCTGGGTTCTGCTCCGGTATTTTTTCTCGGCGAGATCTCGTATGCAATGTACTTGCTCCACTCGCAGTTCTTGCGGATCTATCGGCTCGGACCGCTGATTCTCGAACGGCATCACATGCCGCACACGCTTGCGCTGCTGATCACCATCGCCGCGTTGTTCGGCAGCCTGATCAGCGCGAGCTACCTGGCGTTTCGATATCTGGAGGTACCGGCGCGCAATGCGATCCGCAGGCTCGAAAGCAGATTGCAACCGCGCCCGGCGAGCGCGGTCGCAGTCCAGTCCTGAATAAAGAAGCGCCCACGGAGAATCCAGTCCTGAATAAAGAAGCGCCCACGGAGAATCAGGTCACCGGCGCCGGATTGAACAACACCAGGGCGTTATGCAACTTGAGCGCCTCGGCCTTGGTCTGCTTCTTCCCGCTGGCGACATCGAGCATCAGCCGGAACAGTTCCCAGCCCACATCCGCGATCGTCGCCTCGCCGGTCGCGATGGTGCCCGCGTTCACGTCCATCAGATCATGCCAGCGGCGCGCCAGATCCGAGCGCGTCGCGACCTTCAGCACCGGCACTTCAGCGAGGCTGTACGGCGTGCCGCGTCCCGTCGTGAAGACATGCAAGTTGATCCCTGAAGCCAGCTGCAAAGTCCCGCAAATAAAATCACTAGCAGGCGTAGCTGCATAGATAAGCCCCTTCTGCTTCACCTTCTCTCCCGGCGACAACACGCCGGAGATCGTCGAACTGCCCGACTTCACGATGGACCCCATCGCCTTCTCGACGATGTTCGACAACCCACCCTTCTTGTTCCCCGGCGTCGTATTCGCGCTCCGGTCCGCCCCGCCGCGCTTCAGATAATCGTCGTACCACTGCATCTCGCGGATGATCGCCTGCGCCACCTCTCCGTTTGCCGCACGCGCCGTCAACTGCGCGACGCCATCGCGCACTTCGGTGACTTCCGAGAACATCACCGTTGCGCCGGCGCGCACCAGCAGATCGGTCGCGAAACCTACCGCCGGATTCGCCGTCAGCCCGGAAAACGCATCGCTGCCGCCGCACTGCACGCCAACGACAAGATCCGCCGCCGGACACGTCTCGCGACGCCGGTTGTCCAGCCGCTTCAGATGCGTTTCCGCCATGCGCATGATCGAGTCGATCATCGACTGGAAGCCCACATGCTCCTCGTCCTGCAACACGACCGTGCCGCCGTTGCCGTCGAGCGTGTTGTCGCCGATATCGGCCACGTCTTCCGTCTGCGCCGCAGCCGCCGCGATGGGAATCGTGCCCGCCGGCATCAGCCGCTCCGGCTGCAGCTTCTCGCAGCCCAGGCTCACCATCATCACTTCGCCGCCGAAGTTCGGGTTCAGCGCGATATTGCGCACCGTGCGGATCGGCACCATGGCGTCCGGCGCATCGATAGCCACGCCGCACCCATACGTGTGACCGAGGCTGACGACATCGTCGACGTTTGGGTATTTCGGCAGCAGTTCCGCCTTGATGCGCGTCACCGCGTGCTGCACGACGTCGGCCACGCACTGCACGGTGGTGGTGATGGCGAGAATGTTGCGCGTGCCAACCGACCCGTCCGCATTGCGATAACCCTCAAAGGTGAAGCCTTCGAGCGGCGACTCGTCCGGCGCCTTGATGGTGGCGATGGGCAAGTCGTGCAGTTCGGGTGGCGTCGGCATGCGCGTGACGTGCTCGTTCACCCAGCTTCCCTTCGGCAAAAACCGCGTCGCGTAGCCGATCACCACGTTGTAGCGGATCACCGCATCGCCTTCCGCCAGGTCTTTCAGCGACAGCTTGTGCCCCTGCGGCACGCGCTCGCGCAGCACGAGGCCATCGGCGAACGTGGCGCCTTCGCCCAAGCCGCCGTCGTTCACGACGATCGCGACGTTGTCGTCCGGATGCACACGTATATAGAGAGGGGACTGATTCATTCTGACGATTCCTTCGGCACGCAACAGGCCGCTTAGAGTTATGTCATCCTACAACATAGCCGCCTTGCACGGCTAAGTATTTACCCTATCAATTGATTCCATTGCGATAAATCCGTTGTGAGGCGTCGACCCGTGTTGTACGATGACTTATAAGCTCGGCAACCGCCGGTCGCTGCTCAACGGACATTTTCATGACCACTCCGCAAGAACTGAAGCACATCGTTTCCGAAGGCCTGCTCTCCTTCCCCGTCACCGACTTCGACCAACAAGGCAACTTCCGCGCCGACACCTACGCAGAGCGCCTCGAATGGCTGGCTCCGTACGGTGCGTCCGCGCTGTTCGTCGCGGGCGGCACGGGCGAGTTCTTCTCGCTGACCCAACCTGAATACTCGCAGATCGTGAAGACGGCCACCGAAGTGTGCCGCGGCAAGGTGCCCATTCTGGCGGGCGCGGGCGGTCCGACCCGCACGGCCATCGCGTTCGCGCAGGAAGCCGAGAAGCAAGGCGCGCAGGGCATCCTGCTGATGCCGCACTATCTGACGGAAGCCTCGCAGGACGGCATCCGCGCGCACGCCGAGGAAGTGTGCCGCGCCGTGCCGAACATGGGCGTCATCATCTACAACCGCGCCAACTCGAAGCTCAACGCGGACATGCTGGAGCAACTGGCGGAGCGCTGCCCGAACCTGATCGGCTTCAAGGACGGCGTCGGCGAGATCGAGAACATGGTCACCATCCGCCGCCGTCTGGGCGAGCGCTTCTCGTACCTCGGTGGCCTGCCGACGGCTGAAGTCTACGCAGCCGCATACAAGGCGCTGGGCGTGCCGGTGTACTCGTCGGCCGTGTTCAACTTCATTCCGAAGACGGCGATGGAGTTCTACCGCGCCATCACCGCCGACGACCACGCGACCACCGGCCGCCTGATCGACGAATTCTTCCTGCCGTACCTGAAGATCCGCAATCGCAAGGCCGGCTATGCCGTGTCGATCGTCAAGGCCGGCGCGAAGCTGGTCGGCCACGACGCGGGCCCGGTGCGCGCGCCGCTGACGGACCTCACCGGCGAGGAAATGGAGCAGCTCGACGCGCTCATCAAGAAGCTCGGCGCGCAGTAATTCCACGGCGCCACGAGCAGACAGGCGAGGCGCGGCATGGCCGGTCGCTTCGCCGACGAGGGCCGCGCGAGCGGCCCTCCGTGTATCGGCACGCCTGAATCCGCGCAGTGCCCAATCGAAGCAAGGGGACGTTCATGTCGATGAGCCGCGCCGCGAATCCCGCGGACCTCATGAAGCGCAGCAAGACGCGCTATCTCATTCTGTTGCTGATCTTCGTGATCACGACCTTCAACTACGCCGACCGCGCGACCCTCTCGGTCACCGGCTCGGCGATGCGCGCCGAATTCGGCTTCGATGCCATCCGCATGGGCTATATCTTCTCGGCCTTCAGCTGGGCGTACGTGCTGTCGCAGCTGCCGGCCGGCTGGCTGCTCGACCGCTTCGGCGCACGGCGCGTGTATGCGGCGAGCATCTTCCTGTGGTCGCTGTTCACGCTGCTGCAAAGCTCGATCGGCTTGCTGGGCAGCGCGGCGACCGCCGTCACGGCGCTGTTCGCGCTGCGCTTCATGATGGGCGCGGCTGAAGCGCCCGCCTTCCCGGCCAACGCGAAAGTGGTCGCCAGCTGGTTCCCGACGAAGGAACTCGGCACGGCATCGGCGATCTTCAACTCGGCGCAGTATTTCGCGGCCGTCGTGTTCACGCCGTTGATGGCCTGGCTCACGCATGCGTTCGGCTGGCATCACGTCTATATCGTGATGGGCATCGCCGGCTTGCTGCTGGCGCTGACGTGGCTCTCCGTGATGAAGAATCCGGCGGACCATCCGCGCGTGAACCGGCAGGAACTCGACTACATCGAAGAAGGCGGCGGCCTCGTGAGCGGTCATCAGCGCAGATCGACGGGCAGCTCCGCCCGCGCCGGGCAGATCGGCTGGCCAGTCGTCAAGCAACTGCTGACCAACCGGATGCTGCTCGGCGTCTATCTCGCGCAGTACTGCATCAACGTGCTGACGTACTTCTTCCTGACGTGGTTCCCGATCTATCTCGTCCAGGCGCGTCACATGACGATCCTGAAGGCGGGCTTCGTCGCGTCCCTGCCGGCCATCTGCGGCTTCGCGGGCGGTGTCCTCGGCGGCGTCATCTCGGATGCGCTGCTGCGCCGCGGCACGTCGTTGACGGTAGCGCGCAAGCTGCCGATCGTCGGCGGCATGCTGCTGTCGTCGTGCATCATCGGCTGCAACTACGTGGATACGGACTGGCTCGTGGTCGGACTGATGTCGCTGGCGTTCTTCGGCAAGGGTATCGGCGCGCTCGGCTGGGCCGTGGTGGCCGATACGTCGCCGAAGGAAGCCATCGGGCTGTCGGGATCGATCTTCAACATGTTCGGCAACGTCGCCGGGATTGTGACGCCCATCGTGATCGGCTATCTCGTCGCCGAAACCGGCTCGTTCAACGGCGCGCTGGCGTTCGTCGGCGTCAATGCGCTGGTGACCGTGTTCAGCTATCTCGTGATCGTGAAGGACATCAGGCGCGTCGAACTGAAGATGTGAGTCTCCTCAGGCCTTAAGCCCGTTCTGCTTGCGACAGAACGGGCTTTTGTCTTTTCAGGCCGAGCGAATCACGTCGATGCGCAACGCCTCGCCGCCTTCGACAATCGCCACCAGACGGTCCACATTGGGATGCGCGCCGGGACGGCTGCGCGCGTCGGCGGTGTGTTCGGCGAACACGGCGAGCGCGTGCTCGGCGGCACGGGCGTCGAGCGTGCCGAACGCTTGCTGCAAGTAGTGATACACCGCGAGCGAACCCTGCTTGCCCGGCTTGTTCTCGATGCTTGCCACCACATTGCCCGCGCCGTTCACGAGATCGAGGCGCTCGATGCCATCGATGGCGGGCAGTTGGGCAAGGTTGTCCTTGAATACGTTGCTCGGTTGAATCACGGGTTGAATCACGGGTTGAATCAAGGGTTGAATCACGGGTTGAATCACGACAGGCACTCCACGTTAAGGGTCAAAGGCTGAGGCGCAGTATCTTAGCCGATCGTCGGGTGGACGCTCTTGCCTCCCGCTATCGGGTCCGCACTTTGCTCGACACCGGAACCCCCAACCGATAACGGAGAACACCATGTCCCGCGATACGCAAATGAGTTCCGGCACCGCTGCATCGGTCAAGACGGCGCGCAGCGTCGACGCGACCAAGCTGCTCACCGAGGATCACCGCGCCGTCCAGAAATTGTTCGATGCATTCGAGAAGGCTGACGACAACGACCTGGACGCAAAGGGCACCCTGGTCAGGCGTGCGTGCGAGGAACTGACGGTTCACGCAATGATCGAGGAAGAACTGCTGTACCCGGCTGCCCAGAAGGCGCTGCCGGAAGACGAGAGGCCTGACGTCGAGGAAGCTTATGTGGAGCACTTCCTGGTGAAGGTGCTGATCGAAAAGTTCGCGACGCTGAAGCCCGGTCAGACCGGCTTCGACGCGACCTTCAAGGTGTTGAGCGAGATGGTGAAGCACCACATCGAGGAAGAGGAGTCGGAACTGTTTCCGAACTTGCGCAAGTCCGGCGCCGATCTCGAAGAACTCGGCGGCAAGATGATGAAGCGCAAGGAAGCGCTTGAAGCAAAGATCCCGAAGGACGCGGGCGACAATACGATGCGTCTGCACTGATCCCGCGATGCGCGTTCCGGTCCTCTCGAAAGAGGACCGGCCTCGCCGCTACTTTCCGGAAGGAGACACCGCGGGCGCGACAACCGTTCCCTGCGCGTCTTCCGCTTCAAGAGAAGTCTTTGCTTGCTGCCAGAATTCCTCGGCGCGGCCATCGGGACTGCCTTCGCGTTCCCAGATTTCATAGGCGCGGCGACGAATCCGGTCCTGCTCTTTCTGATCTTCCATGACAGTCTCCCAGTAACACAATGACGAGTCCGCCTGGCGCTTGCCCGGGCGTTCTGAATGCTCACTCGCACGAGCAACCTCCGTGCCCCGGCAAGCGCGATTGCGCAGGCGAATCCGGCACGTTGCTTGCTCGAATGAAGGCCCCAATCGTCTGTTCAAACAGGAGGCGTCATGAGCATTTTTTCTTCGATCATGGGCAAGATCTTTGGTCATCACGACACCGCTGGCACTGCTGGAGCCACGCAGCCCGGTTCAGCTACGCCCCCGTCCAGCGGTGCTGCAGGCGCTCCTGCTGCGCCTGCCACACCGGCACCGGCGCAGTCCGCGCAGCCGCAGCAACCGGTCGACGTTGAGGCCGTGCTCACGCAAATGCAATCGAGCCACAGCGAGCAACTCAACTGGCGCACCTCAATCGTGGATCTGATGAAACTGCTCGGCCTGGATAGCAGTCTCGCCGCCCGCAAGGAACTGGCCGCCGAACTGCACTACAGCGGCAGCACCGAAGACTCCGCCGCCATGAACATGTGGCTGCACAAGCAGGTGATGCAGAAGCTGGCCGAGAACGGCGGCAAGGTGCCCGACGACCTGAAATAAGCATCGAAGCCCGGGCGACGCGCGTGGTGGTCCGCGCGGCCGCCCTGCCGCGTGTTCGACGAATGGAACGGTCATTGCTGCGGAATGCATCGACCGGCATCAACTGGCATCAACCGCTCCATGCTTCGGATCCCAACATGAAACTCGCCGACAAACCGTCCAGCTATCCCTACGCATCCGGTGGATGGGGCTCGCTCAAAGCCGTCACCCGTATCGTGACGCAAGAAAAGGTCGCCCTCAAGGACGGCCCCATTCTGCTCAAGCAGAACAAGCCCGAAGGCTTCGCCTGCGTCAGTTGTTCCTGGGCCAAGCCGGCCCATCCCCACACGTTCGAATTCTGCGAGAGCGGCGCAAAGGCCACGGCCTGGGACACCACTTCGAAACGGATCACGCCTGACTTCTTCGCGCAGCACACGGTGACGGAACTGCTCGACTGGCACGATCACGACCTGGAGGAAGCCGGCCGGCTGACCGCGCCGATGAAGTACGACCACGCCACCGACAAGTACATCGAAATCAGTTGGGAACAGGCGTTCGACGAAATCGGCCGGGAAATGCGTACGTTCGATCCGCACAGCGTCGTGTTCTACACGTCGGGGCGGGCATCGCTTGAAACGGCTTATATGTTCCAGTTGTTCGCGCGCATGTACGGCTGCAACAACCTGCCCGACAGTTCGAACATGTGTCACGAAAGCACCAGCGTGGGACTGACGGAAGCGATAGGCGTGGGCGTCGGCACCATTGTGCTCGACGACTTCGAGAAGACCGACCTGATGTTTTTCTTCGGCCAGAACGTCGGCACCAACAGCCCGCGCATGCTGCATCAGCTCCAGGACGCCCGCAAGCGCGGCGTGCCGATCATCACGTTCAATCCACTGCGCGAGCCGGGTCTCGTCTCCTTCGCGAATCCGCAGTCGCCCGTGCAGATGCTGACGCCCGCCGAGACGCGCATCAGCACGCAATACCATCAGCTGAAAAACGGTGGCGACACCGCCGCGATTCTCGGCATCTGCAAGGCCGTCATCGAAGCCGACGACCGCGCCTTGACCGAAGGCCGGCCGCGCAAGATCGACGTCGAGTTCATCGAGCAGCACACGACCGGCTTCGACGACTTCGCTGCCTGCGCGCGCCGCACGGAATGGCGCGAGATCGAACGCGTGAGCGGCCTGCCGCGCACCGCCCTGCTCGAAGCCGCCGACGAATACATGCATGCCAATGCGGTGCTCGCGCACTTCGGCATGGGATTGACGCAGCATCGGCTGGGCGTGCAGAACGTGCGCATGGTGTGCAACCTGCTGCTTCTGCGCGGCAACATCGGCAAGCCGGGCGCCGGGCCTTCGCCGATACGCGGGCATTCGAACGTGCAGGGACAGCGCACCGTGGGCGTGACGGAGAAGCCCGAACTCGCGCCGCTGGATCAACTGGCGAAGCAGTTCTCCTTCGAGCCGCCGCGCGACAAAGGCATGAACACGGTGGAGGCCTTCGAAGCCATGCTCGAAGGCAAGGTCAGCGCCGTGCTCAATCTCGGCGGCAATCTCGTGCGCTCGGTGCCCGACCGAAGCCGCACCGAACCCGCGTGGGGCAAGCTGCAACTCACGGTGAACGTGGCGACCAAGCTCAACCGCAGTCACCTCGTGCACGGTGCAAACGCGTATCTTCTGCCGTGCCTGAGCCGGATCGAAATCGACCGGCAGGCCGGCGGCGAACAAGCGGTTTCGATGGAAGACAGCACCGGCTGCATGCACGGCTCGCGCGGCGTGACCGAACCCGCCAGCGACGACGCGCGCTCGGAGCCGTTCATCGTGGCGGGCATCGCGAAGGCGGCGCTCGGCGCGCGCTCGACGGTGGACTGGGATGCGTGGCGCGACGATTACGCTGTCGTGCGAAACGAGATCGCCACGACTTATCCCGATATCTTCCATGACTTCAATGCGCGCATGTGGCAGCCAGGCGGTTTCCATCGGCCGTTGCCGGCGCGTGAGCGCGTCTGGAAGACGAAGTCCGGCAAGGCCGGTTTTCTCGTGCCTGAATCGTTGGGCGAGGATCCGGACATGCCGGAGACCACGCCTGATGCGCTGCGCCTGATGACCCTGCGCAGCGACAGCCAGTTCAACACGACCATCTACAGCCTCGACGACCGCTTCAGGGGCGTGAAGGACACGCGCATGGTGATTCTGATGAGCCAGGCCGACATGGCAAAGCGCCAGTTGCGGGAAGGTCAGGAAATCACCTTGCAGACGCTGTCGAACGACGGCTTCGACCGCAGGCTCGGCGGGCTGACCGTGAAGGCGTATGACATTCCGGAGGGCTGCATCGGCGGATATTTTCCGGAGTGCAATGTGCTGCTGCCGCTATGGCATTACGCAAAGGAAAGCAAGGTGCCGGGCGCGAAGTCCATTCCGGTGCGCATCGTCTGACGGCTCGTGACCGCGTGAAAGCAAAGGTCAGACGGCGCATAGGCCGCTTCGACGCGCTGCGCATGTGCATGCAGTCACTCATCGCGAGCGGGCTGGCCTATGGCTGCATGCAGTTCATCGCGTCATCGAACCTGACGTGGGGCGTCTTTGCGAGTCTCTTCACGCTGCAAGTGAATGTCGACCGCAGCCTGAAATATGGCGTGGGCCAGATGATCGGCGCAGCAGCAGGGACAGCGGTCGGCCTCGCGGCGCTGCACTTCTTCCCCGGCGCCGATGCAACACTGCCGCGCCTCGCGCTCGCCACGCTCGTCACCTGCCTCGGCGCGACGCTCTTTCCTACCACCAACTACAGCATCGTCGTGGCGGCGGCGCTGGCGCTGGAACCGTCGATGAGCATCGACAGCGCCTTCTCGCGCGCGCTAGCCATTGTGCTGGGGTCGGCTATCGGCATTGCGGTGTCGGTGAGCGTGTGGCCGCAACTGGCCCGCTCGCGCGCGTTCGACATCATGGCCGAACTGCTCGACGACTGCCGCGCCCTGCTCGCCACGCTGCCGATCCTGCATCCGGCCGAAGACCGGCAAACCGTGGACGCGCTGCATGAACGCTTTCTACGCCATCTCGTCGATGCCCGCGCGGTCTGCTCGGAGACGCGCGTGCGCGCCCGCTTTGCCACCGGTCCCACGCTCAACGCCGCGCTCAATGCCTTCGAGACGCTGTGGCATGGACTGGTGCTGCTCGATCGCGCGGGACAGGTGCAGGAGGGGTTGCCGGCGTCCGAGCGGGAGTCATCGGCCGGGCACATCCGCACCGTCAGCGATTGCGCCGGCGCCTATCTGGAAGCGCTCGCGGGATGGCTGCGCGACAACCACACGCAACCGCCGACCGAGCACTTTCTCACGCCGCTCCACGAGGCCTCCGCGGCAATCAAGGCGAGCTTCTCGCACATCATTGCGACGTGCCCGCCGGATTCGCCGCGCGTACAGCGACTCTCCACACTCACTTTCGCACTGGAGCAGATCGAGTCGAATCTCGCGAACATCGGGCGGGTGCTCGAAACGCGCTTTCATCCCTAGCGTAAGACGCGCACGACGGCATGCATCATGCTCGCGTCAGTATCGACACCGAACGGAGGAATCATGTTACGCGCCGCCATCTTCGACATAGACGGAACCCTGGTCGATTCCGTGGACCTGCACGCCCTCGCATGGCATGAGGCGTTCAAGCACTTCGGGCACGACGTCGGCGTCAACGCGGCGCGCAGCCAGATCGGCAAGGGCGGCGACAAGCTGTTGCCAGTGTTTCTTTCCGAGGACCAGATCCGCGATCATGGCAAGGCGCTCGAAGCGTGGCGCGGCAAGCATTTCAAGGCCCATTATCTGTCGCTCGTGCGGCCGTTCTCAGCGGTGCCCGAACTGTTGCAGCGGCTCAGCGACCAAGGCACGAAGCTGGCCGTGGGATCGTCGGCGAAGAAGGACGAGCTTCAGGTGTATCTTGACATTGCCGGCGTGGCGGACCGGTTCGACGTCGCCGTGTCGTCCGAGGACGTGGAAAGTTCAAAACCTGATCCCGATGTATTCCAGACCGCATTGCGCAAACTCGGCGTACAGGCCGACGAAGCCATTGCCATCGGCGACTCGCCTTACGATGCCCAGGCTGCCGGGCGAACGGGCGTGCGCACGATTGGCGTGCTGGCGGGCGGCTTCTCCGAGGCATCGCTGAGAGAAGCGGGCTGCATCGACATCTATACTGGACCTGCAGGCTTGCTGGCCAGATTCGACGCCTCGCCGCTGAAGGCAATGGACTAGTCCATTGCCCGATTCTTGGCCCTTCTGACTGAGTCATCGAGCCGGTATCGTGTAAATCATGCAACGTGGAGAACACGCATGGACACGACAATCGAATTCCGGCATCTCGATTCACCTGATGAATGGACCCGCGCCTTTCCGGTCGTGAAGGAACTGCGCCCGCATTTGACCGACGCCGCTGCTTTCGTCACCCGCATGCAGGCTCAGCGCGAAGAGCGCTACCGCCTGCTTGCCGCCTGCGATGCCCATGGCGTGATTCTCGGTCTCGCCGGCTATCGCTTGCAAACGAACACGCTGTACGGCCGCTTCCTCTATGTCGACGATCTCGTCGTCACCGCGCGGCTGCAACGCAGCGGCGTAGGCGCGCAGCTGATCGATCAGGTGCGCGACATCGCGCGCCGCTCGGACTGCGCGCATCTCGTGCTCGATACCGGCCTGCACATGGCGCTCGCGCAGCGCTTCTATTTCCGCAACGGTCTGCTCGCGCAAGGCATGCATTTCGTCGAGCCGTTGCACTCCACCCACGAGGAGGCCGCGCAATGAAATTGCTGTTCATCAACGCGAGCCCGCACAGCGAAGCGAGCCACGGCTACCGGCTGGCGCTCGACATGATCGGCAAGCTGGGCAGGCGTGCGCGCGTGCAGATTGTCGAACGCGACCTTGCCGCGCAGCCGCTGCCGCCGGTCACTCTCGACTACGCGCGCGCCATCACGTCGCGCGAGCCGGACATACGCCACTTCGATGTTTCGGAAGAACTGATACGCGAAGTCGAAACCACCGACGTGCTCATCATCAACACGCCGATGCACAACTTCACGGTACCCGCCGCGCTCAAGCTGTGGATCGATTACGTGTTGCGCATTCATCGCACCTTCGCGTCGACGCCAGAGGGCAAGGTCGGGCTGATGCGCGACCGGCCGGCTTTCGTGATCGTCGGATCGGGCGGCCATCACAGCGGCGAGCATGCGTTGCAGCAGGATTTCCTGACGCCTTACCTGCGCTATGCGTTGGGTTGCATCGGCGTGACGAACGTGCATTTCCTGCTGCTGCAAGGTCTCGTGCGCGGCGACGAGGCCGTGACGGCAGCACTGAACGCGGCGCGCGATGAATTCGAGCAACACGCGCTGTTCACGTCCGACAGCGCCGTCACTCACTCAGCTCAACCGTCATAAGCGCGCCGCAGCAGGCGCGCGAGCCGTGCCGCTTCGGCTTCGTCGGCGACGTTCGCGAAACCCAGTACCACGCCGCGCAAGGTGCGCTTCGTGCGTGCGCCGATATGCCACGCCGACAGCGCACTCACGCCCAGTCCCGCTTCCTGCGCGCGGGCGACGATGGCGAGATCATCGACGGGGCCGGTGCGGCCGTTGTTGAACAGCATCACGAGATGCATGCCGCCCGCAGGCCGTTCGATGTGCACCTTGTCGCCGAACGCTTTCTCCAGCGCCCGTGCGCAGACCTCGCGGCGCTCTGCATAGAGCGCGCGCATGCGCTTGAGATGCCGTGCGAAATGCCCTTGCGCGATGAAGTCCGCCACCGCCGCCTGCAACAGATAAGGCGGTCCGGCGTTCATGCTCTTCGTAAGCTGCGCGAAGCACGCAATGGCCCGCTCGGGCGCCACCACGTAGGACAGCCGCAAACCAGGGAACAACACCTTGCTGAAGGTGCCGCAATAGATCACGCGGTCGTCGACATCGAGGCTCTTCAGCGCGGGCAGCGGCCGCCCGGCATAGCGAAACTCGCTGTCGTAGTCGTCCTCGACGATCCAGCTGCCCGCCTGTCCCGCCCATTCGAGCAGCTTCATGCGCCGTGCCAGCGAGAGCGTGGCGCCGAGCGGACTCTGATGCGAAGGCGTCACGATGGCAAAGCGCGCGTGCGGAGCGAGCGCCCGTCCGGCATCGACATCGAGCCCGTCGCGATCCACCGGCACGGGTGCGAGCTTGAGCCCCGCCTGATCGAGGAAATCACGCGCCAGAAAATAGCCGGGTTCTTCGAACCACGCGCTGTCCTCCGGTTTGGCGAGACTGCGCAGGATGAGTTCGAGCGATGCGCGATAGCCGGTGGTCACGAACACCTGTTCCGGCGCGCACTCCACGCCACGCGACAGGCCCAGATACGTCGCGATGCGCTCACGCAGCGGCCCAAAGCCTGCTGGATCGGGATAGGTAAGCGAAGCGAGATCCACGCTGCGCGCCCGGTGCGCGATGATGCGGCTCCACACCTTGCGCGGAAATGCATCGAGCGCGGGCAGTCCGGGACGCAGCGGCCGGGCTTCGTGACCGGGGCCCGCTGCGGGCGCAGGTTTCACGCGCGGCACGCCAGAGCGTTCGCGTCCCCGGCGCGCGGCCGGCTTCAGCACCGATGCCGGCAGCGACGACGACACAAAGGTGCCCGCCGCGCCGCGCATCTGCAGATACCCTTCGTCGACGAGAATGTCGTAGGCCATTTCCACCGTGCCGCGCGCCGTGCTCAGCTGCGTGGCGAGACCGCGCAGCGCGGGCACGCGGTCGCCGGGCTTCAGGTGTCCTGCTGCAATTGCAGCCTTGAAGCGCTCGCAGATCTGCAGGTAGACCGGCAGCGCATGGCGCCGGTCAATGTCGATCTTCAGCGCCTGTTCCGGGTTCGGCATGGCAGGATCCTTGGACTAGTCCGATCGTTGATTCTTGTCCCTTCTGGCTAAGACATGATTGTCACACAATGACTTCACTTTCACGAACCAAACGAGGTGTGTCATGAAGATCGTCGTCATCGGCGGGACCGGGTTGATCGGGACGAAGGCCGTGGCCTTGCTGCGCGAGAAGGGTCATGAGGCGGTCGCCGCATCGCCGAGCACGGGCGTCAATGCCATCACCGGCGCGGGCCTTGCCGACGCGCTGCGCGGCGCGCAAGTCGTGATCGACGTGACCAATCCGCCGACGCACGACCGCGAAGCCGTCATGGCCTTCTTCCGCGACGCCACGCGCAACCTGCTTCAGGCCGAGCGCGAAGCGGGCGTGCAGCATCATGTCGTGCTGTCGATCGTCGGTGTGGACCGTATGAAGGGCAATGCGTACTACGCGGCGAAGTGCGTGCAGGAAGCGCTGATCGCGGAATCGGGCGTGCCGTATTCGATCGTGCGTGCCACGCAGTTCTTCGAGTTCCTGGGCACCATTGCCGACCTGAGCACCGTCGAGGGCACGGCGCGGCTCTCGCCGCATCAGTTCCAGCCCATCGCCGCCGACGACGTCACGGCCATCATCGCGGAGATCGCGCTGGGCGCGCCGCTGAACGGCATCGTGGATATCGCCGGTCCCGAGCAGGGTGCGATGCATGCGTTCATCGGCACTTACCTGCGAGCCGTGCGCGATGGCCGCCGGGTCATCGCCGACGACAAGGCCACCTACTTCGGCGGCGTGATGAGGGAGCGTTCTCTCGTGCCGATGGGCGCGGCGCGGCACGGCCGCACGAGTCTCGGCGCCTGGCTGGACCGTGCCCGCCAGAAGCCGCTCGCCACCGCCTGAAGCGTCTAGAAGATGTGCATCATCCCGACATACGCGCCGGTCTGCGATTCGCCCGCGAGCGGACTTGTCGGGCTGGACGCGTCGCGCGGCGTCGCGAACACGGAGAACGTGCCGTTCGCGCTGTTGCGCACGTAGGCCACCGTGCCGTACAGGAAGGTGCGCTTGGTGAAGTTGTAGGTGGTGCCAAGCGCGTAGAGCGTGGCATGGCTCGCGGGATCGTGCGCCGCGTCGCCGCTGCCCGCGCCGACATGAATATAAAAGCCCGCCGCCGTGACCGCCCAGGCGGGCGTGGCCTGATACGTGGCGCCGAGCCAGTAGTGATCGGCGCTGTCGGCCACGCCCGCCGGCGAGTCGGGCGCGGCGTAGTGCGTGTAGGCCATCTGCAGCTTCCACTTGTCCACCTTCACATTCGCGCCGACGAAATATTCCCGCGATGCCTGGAAGATGTTGTCGAGCTTGCCGTCCTGGCTGCGGAGTTCGTCGTAGATGCCGCGCAGGTCGAGCAGCGTCGAATGGTAGCTCAGCATGATGCCTTCGGAGCGGCCGAACTCGCCCGGCGCGCCGCGATTGAACGCGCCCGGCTGGTTGCCGAACGCATATTGCCCCTGCACGTCGACGCCATGGAACACCGGGCTGTGGTACTCGACGTTATTGCTGGACTGCTGCCAGTTGCGGCCCCGCACCAGCGACGCCGACGACACCGCTTCCTGGACGAAGGGGTCGAATTCCCAGACGCCGTCGCTGTCGATGAAGAGATTGCGGCCCGCCTGGATTTGCCCCCATGTCTTCGAGTTCAGGCCGGCGTAGGCGCGGCGGGACCATAGACGCCCGCCGCCAGTTGTGCCATTCATGATCTGTATGGCGGTTTCGAGATCGAAGACCGCGCTCAGGCCGCCGCCCAGGTCTTCATTGCCTTTCAACCCCCACATGCTGGTGCCCCAGTCGCCGCCCTCCGCGCTCCAGCGCGAGGTGTTGCCGTTGGCGCCGTTTGCAATGTGATTCAGGTATTCGATGCCGCCGTCAATGCGGCCGTACATCGTGACGGTGGACTGGGCGAAGGCGGTGGAGGCGAACAGGAGCAACGCTCCTGCGTTCCAGGCATGCGGTTTCATGAGCCGGCGTCTCCGTCTGGTTCTGTCCTTGGCGATGGGCAAGGAAGCGGTTCACGCGACCATAGCACTAACTCGGGAAGAGGGTTGGGTTAGGTGCGGAGCGTTGAAACACAGCGGGCGAGCCAGATTCATCGGCCGGCGTGACGAAAGTCCCATCGTGAGGAAGGCCGCGGAGAAGCATGATGAAACACGTCAATGTTTTTGCCGGTCGTGCTCAGGCGATGTTGATCGGTTCAACGATCGCCTACACAACCGCCAACGGTCACTACATTCTGATGACCATTCGCGACGATAGGGCGAAGTTCGCATCCGGCAGCCGGATGGACAACACCCCAGACGAAAACAAGGCGGTGGTCCAGGGCATGATCGCCCACTTCGGCACCTACACCGTGGACGAGTCTGACAAGACCATCACTTTCCATATCGCCAGCAGTTCGTTCCCGAACTGGAACGGCGTCGAGCGGAAGCGACCCTTCACCGTCGACGGGGACCCGCTCGAATGGAAAACGCCGGGCTCGAGCGGCGGCACTGCCGAAGTAATGATGCGGCGGTTGGAATGATGCAGCCGCCACGTCAGCGCAATGCGCTAACGCGTCCCGCAATCGGTACTGAACGTGCGTATCACCCGCCCAGCCTGCGTCAGCGTGATGCTGACCTTGCAGACATCGCCCTTGACGGACGACACCTTCAGCGTCGATACCGCATGGCTCTCGCCTGCGCGCAACCGCAGCCTGCCCATTTGAGCCACGTTCGAGGTTCCCAATGCGCCTGAGCGAAACACGCGCAGGTCATAACCGAGATCGGTATCGCTTACGCTGACAACATACGGCACCACGCGGATCGCACCATTGGCAGAAGCGACATCAAAGGAAACGAGGACATCGGATAGCGCGAGCATGCTGGACTCCTTGTCGGCGAAACGCCCCGCGACCACAAAACGCCCCGCGCGCCGAAGCTGGAAAATCACTCCGATCACGCAGGGCAAACACACACATCGACCGGACAGCCTGGGGCATGACTGTCCGGGTCAGGCCACGAAAGGAACGCCTGGACCTACGCGATCAACGCTGGCTGATGGTCGCCGAATTGTGGCTGCCCGCTTGCGAGACGGTCGCGACGTTCCCCGATCCCGCCTGTGCAATCGACGCATAGTTGTTCGACAGAGACTGCGTCGCCGAGATGCGGTTGTTGCTGCCGGATTGCGACGCGTACAACTCGTTGGCCGTGCCGGTCTGCGAAGCAAGCAACGTTTCTTCCACGCCGGCCTGATACGCGATCGCCGTGTGGCCGCTGCCGTTCTGCGTCAGATCGAGCTTCGAGTTCGTCGCACCGACTTGCGACAGCGTGGCCGCATTCACCGCGTTGCCGGTCGAGATCTGCGTCGAGGTGATCTCGTTGCCGTTGCCGCTCTGTTGCAAGGTTGCGATCGTGTTCACGCCCGAGCCGCTTTGCGAGACGGTCGCGCTCGAACCGATTTCGTTCGATTGAGCCACCGCGGCCGTGCTCGCCGAGCCCGATTGCGTCACCGACACCGTACCGCCGAGCGCCAGCAGTCCCGACACGTTCGCCGTGTTGCCGGAGCCGCCCTGCGTCACGCTGGACTGCTCGAGCGCCGACAGGGTCTGTGCGACGTTTGCCGTATTGTTCGAGCCGCCTTGATCGATCGTCGTCGTGTTGCCGAGCGTGCCCACTTGCGTGACCGTGGCCGTTGCTGAAGCGTTGCGCTGCGCGATGTTCGTCGTGTTGATGTAACTGGCCGTCTGATTCACGCTTGCATTGGCCGACGTCCCGCTTTGCTGGATGTTGGTCGTATTGCCCGTCGAGGACGCCTGATTCACCGAGGCCTTGTTGTAGAGGCCGCTCTGACGAATACCCGTCGTGTTGTCGGACCCGACGTTCTGCGCCACGCTTGCGGTGTTGATATTGGTCTGGTTGATCGACGTCGCATTGCCGGTGCCGCTGTTGGAGTTGACGGTCGCGGTCGACGCGCTGAGCAGACCAGACTGCGTGATATCGACCTTGTTCTGCACCTCGCTCGTCTGCGTGACCGAAGCCTTGGCCGAAGTGAGCAAGCCGCTCTGATTGATGTTGGTCGTGTTCTTCGAACCGCCGCTCGTATTCACCGATGCACTGTTCAGCACGTTCGACTGGTTGATCGTCACGTTGTTGCCGCTCGTGCTCGACTCCGCCACATTGGCCGTGTTACCGGCCGCGATCACGCCGCCTTGCTGCGAGACGGTCACGGTGTCGCCATTCGTGTCCTGCTGGTTGACGGTCGCACTGTTATAGGCGCCGATGGTGTTCACCGTCACGGTGTTGTCCGTGGCCACGGCGAAGGCGCTCGACGAAGCCAGTGCGAAAAAACCCATTGCGACGACGGATGTCTTGATCTTCATGGCGATAACCCCTTTGGAGATATGAACGATGTTGCTGTTATTGTTACTTCACGACTACATGCCGGATCTGATCGTCAAGTGAGCGCCTCCCTTGTGCGGCTCGCACTGAAATGGGCTTTTGTGTCTTGCGCGTTACCGTGCAATCGCCAGCGCTCTTGCTCCGTTGCCCGTCTGCTGGATCTGGATGCCGCTTCCGGAGCCGGCCTGAATGATGGCCGCCTGATTGCCGTTGCCGCGTTGCGAGACGGACGAATCGTTAGCCGAGCCGTACTGTGCAATGGATGCATGGTTGCCGTTGCCCTGTTGCGTGGTGCTGGCCGTGTTGTAAGAACCCGATTGCAGGCCCGCGTACTGATTGCCGTTGCCCGACTGCGAGAGCGCCTGCCAGTTCTGCACGCCGCTCTGCTGCGCTGTGGCCGCATTCGCCAAACCCGCCTGGCCGATGCTCAAACCGTTGACGCCCACCTGCCGTGCGTTCGCCACATTGCCCGCGCCCGCCTGACGGATCGCCGCGCTCTGGCCGCCCGACGCGAATCCCGGTTCGCCCGGACCGAAGTCCGAGGTGAACGAGAGATCGCTTGCATGAGCGAGCATCACGGTCCCGATCGCCAGCCACCCGATAAGGGATGCCAACGAACCCATGGCGATACGCTTCCCGTTGAACACGTCTTTCATCTGCTTCTCCTGATGAGCGAGGCCTTCGAAACGAAGCGGCTCAGCTTCCCGTCGAGCTCTTGGCCTTGTCGATCCTCGTCGGGTCGTAGGGCGTATCGAGCTTGTCCATTTCAGCCGCATAGCGATGGTCTTCCTGCAAATAGCGCTGCAGCGTCGGGTCGTACCAGTCCTTGTCATCCTTGAGCGCCCAGGTCTGATTCTTCAGGCCCTGGACGATCAGATGAACCACCGCCGATTCGATCGCTTCCTTCACGCACAGCTGCGCCGGTTCGTTGCGCGTCAGGCCCGCCTCGGCCTGGAGCAGATCCTTGAAGCCGACGAACTTGTAGACGCCGATATCGACCTGATACGAATAGATGGTCTTGGTCGTCGATACGCTGTTCAGGATCTGGCCGTTGCGGATATCGACCGTGCGCAGATTGACGGTGACCTGATCCACACGATACTGCTGCGAACCGCTGATCCCGAGATAGCCCACGCCCGCGCCGCCCGTTCTCACATTCGAGTCATAAGCGACGATTCCGCCTTCCAGAATCACGCTCGCCGGCGCGAGTGCACCGATCTGCGGAATAGCGCGATTCTTGTCATCCGGCGTTTCGAGCGCGCGCATGATCTTGCGCTCGGTCAGGAGGTCTTGCAGGTTCTCCCGCTCGACCGGCGTGAACCAGCCGGAGTCGCGCATGGACGCCACCAGGAAGGACGCGCCGCCCTGCGTCACTTGCGAAGAGAACGAGCTGTCGGGCGACGGCTTGTATTGGCCCGTCAGATCGCGGAAACCGTACACGGCGGCGAGCACGCGGCCCTTGGGCGGCGGCAGATGCACGAGATCCCGCGTGATGCGCGTGGGCGGTGTGAGCGTGGCATTGCTCGAAACGCTCTCAGGCGCCACCGCGCAACCGCCGAGCGTGAGCGCGGCGACGCTGGCCAGCGCGAGCGTCGCGCGAACTGCTGATCGATTCATCATCTTCCCCGTGGCCTGATTTTTTTATGTCGATAGCGGCGCAGAACGTCCGCTGCTTTTTGTTACTGCCCGCCGCTGACCACGAAGGTCGTCGAGGATCCCGTGGTCTTGTCGGTGGTCGTCACTTGCAGGTTGCCGCCGGCGATTTGCGCGATGTTGATCGAGAAATTACCGGTGTTGATCGTCCCCGGCTTGAGCGATCCATCCGCGCCCACAATGGAGCTCGTCACCGAACTCGCCACGCGCGAAAGGATGGCTTGTTGCAACTGGCTGTTGAACTGATCGAGTGTCGACTGTGAGCTGGTCAGGCTCGACAGGCTGGGGTCCTGATGCTTGTTCTGGGCCGTCGCCTGATCCATCAGCACGGGGCCGTTCAACGGATTGCCGCCAAAGGTGGGATTGACCGGCTCATACACGAGCGGCGACGCGAACGCAGCAGGTGTGCATGCGGCACTGATCATGGCGACAAGCAGGAGCGGCCTTGAAAGGCCTCGATGTGTTTTCATGAATCACCCCGTAGGTTGGTCTCGTTACCGCTTTATTGTTTTGCTGCCCGGTGCTGCGAACTACAGCTCGTCTGCTGCGAGATCGGATTCGTGAAACAGCAGGCGTGCGATATCGGCCTGCATCACGGTTTGCAGCACGCTTGCCGCCGCGCTTTCAGCAATGGGCCGCACATTGGCGCGGGCAATCGGCAAGAAGGCCTCGAACACGCGGCGCTGATCGTATTCGACCCAGACCAGACTGCCGTAGCGGGCGGATGGCCGTTCGTGCATGGACACGATGTAGCGCTCGCTCAACGGCATCTGCGTCCATGCCTGCGAGAACCAGGCGTAGAAGTCCTGCCCGACGAGCGTCACGGCGTTGTTCGTCACGATGCCGCCGAGCGCATCGATGAGCGGCTTCTGATTCGTCACATCGGGGGAGCGCGCGCCGGGTCTCGTCGCCAGCGTGTCGTTTCCACTCAGCGTCGACTGCTTGCCGACCGTGGCGCTGTCCGTGAGGGCGGGCTTCGTCGCGAGCGGCCTCACCTTGGTCAGCGGACCCGGCGTGGGCGGATTCGGCAGCGTGACGAGCGCACGCGCTTCGTTTCCCGATGCAGAGCCATGCGCGCTCACGGGCGACTCCGCGTCCTGCGCATCCTGAGCGTAGACCGCGGCACTCATCAACTTGCCGATCAGCACAGCAAGGAGCGCGTGCCTGCGCCGCCTTAAGCATCGCCTTGCATCGACAGCGTGTTGCATGAGCGTCTCCCCGTGGTGCGTCTGTTTTTGTTGTGGTCTGTGCGCATTCTCACGTTCGGACATGAACGACGTCCATGGTTCAAATGAACACCTCGCGCCTGCCGATGCATGCCTTGCATCGCGTGTCACGGCGAAACGTTACGGTGTTACGGCGAGGCAGCGCCACGCATCGACGCTTCCATCCGCCCCTTGTTCAGCCGCGACGCCAGTCCGGAAGCGCCTTGGATAACTGGCATGTGTTTTGCATCTTAGCGACGGAGATCATGAAAGCGAGTCCGACAACACAGAGCTCGCACAACAACGACAAAGCAGCGTTTCATGAAAAACGCCAATGAGAGAACCGCAGAGGGGAATGGAAATGCTGGATGTATTCGGGGATTTGGCGGTCGGCGACGACGGTCTGACGATCGCGCAGGAAAGCCTGGCACCCATGCCGGCAGCCGGCATCGTCGCGCTGGATGACGCCATGAACAGCGATGCCGCCGCGCTGATCGAATACTTGCTCAACGAAGAGACGACCGTCATAGCGGTCGATGTCGATCTGAACGTCAGGTGCCAGATGTCGAACGCCGCAACGCTTCTGAAGGAAGGCGCAGGTCTGTCGATTCGTGATGGACAACTCATGCATCAGGACCCGGACGTACATCAGGGACTGCGCTCGAGGCTGGCGAAGGCGCTCGCTCCCGGCATGCCCTGTGCCGTCGTGCTGCCCGGAACGTGGGGACATGCCTGGCATGTCGTGATCACCCCGGAAGCGAACATCTCTTTCTCAACGCCGCCGCGCGCCGTGTTGCGGATCGAGCGACGCCACATTTTCCGTCGGCCGGAAGTCGAAACGCTGCAGAACGTATTGCGGCTTTCGCAAGCGGAAGCGCGCGTACTGTCCGAGTTGATCTGCGGCCATAGCGTCATTGAATGCGCCACGCTTCTCGATCTCTCGGTGGCCACCGTACGCAAGCACCTCGCCGCGATTCTCAAGAAAACCTGCTGCTCGCGTCAGTCGGAATTGATGCGGCTCGCGAGCATCGTGATGTGAGTGAACGGCCGGGTTCCGCTCACTCCATCAAAGCTTCGATCCCCCATCCACGCGCAAGGTATCGCCGGTGATCCAGCGCGCCTCGTCGGACGCAAGGAACGCCACCGCCGCGCCGATATCGCCGGGTTCAGCCATGCGCTTGAGCGCCTGAATGCCGAGCGCGAAATCCCGTCCCGCGTCCGTCTTCGCGAAGCTGGACATATCGGTCGGCACGACGCCGGGGGCCACCGCATTGACGCGGATGCCGCGCTCGCCCAACGTCGCGGCGAAGTGTTTGACCAGCGTGTCGATCGCGCCTTTGGTCGCGGCGTAGGCGGCCAGCGTACCGAGCGACGCGTGCGCCACCAGCGACGACAGCAGCACGACGCTGCTGCCCTCGCATAACACCGGCAACAGCTGCTGCACGATGAAGAACGGCGCACGCACGTTGACCGCATACAGATCGTCGAACTGCTGCACCGTGGTCTCTTCGATCGTCGCCGAGCCGGCAATGCCGGCATTGGCCACCAGGATGTCGAGACGGTCGCCGACGATTGCACGCGTGCGCTGCGCAAGCAGATGCGGACCGTCGGCGGCGCGCAGGTCCGCAGCGATCTTCTCCGACGTGCCGCCCGCCCGGCGTATCTCGTCGACCACCGCGTCGGCTTCCTGCTCGCCGCGGCCATAATGCACCAGCACCTGCGCGCCCGCCCGTGCCAGCGCCAGCGCACTGGCGCGGCCGATGCCGCGTGATGCGCCCGTCACCAGCGCGGTCTTGCCATTCAGCGTATCCATGTCTGCTCCTTGAATGCTCAGCCCGCGGTCTTGCCGCCGTCGACCGTGACGATCTGCCCGGTCACGAACGCAGCGCCGTCGGACGCCAGATAAAGCACCGCTGCCGCGATGTCCTCGGGCGCGCCGATCCGCGCGAGCGGCACCTTGCCCGCGAGGGCGGCCTTGCGCTCGGCGGTGCCGGTGAAGCGGTCGAGCATGCCGGTGTCCGTCGGTCCGGGCGCCACCGCATTGACGCGCACGCCGGTGCCGGCAACTTCCAGCGCCGCCGATTTCGTGAACCCTTCCACCGCGTGCTTGCTGCCGGCGTAGATCACCGCATAGGCCGCGCCTTCGTGGCCATAGGTCGACGAGATGTTGATCACGCTGCCCGATCGTTGCGCGGCCATGATGCGCAGTTCGTGCTTGAGGCTCAACAGCACGCCCAGCACGTTGGTGTCGAAGGTCGCTGCGTAGCTGTCCGGCGAGACGTCGGTGATCGGTCCCGGCGTGCCTTCCGTGCCAGCGTTGTTGACCGCGACATCCAGCCTGCCGAAGCGGGCGACGGTCTGGTCAACGAGATCGCGGACTTCGTCGTCGTGCCGTACGTCGGCCTGGATGAAGCGGGCCTCGGCGCCGAGTTCGCGCAGTTCGGCTTCGAGCGCGGCGCCCTCGGCCGGACGACGGCCAGAGACGACAAGCTTCGCGCCGGAGCGAGCAAAAGCAAAGGCGGTGGCGCGACCGATGCCGGTCAATGCACCGGTGATGAGAACAACGGGCTGACTCATGGTGAAACTCCTGTAAGGTATTGCTGCGATGCATGACTCGGGGTCACCTTCGCAACTGGATTCGGGTCGGACAGGACTTAATGTAGGCGCCCGTTGCGCCGTTGAGAAAGACTTTCGAGGCGGGTGGGCATGCCTAGCAGGCATGGAGAACCGGGCGATGGAACTACGGCATTTGCGCTATTTCATTGCGGTCGCTGAGACCGGCAGCCTGACCGAGGCAGCCGCCAGCCGGCTGCACACGTCACAGCCGTCGTTGAGCCGGCAGATTCGCGATCTCGAGGATCGGATCGGCACGGCGCTGTTGCAGCGCAGTGCGCGCGGCGTCGAGTTGACCGACGCAGGTCGCGCGTTTCTCGATCATGCGCGGCTCGCGATGGCCCAGGTGGACGCCGCCGTCGAAGCGGCGCGACGCGCGGCGCAGCCCGCCAAACCGCGCCTGGCGCTGGGCTTTTTGACCGGTCAGGAGATGACCTGGCTGACCGAGGCGATGCATCTGTTGCGCGACAAGTTGCCGAACATCGAGGTCACCGTCACGAGCGACTACTCGACGGAACTGGCCAGCGCGCTCGCGCACGGCAAGCTCGACGTCGCGTTCATGCGCGCCGAGCCCGGCCACGGTCTCGACTACCGGATCATCGGCCAAGAGCCGCTGGTCGTGCTGATGCCGAGCGATCATCCGTTGGCCGCACGTAAAAGCGTGCGCCCGGAGGACTTGCGGCACCAGCCGTTCATCGCAATGGCGGATAAAGCGAAGGTGCTGGGGCAGGTCATCGATGGCTATCTGACGAAAGCCGGTGTCGAAGTGGAGGTCACGCAAAGGGTCGACAATCCGGCCATGGTGATGTCGCTGATCGCTTCGACGCGGGCCGTCACGTTGATCCCGGCCTACGTGCAGAAGCTGATGCCATGGTCCGTGGTCAGCCGTCCGTTGAAAGGCGAAGCGCCGACCATCGATCTGGTGGTCGGCACGAGTCCCGGCAACGCAGCGCCTATCGTCCAGTTGTTTTTGTCGCGACTGGAGGCGTTGAGAGCGAATAGCATGCGGCGTGCGGAGTGAAGCTGGCGTGGCGACAAGCCCATTGCGGCTCGCGCGTCGCTGCGTCATTCGGGCACGAAGGCATCCGGAATCGCACGTTGTAGAAGCGTCGCCTGCCTGTACACGGACTGCATGAACACGCTCGCATTCCGCGACGGCGGCGCAAATCGCGAGTACACGAAATGCGCGGTCAACCCGATCGCTTCACGCAGCGGCCGAATGACCAGCGCACTTCCCGTAGTCGCGAAGTTGTCGACGATCGTCACGCCCAGTCCGCCTTCCACGAGGGCAAGCGCCTGATCCGCGCGCATCACATCGATCGTCGACCTGAGTTCGACGCCGGCTTGTTGACAAGCTTGCGCGATGACCGTACCGAAGGGAATGTCGCGCTTGAACAGCACAACAGGCTCGTCTACGAGATCCGCGAGCGACACCTCTTGTCGAGCCGCCAGCCGGTGTCCCGCCGGCATCGCGCAGACCATGTTGCCGACCATGAACGGAACGTTTTCCAGGTGCTCGTGCAGGACCGGCATCGCGGCAATGGCGACCTCCGCTTCCTTGCTGAGCAGTTCCATCGGCATGTCGGCCATCAACGTGGTCTGCCAGCTTACCGTCAGCGCAGGCAGCCTCTTCTTCAGTTCGACGAGCGCGGGCGCGACCACACTCATCGCCAGCGAAGCACTGCACGACACCCGCAGAAGACTCGACGGTCCGAGCGCGAGCGCATGGGCGAACTCGTCCACGCGCACTGCCGCCTGATAGACCTGCTCGACCTCCCTGAACAGCGCATGAGCCTCCGCCGTCGGCACCAGACGGCCTTTCGAGCGCTCGAACAGGCGCAGACCGAGCGTCGTCTCGACATGCGACACCAGCTTGCTGACAGCGGGCTGTGAGACGAACAGCAGCTTCGACGCCGCATTGATCGATCCGGTCAGCATGACCGCACGAAACACCTCCATATGACGAAGCTTGAAGCGCATGGCGGCCGTCCGGACGATTAACCAAAAGTTATACGTTAGCTGACTTTCGGCATACGACAAAGCGGGCGTTAGTCCCTAGTATCGGTTCAAACGATGTCGAACTCTCGGAGACAGAAGGATGAACCAGCTGGATTTGCATCATCGCGTGTGTGTCATTACCGGCGGCTCCGGTGCAATCGGTTATGCGATCGCCGAACGACTCGTCGCTTCAGGCGCCAAGGTAGTGCTGTGGGATATCGACGGCGCCGCCGCCCGGGCGGCGGCCGAAACCGTTCGTGCGGCTTCATCGGCTCAGGTGAACGTGACGGATGCCGCGAGCGTGGCCGCTGCGGCGAAGTCCGTCGCCGAACACTACGGCTCCATCGACGTGCTGATCAACGCAGCGGGCATCAACGGTCCGATTGGTCCTGTCGAAACGTATGCGATCGATGCCTGGCGACAGGTCATCGACATCAATCTCACGGGCGTGTTCGTCTGCTGCCGCGAAACGCTGCCGTATCTGCGCCGTGCGCGGCACGGGCGCATCGTCAACCTTTCGTCGGTCGGCGGCAAGGAAGGCAATCCGAATCAGGGCGCGTATGGCGCGTCGAAGGCGGGCGTGATTGCATTGACCAAGTCGTTGGGCAAGGAGCTTGCGGACACGGAGATTCGCGTCAATTGCGTCACGCCGGCTGCCATCGAGTCAGAGATGCTTCGCAACATGACGACCGACGCCCGCAATTTCGTGCTCGCGAAGATTCCGCTCGGACGCGCGGGCCGTCCCGACGAAGTCGCGTCGATGGTCGCGTGGCTTGCAACGGAAGAGTGCTCGTTCACGACTGGCGCCGCGTTCGATCTGACCGGCGGACGTGCGACCTACTGAGCCACCGGAACCGTGCAATGAAAAGACTCTCCCTGGCTCATCTCACGGTGCTCGACGTCGGGCCGCCGGATCTGATTTCACTGGCCGCGCAAGCGGGATTCAAAGCTGTCGGCATCCGCTTGTGTTCTCCGGTTCCCGGCGGGCTTGCTTATCCGCTGCGCGCAGGATCGCCTGAATTGCGCGACACGCTGCGTCTCATGGAAGCGCACGATGTCGCGGTTTCGGACATCGAAGTCGTTCGTATCGGTGCCGATACGCGTATCGACGACTACGTCCCCGTGTTCGAGGCAGGCGCGGAACTCGGCGCACGTCGCGCATGCATCAACATCGACGATCCGGAGCGTGCGCGCGTGATTGAGCGGCTGGGCGCGCTATGCGATCTCGCCCGGCCGTTCAACCTTGCGCTCGACATCGAATTCATGATCTGGCGCCCGGTCGCCCGGCTCGAAGACGCAGTCGGTGTCGTCAAGGCGGTGGACAAGGAGAACGCCTTCGTGCTGATCGATGCATTGCATCTGTTCCGCTCGGGCGGCACGGTCGAAGCGGTGGCGGCGCTCGATCCCGCGTGGATCGGCAGCGTCCAGCTGTGCGATGCGCCGATCGACGCGCCAGCGCCTGCCGGGATGGTCGACGAGGCACGCGGCAACCGGCTCTTGCCGGGCGAAGGCGAGTTGCCCTTGCTCCCGCTTCTCGATGCTTTGCCGAAGGACGTGCCGCTATCGGCTGAAGTGCCGCTCGCTCGCGAACCGGATGCGACGAAGCGCGCGGCCCTCGTCCGAGAGGCCACCGGCCGGCTGCTCGGAAAGAGTGCGTGGCCGCTGATTTGAAACTTCCAACAAATACACGGAGACAGACATGACGACAAACACGATACGCACCGGCGACACGACACGGTCCGAGCCGGCCGACAGCAGACGCCAGGCGAGAAAGGCCGCCATCGCCGGATGGATCGGCAGTGCGCTCGAGTACTACGACTTCTTCATCTACGGCACGGTAGCCGCGCTGGTCTTTCCGCGCATCTTCTTTCCGCCCGGCGACCTGGCCGCCGCGACGCTTGCCTCGATGGCCACGTTCGGCGTCGCGTATGCGGCCCGTCCCCTCGGCTCGTTCCTGATGGGACACTACGGCGACCGTCTCGGCCGGAAAGTCGTGATGGTCGGCACCCTGCTTCTGATGGGTGTTTCCACGTTTCTGGTCGGCTGCCTGCCGGGTTATCAGAACGCAGGGCTGCTCGCCCCCGCGTTGCTCGTCCTGTTGCGCATTCTCCAGGGCATCTCGGCGGCCGGCGAACAGGCCGGCGCGAATTCGATGTCGTTCGAACACGCGCCCGCGCATCGTCGCGGCTATTACACCAGCTGGACCCTGAGCGGGACGCAAGGCGGTCAGGTGCTGGCGCCCGCCGTCGTGCTGCCCCTCGCCGCCTTGCTGTCGGAAGATCAATTGCTCTCGTGGGGCTGGCGGGTGCCGTTCTGGCTCAGCGCGGTGGTGGTCATCGTCGGCTTCATCGTCCGTTCGCGGCTCGAAGAAACGCCCGCGTTCCAGAGCGAGGCGTCGCACGGCGACGTTCCGCGCGCGCCGCTCAAGACGCTCCTCACGACGTATCGCAAGGAACTGCTGCAAGTGTTCTTCGCGGCGCTGATCGCATCCGTTGGGACGACATTCGCCGTATTCGCGTTGTCGTTCTCGCGCACATTCGACCATCACATCAGTACATCGACGATGCTGTGGACAGCGATCATCGGCAATCTGATCGCGGTGTTCACGATCCCGGTCTATGCGACGCTCTCCGACCGCATCGGGCGGCGTCCGGTATTCATCGCGGGCAACATCTTGTGTGCGATTGCCGCCGCGATCTTTCTCTGGTCGATCACGACCGGAAGCGATGCGCTCGTGCTCGCGACGGGCGTTTTTCTGGGCGGCGTCGTCTACAGCATCACGAACGCCGTCTGGCCGGCGACGTACGCCGAGCGCTTTCCCACGCAAGTGAGACTCTCAGGCATGGCGATCGGCACTCAATTCGGCTTCGCGATCGCCGGCTTTGCACCGCTGATCGAAACGGCGCTGATCGGCAAGTTCGGCACCGCGCCGTGGGTGATGCCGGCCGTCTTCACGGCGTTCGTGTGTCTGTTGTCCGCGGTGTCGATTTATTCGATGAGGGAAACGTATGACGTTCCGCTCGAGCGCCTTGGGAAGCACTCTGGCTGAAGACGAGATGCGGTCCGGGAAACGCACCCCGCCCTGTTGAACAAAACCATAAAGAACCCTGCCCCCCTGCCGATAAACGTGAAGCAAAGGGGGCCGGACGACCGTTCGACCCGATCCGCAGCGCTTTCAGGGAGAGAACGAATTGGTCTTCAGCTACAGGGACATGATGGTCACGCCGGCAGCGATCCGGCACGGCGACATGTTTGCCGCGACGGCGCGCATCCAGGATCTCGACGGCACTGAACGATCCGTCCGGCTGCCGGGCGCGTTCCCGAATGTGGAAGACGCGATCCGTTTCGCGATTGCTGCCGGCTTTGAATATATCGACTGCGCGCCCCGCTGCGGAGCCGCTTGACCCTGATCCAGCCGGACGCACAGGCGATCGGTTAAAATCCCCCCGCGCCGCAGCCCTTGCGGCGCTCTCCTTCCAGCACTAGCCCCCGTCCAGACACCTATGTAGCGTATCGCGAGCCTCCTTCGTCACATCCATCTGACCGACAGGGGTTCGCGGACCTATGACGTGCGTCGCCGGCATCGCCCATGTGAGCGCCGCGCAGCGCATGCATCGCGTGACCGCGCCCGCGGTCGTTGCACTCATTCTCCATCCAGGTTCACCCATGAAGACCCACACATTGCGCGAGGAATGGCTCTCGAACGTGCGCGCCGACGTGCTTGCCGGCATCGTCGTCGCACTGGCGCTGATTCCCGAAGCGCTGGCTTTTTCCATCATCGCGGGCGTCGATCCGAAGGTCGGCCTGTACGCCGCGTTCAGCATCGCGGTGGTCTCGTCGATCGCGGGCGGCCGGCCCGGCATGATCTCGGCGGCCACCGGCGCCGTCGCGCTGTTGCTGTCGTCGCTCGTCAAGACACATGGCGTCGAATACGTGCTGGCCGCGGGCATCCTCGCCGGCATCCTGCAAATCGGCGCCGGATTTGCGCGGTTGGGCGCGCTGATGCGCTTCGTGTCGCGCTCGGTCATCACCGGCTTCGTCAACGCGCTGGCCATCCTGATCTTTCTCGCGCAATTGCCACAGCTTAACGCGCAGCCCTGGTACGTCTACGCGATGGTCGCGAGCGGCCTCGCCATCATCTATCTGCTGCCGCGCCTGACCAAGGCGGTGCCGTCGCCGCTCATCTGCATCATCGTCATGACGGCCATCTCCATGGCCCTGCATCTGCAACTGCGCACGGTCGGCGACATGGGCCAGTTCCCCGACCGCCTGCCGGTGTTCGCGTTCCCGCAAGTGCCCTTCTCGTTCGATACGCTGCGCATCGTGTTCCCGTATTCGGTGGCGATCGCCATCGTCGGGCTGCTGGAGTCGCTGATGACGGCCGCCATCGTCGACGACTACACCGACACCCCCAGCGACAAGAATCGCGAATGCCGCGGCCAGGGTTGCGCGAACATCGTTGCGGGCTTTCTCGGCGGCATGCCGGGCTGCGCGATGATCGGCCAGACGGTCATCAACATGAAGTCAGGCGGACGGCAGCGTCTGTCCACCTTCGTGGCCGGCGCGTTCCTGCTGGTGCTGGTGGTGTTCCTCGGCCCGTGGGTCAAGCAGATTCCGATGGCCGCGCTCGTCGCGGTCATGATCATGGTGTCGATCAGCACGTTCAGCTGGAAGTCGATCGGCAATCTGCGCACGCATCCGAAGAGTTCGTCGGCGGTGATGCTGGCCACCGTGATCGTGGTCGTGGCAACGGGCAATCTGGCGATTGGCGTCGGGGTCGGCGTGCTGCTCTCGGCGTTGTTCTTCACGTCGAAGGTGCGCCGCGTGCTGGCCGTGGAATCCACGCTCGACGAAGCCGCGAGCGAGCGCCGCTATGTGGTGCGCGGGCAGGTGTTCTTCGCGTCGTCGGAAGCGCTGGTGGCGGAGTTCGACTTCAAGGAACGGGTGCGCGCGGTGCGGCTCGATCTGTCGCATGCGCACTTCTGGGACATCACGGCCATCGATGCGCTGGACCGCATCGTGAACAAGTTCCGCCGCAACGGGATCGCGGTGGACGTGACGGGTTTGAATCGCGCGAGCGCGACGATGATCGAGAAGTACGCCACGCACGACAAGACGTCCGCGACGCACGCCGAACCCACGCATTGACACGCAGGCAACGCAGGCAACGCAGCGAAGCGCGGCGCTTCGCTGCTTCCACGAGCCCGCTCAGCCGAGCTTGATCGAGGTCGGATCAGCCGTGAGGTAGCCCACCGCCGCGCCGAAGCGATCCTTGTAGTTCGCGCGGATCAGCGGATCGAGCGTGGCCTGCACTTTCGCATGCAGCGGCAGTTCCCAGTCGCCGGCGTGCTGGAAGTTGCTCATGATGTAAGTCCAGCCGTTGATCTCGTCGACGGCATGCAGGCCCGTCGATTCCGCGCCCGCCGGCGCCGAGAGAATCCGCGTCAGCGACTTCGTATCGACGTTGTACGCCCACAGGAAGTTGTTGACGTGCCGGCCGCTGTCCTCGCCGATGAAGAGCGTGCGCAGCTTCTCCGAGAACTTGAGGTTGTCGGGATTCGCCACCTTCTCCGGATTGCCGATATTGCCGAGCACATCCGCCGTGATGTCCTCGCCGACCAGCGCGGCAGGCGCGGCGATATCCACCGGCACCCATTCGCTGTCGATGGCCGCGCCGCTCAGGTCGCGCTGGCCGCCCTTCAGGTTGAACGCATACACGGCGCCGGAATTGATCGCCTTGTCCACGGCGAAGTCGCCGGCGTGCGCATCGCCCTTGACCATCGATTTGACGATCTGCGACATCGCCGAATACACGATCTTGTCCTTCGCATTGACCGTCGTGCCTTCGAGCTTCGTGAAGGTCATGCTCGCGCCGCGCAGCGCGGCATAACGGTGCGTTTCCAGGAACGCGGCCGCCTTCTCCATGCCCGGCTTCACGCGGATCCAGTTGAACGCGCCGTTGAAGTTGATGCGCGTGTAGCTGGCATCCAGCGTCGCGCCGACGGTCGCGTCGCTGACCACGTCCATGATGTCGGCGAGCGTCAACGTGTTGGCCAGATTCTCGATTTCATCGCTGGTCGCGTGGCCCAGGTTGAGCCACGTGAGCGTCGCCGCGCCCGCGCCCGCCGTCGAGGTCTGCGCGCACTTCGCCACGTAGAGCGTGCCCGCCGAGAGATCGGCCTTCTTGTCCGCGACGAACATGAACACGCCGCCGTTGGTGGCATCGTCGCCCATCATCACGGTGCGCTCGTCCGGCAGCACCTGGATCAGCTCGTGCGAGATGCGGCCGAGGCAGTAGTGCTTCTTGATCGTGCCGGTGCCGTCCGGATTCACGGTGACTTCCGGCAGATGGCCGTAGTGATACGGACGCGCCTTCGTTTCGTCGCCATAGAGGTTCTTGCTGTAGGCGAGGAACTGCGCGTCCTTCGCGCCCAGTGCCGCGTCCGGCTCGTACTCCTCGCTCGACAAATGCGTGTTCCACGGCGACAGGCTCGCGCCGCAGGTGATCCACAGGCCGTTCGCCTTCGAGGTATCCACGTTCGCGTAGCTGACCAGCGAGAGCTTGCCGGTGGCCGGATCCTGGTCCAGCGTCAGCACCGCGATGGGCGACGGCAGGCGGCCGTACATGCTGGCCGCGTTCTGGTCGCGCGTGGTGTATTCGAACTGCACGACCGCGAACACGGCATTGCCCTTCACGCCCTTGACGGTCGGGTTGTCGAGTTTCAGCAGCGAGGTGCCGTCCGGACAGTCCGAGAAGAACTGGCGCTCCTTGCCGGCCACCGAGCGATCGATGATCGGCTGGTTATTGATGTCGACATAACCGCCCGCGACGATCGTGCCGCCGGCCGTGTTCGGCACCGTGTCGCCGGTGACGAAGAACGGCTGGTAGGCGAGCTTGTAGGCGCGCGAACTGCCGTCGCTAAAATTCACGGTCATCGACGAAGCAACCGTCGTGGTAGCCATCGCGTTCGGCGCCGCCAGCGTGGGCGCTGCCATGCCGGTGAAGGCCGCCGTGGTGAAGGCCGCCGTGGGCGTGGGCGTGGGCGTGGCCGCCGTGCTGTCGCTGCCGCCGCAGGCCGTGGTCAGCAGCGCGGCGGTCGCGGCGCCGCCGAGCGGCAGCATCGGAGCGCCGGCGAGGATCTTGAGGGCTTTGCGGCGGGAAAGGTCGGTGGGCAGCGCCATGTGTGGTTTCGAGTCCTGGAGTGGGGGTTGTTGTCATTGCATCGCGGACCGGATGCGGCCTGGCGTGCTGATCGACGCGCTACTTTAGGAAAAGATTGTGAAATCAATTTGACAGGCTTTAGTAATTTTATCGCCTTGCATCCGAAAGAATGACCCGCTACGCGCCACGGCAGGCGCTCACCATTCTCGAAACGAGAAGGCTGCATTCCGCGTCCGGGTCATTCCGCCGGCTGGCCCCGGCGCACAGAATGATGCGCACTGCGCCGAGATCGGCGCCGCAACCGTACTAACCGGCGCGCCAGGCTGCCAGCTCTTCCGGCGCGGGGACCTGTTCGCCTTTCGAGGTGGAGGACTTATGAGCAAGCAGGCAATCATCGTGGTCGACATCCAGAACGACTATTTCCCCGGCGGCAAGTGGGTGCTGGAAGGCGCCGACGCCGCCGCGGACAACGCGCGCGCCGTCATCGAGGCCGGCCGGGCCAACGGCGACTTCATCGTGCATGTCCAGCACGTGACGCTGGCCGAGGGCGCGGCCTTCTTCGTGCCGGATACCGAAGGCGTGCAGATTCATCCCAAGGCAGCGCCGCTGCCCGGCGAGCAGGTGATCGTCAAGCATCACCTGAACCCCTTCCGCGAAACCGGCTTGGCCGACATGCTCGCGGCGCGCGGCATCGAGAAGGTGATCGTGGTCGGCAACATGAGCCATATGTGCATCGACGCCGTGACGCGTCACGCCGACGATCTCGGCTACGACACGACGGTGGTTCACGACACGTGCGCCACGCATGAGCTCGAATTCAACGGCGTGAAGGTGCCGGCCGCGCAGGTTCACGCGGCTTTCATGGCGGCACTGGACTTCGGCTACGCGAACCTGATCACGGCGAAAGACTTCGTCGAGTCGCGCCGGAAGGAAGCGGCCTGATCGTTGCGACAGACCGGCGGCGAGTCTCACGGACTTCTCATCTGCCCGTCATCTTCAGGCACCGAGCGCCTCGCATACTGCCTCTCAGGCTCGGCCAGTCGGCCGGCTGCACTCAAGGAGGCTCACATGAAGAAGTCGCTAATCGCCGCCATGCTGATTACTTCGTCGATGGCACTCGCGCTCGCATCGGGCACCGCGTCCGCGCAGGGCAAGTCGCGCGATCAGGTCAGGCAGGAACTCGTGCAGGCTCAGCATGACGGCGACGTGCCGTCGGGCAAGACCCAGTACCCGCCCTCCGAGCAACTGGTCGCGCGCAACAAGGAAGTGCATGCATCGGCGGTGCATGCGGGCGAAAAATCCCCGTCCGTCGATCAGCACGACAACCGCTGATTCGTCTCAATCGCTCGCGCATGCCGCGTCGGCTTGCAAGACGGGAGGCGCGGCGGGAGGCGCGGCGGCATGCGGGCGGCGCGGAAACGCCATCCAGAAGGTCGTGGACACGTGCGGCATGCTGCGCACGCCGCACGCTCCGCCGTGCCGTTCCATGATCGACCTGACGATGGCCAGTCCCAAACCCGTTCCCGCCGCCGAGTTGGAGCGCGCCGGATCGACGCGATAAAAACGGTCGAAGATCCGGTCCAGATGCGGCTGCGCAATCCCCTCGCCGGTATCCGACACGCAGACCATCGTCATGTCGGCGCCGTCCATCACGCAGACCTCGCAGTCGATCCTGACGACCGAACCCTGCGGCGCATGCGACAGCGCGTTCGAAAGCAGGTTGCTCAGGGCCCGCTGGTAGAGCAGCAGATCCGCATCGACGGCGGCCGCGCCGCCTACTTCGATGCTCACGCACGCCTCCTCCGCCATCGACTCGTAATAGCCCGCCACGCGCCCGGCTTCGGCGGCCGCGTCCAGAGCGCGCACCGCGAGCAGCGCACCGGCCTGCTCCGAGCGCGCCAGGAACAGCATGTCCTCCACCATCGTCGTGAGCCGTCGATACTCCTCGACGCTCGACTCGATCACCTCGCGATACTCGTTCGCCGCGCGCGGCTGCGACAGCACCACCTGCGCGGCCGCCTGCAGGTTGGTCAGCGGCGTGCGCATGTCATGCGCGAGGTCGGACGAAAACTGGCTCAGCAGCGTGAACGATTCGTTCAGCCGCCGCAGCATGGCGTTGAACGCGCGTTCCAGTTCCGCCAGTTCGCCCGCCGCGCCGAGCGCCGGCAACGGCTGCGCGAGCCGGTTCACGGAGATGGCCTCGGCATGCTCGACCATGCGCCGCAACGGGCTGATGCCGAGCATCGTGATGCCGTAGGCGAGCGCGGCGGCCAGCACCACGCCGAGTGCCTGGATCAGCACGATGGTCCGCGCCTGCGCGCGCAGCAACGCGATATCGCTCATGCGGTCGTAGCGCACCACCACCTCGACGGACCGCGGGCCGGACCCGAGCGGCACCCTGGCCGTCAGATAGCGGTAGCGGAGCGCATGGCTGTCCGGCTTCGCATCGTCGGCGCCGCGCCGGAAGCCCGGCGTCGAGATCAGCAAACGTCCGTCGACACCGAGAATCGCGAGGTCCACGTTGGCCCGCCCATGGAGCGTTTCGGTCACGGCCGCGATACCGGCTTCGGGTATGCCGTCCGGAACGGCCTCGGCGAGATGCGCGCGCACTTCCTGCACCGTGCCATCATCTCCGCGGACGACGTCGCTTCGAGACGTCCCTTCAACGTTTCATAGACCAGCACGCCGGTGGACGCGAGTACGAGCGAGGTCGACAGCACGATCAGCACCGTCAGGCGCGCGCGCAGCGTGCGCGGCAGGAAACACGTCACTGGAAGCTCCGCGCTTCCAGCACGTAGCCCATGCCGCGCACGGTATGGATCAGCTTCGGATGGTAGTGGTCGTCGACCTTGGAGCGCAGCCGGCGGATCGCCGAATCCACCACGTTCGTGTCGCTGTTGAAGTTCATGTCCCACACTTGCGAGGCGATGGTCGCGCGCGGCAGGATCTCGCCCGTGCGCCGCATCAGCAGCCACAGCAGCGCGAACTCCTTCGCCGTGAGCAGGATCGTGTCGCTCTTGCGCACGGCCTTGCGCCGCACCAGATCGAGTTCGAGATCGTCCACGCGCAACGTGGTGACTTCGCGCGGCTGGCCCCGACGCAGAATCGATTTGACCCGCGCCAGCAGTTCGACGAAATCGAATGGCTTGACCAGGTAATCGTCCGCACCGAGTTCGAGACCCTTGACGCGGTCGTTGACGTCGTCGCGGGCGGTGAGGAACAGCACCGGCAGCGACTTGATGCGGCGCAGGTTGCCGAGCAGCGTCCAGCCGTCCTGACCCGGCAGCATCACGTCGAGCACCAGCAGGTCGTAGTCCTCGACCTCGGCCTGATGCTGGCCGGCAATGCCGTCGCCGACCCAGTCGACCACGTAGCCCGCCTCCGTCAAGCCCTTCTGCAAATAGGCGCCGCTCTTCGGCTCGTCTTCCACGATCAATATACGCATCAATCCACACTCCGTGCAGGCCCGGCGCGGCGCGTCAGCACGCGGGGCAGGACACGCGCGAGCGCCGCGCGCAGCGATACCTGATGACTCAGGCGATACAGCACCGGCAACACCAGCAACGTGAGCGCCGTCGAAGAAAGAATGCCGCCGATCACCACCGTCGCGAGCGGCCGCTGCACCTCGGCGCCGGTGCCGGTGGCGAAGGCCATCGGCATGAAGCCGAGCGAGGCGATCAGCGCGGTCATCAGCACCGGCCGCAGCCGCGTGAGCGCGCCTTCGCGAATGGCGTCGTCGAGCGTCGCGCCCGACTCGAGCAGATTGCGGATGAACGAGATCATCACGAGGCCGTTCAGCACCGCCACCCCGCACAGCGCGATGAAACCGACCGCCGCCGTGATCGAGAGCGGCATGCCCCGCAGCCACAGCGACACCACGCCGCCGCACAACGCGAACGGAATGCCGGTGAACACCAGCAAGCCGTCCTTCATGTCGCCGAACATCACGAACAGCAGCACGAGCACCAGCAGCAAGGCCAGCGGCACGACCACCTTCAGGCGTCCGACCGCGCTCTGCAGCTGCTCGAACTGGCCCCCCCACGCGAGCCAGTAGCCGGCGGGCAGCCGCACGGTGTCGTCGATGCGCGCCTGCGCCTCGACGACGAACGACCCGACATCGCGGTCGCGCACATTGGCCGTCACCACCACGCGGCGCCTGCCGTTCTCGCGGCTGATCTGGTTCGGCCCCGCGCCGACCTCGACCTTCGCGAGCTCCGCGAGCGGCACATAGAGCGTGCGTGGCAGCGGCGCGCCGTTGCCGAGGCCCAAGCCGGAAGCCGCGCTGTCGGCCGGCGCGCGCGCCGTCAGCGGCAATGCAACCGGCAGACGCTTGATCGCCTCGATGTCCGAGCGCAGGTCATCCGGCAGGCGCACGACGATGTCGAAGCGCCGGTCGCCCTGGAACAGCGTGCCGGCCTTCTGTCCGCCGACCGCCGCGAGCACGGTGTCCTGCACGTCGGCGACACTCAGTCCGTAGCGGGCGAGCTTGTCGCGCTCAAGCGTCACGCCGAGCACCGGCAGCCCCGAGGTCTGCTCGACCTTCACTTCGACCGCGCCCCGCACCTTCTGCAACGCGCCCGCCACCTTGTCGGCGTTCTCGCGCAGCACGATCATGTCCTCGCCGAAGACCTTCACGGCGACGTCGCTGCGCACGCCCGAAATGAGTTCGTTGAAACGCAGCTGGATAGGTTGCGAGAACTCGTAGACATTGCCCGGGAAGTCGGCGAGCACGGTCTCGACATCCTCGATGATCCGCTCATGCGGTTTCTTCGGGTCCGGCCACGCGGATCGCGGCTTGAGCATCACGTAGGCATCGGAGAGATTGGGGGGCATTGGATCGGCGGCGATCTCCGCCGTGCCGGTGCGCGCGAACACGCGCTCGACTTCGGGCACGCGCGCCTTCACCGCCTGCTCGATGGCCTTCTGCATCTCCACCGACTGCGAAAGGCTCGTGCCGGGAATGCGCAGCGCCGCCACCGCCAGGTCGCCTTCGTTCAGGCTCGGGATGAATTCGCTGCCGAGCCGCGTGGCAAGCACGAGCGTCAGCGCGACGATCCCCGCCGCGCCGATCAGCACCCCGCGCGGCCGTGCCATGAAGCGCGTCAGGGTGGGCTCGTAGACGCGCCGCACGGCCCGCAAAAGCCGGCTCTCCTTTTCCTCGACGCGCTTGTTCACGAACAGCGCGACCGCGGCCGGAATGAACGTGACGGTCAGGAGCATCGCGGCTGCCAGCGCCATGACGACGGTGATCGCCATCGGATGGAACATCTTCCCTTCTACGCCCGTGAGCGCAAAGATCGGCAGATACACCACCATGATGATGAGCTGCCCGAAGATCAGCGCGCGGCGCGCTTCCTGCGAGGCCTCGAACACTTCGGCGAAGCGCTCCTCGCGCGTGAGCGCCCGGTTCGCGACACCTTGCGCGTGCGCGAGCCGCCGCACGCAGTTCTCGACGATCACCACCGCGCCGTCGATGATGATGCCGAAGTCGAGCGCGCCGAGACTCATCAGGTTGGCGCTGACGTGCGCGTTCACCATGCCGGCGAAGGTCATCAGCATCGACAGCGGAATCACCAGCGCGACGATCAGCGCCGCGCGCAGGTTGCCCAGGAACAGGAACAGCACTGCGATCACCAGCACCGCGCCTTCGAGCAGGTTCTTCTTGACCGTTTCCACCGCCTTCTCGACCAGCCCGGTGCGGTCATACACCGGTACGGCGCGCACGCCCGGCGGCAGCATGCGGTTCACCTCGGCAAGCTTCGCGGCCGCGGCCTTCGCCACCGTGCGGCTGTTCTCGCCCATCAGCATGAAGACCGTGCCGAGCACCGTCTCCTCGCCGTTCGACGTGGCCGCGCCGGTGCGCAGTTCGCGCCCGATGTCCACGCGCGCCACGTCGCGCACGCGCACCGGAACACCGCCCGAATTGGCGAGCACGATGTTCGCGAGATCCTCGGTGGAACCCGCCTGTCCCGGCACGCGCACCAGATACTGCTCGCCCCGCTTCTCGATATAGCCCGCGCCGACGTTCTCGTTATTGCGCTCGACGGCGCGCACGATATCGGCGAGCGTCAGGCCGTAGGACATCAGCCGGTTCGGATTCGGCGCGATGCGGAATTCCTTCACATAACCGCCGATCGAGTTCACCTCGGTCACGCCCGGCACGTTGCGCATCTGCGGCCGCACCACCCAGTCCTGGATCTCGCGCAGGTCCGCGAGCGTATAGCGGTTGCCGTCGGGCTTGCGCGCCGCCGCGCTCGCCTCGACGGTCCACAGGAAGATCTCGCCGAGACCTGTCGAAGTCGGACCCATCGCGGGCACGACGTTCCCCGGCAGCTTGTCGCGCGCCTCCTGAATGCGCTCGTTGACCAGCTGGCGCGCGAAGTAGATGTCGGTGCCGTCCTTGAAGATCACCGTGACCTGGGAGAGGCCATAGCGCGAGATCGAACGGGTCTGCTGCAGGTTCGGCAGACCGGCCATCGCGGTTTCGACCGGATACGTGATGCGCTGCTCGGCTTCGAGCGGCGAATAACCCGGCGCGGACGTGTTGACCTGCACCTGGACGTTGGTGATGTCCGGCACGGCGTCGATGGGCAGTTGCCGGTAGCTGAACAGGCCCCAGCCGGCCGCCGCGAGCGTCGCGAGCAGCACCAGCCAGCGGTGTGCAATGGCAAAGCGAATCAGCTTTTCGAACATGCGGCATCACTCCTCGGCGCTGGCCTTGCCCAGCTCGGCTTTCAGCACGAAACTGTTCGCGGCGGCGTAGCGCTGGCCGGGCGCAAGCCCGCTCACGACCTCGACCGTATGGTCGTCCTGGCGGCCCACCGTCACGGGCTGCGCGACGAATCCCTCATCCGCTTGCACGAACACCGACGCCGCGCCTTCCACGTCCTGCAACGCGTCCTTCGACACGGCCACCGTGACGCCGGCGCGGCGCGCTTCCACGGCAACGTTCACGAACATGCCCGGACGCCAGACGCCATCCGGATTGGGCAGTACCACGCGCGCCACCGCCGAGCGCGTTTCTTCGCCGAGCAGTTCGCCGACATAGGACACGCGTCCGGTCGAACTCGAATCGAACGCGGCGGCCCTGACCGTCGCCGCGCGTCCGATCCGCACCTCGTCGAGCTGTTGCGGGTTCACGGCCATTTCGGCCCATACGGTGGACAGGTCGGCCAGCGTGAAGACGTTGGTGTCGGCAGTGATGGCCTCGCCCGGCGTCACATGCCGCTCGACGATGGTGCCGTCGAACGGCGCCCGCAATTCATAGCGGTTGAGCGCCTGCCCGCCCGGCAGCGCGCCGATCGCTTCGAGCTTCTGGCGCGCGCCGCGCGCGGCAATCTCCGCCTCGCGCAACTGCACTTGCGCCTGCAGATAATCCTGTTCGGCCGAGATGCGTTCGAGCCACAAGGTCCTTTCGCGCTCGTAAGCGACACGCGCGGCCGTCAGCCTGCGCTCCGCCGTCAGCAGTTCGCTGCGCCGGTCCGCCAGGTCGGTGCTGGCGATCACCGCGAGCAACTGCCCCTTCGTCACCCGCTGACCCACCGACACCGGCACCCGTTCCACCACGCCGCCGACCCGCGGCCCCACGTGCGCCGTTCGATCCTGGTTGAAACGGATTTCGCCCGGCAATTGGAGGGTTGTCACCACTTCGCCCGGACCCGCGCTCGCCAGTCCTATGCGCGCGGCGTTCACCTGCTGCGGGCTCAGCTTGACGAGGCCGTCCTTGCGCGCATAGACGATCGACGCCGACTGACCTTTCCATGAAGCCTTCAGCGTCGCCTCGAAGACATGCGGCCGGCCGACCGCCTGCGACGAAACCAGTTCGGCGCCGGAAGACACGAAACGCAGGGACTGCGGCGGCCCGAACGGCCGCGCGAGCGAACCGGTGACGCTGAGGCCCTGCGTGACGGGCTTGCCGTTGGAGAAGGCGGCGAGAATCAGGCGCGGATCGCCCGCCTGTTCCGAGATCCCGACCTCGATGACCAGACCCATCAGCCGATACTGGTCGAACCCGGGGCGGGACGCACTGCTTGCATTGCTGGCTGTCGCCGCCTGGGAGGCGGAGTGGCCGGAGGAAAACAGCAGCGAATCGAGCAGGAAACCCGCGCCGATCCCGCCGGCCGCCAACGCGACATAGAGAAGTTTGCGCAACATGACCTGACCTTCAGGGAAGAACTGAAATCGGCAACGCGCCGGACGACGCGGAGGACGAGGACAAACCTGGCGACGGCGGCAGCGGCGTGCCTTCGAGCCGCCCGAGTTCCGCGTACGCCAGATGCGCGGTCGTCAAGGCCTGCACGTAGCGCGACTGCTCCTGGTACAGCGTGCGCTGCGCGTCGAGCACGTCGAGGAAGGCGAACTTGCCGAGCTCGAAGCCGCGCGACATCGCCACCAGCGTGTCGCGCGCGGCGGGCAGCACGTCGGACCTGAGCCGCTGCGCTTCTGCGGCGGCGTTCTGGAAATTCGTATAAGCCGACGAGAGTTGCAGCCGCAACGTCGCCTTCTCGTTGTCGAATTCGGCTTCGGCCTGCTCCGCGTTATGCGCCGCTTCGAGCAACGCGCCCTTGTTGGTGTCGAAGAGCGGTAGCGGAATGGACACGCCGATCACCGCCTGATTGAACGGCACGCCACCCGTGACCACATGCTTCATGCCTGCGCTCACGGTGATGTCCGGCACGCGCCGCGCGCGTTCCAGCTGGATCGCCGCATCCGAGCGCAGCATCTGCGCCTTCGCGGTGCGCACCAGCGGCCCGCTGTCCGTTCGCGCGACCATCTCGGCAAGCGGCTCGGGCGTCGGAAGCATTTCGATATCGCCTGCGATGGCCCGCTCGCGCACCGCGGACTCGCCGGTGATCGTCGCGAGCCGGTCGGCCTGCACGGCGACTTGCGCGCGCGCCCTCTGCAACTCGATCTGCGCACCCGCTTCGGCGACGCGCGCCTTGCCTGCCTCGACCGGCGAGATCTTGCCGGCCCGCACCCGCTTGTCCGCGGAATCCAGCGTGCGGCGCGCGATGTCCGCGGATTCGGTGGCCACCTGCAACTGGCGTTGCACCGCGAGCAGACCGTAGAACGCTTCGATGACCTGCGCCCGCAGCGCCGCGTCGCGTGCGTCGAGACGGGCGAGCGCGGCCTCGCGGCCATACGAGGCGACGTCGAGACGCGCCCCGCGCTTGCCGCCCAGTTCGATGCGCTGGCTCACCATTCCGGTACTGGTCCGCTCGGACGGACCGAAGCCTTCCTGGAGAAACGACACATCCGGATTGGGCCGCATGCCCGCCTGGAGAAACGCGCCTTCGGTGGCATCGGCGCCGGCGCGTGCGGCACGCAGCGACGGATTCGCCGTGACCGCCGACGACAACAGCGCATCGAGCGTCAACGGCGCATCCGCTGGCGGCGGCGCGGCGCCGGCGCGCGACAGGGCGATCGAGAGAACCAGAAAAGAAGCAGTGCGCTTGAGCATGGAGAGCGAGACCGGTGGAAGTCCTGCATTTCGAATTTCACACAATGTTAGGGTGACTATGCAATCTGATGATGATATTCAGATGATGTTTTCGTCATCTGGATCGCGCTGCTTCGTTGTTTCTCTTGCGCGATGCCTGTCAGTTGCCTGTCTTCTCGGGTGCAATCGCGGCATCCTGCGGATGTTCGATCGCATGCTGCTGCTTGTTGCGCGCGATGCTTGCCGAGGTGGGCGGATATTCACTGTCGCGATGCGGCAGGTAGCCGTCACGCCAGGCCTGTTCCAGCGGGTCGATGGCTTGGGCTGTGGTCCTGCCCGCGTCCGGTCCGTCCTGATGCGCGAGAGCCGGCGCGGACGCCGCGCCCAGCAACCACGCCAGCCCGATGATGGTGCGTTTCATGTAAGACACTCCTGGTTCGTTTGATCCTGGTTCGACTCTTATGGAAGACGCGTGCGCAACAGCCGCAGCCCATTGCCGATGACGATCAGGCTCGCGCCCGTATCGGCGAAGACCGCCAGCCACATCGAACCGTGGCCGCCCAGCGTCAGTCCGATGCACACCGCCTTGATCCCCACCGCCAACGCAATGTTCTGCAGCAGCGTTGCGTGCATCGCCTTCGACAAGCGGATGAACGCGGGAAGCTTGCACAGGTCGTCGTCCATGAGCGCGACGTCGGCGGTGTCGAAGGCGGCGTCGGTGTCCATCGCGTTCATGGCGAAGGTGATGTCCGCGCGCGCGAACGCCGGCGCGTCCTTGGTGCCGTCCCCGACCATGCCGACCGGAGCCCCGCGCCCGAGCGTCTCGATGACACGCAGCTTGTCTTCCGGCAAGAGGCCGCCTTCGGCGCGGTCGATGCCAGCCTGCTTCGCGACCGCGCGGGCGAGGTGCGGGTTGTCGCCCGTCAGCACCGCCGTGCGCACGCCGATGGCGCGCAAGCGGGCCACGGCGTCGCGGCTCATCGGCCTGAGCGTATCGGCCACGGCGAAGAGCGCCAGCACGCCGCTGTCGCTGGCGAAGATCACGACGGTGCGCGCAGCGCATTCCTGCGCCTCGACGCGCCGCCGCAGGTCGCCTGAGTCGTGGCCGATCTCCGCCATCAGACGCAGGTTGCCGAGCCAGTAACGGCGCCCGCCGATGAAGCCGAACACGCCGCGCCCCCGCACCGAGCCGAAGCGGCTCACCGCGAAGCGCGGAATGTGTTCGTTCCGCGCGGCCTGCGCGATGGCGCGCGACGCGGGGTGCGGCGAACGCCCCGCCAGACTCGCCGCGAACGCGCGCACGATGCTCTGCTCGAAGCCGGCGTCGAGCAGTTCGAAGGCGGTCTGCACCGGCGTGCCGTGCGTGAGCGTGCCCGACTTGTCGAGCGCGAGCCAGCACAACCGCCTGCCGCGCTCCAGGAACGCGCCGCCCTTCACCACGATGCCGTGACGCGCGGCGCGAGCCAGTCCGCTGACGATCGTCACGGGCGTGGAAATCACGAGGGCGCAGGGACACGCGATCACCAGCAGCACGAGCGCCTGATGAATCGAGGCAAGCCATCCGTCGTCCAGCGCCAGCGGCGGCAGCAACGCGACGCCGAGCGCGCCGATCAGCACCGCCGGCAACCACGTGCGCACCACGCGTTCGAGCAGCATCTGGGTCGGCGCCTGGCACAGTTGCGCTTCCTCGATCGCATGGACGATGCGGGCGAGCGTCGACTCGTTGATGCCGCCGGTCACGAGCATGTCGAGCGTGCCGGTCTCGTTGAGCGTGCCCGCGAACACCGCGTCGCCCTTGCCCTTGGCGACCGGCCGGCTCTCGCCCGTGATCGGCGACTGGTTCACGCTGGACCGGCCCCTGACGACCTCGCCGTCGAACGGAATGCACTCGCCTGCCTTGACGCGCACGATCTCGCCCGCGGCGATGTCATTCACTGCGCAGTCACGCCAGGCGCCACCGGCTTGCAGGACGGCCGCCCTGGCCGGCAGCGCCTTCAGCAGCGCCGCCGTGGCATTGCGCGCGCGCCGCAGCGAATTCTTCTCGACCCATTCGGCGATGGCGAAGCACACCGAGATCATGGCCGCCTCCGGCCATTCGCCGATCAGCAGCGCACCCGTGACGGCGATGCTCATCAGTGCTTCGATCGTGAAGTGGCCGCGGCAAAGGGCGAGCAGACCCGCGCGATACATCGTCAGGCCTGAGGCGGCGACAGCGCTCAAGGCGAGCACGACGATGGTACTGGTCTGCGCGTCGAACCAGCTCGCGGCTTGCGATGCGATAGCGACGGCGCACGCGCCGCCGAGCAGGCAGATGGACACGCGATCCGGCGCGCCGGGTTCCGGCGCGAGCCGCGGTTCGAAGCCGAGCGAGCGCAGGCCGGCAAGAATCGTCCCGAGTGCCTCGACTTCGTGTTCGACGATCAGCATGCGGCGCAGCAGGTCGAACTTCATCGACACGATGTCGCGCATGCCGCCCAGCTTCTTGCGGATCAGCGCTTCCTCGGCGACGCACTCCAGCTGTTCGATGTGGAGTTGCGTGCGCGCCGTGCCGCGGCTTCTTATGCCGGACACGCCTGCTTCAGCTGGCCGGGCGCCCTGCATCGCGCTGCAAGAACCGAGGCGCGTGTTGCCGATATCTTCTGGCCGTAACATACTGACGTCCTTACTCGATCAAGCGCCAAGTAGAAACCTTGGAGCCGCTCAAGAGTCAAGAAGGATCAGCACATGAAGATTGGCGAATTGGCGCGCATCTCGAAATGCACGCCGGACACGATTCGTTTTTATGAAAAGGAAGGCTTGCTTCAGCACGCGGAACGCACTGAAGCGAATTACCGCACCTACAACGCAAGCCACGTCGAACGCCTGCGCCTCATCCGCAACTGCCGCGAACTGGACATGACGCACGATGAAGTGCGTGCGCTGTTGCGTGCCATCGATGAAACAGGAGATAGTTGCCAGCCAATCAATTCACTTGTCGATGAGCATATTCATCATGTCGCTGAACGCATCGATGAATTGATCGGATTGCAAACGCGCTTGCTTGCATTGCGCGAGAAGTGTCAGGGCGAACAACTGGTGGATACCTGCGGCATCATGCACGAGCTGACATCGAAAGAAGCCGCCAGCCGGAAGACGAAGAAGTCGCATCTCGGCTAGCGGTTTTCATCGGCGGCTCAAGCTTTCATGCGGTCGGCGGCGACGATCGCATCCGCGAAGTCGCGCGGCGCTTCCTGCGGCAGGTTATGTCCGATGCCGCCCGTCACGTTCCGATGCTGGTACGGGCCCGTGAATTTCTTCGCATAGGCCGAAGGGTCCGGATGCGGCGCGCCGTTGGCGTCGCCTTCCATCGTGATCGTCGGCACGCCGATGGTCGGCGCGGCAGCCAGGCGCTGTTCGAGCGCATCGTATTGCGGCTCGCCCTGCGCGAGCCCAAGACGCCAGCGATAGTTGTGAATCACCACCGCCACGTGATCCGGATTCCCGAATGATTGCGCTGAACGCTCGTAAGTGGCGTCATCGACATGCCATTGCGGCGATGCGAGTTGCCAGATGAGCTTGTTGAAGTCGTGCCGATTCGCTTCGTAGCCTGCCTGGCCGCGCTCCGTCGCGAAGTAGAACTGATACCACCACGCGAACTCGGCCTTCGGCGGCAACGGCGCGCGATTGCCCTGCTGGCTGCCGATCAGATAGCCGCTCACCGACACCATCGCTTGCACGCGCTCGGGCCACACCGCCGCGATGATGTTCGCCGTCCGCGCCCCCCAGTCGAACGCGCCGAACACCGCTTGCTTGATTTTGAGCGCATCCATGAGCGCGATGATGTCCACCGCGACTACCGCCTGCTGCCCGTTGCGCGGGGTATCGGCGGACAGGAAGCGCGTCGTGCCGTAGCCGCGCAGATACGGCACGATCACGCGATAGCCCTGCGCCACGAGCAGCGGCGTGACGTCGGCGAAGCTGTGGATGTCATACGGCCAGCCGTGCAGCAGGATCACGACGGGACCGTTGGCGGGACCGGCTTCCGCGTAGCCCGTGTTGAGCGTGCCCGCGTTGATCTGGCGCAGTGCGCCGAAGCCGGCCTGCGGCGCGGAACGGGTCTGGGCCTGCGCCAGATTGCCGAAGCCCGCTTGCAGCAGGCCGATGCCGGCGCTCGCCAGCGTGGCGCCGAGCAAGCGGCGGCGCGACGTGTCGATGATGTCCGTCATGATGCGGTTCTCCTGTTTCGTTGTATCAAGAAGAAATCGTCACGCGGCCGACGCGCGCAGCGCGGCGAGCGTCGGGCCCATCGGACGCACGCGCATGTGGGCGGCGAGATTGCGCCAGGGCAGATCGGCGGGGTCGGCGGCCATCGGGCCCGGCGCTTTCGCGACCAGTATGCGCGATGCGATCGGCTCGAAGTCCGCACGAAAATGCACCGAACTCTTGTTGACCAGTATCTTCATGCGCTCGGGTTCGATCCCCGCGACACGAAACAGATTGCGGTCGAAGACCTGCATCTTGATGCTGCTCACCGCAATGCGCACGCCTTCGATACGCAGACACGCCGTGGGACCGAGTTCGCCGCTCATGCCGTTGAGCATCGGGCCATCGAAGCGGAAGCGGCCGTCGGAGAGATGTTCGACTTCGAACTCGCCTTCGAGCGGTGAATCGCCCGGCACGTTCGAGCCGCCGCCCAGCGCCAGCCGGATGCGCGCGCCGACACCCGCCCGATGCGCCGCGCGTGCCGCGCGCTCATCCCAGATGACGCCGACGCCGGCCTCGCGCGCGCCGTGACGCAATAGCGCGCGGACCATGCCCATGGTGTTCGAGTCGCCGCCCACGCCGGGGTTGTCCTGCGTGTCCGCGATGATCACCGGGCCGTGTGCCGCGCCGCTTGCTTCGATGGCCTCGCGCGCCGCTTCATCGGGCGACAGGAACGGGACGTCCCAGCGCGCTTCATCGTCGACGAGGCGGGTGTACAGCGCGTCCACCGCGCGATCCGCCGCGTCCTGTTCGACCGCATAGCCCCAGACGACCGGCCCGCATTCCTCGAAGTCCGATGCCGGAAACCCCGGCGCGAACGACAGCGACACGGCGTCACGCTCCAGCATCGCCAATGCGTCATACATGCCGCGCGCCGGTTCGACGAGCGTACACATGCCGTTCACCGGAATCAGGAACGGCACGCGGCGCACGGCGCGCGCAAGCGGCCTGCCGTGCGCGATGCGCCGCGCGAGCAGATGACCCGCCCGCAATCCCGTTTCGGCCATGTCGACGTGCGGATAGGTGCGATACGCGACCAGCGCATCGGCCAGTTCGACCATGCGCGCCGTGACGTTCGCATGCAGGTCGAGGGAGACGACGAGCGGCATGTCATCGCCGACAATCTGCCGCACGCGCGCCAGCAATTCGCCTTCGCCGTCGTCGAGATGCTCGGCGACCATGGCGCCGTGCAGGTCGAGATAGATCGCATCGAAACCGCCGGCGCGCACGCTTTCGACGATCGCGCCCGCAATGCGCTCATAGGCGTCTTCCGTCACATGCGCCGACGCGCTCGCGCCGGCCCAGATCACCGGCAGCAGTGCGTGCCCTTGCGCTTCGGCCCACTGGATGAAGCCGCCGATCGGCACGTTGACGTCGCGCAGCTCGAGCACGTCGGTGCCGTGGGCCATCGGCGGGAAGCCTTCGCCCTGGATGAAGCTCTGGTAGCTGGCGCGGGTCGGCGCAAAGGTGTTGGTTTCGTGCTGGAACCCTGCGATCAGGATCTTCATGATGGTCATCCTTTCGTCTTCGATGAAAAGTCTTCAGGCCGCGCGCGTCTTCGCGACGATCACGGTGCAGCGGTTCGCCAGGATCAGCACGCAGGCAAGCGCGGCCATGCCGGCCATCGCATACAGGCCGCCGTTCGTGCTGCCCGTGGCGGACTTGACCCAGCCAAACACCGCCGGTCCCCAGAACCCGCCCGACAAACCAATGGTGTTGATCAGCGCGATGCCGCCCGCCGCGGCCGGGCCGGAGAGGACTTCAGAAGGAATCGCCCAGAACACCGTGTAGGCCATCCACATGCAGGCGGTGGCGAGCGTGAGCAGGACCAGCGTCGCCGCCAGGCTGCCGGAGGCATACGGCGTCATCACCAGCAGCGCGGCTGCGGCAACCGCTGGCAACGCGCTGTGATAACGGCGCTCGCCGAGCGCGTCGGAACGGCGGCCCGCGCTGTACATCGCGAGCGCTGCGGCTACATAAGGAATCGCGACATACCAGCCGAGCTTCAGGGTGTCGTGGGCGCCCTGCTCTTTCAACAGCGTGGGCAGCCAGAAGCTGATGGCGTAGATCGGAAAGATGATGCAGAAGTAGGCCAGCGCCAGCACGAGAATGCGCGGGTTTTTGGCAATCTCGCGAAACGATGCGATCCGATGCGACCCACTGCCATGCGCACCGGCTTCGGCCGCGACGAGACGCCGCTCGTCTTGCGAGAGCCAGCGCGCTTCAGCAGGACCGTTGGCGAGCGTGAACCACACCAGCGCGCCGAGTGCGATGCACGGCAGGCCTTCGACGAGAAACATCCACTGCCAGCCCGTCAACCCGCCGACGCCCGCGAGCGAGGTCATCAGCCACGCCGACAACGGCCCGCCGACCACCCCGCCCAGCGGCCCCGCGACGAACACGAGCGCGATGGCGCGCGCCATGCGCTTGGGCCCGTACCAGCAGGAGAGGTAATAGATCATGCCGGGCGCGAAGCCCGCTTCGAAGACGCCGAGCAGGAAGCGCATCGCGTAGAAGGCGGGCACGCTGTGCACGAAGAGCATGCATGCCGACGTGATGCCCCACAGCACGAGAATGCGGCTGAAGGTGAGACGCGCGCCGATCTTCGGCAGCATCAGGTTGCTGGGAATCTCGAAGAGCACGTAGCCGATGAAGAAGATGCCCGCGCCGACGCCGTAGGCCGCATCGGAGAAGCCGAGATCGCTCTGCATCTGGAGTTTTGCGAAACCCACGTTCACGCGGTCCAGATACGCGAACAGGTAGCACGCGATGAGCAGCGGCAACAGCCGCCAGTTGATCCTGCTGTAGAGCGCCGAGAGGGCAGCGCCGCTCTCGTTGAGTTGAATCGTCGACATCCGCGTCTCCTGGTGGTCTTCCCCTCTCCGGGTGAAATCATGGTGAGCGCGTTCGACTGTCCCAGCAAGAGCAACCAAGTTCACCTATCGTTGCTCTGTGAGCAACACTCCATTGTTGCGTTCCGGAGCTTTCGACATGCGTGAAATCAATCAGCAACGCCTGCGTTACTTTCATGAAGTGCTGTCGCACGGCACGATGCGCGGGGCGGCGGACCATCTGAACACGTCGCCTTCGGTGATCGCGCGGCAGATCAAGCTGCTCGAGGACGAACTCGACACCACGCTGTTCGAACGCGAGGCGCGCGGCGTGAAGCCCACCGAAGCGGCCTTTCATCTGCTGGAGTTCTGGCGGGGCTATCGTTCGCAGCAGGAGCGGCTCGAAGATCAGTTGCACGCACTCAAGGGCTTGCAGCAAGGGCAGATCCGGCTGGCGGTGAGCGAAGGCTATGTCGATACGCTCGTCGATGACGTGCTCGCGCCGTTCTGTGCGCGCTATCCACGCCTCGAGATCGACGTGCAGATGCTCGCCGTCGACGACCTGCTGGACGAAGTCGCGCAAAGCCGCGCGCATATCGGACTCGCCTACAATCCGCCGCCGCATGAGCGGATCGAGATTCGCGCGAGTTGCGCGCAGCCGGTCGTGCTGCTCATGCGGCGCGATCATCCGCTGGCGCGGCGCGGCGGTGCGGCGCAGATCCGCGATCTGCTCGATTACCCGCTCGCGCTGATGCCGCCCAGCTTCGGCATCGGGCATGTGGTCAAGATGCTCGAAACCACCGACGGCGTTTCCATTCGTCCCGCGCTCACGACCAATTCGCTCGGCGCGCTGAAGCGGCTCGTCGCGGCGGAGCAGTTCATGACGCTGATCGGGGAGTTTGCCGCGTATCGCGAGCTGGCGAGTGGCGAGCTGACCATTGTTCCGGTCGCGCATCCGCTGTTCGAAAGCGCGCAGGCGCGGGTGCTGGTAAAGACCGGGCGACCGCTCGCGGCGGGACCGCAGGCATTGCTCGAATCGATTCTCGAGCGGATGCCGATGTTCAGCAAGGCGTCTGGTGCGACCGCTAGCAGGAAACCGCGCCGCAGAGCGAAGCGGTGACGCGGACACGTGATGTTCAGAAAAGCGCCTGTTGCAACGGCAAGCAGGAAACCGCGCTGTAGAGCGAAGCGGTGACGCGGACGGATCGCCGCGTGATTCACGCGCCCCGCACGCCCTCCGGCACGTCATCCAGGCGCGCCGCCGGCGAAGCCGCAATGATCGCCGCCTGCACGACGAAGCACAGGGCCGCCGCCACGAGGCACGGCCCGATGCCGAGACGCGCGCTGATCGCCGCGCCCAGCAGCGCGCCGAGCGGACGGGCGCCGTAGGTTGCCGTGCTGTTGAGCGCGGAGACGCGGCTCAGCATCGAGGCGGGCGTGATGGCCTGGCGCAGGGTCGTGGAGCCGACGGTCCACAGGATCGGCCCCGCGCCCAAAAGAAAGAAGCTCGCGGCCGCCAGCCAGACGGACGGCGCGGCGAGCGTCGTGACCAGCATCAGCGAAGCGGTCAGCCCGCACAGCGGCCCGACCATCAGCATCCGTCCGAACGTGATGCGGCGTGCCACCGCCGCGGCCGCCAGCGCGCCGCACACCATGCCGATGCCATAAGCCGCGAGCGTCATGCCGATCGCCGATGCATCGAGACGCAGATGCTGCGCCGCATACGACACGTACACCGCCTGCACGATAAAGAAGCCGAGATTGAAAAACACGGCGGTGGCGAGCATCGGGCGCAGCAGGGCATCGCGTGCGACGAAGTTCGCGCCTTCGCGCAGTTCGGCGAAGAAGCGGCGTTTGACGGCTTGCTGACGCGGCGGTTCGCGCAAGCGTGCGAGCAGCAGCGCCGCGCAGGCCGAAAGACCGGCCGCGCAGCCGTACGCCCAGCCCGCGCCAATCCATCCGACGAGCAGTCCGCCGAGCGCCGGCCCCGCTGAATAGGCGACGCTGCGCGCGAGTTCGATGCGCCCGTTCGCGGCGGCCAGCGTGGACCGTTCGACCAGCGCGGGCACGAGGGCGGGCGCGGCGACGTTATAAGCAACGGTGCCGGTCGCGCCGAAAAAGCCGAGCAACGCGAGCAAAGGCAGCGTCAGCGCGTGCGAACGCACGAGCAGCAGGATCGACAACATGGCGAGCGCGCGGGCGCATTCGGCGCCGGTCATGAGCGTGCGGCGCGAGCGGCGGTCCGCGAGGACGCCGAGCGGGATCGACAGCAGCAGGAAAGGCAGCGTCTGGGCGCTTTGCAGCAAACCGGTATCGGCTGCCGAAGCGCCGAGCGCGAACACGGCAACGAGCGGCGTCGCCGCGAGGCCGATCTGCTCGGCGGACTGCGCAAGGAGGTTGGACCAGGCAAGGCGCTGGAAGGCGACAGGAAACGGCATGGGCGGGCTCCGGAACGAGAGGATGGCCCATAATCGCGGGTGAGGCGTGCAGCGGCACTCCGGGGCTTGCGCTGTGATTCGGGCGGCTATGGCCCGCTGCCAAGCGTCTTTTGCTCCGATACGATCCGGTCGGCGATCTTTCCTGCCAGATCGTCCAGCGAAGACGCCCCTTCCACCTTGTTGATGACGAAACGCGCCGCCGCGCCGTAAGGCTTGGGCGCCGCCGCCGATTTCTGCCCTTTGAGTTCGTCGCTGGTATCGATGCGCGCCGAAGCCTGACCGGCCGACGCCGACAGACTCGCGAGTTGCACCGTGACGTGGGTGTTGGGCGGTGGGTCGGAGGAATTCATCGAGGGGAGCGCGGCGCCAGGCCCGGTCGGGATGGACTCATCGAATTCACCGGTCACGAGCCAGCCCGATGCGGGCAGCGCGCTCAGCGACTCCGCCCGGCACGCGCTGACACCGCGCGCCTGGAGCGCCTTCACGATGCCGTCCGAGAGCGCGGACGCGTTTTGATCGACCTTCATCGTGTTGCGCATGGAGCGCAGACGGGAGCCGGGAAGGCGCGACTCGCCGCCCTGGCTCACGGCCGTGAAGTCACGCACGACGACAGGCGCTGCCGCGCCGCCGCACGGCGGCGCATCCTGCGCGAAGGCGCACGGACCCAACATGAAACCGAGCACGATCAACAGCCATGACACCGATGTCTTCATCGCAGCCTCCGGCAACGGATCAACGGGTCTACCGCTCGGCGATGATACTGCCGCTCGCCGCACAGCCACGCGTTTCCTGCCAGAAAGCCTCAGTGCGCGACCGCCGTCTCCGCCGACCCCGCCCGCTCCATCAGCACCGCCAGCGCAATCGGCCGGCTGAGCAGATAGCCTTGCATCTTGTCGCAGTGAACAGCGCGCAAGGTATCGAGCTGCTCCTGCGTCTCGACGCCCTCCGCCACCACCGTCACGCCGAGCTTGTGCGCAAGATCGATCACCCCTTCGACGACGGTGCGCACCATTGCGTCCGTGGCGATGTTGTCGACGAAGGACTTGTCGAGCTTCAGCACGTCCGGACGGAAGCGCGCCAGATAACTCAAACTCGAATACCCCGTGCCGAAATCGTCGATGGCAATGCGCACGCCCATCTCTCTCACCTTCAAGAGCACTTCCTGCGCATCGTCCACATTGTCGATCAGCGCGGACTCGGTGATCTCCAGCATGATGCGGCTCGAATCGATGCCCGCGCGCCTGATCGCCTGCCGCAGCACATGCACGAGACGCGGATCGCGGAACTGCTTCGGCGACACGTTGAGCGCCACGGAACACACCGCCGGCAACGTGCTGGCGAGCCGCGCCGCCGACTGCACGGCTTCGCGGATCACCCAGTGCCCCGCTTCGACAATCAACGCGCTTTCCTCCAGCACCGGCACGAACGCGCCAGGCGCGAGCATGCCAAGCGACGGATGGTTCCAGCGCAACAGCGCCTCGACGCCCACGAGCGCGCCCGAATCAACGCGATACTGCGGCTGATAGTGCAGCACGAACTGATTGTCGCGAATCGCGCCGTGCAGTTCGGATTCCAGATGCGCGCGCGCCAGATCGTCTTTCTCGCGCTCGCCGAACACGCGGAAGGTGTTGCGGCCGGCGCGCTTGGCGGCGTACATCGCCATGTCGGCGCTGATGAACAAGGCCTCGGGCGTGCGCCCGTGTTCCGGATACAGCGCGACGCCGATCGAACAGGTCATCGTCACGCTCTTGCAATCGACCTTGATCGGCCGGTGACACGCCGCCGCCAGCTTGCGGCATGCGCGCTCGATGCTCTCCTGCTCGAACGGACCGGGCAGGATCACCGTGAACTCGTCGCCGCCCGGACGCGCGGCCACCGCGCTCTCCGGCAACGCCTCCTGAAGCCGCCGCGCGATGGTGCGCAACACGGCATCGCCGGCAATATGCCCGGCCGTATCGTTGATCGACTTGAAGCGGTCGATGTCGACGAACAAGTAGGCGAACGCCGTGCCTGCTTCGCAGCGGCCCACCAGCGTTTCCATCATCGCATTGCGGTTGGCGAGGCCGGTGAGGCTGTCCGTGTTGGCGAGCCGGTGCAGTTCCTGAAGACGCTCGCGCTCGTCGGTGGCGTCCACGCACACGCTCACCACGCGCGACACGGCGCCGTCCTCGGTCACCGGATAGATATCCGCGCGCACCCAGCGAGTCCGCTCGTGCGGCAGGCACAGCCGGAAATAGCTTTGCGTCGCGGAGCCGGTCTGCACCGCGCTGCGCATTTCGACACGCAACGCGCCGAGATCGTCGGGATGCACGCGCTGCGACCACGAAGTCTGATCGGCTTCGAGCGCGGACATCGGCATTTCCCACATGCGCTCGAACGCCGAACTCACGTGCAGCAGTTCGCGAAAATCATGCGTGGCGGTCCAGAACACGGCATCGACGTGATCTTCCATGTCCTTCTGCACGCGCGCGTTGCCGCGCAGTTCATCGATGAGATTCACCTCCGCCGTGATGTCGCGCGACTTGCACAGCACGGCAGTCACGCGGCCATGCTCGCCGTAGACCGGCGCGAAGGTCGAGGTCCACCATTTCAGCGTGCCGGTCATGGTGCGGCACGCGCCCGAGAAAGAGGTCGATTCACCCGCCTTGGCACGCTCGAAGGCCTGCCGCGCGTCGGGACCTTCCCAGAGCGCGAGCCAGTCGATGTCGATCAGCGCATCCGCGCATTCCGCCTCGATCAGATTGCGGCCGACGTCCGAAATGCACATGATGCGGCCGTCGAGACTCAACAGCTTGAGGCAATCCTCAGCGATGGCGAGCAGCGCGTGCGCCACCTGACGCGCAACAAAAATCTTCCGGTGCGCGGCCTGCATGCGATGCACGACCAGCGTCAGCGCCAGCACGAGCGCGGCCAGCGCGATATTCCATGGCATCGGCACGAAGAACGTGCCGCAGGCGGCGATCAGCACGCCCAGCGGAGCCAGGCCGAGGCCATCGAAACGGCGCGCGTATTCGAGGTACGGCAACTTGCTGGCAACGTTCTCGCCAATGGTTCCGAGAAAGTCGGTCGGTTCTCTCTGCACCGCTTTGACCCTGTTCTGCTATTAGTATGATCGTTGTTTATCGGCGCAGTACCGAGGGTCTTGAGTGCGGCAGAGCTAAACGAAGCTCGCCGCAGCGGTAAGGGTTACGGGATGCTCAGCCATTCAAGGCCGCCGCGATCTCGCGCGCCAGCATCTCCGCACGATACGGCTTGTTCAGCAGCGTCACGTTCGGCCGGAGCACGCTGTCGCGGGAAATCATGTCGCGGGTATAGCCCGACGCGTAAATCACCGGCACCGGACGCACCTGGGAAAACGCCCATTCGGCCAGGTCCGCGCAACTCACTTTGCCCGGCATCACGACGTCGGTGAGGATCAGGTCCACATGCACGCCGCTTTCGAGCACGCTCATCGCGGCGTCGCCGTTCGCCGCGCGCAGCACGGTATAGCGCATCGCTTCCAGAATCGCGACCGTCGAGGACAGCACCGCAGGATCGTCATCCACGACGAGCACCGTCGCGCCGCCGGTCTGCGCCATTAGCGCATCGGCGCGCGGCGTCGCGGCTTCGTCGTCGTGGCTGCGCGGAAAGAAAATCTCCACGGTGGTGCCCACATCCACCGTGCTCGACACCGCGATATGCCCGCCGGACTGCTTGACGAAGCCGAACACCATCGACAATCCCAGCCCGGTGCCATGGCCTTCCGGCTTGGTCGTGAAGAAGGGCTCGAAGGCGCGTTCGAGCACCTCGGGCGGCATGCCCGACCCGGTGTCCGATGCGGACAGCTTCACGTATTCGCCCGGACGCAGTTCCTTGCCTTCGCAGGCCGCCGCGTCGAGCACCTCGTTCGAACTCGCGAGCATGAACTTGCCGTCGTCGCGCATGGCGTCGCGGGCGTTGATCGCCAGGTTCAGCAGCGCGTTCTCCAGCTGATTCCGGTCGACGCAGAAATTCCACGGCTCCTCGACGATCATCGTGCCGATCGCCACCGACGCACCCACCGCGTGCTGGAGCAATTCGCGCAGTTCGTCGAACAACCGGCGCGGGTTGATGACCACCGGCGATTGCGGCTGCCGCCGCGCGAAGGACAGCAGTTGCGACGCGAGCTTCGCGCCGCGCTGCACCGCGTCCATCGCGGCCTGCAGGCGCTCGGGCACGCGCTTGTCGGTGGGCGGCAGATATTGCAACAATTGCAGGTTGCCGCTGATCGCCTGCAGCGTGTTGTTGAAGTCGTGCGCGACGCCGCCCGTCATCGCGCCGAGCGCTTCCATCTTCAGGCTCTGGCGCAGTTGCGCCTCGACCGCCGTGCGCGCCGCCACCGCCTCCGCGATCTTGTCCTCGAGGTCAAGCGTCAGTTCCCTGAGCTTTTCCTCGGCCACCTTGCGATCGTGAATGTCGATGATGACGCCGGGAAAACGCATCGGCCGGCCTGTTTCGTCGTATTCGCAGCGGCCCGAGGCCATGATCCAGGTCCAGCCGGAGTCGGCCGCGCGAATCCGATATTCCGCCCGGTACGACGTGTTCTCGCGCACCGTCCGCGCGATCAGCGAGGTGATGCGCTCGACGTCGTCGGGATGGATGATGTCGAACGCCCGTTCAATCGGCAGGCCGGCCGTCACCTGCTCCAGTGCGAACAGGAAGGTGCGCGCAAAGCGCTCGTCGCCCTTGACGCGGTTGCTCTGGATCTCCCACACGAACGTGCCGAGCACCGCGCCCGAGTTGAGCGCGAGTTGCAGGCGTTCGTCGGCCGCGCGGAACGCCGCCTCGGCCGCGGCGCGCGTGCGCTCCAGCGTCACCCGCCCGGTGGTTTCCACGACGACCGCCAGCACCCCGACCGGCACGCCTTCGTCGGAGGCGATCGGGCTGTAGTGCAGATCGAGCCATACGTTGGATTCGCGGCCCGCGCGCGGCAGCACGAAGTCGATGTCCAGATAAGACAGCGTTTCGCCACGCAGCCCGCATTCGATTACATTGCGATTGAACGCCACCGCCTCGGGCCACGCGCGTTCGATCGGCATGCCGAGGATCTTCGGATGGCGGCCGCCGGAGAAGCGCGCGTAGGCGTCGTTGTAGAGCAGCGTGCCTTCCTCGCCCCACAGCACGGCCATCGGCAATGCATTGCGCAGCATGAGTTGCACGGCGGAGCGCAGCACGTGCGGCCAGGTATCGATGGGGCCGAGCGGCGTCGTGCTCCAGTCGAAGTCGCGAATGGCGCGCGCGGATTCCCCAATCCATGATTCGAGCTGACGGGGGTCGGCGATAGTCGAGGGCAAACGGTGATTTCCTTGTTGGTCGGAACGCGGGGCACAGCGCGCGGCGCCCGACAGCATAAAGGTTCAGCAGCCGTTTCCCTAGCACGGGAACCGCCCACTTTGCCAGTTTGCTCCGCGCAGCAAGGAACCGGCCCGCCCTTCACTCGCGCTTCGGCCGGCGCACCGCACGCACCTTGCCGGTCCGCCCGCCGCCGCAGAAAAAGCGCTCTCCGCCGTCCGATTCCAGCCCCGACACAGCCGCACCCTCGGGCATGTCGAGCCGCTCCAGCACCTCGCCGGATTGCGGGTCGATGCGCCGCAGTTCGCTTTCGTCGCCCTCCCAGGTGGCGTGCCAGAGTTCCCCGCCGACCCACGTGACGCCGGTGACGAAACGGTTCGATTCGATGGTCCGCAACACCGCGCCGTTTTGCGGATCGACCTGATGGATCTTGCGCGCCTTGTATTCGCCGACCCACAGCGTGCCTTCGGCCCACGCCAGGCCCGAGTCGCCGCCGTTGCCCGGCGCAGGAATCGTGGCCAGCACACGGCCGTTCTCCGGATCGATCTTCTGGATGCGGTTCTCGGCAATCTGGAAGAGGTGTTTGCCGTCGAAAGCGGTGCCCGCGTGCGCCGCGAGGTCGAACGAGCGGCGCGGCTCGCCAGTGGCGGGATCGAACGCATTGAGCGACTCGCCGGCGGCGAACCATACGTTCTCGCCGTCCCAGGTAACGCCGTGCACGCCTTCGACGCCGGCAAACGGCCCGTATTCGCGGATGATTTCCGCCTTCGCGCGTTTCATGTCAATGTCCTCCCGAATGAGTGAATGAGCGACAACGGCTTCATCCTAGTCATTTGCCAGCGCCGCAGGGAGTAACAAGACGGTCGTGAATCCGGGCATCGGCGGCGTGGTCCAGCGGCGCGCCCGGCCGCGCCCGAAGGATTGCACCTTGCCCGCGGCGGCGAGCGCATCGAGCGCGCGCTGCACGGTGCGCTGGCTCGCGCCCAGCGCAAGCGCCAGCGCGGAACTCGACCACGCTTCGCCGTCGGCGAGATGCGCGAGCAGCGGCGCGTGTTGGTCCTCGACCGGCAGCGCGAGCACGGCGACCTCCCGCGCGCCGAGCGGCATCAGGGCGAAACCGCGCGGCGTGGCGGCGATACGCGCATGCGGCCGCAACAGCGCGCGCAACCGGCCCATCTCGACGCGCAAGCGCGCGCGATGCGTTTCGTCGGCCTCGCGGAGGCGGAATGCGCGGGCGATCAGCGCATCGCGCGGGACATCGCCGGGCCACGCATGCGCGAGCATGCGCACGAGCGTGAAAAGCACCGGACGCGTCGCCAGCGATACCGCGCTGCCCGCTTCACGCACGCACAGACGGCACGCATCCACGACGAGCGTCTGCGAGGCGAACAGCGCCTCTACATCGTCGAGCAGCAGGAGCCGTTCGCCGTCGCACGCGATGAGGCGCGCGGCCGGCGTCCGCAACAGGCGCCATGCGCTCTCGACTTCCGCCGCGAGCGCCGGAATGGCCGCCTGCTGCGCGGCGTCCTGCGCGCGCCCGAGCGCGTCGCGTGCGTCGCGCGTGCGCAGACGGCGCAGCGCGAGCCCCGCTGCAAACAGCTCGTGCGCGGTGCGCAGCGCCGCAGGCAGCGGCGCGGGATTCAGGCTGGCGAGCATCTGACCGGCGGCATCGAGCTTGCCGAGCAGCAACGCGCGCCGCACGTCGAGATAGCGCGCGTGCGCGGCGTTCACGGTGTCGCCGTGCGCTTCGAGGATGGCGCGCGCCTGATGCGGCGTCTTCTCCGGCCAGCCCAGATCGCGCGACGCCAGCGCGATCTCCGCTTCCGCGACGACGCAGCGCGAGCGCGCCAGCGCCTCTTTCGCGCCGAAGGCCCGTGCCGCGCGCCTGACGAGCACCCGGGCGCGCGCGAAGTCGCCGAGCTGCGCCATCGCGATGCCGCGCAGCGCGAGCGCGCCGGCATCCTCGCGCAACGCGATGCGGTTCAACGCGCCCAGCGGATCGCCCGCCGCGAGCGCGCGGGCGGCGGCGGTGATCAACGAATCCATGCGAATGCCGGCACGCGGGTCACTCCCGGACGGTGGCTGTCGGCGACCAATCTACCACCGTCCCGGGCCCGACTATCTCCCCAGCAAGCCGAACACGGCCACCCCGCTCTTGGTGCCCACGTAGACCTTGCCGTTCGCGATCATCGGCGTGATGAACTTGTTGCCGGGGCCGAACTGGTCCCGGCCGCCGGCGTCATTGCTGCTGTAGAGGGCGTTGCCGAGATTGGTCGCGTCGTATGCGCGCAAGACCCCCGTGGCACCGTTTTCCGCCGCCCACAAAATGGCGTTCGCCGTGCCGTTCGCCGAAATGGCCGGCGTCGCGCCCGGATAACCAAATGTGTAGTACGTCTGGCTCGTCGGCGTCCGCGACAGCGACGCGTTCGAGATCGAGAACGCCTTGATGCTGTCGCCGACCGCGCCGAAATAGACCGTGTTGTTGAAGTAGGCGGGCGCGCTGAACACCCCGCCGCTGATCTGACCGACCAGCTCCTGATAGATGTGATCCGCGTTCGAATCGAACTTGCCCATCGAGAAACGGTTCACGACATAAATGGTCGCGTTCTTGCCCGCGCCCACCGCGAGATGACGCACGTTGCCGTTCACATCGACGAAATCCGGCAGGACCATCGCGCCGCCCGAACCGAGGTCTTCATCCTCGTTCGTGAGCTGCATCGTGTTCGACGGCTGGAAATAATCCTGCACGCGCAGCGGCGACAGATTCAGCCTCAGGAAGCCGTTGCCATGGTCCCCGTTGTTCGGCATCTCGTGCTCGTTCTGGGTGGGATCGAAGGTGCCGTTTCCATCGAGCAGATAGATCGCCTCGCCGTCCGATGCCGGGCCCGCGCCGCTCATCCAGATTGCGCCCATCTGGCCGTTCGGCGTGACGTTCAGCACGCTCGCCTGTTGCAGCGTGTTGGCGTCGTAGCCCATGACCCAGCCGGTGTAGGGCAGGAAATCGCAATGCGAAGTCCACGCGGTATAGATGACGCCGTTCAGCATCAGCAGCGACGCGCGTTCCACGTACTGGGCCGGATCGAACGTGAGCGTGCCGTTCACGCTGCCTGAACCATTGCCGGGATAGGTCGCGCGGATCTCCGTCGGGCCGTTGAACAACTCGGCGCCGGTGGTGAGGTCGAGCGCGTGGATGCGCTGGTGATAGGCGCCCCCGCCGTCCTTCGACACCCCGACGACATAAATCACGCCATTCGGCCCGCGCGTGCGGTCGATGACCGGCGTCGCCGTCACGCCGATGCGCGGCGTGATCTGGTTGCAGTTATGGTCGTCGCTCGGGTTCTCGCCGCTACGCAACGTCGAGACGCGCCAGAGCACCGTGCCGCTGTCGGCATCGAAGGCATACACGCTCGCGTTCTCGGTCGCGACGTACACCACGTTATGCGTGCCGCCCGCGATCTGCACGCTTGCAAGAAAGAGCGGCTGGGCATCGACGGCGCCATCGGCGGAAAAAATGGCGAGCTTGCCAAAGGTATTGGAACGGACGTTCGCGGGGGTCAGGACTTTCTCGGCCAATTGCTGACCGGTGCGGGCAATGTCGTTGTGCCAGGTGAGGACGTCCATGGGATTGGCGGCGGCATTCGTACTCGCTTTTGAAACGCTGGCCGGCGCCTTGACGGCCGAAGCCGGGTCGCCGCCGGAGTCGCCGCCGCTGCACGCGCCGATGATTACCGTGATCAGCACGGCGCCGAGTGCGGCGGTACAGGCGGATAAACGCGCATTCATTTGCAATCTCCTTCAGCGGAAGGCATGGACGGACCACGCGACGTCGGGGACGACGGTGTCTGAGTAAAGCAATCGTAATGCCCCGTGTTTTTGTGTCCTGATCGATCCCCGCAACCCGCGATGGTGGACGAAAGCCGGTGATTTCGCTTCGCCGAACGTTCGGTTCTGACAAGGGGCACACGCGTGGTGCGCACCACTTTCGCTACACATTGTTCAGGCACCGAAATCGAATGTGCCCGAGTGCACATAATTCCCCATTCAATTCGCTTACCGAACGGTTAATCCCTTTGCGGATTGCTAACCTTCGATCCAGAGTCTTTTCAGCACGTCTCGCGCTCATCAGGCTGGTCTTTCGAAACTCCCTCCACCCCGAGTTCTCTCGACGGGGATCGTGAAGCCGTCGACCAACACGGCTTCGGAAAGTCAGCCAGGGTACGAAATCAAATGGATTCCGGCGTGCATGGGTGTGCTCCCTCGCGGACCCGACGCTCTCTGCTAGGGAGCATGGCCGCACTTGCCTCGGGCATCACGCCTTCATTCGCTCATGCGCAACACGGCGGGCCGGGACTCGTCACGCCGCCCGTTCGCCTCGAGGATGTCTGGCTCGTCGATCAGAACGGCGCGAAGCGTCGTCTGAGTGCCTGGCTGCATGGGGGCGTCACGGCGTTGCAGACGGTCTATACCGGCTGCGGCACGGTCTGTCCGCTGCAAGGCGCGCTCTTCAGCGCGGTCCAGGAACGGATTCCACGAATCAAGGCGCCTCGCCGCGTGCAATTGCTATCGATTGGAATCGATCCGCTCTCCGATTCACCCGCCGCGTTACGCGCCTGGCTTGCCCGCTTCGAGGCTGGCCCCGCGTGGAATGCGGCGACACCGGCGCTGGCGGATGTGGACCCGATGCGCGTGACGCTGTCGGGCAGCAAGACGCCCCTCGGCAACCTCGCGGACCATTCGACGCAGGTCTATTGCTTCGATACCGGCGCGACGCTGCGCTGGCGAAGCGCGGACCTGCCACGCGTCGATGACGTCTGCGATGTACTCGGCGCACTTGCACGTGCATAGCGGATTCATCCAACGGGGAGCAGATCATGCGAGACATCCGTTCGAAGAAGAACGTATTGAGTTGGCTCGGGCGCTGCATGCGCGTGCTGCTGCCTGTCGTGCTGCCGCTGGTCCTCGCATGGCTGCCGGCCACGGTCCGCGCGCAGACCTATGGCCCGCTCACCGTGAACGGCACCAACCTGTGCGCCGATGTCAGCGGCGCACAGGTCACGCAGGGCGCACCCATACTTTCGTGGACCTGCTGGGGCGGCGCAAACCAGCAGTGGCTTCCCTCGGCCACCGGCACCCGCTATAACCTCATCAACCGGAACAGCAACCTGTGCATGGACGTCTCGGGGCGCAGCCTGAACCCCGGCGGAGTCATCATCCAGTGGCCCTGCAGCGGTGGCCCTAATCAAGCCTTCACGATGGTGCCGCAAGGCGGAGGCTATGCGATCGTCGTGCAGCAAAGCGGCCTGTGCGTGAGCACGTCGAGCACGACCACGCAGGGCCCGCAACTGACCCAGCAGGTATGCGACGGCAGCGCCGGGCAAACCTGGAACGTCGGCGGCTTGCCGACGCAAAAGCCGCCCCTGGTTTCGAAATGGACGGCGCCCATCACGCTGCCGCTCGTGCCGGTGCAGGCGGCCAATCTGCCCGACGGCACCGTGCTGGTCTGGTCCGCCGACAGCGCGCTCAACTTCACCACCGGCGAAGTCACGCCGGGCAAGACCTACACGGCGATCTTCAACCCCTCGACCGGCAAGAGCCGGCAGATGATCGTGACCAACACCGGACACGACATGTTCTGCCCCGGCATCGCCAATTTGCCGGACGGACGGATCATCGTGACGGGCGGATCGAACACGCGCAAGACGAGCATCTATTCGCCCTCGACGAACGCGTGGTCAACGAGCAACCTGATGAACATCCCGCGCGGCTATCAGGGCAGCGTGACACTCAGTAACGGCAACGTGTTTTTGGTGGGCGGCTCGTGGAACGGCGGCCTCGGCGGCAAGACGGGTGAAACGTGGTCGCCGGGTTCGGGCTGGCAGGTCAACGGCGCGATCACCGACGACATCATCCTCACCAACGACGCCGCCGGCATCTTCCGCTCCGACAATCATGCGTGGCTGTTCGCGGTCGGCAACGGGCGCGTGTTTCATGCGGGACCGAGCCGCGCGATGCACTGGTTCGACACGGCGGGCAACGGCAACGTCAGCGCGGCGGGCAATCGCGGCAACGACAACGACGCGATGAACGGCAACGCCGTCATGTACGACATCGGCAAGATTCTCGCGGTCGGCGGCGCGCCGAGCTACGACCAGTCGCAGGCGACGTCCAACGCGACGCTCATCGACATCAGCAGCGGCACGGCGGTGACGCGCACCATTGGGCCGATGAGCTATCAGCGCGCCTTCAACAACAGCGTGGTGCTGCCGAACGGACAGGTCGTCGTGGTCGGCGGGCAGACGTTCGCGGCGCCGTTCTCGGATGACAACGCCGTCCTCACGCCAGAGATCTGGGACCCGGCCACGAACGCCTTTTCGCCGCTCAACCCGCAGGCCGTGCCGCGCACGTATCACAGCATCGCGCTGCTTCTGACCGATGGTCGCGTGCTGAGCGGAGGCGGTGGATTGTGCGGCACCTGCGCGACGAATCACACCGACGTGGAGATCCTGACGCCGCCGTATCTGCTCAACGCGGACGGGTCCGCCGCGTCGCGTCCGAGCCTGACGTCCGCGCCCACCGACGCGCAACTCGGCACCACGATCGTCGTCAACGCCAGCCTGGGCGTGAACGCCTTCGCGCTGATGCGTTCGTCGTCGGTCACGCATTCGCTGAACAACGAGCAACGGCGCGTGCCGCTGTCGTACAGCGTGGGGACCGCAGGCGAATATCAGTTGAACATTCCCGCCGATCCGGGCGTCGTGGTGCCGGGTTATTACATGCTGTTCGCGCTGAACGCGAAGGGCGTGCCGAGCGTCGCGCGCGTGTTGCGCGTGCATTGAATGAGGCGGCTACGCGGTGACGTCGCGAGCGGTCTTGCGCTCGCTTGTCTCGCCCTCTCCGTTCATGCGCAGCAGGCATGCGGACCGGGCGACCTCGGGTGTGCGATCTTCACCGGCGAACATCCACTCAACGCTCATCTGCGCGACGACAGTCGTGCGTTGCCCTCATCGACGACCCGTTGTATCAATTGCCACGCCGCAACGCCCGCCTCGGCAAGCTTTGCGCCGCCGCTGACACACGACGCGCTGCTCGGCGAGACGCGTCGCCGGGGCGGACCGCTGAGCCACTATGACGCGGCGGCATTCTGCCGTGCGCTCGAAGACGGCGTCGATCCGGCTGGCGTGTTGCTGCGCAAGGCGATGCCGCGCTATCGGCTGAACGATGCCGAATGTGCGGCGCTGTGGCGCTTTGTCACGAGCCGATGAGTGTGGATGCGTCCGGCCGCGCTCCAGCCGCATGGTCCGTGGCACACGCCTGAAAAAGGAGTCCATCATGCATGCAACGTTCACGGCTATCCGCGTCATGCTACTCACGCTGTGCCTGTCGAGCCTCGCCTGGGCCGATTCCAACCCGCTGCTGGGCACCTGGCGCCTGAAGTCGTTCGTGCGCGAGGTGGCAGGCACCGGCGAGCGATACAACCAGTTGGGCGATCATCCCGACGGCTATCTCACCTATTCCCCGGATGGCCGGATGCTGGCGCTCTTCGTTTCCGGCGAGCAGCCGCGACCCAAGGCCGAGCCGTCCGCCGAAGAGCGCATTGCACTTCACAAGGCGATGCTGGCCTACGGCGGCACGTATGACGTGTCGTCGGCGAAGGTCATCCATCACATCGACATCGAATGGGACGGCCGGCGCATTGGCACGGATCAGGTGCGCTTCTATAGCCTCTCCGGCGACACCCTGACCATCAAGACCGAACCGAACAAGAGCCCGGTGGACGGGCGCGAGGGAATCGGCGTGCTGATATTCGAACGGGTCCACGCTTCGCAAGCTCAATAAATCCTGGAAGTCCTTCGAGCCATTTTTTTCTCATTATTTTTTTTCGTCTTTCTTCTACCTTGCTGACATTCGCGAAACATTTCGCATGATGAAGCATCTGCTGAAAAAAGGGCGGATCTTCATCCGGATAACAAAAGACAACAAGGGACGACATGGCCAGCGCACCGACCGTTTCCATTTGCCTGCCAAGCTGCGACCGGCCGGAACTGCTCGTCGAATGTCTCGATTCGTGTCTGGCGCAGCGCTATCCGCACATCGAGATCCTGATCGGCGACGATTCCCGCGACGACGCCACGCGGCGCTTGATCGACGCGCACTACGCGGACGACGCTCGCATCCACTACGTCCGCAATGATCCGCCGCTTGGCCAGGCGCGCAATGTCGCGAGCCTGTTCGAACGCGCGACCGGCACGCTGCTCATGCTGATTCACGACGACGATTACCTCGCGCCGACCGCCGTCGAACGGCTGGCGTCCTTGTGGGAGCTCTATCCGCATCTCGAAGTCGCGTTCGGCGACCAGCATGAAGTCGATGTCTCCGGTGTCATCGACCCGCAGCGCAGCGCCACGCTCAATGCCGCGTTTCATCGCACGCGGGACGCGCGCGGCATGCAACCGCTCGCCGGACGAACCGGCCTCGTGCAGATGTTTCCCAACAATGGCTGGATGGCGCTCGCGCCGCTGGTCCGGCGCGTCGGCTATCGCGAAGACGCTGCGGCCTGCTGCGACTTCGTGTTCGGCGTCGAGTTGTGTCTCGCGGCGTCACATGTCTATTACCTGCACGAGTACGTGTCGTATTACCGCAAGACCGCCCTCTCCATCTCGAACAGCACCCGCTTGTCGCCGTGCGCGGCCGCGTTCGTCGCCTATTCGTTCGTGCTCGGTCTGCCTCTCGAGCCCGCGCTCGAACCGGCTCGCGCCATGGCGTTGCGCAGGCTCGCGCCGATCGTCGTCTCGCTGCGTGCGCGACAGGATGCGCCGCGCGCCGCGCTCGCTCATCCGGATGCCTATGGTTATGGGCTCAGCCCGCGCCTCTACTTCCATCTCGCCCTGATTGCGCGAGCGCTCCTTGCACGGCGCGTGCGGCAACGTTCGGGGGCACCGCGCTTTCCTTGAGAACGTCGCGTATTCCGAATGACCGTGCGGAACATTTTGCAAGGTTTCCCGCGACGCTTCCGGGCAAACCCTTATAAAAACAAGAAGTCCTTGTTAACACTGACCTTTTCAGTCCGCTACGCATTCCCGCGCCATCGTGTCCTAAAGGGCATCGTTTCGCTGTCGATATATAAGCGGCTGATGAACAACATCGGCCGCGCGACGGGCGAGCCTCTTCGTCCGCCATCGCGCCCCGCGCCCAACGATGCAGCCCACCTAGAGATACCTATGTTTTCGACCATCAAAGGCCGTCTGGCCTTGGCCATGACCATGCTGAGCGCGCTTCTGATCGCGATTGGCGTGGTCGGACTGATCGGCATGAGCCGCTCCAACACGGTCACGCACGACCTGTTCTCCAATCAGATGCCCAGCGCCGTATCGGTGGGCAACGCCGAAATGTTCATGGCGCGCGAGCGGCTGAGCTTCGATCGCGCTGCCCTCAACGTCGGCACGCCCGCCGCGGAAGATGCGATCGGCCGGGGCGCGCTGATGCGCAAGATCTCCGACGACGCCTGGACCAAGTACGCCGGCCTGCCGCAAGGACCGGGCGAAAAGCCGCTCGCGGACAAGTTCAACGAAGAGCGCCTCTCGTTGCAAAAGCTGATCGACCAGGGCTACGCCGACATTCGCGCGAAAGACCAGGCGAAGATCATCGACGACGCCAGCGCCATGCAAGCGTCCTTCAACCAGTTCGCGAAAGCGGGCGTGGACCTGCGCAAGCTGCAGTTCGAACAGGCGAACCAGGCGTACGACGCAGGCCAGTCGACCTTCGACCTGTTCCGCACGGTCAGCATCATTGCGATCCTGGTGGGCGTGGCCGCGGCGTTCTATACGTGGATCTCGCTGCGCAGCCGCATCTCCCGTCCGCTCGACGCCGCGCTCGCGCAGTTCGACGCCATCGCGTCGGGCGACCTGCGCCGCAGCGTGACCATCACGTCGAACGACGAAATGGGCCAGTTGCTGCGCGGCCTCGCGGCCATGCAGTCGAGCCTCATCGATACGGTGCGCACGGTACGCGGCGGCAGCGAGTCGATTGCATCGGCGACCAAGCAGATCGCGGCAGGCAACATCGATCTTTCTTCCCGCACGGAGCAGCAGGCCTCGGCGCTTCAGGAAACGGCATCGAGCATGGACGAACTGACCGGCACCGTGAAGCAGAACGCCGACAACGCCCGTCAGGCCAGCGTGCTCGCGGCCAATGCTTCGGACATCGCCGGCAAGGGCAGCCAGGTCGTCTCGCAAGTCGTGACCACGATGGGCGAGATCAACCAGAGCTCGTCGAAGATCGCGGACATCATCACGATCATCGAAGGCATTGCGTTCCAGACGAACATCCTGGCATTGAACGCGGCAGTGGAAGCGGCGCGCGCCGGTGAAGAAGGACGCGGCTTCGCCGTGGTGGCAGGCGAAGTGCGTTCGCTCGCGCAACGCTCGTCGGCGGCGGCGAAGGAAATCAAGGAACTGATCGACAACTCGGTGGAACGCGTGCAGTCGGGTACCGCGCTCGTCGATGAAGCCGGCCGCACGATGACCGAAATCAGCACCGCCGTCCAGCGCGTGACCGACATCATGGGCGAGATCGCGGCGGCATCCGAGGAACAGAGCAGTGGGATCGATCAGGTGGCCCGCGCCGTCACGCAGATGGACGAAGTGACGCAGCAGAACGCGGCGCTCGTCGAGGAAGCGGCGGCGGCGGCGCAATCGCTCGAAGACCAGGCCGGCGCGTTGCGCACGGCGGTGGAAACCTTCCGTCTGCAAGACGAAGGCATGCGCGCAACTGCCTGAGCCTTTCCCTTTACGCGGTGACATGCGGCTCGCGTTCCGGCTGGGAACGCGAGCCGCGTTTGCTTTCAGACCTTGAGCACGCGCTTGCGCTTCGCTTCGCACTTGATGACCGGCACGGAGACGCGCTCGCGCAGATACTCCACGGTGCGCGCGCAACGCGCGGGCAGCGGCCATTCGGCGCGATGAATGAGCCACAGCGTATCGATGACGGGCGCGCCGCACTCCATGACGCCAATCTCTTCCGCCCGTCCAAACGCAATCCGCGCATAACGCGGAATCACCGTGAAGCCGAGCCCGCGCGCGACGAATTCGGGAATCAGGCTGATCTGATTGCTGAAGCCCTGCCGCCGCAAACTGCCGACGCCGGGATTGCCCGGAAAGCGCCGGCTCAGCAGACGGCTGGCGGTGGCGTGCGCTTCGGGATAGTCGATGAAGCCGAGCCGTTCCAGATCGCTCCATTCGTGCACCTCTTCATGCGCGGGCACGACGAGTTCCAGCGGTTCCTCGATGAACCGGCTCGCGGCAAGACGCGGATCGTCCGGCTTCAACGCGACGATGCCCAGGTCGTAACGGCTCTCCAGCACGGCTTCGAGCACTTCGGAATCTGGCGCGAAGCGATGCCGCATTTTCCATTCGGGCCGCTGCTGCTGCAGATCGAGCAGCAGCGGAAACAGCACCAGTCCGATGCTGCCGGGCGTGATCAGCCCGACCTCGCCCGCTTCGTCTTCCTGGTCGGAGAGACGCGACGCGAGCCTCCTGTCCGCCAGTTCCATCTCGCTGCAATAGTCGAGCAGCGCGCGGCCCGCAGGCGTCAATTCGATGCCGCGCGGACGGCGCACCACCAGCAAGCCGAGTTGATCTTCGAGATGACGCAGATGCTGGCTGACGGCGGCCTGCGTGAGATCCAGCCGTTCAGCCGCGCGCGTGAAGTTGCCGACTTCGACGAGCGCGAGAAAGGTGCGAAGCCATTGGGGATTGAGCATTACCAAATCTTATTGAAGCGATAATCGACAGATAGTTTTAATTATAACGACCTAAGGGTAATCTCTGATGTCTCAACTCACTAGATCGCTTTCAGGAAACTCCGGATGTCAGCACTTTTCACTCCCTTCACATTGAAGGACGTCACGTTGCGCAACCGCATCGCGATCCCGCCGATGTGCCAGTACAGCGCCATCGACGGCTTCGTCAACGACTGGCACCTCGCGCATTACACGAGCCTTGCACGCGGCGGCGCGGGCCTCGTGATCGTCGAGGCGACCGCCGTGTCGCCGGAAGGACGCATCACGCCGGGCTGCACCGGCCTCTGGGACGATGCGCAGATCGAAGGCATGAAGCAGATTGCGTCGGCCATCAAGGCGGCGGGCGCGGTGCCCGGCATCCAGATCGCGCACGCGGGACGCAAGGCGAGCGCGAACCGTCCGTGGGAAGGTGACGATCACATCGAAGCCGGCGACGCGCGCGGCTGGGACACGCTGGCGCCGTCCGCCATAGCGTTCGGCGGCGGTCTGCCTAAGGTGCCCGCGGCGATGACGCTCGACGACATTGCGCGTGTGAAGGCGGACTTCGCCGCCACCGCGCGCCGCGCCCGCGAGGCCGGCTTCGAATGGCTCGAACTGCACTTTGCGCATGGCTATCTCGCGCAGAGCTTCTTCTCCGTCGATGCCAACCAGCGCGACGACCCATATGGCGGCGATCTTGCTGGCCGCAGCCGCTTCATCGTCGAGACCTTCGACGCCGTGCGCGATGTCTGGCCCGAGACCCTGCCGCTGACGGCGCGCTTCGGCGTGATCGAATACGACGGCCGCGACGAGGTCACGCTCGCGGAATCGATCGAACTGACGAAGACCCTGCGCGGCAAGGGACTCGACCTGATGAGCGTGAGCGTGGGCTTCTCCACGCCGGATGTGAGCATTCCGTGGGGTCCGGCTTTCCTCGGGCCGGTGGCGCAACGCGTGCGGCACGAGGCCGGGATTCCGGTGGCGTCGGCATGGGGCTTCGATTCGCCGCCGAACGCGGAACACGCCGTCGAGTCGGGGCAGCTCGATCTCGTCATGATCGGCCGCGCGCATCTTTCGAATCCGCACTGGCCGTATCACGCGGCGAAGCAGTTGAAGGTCGAAAAGCCGTCGTGGGCGCTGCCTGCGCCGTACGCGCACTGGCTCGAGCGCTACGCCGTCGCCGAGTGACCGCAGCTTCGGCTAGCGCGCCTTGCGGATCGCGGCGTGGGCCGCCTGCGCCGCAAGGTCCGCATACAACTCTGCCCACTTGCCGAGCAATGAACTGTCGTTGGTGAGAAAGAGCGGCGCGGTGAGCCAGGCGTTCACCGGGCCGTCGTGCGCGCTGTCTTCGAACACGCGCAGATCGCGATCCTCGCTGACGCCCACCCGCGCCAGTTCAGCGAACGACAACGCCTCTTCCACACGCGATTCGTGCAGTGGCACGTCGCGCAGCATCGACAACGCGGTGCGTGCGCGGCGCGTCGCGCTTTCGCGGTTCTCGGCAAGGATGAAGATCACCAGCGCAGCAGGCGTCGCCATGCGCACGCGGTAAAGCTGCGCGCGACAGCGTTCGCTCAGTTGCGTGCTCATCGGACCGGCTCCATGCCGTGACGCGCCTTGACGGCATCGGTTTCGGGGGACGCGGCATAAGCGAGAAACTCGCGTGCGAGTGCGGGCGCGCTCGCCGTGGCTGCGACCGCGCCCGTGAAGACCGTGAGCGTCTGGATGGACGCCGGCAGCATGCCGAGCACATCGATGCCCGCCATCCCGATCATCTCGCTCAACTGCTGGAATCCCAGTTCCACTTCACCGCGTGCGATCAAGGTGCCAACGGCGACGCCCGGCTGTGCCTGCACACAGCGCGCCGCGATACGCCCGGCAATGCCCCAGCGCTCGAACAATTGCGTCAGATAGACGCCGCTCGGACCCGTCGAATAACCGATGCTGCGCGCCGCCAGCACCGCTTCGCGCACGACGGCTTCATCGTGCACGCGCAGATGCGGCGCCCCGGCCTTCACGGCAACCGCCACGCCCGAGCGCGCGAGCGCCACGCGGCTTTGTGCATCGACGTGACCCGCCGTGGCGAGTTGGTCGATCACGTTCGACGCCAGCACGACAATATCCGTCGCCTCGCCCTCCTCGACGCGCTTGCGCACCGCCACGCCGCCCACGGACTCAATGGCGACGCGCCGGCCCGAATGCGTCGTGAAGGACGCGGCCAGCTCGTCGAGCAGACGGCGCGTGGCCATCGATGAAAGGCCGTTCAGTGCAACATCGGTCATTGCTCGAATCAGTCGATATAGCGCAGACCCGCCCGTTCGAGCGGCTCGCGCATGCTGTACATGTCGAGGCCGAGTATGCCACTCGCGAGCTTCTCGCGTTTTCCGGCTTCGAGCGCCTCGCGCGCAGACGCCTTGTCGAGCACCTGACGCGCCACCGCGGCCGGCACCACGACGACGCCATCGTCATCCGCGACGATCACGTCGCCCGGCGTCACCAAGGCTCCCGCGCAGACCACCGGCACGTTCACCGAGCCGAGCGTCGCCTTCACGGTGCCCTTCGCCGAAATGGCCTTGCTCCAGACCGGGAAGTTCATCTCGGTCAGCACGCGCACGTCGCGCACGCCGCCGTCGATGATCAGCCCCGTCGCGCCGCGCGCCTTGAAGCTGGTGGCGAGCAGGTCGCCGAAGAAGCCGTCCGTGCAGTCCGCCGTGCAGGCCGCGACCACGATGTCGCCGGGCCGGATCTGTTCGGCCGCGACGTGCAGCATCCAGTTGTCGCCCGGTTGCAGCAGCACGGTCACCGCCGTGCCGCTGGCTTGCGCGCCGACGAACACCGGCCGCATATACGGCTTCATCAGGCCGACGCGCCCCATCGCTTCATGCACGGTGGCCGAGCCGAGCGCGCAGAGCTTCGCGGCCGCTTCCGCATCCGCGCGTTCGATGTTGCGATACACCACTCCCAGTTCAAACATGATCAACGTCCCTTTGCCTTGAGCGCCGCATCCAGACGCGGATATACACGGCGCGCGTTACCTTCATAAATCTTGTAGCGCGCTTCGGGCTCAATCTGCGCGGCCTCGACATAGCGCTTCGTATCGTCGAAATAATGTCCGGTCTCCGGATCGATGCCGCGTACCGCGCCAATCATCTCGCTCGCGAACAGGATGTTGTCGACGGGGATCACGCGCGTCAACAAGTCGATGCCCGGCTGGTGATACACGCAGGTGTCGAAGAACACATTGTTGAGCAAATGATCCTTCAACAAGGGCTTCTTCAGTTCCTGCGCGAGACCGCGAAAACGGCCCCAGTGATACGGCACCGCGCCGCCGCCATGCGGGATCACGAACTTGAGCGTCGGGAAATCGCGGAACAGGTCGGAGGTCAGGCATTGCATGAATGCCGTGGTGTCCGCGTTCAGGTAATGCGCGCCGGTGGTGTGGAAGCACGCGTTGCAGCTCGTGCTGACGTGGATCATCGCGGGGATGTCGTACTCGACCATCTTCTCGTACAGCGGATACCAGCTGCGGTCCGAGAGCGGCGGGCTGGTCCAGTGTCCGCCCGACGGATCCGGGTTCAGGTTCACCGCGACATTGCCGTATTGCTCGACGCACTTCACCAGTTCGGGAATGCACGTCGCGACATCCACGCCGGGGCTTTGCGGCAGCATCGCGGCCGGCACGAACGAGTCGGGAAACAACTGGCTCACGCGATGGCACAGCTCGTTGCAGATCGCGGCCCACGTGCTCGACACCTCGAAGTCGCCGATGTGATGCGCCATGAAGCTCGCGCGCGGGCTGAACACGGTGAGGTCGAGGCCGCGCTCGCGCATCAGGCGCAGCTGATTGCTTTCGATCGACTCGCGCAGTTCATCGTCGCTGATGCGCAGTTCGGAGACAGCGGGTTTCTCCGCCGGGCTCTTGATGCCGGCGATCTGCCGGTTGCGCCATGCTTCGAGCGCCTTGGGCGCGGTGGTGTAGTGGCCGTGTATGTCGATGATCATCCGTTATTGCTCCAGGGACTAGTGTGCTGCAGTGGTCTGCGCATGCGCTTCATCAACATGCGTGCGTTGCGCGACCAGAATCGAAATGGCGGCGAGCGTGGCGGGCACGGCGAGCATCGCGAGGATCGCGCCGAATTCCCAGCCAAGGCCCAGCAGCGCGCCGCCGAATGCGGAACCAAAGATGCTGCCGAAGCGGCCCATGCCGAGCATCCAGCTCACGCCGGTGGCGCGCGCGACGGTCGGATAGCGGCTCGGCGCGAAGGCGTTGAGGCCGGTCTGCGCGCCGCTCATGCAGAAGCCCGCGGCGAACACCATCACCGCCAGCGACGACGACAGCGCGCCGATCCATGCAAGACCCAGCACGCAGACCGCCCCGCCGAGATAGGCGGCGCTGATGACCGGCGCGGGCCGCGCCCGGTCCATGATCCAGCCGACCAGGATCGCGCCGATCGTGCCGCCGATCTGGAACATCGCGGTGACATTGGCGGCCGCCGAGACGGTGAGGCCCGCGTCCTTCATCAGCGTCGGCAGCCAGCCGGTCAGCAGATAGATCACCAGCAGGCCCATGAAATACGTGACCCACAGCGCGGCGGTCAACAGTCCATAGCCGTGCGAGAACAGCACGCCGATGGGCCTCTTGGTGGGCAGCGGCGGCTCTTGCGACACGAAGGTTTCGTTGCCGTCGAAGCGCGCACCGCACACGCGGCCCAGCACCTTGCCGATGCGTTGCGCGGTCGCGCCGCGCACGGCGAGCAGACGCGCGGACTCGGGCAGCAGCCAGATTTGCAGCGGAATCAACACGAGCGGCAACGCGCCGCCGAAGATCAGCACCGAGCGCCAGCCATGCACCGGAATCAACGCGCCCGCGACGAAGCCGATCAGCGCCGAGCCGAGATTGAAGCCCGTAAACATGATCGTGATGAGCAGCGCGCGCTTGCGTTGCGGTGCGTATTCGGAGAGCAGCGTGGTGGTGTTGGGCATGGCGGCGCCGAGGCCGATACCGGTCAACAGGCGCAGCAACGCCATGCTGGCGGGTGAGTTCGTGAACGCGGTCGCGATGGTGAACACGCCGAACAGGAATACCGAGGTAATGAGCACCCATTTGCGGCCGATGCGGTCCGAAGCCGGTCCCGCCGCCAGCGCGCCGATCACGAGGCCCAGGGGCGCCGCGCTCATGACGAGCCCGAACGCGGGTCGCGAGATGTGCCAGTCCGCGATGATCGAGGGCGCGACGAAGCCCATGATGGCCACGTCCATGCCGTCCGCCGCGACGACGAGAAAGCACAGCGCCACCAGCAGCCACTGGTACGCGGAGATCGGGCGCTCGTCGATGAAGCGCTTGATGTCGATGGTTTTACCGTTGGTCATGTCTGTCTCCTCCACGTGTCGTTCAGTTCTTGGTCTTGTCCCAGTCGAGCTTGTCGGCGCTCTTGCCCGCGACCGAATACAGCGCACCGGGCGCATTGCGGGTCTTCTGGAATTCTTCGAGGGTTTCGCCGCGCATGGCGGCATAGATATGCAGGTTCGATACGCCCGTCACCGCGCCGAGTTTTTCCAGCATGAAAAAGATGACGCCGTAGTGCAGCAGGCCGCGCCAGTCGCGACGGCGGATCAGGTCGCGTTCCTGATCGGAAAGACCGGCCGCTGCGAAGCTCGCTTCTTCATCGGCCTTGAAGGCTTCCCGATGCGCGGGTTCCACCATGCGATGCAGGTAATCGTTGATGCGATACGCGCGCACGGCGGTTTCGATCGAGAACGGATAGGTGCCTTCCAGTTGCTCGACATCGGTGAGCTGCACCGCCATCTTCTGGCGATGACGCTCGATGATCGCGGGCTTCGTCTCGCTGCCCTCGCCTTCGTAGATCGCCGTGGCGATGCCGGCCATCGACGGCAGGTAGTAGCTGCGATGCTTGCACACGACATTCGCCGACAGCGCGCCGCGCATCGTGAGCCACATGATGACTTCGGCGCCTTCATAACCGCCGAGCGTGGCGAACTCGGCAAGCGTCATGTCCGCCAGTTGCTCGGGATCGCGCTCGAAGAGATCGAGGAAACGCGCGTCCCACTCCGTGTTGTTGAAGCCCGCGCGTTCGCCGTGAACCTGATGCGAGAGACCGCCGGTTGCGAGAATCGCTACCTTGAGATCTTCCGGATAGCTCTCGATCGCGCGACGCAGCGCCTGCCCGAGTTTGTAGAAGCGGCGCGCGCTCGGCACCGGCAATTGCAGCACGCCCATTTGCAGCGGCACCAGCTTGACCGGCCACGCGGGCTTGTGCGGGCACAGCATCGAGAGCGGCGAGAAGCAGCCGTGATCCAGCGCCTTGTTCTGGAAGAACGACATGTCGAATTCGTCGCTCATCAGCGACGTGCCGATATGCGCGGCCAGTTCCGGGTGGCCCTTGATCGGCGGCAGGTCGCGCGCCCCGCCGCCTTCGTCCGCGACGCTCCATTCGGGACCGACGCCCAGCGTGAACGCGGAGTAGTGATCGAAGAAGAACGACGTGACGTGGTCGTTGTAGATCGAGATGATGACGTCGGGCTGCTTCTCCGCGAGCCAGTCCGCGAGCGGCGCGAAGTTTTCGAAGATCGGCGCCCAGACGGGATCGTCGCGCTTGTTCTTGTCGAACGCGAAACCGATTGTCGGCGTGTGCGAGGCGGCGATGCCGCCAATGATCCGTGCCATGTGCGCTACTCCTTCGAAATGCGTCGCCGGGCGGGCGTGCTTCAGGGAAAACTGAAGTCGAAGGGTAGCGGAGATAGCGCGCTGTCAGGGACTACGCGTTAACCAGAAGATAGGTTTTATGGAAGCGGTTGGACGCGTGTGGAAGGCCGCTCCGACAAGCCTCGGCGCCAGTTTCTCACGCGCCGTTCTCCGCGTGCCGCGATAAACAGAACAGATGACGGGTGAAGCAGGACGCAAGGACGGCTGTGGAATCCACGATCCGCGCACCCCGTGCAAGTTCCGCCGATTAACGGGCAATCGATCCCGCCTGCGACACCCCGTTCCAGTCCGCCCCATATCCACCGACAGCAGCCTGATGCGCTGCCTTGTGAAACTCCGCGGCCTGCATTTCGCCTTCGGGGAAATAGGCCCAGGCGGTCGGGCTGTAGCCGGCCTTCTCGGCCTGAACCAGGTCGGCGCGTACTTGCGCGCGGGTAAGAGACTGTGAAATTGCCTGCGCGAACGTGATGGCCGGAGCCGCAACGGCCAGCGCAATGACAACCCTCATGAGCGATTTCATGGCAAACCCCTGTGTAGCGGCGCGCTGCGCCCACGTTGTACTTCACTCGTGGGAAAAGCTTAGCAGCGCGCCTGGGCAGGGTAAATGCCGGAGCGGGCAATGGTGATCGCCCGGCGGTCAACCGCACGGGGAAGTCAGCGCGGCGTCATGCGGTTGAACCTTCGCGGACAGGTTCGCGACAGCATCATGACGCTTCAGAAGATATGCCGGATACCCGCGATGATCGAGATCTGGCCGCCGCCGGCGGGCGGACTCGCGGTGGGCGACAACGTGGTCGCCGCGAGTGCGAGGTTGCCCGAGTTGTTGATGTGTTCGCCGGTCAGATAGAGCAAGGTCCGCTTGGACAACAGATACTCGCCGCGCAGCACTTCGATGAGCGCCTTGTTGGGTGATTGATCGTATCGGAGCTGGGCCACCATGCCGTCAATATGAAAGAACGGATTCACCGGCACGGTTCCCGATACCCAGAACAGATTGCTTCGGGGCGTGGCGATGCCGTCGTCGAGACGCCGTATCCAGCCGACGCCCAGCTTGGTTCCATGGAACTTGACGTAGCCGCCCAGCGTGATGCGGGCATCGGCCTTGTCGGGCGAGGTGAGACCGCCCCAGGTCGCCGCTGTGCCGCCATAGTTGCGCTCGTAGGACGTGGCCACGCCCCACGTATGCGCGTCGTACTTGAGCAGCGCCGACCATTCCCGGCACTGGTTCGACGGCGTGGTTTGCCCCGGGCAATTGGTGGCGACCGAACTGTTGCCCGCCACGGCATCGCGGCCGAAGCTGTAGTTCACGCCGCCTTCGAAGTCGCCGAGGAAGTAGCGATAGCTCACCGAGTTGTCGGCCCGCGCGTTGGCAATGCCGTTGTCCAGCGTCGTGATGCCTTGGGCACCCGTTCCGAACGGGTTGATGAACGACACGCCATAGAAGCGCATCGTGTACTGGCGGCCGAAGGTGAGGCGCCCGTATTTACCGTCGATGCCCACGTAGGATTGACGTCCGAACAGACGGCCGCCCTGCCGCGAGGCGCCGTTGGTCGGCTGGAAACCGCCTTGCAGGTCGAAGATGGCCCGCATGCCGCCGCCGAGATCCTCGACCCCGCGAATGCCGAAGTAGGACGTGGCGGTGCCGTCGCCGGTGCGCCAGCTATTGGTGGTGGCGTTCTTGCCGTTCGCCACGTTGTTGACGAACTCCACGCCCTGATCGATCAGGCCATAGATGGTAACCGAGCTTCCGCCCAACGGCAGAGGTGCGCTCGACGTCTGGCCTTCCGCATTCGCCCACGCGGGAACGATGCTCATCAATGCTGCGCAGGCCAACGCTGCGGTCCGGTAATTCATGATCGACGCTGTCTCCTTGACGGGACCCGTACTTGACCCCGCAGGCGCGACAGCAATCGCCTTCAGGGGTGGATCTCGTTCTTTTCATGTGTGTGTGTAACGCACACAAATTCTGCCAGCAGGAGAAGGCGTCGATATTGAATAAAACTGCGTGCCGATTGAAGGAATGGTTAAGGCAGATTCCGGCCTGAAAGACCGGAAAACCATGCAGAACGGACGGCGCGACGATCGCTAGGTCATCCCCATACCTCATCCGGCACGGGCAAGCCTTCCAGATCCGCCTTGGTCAACGGCCCATCCGGCGTCACGCCATGACTCTCCAGCATCAACATGATCTGCCGCGTGTGCTGCGTGGCGTGCCATGCCGTGCGTTCCAGCACTTCGTGGAAGGGTCGCGTGCCGTAGTAGGTCTGCACCGTGTAATTCACCTCGGGGTCCGTTTCCGCGGCCCACCATGCATCGAAGCGGCGATGCACGTCGTCGCCCCAGCGGCGGATGTCATCCGCCGTACAGGTCTCGGGCGGCACCTCGTCGAAGCTCTCGAAGCGCAGCAGCATGCCCTGCGACGCTTCCATGCCCATCTCGGCGATGCGGTACACGTGGTAGCACAACTGCGCCGGCGTGCGGCGCCGATCGCGAAACGGTTCGTGCAGATGCTCCGGCGCGAACTGGACCACGTAACGGGACACCGCGCTCATCACCGTGTCGAGCCGTTGCACCAGCATGCGCGGCGGCAAGGGTTCGGCGAGCGTCGTGCGCAGGTCGAGAAACTTCACCACGTCCTTGAGCGATTGCGCGAACGTGTAGCGCGCGCCGATGGACACCACCGGCACGCTGCGCACGCCGAGCGCGAACAACTCGGCCTGCGCTTGCGGGTCGTTATGCACGTCGCGCGATTCGAACTCGACGCCCTGCTGGGTCAGGAACTCCTTCGTGCGCAGGCACGACGAACAGCCCGGCTGCCAGAAAACCTTGATGCGCGCACTCGTCGCGATATCGGTCATGAGTCTCCTCCGTTGCGTTGCATTGCATCGCGCGACGTCGAACCGCGCGCTAGTCGTAGATGCGCATCGCCATGTCGTGATGCGCGGCGATGCGCGCCTCGAACGCGCGCGTCGCCTCCGTGATGTTCACGCCGCGAAAACCGCCGCGCACCGCCTTGCTCGCCACGTCCTTGTAAGTCGGCAGGAGGCCTTGAGCGAGCGGCTGCGCATCGGGGATCGCCAGCCACAGACGATACAGCAGACGGCGGCGTCCCGGTTCCGGCCAGTCTTCGTAGCTGGTGCGCGAATGCAGTTGCGTATGGTTGTTGAGGAACTGGATGTCGCCGGGTTCGAGATGCATCGAGAAGCGCACGTCCTCGCGCGCGAGGATTTGATCGAAGAGATCGAGCGCCTCGGTCTGGGCCTGCGTCAGGCGCGGCAAGTCGGGAAAGCCGTCCTGCGCGCCCTTGATATGGTTGCGCACATGACGGCACGCGAAGTGGCCTTCCGTGACCGAGAACACCGGCGACTCGTACCACAGCCCTTCCTCCGGCGCCTGCTCGCCCTGCCGGCTGAAGATGAACGGCTCGTACAGCACCGCGACGAGATCGGGGCGTTCCTGAAGCATCACGTTATGCGCATGCACCGAACTCGCGATCAGACTCTCGCCGCCGCGCTTCGCCGCGTTCACGCACATGAGTCCGACGATGTCCGCATTGTCCGCATGGAAGTCGAGCTTCGAGTTCGTGTTGTAGCCGCGTCCCGTGGTGCTGCGGTAGGTGCCGCCCGCATCGGTGACATCGGACATGAACTGGCTCTGCTTGCCTTGCGGACGCGGCACGCCCATGTGCAGACCGAGCCCCCAGAACAGCAGGCGCAGATGCGCCGGCTCATGACGCGCCACCGGAAAGCCGCGCAACACCATCACGCCGAGTCCCTGCTGGGTCTCGTCATGCACGACAGCGAGCGCGGCGCGGCCGGCTGCGCCGAGCGGAAAGTCCTCCACGCCGAGATCGAACAGCGCTTTGCCCGATGCCACCGCCGTGCGCATCGCCGTTTCGAAATCGGCGATGGCATCTTCCGGCAAACGATGAAACCACGCGTCGGTCTGCGCGAGATCCAGTCCTTTCCAGCCCGCGCGGCTTGCAACCTGCTGAATCATGAAGCTCGTCTCCTTTTATGTTCCGGGTTCGCTCAATGCTCGGCCTGCGCAGCCAGTGCCGCACGGTGCGCGTCCTGTTCGGCGTCGAGCTTCGCGAGCCGGTCCGCATCCATGCCGAGCATGCGCGCCGGATTCTCGCGCACCATCTTGCGCACCGCCGTCTCGGACATGCCGAGCGCGAGGAACGTGCCAATCAGCATGCGCATCGTTTCCGGACCCGGCGGCGACCATTCGAAGAAGTAGTCGGTCGTCAGGATGACCTTGTCCTCGCCAATATCGCCCACTACATCCGCGAAGTCCTTCGGCTTCATGCGCATCAGCGGCGGCAGGCAGCCGAGCGCACAGAATTCGCACACCGCGCCGAGCGCGCACATGTCGCGGATCTCCTGGCGGTTCGCGCCCACCGAGTTGCTGTCCGGATGCGAGAAGATCACTTCGTTGATGCCGTAGTCTTTCGCTTCCAGCGCGAGCGCGATCGACTCCGTCGGCGAAACGTGTCCCGTGCAGATGGTCATGCCGTACTGGCGCGCACAGTCGAGACACTCGCGCGTTTCCTGCAGCAGCTTGCCGTTGGAACCCGTCAGGCGGATGCCCTTGCCCGGCCGCAGCGTGCCTTCCGCGCGGTCGAGGAAATGCCGCAGGTGCCGGCTCATGCCGCCGCGCTCGATGTCATGCTCGGCGCTCCAGGTCGGCATGAACACGACCTTGGCGCCCTGCTTCGCCGCGCTTTCGATGGCCAGCGGATTGAGCCCGCCCACCGCGTAATTCAGCGTGATGCTCGGGAAGATCTCGATGCCCGGCACCATGTTGCTCAGGTGATACGCGCGGCCAACGGTCGGGAACATGTGCGACTTCAGCACGATGCCGAGCATGCCGGCATTGCGTGCAATCGACATCTCGTCGATGTCTTCCAGACGGGTCTTCGCCTCGAAGCTGATCTCCGGGAAGCCGTGATGATGCAGGTCGATGGCGCCCTTCAGGATGCGGTCGGTGGCGGTGGCGCCGCCCGGCGGATACGGATAGTAGTTCGATGTCATGCGTGGGGTCTCCTGTATCTTTCGCTACGTTCGTTAGTCGAGACGCTTCTTCACGTCCGCGAGAATGTGGGCTTCGAACTCGCGCATCGTCTCGATGCCGAGCGCGCTGTTGGTCTCTGCGAGGCTCGCCATGCGCTCGACCCACGCGCGCGAATCGCCGCTTTGCTTGAGATCGGCAAGGAAGTCCTCGACGATGCGCACGGTCAGCCGCACCGTGCTGCTCGGGAACAGCGCGATGGCAAAGCCAAGCTCTTGCAATTCCGCCGCCGAGAGCAGCGGCGTGAGTCCCGATTCCGACATGTTCGCGACCAGCGGCCCGCCCGCCAGTTCGCGTCCGATGATCTCGAGCTCCTCCAGCGACTGCGGCCCGTCGACAAACACGACATCCGCGCCCGCGTCGCGGAACATGCGGCAGCGTTCGAGCGCTTCGTCGATGCCGTGCGGGCCGCGTGCATCGGTGCGCGCGATGATCACGGTGTCGGGATCGCTGCGCGCTTCGAGCGCGGCGCGCAGCTTGCGCAACGCGACCTCGCGCGACTCGACGATCTTCGCGTCCATGTGGCCGCAGCGCTTGGGCCACGCCTGATCCTCGATCTGTATCGCGGCCACGCCCAGGCGCTCCATGCCCTGCACGGTGCGGATCATGTTGGTGACGTCGCCGTAGCCGGTGTCGCAATCGACGATCAGCGGCACGTCGGCGACGCGCGTCGTGGCGAGCACGGCGTTCTCGATTTCGCCATACGCGACCAGCCCGATGTCCGGCACGCCGTAGCGCGACGCCGCCGTGGCATAGCCGCTGAGATACGCGGCCTCGAAACCGGCGCGCGCGATCATGCGGATTTCCAGCGGCGAGCCGCCGCCCGGCACGACGACGATGTCCTTCCGTTGCAGGCGTTCGCGCAACACGCTGGCATGCGATGCAGATTTCATGACTTGTTTTCAGGTTGGGGATAGCGCCGCGACGCGATCCGTTGCAGGAAATTGACGAGCTGATCGAGGGCCACGGCGAGCACCAGCACGAGCAGCACGCCGAAATAGACGTTGGGGGTATTGAAGAGCGTCCGGTTCTGCGTGATGACGAAGCCGATGCCCGACGTCGCGGCCATCATCTCCGCGACCACCACGCCGATGGCCGTCATCGCGCTGCCGAGGCGCATGCCCGACAGCACCGAGGGCACCGCGGCGGGCAGCATCACGTGGCGCACCAGTTGCATGCGACGCGCGCCCATGCTGCGCGCCGCCACGAGCAGTTGCCGGTCCACGGTGCGCACGCCGGCGGCGGTGGCGAGGAGCATCGGAAAGAAGCCGTAGACCGCGCCGAACACGATCTTCGATTCCATGCCGATGCCGATCCACGCCGTCAGCAGCGGATAGAGGATCACGAGCGGCACCGCATACAACGACGACGCCAGCGGCAGCAGCGTGTCGCGCAGCACGGCCACGCTGCCGAGCAAGAGCCCGCACGCGCCGCCCACCACGAAGACGATGGCCAGCGCGGCCGTCATCTCGGCCACCGTGGACACGAGGTTCATTGCGAACATCGGACCGTTGGCGAAGCCCGCCACGAGCGTGGACGACAGCGGCGCGAGCATCACTTCGGGCACCCAGCCGAGACGCGGCGCCAGTTCCCAGAAGGCAAGCAGCAATACGATGCAGACGAGCCGCAGCGCCGCTGCACTCAGCGCGGGACGGCGCGGCGCGCGTTCGGCTGCTGCTTCTGCGGCGGCGGGCGCGTGCTTCGTGCGGACCAGGGGCGGCGAGATCATGCGTGCTCCACCGTGCGGATGAGTTCCCAGATCTCGTCGCGCAGTTCGCCGAAACGCGCGGTTGCCATCGTCTTGAAGGTGCGCGGACGCGGCAGGTCGATCTGGATGCGCTTGATGATGCGTCCCGGACGCGCCGCCATGACCACGACTTCATCGCACAGATAGACCGCCTCCGTGAGGCTGTGCGTGACGAACACCACAGTCTTGCGATGCTGCTCCCAGATGGACAGCAGTTCGTCGCCGAGCGAGAGGCGAGTCTGTTCATCGAGGGCGGCGAACGGTTCGTCCATCAGCAGCACGCGCGGGTTCTGGCAGAAGCCGCGCGCAATCGCCACGCGCTGCTTCATGCCGCCGGACAGTTCGTGCGGACGGCGGTCGAGAAAATCCTTCAGCCCGACGCGCGCCAGCATCTCGCGCGCGAGCGGCCGGCGCGTCGTCACATCGATGCCGCGTAGCTCCAACGGAAACTCCACGTTTTCAAGCGCGGTCTTCCAGGGAAGAAGACTCGACTCCTGGAACACGACGCCGATTTCCTCCGGCTCCGGCTGCGTGATGCGCCGCTCGCCCACGCGGATGCAGCCCGCGCTCGGCGCGAGCAGGCCGGCCATCATCATCAGCAGCGAGGACTTGCCGCAGCCGCTGGGACCGACTAGGCCGATGAACTTGCCGTTGTCGATGCTGAACGATACGTCGTCGAGCGCGTGGACCGGGCCGCTCTTCGATTGATAGGTTTGCGACACGCCGTCGATGTGCAGCGCGGCGGTCTCGTTGCGAGAGAGTGCGTTGGGTGTGCTCATTCGAATTGTGTGTTGTCGTGGGGTTGTACCAACATCGTCAGCCGCGCCAGGCGCCGACCCGATGCTCGTACCAGCGCAGTGCTTCGTTCACCATGATCGACACGAGGCTCGCGAGCACGATGCCCGCCAGCAGACTGACGATGTCGAAGTTCATGCCCCAGTTGGCGATCAGATAGCCCAGTCCGGCGCGCGACACATACATCTCCGCGAACAGCACGCCGGTGATGTTGAAAATCATGCCGAGGCGCAGGCCTTCGAGAATCACCGGAAGCATCGCGGGCAGATACACATGGCGATAGATCTGCGCGCGCGTCGCGCCGAACGAGCGGGCCGTGCGCACGTAGTCCACCGGCACGCTTTCCGCCGCCGCGATCGCCGCGACCACCAGCACGAAGATCGCCTGGAACATGCCGAAGGCTACTTTCTGCGAAAAGCCCATGCCGAGCGCGAGAATGAAGACCGGCAGGAACACCGACTTCGGCACGCTCGACATGAAGTAGAACAGCGGCCGGAAGGCCGCGCCCCAGTACGCGTTCTCGCCGAGGAACAGGCCCAGCGCGATGCCCACCGGCGTGACCAGCACCACCGCCAGCATCACCTCGCCGAGCGTCACGCCGAGGTGGTGCAGCGACTGCGCGTCGCCGAGCAGATGGAGCATGCGGGCGAACACTTCGGCGGGTCCGGGCAGCAGCATCGGATCGACGAAGCGGCCCGCCACCGTCAGGTGCCACGCGAGCACGAAGCCCGCGATGATCGCCGCCTGCGTGAGACGTCGTGCCCAGGGGCTCATGGGGCCACCGTCTTCACGGGCACGAAGCGCGTGGTGAACAGGTCCTTCGCGGGCGGCGTGTCGTTCATGCCGGCGAGCTTCGCGAGCTTGAGCGATTCCTCGACCCACTCGGCCTTGATCGAACCGTCAGGCGAGAGGCCCTTGATGGTGTTGTCGTATTCCAGCTTGGCGATTTCCGGCGGCAGACCGGTCTGCTTCTGGATGAACGCAATCGTCCACTCGGGGTGTGCCTGCATGTAGACCACCGCGCTGTACAGCGCAATCAGCGTCTTCTTCACGCCGTCCGGATTCTTCGCGAGGATCTCGTCGGAAGCCATCCACACGTCGGGCACGTTGGCCGGCATGGCCTTGCCGAAATCGACCAGACTGCGGCCCGTGCCCGCCTGCAACATCTTGTAGCTGAGCGGCGGATACGCGACGATCGCATCCACGTTGCCCGACAGCAGGTTCGGCACCATGCCCGGACCGCCTACCGGAATGCGGTTCACCGGCGCACCCGCTTCGTTGGCCGCCCACAGTCCGAAGAAGTCCGTCGTCGAGCCGGTGGCCGAGATGCCCACCTTCTTGCCCGCGAGATCCTTGACGGTCTTGAGCGGCGAATCCTTCTTGACGATCACGTCCCAGCCGCGCGGCGTCAACGAGTCCGCGCCGACGATGGTCGCCTTCACGCCGCGCTTCTTGGCCAGCGCGAGACCCGGCGGAAAGAAATTGACGATATCGACTTCGTTCGCGGCCAGCGCCTCCATGCACGCTGCGCCGCCCGGAAAGCCGGTGAACTGCGTCTGCACGCCCACCTTGTCGAACAGCTTGAGTTCCTGGGCGGCCATGACGGGCAGCACCGGCCCGTAGTTGCTCGTCCCGCCGATACGCACCACATCCGCCGCATACGCGCTCGCCGCGCACATCCACCCCGATACCGCCAGCGCCACCGCGCCCAAGCGCATCAAACCCTTCATGTTGTCTCCGAATTTGTAGTGTTGTGGATCAAAGTGTCGAACACTTTTGTTTGAATTAAATGTTAAAACGTATGGCGCGTCAACGGAAACTATTGGACAATCCGCTCATGGACTTCCCTCATATCCCTGTTCCCGCTGACCTCGAAGCCGACATCGAAAGCGTCGGCCGCTCGGGCGAAACCGTCGAGCGCATCGCGGCCGAACTGAAAAACCGCATCCTCGAAGGGCGGCTCGTGCCCGGCCAGCGGCTGATTTCACGCGATGTCGTCGAGCAGCTCGGCATCAGCCGCGGCTCGCTGCGTGAAGCGTTCCGACGGCTGGAAGCGGACGGCCTCATCGATGTCGTGCCGAATCGCGGCGCGGTGGTGCGCAGCCTGTCGGCGGCCGAGGTGGCGCACGTCTATCAGATTCGCGAAGCGCTGGAGGGCTATGCGGCTCGGGTGGCTGCGCAGAACATCGATGTCGGCGACAACCGCGCGCGCTTCATCGCCGTGCTGGAGCAAGGCCGCGTTCACAATGAACGGCCGGACTTCCAGCGCTTCATCGTCGACAACCGGGCGTTTCATCAGGAAATCGTGCACATGTGCGGCAATCCGCAACTGGGCGAACTGATCGACAAATATCAGCTGCCGGTGTTCATGATCCAGTTGCGCCAGCAGATCGGCAGCGCGCAGATGATGAAGAACGCGCTCGCGGAACATGAGGACATCGCCGAGGGCATCCTTGCGGGCAATGCGGACATGGCCTATCAGGCCATGAAGCGCCATCTCTGGCATTCCGCCGACCTGATCCTGCAACTGCCCGCGCTCGCGGGCCTGGGTGCGCCGCTGAGCTGAAATCGCAGTCTGAAGGAGGAGGAGACAAATATGACATCCCACATGACGACTCATCAGGATGGCGAAGAATGAGCGCGCAAACGATGTTCGACAAGGTCTGGAACGCGCATGTCGTCGAGGAGTTGAGCGACGGCACCACGGTCCTGCATATCGATCGCCATCTGCTGCATGAACTGACTGCCGTCGAAGCGATCCGCGTGCTGGAGCGGCGCGGGCTCGGCGTGCGCGACGCGGCGCTGACCTTCGCGACGCCGGATCACGTGATATCGAGCGTGCCGGGACGCCGCGCCGGCGATCAGCCGTGGGCCACCGAAATGGTCGAGGCGTTCCGCGAGCAGACACATCGTTTGAAGATCGAACGCTTCGATCTCGACGACGCGCGCCAGGGCATCGTCCACGTCATTGCGCCGGAACAAGGGCTGACCTTGCCCGGCACCACGCTCGTCTGCGGCGACAGCCATACCTGCACGCACGGCGCATTTGGTGCAATGGGCTGGGGGATCGGCTTGTCCGAGCAGGTGCAGGTGCTGGCGAGCCAGACCTTGCGCCAGCGCAAGCCCGCGCGCATGCGCGTGACGCTGCGCGGCACACCTGCGCGGCGCGCGACGGCGAAGGACGTCATCCTGCATGTGATCGGCAAGCTGGGCGTGGCGGGCGCGGTGGGTCACGCGCTCGAATTCGCTGGCGACGCGGTGCGTAGCTTCGACATGGAAGCGCGCATGACGCTTTGCAATCTCGCGATTGAAATGGGCGCGCGTCTCGGCATGATCGCGCCCGACGATGTCACCTTCGACTATCTGCGCGGCCGTCCTTTCGCGCCGCAGGGCGATGCGTTCGACACCGCCGTCGCCGCCTGGCGGCAACTGGCGACGGACGCCGACGCGATCTTCGACAAGGACGTGGACGTGGATATCGAAGGCATCGATGCGCAGATCACCTGGGGCACGACGCCCGAGCAGGTGGTATGCATCGACGGCTATGTGCCCGATCCCGCCGCCGAGCCGAATCCTCAGCGGCGCGCGCAATCAGAAGCGGCGCTCGGCTATATGCGGCTCAAGCCGCTACAGCGCATGGAAGGCACGCGCATCGACCGGGTGTTCATCGGCTCGTGTGCGAACAGCCGCATCTCCGATCTGCGCGCCGCCGCGCAGGTCGTGCGCGGCGCACGCGTGGCGAAGCACGTGAACGCGTGGGTCGTGCCGGGCTCGCTGCCGGTGCGCGAACAGGCCGAACGCGAGGGACTCGACCAGATTTTCCGCGACGCAGGCTTCGAATGGCGCGAGCCGGGCTGCTCGATGTGCGTCGGTGCCAACGGCGATCTCGGCGCAAGCGGCGAACGCTGCGTGTCGACCTCGAATCGCAACTTCGTCGGACGGCAGGGACCGGGCGTGATGACACACCTCGCCAACCCGGCAACGGCCGCCGCTTCGGCGCTTGCAGGCGAAATCCAGGGAGCCGCATGAAAGCCTTCGACGTGTGTACGGGACATGCCGCCGTGATCGACCGCGATGACGTCGATACGGACTTGATCGTGCGGATCGAGCGTATCTCGCAACTGAAGCGCGGCGAGTTCCAGCCGTGGGCCTTCGAGACGCTGCGATATCGGCCGGACGGCACCGAGAACCCGGATTTCGTGCTGAACCAGCCGCCGTTTCGCGACGCGCGTATCGTTGTGACCGGCAAGAACTTCGGCTGTGGCAGTTCGCGTGAAATGGCCGTGTGGGCGCTCGACGAGTTCGGCATACGGTGCGTGATCGCGTCGAGCTATGGCGACATCTTCTACAACAACTGCTTCCAGAACGGCGTGCTGCCTGTGCGTCTCGCGCCCGAGGAAATTGCCGCGATCATGCCGGTCGCGGCGCGCGGCGAGTTGCTGACGGTGGACCTGCAAGCCTGCCAGGTGCGTGTTCCGGGCCTCGAACCGTTTGCGTTCAGCTTGCCCGAATCGCAGCGCGTTGCGTTGTTGAACGGTCAGGACGACGTCGATCAGGCCGTGGCGCGGGAAGCGCGCGTCGCCGAGTTCCAACGCGCGGACCGCGCGCGGCGGCCGTGGGTTTATGCTTCGGCGTGATCCTCACGCACGCACCGACACCATGACACCGGACGAACTCTCGGCAATCTATCGCGCGTATATCGACTGTCTGAATGCGCAGGACTGGGACCAACTAGGCAACTTCGTCGACGAAACCGCACAGCACAACGGACGCGCGTTCGGTCTGGCGGGTTATCGGCGGATGCTGGAGCAGGACTTCCGCGATATTCCTGATCTGCGCTTCAACATCGAATTGCTGGTGGCGGAGCCGCCGCGCATCGCCAGCCGTCTGCGCTTCGATTGTTCGCCGCAGGCGGACTTCATGGGCCTGAAGATCGACGGCCGCCGCGTGACGTTCTGCGAGAACGTCTTCTATGCGTTCCGCGACGGCAAGATTACCGAGGTTTGGTCGGTGATCGACAAGGCTGCGATCGAAGCGCAGCTCTAGACGCTTTCCGTGAAGAACCGGCCGACGATCTCGTCGCGCAGCCTGCCGACGCCCTGATCGCCCGGCTTGCGCGGCCTCGGCAGCGTGACGTCGATCACGTCGCCGATGCGCCCCGGCCGCGCCTCCATCACGACGATGCGGTCCGACAGCAGCACGGCCTCTTCAACATCGTGCGTGACCAACACCATCGTGATGCGCTCATGCGCCCAGATGCGCTGCAACTCGGCTTGCAGACGCGAGCGCGTGAGCGCGTCGAGTGCGCCGAAGGGTTCGTCGAGTAACAGCAGGCGCGGCCGGTTGACGAGCCCGCGCGCAATCGCGACGCGTTGCGCCATGCCGCCCGACAACTGATGCGGATAGTGCCGTTCGTATCCTTCGAGACCGACGAGCGCGACATGCTCCGCAACCGCGCGGGCCTTCTCCGCCCGTGTGAGCGGCGCATTGCGCAGCGCCACCGCCACGTTCTGCGCGACATTCAGCCAGGGAAACAGCCGATGATCCTGGAACACGATGCCGCGTGACAGATCCGTCGTGACGACGCGCTCTCCGTCGAACTCGATCTCGCCGTCATGCGCGGGATCGAGCCCGGCGATGAGGCGCAGTAGCGTCGACTTTCCGCAGCCGCTGGCGCCGACGATGCTCACGAACTCCCCGCTCGCAATCGACAGCTCGATGCGATCCAGCACCGGCGGCGCGGTGTCGTCGCTGAAGCGCTTGCTCACGTGCCGCAGCGTCAGGCCGCTTCCCTGTTCGATCAGGCTTGCCATGTTGACTCTCCTCAAACCGCGCGCGACGCGCCGAACCAGCGGCGCTGCACGCCGCGCGCAAGGGCGTTCAGCGCCCATCCCGTGATGCCCACCACGATCACGCCGAACACGACGAGATCCATGCGGAACTGTTCGCTGCCATCCACGAGCAAATTGCCGATGCCGCTGCCCGCCACGAGCAGATACTCGGCGCCGAGCGTCGCGAGCCACGAATAGATGAGCGCGAGATAGACGCCCGTGAAGATGGACGGCAACGCGGCGGGCAGCACGACGAACGCCAGCGTCTGCAAGCGGCCATAGCGGTACGCGCGCGCCACGTCGAGATAAGTGGGCGATACGGCGCGAATGCCGTCGCTGGTGTGCACGACGACCGGCACCAGCGCGGCCAGCGAAAGGAACACGACCTTCGCGACATCGCCGAGCCCGAACCATACGGAGATCAACGGAATCCACGCGAACAGCGAGACTTGCTTGAACGTGTTGAAGCTCGGCGCGATGGCGCGATTCGCCAGCTTCGACACGCCCAGCAGCGCCCCGAGCACGAGTCCGAGCGTCGCGCCGATGGCAAAGCCCGTCAGTTCGCGCGCCAGCGAGGCCGAGAGCGCACGCATCAGCGCCCCGCTGCGGGTCTGTTCGACGGCCGTCTGCCACACGCGCCCCGGCGAGACGAGGATGCCGTGATCGGCCTGTGCGTGACGCGCGAGCCACCACCACAGCGCGAGCGCAGCAACCGGCAGCACGGCGCCGCGCCACGAGCCTTTCACCGCAATCTGTTCCTGTTCCAGCGTGGACATATTCATCTCCTCAGTGAGCGCGGCCCCGCTGGAGCCTGCGCTCGAACGCCGTGAGCAACCGGTCCGCCGCGTAACCGATCGCGCCGACGATCAGTACCGAAGCCAGCACGAGATCGAGCTGAAACAGTTGCCGTCCATAGACGATCAGATAGCCGAGTCCTTCCGACGACGCGACCAGCTCCACCACCACCAGCGTCAGCCACGCCTTCGTGAACGCGAGCCGCACGCCGGTGCCGATCACCGGAATCGCGGCGGGCAGCGTGACGCGCGCAATCACTTGCCAACGTGTATAGCGATACGCCGCTGCCACTTCCCGCAAACCGCGCGGCGTGTTGCGAAAGCCTTGCAGCGTGGAGAGCGTGACCGGCACGAGCGCCGCGTGTCCGATCAACAAATACTTCAACGGCTCGCCAATGCCGACGACGATCATCAGGAACGGCAGCCAGCCGAGCACCGGCACTTGCACGATGGCGTTGAAGCTCGGCAGCACCCATGCTTCGAGCGTGCGCGACAGGCCGAGCGCGCCGCCCAGCAGCACGCCGAGCACCACACCGCCACCAAAGCCCACTAACGCGCGCGTCATGCTCGCGGAGAGATGCAGCCACAACTCGCCGCTCCTCACCAGCGCCGCCAGCGTGTCGAAGACGAGCCCGGGCGGCGGCAGCACTTGCGCCGAGATCCATCCATAGTGCGATCCGAGCACCCAGAGCAGCGCACAGCCTGCGGGCAGAAGCCAGGGCAACGCGGTCCAGACGGCGGCGCGCAGCGCGTCGTTGGAAGGCGTCCGGCGCGGACGCACGGAAGGCAGCGCTACACGGGTCAAGGTACGGGCCATCTTTATGGGTCTCCTCGAACCATCAAGCGATAGGTTTGCCCGCCGCATCGAAGCGCGGCCAGTAAGCTTCGAGCTTCAGCGACTTCAACGCCTGGTCGAGATACTTCGGCTCGAACCAGCCATTCACGCTGACGGGCTGACGGATCAGGTTGAGGCGCAGCGCATCGTCGGCGACGGACTGATAGCGCGCCACCAGGAACGGATCGATCAGCGGCGACATGCGGTCCTTCAACGGCTGCTTCGCATACTCCGCCTGCCACGATTCAGTTGGCACGCCGCTCTTTGCCCACAGCGTGAAGAGCGCATCGCGGTTGGCTTCGTCGGACGACCATTGCGCTGCCTGCACGACCGCCGTCACCACTTTCTGCACGATCTCGGGGTGCTTCTGCTCGTAGTCGTCGAGTACGAGCAAGTGAGCCTGTCGCGTGAGCTGCACGCCGTCATCGCGCGATGCGTAGACGATCTTCGCCAACCCCTGGCGTTGCAGCTTGAACAGCGAGTAGTCGAGGAACACGGCATCGACGCCCTTCGATGCAAGCGCCGCCTGCGCGGCCGCCGTGTCGAGATTGATGACGCGCAGATCGCGCTCGCTCAGGCCGTTTTCCTTGAGGACGTTGTCCGCCACGAGTTGCAGGTTGGTCCCGCGAAACAGGCCGACGCGTTTGCCCTTCAGGTCCTTCACGCTCTTGATGCCGGAGTCCGGCGGCACGGCCAGATACACACCGGTGCGCACGTTCGAAGCGAGCAGCAGATGCGTCTTCAAGCCATTCGCGCGGCCCAGCACCGAAGGTAGATCGCCTTGATAAGCAAAGTCGATCTGCTGGTTCGCGAGCGCCTCGTTCACCGCCGGCCCCGCGCCCTTGAAGAACAGCCATTGCACCTTGGCCTGTCCGGACAACGCATCTTCCACGCGATGCTGCAACTGCGCGGTCGCGGCCGGTGAACCCCCGAACGTGGGCGGATCGCCACTGCCCTGTTGCGCCACACCGATGCGGACCACGGCGGGATCGGCGGCTTGCGCAGGGCCGTTGAGCGCGGCGAACAGCGTCGCCGTAAAGGCGAGAAACTTGAATCTTGATGTCATCTTGCTCAGGCTGAAGAAGGGTTGACGCCGCTATAGCGCGAGGAGAAGCGCGTCAGGCGGCGCGCGTTTCCTGCTTGACGATGCGGCTGCGGCGTCCGTCGATGCCCACGGGCACGTCGCCATGAACCGTCGCGCGGCGCACGACGCGATGCGCGTCGCCATAGTCCGCCACCGCGTAATGCTGGGTCGCGCGGTTGTCCCAGATCGCGACGTCGCCCTGGGTCCAGCGCCAGCGCACGGTGTTCTCCAGACGCGTGACGTGATCGTGGAAGAGTTCGGCCAGCCGATCCGAATCGCGCTGCGACAGTCCGCTAAAGCGCTGCACGAAATGACCGAGCACGAGCGTGCGCTCGCCCGTTTCCGGATGCACACGCACGACCGGATGCTCGGTCTCATAGAGCGTCGAGGTGAATTGCTTGCGATACGCGCGCTCGGAATCGGTGTCGGGCACGTTGCGCGTCGCGGCGTAGTCGTAGGTGTTGGAGTGCAGCGCCCATAACTCGTCGGCGAGGGCGCGCAGCGGCGGCGGCAGGTTGTCGTAGGCGGCCGCCGTATTGGCCCAGACCGTGTCGCCGCCGGCGGGCGGAATCACCACGCCGCGCAGGATGGAGATCTTCGGATAGGCATCGACGAAAGTGACGTCGGTATGCCAGGAGTTCGCGCGCGTGCCGTGTTTCGAATCGAGTTCGAGCAAGCGGCTGCTGCCGGCAAGCGATGGCACCGTCGGATGCGCCACCGTTTCGCCGAAGCGCGCGGCGAAGGCTTCCTGCGCGGCGTCGTCGAGATGCGACTGGCCGCGAAAGAACAGCACCTTGTGCTTGAGCAGCGCCTGATTGATTGCGCCGATGGCGGCATCGTCGAGGTCAGCGGACAGCGTCACGCCGCGCACTTCAGCGCCGATGCGTCCGCCTATGGGACGCACCTGGAACGGTTCATTCGACGTGACGGGTTCGCGCGCGGCGTCGGCGGCGAGTGTGGGGCTCGTGGACATCGGGACACTCCGTTGGGTTGCGTTTGTCGGATGCAGCCGCGTTCAGCGCGACGGAATCATTGAAGCATCGACAGCACATTCGACCAACGAAGCGTTTCGACTAAGCTTTACAGCGATCAGCGCGATTCATATTGACGCAGGCCCGCGATGCTTTCCTGCAACTCCTCTTCGAGCCGCGCCATCAGTTCGGCCGCCGGCAGTTCGCGTACCAGCGCGGCCGCCTGCCCCGCCCATTGCGCGCCATAGCCGAACTCGCCCTGCGCCTTCGCGGCCGCATGCAGCGCCTTGCCGGCGTCGTAGGTGACCGGATAATCAGGAATCACGGGCGCCTGCGCGCTGCGGCCGAATTCGGTGAAGCGGTTGACGAGGCTGCGCGCCTCGCGGCCCGAGATCGCGGTGGTGAAGGTCGTGCGGCGCGCCGCATCGCTCAGCAAGGCACGCCGGTAGCCCGCATCGATCGACGTCTCCTTGCACGGCACAAAGGCCGTGCCAAGCTGCGCCGCCTGCGCGCCCAGCGCCAGCGCCGCCGCAATGCCCGCGCCGTCCATGATGCCGCCTGCGGCGATCACCGGAACATCGAAGGCCCGCACCAGGAGACGCGTGAGCGCCAGCACGCCGAGTTTGTCGTCTTCTCCAGCGGGATCGAAGAGGCCGCGATGCCCGCCCGCCTCGATGCCCTGCGCCACGATGGCGTCCACGCCCGCCGCCGCCACCTGTTCGGCTTCCCGCACATTGGTTGCGGATGCAATCAGTTTGATGCCCGCGCCGCGCAACGCATCGATCGCACGCTGCGACGGCAGCCCGAAGTGAAAGCTCACCACCGCCGGCTTCTCTTCGACAAAGACCTGGAGCATCGCTTCATCGACGACAAAGCTCGTATAGATCTCGCTCAGCGTGGCGGGCGGCGTCGCGCCGTATTGCGCGAATACCGGCGCGAGCCAGTCGGTCCATGCCTTCTCCACGGCCGCGTTGGCGGTCGACGGTGCGTGACAGAAGACGTTGACATTGAAGGGGCGGGAAGTCAGCGCGCGGGTCTCGCGAATGACCTTGCGCGCGCCTTCGGCGTTCATTGCACCGACGCCGAGCGAGCCCAGCCCGCCCGCTTCCGATACGGCCGCGACGAGCGCCGGCGTGCTGACGCCTGCCATCGGCGCCTGGATGATCGGCGTCCGGATGCCGAGTAGCGATGTCAATGGGTTCGTGCTCATGGATGATCGTCCCTTGAAGGTTGCATTCAGCGCGTGCCGAGCTTCTCGACCACAAAGTCGACAAACGCACGCACGCGCGACGACAGATGCCTGCCGTGCGGATAAAGCAGGATGAACGGCCGGCTGCATCCACCGGCCTCGCGCAGCACCTCGACGAGCGTGCCCGCGCGCAGTTCCTTGTCCACCACGAAGCGGTAGGTCTGGAACAATCCCGCGCCATGCAGCGCGAGCGGAACGCCCGCGAGCGCGTCGCCGGAGGTGCCGTAGACGGCGTCCACCACCCGCTCCACGGCGTCGCCGTTCTGCATGAAGCGCCACGGCACGGGCCGGCCGGTGCTCGGCATCTCGAACTGGATGCAGTCGTGATGGTTCAGGTCTTCGATCGTGCGCGGCACACCCGCCCGCTCCACGTAAGCGGGCGAGCCCACGATCACGAGTTCCGCGTCCTCCAGCTTGCGCGCGATCAGGCCGGAATCGCGCGGCGCGCGGCCGCGGATCGCGAGATCGAAGCCTTCCTCGGCGAAGTCGATATTGCGGTTGCTCAGATGCGCTTCCACTGTCACATCGGGATAGCGCGCGCGGAATTCCGCGAGGATGGGCAGCATGCGAAAGTGCCCGTAAGGCGTCGGCATGCTGATGCGCAACACGCCCTTCGGCGTGGTCTGCTGGCCGGTGGCTTCGCGCTCGGCTTCAGCCAGACGATTGAGCGCGTCGCGGCATTGCTCGAAGTAACGGCGCCCGGCATCGGTCAGGCGGATCTGGCGCGTCGTGCGCACGAACAACCGCACGTCGAGACGCTTTTCCAGCCGCGCGACCGAACGGCTCACGGCAGCGGGCGTGACGCTCGCTGCGGTTGCGGCCAGCGTGAAGCTGCCGAGTTCAGCCGCGAGGCAGAACAGCTCGATGCTGCCAAGAAGAAGGTCGTCGAATTGCCGCTGCATGATGGTGGACACTACGTCCCGGTTCACTGTGCTGCATCTTCGCCATGCGCGGCGTGCGAGTCAATCGACGCGCATGCATTTGACTTGTGACGGCGTGGAACAGATGCGTCAGCTCAAAAAAAACGCCCGCTTTTCCGGTCAGGAAAAAGCGGGCGCTGTTTGCAAGCGTGCCATTGAGATGGCAAGCGATGCCTTACTTCGCGGTCGGCATCGCGAACTCGGCGCCCTTCTCGGTGCTTTCGGGCCAACGCTGCATGATCGACTTCTGCTTCGTGTAGAAACGCACGCCTTCCTCGCCATACGCGTGCATGTCGCCGAACAGGCTGCGCTTCCAGCCGCCGAAACCATGCCAGGCCATCGGCACGGGGATTGGCACGTTGATGCCGACCATGCCCACTTCGATGCGGCGTCCAAACTCGCGTGCAATGTGGCCATCACGCGTGTAGCAGGCCACGCCATTGCCGAACTCATGTTCGTTGACGAGCTCCACGGCTTCGCTGAAGTCCTTCACGCGCACGCAGGCGAGCACCGGTCCGAAGATCTCTTCCTTGTAGATGCGCATCTCCGGCGTCACGTGGTCGAACAGCGTGCCGCCCGTGAAGAAGCCGTCTTCATGACCCGGCACCTTGAAGCCCCGGCCATCGACGACCAGCTTCGCGCCCTCGTCCACGCCCATCGCGATATAGCCCTCGATGCGCTCCAGCGCCTGGCGCGTGACGATCGGGCCCATTTCGGCATCGTCTTCCATGCCGTTCTTGATCTTGAGCTGCTGCGCGCGCTCGGCGAGACGCGGCACGATCTTGTCCGCGACATCGCCCACCAGCACCGCCACCGAGATGGCCATGCAGCGCTCGCCCGCCGAGCCGTAGCCCGCGCCGATCAGCGCATCGACGGCTTGATCGAGATCCGCATCCGGCATCACGACCATGTGATTCTTCGCGCCGCCGAGCGCCTGCACGCGCTTGCCGTGCTTCGCGCCCGTCTCGTAGATGTAGTTGGCGATCGGCGTCGAGCCGACGAAGCTGATCGCCTTCACTTGCGGGTGCGTGAGCAGCGCATCGACGACGACCTTGTCGCCCTGCACGACGTTGAAGATGCCGTCGGGCAAGCCGGCTTGCTTGAGCAGTTCCGCCATGAACAGCGACGCCGACGGATCGCGCTCGCTCGGCTTCAGGATGAACGCATTGCCCGCCGCGATGGCGACCGGGAACATCCAGCACGGCACCATGCACGGGAAGTTGAACGGCGTAATGCCCGCGACGACGCCGAGCGGCTGGCGCATGGTCCAGTTGTCGATGCCGGTGGACACCTGTTCGGTGTAGTCGCCCTTCAGCAGTTGTGGAATGCCGCAAGCGAATTCAATCACGTCGATACCGCGCGACACCTCGCCCTGCGCATCCGAGAACACCTTGCCGTGCTCGGCGGTGATGATGGCCGCGAGTTCGTCGCGATGCTTGTTCATCAGCTCCAGGAACTTGAGCATGACGCGCGCGCGGCGGATGGGCGGCATGTCGCGCCAGGCCGGAAACGCTTGCTTCGCGCTGGCCACGGCGGCGTCCACGTCGGCGGCTTCGCCGAGCACGAGCTTGCGCGGACGTTCGCCCGTCGCGGGGTTGAAGACCGGCTGGGTGCGCGTGGCCGAGCCGTTCGTCCGTTGACCGTGGATGTAATGGACCACGTCGGCGGTGTCGTTGAACGCTTGCATCTCGTCTCCTTCACTGAATGTTTGGGCAATGGTCACAGTGTAGGAAGCATCGGGCCGCGCGCAAAGACGCTATGATTGAACTCATTGTTTATTCTGGCGAACAATGAGCAGATGGAAGAGCAAAAGATCGAGGCTCTCTGGACCCATTTGCACTGGCTCACGGTGCTCGCGGAACAGGGCAGCTATACGGCGGCGGCCGCGCGCCTGAATGTCTCGAAGGCGGCCATGAGCCAGCGCATCGCGGAACTGGAGCGCGCGGCGGGCGTGCCGCTCGTCACGCGCACCACGCGCAGCGTGCGTTTTACCGAGGCAGGCCGCCGGCTCGTCGATGACACGCGCGAGCAATACCAGCACATCGCGTCGAGCTTTCTGAGCGTAAGGGAAATGGCGGGCGTCGCGCGCGGGCTGATCCGCTTGACCGCGCCGATGGCGTTCTCACGCCAGCAACTCGTGCCGAAGATGTCGGGGTTCCTGCATGCGCATCCGGACGTGCGCGTGCAACTGGAGGCCGCCGACCGACTGAGTTCCATCGCCACCGAGGGTTTCGATCTCGCGGTGCGTCACAGCGCGCAGGTGCCGGACACGCACGTGGCCTGGAAACTGTGCGACACGTATTCGGTGATCGTTGCCACGCGCGCCTATCTCAAGCGGCGCGGCACACCGCAGACGCCGAACGATCTCGCCACGCACGACTGCCTCGTCTATCCGCGCGCGCAGTCGGCCAGCATCTGGTCGTTCCAGCGCAAGGGGAGCCGCAAGAGTTCGGCGGGGCCGACCACGCTGGCCGTCAGCGGGCCGTTCGAAGCGAACAACAGCGAAGTGTTGCGCGACGCCGCGCTCGATGACCTGGGCATCGCGTTGCTGCCGGATTTCACCGCGCAGGCGGCGGTGCAAACGGGCAAGCTCGTGGTGCTGCTGCCGGAATGGCGGCCGGTCGGCGCATTCGCGGATCAGCTTTTCGTGGTGCGGCCTTATTCGCCGCATGTGCCGCGAGCCGTCGCGCTGTTCATCGGCTATTTGCGCGAAACCTTTTCGGGCGGGTTTCCGCTTTGATTTGCCGGACTCTGAACGCAAAACGCGCCCGCATGAATGCGGGCGCGTCGCTTGGGGTGCTGCTGCTTGCTTAGTGATGCGCGAACGTCGATGTCACGTCGTTTTGAATCGTGGTGATGCGTGCGCCCGATTGCGAGCCGCCATCCGCGACACCGCCGTAGGCGCCCTGCGCTGCGACACGCGCTTCGGCTGCCTGGATGTCGGCGGGATACGTGGTGTCGTTGACGACGCCCGGGTTGTAGCCTGCCTTTTCCAGTTGCACGATCTGCGCGCGGACTTCAGCGCGCGTCAAAGGTTGGCTGGATTGCGCGAAAGATGCGACCGGAGCGGCAAAAGCAAGAGCGACCGCTGCAATACCGATGAGCTTGTTCATGATTGATTCCTCCGTACCTTCAGTTTTTGGGTTGTCGCTCACGCTGCCTTGTTGCCTGACTTGCTGCTTCGTTTGCGACCGTTGAGGCAAGTGTAGGCATCGCTTCATCTAGGGTAAATACCTAATCTGCGAAATCACTTTTGGCGAAAAACAGACTAATCCGGGCGCACGCGAAGCCGGACGATAGCGATCCGTATCGGCTATAAATAAGAACTAGCGTGGCTTTTGGCGCGAACGATCGTTTAGACAGGAGAATCGCCTTGAAGCGCATCCTGGTAATCGGCGCGGGTTTCGCGGGACTGTGGAGCGCGCTGTCCGCCGCGCGCAAGCTCGACGAAATCGGCCCCGCCGCCGGGCCAACCGACGTGGCCATCATCAATCCGGCGCCGTTCCACAGCGTGCGGGTACGCAACTACGAACAGCCGCTCGACCCCACGCTCGTCCAGCTCGATACCGTGCTCGGCCCGGCGGGCGTGCGCTTGATCCAGGCAAAGGCCACGGACATCGACAGCGCGAACCGCCGCGTGACGGTCGCGCAAGACGGGACATCCGAAACGCTCGACTACGACCGGCTGATCCTCGCGGCAGGCAGCGTGCTGGTACGCCCGCCCATTCCCGGCCTCGAGCACCATTCCTTCGATGTCGATACCTACGCGAGCGCATGCCGTTTGCAGGCGCATCTGCTGACGCTCCCTGCGCTGCCCGATACACCCGGCCGCTACACGGCGATCGTGATCGGCGCGGGTCTGACGGGCATCGAACTCGCGGCGGAACTGCCTGCGCGGCTGCGCGAAATCGTCGCGGAAGACGAGCGCGGCCGCGTGCGTGTCGTGCTTGCGGATCGTTCGGCGCGCATCGCGCAGGCGATGGGCGGTGCGCAGCCGGTCATCGAGGACGCGTTGAGTACGCTCGACGTGGAGTTGCGGCCGGGCGTGTCGCTGGAAGCGCTCGATGAACGCGGCGTCACGCTCACGAACGGCGCCACGCGCGAGACCATTGAGGCCGCGACGGTCATCTGGTGCGGCGGCATGCATGCGAATGCGCTGGCGGCGCAGCTACCGGTGACGCTGGATCCACTCGGCCGCGTGCCCGTCGATACTTTCCTGCGCGCGGAAGGCGTGCCTGGGGTATTCGCGGCGGGCGACTGCGCGCGCCTGTTGATCGACGGCACGCGGCCTTCGGTCATGTCGTGCCAGCATGGCAGGCCCATGGGACGCTATGCTGGTCACAACGCCGTGTGCGATCTGTTCGGGATCGAGATGTTGCCGCTGTCGATCGACTGGTACACGACCATCTGCGATCTCGGACCGTGGGGCGCGGTGTATACGGAGGGATGGGACAGGCAGCTGGTCTCGCAGGGCGAGACGGCCAAACAGACGAAGCGCACGATCAACGGCGAGCGCATCTATCCGCCAAGGAACGGCACGCGCGAGGCGCTGTTCCAGGCGGCAGCGCCCGTGGTGCAGACGCCGCCGCCGACGCATCGCAGCTGACTCGCTACGATGCTGTGAGGCTGCGAAGCGTCAGACCTTCTGCACGGACGCGTCGTAGATCTCGTTGATCGACTGATCGAGCGTCTTGTCGAACTCGCTGTCGCTCATGGACTTCTTCAGCTCGTTGATGAGCGCGCGCGAGAAGCTCGCGATCATGCCGTGGTTCTGCGCGAGCTTCTTGCATGCGTCGGTACGCGTATAGCCGCCCGACAGCGCCACCACGCGCACGACACGCGGATGCTCGATCAGCGGACGGTAGAAATCCGCCTCGTCCGGGATGGTCAGCTTGATCATCACCTGGCTGGATTCAGGCAGCGCGTCGAGGCCCTTGAGCAGTTCGTCGCGCAGGATCTTTTCCGCGCCCTTCTTGTCCGGGCTCTTGATCGAGACTTCGGGTTCGAGGATCGGCACGAGACCGTGCTTGATGATCTGTGCGCCGACTTCGAACTGCTGTTTCGACACAGCGGCAATGCCCTTCGCGTCGGCCTGATGGATCACCGAGCGCATCTTCGTGCCGAACACACCGAGCTTGGCTGCGCGCGCGAGCAGGTCGTCGAGACCGGGGATCGGCTTCATCACCTGCACGCCGTCCGCTTCCGCTTCCAGACCCTTGTCGACCTTCAGGAACGGCACGATGCCGCGGTCTTCCCACAGAAACGCGGGCACCGGCTTGCCGCCGGCTTCGCCATCCATCGTGCGCTCGAACAGAATGGCGCCGATCACTTTCTGGCCCGTGAACGAAGGCGCCGTCATGATGCGCACCCGCATCTCGTGCATCAGCTTGAACATTTCGGCGTCGCCGTTATAGGCGTCTTCCGGAATGCCATATTGCTTGAGCGCACCTGGCGTCGAACCGCCGCTCTGATCCAGAGCAGCGATGAAACCATTCTTCTCAGCCATTTGCGCGAGCATCTTTTCGTTAGCCACGAACATTTCCTCCTCGAAGTTCAAACACCAGGTTCGGCGCATTCGAATTCACGCCTTTACCCGGGCTTATGGATTAGCTTCCTCAAGTGTAATGGTTTTGACGGATATAAAAGGCGCGCAAAGCCGCGTTTGCCAGCAAAGCAGCCGCGAATGGGCCGCTATCGTGCGTTAGCGCACTTGCTGACGTGAATAAGCCGCTTGATGCGGCTCAGGACGCGGCGGACCCGAGGTCGCTTGCGCCAACAGGCTTGACGCCTGTGCGCCAGAACCGCATGACACGGCGCAGCGCGGAAGGCGCGCGTGCGAAATCAGCGGCTTGCGGGAGTTCCGCATGATCGTTCGACGCGACACAGGATGTTTCGCTCGATGGCGCCGGAGCAGTCACTTCAGGCTCGGGAAGCGGCGCGAGTCTTTCTCTGGCATCGCCGCAACGCGCATTCAACTGCCGGCGTATTTCGGGGTCATCGATCAAGGCCTGCGCACTCGACATGCCGCGTTCGAATTGCAGCGCATAGGCGATGTCGGTGAAATTTTCATAGCGGCCGGTATCGGCCAGTTCGAAGGCCAGTTCCGCGGTGCGGCGGCGCTTCCATGTTTCGAGATCGTCTTGGCCCGTGCTCACGAATGTCCTCTTCTGAGCGATGAGGTGCCGGTGATGTTAGCCCGCCGCCAAACGTTTTACCGTTGTCGCGTCACAACAAGCAGACGAAAGACGCTCAACAATTCGTACAAAAAATGCTTGCCTTGCGCATGGGATTCGCTTAGCCCGCGCGCAACGTGCGCTTTGAAACACTGTTTCTGCTGCTGGCATGTTGTATTGCTTACAATTGCGGCAGCCGGAGCGGCATCATCCGGGCATCCATCAGTTCGCTGCGGTCTTGCGAGCCTTACCTATAGCAACCATCAAGCGAATGGAACACGAGTCGAGAGAATTGATCCTGCGGGATCTGGGCGCGGTCGCCCGCATCAATGCAGTGCCTTCGATGCTCGAAATGATCTGCAATGAATCCGGCATGGGATTCGCCGCTGTTGCGCGCGTCAGCGAGCTGACCTGGACCGCTTGCGCGGTGAGAGACAACATCAGCTTCGGGCTCCAGCCCGGCGGCCAGCTCGACCTCCACACCACGTTGTGTCACGAGTCGCGCGAGGAGCGAGTCCCGATCATCGTCGATGATTTCGACACGGATACGCGCTATTGCGGACATCACACGCCGACCATTTACAAGCTGCGAAGCTATATCTCCGTGCCGATCGTGCTGCCGGACGGCGAGTACTTCGGCAATCTCTGTGCAATCGACAGCCGTCCCATGCACGTGTCCGATCCGCGCGTGGTGCGCATGTTCGAAGTCTTCGCCAATCTCATTGCGTTGCAACTCGACAGCGACAAGCGCCAGTGGTCCACCGAGAACCTGCTGTCGAGCGAGCGTGAGAGTTCGAAGCTTCGCGAGCAATTCATCGCGGTGCTTGGCCATGATTTGCGCAGTCCGCTGGCGGCGATCAGCGCGAGCGCCGAGTATCTGCAATTGAAAGCGGAGTCGCCCGACATGACCCTGGTGGCAAAACGCCTGAGGTCCAGCGCGTCCCGCATGTCGAAGCTCATCGACGACATCATGGATTTCGCACGCGGCCGGCTGGGCAACGGTATTCCCGCGCGTATCGAACGGGTGCAGAATCTCGGCCCTTACCTGCAAACGGTGGTCAACGAGATCACGCAGGCGAACGAAGACCGGAAGATCTTCGCGACCTTGGCTATCGAGCGTCCTGTCGATTGCGACCCGACGCGCTTGCAGCAATTGCTCGCGAATCTGCTTGCCAACGCCGTAACCCACGGAAGCGCTGACGAGCCCGTTCGCGTGTCGGCCGTCACCGATGCGTCCCATCTGGTCATCAAGGTGGCGAATCAAGGCGATTCCATCGCGGAGGAGTCACTCGCCAAGGTATTCGAGCCGTATTGGCGCGCGGCGAACAAGACGCCCAGCGAAGGCCTGGGCCTCGGACTGTATATCTGTCAGCAGGTCGTCAACGCTCACATGGGAACAATCGAGGCGTGCTCATCGCAGGCGGACGGGACGTGGTTCACCGCGCGCATTCCGCTGGTCGCATGATGAATGGATCAGGTCCGAACCATGCGCTCACGCATGATGAATTGATTCTCCAGCTCGACAGCACGATGAGGACGCCACTCAGCATGAACGGCCCAGCCGCAAAAGCCCAATGCGTCATCTGGACGCGCCGTACAAAAAGTGCGCTCGAAGCCCCGCGCGTGCTCGTTGTAGATGACTTCATGGATACCGCGGACGCGATCAGCATGGTGCTGGCCATCGGCGGTTTCGATTCGAATGCCGTCTACAGCGGACGCCGCGCGATCGACACGATTGGTCAATGGCACCCGCAGATCGTCCTGCTGGACATCTGGATGCCGGATATGTCGGGACTGGAAGTCGCCGCGCATCTGCGGGCCGACGCGAGCACGTCGGATACTGTGCTGATCGCGCATTCGGCGGCGTCATCGGCGTCCGACCTCGAACGCGCGAAGCAAGCGGGATTCGACGCGTTCTGCGCCAAACCTACGGACTCGGCCATCCTTGCGCCGTTGTTGCGGCATTTCGTTCCGGACGCTTAGGCGCACCAGATCGTAACGCCGCAAAGATGGGAAGCTACAGATCGACGCGTTCGCGCGGCTCGTGCATTGGACAGCCGTTGCGCTCGCCGCGAAAGCCCGACGACACCTCGTAAGACATCCGCCGCGCACGCATCACGCCGCCCAGCGGCCGATGCGCCGCCACGCCATGCCACGGACTGAAGGCCATGCCGTCGTCGATGCCGCGCTCGCGCTGCGGGTTCCACGTGCTCTGCGGCGCCACGCGAATGCGCGCCACGGCCACATACGGGCTTTCGTCTTCCGGCCATTGCACCGACGCATCTTCGACAGGCATCGTCTCGATGTCGGTTGCCAGTTGCACGCGCACTTCCCATTCGGCGCCGTTCGCCGCGAAGAAATCGCTGACGGATTCGCGCAGGCCATCCGGACGGTCCTTCAGATCGACGGGAGCGTCCGTCAGCGCCGTCAGTTCCGGCGAGACGGGCGCGACGCTCACCTTGCCAAAGTACCGGCCATGAAGGAGCGGCACGGCCGTATAAAACGTCTCGCCCAGGATGTGCGTCTCGGGATGACCGCCGAGGCTCTTGAGCATGCCGCTTTCGCCGCCCAGCTTCTCGATCAGCGCTTCCGTGCCGCGCAACATCGCCGAGAGCGCCTTCTTGCCGCCGGGCATCTTGTCGGTGGTCTTGGCGAGCAGCTTGAGATTCGAGAGGAACTTCTTCGGCGTCGCGGCGGTGAAGGCCGGCGCGTTGATCATCACCAGATCCTGCGTGCGATCGCCTTCACTGCCCGGCAAACGCTCGCCCTCGACGCCGATGATCTTCACCGCAAGTCCACGTGGGGTCGAAACGTTGTCGTCGAGCAGGTCGCCCGGATTCGTCGACAAGCGCAGCACCACGGGAAAGCTTGCAGGCCGCGCGAAGATGCCTTGCGCGAGTTCAGGCGGCAGACCGGCACTGACCTGCATCTCACCGATCAGAAGACCGTGGCTTTTCGCGTGTACGCTGCGGATCGCATGTCCCGAGTCGGCATAGGTCTTCCCGGTGATGCCGCGCATGGTTTCCGCGAGTTCCCTCGTGGTCTCGGCTTCGTCGTCGGGAATCTGTTCGAACGCGGGATCGAACGGCAGCGCGGGGATGGGCATGGCAGCTCCGGTGTGTGGGTGTTTTGAACAACACCCAGCAACGGACGTGCCGCCGCGTCGACAGGTCAGGCGCTGTTCACCACGCTCCGGCAAACGCCAGCACCGCGCGGTTGAACGCGCCGGGACTGGCGACATTCATCCCATGCGACGCCCGCGCGATCGTCTGACGCTCGGCGAACCCAATCCACTCCGTCAGCTTCTCGACGTTGTTGCGGAACATGCGCGGGCTCTTCTCGCCGTCGATCAGCAGCGTGCGGCATTTGATGTCGCGCGCCAGATCCCGCGTGTAGGCGGGCAGCGGATCGCGGAATTGCTTCGGCAGCGTCAGCGCATTGTCGAGCGCCATGCGGCGGAAGCTCTCCGTGCTCTTCTTCCAGAAGCCCGGCATGCTCACCGAATCGACGAACAGCTCCAGGCCGCGGTCGAATTCGCCCTGTTCGATCAACTCGGCCACGCGCGCGCGCAGCGCATTCGTGGCGGGCGGCAGCGCGGCCGGTGCGGTATGCGACTTCGTTTCCAGTTCCAGCGGGCCCCCCGGATCGGCCAGCGTGAGCGTCTTCACGAGGCGCGGATACGCGCGCGCCAGATGAAACGCAATCGCGCCGCCGCGCGAATGCCCGACGAGATGGACAGGCGCAATTTCCAGCGTCTCGATGAACGCCGCCATTTCCGCGACGTGCGCTTCCCAGCCGAACTCGCCTTGCACGAAGGCATCGACGGCCGGCCAGTAATGCGACAGGCTCGGCACGATCACGCGAAACTGCTTCGCGAGCGGCAGGACTTGCGCCTCCCAGTAGCGGTAGTCGCACAGCGACCCGTGGATGAGCACCATCGGCTCGCCTTCCCCGCACTCGATATACGGCACGGAAATCCCGGACACGGTCGTGGCAAACGACGGTTCAGGCAGGCCTTGCACGGCGGTGAGGACGGAAAGATCGGTACGGGCGTTCATGGATGGGCTCCTTGACTGCATGATGCGCTCCGCCCTGGTAAAAGAAAAATGCATAATCTTGATAGAATCGCTCAGATTTTCTGATACCACGCCCGACTGACCATGAAAGCACTCGATCTGGATGTTCTTGCGATGATCGTCGCCGTCGCGGATACCGGCAACATCAGCCGCGCGGCGGAACTCGTGCATCGCTCGCAATCGGCGGTGAGCATGCAGATCAAGACGCTGGAAACCGCGCTCGGCAAGCCGCTGTTTGTCCGCAAGCCGCGCAGCGTCGTGCCCACGCAGGACGGCGAGGTGCTGCTCACCTACGCGCGCCGCATGATCGCGCTGCGCGACGAAGCGTGGGCAGCAGTCGTACGGCCGGACGTGACGGGGCGCGTGGTCATCGGCGTGCCGGACGATTACGCGTCGTCGCTGTTCCCGCCCATTCTGAAGAAGTTTTCCGCGACCTATCCGAAGGTCGAGATCCAGGTGGTCGGCCTGCCGAGCGTCGCGCTCGCGCCAATGGTGAAGGACGGTTCCGTGGATCTCGTCTGCGCGACGCGGGTCAAGGGGCTGTCGGGCGACTTCGTGCGTCACGAGCCGATGGTATGGGCCGCCGCGCCCGGCGCCACGGATATCTGGAAGGAGCGGCCGCTGCCCATCGCGGTGTTCCTGCCGGGCAGCGTCGCGCGGGAGAACGCGATCCGCAGCCTGGAGCACGCACGCATCGCCTATCGCACGTCGTATGAGAGCCCGAGCCTGCTCGGCCTGCTGACGATGGCCGAAGCCGGCCTCGCCGTGACGCCGCTCGCGAAGTGCGCCGTGCCCGCCCATTTCACGCTGCTCGGGCCGCCGCAAGGTTTGCCGGATATTGGCACGCTGGAAGTGGTGCTGGCGAGAAGCGCGGCGTCGAGACGCCCGCCGTGCGACTTTCTCGCCGAGCGCATCATGGCCGACCTGCGGCGCTGATCCGCGCTTCTATCGCTTGCATGCGCTTCGTGCTCCAGCTGCGCAGCGCGCCGTCCGATACCACCATCGGCAGCGAAGCCGCGATGATGCGATAGACCTCGTTGCGGCGCACCTTCGAGATGTGCGCGGGATCGAGCCACGCGTCGTTGTCTGCGAGCAGCACCAGCGTGTCGAGCCCGATCATGATCGGCCACAGGCAGGCCAGGCGCAAACGCACGGCGCCCGCTGGAATGGCCAGCGTGTAATCGACGGCGTCCTGATACCACGCCAGCGAAGTGCGCAACAGCTCGAACAGCACGGGCCGCGCGCGAATCGACGCCTGCGGGTCCAGCAGATCATGCGGCGTGAGGCCATGACGCGCGAGCATCGTTTCAGGCAGATAGCAGCGTCCGATGCGCAGGTCGCGCGCGCAATCGCGCAGCACGTTGGTCATCTGCAAGGCCTTGCCAAAGCGCACGCCGAGCGCCCGCATCGTTTCGAGCGGCGCCTTGAGCGTGCCCGGCTGGTGCGCCGCCGTCATGCGCGTCCAGAATTCGCCGACGCACCCCGCCACCAGATACGTATAGCGATCCAGTTCGTCGAACTCCTGCAACGCGGCGATCTGCCCGGACGTCTCGTCGGGAAACGTGCGCAGGTCGAATTCCATGCCGGTGCTGAGCGTCGTCACGATGTCGCGCACCGCCGCGCCGTCCCGCGCATCCAGTTGCGGCAAGATGGCGAGCGCAGCGCCAAGCGCTTCGAGCAATGCGCGCTCGTCCGGCTGCGCCTGCTGCTGCGCCACTTCGCCGGCAATCCGCGCGAGCGCGCCGTCATCAGGGGCGCCGTTCACCTGCGCGCGCAACGACAGCAGGAGTTCGAGGCGGCGTTGCGGCGGGATCAGCGAGGTATCGGCGATGGTGTCCGCCGCGCGCGCCAGCAGATACGCGAGCCCGATGGGATCGCGCATGCCGGCGGGCAGGATGCGCAGCGTCAGGTAGAACGAGCGCGACACGCTCTTGAGTAGCGGACCCAGCAAGACGGTCCGTGATGAACGGTTCATGAGGTAACGGAGGGAGAAGCCCGCCGCATTGTATCCGTCCACGGGGGATCACGAGCAGGCGCGCCCGTCACCTCACGTGGACACGGGCTCCTCGCTTCGTTCCTCGCCGATCAGTTCCGGCATCAACGCCCACACTTCCGCGCGCAGGTACTGTTCGAAGTCCTTGCGCACCTCGGGATGCTGCAACGCGAACTGGATCGTTGCCTTGAGATAGCCGAGCTTGCTGCCGCAGTCGAAACGCGTGCCGAAATAGCGATACGCGAGCACCTGTTCCTCGCCGAGCAGCGCGCCGATGGCGTCGGTCAGCTGAATCTCGCCGCCGGCATTGGGCCGTGTCTCGCGCAGATGCCGGAAGATGCTGGGCATCAGCACATAGCGTCCGACCACGCCGAGATTCGACGGCGCGAGCGCGGGCTGCGGCTTCTCGACGATGCCCGACATCTTGATGACATCCTCTTCCCATTCGCGCCCTTCGATCACGCCATACGAAGCGCTGTCCTCGCGCGCAATGCGTTCCACGCCGATCACCGAGCTGTGATAGTGATCGAAGACGTCGACGAGCTGCTTCATCACGGGCTGCGGCGCATGCAACAGATCGTCGGCGAGCATCACGGCGAAGGGCTGTTCGCCGACGAGCCGTTCCGCGCACAGCACCGCATGACCGAGACCGAGCGCGGACGGCTGGCGCACGTAGAAGCAATCGACATTCGCGGGCTTGATGCTGCGCACGGCGTCGAGCAGGGCCGCCTTGTTGCGCGCCTCGAGTTCGGCTTCGAGTTCATAGGACTTGTCGAAGTGATCCTCGATGGCGCGCTTGCCGCGGCCGGTGACGAAAATCATCTCCGTGATCCCTGCGGCGACGGCCTCTTCCACCGCGTATTGAATCAGAGGCTTGTCGACCACCGGCAGCATTTCCTTGGGACTGGCCTTGGTCGCCGGCAAGAAACGCGTGCCGAGACCCGCGACAGGAAATACGGCCTTGGTCACCTTGAGCATGAGTCTTTCCTCCAGATCGAAACTCGTGATTGAGATGGCCCCGAACCCGCCGGTCCGTTGCTTGGCGCTCGGGCGTCGCTTATTCCGCCTCGTCCATCTGAGGCGCCGGGACGCGATTCGAGCCGCGCTTGCGCAACGGGCTCAGGGGGTCGTTGCGCAGTGCGTCCCGATAGGCCGAGGCGGCCACCAGCACGAGCAGCACCGCCACGCCGGCAATCGCATGCATATCCATGATCCGCATCCATTCGACGTTAGACAGGCATCGACCGTAACAGAAAAAAATCGATAAAAAATGGGCGCCAGTGTCGCGAGTTATTTCGTTATTCATGCCATTTCTGCTGCCCTAAGATCGACGCATTCTTTCTCGCGCGATCCTTCACTCCATGAGCGACTCTCCCCTTTTCGCGCCCGCCGCCGCGCGTCATGAAGGCCTCCTGTCCGACCGCCAGGATGTCGCGATCGACGCATGGCGTGGCGCGGCCGCGCTGCTCGTCGCGTACTTTCATTGCCGGCAGGTCACGTGGGTCGGCATGCAGCAGTTTCATCGCACCCTGCATGGCTTCGACGCCAACGCGCTCATCAGCTACCTGACCTTGCCGATTGCCTGGGGCTCGGCGGGCGTGCCGGTGTTCTTCGTCATCAGCGGTTATTGCATCCATCGCGCGATGGCCCGCAAACTGATTGCCGACCCGCTCGCCTCCTTCGATAGCCGCAACTTCCTGCTGCGCCGCTTCGTCCGCATCTATCCCGTGCTGATTGCCGCGCTGCTGCTGACGCTCGCGCTCGATTCCTTGAGCAGCACGTTCCTGCCCGTCAGCCACAAGATCAATCCCTTCGATCTGCGCGCGTTCCTCGTCAACCTGTTTTCGTTGCAGGGCATTGCGGGGAAGACTTTCGGCTCGAACGGCGCGCTGTGGACGCTGTCGGTCGAAGTGCAGTTCTATCTCGTGTATCCGTTGCTGATCGCGCTGCGGCGGCGCATCGGCATGCGCGGCGTGATGGCGGGTGTGGGCGTCGTGAATGTCGTGTCAGCGCTGGTGTTCGAGCCGCGCGGCATCGTCGTGTTCACGTCTTACTGGTTCGCGTGGATGCTCGGTGCGTGGATCGCGGAAGCGAAAGCGCGGGGGATCGAAGCGCGGCCACGCATGGGACTGCTGGCCGGCGTGCTCGCGCTGGCCGGATGCGGCGCGTTCAGCCTCGCGCAATATGCGGCGTTCCAGTTGTGGGCATTCGCTTTCGCCATCTACCTGCACGGTGCGCTCGACACGCCGATGCGCGCGTCGCCCGTCGTGCGCTGCCTGTCCTGGCTGGGCACGTACAGCTTCTCGCTGTATGTCGTGCATCTGCCCATTTTCGTGCTGCTGGGATCGGTACTGTTCAGGTCCGCGCTACAGACCGACATCTGGGCTTCGTTCGGTTTCACTGCGGTTGCGGTGTGCGTGGCCCTGGTCTTCCATGCCGCCGTCGAGAAGCCGGCGATGGCATGGTCAGCCGCGCTGCGGCGCACGCGCCGCAAGCGCTGACTCAACCGCGTTTGCGCGAGCGCTCCGCCACATCGACGAGAATCTTCTCCACGCTCTCGACATAGCGCTCCGTACCGAAGCGTCGCGTCGCGTTCTCATATCCCTGTTCGACGAGACGTTCGCGCAACGGCTGGTTCTTTCTCAGGCGGTCGAGAATGCGCGCGAGTTCGGCGGCGTCGCCGGGTGAGCAGAGGATACCGTTCTCGCCGTCTTCGACGATATCCATCACGCCGCCCGCCCGCGTCGCCACGACGGGCCGCTTCGACAGCATCCCTTCGATGATCACGCGCCCGAACGGCTCCGCCATGATCGAGGTATGCGTGACCACATCCACCGCTTTCATGCAGGCGGCGATGTCGTCCTGAAAGCCCAGGAAGTGCACGCGGTCCTGCAGGCCATGCTCATCGACATAGGCGCGCAGTTCGGCTTCGTAGGCGTCTTCGCCGAACAAGGCCGCGCCGACCAGCACCGCATGCATGTCCGGCGACTCGCGCAGCGCTTCGAGCAGCACGTGCTGGCCCTTCCAGCGCGCGAGCCGGCTGAAGCAGCCGACCAGGAAGGCATCGCGCGGCAAGCCGAAACGCGCACGCAGTTCGTGTTGCGCGACGGCTTCGATATCATTGAACGGCTCGGCCGAGATGCCGTTGAACACGACATCGAGCCGTTCCTCGCGCAGCCGCGTCAGCGCCGTGACCGCGGCGGCCGAAGCGGTCGAATTGGCGATCACATGCTCCAGCATCAGCTTGGTGCACCACTTGATGACCGCTAGTTGCGTGCGGCCGAAGTGTTCCTCGTTGACGATGTCGCGCAGATGCCAGACCACCGGCCTTCGCGAGATCAGCCCCGCAATCGCGCCGATGACCATCGCACGCTGCGTGTTCACGTAGATCACGTCGGCGTTGCGCGAGCGCTCGAGCGTGCCGCGCAACAGCTTCAGCATGCCGCCCAGCATGTTCATTCCAGGACGCGCCTTGCCGTCCTTGCGCATGCCGTCGAGCGACTTGCCGTCGAGCACGTCCACTTTCACGCCGACTGCCTCCAGCGCGATGCGAAACGGGCCGTCGTCGAACAGGACGGTCTGCACGTCGCCACGCATGTTCTTCACCACTTCGAGCATCGACAACTCCGCGCCGCCCAACGCCCCGCTCTGATCGACGGCCAACACCTTCAGGCCGGACGGCGGCTCGTCGATGGCAGGCGGTTCGGGTTCCTTCTCCACCGGCAACGGGGGCAGCACGAACTGCGGTGCGATACGCGAGATATGCGCATGCAGCGCCTCACGGAAGCGTCCGTTAGAGAAACGCTCGGCGTTTGCGCGGCAATCGGCGGGGCTGAAGGTGAGCGCGCCGCTGTCGAAGGCTTCGACGGCGTCGATGATCGCCTGCGCCGTCTGGCTGTTGAAGAACATCCCCGTGGGCCGTTCGTGCGAGGCGTCGAGCACCGTTTCCAGCGCGCCGCCCTTGCCGAACGCGATAACCGGCGTGCCGCACGCCTGCGCTTCCACCACCGAAATCCCGAAGTCCTCTTCGGCTGCAAACACGAAGGCCTTCGCGCGGCGCATCTGGTCATGCAGCACCGCGAACGGCTGGTAGCCCATGATCTCCACATTGGCGGTCGCTTTGGCGCGAATCTTCGCCATGTCCGGGCCTTCGCCGATCACGACCAGTTTGCGCTCCGGCATGCGCGCGAACGCCTCCACGATGAGATCGATTTTCTTGTACGGCACCATGCGCGAAGCAGTCAGATAGAAATCCTCCTTCTGCTCGCACACTTCGAACGAGGCCACGTCCACCGGCGGAAAGATGACCTTCGAGGTGCGTCGATACACCTTGTGAATCCGCCGCGCGATGAAGTCCGAATTGGCGATGAAGTGATTCACCGAGTTCGACGTGCGGATATCCCAGTTGCGCATGTAATGCAGGATCAGCCGCGCGAACAGCGACTTCGCGCCCGCGGTCAGATTGGATTGCTTGAGGTATTGGTGTTGCAGGTCCCACGCATAGCGGATCGGCGAATGCACGTAGCTCACATGCACCTGATCGGGTCCGGTCAGCACGCCTTTAGCCACGGCATGGCTGCTGGAAATGACGAGATCGTATCCGGAGAGGTCCAGCTGTTCGATCGCGAGCGGCATCAGCGGCAGATACGCGCGATAACGCGTCCGGGCGAACGGCAGCTTCTGGATGAACGACGTGGCCGCCTGCTTGCCGCGCAGGAACGAGCGGTCTTCGAGAAAGTCCACGACGCTGAAGATGTCCGCATCCGGAAAGCACGCGATGATCTGTTCCAGCACGCGTTCCGCCCCGGCGTAAGTGACGAGCCAGTCATGCACGATCGCCACGCGCGGCATGCCGGGATGAACGGACACGCCGCGCGGTCGCGGCGCGGGCGCGAGACCGTCGTCGCGCAGGAGGTGACGTGTCTTTGCGCGTCCGATAAACGCGTCTTCGAATTCGGTGCTCATGCGTCACGCCTCGCTTTCAGAGGTGAAGGGGTCCGGCCGATGAACTTGCGCGCCAGGGTCAGCGCCAGCGCGCGCAACGAAGGCTGCGTCGCCACGGACCATGCCGTGTTGACGAAGGCGAAGAGCGCCGCCGCCGCGACGGCCTGGAAGGGATGCGTCATGGCATCGATGACCATGGCGACGGCCAGCGCGGCAAGCAGAAACGCGAGATGCGCGAGCATGTCGAGCGCGATGGGCCGCGCGCGGATCCGCGACATCCAGAGGAGGACCGCATAGTCCGCGAGCGCGCGCACCGCGACTACACTCGCCGCGCCCACCGGCCCGTATCGCTCGATGCCGAACCAGAGCAAGCCGACGAAGAACGGCAGTTGCGCGAGTCCCGCGCGCGCGGCCTTGGCGGGATCGACTTGCGACTGAATCAGAATGCGCGTCACGCCCGCCTGTCCGACGAGCCACACGGCGATCACGAGAATGCGCCCCACCGGCGCGCTTTCGACCGCGAGGTCTGCGCCGATCCACAGATGCAGGAACGGTTCGAGCACCAGCATTGCAAACAGCGCGAGCGGCGTGAACACGCCGTTCAGGAACGTGAGCGAGGTCGCGGCCATGCTGTTCGCGTCGCTTCGATCGATGGCCGACAGACGCGGAAACAGCGTGCGCACCATCGCGTTGGGCAGCATGTTCAGGCGCGTGACAAGGTTTTGCGGCACCGTGTAATACGTGACGAAGCGCGCGCCGAGATGCGCGCCGAGCAGCACGCGGTCGAGCGAGTCGGTGAGCATCGTGGTGATCGACGACACGAGCATCCAGCCGCCGAAGCGGAACAGGCCGCCCGCGACCTGGCGCGTCGGCCATTCGATGCGGCGGATGTCGAGCAGCCTGAAACTCGCGCGGGCGAGCAGCAGCGCCGCCAGCAGGCGCGCGACCACCGCGGCCGCGATCACGGTTTGCAGGTTCGGCGTGATCCACCACGCCGCGCCCAGCGGCAACAACTGGAACAGGAAGGTGCCGAAGGTCTGGTTCGCGTTATAGACGCCGAAGCGCTCCATCGCGTTGATGGCGCCCGCGAAGACCCAGGAGACGTTGGCAAGCGGTATGGCGAGCGCAAGCCACGGCAACGCGCGATACACCTCCTGCTGCAGGGCGGGCGCGGAATCCGCGACATAGGCCGTGTAAGCGAAAGCGCCCAAGTAGATCGCCAGGCCGCCGAGTACGCCCGTCGCGAAGTTGAGCCATACGGCGCTCCAGAACACGCGCGTCCGTTGCGCGACGTCGCCCGCTGCCTGCGCCTTCGCGATCTGATGTTGCGCGGCCATGCTCATGCCAAGATCGAGAATGCTGAAATAGCCGATCAGCGTCCATACGAGACTGATTACGCCATAACGCTCGACGCCGACGAGCCGGATATACGCCGGCACCGTCGCGAGCGATACAAAGGTGGGCAGGATCAACCCGATGAAGTTGATTCCCACGTTCCGCATCATGCTTCTTTCCATTCGTCGTTCCTCGCGCGTTCAGCTTGACGGGGTCCAGCGGTACATCGTCACCTTGCCGCGTGCGTCCTCTTCGACGAACACGAGGTACTCGCCGTTGCCGCGCCGGTGCGCGCTGATGCCGTTGGGCACGTCCACCCAGCCGGACGCCCGGCCGACTTCCGGCCCCGGCCGGATCACGCCGACCTCCTTGCCCGAGTCCTTGTCGTACACATGCACCTCGCCCACCGGCTCCACCGCGAACACGTATTGCCCTTCGACCGTCGCGCCGATCACGGTCGCCAGCGGCTTTGCCTGCGTGTCCCACGGCAAGTCGATCGCATAGCGCAGGCGCGCGCCGTTCGACCAGTTGTCGTAGCGCACCAGACGTCGGCCCACTTCCTTCCAGTAACGGCGGTCGTAGGGCGCGTCGGCCGTGTAGCCCGTGATGTACATCGTGTCCGTGGCCGCGTCGTACACCGCGCGGCGCAGCTCCGTGAACGGCGCGGGCACCGGATAGGTCTGCATGCGCGCGTAGTCGTAGATGGGATTGCCGTGCGCATCGAGGCCGCCGAAGCGGATGCGGTGAATGCCCTTCACGTCGCTGGTGCGCCAGATATCGCCCTTCGCATCGACCCACCAGCCCCAACCGCCCGTGATGCGCGCGGCGCCCGGATTGCGCTGGAATTCGCCGGCTTCGAAGCGGCCATCGCCGTCGAGATCCCGCCAGATCCATTCGCCGCCTTCCGGCCGGTTCGGCACGTTCTGCACCGGACGCGGCCGCCCGGCGATGAAGCCCGAAGGAATCGCCAGTTCGCCGTCGTGCGTCGCGTCGAAGCGATAGATCTTCAGGTGATCCGCGACCATGTCCGTCAGGTACAGGAAGGTGCGGCCTGCGAGGCGGCGTGCGATCGGCAGGCCCGGCCATTGATCGACGTGAAACACCGGGTCGTCGGGATACTTGAAACGGCCTGACAGAAAGCCCGCGTAGCGCCATTCCTGCCCCGGCGGCTTCGACAGATCCAGCTCGAAGCGCTTGTTGCCCGTGTACACGCTGTCGGGCCGGGCGGGATCGATCCACGCGCCATCGACGAACAGCAGACCCTGCATCTGCCAGCGCAAGGCGCCGGCCGGGGAATAGCTCTCGAGCGTTGCGCCAAGACCCGCGCCGATGCTGCCGTCGCGCGTACCGATGCCGTTGCCCGACACATAGACGTTGCCCGAAGCGTCCACACCCACGCCTGTCAGGCCATTGAAGCGCAGCGGTCCCGGCTTGCCCGGCACGCCCGAAAAGATGCCGCCGCGTTCGCCCAGCGCGCCCGTTTCGCGATACGTCCCGCCCTGCTTCGCGAAGAACAGCACTTGCTGACGTGGACCGTTATCGGCGACAAGCAGACGACCTTGAAGGTCGAGCGCGATATCGACGGCGACAGTCTCTTCGGCCATACGCGGCGCGTCGGTCAGCAACGCGCCCGACGCACTGAAATGCGCGATGCGCGGATGCGCGCCGAGACTCTCGACGATGCCCCACAGCGAGCCGTCCTGCGCCAGCGCGATGCGCCCCGGCTGCGGCGCGTTCCATTGCGACTTCCGCTGCATGGAGCGCGCGTCGTAGCGCTCGATGCGATCCCGCGCCGTATTGGCCACATACAAAAGCGCATCGTTCGCCGCAAGCCCGCCAATGTCTCCGCGCGCGGCATCGTCGGTGGTGTCGTCGATCTTCAGGAAACTGCGGGCGAGCGTCGCGGCCGGGTCCTTGGCGCTTACGAGCGCACGATCCGCATCGGGCGCGCCATCGAAGGGCATGGCACGCTTCGGGTCGTCGATGTCACGCCGCGACACGCCAATCCAGTACCGCCCCGCAGGCGGCCACACGCCTGACCTGACGAGCCGTCCTTTTTCATTGCCCACGCCCACCGCGACGAACACGCTGCGCGCATTCACCGCCACCGCGTTGCCGCCGGATGCGCCCCAACCATGCGTGCCGCCTGCATAACCGAGCATCTTGCCGTCGCGGTACACGCTCGCTTCGGCGCCGCTTTCGTCCCACGGCGAATTGGTGAACACGCGGCCATCGGGCGCAACGGCGATCGCGGTGATATTGATCTGCGTCCAGGTGCCGTCGCCGAAACCGGAGGTATTGCCGATCCACGACGTTCTGGCATCGAGCACGCGCGGCGCCGCAGCCCCGGCATGCGACCCGGTCAATGCGGACGCGATGCAGAGGACCGTGCAAGCCAGTTTCGACGACACAATGCGCGGCAATCTTCCCTCCCTGAACACGGCCTGGACGACCCGTTTCGACGACTGGAGGTTAGAGGCCAAATAAAGCTAAAAAAACGAAAATATTGTCCGCACGGCGACGACCGCTTTAATCCGCCTGGCGTATCGCCATCGTCAAAAAAAGATCTCGCGCAATTAAAAAACACGCATGCCGCAAATGAAAATCGCGCGGATATTTTTTCGATTTCTTTTCCCTAGAATCGGCTCATGACATCTTCAGGAGTGGAACTCATGGCCTCGCAGCTCAAAGCGATCATCACCGGCGTGTCAGGACAGGACGGCGCATATCTCGCCAAGCTCCTGCTCGAAAAGGGATACGAAGTGGTCGGCACGTATCGCCGCACGAGTTCGGTGAACTTCTGGCGCATCGCCGAACTCGGTATCGACCGTCATCCGAAACTCAGCCTCGTCGAACACGACCTGACCGATCTCGGCTCCAACCTGCGTCTGCTCGAAACGGCCGAAGCCAGCGAGTTGTATAACCTCGCCGCGCAGAGTTTCGTCGGCGTGTCCTTCGATCAGCCTTCGACGACCGCGGGCGTCACCGGTCTCGGCGCGCTCAATCTGCTGGAAGCGATCCGCGTGATCGATCCGAAAATCCGCTATTACCAGGCGTCCACGTCCGAGATGTTCGGCAAGGTGCAGGCCATTCCCCAATGCGAGGAAACGCCGTTCTATCCGCGCAGCCCCTATGGCGTCGCCAAGCTGTTCGCGCACTGGACCACCATCAACTACCGCGAGTCGTATGGCATCTTCGGTTGCAGCGGCATTCTGTTCAATCATGAATCGCCGTTGCGCGGGCGCGAGTTCGTGACCCGCAAGATCACCGATACCGTCGCGAAGATCCGCCTCGGCAAGGAAGAACTGCTCGAACTCGGCAATCTCGATGCGAAGCGCGACTGGGGCTTCGCGGCCGAATACGTCGAGGGTATGTGGCGCATGTTGCAGGCGAGCGACCCCGATACCTATGTGCTCGCGACGAACCGCACGGAGACCGTGCGCGACTTCGTGCGCATGGCGTTCGGCGCGGCGGGCTATCAGCTGGAGTGGGCGGGCAAGGGCGAACGCGAGCGCGGTATCGATGTCGCGACGGGCCGCACGCTGGTGCGGGTGAATCCGAAGTTCTATCGTCCGGCTGAAGTGGACCTGTTGATCGGCAGCGCGGACAAGGCGCGCGAGAAGCTCGGCTGGCAACCGAAGACCACGCTGGAGGAACTGTGCAGGATGATGACCGAGGCGGACCTGAAGCGCAACGAAACCCAGACCGGCTTCTGACGCGCCATGGCGAGACGCGCACTCATCACCGGCCTCAACGGCTTCACCGGCCGGCACATGGCCGCCGTCCTGACGCAGTCGGGCTATGACGTCTGGGGCACGGTCACGTCGTCGCCGGAAGAGGACGTGCCGAACGCCATCGGCATATCCGTCGATCTGCTCGACATGGACGCGCTCAAGTCCTTCGTCGCCGATGCCCGTCCCGATGTCGTCGTGCATCTGGCCGCCGCCGCCCATGTCACGGCCAATGCGCCGGGCAAGACGTATATGGTGAATATCGTCGGCACGCGCAACCTGCTCGCCGCGCTCAGCACGCTCGACAAGAAGCCGCGCGCGGTGTTGCTGGCGAGCACCGCGAACGTGTATGGCAATGCGGCGGTCGAGACCATCGACGAAGAGGTGTCGATCCAGCCCGCCAACGATTACGCCGTCAGCAAGCTGGCGATGGAACACGCGGCCCGGCTCTGGCTCGACCGTCTGCCGCTGGTGTTCGTCAGGCCGTTCAACTACACGGGCGTCGGGCAAAGCGAGGAATACGTGCTGCCGAAGATCGTCGGGCATCATGCGCGGCGGGAAGCGCGCATCTCGCTCGGCAATCTCCACGTGAGCCGCGATTTCTCGGATGTGCGGGATGTCGTCGCAACTTACGGGAAGCTGCTCGACGCCGCGCCCGCCGGTCAGACTTTCAACGTCTGCTCCGGCCACAGCCATTCGCTCGGCGAGATGTTGCAGATGCTCGCGCGCATCGCGGGCTACGAGATCGACGTGTTCGTCGATCCGCGCTTCATGCGGCGCAATGAGATTGCGCGGCTGGTCGGCTCGAATCGCAGGCTGCGGCAGGTGATCGGGCACGTGCCGCATACGCCCATCCACGACACGCTCGAATGGATGTACGACTCGATGAGCGCGCAGGTCGCGGCTTAGTTGGTGCTTCAAGCTTCAGGCCGGCCTTTCACAACGCCGGCCTGAAGCACATCAGTGCATCGGTCCTTCCGCAATCGCTTCCTCATAGACCGCCGCCACACGCTTTGCAATCACCGAGCGGTCGAAGTGCTCCCATGCATAGCGCCGGCAGGCCGCCTCGTCCGGCAGGTCGAGCGTGCCGTCGAAGGCCGCGATCAGGCCATCCGCAATCGCATCGACACCTGTGGACGCCAGCACCAGATCTTCCGACAGCCCCCGCACCGCCTCCGGCAAACCGCCCACCGGCGTCACCAGCACCGGCGTTCCGGAAGCCAGCGACTCCACCGTGATCAGCCCGAAGCCTTCGAGCGCCACCGTCGGCACGATACTGATGTCCGCCGCGCGATACAGCGAAGCCAGTTGTTCGTCGGGCACGAAACCGAGCAGGCGGACGTTGTCGTCGAGACCGGCGGCATCGATGCGGGCCTGCAACTCTTCCGCGAGCCGCCCCTTGCCCGCGATCAGCAGCAGCACGTCCGGCACCTTCTGCTTGACGCGCGTGATGGCCTCGATCAGCGTTTCGAGCCCCATGCGTCGCACCAACCGCCGCACGGCGAGCACGATCGGCCGCCCCGCCGGCAACTGCAACTTCCTGCGGGCTTCGGCGCGGCTCAGCTTCTGGTCGAACTGCGCAACATCGACACAACCCGGCACCACGCGGATCCGTTCTTCCGGCACGCCGTAACGCGCGCTCAGAATCTGCCCGAACGCCTCCGAGAGCACGATCAGCCGCGACGAACGCGCATACACGCGCCGCTCCAGCATGAGCTTCGCGCGCTGACCGAGGGTATCCGCGCCTTCGACATGACTCTCGTCGGCCCACGGCCCCTGGAAGTGGGAGACCTGCGCGATGCCGCGCGTCACGTCGAGGCCGGGAAACGTGTACAGCGCGAAGTGCGACGAAACGACGTCGGGCCGCTCCATCTCGAGACTGGCGCGCAAGGCACTGCGCGCGTTCATGAGGCGGCGCGGCAGCGACTGCGCTGCCGGGCCGAAGCCGCGGATGGCGCCGCCCGAATCGACCGCCACGCGCGGCGAGCCGGCCACGACGCCGCGCACCTGGACGCCCGCCGCCGGCAGCGCGCCGACCAGCGTGTAGTACATGCGGTCGAGACCGCCCGCGCGTTCCGGAAACCAGTGCATGCCGATTTGCAGAGACTTGATGGATGGGGTGCTCATGTCTGTTTCCTTCATGTTGATTTCAGACGCGCGATTGCGCTGACGCCGTGTTCAGCGACGCCACCGTGCCGTTGCGCTCATGCCGCGCAAAGCTGCGATAGAGATCGAGATAACGCCGCGCCATGCGCGCCCAGTTGAAGTCCGCCGCGAGCGCGCGCGCCGCCACGCCCATGCGTACGCAGCGTTCGCGCGACGCCGCCAGTTCACCGATGGCGCCCGCCAGCGCGACGGCATCGTCGGGATCGGCAAGCACGATGCCGCAGTCCTCGCCGATGATCTCCGCGCCGCCCGCCGTGCGCGCCGTGATGACCGGCAGGCCGGCGGCGAGCGCCTCGAGCAGCGAAAGACTCATGGCTTCGTAGCGCGACGGAAAGACGAAGGCATCGACGGAATGCATCAGCGTCGGCATGTTCTTGACGAGCCCGAGAAAATGCACGCGATCCGCAATGCCGAGCGCGCGCGCCTGCTCCGGGTAGGGGCTGCCGGGCAGATACCCCGCGACCACGAGCTGCACATGCGGCGGCAGCGACACCAGCGCGCGCAGCACCGTTTGCAGGTTTTTGCGCGGCGTGCGCAGGTCGCCGACGAACAACAGCAGGAACGCGTCGTCCTGCAGGTTGAACGCCGCGCGTTCAGCAGGGGCCGCCGCGAACGCCTGCGTATCCACGCCGTTGTAGACCACCTGCACGCGCTGACTCTCGATGCCGCCCGCGCGGATCTCTTCCGCCACCTTCTCCGATACCGCCGCGATCACCCGCGAACGCCGGTACGCCCAGCCTTCGAGCCACGCATTCAGGCGGCTGTAGATCACCTGATACGCGGACCACGCGCCGCCGCGCAGCCGGAACGGGTAATACGGGCTGCGGGTCCAGCCGCCATGCACGAAATGCGCGGTGTTGACCTCGGCGCGCGCCCAGGTGATGAAACCGTTCACGTGCAGCACGTCGTAGGCATCGCGATGCGCGCGCAGCCACAGCGCGCTCTTGATCGCGAAGACCTGTTGCTTGACAAGGCGCGTCGGCCAGAAGCGCCCGGCGATCACGGGCACCCAGCGCAGCCGCGCATGATCGAGCAACTCGGGCGCGACGTGCGATGCCACGAGAATCACCTCGTGCCCCTCGGCCAGCGCCGCGCGCGCGATTTCATAGTTGACGCGGCCCTGGCCGTCGTTATGCCGCACTACGTGGGTGACGATCGCGATTCTCATTGGCTAGCCTTTGATGTTGAAAGAAGAGAGCTTCGCGGCGGCGCACGAGCTTCGCATGATGGCGCGCGGCGATGATCGCAAACAGGCTCGTGAACAACAGCGATCCGCCCGTGCTGACGAAGGTGTTGGCGAACAGCAGGATGCCGATCATCGAAAAGGCGAGGCTCAGCGCGGCCTGCGCGAACTTGTCGTCGCGCAGCGAGAACGACGCGCGCCACGCCCGCACCAGCAACAGCACCACGCCCGCCATGTAGAGCAGTCCGCCCGGCCAGCCCAGCACGAAGGGCACATTCATCACGCCGCTGTCGAAGCTGCCGTATTTGCCGAGATCGCCGTTTGCGCTGGCCAGCTTGGTTGAGGTGCCGGTGGCGCCGAAGCCCTCGCCGGTGACGTCGGTGAACGCGGTCACCATGAAGTTCGTGTAGAACTCGTTGCGCGCGGCATAGCTGCTGTCGTTGCTCAGGTTGGTCATGGTCTGGAGGCGTGTGCCGAGCTTGTCCGCCACCGGCCCGACGGTCAGCAGCGGCACCGACAGCCCCACGAGCACCACCGCGCCGAGCACGATACGCAGCCGCACGCGGTTGCTCGCCTTGAGCAGTTGAAGCAGCATCGCGATGATCCAGCCGCCCCATGCCGAGCGCACCATCGACAGGGCGAACGAGACGAAGCCGAGCGCGCCCGCCAGCCAGCGCGCGCGCTGCGTGCCGGCCATCACGAAGGTGAGCCCCGCCATCACGACGAGCGCGAACGGGCCGGACGAGTTCATCGTGCTGAAGACGCGCACGCCGAGCGGCACCGGTTCGCCTTGCGAGGCCATCTGCGAGCCGATCATCCACATCGCGTCCCAGGCCGGCATGACGAAGAACTGCACGATGCCGTATGCGCCCATCAGCAGCAGGCCGTAGACGAAGGTATCCAGCAGCACCTTGCGGTACTTCGGATAATCATGCGCGTTCACCATGATGTGAAAGCCGATGAGCACCGGATACAGCCAGTTCGCGAGGTCGTAGGTGGCCGCCATCGGGCCGCTGGACGCCACGCCGATCAGGTACGCATACGCGATGCCGAGCAACATCAGCAGCATCGGCAGGCCGCGCCGCTGCGCCAGCACCTTGTACTGGCGCAACAGCGTGAGCCCGCAGATCATCGTGACGACGAGCGGCGCGATCTGGATCAGGCTCGTCGGCGTGAACGCGCCGCGGCCCCAGTCCGCGAGACGCCGAATTTCCGGGCTCAGGAACCAGACCCACCACATGAAGCCGACATAGCGCGCCGGACTGCGGAAGTAGAGGTAGAGCGCCGCGGACGTCGCCAGCAGCGGAAAAGCCAAGGTCAGCACCGTACCCTGGCGCGCCAGCACCAGCAGCGCGGTCAGCCCCCAGACGACCGCCTGCGCGGTCCATTCGGGCGGTCCCTTGCGCGTGCGGCGCGCGGTCTTGGTCCGGCCAGCGAGGTCGCGTGGCGCGTGAGGCAGCGGCGCGGCGTTCATCTCGTCAGCTCGCGCGGCGCGAACACCGTCTGCCCGTTCGGCGCGGCCTCGCTCGCGCCCTGCGCGTGCTCCAGCGCCGCGCGCGTCAGCCGCACATGCTGGAGCGCGAACTCGCGTGTCGTGTAATCGCGGGCCTTGAAATGGCGCATTGCGGCCTGCGCCCGCGCCAGCGCGAGCGCGGGGTTGCCGCGCAGTTCGTCGAGCGCGCGGCGCAGCGCCGGCGCATCGTGCGCGGGCACGTAAGACACATGTCCAGTGCCGAAGTAATCGCGCAGACCACCGACATCCGTGACGATCACCGGCTTGCCGAGCGCGACGGCTTCGAGCAGCACCGTCAGCCCCGAAGCATGCGTGTTCGCACGCAAGGGCACGACGATCACATCGGCCCAATCGTACAGTTCGCGCGCCGCGTTCAGCCCGATGGCCGGCGCAATGCACACGTTGTCCGCGTGCAGCGAGGCCGGCACGCGGCGGCGCGTCGCGATGCGCACGTCATAGCGTGCGTCGTCGCGCAGGGCCGTGGCGAGCGTGTGCCAGTCGCGATCGCGGTCATTGCCAATCGCCCCGACGCGCAGCGGCGCGTGCGGCGTCCATGCACGCGGCTCGGCGAGCGCGAAGTCCTGCAGGTTCAGGCCGTAGAAGACCTGCGCCGCCTCGCGGCCGAAGTATTCGCGCACCAAAGCGGCGTTCACGCTGGAATGCGTCGTGAGGATATCGGCACGCGCAATCAGCTTGCGAAACGCCCAGCGACGCACCGCCCCATAGCCCGGCCATTTGTCGAGCAGCCAGATCGACTGCGCGAGCAGCAACGGCCGGCCCATCGCGCGGCGCTTGAGCAGCAGCAACAGCGCTGCGGACAGATACTCCTGTTCCGTATGGGTCCATACGGCATCGCACCCGAGTATGGCCTCGCGATTACGCCACGTATGAATGAAATCGAAGCCGAGCGCGGCCTTCAAGGCACGGCGCAGGAAGCGCATGGGCTTGCGCTCGTCGGCGTCGCGTGAATAGGTCAGCGTGAATTCCGCCGACTCCGCATGGTGATAGCCATACAGGCAGCCGATGTTGTCGCCCTGCCGATACCGCGCCGGATCGGCGCCATGGAAGAGATGCACATGCACGTTCGTCATAGTGTCCTCGCAGCAGCAAGCGCGGGCGCGGCCGCCATGCGCGCACGGCGGGCCTCGCGGCGCGCCTCCCGGGCGCCGCTGCGCACCGCGCGCCAGCGCCGCCATGCATGCCCCGCGCCGCCGCGCATCGCGAGCAGCGCCTGCGCGATGCCCGGATAGACCTTCGTGCCGATCAGCGCATACCACCACCACGCCAGCTCGCGATGTCCCGCATCGAGCTGCTCGCTCAGGATCAGATGGAAGTTGTAGGCGGCGTCGCTCAAGGCGCCGAGGGTCTGCGCGTCGCGCCGGTCTTCGTCGAAACGCTCGGCGGGAAAGTGATCCACCGCGACCAGCGGGTCGTAGCGCACCGTCCAGCCCGCGCGTCGCACGCTCATGCTGAACGCCATGTCGTTGTGAACCTGGGCGCCCGCGCCGCGCAATCGCGTATCGAAACGCAGCGCGCATACCGCCACGCGCCGGTAGCTCATGTTGGCGCCCTTCAGCATGCGTACATCCCGCGCCGGTCCCACGCCGAGATGATGGTTGCCCACGATCCGGCCCGTGCGGCGCACCACGCCCACTTCTTGGCGCGCGCCGTCCAGCACGCGGCCCTTCTCGTGGACCCAGTCGCGCCCGCCGATTGCACCGAGGCGCTCATCCTCCACGAACGCGCGGGCGATGCGCGCGACCCAGTCGGGGTGCGGCGCGGCATCGTCGTCGGTGATCGCGACAATCTCGCCTTGCGCCGCCTCCAGCCCGCGATTGAGCGCCGCCACCTGACCGCCCGCGCCGGTCTCGATCACCCGCAACGTGAAGCCTTGCGCGCCCTTCATTTCGATCGCCAGACGCCGCGCCGTTGCTTCGTCCTCGGGACGCGCGATCACGAGCACTTCCTCCGGCACGCGCGTCTGCGCCCGCAACGCCGCCAGGCAGCGCTTCAGGTCCGCCGGTCGGCGATAAGTCGGCACCACCACCGAAATGCGCAAGCTCATGGTCTGTTCTCCGTCAGTGGCCCGCATACTCTTCCACCGCAGCGTAATGAGCGCGCCCGTAACCGCGCGCGCGCTGTGGCGTGCCGTTCAGGATTGCGCCCTGCACGGCGATGCCCGCCGTGCGCAGACGCCGCGTCGCCTCGCTGATCTCGCCTTCGTTGTGCGCACCCGAGCGCAGCACGAGGAAGTTCGTGCCCGCCAGCTTGCCGACGATCAGCGCGTCCGTGACCGCGAGCACGGGCGGCGTGTCGATCAGGATCGCGTCGTATTTGCGGCCGAGCGCGTCGAGATAAGGTTGAAGTCGCGGCGACATCAGCAGCTCCGACGGATTGCCCGGACGCTTGCCAGCCGCGATGAAATCGAGTGAGGGAATACGCGTCGCGCGGATCGCTTCCTCCACGCCGATCGATCCCGCCAGCAATTCCGCAAGCCCCGGCTCGCGCCCGCCGCTCAACGCGCGTTCGAGCTTGCCGCGCCGCATGTCGCCGTCGATCAGCAGCACGCGCTTGCCGGTGGCCGCGAGCAGCACGGCCAGATTGGTCGCGAGAAAGCTCTTGCCGACGCCCGACGCCGGCCCGGTCAGCATCACCACGCGATTGCGCGCTTCCATCAGCGAGAACTGGATCGAGGTGCGCAGGCTGCGCATGATCTCGACGCAGACGTCGTTGGGACGCAGCATCGCGAGGATCGGCGCTTCGGGGTCGTCGTGGCGGCGACGCTTCACATCGGTATCGAAGCGGGTTTGCTCGGCGCTGTGCGGCACGAGCGCGAAGATCGGCAGCGACGAGACGCGTTCAAGGCGCTCCGGATCGTCGATGCCCTTGAAGATCGCGCGGCGCGCGAACACGAAGCCCGTGCCGAGGATCAGCCCGAGAATCACCGCCGCCGACATGATGAGCACTTTCTTCGGCTTGACCGGATCGCCGGGACGCAGCGCGGCATCGACGATATGCACGTTGCCGCCCGTACCGGCCCGCTGCACCGACAGCTCCTGCACGCGATTCAGCAGCAGCACGTAGATGTCTTCCGCCACCTTCGCGTCACGCTGCAACGCCACCGCCTTCACTTCCGATTGCGGCAGATCGCGGAAGCGCGACGCATAGCGCTCGCGCTGCGCTTCGAGTTGCGCGAGTTGCTCGCGCGCCGTCGTGAGCGCCGGATGCAGATTGCCGTAGCGCTGTTCGAGCGTCGTGATTTGCAGGCGCAGCGCGGAAATCTGCGCTTCATAGCCGATGCTGCCTTCGAGATAGACCTTGGCTTCGTCGCTTGCGTTGATGACGCCCGCCTGGCGCTGATACTCGGTCAGCGCGGCTTCCGCATTGTGCAGGTCCGCCTTGAGCCGCGGCTCTTCGGTGCGCAGGAAGTCGAGCATCTTGCCTGCATCGGCCTGCTTGGTCTCGATGTGCTGACGCAGATACGACTGCGCGAGCGCATTCGCGATCTCGGCGGCCTTGTCCGGGTTCTGGTTTTCGAGCGAGATCTGGATCACGCCGGTCTGCTTGCCCTGTTCCGTCACCGTGATGCCCGACTGGAAGCTCGCAATGGCCGAGAGATCGTTCGCGCGCATCACCTTGAAGCGCGTGCCGGGCCGCGCCACGAGCTGCTTCACGAGCAGCGTGACGCCCTGACCGCTCGCCTCCGTGCCGGCCTGCCCCTGAAGCAGCGCGCGTCCCTGCGGATCCGCCAGCGCATAGCGCCCGTCGCCGAGCGCCGTGAGCATCAGTTCCTTGCCTTCCCACTGCGGTTCGACCTCGATCGAATCCAGCTGGATGATCTCGCCGCCCCACGCATACGACGCCATGCCGAACCACGGTTTCGCGGGCACGCCGGGCGTCGCGAAGCGCGCCGCGAGGCTGCCGAGCAACGGCAGCGTCACCGGCGCAACGGAGAAGTTGAGCTTGCATTGCGCCACCACCGGCGCCACCACGCCGCGGCTCTTGATGATCTCGATCTCCGCGTCGGTGGGCAGCGCGCTCGATCCCGAGTTGATCGCCTGGCCGGTTTGCGTCTGCGTGAGCGCCTGCGACGTGTTGTCGTTGGTCTCCACGCGCACGTGCGCATCGGCGGAATACACCGGTCTCGCCAGATAGCAATACACGGCTGCGCACAGCACCACGAAGGCGAAGACGCCGATCAGCCAGCCGATGTCATCGATCACGGCCTGGATCAGATTGCCGAGCACGACGTCTTCCTCGGCAGGCTTCTGCATGAAGGGATGCACTTGCATGTTCACGTTACGACTCCCTCTTTTCGATGCCCGCTAGCGCGTCAGCTGCTTCAGATAGAAGAGCGTCTGCAAGGTCGGCAACACCTGGTTGATCAGGCGGTTGAACTGCACCGCGCCCGCCGTGCCCACGTAGACCACGTCCTGCGGACGCAGCTGGAATTGCGTCGAGAGCAGCAGCGAGTCTGGCTGCGACATGTCGAGCCGGAAGATGTCGGGCCGCGCCGGATTGCTGCGCGCGCCGCGCACCACGTAGATCTGGCGCACGTTGGCGTCGGTGTCGAGCACGCCGCCCGCCAGCGTCAGCGCATCGGCGATCGACGCGCGGCCGCGCACCATGTTCACCGGCATCGGCGTCTTGACTTCGCCCATCACGAAGATGCGGCTGTCGTAGCGGTCCGGAATGTTGATGATGTCGCCCGATTGCAGCATCACGTTCTGCGAGATGTCGCCGCGGTCCAGCACGCTGTTGGCGTCGAGCACGTACAGCTTGCCGCCGCGCGTCAGCCGCACGCGCTGGAGGTCGGCCTCGGACGTCGTGCCGCCCGAGCGCGTGATGGCGTCCACCAGCGTCAGCGGGACGTCGCTCACGGCGAGCGGACCGGGCTGCTTCACTTCGCCCGTCATCGCGATCTTCTGGCTGCGATACGCCAGCACGCGCACGTCGAGTTGCGGGTTCTTGATGTACGGCGCCAGCGCGGCCGCCAATTGGTCGCGGATCTCGCCGGTCGTCTTGCCCGCCACGCGCACGCTGCCGACGAACGGAAAGAAGATAGTGCCGTTCGGCGACACGGTCTGGCCGTAGGGGTCCGCCTGTCCCGGCAGCGCCTGCGTGTAGGGCTGCCGCAGCGCGCCCGCGACCGTCTGCGTAGTGTTGCCGCCGGTGGAAAGCGTGCTGCCTTGCGGCGTCGTCAGTTCCGGGTGATCCCACAGCGTCACGCCGAGAATGTCCTGCGGTTCGATGCGATACACGTACTGCGCTTCATCGGCGAAACGCGCGGGCGGCAGCGGCTGCGTGACGTCCGGCGCCGCCTGTTCCTGCGCGATGACGTCCGCCGTGATGAGATGCACCGGATAGGTCGCGGTGGGCGTCAGATCCTTGTCTTCGAGCCGCGAGGTATTGAGGAAATTGCCTGGCGCCGTGCTGCACGCCGACAACAGCGCCGACATGAAAGACGTCAGCAAAAGAACACGGGGTATTAGCATATTTTGTCGAGCCATCCAAGCACCAGCCGTTCGATCAATCCAAAGCTCTCGCGATAGACCGCGTCATGCGCGCCGTAAGGGTCGGCGACTTCCGCGTCTTCCCATTTGCCGAGCAGATGCACCTTGCCGCGCGTGGTCGGCGCGAGTTGCGTAACCGCGCGCATCTGGCTGCGCTCGGGCACGAGGATCAGGTCCGCGCCGCGCGCCATGCCGCGGTCGAAGCGCCGCGCGCGATGCTGCGACGAATCGAGCCCCTGCTCCGCCAGCAGCCGCTGCATGGCCGGGTCGATGTCCTCGCCTTCGTGGGCGTAGAGCCCGGCCGAACGAAACTCCATCGGCCGGACGCCGCGCCTTGCCAGATGCGCGCGGAACAGCACCTCCGCAGTCGGGCTGCGGCAGATGTTCGCGTGACAGACGATCAGGACGCTTCCGAACATCGGCGCGTTATGCCAAGCCCGCCACGCTTGCCGGCACGGCGGCCTGGCTCATGCGCGTGCCGCGTCCGATCGCGTGATACTCGATGCCCATCTCGCTCAGCGTCTCCGGTTCGTAGAGATTGCGGCCGTCGAAGATGACGGGGTGCCGCAGACGGCGCTTGATCGCATCGAAATCCGGGCTCTTGAACACCTTCCATTCGGTGACGATCACGAGCGCATCCGCGCCGTCGAGCGCATCCTTGTGGTTCGCCGCATAGGAGAGCCGCGCGCGCGCTTCGGGCTGGCCCTGGAGGTCGAGTGCGAAGACGCGGCGGGCTTCGTCGGTCGCCACCGGGTCGTATGCGACGACCTTTGCGCCGCGCGCCAGCAACGCCGCCGCGAGCACGCGGCTGGGGGCGTCGCGCATGTCGTCGGTATTCGGCTTGAACGCGAGGCCCCACAGCGCGAAGGTGCGGCCCGTGAGGTCGTCGCCGAAGCGCCGCACGATCTTGTGCGTGAGCGTGTCCTTCTGCGCCTCGTTGACGTCCGACACCGCCTTCAGGATGCTCATGTCATGGCCGAACAGCGACGCCGTCTGGATCAGCGAACGCACGTCCTTCGGAAAGCACGAGCCGCCGTAGCCGCAGCCCGCATAGAGAAAGTCATAGCCGATGCGCGGATCCGAGCCGATGCCGCGCCGCACGGCCTCGATGTCCGCGCCGACGCGGTCCGCGAAATTCGCCAGCTCGTTCATGAAGGAAATGCGCGTCGCGAGCATCGCGTTGGCGGCGTACTTGGTGAATTCGGCGGACTGCACGTCCATATACAGCGTGCGTTCGTGATTGCGGTTGAATGGCGCGTACAGGCGCTTCATGCGTTCGCGCGCGCGTTCGCCGGGCACGTCCTCGTCGCAGCCGATCACGATGCGGTCCGGCCGCGTGAAGTCCTCGATCGCCGCGCCTTCCTTCAAAAACTCCGGATTCGATACGACCGAGAACATGTGCTCCACGCCGCGCGCGTCGAGCTCGTACTGGATCGCGGCCTTGACGCGCCGCGCGGTGCCCACGGGCACGGTCGATTTGTCGACGATGGTCTTGAAGCCGTTCATGTAGCGGCCGATGTCGCGCGCCGCCGCGAGCACGTATTGCAGGTCGGCGGAACCGTCTTCATCCGAAGGCGTGCCGACCGCGATGAACAGCATCTCGCCGTGCTCCACGGCCTGCTGCACGTTGGACGTGAACGCGAGGCGGCCGGCTTCGCGATTGCGGTCGATCACGTCCTGCAGGCCCGGCTCGTGAATCGGCATGCCGCCGCCGTTGAGAATGGCGATCTTGCGCTGGTCGAGGTCGAGACACAGCACGTCGTTGCCGATGTCCGCGAGGCACGCGCCCGTCACGAGCCCCACGTAGCCGCTGCCGATGATCGTCAGTTTCATGATCCAACTCCAGGTGTTGATGATTAGGCCGGTTGCACGGACCGGACTCAGTAGGCGTTCGCGCCCGCGAAGCCCTTCCACAGCGTCATCGCGACAATCTTCATGTCGAGACCGAAGGTCCAGTGCTGCATGTAGTAGAGATCGAGCTTCACGCGGCCCGACATCTTCTCGATGCGGTCCGTCTCGCCGCGAAAGCCGTTGACCTGCGCCCAGCCCGTGATGCCCGGCTTGATGCGGTAACGGTGCATGTAACCCTTGACGAGGTCCTTGTAGATGTCGTCGTGCTCCAGCGCGTGCGGGCGCGGACCCACCACCGACATCTCGCCCTTCAGGACGTTGATGAATTGCGGCAATTCGTCGAGACTCGTGCGGCGCAGGAACGCGCCGATCTTCGTCACGCGCCGGTCGCCGCGCTGCGCCTGCGTGATCTGGCCGGCGGCTTCGTGATGCAGCCGCATCGAGCGAAACTTGTAGATCCTGAATTCACGGCCGTCGATGCCCTTGCGCCGTTGCCGGAAGAACACCGGTCCCGGCGAAGACAGCTTCACGCCGATGGCGATCGCCGCCAGCAGCGGCGCCAGCGCGATCAGCACGCAGGCGGCGAAGACGCGGTCGAACACGCGCTTGGGCAGCACCTTGACGTCGGTGATGGGCGAGGCGGCGAGGTTGATCGCGGGCACGCCGAGCAGATCGACCACCGCATGACCGAAGAACGACAGGCTGCGCACATCGGGGATGAAGCGCACGTTGACGAAGTCGTCGCGGAACTCGGTCACGATGCGGTGAATCGTCGGCTCCTGCGAGATGGGCAACGCGAGCCACAGTTCGCGGACGGCGCGCTCGCGCACATGTTCCGCGAGCAGGCCGAAATCGCGTTCGATGCGCACGCCCAGCAGCGCGTCGCCTTCCATCGCGGCATGCGAGGCGGCTGGGCCTGCGCCCGGATCGAACACGCAGACCGGGCTGAAACCCGCGTCGGGACGGCCGCGCATCTGCTCGATCAGGAACGTCGCATACGGCGCCGAGCCGATGATCGCAACCGTCTTCTGGTTGAAGCCTTCGCGCCGCAGCAGCTTGAGGGTGGTATGCACCAGCGCCTTCGAGACGATCAGCAGGCCCACCGTGCAAGCCGCCCAGTAGGCGAGCCAGCCGCGCGACAACGAGTCCGCGCGATGAATGCTGAAGGTGAGCAGCACGCCCGCGCTTTCCACCAGCAGCCACGCGAAGGTCGCGCGCAACAGCAGGTCGTAGACCGGCTTGCCGCGCCAGGACTGATAAATCCCGAGCGCCGGAAACGTCATGATGCTCAGCACGCAGGAAAAGCCGAGCAGGGTGCGTTCGACGTCGTCGAGCCAGACGAACTCGCCTGAAGCGAGCGCGGCGGCAAGCAACGCGCCGAACACTGCCATGGCCAGATCGGCGACTCTCGATATCACACTCAGCATTGCATTCCCCTCGGGACGAAAGCACACGTTTATCTGTTGTGCGCGTCATGTCGGTTCGCATGACGCAGTGCATGCGTGATATGGAACTGGAATAAATATGGCGCTGCAACACACAAAATATGCGGCTTCAATCAGGCGGATTTATTTGCGGTTTTTTTATGGGTGAGCGCCTTTGTCCGTGGCGGTTGCGAGCGATATCGGCATGGGGGAGAAATAAATCGCGCATGCCATTGAGATGCTTGTGCGCATCACGAAGAACGCGGATTTTTGATTCGTTTTTTCCTTTTAACGCGCGGTTTTCTCCATGCTAAATATGGCGGGTCCGCTTTTGCGATCACGCGCCAGGAGGCAAACCATGAATGCAACAGACACCGCGCTTGCGAGCGCATCCACGATCGACGCCGGCATCGGCGTACGCCTCAGCATTCAGCCCGTGATTCTCGCGGGCGGTTCCGGCACCCGCCTATGGCCGATGTCGCGCGAACACTTTCCGAAGCAGCTCATCGGGCTGATCGGCGAACAGTCGCTGCTGCAGGCCACCGTCAGCCGGCTCGACGGTCTCTCCGCCGCCGGATTGCGCGTCGCCGATGCGGTGGTCGTCTGCAACGAGGAACATCGCTTCACCACCGCCGAGCAGTTGCTCGGCCAGGGCCGACGCGCGCGGCTCGTGCTCGAACCGGTGCCGCGCAATACCGCGCCCGCGCTCACGGTCGCCGCCATGCACGCGCTTCGTGAAGGCGAAGACGCCGTGCTCGTCGTGATGCCGGCCGATCATGTGGTCGCCGATCAGGACGCGTTCCATCGCGCCATCGGCGAAGGTGCGCGCTGTGCGGAAGCGGGCGCGATCGTCACGCTGAGCGTCGTGCCGACCCACGCCGAAACCGGCTACGGCTACATCAGGATGGGCGCCGCGCTGCCGGGCCAGCGCGCGTGCAGTCTCGAACGCTTCGTGGAGAAGCCGCATCTCGAACTCGCGCAGCACTATCTGGCTTCCGGCGAATACGGCTGGAACGCGGGCATTTTCATCGTGCGCGCCTCGACCTGGATCTCGGCCATCGAGCACTATCAACCGGCCATGTATGCGGCCTGCGTGGCGGCGTTCGAAGGCGGCGACGACGATGGCGAATGCCTGCGTCTAGAACGCACGGCGTTCGCGTCGTCGCCGTCGGATTCAATCGACTATGCCGTCATGGAGCACATCGCCAGCGAGCGTGGCGACGACCACTTCATGGGCGCGGTCGTGCCGCTGGATGCAGGCTGGTCGGACGTGGGTTCGTGGGACGCGATCTGGAACATCCTGCCGAAGGACGATGCCTCGAACGTGGCGCGCGGCCGCGTGATGTTCGAAGGCGCGACGTCCACCTATGCGCATTCGGAAGGTCGGCTGATCGCCTGCGTGGGCACGCGCAATCTCGTGGTCGTGGAGACGGCGGACGCCATTCTCGTCGCGGACAAGTCCTGCGCGCAGGACGTCAAGGCCATCGTGGGACGCATCAAGTCGGAGCGCGGCCGTGAAGCCGCCGATCATCGCAAGGTGCACCGGCCGTGGGGGCATTACGATTCGGTGGATCAGGGCGACCGCTTCCAGGTCAAGCGCATCGTCGTGAAGCCGGGCGCGCGCCTGTCATTGCAGATGCATCATCATCGCGCGGAGCACTGGATTGTCGTGCGCGGCACCGCGCTCGTCACGCGGGGCGGCGAGACCTTCATCCTCGCGGAGAACGAGTCCACGTATATTCCCATCGGCGTGCAGCACCGGCTGGAGAACCCGGGCAAGATGCCGCTCGAAATCATCGAAGTGCAGTCGGGAACGTATCTCGGCGAAGACGATATCGTGCGCTTCGAAGATACGTATGGGCGTCAGTGAAGTGACTTTTTGAGGACGCGCGGGGCGCGCCGGTGGATGCGGGTCAAAGCCCGCTTTCGGCCGCCACGCGCTCCTCGCCGGCATGGACTTCGCGCGCCGCCCGCGCCACGTCCGCGCGCGTGGCTTGCGCGGCGATCCAGCGCCGCGCCCATTCCAGCGCATAGCCCCTTGCCTCTTCCCTCGACTTGAAGCGCGGTCCGATGAGCCCCGAACGCTCGACCCGGCGACCGTCCTTCACGATCTCCGCCCAGCCGCGATACATGCCGCCGGACACGTCGCGCGCGATCGGATAGATGCTGTAGCCGCGCGGGTCGCCGACCGGCGCGCAGGCCGGCTCGAACGGCGCCGGGGTTTCATATGGCCGCGCGGGACGCGGCGCGCGAACGCGCGGCACGATGGCCGGCGACGCGCTGGCCTGAGCGACATCGCGCGCTTCAGGCAAACGGCGCGGCACGCCCGCGACCCGGCCGGGCGGCAGGACATCGCGCGACTGCCACGACTCGGGGTTCTGCCAGAACACGCCTCTCAGACGGTCGCAGTCGTACGTTGGCGCGACCGGGCGCGGCGCGGTCTCCACGACGGGCTGACGCGGCACGTAGGCGAAGGAGCGGCCGGCATTGGCCAGCACTTTGACGATTTCGATCAGCGTGCCGTTCATCTGCCAGTCGACAAAGCGACGCCGGCACGTAGGCACGGTCGGATAGTGACTGGGCAACTTCGACCAGGTTTCGCCGGTCGTGAGAATCCACAACACCGCATTGACGATGGTTCGCGGATGCGCCCGGGGGCGGCCGCGACGGTGTTCGCGCACCTCGCTTTCGCCGATCAGAACCGAGACCATCGCCCATTCGTCATTGCTGAGTTCATTGAAAAACATTGCTTTGCTCCATGCAGTCGGACTTCGCTGCGGATATCGGACGTCGCGCTGATGAAATCAGAGGAAAGCCGCACAAGTCCGGCTCCCTGCACACTCTGCCCAAGGATCTCGAGGGTCTCGCAAACGTTTGCTCAAACAACAAAACGGTGCACCCGGTGAATGGTCAATCTCTCATGGTGCAGGAGATGACTCAATTCGGCGCACGATGCCTGGTCTCGCTCGTGTATGAAGATATAGTGCAGGAAGCATACCATTACTAAGGTTTGCCCGAATATGACAAACACCTAGGTTTCCGTCGACGTTAAGATTTTTTTCGCTTAACACTACTCTTTAGCGAATAAGCGACCCGGGACGGGACTCGGCGGGCCGGTTTTCTTGCGCCGGGAGACGGTTCTTGAGCCGCAGAACAGGCGCTTCGATGAACCGCCAGGACAGTTTGGCAAGCATCAGCGTTAGCAGAAACGAAGCGGCGAAGCTTGCCGCATGCGCCCATCCCGGTGTGCCGGACGACCCGAACAGGGCGGCCACCCGGGTGTTGCGGGTGAAGTCCGGCATGAAGCCGTGATAAAGATAGAAGCCATAGCTGATCTTCCCCAGCGCCGCCAGCGGCTTCCATTCGAGACATCCCAGCAGCATGGCGCTTCGGCTGCATGCAACGGCGCACACAAAGGCTGCGATGCATGCCCCATAGGTCACATAGAGCGCGGTGAAGCGCAGCGGGTCGGCCATGCGCTCCCACGCGGGCTCGACGCCGCACATGAACGCGATGCCTCCAGCCAGCGCCAGCGCCACGGGCAGCGAGCCCAGACAGTGCCTGATGGTCGCGTTCCGGCGCACCCATGCCCCGCCGATACCGCCGAGCGCGAACAGCCAGAAGTTCGCGAGCGGATGCGTGTAGATCACGATGTCCGGCGTTTGCACCGCCTTCATCCATAGCAGCGTGACGACGCCCGCGGCGCAGATCGCGCCGCAGATCCGCGTGTGCCATTTCGCGCCGATGGCCAGAAGCAGCGGTGCGAAGAACACATAGAACTGCTCTTCGACCGACAGGCTCCACAGATGCGAATAGCGTCCGGGCCAGTAGTGCAGAATATCGGCGATCCAGAAATTGGACAGATAAGCGAAATGAAACGGCATGCCGCGGGCCAGTTCAGGACCGGCGAGCCCCGCTGTCATCAGAAGCGCCAGCGTGACGAGCAGCAGATAGTAGACCGGGAAGATCCGCAGCGTGCGCCGGTAGAGAAAGCGCTTGAGTTCGGCGCTGAAGGAACTCGCGCCGGCATCGACGCGCCGCCGTTGCGTCGTCAATATGTCCGCGATCAAAAAACCACTGAGCGCGAAAAAAATCCACACACCGAGGTGTCCAAGCCCGCTGTCTGCCGCCATGGCCTTGTGATGGATGAAGACCAGCAGGACGGCAAGCGCGCGCAGGCCGTCGAAGCCGCGAATTCTTTCGTTCATGATTGCGCCCGGTCGATGATGTCAGACGCGGCCGCCGAGGCCGCTTCGCGAGCGCCCTATGCTAGATCGTGCAAAACAAGAAAAAAATCCTTGGCGAATTTCTTTAGCGCGCCGCGCAATCGGCTTAGCACTTGTCTTTGGATTTTTTTTAACGCCCTGAAGCATTTTCTTTGCAAAGTTTTTGACGGAGACTCGATCGCCTCAAGCCGGCATGCGCAGGACGCCCGCCCTACACTCATTGAAAGGCTTTTTGATGAAAAATCATGTTCAGGAGCTGACCGGATTGCGCTGTGTCGCGGTCATGATGGTGGTCATGGGTCATGCACAGCACATGATCCCGGGCGGCTATCGCGGTGCGCTCGCGCCCTTGCGCCTGTTCTCGGACGGGCGTCTTGGCGTGATGATTTTTTTCGTCCTCAGCGGCTACCTGATCACCGGCATCCTGAAGGCCGAATGGCAGTCCAGCGGCACCTTGCGCCTGGCGCCGTTTTACATGAAACGCGCGCTGCGCATCTGGCCGGCGTTCTATACCTACCTTGCCGTCATTGCGTTGCTGTCGTTCGCCGGGCGGGTCGATGTCGATCCCAGCCAGTTTGCGGTGGCCGCGCTGCATGTCTGGAATTTCTCCGGCGTCGCCGGCATGAGTTCGATCAACGCGCTCCACCCCGACGGCGCCTGGTATCTCGGCCACTTCTGGACGCTCGCGCTCGAAGAGCAGTTCTACTGGTTCTGGCCGCCCCTGCTCTATTTCATTCTCGGACGCGGCAGCCAGCGTGCGCTCGTCGCTCTCCTCGTGCTCGTGCCGCTCGTCAGGATCGGCACGTACTTCGCCTGGCCGGGCCTGCGCGGGCAGTTGAGCATGATGCTGCACACGGGTATCGATCCGATCCTGACCGGCTGCTTCGTAGCCCTCAACCGCGATGCGCTGAAAGCGCGCGTCGCGATGCTTCCGTGGGGCGCGCTGCTCCCGTCCGCCGCGGTCCTGCTGCTGCTCTTCGGCATGCCCGTGCTGCACGAGCGGTTCGGCGGCCTCTGGAGCGCAACCTACGGCGCAACGGTGGAAGCGGCGCTGGTCGGCTTCGTGATTGTCGTGCTGATATCGCGCAAGGCGTTCTGGTTCTCGCGCCTGTTGCGCAGCGCACCGTTTGTGTACATCGGCACGATTTCGTTCAGCCTGTATCTATGGCAGCAGTTGTTCAGCGACATTCACTCGCCGGTGGCGTATCGCTTTCCGCTGGGCATCGTCGGCGCGCTGGTTGCGGCAAGCCTCAGTCATGTGCTGATCGAAACACCCTTCCTTCGTCTCAAGGATCGCCTGACGATGCGCAAGCCCGCGGGCGTGTACCCGTCCGCGCAGGCCGAGGGATCGAAATGAGTGTTTCGCTCCGACGCCAGCCAGACGCTTCGTGCACAGCGGCGTCCCATCACGCTCATTCGCGCGGCCCGTAATCCAGCTTCGGATACCAGTCCTTGCCGCGTCCTTCGGGCGTCATGTCGAGCACGTTCCATAGCGGCATCAGATCCGGCGCGCCGCGCGGATCCTCGCCCGGATCGACGGTATCGAAATCCATCTCGCCGCTCCAGAATTGCCGGATCACGCCTTCGCGGCGCGTGAACACATGGAGCGCCGGTTCATCGCCGCCTTCCTTCGACAGCGCGAAATAATCCTGGCTGAACGCGCCGTTCAGGTCCGAGAAGAGACGCAGGTGGCGCCAGCCACGCTCCTGCGCGAACGCGGCAAGCCGTGCATACGGCGAACGCGCGATCACCGCGAGCCCGATCCGCTGGCCGATGTCGCGCGCCTCGCCCTCCCATGCGGACAGCAGCGACGTGCACATCGGACAGGGCCGCTCGCGTTGCGGCCCGAACATCCAGCTGTAGGTGACGAGCGTGTCCTTGTCGCCGAACAGCGCGGCAAAATCCACCGCGCCCTGCGCCCCTTCGAAGCGGTAGTCGCCGTTCACTTCGCCGCCCGGCGGCAACGCGCGGCGCAGCTGCGCGACGCGCTCGATCTGCCGCCTCAGTTCGATCTCCTCGGCCAGCAGCGCGGTGCGCGCCCGGCGATACTCGGCGCTTTCATTGGGCAGCCGCATGGTGGCGCGCTGTGCGAGTTCAGCGGCGGGAATGAGGGTGCTTGCCGTGCTCATGTCGCTCATGTCGATTCTCCTTCAGTGATTCAATCGCGATCGGGCGCGCCGAGGGGAAACAATCCGCGATACGGCCGGGCTTCCTCCACCGCCCGCGCAAACGAAGGCCGCGCCAGCAGCCGCTTGCGATACGCGATGACGTTCGCCAACCCAGTGTCGATGCGATGCACCCAGTCCGCGTAGAACAGGAACGGCGCGGCGCCGCAATCGGCGAGACTGAACGCGTCGCCCGCCGCCCATTCGCGCGAAGCCATCAGGCGGTCGAGATACGCATACGACGTGTCGAGCATCGCGCGGGCATCGGCAACGCCGCGCGCATCGCGCTCGGGCGCGGTCCGCATGGCGTCGAAGACGATCTTCTGCTGCGGCGTCGCCACGTAGTTGTCGAAGAAGCGGTCCATCCAGCGCACGTCGAGCGCGGCGCGCGGATCGGCGGGAAGCAGCCGCACCGGCCCAGGATGAAAGCATCCCAGATATTCGATGATCACCGTCGCTTCCATGACCGGCCGGCCGTCATCCACGAGCAGCGGGAAGCGCTTCATCGGCCAGAATTCGACGAGCTCGCGCATGGACTGCGGATGCTCCGGCGTCAACGCGCAATAGTCGAACGCCGTGCCGTTCTCGTACAGCGCGGTCAGCACCTTCTGGCAATAAGAAGAGAAAGGGTGGGCATACAGTTGCAGGGTCATCGGCTGATCTCCGGGCAGTTGGGCATGCTTACTCCTACGACGAGCATCCCGCGCCGGAATCGACATCGATCTGGAATATTTTGTGATGCGACGCAGCGCTGAACCTTGCGTTTCGCCGCGCCTGCCGCGCGGATCAACGCACACGGCCGTTCATGCATGGCAGCGATCCGGGTTGACCGACATCATGAGCCGCGACTAAAATCGCCCCACTTCAAAAAGCCCAAGGTGATCCTTTGGATACCTGCAGTAGTCGATCTTCGACCTGTTTCGCCGCCTGACCGCAGGACGCCGCTCCCCGCTTTTCTTCAAGCTCAGCCGCCGTCTTGCCATCGGGCAGACGGTGCGCGTCGTGGTTTTTTTCCTCGTGCACCCATTCGTCAGCGCCACCGGGCGCGATATCGCGATTCGCGCATGACACGCGTCGCCGTATCGCTATCCGTGCGCTTGCGTGCGCCGCTCCTGCGTCCGTCGCAGGACTGAGCGCGCGCGTCCGTAGTCATCCTGGCGATCCATCGGACCGCCGCTACGCGCCACCCATGGCGCACAGAGAAAACCATGAACCTGCTCCTGCTTTCGGACCTGCCGCGCGTCGAGGAATCCCGTCCGCATTACGACGCCATGCTCAACCTCGAACCCCGGGAAACGCGCTCTCAGAAGCTGACGCGGTTTTTCCGGCGCTTCACGTCGCGCCTGTTCCGGCGCGCCTAGTCACGCCTCCGACACGCTCGCGTGCAATCCTTGCCGGTTTGTTCCCGGAAAGCACCCGGCCTTCTGACCGATGCATCTCGACTTCACCTTGCGGCTGCTGGCCGCGTTCGCCTGCGGCGTCGCCATCGGATTCGAACGGCAACTGCGCCAGCGCACCGCCGGACTGCGCACGATCACGCTCGTCGCCAGCGGCGCCTGCCTGTTCGTCACGCTCGGCGTGCTGACGGGCAACGGCGTCGCGGGCGTCACGCAGATCGCCGCGTATGTGGTGTCGGGCGTCGGCTTTCTCGGCGGCGGCGTCATCATGCGCGAGAAAGGCTCGGTGCAAGGCATCAACACGGCGGCGACGCTGTGGTGTTCGGCGGCCGTCGGCGTGTTGTGCGGGTCGGGGCATTACGGGCCGGCCATCGAGGGCACGGGCATCGTGCTCGTCACCAACACCGTGCTGCGCGAAGTGAGCCGCATGATCAACGCGACGCCGGTGTCCAGCGCGGATTTCGTGCGCGAGTACGTGTTGACCGTCATCGGGCGGCAGGAAGACGAGATTCATATCCGCACGCAACTTTCGAACGCCATGGATGCGCAACCGCTGTCCTTCCTGAGCCTGACGAGCGAAGACATCGAGGACGCGCCGCCGCGCGTGCGCGTGACGGCGACCGTGCGCATGCATCCGAAGGATCAGGCCCGGCTCGAACGCATGGCAAGCCGCATGAGCATGGAGCGCGGCGTGTCGAGCATCAGCTGGTCGGGCAAGAGCGTGGAGACGGCTCCCGAATGATTACGGCGAACGGCTCTGTCCCATGCGTTCGCGCATCGCGTGACAGTGCTCGACAAGCTTGGCCTGCGAAACGACGAAGCGCTTGAGCGGCGTATCGATGTCATAGAACAGGATGTTCGCGATGAAGCCATACACGGCCGCGTCGATGCTCGCGGGCGCGGCGCCGAACATGAACGGTCCGTCCGCCAGCAGGTTCGTCACGGCCTGCAAGTCGCCGATGCCGCGCGCATACGCATCATCCGGCTCGTAGCGGCCGATGCCCTGATAACGGTAACGCTCGAAGTTGTAGTGCCGCGCGTGCTCCAGCACGTCCGGATCGGCGTCCGGCAGCGCCGCCAGAAGCGCGGCGCGGAACAGCGGCCAGTAACGGTCGTCGCGCCAGCGCGAGTAGGACATCACCCAGTAGAGATCGTCGAGCGTGCGGCGGACCAGCAGGTCGAGATCGTGTTGCGGGGGCGTCAGCGGATCGTCGAGCGTCAGCGCGTAGCGCCGCTTCAGGTGCGCGATGATGCTGTCGCTGTCGCCGATGGTCGTATCGCCATCGACGAGATAGGGCAACTGGCCGCGCGGCGCGGCGCTCGTATCGATCACATGACGAAGCTCGAAGGGCAGACCTGACAGTTTCAGGAACGCGAACACCTTCAGTCCGAACGGGTTGTTGTCTTCCAGGCCGAACAGCCCGGGATACGAATAAAGGGTGATCATCGGCGTCTCCGCAGGCGGCTTGAGCAAACGACGGGGCGGCAGGCGACGCCCTGCACGGACGCGCCAAGTCCGCTACGATGCCTGACTGGCCTTGCCGCTTCCCGTCCCATGGACGCACGGCTTGCGGCATGTCCGCACCCCGCGCGCACTACGCACAACACGCTCGAAAAATACTATGCCCACGCCGCCTCATGCCATCGGTTTTACACTCGATCCGCTCGACCGCGTGTCGCAGAAGCGTGACGACGACGCCTTCGTCGCCACGCTGCGCGACGATCCCGCCACGCGTTTCCTGCTGTTCGTGAACAACGTGCCGCTCTTCAAGCGCGCAAACGGACACGATCCCTTGTTCGATACCCGCGAGGCCGCCCGCTTCGGCACGCCGCTGCAAAGCGTGTTTCTCGGGCGTGAGGCGGACCGGCGCTCGCTGTTCGCGCGGTCCTTCGAAGAAGGCGCGGCGGAGTTGGCGGGCGAAGGCGTCGAAGCGGTCGAGCTGCGTCCGGTCGCGATGCAGGGACTGGTTTCGCCACTCATGATCAGCGCACTCGGCGAAGCGCGTTCGATGCTCGACTGGCATCGCCGCCACGGTTTCTGCGCCAACTGCGGCCAGCCAACCGATTCCGCCGGCGCCGGCTGGCGGCGCATCTGCGGCCATTGCCATGCGCAGCATTTTCCGCGCGTCGATCCTGTCGTCATCATGCTCGTGACGGACGGCGAACGCTGCCTGCTCGGGCGTCAGCCGCAGTTCCTGCCCGGTATGTATTCGGCGCTGGCGGGGTTCATCGAACCGGGCGAGACCTTCGAGCACGCGGTCTATCGCGAAGTACTCGAAGAAGCGGGCATCCGCTGCACGGACGTGCGCTATTACGCGTCGCAGCCCTGGCCGTTTCCATCGTCGCTGATGATCGGCTGCTTCGCGCGTGCGACCGAAACGGAGATCGTCGTCGATCAAAAGGAACTGGAAGACGCGCGCTGGTTCACGCGCGCCGAAGTGGCCGGCATGCTCGACGGCACGCATCCGCAAGGACTCTCGGCGCCCAAGCCTTTTGCCATCGCGCATCACTTGCTGAAAGCTTTCGCCGCTGGCGAGCTGGATTGAACGGCGCGCACGTTCGCGGCGCGCGCCGGGCGTTCGGTGCAGAATGCCCGGGGCTGCGGCGCGGCATGCAGAAGCGCAAGCAAGGACATTAATCAGACACCGGGTGAACGACATGAACGTGAAAGACGGCGTCCAGATCTGGCTGATCAGGCATGGTGAAACAGAATGGAGCAAGTCGGGCCAGCACACCGGCACGACCGATATCGCGCTGGCCGACGAAGGCCGCAAACAGGCGGCCGCGCTTGAACCGCTGCTGGCGTCACAGCCTTTCGATCTCGTGCTGACCAGTCCGATGAGCCGCGCCATCGAAACCTGCAAGCTCGCCGGTTTGGGCGAGCATGCGCGGGTCGAGCCGAATCTGCACGAATGGAACTACGGCATCTACGAAGGCCGCAAGACGCCGGATATCCGCCAGGAGATTCCGGACTGGTCGGTGTGGACCTCGCCCATTCCGCAGGGCGAAAATCTCGCCGATGTCGGCCGGCGCGCGCAGGCGCTCATCGACACGCTGCTCGGCACTGGCGCGCGGCACATCGCGCTGTTCTCGCACGCGCATTTCTCGCGCGTCTTCGGCGCGCAATGGGCGACGGGTTCGCCGTCACTGGGCGCGCATCTGACCATGGACACCGCCGCGATGAGCGTGCTCGGTTTCGAGCGCGACGTGCGCGCCATCGTCAAGTGGAATCTGTTGCCCTAGCCTGGTCGCGCTGTTGGCACCATTCGCGGTACGCGGAGAGCGTCGCTTCGTCGGGCGGATAGGTGCCGCGTAGCACCGCGCCATCCGCCACGCGCGCCGCGAGGAATTCCTCCAGACGTTCCTGCTCGGCCGCATCCCGTGCGACCTCCTCGGCCATGTGACGCGGCACGATCACCACACCATCCACATCGCCGACGACGATATCGCCCGGATACACCGCCACGCCGCCGCACGCCACCGGCACGTCCATGTCCACGGCGTGATGCTTCGCGAGATTGAGCGTCGCGCTCGCGCCCGCGCAGAACAGCGGCAGGCCGACATCGCCGATCGTGCCGCTGTCGCGCACGCAGCCGTCCGACACCATCCCGGCGACGCCGCGCACCTTGAGACGCATCGTGAGAATCGATCCCGTCGACGCAACGCCGCGCTCGCCACGGCAATCCTGCACCAGCACGCTGCCGGGCGGCGCGCTTTCGACCGCCTTGCGCTGCGGATGATCCGGGTTCTGGAACACGCCGACGTGGTCCAGATCCTCGCGCGCCGGAATATTGCGCAGCGTGAACGCCGGGCCGACCATGTTCGGCGCGCCGTTTGCGGGCTTCACCAGCGGCGCGACGCCTTGCAGGAAGACATTGCGCAGGCCGCGCTTGAAGAGCTGGGTCGTGAGCGTCGCGGTGCTGACATGGCGCAGCAGGTCGAGCGTTTCGTCTGAAATGGCGATGGTCTGGGTCATGGCGGGATCAGTGAATGTCGGGTTCGTCGGGCGTGGCGGGCAGTTGTTCCAGGAAGTCGAAATCGCAGCCCTTGTCGGCCTGGGTCACGTGCAGTTGGTGCATCACGCCGAAACCGCGCTCGAACGGCCGCTTCGGCGGCTGCCACGCGGCCCGGCGCGCGGCGAGTTCGTCGTCGCTTACAGCGAGATGCAGACGCCGCGCCGGCACGTCCAGTTCGATCATGTCGCCGTCGCGCACCAGCGCCAGCGGCCCGCCGACAAACGATTCGGGCGCCACGTGCAGCACGCAGGCGCCATAGCTCGTGCCGCTCATGCGCGCATCGGAGATACGGACCATGTCGCGCACGCCCTGTTTCAGCAGCTTCTGCGGGATCGGCAGCTGGCCCCACTCCGGCATGCCCGGCGCGCCCACCGGCCCCGCGTGTTGCAGCACGATCACGGAATCGGCGCTGATGTCGAGCGTTTCGTCGTCGATGCGCGCGGCCATGTCGGCGTAATCGCGGAACACCATCGCCGGGCCGCGATGCCTGAGCAGGCGCGCTTCCATCGCCGCCGGCTTGATGACCGCGCCATCCGGTGCGAGATTGCCCGTCAGCACCGCGAGGCCGTCGCAGGGCACGAGCGGGTTATCGCGGCGGCGGATCACGTCGTCGTTGAAAATCTCCGCGCCCGCGAGGTTCTCGCCCAGCGTGCGGCCATTCACCGTGCGCTGCGTGCCGTCGATCAGCGGACCCAGCTCCGCCAGCAAGGCCCGCAAGCCGCCCGCGTAGAAGAAGTCTTCCATCAGGTACGCGCCCGCCGGCCGGATATTGCCGAGCACGGGCGTCACGCGCGCCAGCTCGTCGAAACGGGCGGTCGTGAGCGGCACGCCAGCGCGCCGTGCAATCGCCACCAGATGCACGATCGCATTGGTCGAGCCGGACAGCGCCAGCACCGTGGTCACGGCGTTGTCGAATGACTTCGGCGTGAGTAGGTCGGACGGCTTCAGGTCGCTCCACACCATCTCGACAATGCGCTGTCCCGTCAGCGACGCATGCTGCGCATGCCGCGAATCCACCGCCGGTATCGAGGCGTAGCCCGGCAAGGTCAGGCCGAGCGCTTCGGCGGCGCTGGTCATCGTCGAGGCGGTGCCCATCGTCATGCAGTGTCCCGGTGAGCGCGCAATGCCGCTCTCGACGCCCTTCCATTCGTCCTCGCTGATCTTGCCCGCGCGCAGTTCGGCCCAGTACTTCCAGGTATCCGAGCCGCTGCCGAGCGTGCGGCCCTGCCAGTCGCCGCGCAGCATCGGGCCGGCGGGCAGAAAGATTGCTGGCAGGTTCATGCTGATCGCGCCCATCAGCAAGCCGGGCGTGGTCTTGTCGCAGCCGCCCATCAGCACGCAGCCGTCGAACGGATAGGAGCGCAGGACTTCCTCGGCTTCCATCGCGAGGAAATTGCGGTACAGCATGGTGGTGGGCTTCTGGAATGGCTCGGCGAGCGTCATCACCGGCATCTCGACCGGAAAGCCGCCGGCCTGCCACACGCCGCGCTTCACTTCCTCCACGCGCTGGCGGAAGTGCGTATGGCACGAGTTGATCTCGCTCCACGTGTTGAGCACGCCGATGACCGGCTTGCCCAGGTAGTCCGACGGGTGATACCCCATCTGCGCGGTGCGCGAGCGATGGCCGAACGAGCGCAGATCGTTCACGCCATACCAGCGATGGCTGCGCAGCTCTTCCGGCTTCTTGCGATGCGTGGTCAAGCGGTGTCTCCTCTTTTGCGGCGATATCCCGTGAGCCGTCTAGTGAAGTTTGAGCGGCACGGAGGCGAGCAGTTCGGAGAGTCCGAGCCAGAGAATCTGCACGCCGATGCAGAAGATCACGAAGGCGAACAGCCGCACGGCCACCTGCGTGCCAACCGTGCCGAGCAGCCTTTCGAGATGCCCAGCGAAGCGCACGCACACGTAAATGCTTGCGCACAGGATCAGCAGACCGAGGCTGACGCCCGCCAGATGCACCGGCTGCAGGCCGTGGCGCGGCGAGCCGGTGCCCAGCGCGATCGCAACGGCGATCGCGCCCGGTCCGACGGTAATCGGCAAGGTCAGCGGATAGAACGCCTTGGCGCGCAAGGACGCGCCGCTGCGCGGCTTGGGCGCGGTGTCGGCGGGATCGTCGGGGTCGGCGTCGGGGGCCTGGAGCAGCGTCCAGCCCGCCATCGCGACGACCAGCCCGCCCGCCACGCGCAGCACCGGAATCGAGATGCCGAAGAACGACAGCACATAAGCGCCGATGGACAGCGAAGCCAGCAGGATCGCAAAACTGTTGATGGCGATGCGCCGGGCGAGGTCGGCGCGGTCGGCGTCGCTGATGTGCGGCAGCATGCTCAGCACGACGAGCGCGGTGGCCGGCGGGTTGATGATCGGGAACAGCCCGGCGACGATCACAAGAACCGTCTTGGCGAATTCGTTGAGCATGGGCGTCGTGGTCCGCGTGTGTGTTCGTTATGAATCACGCTCGTGCAAGCCGGGACATTGTGCACGTCGAGCAACGCGCTGCGCCAGACAAACGTCCGTCGCCGGAAAACTCAGTCGAGATTGAAGGCGGTTATTTTTACGTCGGACTGCTTGCACGCCTTGTCGCGACAGACGCCGCCGAACCAGATCTCGCCGTTGCCGATCATCGCGCCCTGGTCGCGCACGAAGAGCGCCGCGTACTTTTGCCGCGCGACGATATCGACGAGTGTCGGCGTGAAAATGGACGGATAGCGCGCGATGAACTCGCGCTTGGTACGCAGCGTGGTTTCCGTGCCCGCGCGATGCACCGCGACCGGATACGACACCAGCTCCGCGACGGCTTTTTTGTCACCGGCCGCTACTGCATGCTGCAAGCGCTCGAAGAACGCCCGATACGGTTCGTGCGCGCCGAACAGCGCGTCCATGCGGGCATCGACATCGGTTTCGGTCTGTGCGCCTTGCGCGAAGCTGGCGGCGGGAAGCGCCAGCGTCGCAGCGAGCCCTATGCCGGCGAAAAGCCTGCTCCAGTTCATCCTGTCTCCGTGGTCAAGCGAACGGCGCCATGAGGACCAGCGCGCATTCGGTGAAAAACGAGCCGAGCCCCACGCCGATCAGCACGCGCGCGATGACCGTCCAGATGCGGTTGTTGACGTTGCCGGCGCAGCGCCACGCAAGCGCGCACCACAGGAGATACAGCGCGGAGCAGGCCGCGAACAGGCCCAGCATGGCGGGCCAGAACCAGACTGTCAGCAGCAGGAAGGGTTCGGGAGAGATGCCGCTGGCCCAGAGGTCGAGATAGACGAACCACCACGCGAGGTGAATGGGCACGCCAAACAACCACCAGATTTTCCAGAAGCGCTCTTCTCCGCGCCAGGCTCGACGAAGCATGCGTCACGTCAGAGTGAAGGAGGCACGCATTTTACCAATGGATGCGTGCCGCGCCGGAAGCGAAACCCGAATGATCGGATCGATCAAGCCGACAGGCTGCGGCGCCGGGCTTCCATGCGCGTGATGAGCCGCTGCAATACGCTTTCCGCCGCGCCCGAGAGCCGCGTGAAGCGGAAGCCGACGACATAACGCACATCGCCGCGCGGCGTGGTCACACTGCGCGGCGAGACGAGTTCGATATCGATCGACAACATGGTGCCCGGTCCCAGATGCAGCACGACGTCCTGGAACACGGTGCCGATCCCGGTTTCCGCGAGACGCGGCGCATCCATGCGCAGCGCGATCCCGCCGAGCGACAGGTCGTGAACTTCATAGCGGAACACCGCGCCATCGGCGAAAGCGCCTTTCGCGTAGTAGGGATCGAGAATCGGCGTCGGCACGCGGAAGTATTCGCGCCGCTGGAAGTGATAGAGCTTCTCGGGAAACGAGACCTCGAACGCCTGACGCCCTTCGTATTCGACGGCGCGCGCCGCCTGCGTCGTGAACTCCACCCGGACGCCTTCGGGCGCGGCCTTGAAATACAGTTGCCTGGCTTCGAGCAGCGCGCGGTTGTCGGATTCGACGCCGCCCCAGTCGAACACGATGCGCGCCTCACGTGCGTCCACTTCGAGCAATTGCGTGACGATTTGCCCGTGCGGGCTGGTGACGGTGAGCATGTCGCGGCGCAACACGAGATTACGCAGGACGACGGATATTTCGGCGGGGATTTGTCGCGCGAAGCGTTCGTGGTCTTCGGCGAATTTCTCGATGTCGGATGTATGCGGCAGTGACTCGGCGAGCATGGTGATCCAATCTAGTTATCGGTGTTGGGACAGCGGACAGCATGCTACTGCGAAACCCTCATACGGCATATGGTGCACTAAAAAAAACGCGGCCAGAAGGCCGGTAACAAGTAGATTTCACCGCCAATTCAGCGTTTTGCGGCTTGGTCAAGCCCATTTATTACGGTTTGCTTTCGCCCATGAGAAAGGCCGGGCGTCGTGCCCGGCCTATACATCACATCAGCTTGTCGACTTCGCTGGTCAGCGCGCGACGCCGCAACGGCGCGAGTGCCGCGCCGAGCCGTTCACCGTGTGCTTCGTTGATGACGCGACCGAGGATTTCGCCGAACCGCGGTTCGTCCACGCCCGACACGATGTACTGCCAGCGATACGCATCGAGCAAACCCGCATGCACACGCGCTTCTTCATCGGAGGACAGCGCGCGATCCAGTTGCATCACGAAGTAATGCGCGTCGGCGGCGGCCTGCGCCTGCAACATGCCGTCGATCGCGCCAACCAGATCGATCAGGTCGCCAATCGCGGCATCCCGTTCCGCCGCGCCGATGCGCGCGTCCTCGCGCATCCATTCCAGTTCGTCGATGATCGCGTGCTGCGACTCCTCTTTCCAGTGAAACAGGAAGATGTCCTTGAAGAGCGGCGACAGGCTGCTGTCGCTCTCCATGCTCTGGCGGTAATGCACCTGCGTGACGATCTCGATGCAGCACGTCAGCGCCAGAATCGACCAGGTGGATTTGCCGAGCACGAAACGCGCGACGTCGTCCGCATCCGGGACGAAGCGATAGCCGGGCGGCAGCGCCTCGGCCGCGAGCGCCTCGACGCGGCGGAACAGTTCCTGATGCTTCAGTTCCTCGTCGGTGAAGCGAACGATCGCTTCGAGCGCCGTCTGGTCCGACAGCGCATGCTCGCGGCCGACTTCGAGCATCTTCGCGCCGATGAAGCGCTCGATCATGCCGAACATGTTCGCGTAGGTCCGGCCCTGCACTTGCGACATCAGCCGGTGTTCGGACGCGCTCAGGAACGGCAACCGGTACACCTCGCTGAGACCATGCGGCATGAATGTATGGGCGGGATCGAAATGACGTCCGCGCAGTACGTCCTGATCGATATCCCAGCGGATGCGGCGGGACACTTCGATGCACTTCGCATAGCGCTGTTGCGTGCTGCGGGGCATGGCGTGTTGTGAGGTTTCGTTCAGAACGGCGTTCATGTGTGCGGACTCCGGATGATTCAGTGTCGATCAGGGCAGGCAGGCGGCGCAAAAAAAACGGCCTGGCGGGAATGAACAGATCGGCTGGTGGAATCTTGAATCGTCGCGTCTCCGTTCTGTGGAGCATTCTCGGCAGATGGACGCAGTCGCACATGAGGCGCAGGTCCCGGACGGCGACCGGGAAAGACGGCATGGGACACGGAAACCCGGGACCGGTGTCCCGGACCGGTCAGGCGGAGGGTGCGTCGAAGCCCGCGCGGCGGGCCAGCACGATGGCCTGCGCACGATTCTCGACTTCGAGCTTCGCGAAGATGCTGGTGATGTGATTGCGCACGGTCTTCTCGCTCAGCGCCAGACGCGCGGCGATCTGCGCGTTGTCGCGTCCGCCCGCCAGCAACTCGACGATATCCCGCTCGCGCGGGGTCAGCGTCGCGAACGCGGGATCGTCCGCCTGCGCCGACGGCAGGAAAGCCCGCTCTTCCTCGCGCCAGCGCCGCCAGGCGGCATCGGTTTCCAGCAAGAGATGGTTCTCGCTCTCCAGCGGCACGAAGCGCGCGCCGGGAATCTGGCCGGCGAGCAGACGGCTTTCGTCGAAAGGCACGCGTGCGTCATTGCTCGCATGCAGCACGAGCGTCGGGCACTGCACGCGCGGCAGCAGGTCCACCACGTCGATCTCGTTGAACACGCGCATGATGCGCGCCGCATTGCGGGGCGTGGTCGTGAGCCGTTCGAGTTCGTTGAACCAGTGATGCTGTTCCGGCGTGCCGCCCGGGATGAATTGCGTCGTGAAGAACTGGCGGAACGCGGGATTCTGCTTGCCCCAGCCCAGTTCAGCGAGCTTCACGAGCATTTCCGCTTCCTCTTGCTGGGCCGGATCGCGGGTGCGCTTGAGCCGTCCGCGCGCATAACCGCCGTGCAGCACGAGATGCGTAACGCGCTCCGGATGCGCCACCGCGTAGGCAATCGCGATGGACGCGCCCTGCGAGATGCCCAGTAGCGGAAAGCGTTCGAGGCCGCTCGCGTCGACCACCGTTTCCAGATCGTGCAGCCACGCATTGAAGGAGATTTCGCCGACGTCGCGGTCCGAGAGGCCGCAGCCGCGCTGGTCGTAGCGGATCAGCGTATGACGGCCGCACAGTTCGACCATCAGATGGCTCCAGACCGGACTCGCGAAGTCCAGTTCCAGATGGCTGAGCCAGTTCGCGGCCTTGACGATTGGCGGACCCGAGCCGCACACCGCATAGGCGATGTGTACGCCGTCGCTCGCGGTGCAGAGACGGATGTGCTGGCGGGGCGTGGGCGGGCGCGTCACCATCGTTCGAAAATGTAAGTAGGGACTACGTACAGGCACGAACGCCGCGCTGAACGCGCGACTGTTCATGCTTGCGCGTATTGGAATGGAAAGTCAAGAACGTAAGGCAAACGCCGGCGTGCAACAGGATTCAAGACCTGCCCGCACGCGCCGGGGCATGATCCGGGCTTTATCGATGAAAGAGGACTGTTCGTGACGGAAGCCAATCATTCGGATCAGCCGGCGCGCCCGCAGCGTTGCGTGATCGTGGTCGACCAGGACCTGCCCGCGGGCAAGGCGGCCAATGCAGCGGCCGTATTGGCGCTGACGGTCGGGCAGCGTCATCCGGCGCTGGTCGGCGAAGCGCTCGTCGATGCCTCGGGTTGCGCGCATCCCGGTCTCATACCGATCGGCATCGCGGTGCTCGGGGCGGATCAGGACACGTTGTCGGCGATCCGTGACAAGGCGATCGCCGCCGCCTGCGACGTCGTCACCTTCCCGGTGCAGGGGCAGCAAACCACCGACTACGGCGCGTTTCGCGAGGCCGTCGCCGGTGTTGTTACCGGGGAGCTGCGCTATGTCGGACTCGCGCTGATCGGCGACCGCAAGCCGGTGAGCAAGGCGGTCGCGAATCTCGGTTTGCTCAAATAGATTCAGGTCCGCGTGGCGATCTTGTACGCGCCCGGCGTCACGCCGAGCATGCGACGGAAGGTGCGCGTGAGATGCGCCTGATCCGCAAAACCGGTGGCGGCGGCAATATCCGAGAGCGCGCCGCCGCGACGGATCATCTGCATCGCGCGGCGCACGCGGGCCTGGCGCTGGTATTCGTGCGGCGTCATGCCGGTTTCGCGGCTGAAGGCGCGGAACAGTCGAAACGGCGGCAGCCCCGCCGCCGCCGCGATCTCCTCCAGATGCAGTTGCTCGCCGATACGCTCGTCCAGAAAACTGCGCGCCGCCGCGACCGCACGCGGCTCGCGCGGCGTGACGGCAATGCCCGCGCCCTCCTTCAGATGCCGCCCGACGAGCCGCGCCGCGAACGCCAGATAGCGTTCGTCGCGTTGCAGCGACGGACCGTGCATCTCGGACGACCGATGCACGTCGAAGAGCGCCGCGCACAACGCCGGATCGCGGATGATCGGCCCGACGACGCCGCCCGGCCGCCCCGCCGCGCGCGCGTCGCCGGTGAGCGCGCGGAGATGCGCGACATCGACGTACAACGTGCGCTGCGTCCAGCCTGCTTCGTCCACCGGCCAGCCGGCGTGGGGTTCGTCGGCGTCGATGGCGTACAGGTCGCCGCGTTGCGCGACGAACTCCGTGCCGCGCATGCGGATGCGGATCGCACCGCCCGTCAACAGCGCAAAACACGCGGTGTCGTGGGCGTGGACGTCGTAGGAGAAGTCCGCGAAGCGCCCGCGCAACAGTTCCGCGCCGAGTTCGGGCGCGCGCCAGATTTGGGTGTCGGCCTTGGGCGTCGGCTTCATGAGGGTGTTCAGCGCTTTACGCGCAGCGGCAATGTGCCGATGAACTGATCGATTGCGGCGAACAGCGCCGGCTTGCGCACGCCGTCCTGCGCCTGAATCGACAAACCGGCAAACAGCGTCATGCACAGCGCGGCGAGCGCCGGGACATCGGTGCGGGCGTCGAGTTCGCCGGATTCGACCGCCTGCGCGAGCCGCGCCGCGACCGTGCTCGCGACCTTGCGCCGGAGCTTCTGCAACTCGGCGCGCAACTGCGCGTGTTCGGCGCCCACCGACATCGCGCCGAGAAAGATCATGCAGCCACGCGGATGCGACGTGCCGGTGAACAGCTCGGTGCTGGTGCGGAACATGGCTCGCAGGCCGTCGCGCACGGATTCGTGCGCCTGCAGATTCCGCAGCGCCGCGCCGCCCTCGGCCGCGACATAGAGTTCGACCGCCTCGCGGTACAGATCTTCCTTGCTGCCGAACGCCGCGTAGAGACTGGGGGAATTGATGCCCATGGCGTCCACGAGATCGGCCATGGAACAGGTGTCGTAACCCTTCGACCAGAACACTTCCATGGCGCGCCGGAGCGCCGTCTCGCGGTCGAAGCTGCGCGGACGGCCGCGCGTCTTGAGTTGCGTTTGATGAGCCAGTGACGACATGTCTCGCTCCGCTGTATCAACCGGATTGCCCCGCGCGTCATTCCTGCGCACAGCGCAATTCTGAATTATGTGTCGATCATAACAAAATAACTGGACGCCGTCCCGTCCGGATGGTCAAATATGTGTATCGATCGTTACATAATCAGCCCGTTCAAATTTCAGGAGTGTGTCGTCATGAAAAAATCCTTGTCCACGCTGGCCGTCGCGTTGCTGGTCGCGAGCCCGTTCGCCGCTGCACCCGCCTTTGCCGAGAACAGCGGTGCGCCCGCGCCCTATTCCGTCTTCGTCGATCAGCCGACCGGCTATACCTTCGTCAAGCTGCCTGGCGGATGGAAGTTCGTTGGAGCGGTGTCGCAGGAGGAGGCGCAGCATGTGCCGTCGAACGTGTTGACTTCGGTGCTGCCGGCCGAGTCCGCCCGCTCGATCAACACCGCTTCCGCGAAGTAAGTCTGCTCAGCGGCCCGCGTCGGGTTTAACGCGCCCTTCACGCGGCCGCAATCGACACGCTGTCCGGCACGGAAGCCCGCTCAGCGCAGATTGCATCGACAACATACTGGGCATCGCGCGCGACGCCCGAGAAGCGTCCCGATCCCCATGTATGCAGCCACGGCAGTCCGACGAAGTAAAGCCCCGGCACCGCCGTCACGCCGCGCGCGTGCGACGGATAGCCTCGGCCATTGAACACCGGCGCGTCGAGCCAGCCGAAATCCGGCGTAAAGCCGATGCACCAGACAATCGACGTAATGCCACTGGCGTCAAGATCGAGTTCCGCGCGCTCTTCGTGCGGCTGCCAGAGCGGCACATACGGCGCGGCAGGCGGCGCCTCGATGCCATGCTTCGCGATGAAGCCATCGATACTCGCGTTGATGCGGTTATAGATATCGTCCGCTTCGTCGAGGTTTTTGCGCAGATTGGTCGCGAAGCGCATCGTGCCGTCACGGAAATCCTCCAGCCGCCCGAATAGTTCCATGCCTTCGCGCGCGAACCGGCGCAAGTCGATATCGCGTCCGCCATCGCGCCCGGTGACGTAATGGTTGGTGTTGTCGCGCACGCCTTCACGCAGCGGATGATCGGTCACGGGCATGTCGTAATAGCGCATGTCGGCGAGCCAGTCCACCACGTCGCGGCCGCGATGAAAGCGCGCACAGCGTGGCGCTTCTCCCACGGCGAGATGCACCTTGCGGCCCGACAGATGCAGGTCCTCGGCGATCTGCGCCCCCGACTGCCCCGAGCCGACGACCAGCACCGCGCCGGGCGGCAAGGCGTCCGCGTGACGATATTCCGACGACTGCACCTGCGCGATGCCCGGCGGCAGGCGCTCGGCCATGCGCGGCACGATGGGCGTGTGATAGCCGCCGGAAGCCACGACCAGTTGATCGGCGGTGAAGTCGCCGCGCGTGCTTGTCACGTGATAGCGGCCCTCCGCATCGCGCGTCACGCGCGTGACCGCCGCGCCTTCCAGCACGGGCGCATTGACCTTCGCGATGAAGGCGTCGAGATAGGCGATGATCTCGCCCTTCTTCATGAAACCGTGCGGATCCGCGCCGTCATACGGATGCCCCGGCAGCGCGCACTGCCAGTTGGGCGTCACGAGACAGAACGTGTCCCAGCGCTGCGTGCGCCAGGTGTGCGTGACGCTGTGCTTTTCCAGCACGAGATGATCGATATGAGCCTGCTGCAGGAAATGGCTGACCGACAGCCCGGCCTGCCCTCCGCCGACGACGATCACGCTGACATGCTTCGGCGCAGCGCCGCTTGAATCGATGCTGGACATGGTGCATCCCCTGAACGAAAGCGTTAATCGAGCGCGAGCACGGTGACCCGTGCTTCGTGTGCATCGTGGAAACGGCGCGCATCTTCTTCGATGCGCGCAAGCTGATCGAGCGCGGCGGAGCAGGCGAAACCGTATTTCTCGCGCACCCGTTCCGAGCCGATGTGCAGGGCCTTGCGGGAACGCGCAACGAAGTCATCGACGGGATAGCGCTGGCCCGCCGTGAAGAACTCGCCGACGACGGTCGAAGGCGAATAGCAGTTCGCTTCGACGCCATCGGGCCAGCGAATCAGGAAGTGCATGACGGGCATGTCGTGGCTCCGTTGGAAGGTTGATCGGTTTCGAGCCATGCGCGATAGAGATCGAGATGCCGCGCGGCACTCGCTTGCCACGTAAAGCGCCGCAACAGCGCAGGCACGGCCTGAACGAAGTCGATGCCGCTGTCACCGTCGATCGCATCGACGAGCGCGGCGGCAATCGATGACGCGTCGCGTGGATCGGCGAAGGTGCAGGTGTGGTCGTCGAGATAGTCGGTGAAAGGCGCGATGCGCGACACCACGACCGGCCGTCCGCTTGCGAGCGCTTCGAGCACCACGAGGCCAAAGCCTTCGCGAAGCGAGATCATCGATACGGCATCAGCGAGGCGGAACAGCGCGGGCATCGCGGCGTCCGGCAGCGCGCCCGTCACGATCACCGGCGTACCGCGCGCGCCGACTTCGAGTTTTAACGCCGCCGCGCGCGCACGGAAACGCTGCGTGTAGTCATCGTGATCGAGCAGACTTGCGCCGCCCGCCAGCACGAGTTGCGCGTCCGGCCGCCGTGCGCGCAACAAGGCGAACGCTTCGAGCAGCATCGACGTGTTCTTGCGTTCCTCGATTCCGCCCACCGCGAGCACGACCGGTCCCTCGCCGATGCCAAAGCGCTCGCGCAGCGCGGGCGTGTCCGCATCGGCGCGAACGCCATAGCGCGTTGCGTCGATGCCGTTCGACACCGTGTGCGCCATCACGCCATAGGTCGAACGCATGACGCGCGTCCAGGCGTCGCTGACGCAGAACACGGCATCCGCGTCCTGCCAGGCGCGGCGTTGCCAGTGGTCGAGTTGCGGGTCGTCGAAGTGGTCGAGATGATGCACCGTGCGCACGAAGCCACGAATCGCACACTCATCTTTCAGTTCCGCGAGCGCGTTCCCGCCGATGCTGTCCTGCGCATGCAGCACGTCGAAGCTGTCCGGGCCCATGTCGACGAGCGTGCGCTTCAATGCGCGAATGCGCTGCGCGACCATGCCGGTCAGCCCGGGCGTCTCGCCGTCGATACGCGCCAGCGCGATCCGGCACGGCGACGCGCGAAACATCGACTCGCCCGGCCGTGCGGGTGCGAAAACAGTGACTTCGTGTCCGGCTTCGTGCAATGCGCGCGCCAGTTCGAGCGTATGCACGACGCCGCCACGCGGATTCACCGAATGCGTCGGCAATCCGATTCGCAGTGCGTTCAGCGCGCGCATATGAACGGTTCCTCGCGAAGATTCCAGAGCAAGGCCGCATCGTCGCCGCGCATCACGACCACCTCGCGCGACGCGTCCACCTCGCCGATCACCGCACTCGCGATATCACGCGAAGCAAAGCGTGCGAGCACATCGCCGACATGCTCCTTGCGCACCGAGAGCACAAAGCCGAAGCTCGGAAACGCCGTGAGCCAGCGCTCGAAATCGACTTCCGGGGGACAAGGCACCGCGTCGAGATCGATACGCGCACCGACGTTCGAGCATTCGAGCAGCATCAGCGCCGTGCCGAGCGCGCCCGCCATGCTGATGTCTTTCGCCGCATCGCACAGGCCGTCTTCGGCCAGCGCGGGCAACAGTTCGAAATCGCCCCGCGCGCGGCCTTCCGGCGCGCCCACCGACGCGTTCCAGAACGGATATGGCTCCTCGAAACGCCCGCGCAGATCGACGGCCATGACGAGCGCATCGCCGGGACGGGCATCGAAGCTGGTCAAGAGCCTGCGCGCACGGCCGACGATAGCCACCGCGAGCTGCGCCCCTTCGCTGCGCACGTTGCTGTGGCCGCCGACGATCGGCACGCCATATACCCGCGATGCCGCCGTCATGCCCGCCAGCACCTCGCCTGCGGCCTGCGCGCTGCCGCTCCATAGCGCATCGACGACGGCGAGCGGGCGGCCGCCCATCGCGTAGATGTCGCTGACGTTCACCATGACGCCGCTGTAGCCCGCGAACCACGGCATCGTCTGGACGAAGTCGCTCACCAGACCTTCGATTGCAAAGAGCAGGAAGCCGTCGCCCTCGGGAATCGCGGCGCAATCGTCACCGATCGCCACATCGCGCGCGCCTGTTGGCAAGTGCGCGAGCACCCGCGAGATATCGCGCTTGTGGCAAAAGCCCCGGCTTTCTCTCAGTCGCTCGACCAAACCCGCCAAAGGCTTCACGGCAGCCTCCGCGCGAGCGCAACAAAACCGCTCTGCGGCGTGAGGCACGGCGGATAGGCATCGAGCTGCGCGCGCATCAGATGATGCGCGCGGCCGAACAGCGTTTCCTCCTGCTGCGTGTCCCAGCGCAGACGCCGGAACAGCGGCACGTTCTGCTCCTGGACATGCGCGAGAAACGTCTCGCAGCCGAGCGCATGCGCGCTCGACACGGCCAGCCGGATGAGCGTCGAGCCGATCTTGCCGTGTGAACGGAATGCCGCATGCACCGCCAGCCGCGAACCGAGCCACACGCCCGGCTCGCGCTCGTGAATGCGCACCGTGCCGACGACCTGATCCGGCATGCCCCCGACACAACTCAACGCGACCAGCAACTGGGCGCGCGCGTCGATCTCGTCGCGATCATCGCCAACGAACACGCCCTGCTCGATGCAGAACACCGCGCGCCGCAACTTGTACGCTTCCTCCGCTTCCCAGGGCAGCGTCGCCCATTTGACGCGAAATTCGACCGGCGTGTAGTCGAGATCGAGTGCATCGCCTTCCATGGCTTCGACGAACATGGTCAGCCCTCGTACGATGACAACGACGAGCACGCGCCGCACTTGCCGCAGCCCGCCTTGATATCGGCGGAACGCATGCCTGTTTCGCCGAGCATGGCGCCGATGGGCGCCAGCACCGCACGCATGAACTCGGGCGCAGGCGCGGGATGATCTTCGAGCGGCGTGCCGCTGATCGGCACGAAGGGCACGACGAACGGATACACGCCGAGCCCGATCAACTCGCGCGCCATATCCACGATGGCCTCCGCGCTGTCGCCCAGTCCCGCGAGAATGTAGGTGCTCACCTGGCCCCGCCCGAACACCGCGACCGCCGCCTCGAAGGCTTCCATGTAGCGCGTCATCGGCACCGTCGCCTTGCCCGGCATGATGCGGTCGCGCACGGCCGGCGTGACAGCTTCCAGATGCATGCCGAGCGTATCGATGCCGCTCGCCTTCATGCGCTCGAACCAGCGGTCGTCGTCGGGCGGCTCGCATTGCGCCTGAATCGGCAGGTTCACGGCGGCCCTGATCGCAAACGCACTCTCGCACAACACCCGTGCGCCGCGATCGGGCGTCGGCGGCGTGCCGGTCGTCAGCACCATGTGCTTGACGCCGTCCAGCAACACCGCCGCGCGCGCCACTTCGGCGAGCTGCTCCGGCGTCTTGTGTGCAATCGTGCGGCCCGCGGCCAGCGACTGGCCGATCGCGCAGAACTTGCACGACTTGCGGCGGCTCTCGTAGCGGATGCAGGTTTGCAGCACGGTGGTGGCGAGCACGTCGGCGCTGTGCAGCGTCGCGATATGCGAGTACGGCACGCCGTCGAGCGTCTGCATCGCGTAGAAACGCGGCGCTTTCGGAAAGCTGATGCTGGCGATCGGGATGGCGTTGCGCGTCAGCGCGCTGATGCCGTGCGCGTCCGGCTGACCCGCGACGAACGGCGAATCCCATGCGCTGCTGGTATGCACGGGCACCATGATGGTCACCCCGTCCACCGTCACGGCCTTGTGGTCCGACGGCCCCGCGCCGCCGCGCCGGCTCGACACGCCCGCGTGCGGATCGACCAGCCGCAGGCCGGCCGACTGCAATTCAGTCATCAATTGCCGGCTCGATGCCGGCAGGTTCTCGCGGGCGTTCATCGTCGTGGGTGTCCTTGAAAGAGGTGACGGGCGATGCCGGGCGGTCGTTGATCGCGAGGCTCAGCAACTCCGGCCGCGCGTAGTGACCGACCGAATCCATCATGCGTTTGCGCTTCGTGATGAGCGCCATGTCGAGGTCGGCGATCACCATGCCTTCGCCCTCGCGCAGCGGCTCGGCGAGATGCTGGCCTTCCGGCGACACGATCGCGGTATTGCAGCCGCCGCGCAGCGCGCGTTGCAGGTTGGGATCGGGCGTGATGGCTTCGATCTGCGTGTCGGTCAGCCAGCCGGTCGCGTTGACGACGAAGCAGCCCGACTCCAGCGCGTGATGGCGGATCGTCACTTCGATCTGCTCCGCGAAGATCGGACCGACCAGCGAGCCGGGGAACTGGCTGCAATGGATCTCTTCGTGCTGCGTCATCAATGCGTAGCGCGCGAGCGGGTTGTAGTGCTCCCAGCACGCGAGCGCGCCCACGCGTCCCACGCCGGTGTTCACCACTTTCAGGCCCGCCGCGTCGCCCTGGCCCCAGATCATGCGTTCGTGAAAGGTCGGCGTGATCTTGCGGCGCTTGAGGCGCAGCGTGCCGTCGGTATCGAAGATGAGTTGCGTGTTGTACAGGCTGCCGTGATCGCGTTCGTTCACGCCCAGCACGACCACCATATTGCATAGCCGCGCGTGCTCGGACACGGCCTGCGTGACCGGGCCGGGCACCACCACGGCCTGCTCGTAGAGCTTCATGTGATCCGCGCCCGATGCCACCGGCGCGCGCACGAACGAGAAGTACGGGTAGTACGGCACGAAGGTCTCGGGAAAGACGATCAGCCGCACGCCCTGCGCCGCGGCTTCGTCGATGGCCGTGCACACGCGGTCGAGCGTGCCGTTCGGGCGCTCGAAGTCCGGCGTGATCTGCACGGCCGCCGCGCGCACGACGCGCGGTGTCGAAAGGGCATCGGGCATGATCGTCACACGGTCCAGGTATGGATGATCAGCGCGTTGTCCTTGCGATGGAGCAGCTGGATATCCAGCACGTCGAGCGGGTTGATCGGGCGGATACCTTCGATCAGCGATGCCTCGCCGTGTCCATACAGCGCCTGCAACGCGAAGCGGCACGCGTAGACCTTGCCGCCTTCGGCCATGAACTTCTGCAGTTGCTTGTTGAAGTTGAGATGGCCGGGGAAGGCTTCGTCGCCGAGCGTCGGAAAACCGCGTTGCAGACCGAGCGTCACGCCGGGGCCGTACAGCAGCACGGAGGTGTCGAAGCCCTTGCGTTGCAGACGCGTGGCCTGCAACAGGTTCACGAAGCCGATCGACCCTTCGAACGCGACGGTGTGAAACGTGACAAGCGCCTTCTCACCGGGCTCGGCCTTCACGTCCTCGAAGACTTTCTCTTCGTAGTCGACCAGAAAATCGCCGTTCTTGTGAAGCGGTTGATGGACTGCGGGCATGACATTCTCCGATGAGTATGAGGTTCGATGCCGGCGCGCTGTCTCACGCAGCGCGCCGACGAGCTCTCAATTGCAACGGGTATGCCAATGATTGGCCCGCGAAATGCAATCACTTTGCAATCAAGCAAAACGAACTTGCTCGACGGAACCGAAAATATTTTGCCGGAGCCTTGCTGGAGGGCCTTTCGTGAGGCAAGCCGCGAACCGCGCGCTGAAGCCGCGCGCACGATTTCAGCGCAGACGGGCGTGGGCATGGTGCGTCGTACACCGAAGGCGTGCATCGATGCGATCAATGCAATCAAGTCCAATCCGGCGATCCGATCTTTTCCCTTCGATTGTTTTGACATGCAAAGATAAAGCGAACCTGTTGCGAGGATCATCGCGGACATGAATCAGCCGGCACATCACTGGATCAGGAAACTCGAAGAGAGCAGGAAGCCTGCTTACCTGACGATCCCTGATCTGATCGAGGAAGATCTCGCGAGCGGCCGCCTGCGCCCACGCGACCGGCTTCCCGGCTTGCGCGATCTCGCCGGCCTGCTGAATCTGAACTACACGACGGTCGCGCGCGCGTATGCGGAAGCCCGCAAGCGCGGCCTGCTCGACGCCCGCGCCGGCAGCGGCACCTTCGTGCGCGGCAGGACGCAGACCTTGCCGCTGGCGGGAGGCGGGAGCGTCGAGATGTCGATGAACATGCCGCCTGAACCGCCCGCGCTCGCGGCGCGCTTGCGGGCTTCGGCGACGCGGCTGATGGAACGCGCCGATCCGTTCCAGCTGCTGCGTTATCAGGATTTCGGCGGCTTGGCCGCGGATCGCGCGGCGGGGCGCGACTGGCTGCGCCCGCGCGTGCCTGCTTGCGAAGCCGATACCGTGCTCGTGTGTCCGGGCATTCACGGGGCGTTGGTGGCGCTGGTGTCGCAACTGGCGCGGCCGGGCGAGATGATCTGTCTGGACTCGCTGGCCTATCCGGGCATCAAGGCGATCGCCTCGCAACTGGGCGTGCGTCTGCAAGCGCTGGCACGCGACGACGACGGACCGCTGCCGCACGCGTTCGAGGCGCTGTGCAGGACGGAGAAACCAGGCGGCTTCTACTGCAATCCGACCTTGCAGAATCCGAGCACGCTGACTTTGACGCGTCGGCGGCGCGAGGCACTCGCCGACGTGGCGCTGCGCTACAACGTGCCGATCATCGAGGATGAGCCCTACGGCATGTTGCCGCCCGATGCGCCGCCGACACTGGCCGAACTCGCGCCCGAACTGACCTATCACGTGACCGGGTTGTCGAAGACGCTGGGCGCGGGATTGCGCGTGGCTTACCTGAGCGCGCCCACGCCGCGCCAGACGCAGCGGATTGCAGGCGCCTTGCGCGCGACCTCGGTGATGCCGAGTCCGTTCACCGTGCTGCTCGCGACGCAGTGGGTCAATGACGGCACCGCCGCCGACGTGCTGAACGCGATCCGCGACGAAGCCGCCGCGCGGCAGGCGATTGCGTCAGCGGAACTGCACGAATTCGCCTTCGATGCCAACCCGCACGGTTTTCATCTCTGGCTGCCGGTGCCATCGGTATCCGACTGGAGCGCGCCGGAACTGGCACTGCAGTTGCGTAGCCAGGGGATCGGCGCGGTGGCGGGCGCGGCGTTCTCCACCGATGGCAATCCGCCGAACGCGTTGCGTTTGTGTCTCGGCGGCCCGCAGGACCGGGAGGATTGCAGGGAAGCGCTTCGACGTGTGGCGGACATGCTGGGCGATCCGCATCATTTGCATGTGCCGATGTTGTGAGGGGGAGTGGGGCTATTGGAGAGAGGGCAGCGCCCACTCATAGATTTCCCGGGCCAGTTCCGTTTTGGACGGCAGACTGACGACACGGAAGCCGTCGCGCTTCAGTTTCCATGCTTGTTCCTCGATGACGTCGAGAATGCCTTGGTAGTCGCGTGCGTCGAGTTGCTGCTTGTCCGGCAGCAGCAGGAAGAGCCCCATGTCCTGCAAATTTCGAATCCGCGAATACGTCGTCAGGTCGCGGCTGGATTTCAGCACGTTGAATTCGACAGTACTGGCGTTCTTGTACACAGCCGACACGACGCTTCCGCACGCGGTGCGGGTCTTCAGGTTGAAGTCGAGAAAGTGCTTCACGCCGCGGTCGTCCACAAACTCACCCGAACCGCTCTCCGTGCCAAGCACGAACTTTTCGTAGTCGAGGTGAGCGATTCGCTTCAACTCCTGGTCCACGAGTGCGCGCACGCGTGACGTCTCCAGCGAGGCGAAGTCTCGCCGGCCCGCTCTGATCTTCGGCGCCATGACAGTGACTTCCTGGAACAGACGGTCGAGGGTGGATTCGACATCGTCGCCGGAGGTATAGGCAGGCGTTGACACACGCAAGGTGGCCGAGTCGAACGTGACCGCGTTCATCGCAGTCTGGTTGCGAGCGGCGCGATGCAGCGATTCCTCGACATGCGTCATGATTTCGCGGATAGCGTGTCGCGGAAAGGCGTCCCCATAGACGCAATCGAAGCTTTTGTAGTCTTCGAGAAGCTGAAACCTCAGCGCCTTGCCTTCGGGCTGCACAATAACGCCGACGCTGAAGCATTGCGGAACGAAGACGTCCGGCTGTAGTTCGACAGTGCCCCATGTGCCTGAGAAGGATGGCTTGATGGTTGCCGTGGCCAGACGGGCCAAATGCTCGGGGTTTCCGAGGTCGTGGAAGTGGGATGAAAGGCTCATGCGATGCCTTCCAGCCTCTGTGCGAGCCAGCCTGCGGTAGCCCGGGATTTCAGATACCCCATGATGCCTTGCGCCAGCTCAGGCGCTGCGCCAGGCGAAAGCACGTTGATGACTTGCTCAGTGAAGCCTGTGCTGATGACAGAGCACGTTCATGCGTGCCTGCGGAAGCAGTCATGGCGGCATGAAATGCATTCCACTCTGCCGCGGAGAGATGCCGCTTCGCCTCATCGACGAGACTTCGGGACTTATACGAAATGCCCATGGAAAGCCACAAGAGGTCGTGAAGCAACGTCTCGTGGTCGATGGCGATGTAAGCACCGTTCGAGGTCTGGATGAGATTGCCGAAGTTGCGGTCACGGTTGTCGGTCCAGATGTTGAATGCAGCGATATTTCGAACTTCCTGGCTCTGCAGACAGCGTCTGCGCGAAAGCCAGAAGGCCCACTTGTGAACTTGCTTGACGGACTTTCCCGCAACGACCTCGCAGCACCACGCGGCACACAGGTCGAGCCCGTCGGTCCACGCGGGCAACGGCATGTCTTTCCGCAATCTATCCATGGGAACGAGCATGATCGCGCCGAAACCCGGCACCGCCACCCCCACCGATGCCGCCAGCACCCACCCTACCGCCTCGCACAAGAGCGCTGGTGTATTGGGCTTGAGAAGTTTCACGAAGCAACTGCGCAACTGCCCGGAAGCGTCGCGGATGGCAGCGAGATGCGTGGTGCCATTGGACCCGTCACAGGCGGGAATGCCGCGGAATTCACACCACGCGGAGCTATCAAAAATCGGAACTGGCATTGCGGACTACCTCAGACATCCTGAAGACTTAGGGCTTGATGCGTGGCGAACCGCCATTGGGCTTTGACAGCGCTCAATCTAGCATGCCGACAGCACTTGCCATCACCACTACGCAATACCCCGAAGGAATTCGGATTCTTCGCTCCACACTCGCTTATCACCGCCTCCCGTAAGCATCCAGCAACTGCTGCACGAGCTGGTTCGACACATAATGCGGACCATCGAACAAATAGATCCGATAACCCCGATACGCATCGATCTGCGGCTTCAGTTCCGCCGCCGTAGCCGCCCGAAATCCCCCTCCCACCTGCGGCCGGAACGCCTCCGCAATGATCCTGACGCGCGCGCGCCCCAGCTTCGCCGCCAGTTGATCCGCATACTCCCGTGCGACGCGCGGCTCACGCGCATACACCCCGCAACCGTCCTGCAGCAACACGCCGACGTCGCGCGGCAGCCATTCGTCGAGCCATGCCGCCAGCGCCACGCCGCCCACGTTCGCGCGATCGTAGACGCTGATCCACAACGGCCGGGGCAGCGCATCCAGCATCGCGCGCAGCGCACCCGCGTTCTGCCACGTCGGATCGATCTCGACGGGAAAGTAGTAACCCGTGACATGCACCGGCGGACGGGCATCCACGAGCTGCATCGATTCGTTGAACAACTGCGCCGTGTTCGCGCGCGCTGCGGCTTCGTCGAAGCGGCCCGCCAGCCCGATGATCACGTCGCGGGCCCACGGCTCGTGACCGATGCGCTCCCAGTCCGGCAGCCGCGCCGCCGCGCGCAGGCCCGTTCCCGGCAGGAACGAGAGACCGTCCACCGCCGTCCACTGCACGATGAGTTCGTGCGCGCCCAGCTTGTCCCAGTCGCCGTGCGGGTCCGAGTGCGCGTTGTCGGGTTGCCAGACCATGCCGTGCACCAGCCGTGCCGGCGCGGTATCGGCGCAAGCAACGGAAAAGGCGCAGCACGCGGCCGCCAGCACGGCGCAGCGCGCGGCCATCAGCGGATGGAAATGAAGAAACGGGAACATGGCGCGGAAAGCGGAAAGCAGTGGCGTCAGTACGAGAATACCGCACCGAAGAACACGCCCTTCGCGCGGTCGTCGCCCGCGACTCTGAAGCGGTATTGCACCGATACATCGACGAACGAGCGCGGCGCGTCATACCTGCCGCCGCGAAACGCCCAGCGCGCCGACACGCCCGCGCCGATGCCCACCGGCACGCTGTGATCGATCGTCGAGTCGTAGTCCATGCCGACCACCGCATGCGGAAACACGGTCAGGCGCGGACTGAGCGCATCCACGCGATAGCTGCGGCCGAGCCGCGCGTTGGCCGTCGCGTAGGTCGAATGGTTCGCGATGTAATGGCCCGCCTCGCCGTACACCGTGCCGGTCCACCAGCTCGGCACGTCGAGCCGGCGCGCGTCGCCGAAGCCGTTCGAGTAGGCGGCGCGCGCCAGCCAGTCCGAGCGCACGTCCGAACCGAGCGGCAGGATCTTCTCGATCGCGAAAATCGCATTGGCCGACGCGAACGGCTTCACCCGCGCGCCGAACGCCGCTTGCCACGTCGACGCTCCGGACGGCCCGCCGCCCTTCACGCCGAAGTTCTCGTAGCTGCGCGCATAGACTTCGAACATGCGGTCGCCGAGACTGCCGAACGGACGCCAGTACGCCTCCACGCCCGCCTGCCAGTTGTTCGACACGCCCAGCACCGGTGAAAACGCAACGCCTTGTTGCGCGCCATTGCCGCGATAGTTCACCGCTGCGCTGAAGCCCCAGTCGCGCGTGGCTTCAGCGTGCGCCGCGCGGGCATCGTTCAGCGCCTGTGCGGAGAGCGCCTCGTCGGCGGGACCGTCCGCGCTGCGGTCGATCGCATGCTCCAGATAGCGCGCGCCCTCGCCTGCACGATGCATCCCGAGCGCCGCGTAACCCGCATCGGCTTGCGCGGATGCAGGCAACTTGCCGTCGCGGTCCGCAAGCGCGAAGTAATGCAGCGCGAGGGCATTGTTCCCGGCGCGTTGCGCGACGAAAGCCGCCTGCACGTCGGTCAGCGTGTCGAGCAGTTGCGCGTCGATGACGCCGCGCGCCGCGTCCGACGCCTCACGCGTGCGGCCCACCGCGACGAGGTCGTCGATCAGCGCGATACGCGGCTGCGGATCGTCCGGCACGGCGGCAATCGCGGTGCGCCAGTTATCCGCCGCCGCGCCGCGCTCGCCGCGTTGCTCCGCCAGACGCGCCGCGCGGGTCGCGGCGAGCGCCGGATCGTGCGCGTAGACATCGCACGATGCGCCGAATTCATCGGCGCGACACTCGAAGGTCGGACGCGCCTGCGGATCGACTCGCGCGGTCTGCGTCAGGCCGCGTTGTGCCAGTGCCTGCGCACGATGGCGACGCAAGGCGATCGCGGCATCGGTGTCGTCTGCGGCCTTCGAGCGTGCCGAAGGCAGCGCATCGAGCGCGCTTTGCGCGTCGCCTTGGGCCAGTCTCACGTCTGCGACGATCGTCCGCGCCACGCGTGCATCGCGGTCCTGGCGTTCATCCTTCGAAGGAACAGACAAGGACAGCACCCGCGCGAAGTCCCCATCCGCGCCGCGCGCCGCGCGCGCATAGCCGCGCAGCGCCCACGCGAGGGCATCGTCCGGATTGCGTGCAATGGCGTCATCGGCTGCGGCTTCCACGCCCGCCAGATCATCGCGCGCGAACATCGTCTCGATCAGCTGCATACGGAAATCCGCGCGCCCCGGCGCGTACACCAGCGCCTGCTGCGCGTGCCGCTGCGCTTCATCGAGATCGCCCTTCTCACGCGCTACATACGCCGCCCGCGACTCGGCCGGCGCGAGCCGGTCGCCGATGAAGCGGCGCCGCGTACGCAAACCGTCGCTGTCGCCGAAGCGCGCCGTGGCATCGACGGCGGCGGCCCACGCGGCTGCATCGTCGCTACTGGCGGTGAGGGAATCGATCAGCAGAACGCGCAAGCGCTCGACCTGTGGCGCGAGCCGCACCGCCTCGCGGCTCGCGCTCGCCGCGACCACATAGTCCTTCCGGCCATACGCCCCATAGGCAGCCCGCGCGGCCTTGAGCGCCGGCGCCGGCAGATCGCCCGGCACGCCACCCATGCCGCCCGACGCGATCAGAATCTCGATCTGCCGCCGCCGCGCCGTCAACGCAGGCGTCGGCCCGAACTGCGCGACGGCGTCATCCAGCACGCGTTGCGCATCCTTCAGACGCCCGCGCGCCGCCAGCGCATTCGCCAGCAGCAGACGCAATTCGGGCACGTCGGGCCGCTGGCGAATCGCTTCGCGCGCGCCTGCAACGGCATCGGCGTAACGGTGTTGGTCATAGGCCGCGAAGGCCTCGCGCGCCACCCGATACGACGCGCCGCTCAACGGCAGCGGCAGGTTCGCATCGGCAAACACGGCGGAGGGCGCGCACACGGTCGCGGCGGCCCATGCCGCGATGCCCAGGCGGCGGGAGAAGCGCGCCGTCACGACTGGGCAGTCCGCGCGCGATGGCGGCGGCGCTGCTCGCCGATCGCGACGGTCAACGCTTCGTGCGTGATCACGCCTTCCGCCACCAGATAGTCGCCGATCCGCCCATGCCGCTCCGGCCGATACTGCTGCAACGCCGTCTCGAACGCGCCACGCGTGACGAGTCCCATCTCGATCATGATGTCGCCGAGCAGCGGCACGCCGTCGGCCACGGGTTCATCGGCGGGTTGGGGCCAGCGCTCGTCATCGACCGCTTCCGGATGGACCAGCCTTCCCACTGCGCGCAGCATCCGCAGACCCGCCGTGATCTCGCTCTCGCGCACCACCTGCAAGCTCACCGCGCGGCCCGCCGCCGTACTCAATTCCGCGAGCGCGCCGTCGTCGAGCAGGCTCGCGCAGACGAACAGCGCGTGCCCGTTCGCGTCAGTACCCTGAGGCAGCGCACGCAGCCGCACGAGCGTATCCGGCGTTGCCACCTGCGTGAGATCCATGCGCGCCAGATCGAAACGGCCGCGCGGCAAGTCCGCCTGAAACGCGAGGGCTTCCGCGAGCGTCTCTTCATCGAGCCAGCCGCGCGTGATGAGCACGCGCCCGATCGGCGCCTCGCGCGCATGCTCGGTGCGGCGCGCCTCGTCGAGCCGCTCGGGATCGATCGCCTGCCACGACACGAGCAGTTCGCCCAGTTCCTGACGCGTGTCGCGCAGGCCTTCGTTGCTCGGGAAATCGTGCATCGTCTTGTCCCACGCGAGCCTGCGCCCCGTCAGCGTATGCACGATGAACAGCCGCCACGCGCGCGACACCGCCATGAAGTTGATGACGTTGCCGATCACCATGCGCGGCACCGCGAGCACGCCGTGCTCCCAGCCATACAGGCGGGTCGTGAAGATGATGCGTTGCGTGACGCGCAGCACGAGCGCGATCGAATTCGCGATCAGCAGCGCCTGGAGCCAGCCCGAATCGATGAACGGCGACGGAAAGAAGCGCGTCGCGATGCCAAAGTAAGACGCGGCGGCGAACAGCATGAACTGCCCCGCGAGCAGATACGCGAGCATGCCGACGAAGGCCGTCACGACGCCCTTGCGATCGCGCAACAGCAGATAGCGGTTCGCCAGCGAGCCGCTCCAGCCGGTCAGCGCCCAGCCTTGCAGGCCGATGCCGAGCGTCCAGCGCGCACGCTGCCGGTAGGCGGTGCGGAAGGTATCGGGGAAGAACTCGCGCACGCACAGCGGCATGGTCATGCGGATCTCGCGTTCGGGGCCGAGGCCGAACCAGCCCTTGCGGCGCGTCGTGAATTCGACCGGAAACAGCGGAAAGATGGACTGCATGCCGAGCTTGAGGATGCGCGCGCCGATGTCGTAGTCCTCGGTGAGGCTTTCGGTATTGAACGGCTGCTGCTCCGTCTGCTCGACCAACGCGCGCATGGCGCGCCTCGAGAAGCACGTGCCCACGCCCGCCGAAGGCACCGCGCCGGCCAGACTCTCCCGCACGACGAGATCCTTGCCGTGCCATTCAGCGAACTCGTCCATGTAGGTGCCCGCGACGAGTTCGAACCAGTGCCGTTCCAGCGACGCCACCGGCAGCTGAATCATGTCCTTGCGCGGCAGGAGATAGTTGAAGAACTTCAGCTCGACGGGATGCAGCACGTCTTCGCTGTCATGCATGACGATGCCCGCGAACTCGATGCCCGCCTCGAACTCGTAATGCATGATGGCCTGGACCAGCCAGTTGAGGCAGTCGGCCTTGCAGGTCGGGCCGTCGTGCGGCACTTCCACGCGATGCAGATGCTTGTAGCGATGCCGCATGCGCTCCACTTCGGCAATCGTCGCGGCATCGTTCTGATAGGTGCCGACGAACACGGTGTATGCGCGGTAATCGAGCACGCGCACCAGATCCTCGATCATCGCGGCGATCACGTCCTGCTCGTGCCAGGCGGGCACCATGATCGCGATGGGCTGTTCATCGCGCGCATAGAGTTGTTCGACCGTGAGCGGCGCGTAACGGCGCTCCACCGTCACGCGTCGCCAAACCTTGCGCGTCCAGTACCAGACGTCGATGAAGAGATCATCCACGCTCGACAGCAGGATGATGGCCGCAACCGTCGCGGCCATGTACTCCAGTCCCTGGTAGTAATCGGCGAGCAGGATGCCGCCGTACCACCTGAGCGTCTCCAGCATCACGCGCGGTCCTCGTCCTGCGCGCGGCGCTGCCCGTTCTGGTGTTTGCGCCGCGCCCGTCCCGCCAGCACGATCAGCGCGAGCAGCAGCACTACCAGCACGGCCGGAATGCCCCAGCGCGCCCAGTGATGCGTGACCCAGTCGGTGCTGTTTGCGGTTTCGTCGGAGAGATCGTCGGGGTTCACGGTGTCGAATTGCTTGAGCACGCCGCTGCCGTCCACCACCGCGATGTTGCCGCGCGAAAGCTGGAGCTTGTCGGTCAGCACGGGCGCCGCGCCCGCCGAGCGATAGACGATGCCGCTCTGCCCGCCCGCGCTCGCCACGCTCACCACCGCGACGCGCGAGAGACCCGACAGGTCGAGCAGCGTGTCGCCGGAGGGCGAGCTCAGCGACAGACGCTGCGCCGAATACAGCGCGGGGTTCTTCTCGCCGTCGAAGCTCACGTCTGCGGCGAGGAACGGGCCGTCCGGCTGCGTGGCGGCCTGCGTGGACGCCACGGCGAACTTCGCGGTGGCCGGCGCGATGCCCGCCGCGCCGGTCAGCACGGCCAGACGGGGCACGCTGGCGAGTGCGTCGTCGAGATAGGCGCGCGGCACGTACACCGTCGCCGACGACGCATAGCGCGCCGCCATCCCCGCGAAGCTGTCTTCCGGCGTGGCCTTCGCAAGCCGCAGATGGCTCGTCGGCAAGACCGCGACCGGATACGCCTGACGCGCCTGGCAACCGGCATCCGGCTGACGGCGAAACGACACGCGCAACTCGTTGGTACGCGCGAGCGCATAGCGCGGAATCGACGCGATGAGCCGCTGGCGCGCGCCATCGACATTGATGAGGCGCGCGCCGATCATCACGTCGTTGAAGTAGACGGTGGCGGTCGCGCCGCCGTTGGAGAGTGTCGGCGACGCCGCCAGATCCAGCACCACCTGCGCCGGCAGGCGTCCGTTGCCCGAGGCGGCGGCCAGGTCGAAGCGCGCCACCCACGAAGCGTCGGTCTGCACGTCGATGCTGCGCGGATCGCCGCCGAGATCGGACAACGGAACGTTGTCGCCGCGCGCCTGCTGCTCCACGTCGATACGATGCACGATCACCCGGTCCGATACATCGATTGGCCGCCAGCCGTGCGCCAGCGCGCCGATGCCGCGCGTGTCGCCCACGACGATCAGCGCCCGGCCGCCCACGTGCGCGACGCGCACTTCGCCCGGCGCGAGCGGCGCCGTCAGTTGCGAGGCCGTGCGCGTGCGCCAGGTATCGAAGGCGGCGAGCGCGTCGGCGGATGCCGCGGTCACTTGCAGCCGCAACGCGTCGAGCGCCGCGCCGAGCGTGCGGCGCATCGTTTCATCGGCCACCACCACGTCGGGGCCGAACGCCGTGCGCGGACTCAGCGCGACCAGCGCGCCCAGTTCTGCCTGGTTCGCGAGCACATGCTGGCCGCCGCCGGCCAGCGCGGCGAACGCGGGGATCGCGCGCAGCGGCGCGGGGACATCGAGCGTGCCCAGATCGACCGTATCGCCCGGCGCCGGCAGCGCCTGCATCACGGGCCGCTTGCCGTCGCGCTGCAAGAGCGCGTCGGTGCGCCACGCGGTGTCGTAGGCGCTGCCAGACAGCTTGCGCCCCGACACCGCCAACACCGGCGCGTACGGTAACGCGCTCCATGCGGTGCGCAGGTCCTGCACGTCGGCGGGATCGAAGCGGAAGGTGAGACGCGTGGCCGGATCCACGCGCAAGACATTGCCGATCGCCGTCTGATCCGTGCAATCGTTCTGGTTGATCACCGATGCAAAGCCCAACCCCAGGCGCACGAAGCCCGCGTTGCGCGGCGCGCCGTCCACACCCAGATTCAGCGACACGCCGCCCGCGTCCTGCGTGAAGGCGCGGGCCAGCACCGGCGAGCCGTCGAGCGAGAGCAGCATGGTCACGCGGCCGCCGTCGCCGCGCACATACCCGCCATCGAACTGCAGAGCGGCGTCCTTGAGCGGCACGCCCGCGGGCACCGGCAGGAAGAATTCACGGCGCGTATCGGGCGCATTGAGCGCGACGCTTTCCAGCAGGCCGAGTTGCCGGAGCGTGACGGTGCGCGTTTCCTGTACATCGGCGGCGAGGTGCGAGAACGCGTCCGCGAGGCTCGGGTCCGCTGGCGCAGCGGCAAGCGCCAGGCGCGGCACGATGTTCGCAAACACGGCGCACGCGGCGATGAAGGTCCGTACGGCGCCTCGTTGACGCCGCTTGAAGTTGTCGTAGATCAAATTACTTGACTCGCATTTGACGCGATGCGGCGCATTGACGAAGTCAATGCGCCGCCGGCGGCCGGTAGATACCGGTTGCCGCCGAGCGTGAATTGACATCGCGAACGCCGCGATAGCGTGAGACCCGAATTCCGGCGAATGACTCAGTGCTGGGTGTTGCTCGACAGAAGCGTCGTGGAAAGCCGCAAAGCGCTTCGATCAATCCATGAGGGCACGGCGCTCCCGTCGTTCCGGGAAGGCCAACCGCAGTCGCGCGCACGGACAATCCGCAACGGCCCTGCGTGTCAACGAGATGGACGCCCGGACTGATTTCGGGCGATGACGGCTCGCCGCGCATGCCACGGAACGAATTGCCGGCTGCTCGTTCCGCGCCCTCGTGCGCGACCTTGCCTCGACAGCATCGGGCGCTAACCCGAAGCTGGAAGATTGCGTTGTTGGCTTCGTTTTCATTGTCCCGACGACGACACAATCTTTTGACAAAACGGATTGTATTCAGCCGTTTTAGAACGGCCAGACAACAAAAATGTAAAAAAGTCTAACGAGAGCTTCAGGGCGGGTATTGGCTAATTTTTGTCTATCTTCAGACAGTGCTTTTTACTGATTTTGGCCAGAATGGTTAGTTAGTCACGCGATCTGAAGATGCATGGTGCATGCGTATTCAATCCATACGATGAATACACATTCAAGCTCATGCGGGTGCATCGATCTCGATATCGAGCAGTGCGGCGCTCACTGACTTGCCGTGCGCATCGAGCGCAAGCGAACGCGTGACCCCGCCGCCGAGCGCCTGACTCAGCACGAAGTTGAAGGCATGAAGATTCGGCAGTTCATGGCGCACGACTTCGCCTTTGACGACGTCCGCGAGATGCGCCTTGACACGCTCCGGCGTCACTTGCTCGCGGACGTGCGCGTAGTGTTGCGGGTGGAAGCAGATCACCGAGACATTGAGCGTGTTGCCCTTGTCGCCAGTGCGGCCGTGGGCCAGTTCACGCAGTTTCATCGTTTGTCTCCACGAATTCGAAAGCCGGCTTCACGTGCTCGCATGGCAACAGCACCGACTGCACAGCGATGACTTCGCGCGTCGCCTTCGTCACTCCGCCGCCGCCCGCCGGGCCATTGGTATACAGCGTCTCGACCTCGTTGCCGATGCGCGCCGCTTCGCGCGCGTTCGCCGCGCGTCCTGTTACACGCACGCGGACTTCATACGGTTCTGCGTGACCGGCGGCCAGCGTCTCGCCATACAGCGCGTTCACGCCGATCACGTCGAAACGCAGTTCGGACGTCTCGACGCCCGTGAGCGCGAGCCGTTCCCGCACGATATCGAGTGCAAGCCGCGCGCGTGCCAGCGCGCCCGGGCCGCCATAGGAAATCTGTCCTTCACCGATGAAGCCGTCTACATACGCCACCGATACCTTGAGCGTCCCGGTGCGTTCATGACCGCGCCCGCCCGTCACGCGCACGCGGTCCGGCGCTTCCTGCGCGACGCGGACTTGCGTGAAATCGGCGACCACGTCCGGCTGGAGGTAACGCGCCGGATCGTGGATTTCGTAGAGCAGTTGTTCCTTGCAGGTCGCTTCGGTCACCGCGCCGCCCGCGTGCGGCACCTTCGTCACGACGACCGATCCGTCCGCGCTCACTTCGCCCATCGGAAAGCCCAGGCGTGAAAGCGCGCTTACGTCCTTGTACCCGGGATCGGCGAAATAGCCGCCCGTCACCTGGCCCGCGCATTCGAGCAGATGACCCACGACCGTCGCCTGGCCGAGCGCGTTCCAGTCGTCCATGCGCCAGCCGAATGCATGGATCAGCGGTGCGGCGAACAGCGACGGGTCGGCCACCCGCCCCGTCAGCACGATGTCCGCGCCCGCCGCCAGGGCATTGACGATCGGCGCCGCGCCCAGATACGCATTCGCCGAGACGATGCGCCCCGCATAAGCGCCGACCTCGTCGCCCGATTCCTCGAAGCGCAGCGGCGCGCTCAGCACGACGTCCAGCACGTCGTCGCCGGTCACGGCCGCGATCTTCAGCGACAAGCCCAGTTCGCGTGCGATCTCGGCGGTCCTGCGCGCGGCCGCGCGCGGATTGGCCGCGCCCATGTTCGAGATGATGCGCACGCCGTTCTTCGCCGCGATGGGCAGCACGGCGCGCATGCGGGCTTCGAGCAAGGGGTCGTAGCCGGACCCGGGATCGTGGCGGCGCGACTGTTGCGCCAGCGCGATGGTGCGCTCGGCGAGACACTCGAACACGAGATAGTCGAGCGCGCCGTGCTCCGCGAGTTCGACGGCCGGCTCGATGCGGTCGCCCGAATAGCCCGCGCCTGCGCCAATTCTGATGATGTCCTTCATGACTTCGTCCAGTCGGGGTTAAAGCGGAAACACGCCCAGCAGCACGCACGCAAGCGTCATGACGAGCGACGCGCCGAACAGCAGCGGGAAAGTGAACTTCTGATGGTCCGCGAGATCGATGCCGCACAGGCCGACGACAAGAAAGGTCGCGGGCGTGAGCGGGCTGACGGGAAAGCCGGTCGTCATCTGTCCGAGCAGCGCCGCCTGGCCGACGTGCACCGGCGCGACGCCCAGTTGCGACGCCACTTCGGCGATCACCGGCAGCACGCCGAAATAGAACGAGTCGGGATCGAACAACATGGAGAGCGGCATCGACAGCACGCCGAGCACGACGGGAATGTGCCCCGCCATCGCGGGCGGCACGAAGCCGACCGCTGCCTGCGCCATCGCCTTGAGCATGCCGCTGCCCTGCATGACGCCGGTGAACACGCCGGCCGCGAGCAGGATGCCCGCCATCATCAGCGCGGCGCGGGCGTGCGCGTCGATGCGCTTGCGCTGCATCTCGACGTTCGGGTAGTTCACCATCAGCGCGATGCACAGACCCACCATGAACATGATCGCGGGCGGAATCTTCTCGCCCATCACGACCATCGTGCCGAGCACGATCACCGTCAGCACGATGTTGAACCAGAAGTTCTTCGGACGGCGCAGCGCCTGTTCCTCGGGCGTCAGTTCGCGCTTCGGCAGCGGCACGGAACCGCTCGCGCCGGAATAGCCGAGGCGCTTTTCCTCGCGCCGTCCGAGCCACCACGCCATGCCGAACACGAACACGAGGCCCACGGCCTGCACCGGGATCAGCGGATTGAAAAGCGCGGAAATGGGCAGATGCAGCGAGGCGGACGCGCGGATCATCGGCCCGGTCCACGGCAGGAAGTTGATGCCCGCCGCCATCGAGACCGCCGCCGCCAGCACGCGCTTGTCCATCTTCAGGCGTTCGTAGAGCGGCAGCATCGCCGGGATCGTGACAAGAAAGCAGACTGCGCCGGAGCCGTCCAGATGGATCAGGAGCGCGAGCAGCGCCGTGCCCATCACGATGCGCGTCGGCTTCGTGCCGACCGCGCGCAGGATGCGGTCGATGATCGGATCGAGCGTGCCGGCGTCGGTGATCGTGCCGAAGTACAGGATCGCGAACACGAACATGCCCACGACCGGCGCGAGACTCTTCAGGCCGTCGATGACGAACTTGCTGGTCTGCAAGCCGAACCCGCCGAGCAGCGACGCCGCAATCGGCACGATGATCAGCGCGACGAGCGGCGACATGCGTTTTGAGAGGATCGCCCCGAGCAGGACGACGATGGTGGTCAGGCCGAGCAGCGGCAGCATGAACGTGTCTCCGAATCTTGTTTTTTGATGCCGTTCAGCGTAAGTTCGATGCAGCGATAACACAATTGAAATGATTTGATCGCAGCCATCACATCTCATAATGGATCTGAATCTTCGCGACATCCGGGCGCTGGTCGCGGTGGCCGACACCGGCAGCTTCACGCGCGCGGCGCAGCGGCTCAATCTGTCGCAACCGGCGCTGACCGTGCAGATCCGCCGGCTGGAAGAGGCGGTCGGCGCGCGGCTGTTCGACCGCAATAGCCGCAACGTCGCGCTGACGCCCACCGGACGCGAATTGCTGCCGCTGCTGCGCAAGTCGCTGAACGACATGGAAAACGTGCTGCGCGACGCCCGCGCGCTCGGCGAAGGCGGCAGCGGCACGATCCGCCTGGCGTGCCTGCCCACGTTCGCGGCGAGCATGCTGCCGGAACTGATCATCGGTATGAAGCGCGAGGTGCCGCGCGTGGCCTTCCAGATCCGCGATGTCGTGGCGAGCGCCGTCAACGCGCTCGTGCGCAGCGAGGAAGCGGATATCGGGCTGACGGGCGGCGAGGTCGCGGACCCGTTGCTGGAGGTGCTGCACGCGGGCGTCGACCGGCTCGTGGCGGTGTGTCCGCGCGGGCATGCGCTGGCGCGGAAGCGGCGCATCGGTCCGGAAGATCTCGCTCGCGAGCCGCTCGTGCTGACCGCGCCGGGCACCAGCGTGCGCGCGGTCGTCGATGCCGCGCTCGGCGCCACCGGTGAAACGCTGGAGATTGCGTGCGAGCCGACTTACATGATGACCGCCGTCGCAATGGTGCGCGGCGGCCTCGGCGTGACGATCCTGCCCGAGACGGCGCGCGAGGTGCGCGCGGAGCCGGGGCTCGTCGTGAAAGCCATCGATCACCCGGCCTTCGTGCGGCCGGTCGCGCTCATCCGGAAGAAAGGCAGGACCTTGCCGGCGGTGACGGAGCGCTTCGTCGAAAGACTGCGCGCGGCCATCGCGCGGTGATTTCTGGCCGTGCAGGCGCGGCAATCACCGCCGCGCCTGCCATGACAACGTTGCTCAGCTCGGCATCGTCGACATGTCGATCACGAAGCGATACTTCACATCGCTCTTGAGCATGCGCTCGTAGGCGTGATTGATTTCGTCCATGCGGATCATCTCGATGTCGGACGTGATGCCGTGCTGGCCGCAGAAGTCGAGCATCTCCTGCGTCTCCGCGATGCCGCCGATCAGCGATCCGGCCAGCGCGCGCCGCTTGAAGATCATGTTGAACACCGCCGGCGACGGATGCGGATGCTCCGGCACGCCCACCAGCGTCATGGTGCCGTTGCGCTTGAGCAGCACCATGAACGGATCCAGGTCGTGCGACGCGGCCACCGTATTCAGGATGAAGTCGAAGCTGTTGGCATGCGCGGCCATCTGGTCCGGATCCTTCGAGATGACGACTTCATGCGCGCCCAGGCGCTTCGCGTCCTCGATCTTGCCCGGCGACGTGGTGAACAGCACCACGTGCGCGCCCATCGCGGCGGCGATCTTGACGCCCATGTGTCCAAGGCCGCCCAGTCCGACGATGCCGACCTTCTGCCCTTTCTGCACGTTCCAGTGACGCAGCGGCGAGTAAGTCGTGATGCCTGCGCACAGCAACGGCGCGACGGCTGCGAGGTCGAGATTCTCCGGCACGCTCAGCACATAGGCTTCATCGACGACCATGCTCGTCGAATAGCCGCCGAAGGTCACGCCGCCGGACTGGCGGTCGGGCGAGTTGTAGGTCTGGATGAAGCTGTCCGGACCGTCGCAGAATTGTTCGAGACCTTCCTTGCAGGCGTCGCAGACCCGGCAGGAATCGACCATGCAGCCGACGCCCGCGAGTTGCCCCACCTTGAACTTCGACACGTCCGCACCGACCTCGACCACGCGGCCGACGATCTCGTGACCCGGCACGATCGGATAGTTCGACGCGCCCCATTCGTTTCTGGCCATGTGCAGGTCCGAGTGGCAGACGCCGCAGAACAGGATGTCGATGCGAACGTCGTTCGGTCCGACCTCGCGCCGTTGAATCTCGTGCGGGCCGAGCGCTTTGTCGGCTGCGGCGGCGGCAAAGGAATACGCTTTGTACATGGTCTGCTTCCCTCCGGTGTTTGAATCTTTTGCGAACGAACGAGCATCTTTCCACGACGGAAAAACGTGACCGTTGCAAGGTGACAGGTGGATGTTATGTGCGACAGCGAACGTTCGCCGTGATGCTGCATGCTTCTGGCGGACGCCGTGCGGATCGCGCCGATGTTTCGGCGGCCATCCGCAACGCCAGTACTGTATGCCTAAAGGTAAGTTTCTGCCGGGACGGTCTTGCACTCGCCGGGGCGCCGGAGAATCCGGCAATCGCGCCCCTCGGGTCCGATCCCTGCTAAGGCGGGACTGGCCGTTTCGAACGTTGCGGTTCAGAGTGGTTGGCAACGAGAGAAAGCGCGCCGGGCAACGACGAAACAACGCGACGAAGCCACGCACAGAGAGAGACCAAAAGATCATGAAAGCAAAGGCCATTACGGCGAGCATCGACATGCCGGGGGGCGCGGTGAGCGCCGAATTCCACATCGATACCGGGCGGCTCAGGATTTTCGAGCGCGGCCTGTTGCGCGTCGAACTGTTCCAGCCGCAATCGTGGTTCGCAGTGGCCTCGGTGGCGGGCAACAGCCGCTGGGGCACGCGGCCATGCGAAGCGGACCTGAAACTCGTGGTCGAGAGCTTCATCCTGCAGCGCTTCGGCATGACGGCTTACCGGCGCGAGACGCCGCGCGTGCGCGAAGCGCAAGTCTCAGCGTGAGCGCGAACGCCGCGTGCGCTGATAGAAGCTGTCCGGTTTGGTCTTCACCCACTCGACAAACCCGCGCACCGCTTCGTGCGCGAGCAGGGCCTCGACGGACGAATAGCGCTGCGCCAGTTCCTTCTCCGTGAAGAGCGCATGCAATTGCCGATGGCAGATGCGGTGCAGGACGGCTGTCTGCCTGCCGCCCTGCGACTTCGGCACCATATGATGCAAGTCGCGTTCGGCGGGCGGCACTAGCCGCCCACACAGCGCGCAGACTTCATCCGCTGGCGGGTGATACCACGGTTCAGGCGTGCGCCGGGCCATTGCGTGACTCGCTTCGATCGCTGTCCATGAATCGAGTCTACGCTTCGATGCCTGTTCCCGCGTCCGGCCGTTTTATTTTGCGCGCGCCCGTGGCACCATGAAGACGCTGTTCATTGCTCACTGTTCACCGTCCACGCAGTGCCTGAGCCGGGAGAAGCCATGGAAGTGACCATCAGCGAATTGACGGGCATGCTCGCAGAACTCGAACGGGAAGATCCGGTCGACTACGGCGATCTTCCCTTTGCAGAACCCGAACTGCGCAGCCTCGTGATGACCGCGCTCGTGGACAAGCATCGGAAGCTCCAGGCCAGCGGACTCAATCCCGGCGACGTCAATCTCACCTACATGCTCACCACGGCGCTGCTCGTGCTGGAGAATCTCGTGCTGCACACGCGGCTGTTGCTGCTTCAGGGACAGCGCATCGACGTGAATGCGCTATTGCGCAAGTATTCGGGCGGCTGACGACGGCTCAGCAGGTCGAGGGCGAGGGCGCGGCGCTGGTCGCGCCCGTCAGCAGCACCTCGATAAGCTCGCGCACGCTGCGAATCGCCGCACCGAACGGCAGCCGTTCCTTGCCGCGAAAGAACAGCCCGTTGCCCACGTCGCCGCGCAGCGCCGCAGCCAGACGCGTATCGATGCAGAAGTGCCCGAACTTCTCGATGCCATCGCGCAAGCCGCACGCGCTCAGGCAGTCGAGCGCCGTCGGACAGGCCTGCGGACGCGCGCCGATCTTCGTCCGGATGCGTTCTTCGTTGCGCAGATAGCGCATGAGCCAGGGCGTCTTCACGGCCCGCGCGGGCAGCCCGGTCACACTCACGAATTCGACGATATCCTCCGGCCGCGCCTCCGCCAGCACGCGCTTGAACGCCGGATGCGCGTCGCCTTCCTCGGTGACCGCGAACGGCGTGCCGAGCTGCACACCATTCGCGCCCGCGTCGAGCCATGTGCGCACGGCCTCATGTCCATCGATGCCGCCCGCGACGATCACCGGCACCGCCGCGCGCGCCAGCCCAAGCGTGGCGAACGACGCATCCAGTTCCGCCAGCACGCGCTCGAAGCCGAAGCGTTCGTCGTGCATGTCGTCGATGCCAGCCACGCCGAGATGTCCGCCCGCGTGCGCCGGATGCTCGATCACGACGGCATCGGGCAAGCGGCCCTTCTTCATCCACTTCCGGAGCACGAGCGTGACGCCACGGCTATCGGAGAGTATGGGAATCAGCGCGATGTCATGACCTTGCGTGAGATCGGGCAGATCGAGCGGCAGACCCGCGCCCATCACGATGGCGTCCGCGCCGTGCTCGCAAGCGGTGCGTACATAGTCGGCATGCGCGCTGACGGCCTTCATCACGTTCACGGCAAGCATGCCCCGCCCTGCCGACAACACGCGCGCCGCTTCGATCTCACGGCCCAGTGCGATCAAATTGGCACGTTCCAGCGTGGCACGCGACGGGTCTGCGCGGCACATCGCGAGCAGGTCTTCATGATGATGACGCAAGTCGATGCTCGCGATGGTGCCCATGGCGCCCTCGCGCGCCACGCTGCCCGCGAGCCGATGCGCCGAGATGCCGACGCCCATGCCGCCCTGCACGACCGGCAGCAGGCTGCGGCCGCGTATCACGAGCGGGGCGAAAGAATGGACGTGAGGGGTCGAGGCGGAGTCGGGATGCAGGTTCATGATGAGGCGATGGCGGCAGGATGCTGCTGATCGTAGCCGCGCGGTCTTCGTCGCGACAAGCCGACGTCGGACACATCTCTTGACGTTCATCAGAGGCACGGCGCTTCGCCCGATTATTTTTATTACACCTGCGCGCATCGAAGCGCGTTGTAGACTCGCCGCTGTTTCGCAAAACGTTCCGAAGATCCGCGACACCCTGTCGCATCCCATTGATCTGAAACAAAATTTCAACCATTCGCGTCATCACGGGAGACCGTCGGTGGCATGATCCTGACGCGGCGCAATGCCGTTCAACGGCGTTCCTCCAACGCCTCGATCATCGAAACAAGCGAATGCAATGAATGACACTACTCAACGTTCCGCTGTACCCGCGCTGACGGCGTTGATGCTCGCCGCCGGCCTCTCGGGATGCAAGCTGGAAGTCCTCGATTCCAAGGGTGTGATTGGCGTGGCCGAGTCCTCGCTGATCGCCACCGCGACCTACGCGATGCTGCTCGTCGTGATCCCGGTGATCCTGCTCACGCTGTTCGTCGCGTGGCGCTATCGCGCGTCGAACACGAAGGCCACGTATGCGCCCAAGTGGGCTCACTCCACGGCCATCGAAGTGGTCGTGTGGGCCATTCCCACGATCATCATCCTGTATCTCGGCATCCTGACCTGGAAGACCACGCACGAGCTCGACCCGTACAAGCCGCTGGACTCGCACATCAAGCCGATCAACGTCGAAGTGATCGCGCTCGACTGGAAATGGCTCTTCATCTATCCGGACCTGGGCGTGGCTTCGGTGAACCAGCTGGCGTTTCCGGTGGGCACGCGGTGAACTTCCGCATCACGTCGGATTCGGTGATGAACTCGTTCTTCATCCCGCAACTGGGCAGCCAGATCTACGCGATGGCCGGCATGCAGACACGTCTGCATCTGCAAGCCGATCACGCCGGCGACTACGCGGGCATCTCGGCCAACTATAGCGGCGCAGGCTTCTCCGACATGAAGTTCCGCGCGCTCGCCCTGTCTCCCGCTGACTTCGACGCATGGCTGAACAAGGTCAAGACCGCGCCCGAGACGCTCAGCATGGACGTCTATGCGGGCGTCGCGCGTCCGAGCGAGAAAGTGGCGGTGCGTTACTTCTCCACCGTCGATCCGCGGCTCTTCAAAAACATCGTCGCCAAGTACAACGACGGCCGTTTCGACGTGAACGGCAACTACTGCGTAACCAAGGGGTAAGCCATGTTCGGCAAATTAACGCTCGAGGCGGTCCCGTACCACGAGCCCATCATCATGGGGGCGACCGTCTTCATGGCGATCGCGGCGCTCGGCACGGCCGGCCTCATCACGCGGCTCGGCAAGTGGGGCTGGCTGTGGCGCGAGTATCTGACTTCGGTGGATCACAAGCGCATCGGCGTCATGTATCTGGTGGTGGCCGGGCTGATGCTCGTGCGCGGCTTCGCGGACGCCGTCATGATGCGCATCCAGCAGGCCATCGCGCTCGATTCGCCGGGCTACCTGCCGCCGCATCACTACGACCAGATCTTCACCGCGCACGGCACCATCATGATCTTCTTCATGGCCATGGCGCTGCTGGTCGCGTTCTTCAACCTGATCGTGCCCTTGCAGATCGGCGCCCGCGACGTGGCCTTTCCGTTCATCAACTCGCTGTCGTTCTGGATGACGGCCGTCGCGGCCATCCTCATCAACCTGTCGCTGTTCGTCGGCGAGTTCTCGGCCACCGGCTGGCTCGCGTATCCGCCGTTGTCGGAGACGCAGTTCAGTCCGGGCGTCGGCGTGGATTACTACATCTGGTCGCTGCAGCTGTCGGGCGTCGGCACGCTGCTGACCGCCGTGAACTTCTTCGTGACCATCGTGAAGATGCGCGCGCCCGGCCTGACGTGGATGAAGCTGCCCGTCTTCACGTGGACCGCGTTCTGCTCGAACGTGCTCATCATGGCGACGTTCCCGATCCTGACCGTCGCGCTCGCGCTGCTCGGACTCGACCGCTATGCCGGTATGCACTTCTTCACTAACGACGGCGGCGGCAACCCGATGGTCTACCTGAACCTGATCTGGGCCTGGGGGCATCCCGAGGTCTACATCCTGGTTCTGCCGGCGTTCGGCATCTATTCGGAAGTGGTCGCGACGTTCTCGAAGAAGCCGCTATTCGGCTATCGCATGATGGTGTACGCCACCTGCTGCATCATGGTGCTGTCGTTCCTCGTGTGGCTGCATCACTTCTTCACGATGGGCTCCGGCGCGAACGTCAATGCCTTCTTTGGCATCATGACGATGATCATCTCCATCCCCACCGGCGTGAAGATCTTTAACTGGATCTTCACGATGTACCGCGGCCGCGTGCAGATGACCTCGCAGATCATGTGGACCATCGGCTTCATCGTGACCTTCACGCTGGGCGGCATGACGGGCGTGATGCTCGCGATTCCCGGCGCGGACTTCGTGCTGCACAACAGCCTGTTCCTGATCGCGCATTTCCATAACGCGATCATCGGCGGCGTGGTGTTCGGCTACTTCGCGGGCGTGTCGTACTGGTGGCCGAAGGTTTTCGGCTTCAAGCTCGACGAGAATCTCGGCAAGAAGGCGTTCTGGTGCTGGTTCGTGGGCTTCTTCGTGGCCTTCGTGCCCATCTATGTTCTCGGCTTCATGGGCGCGACGCGCCGTCTGAATCACTACGACAATCCCGCGTGGCAGCCTTACTTCACGGTGGCGGCAATCGGCGTCGGCATCATTGCGCTGGGCGTGGTGTTCCAGGTCGCGCAGATCGTCGTCAGTGTCTTGCGCCGCAATCAGCCCGCCTATCGCGACGTCACCGGCGACCCGTGGGATGGCCGCACGCTCGAATGGACCATGAGCTCGCCGCCGCCCGTGTACAACTTCGCGCGCCTTCCTGCGGTGCGCGCGCTGGACGACTTCGCCGACGCGAAGGAAAGTGGCCGCGTCGATGTCCGTCCGTACGGCGACATTCACATGCCGTCGAACACGAGCGCGGGTCTGTTCATCGGCCTGTTCTCGCTGATGTTCGGCTTCGCGGCCGTCTGGCAGATCGTCTGGATGGCGGCGGCGGGCCTCGTAGGCGTGGTGGCGATGGTGATCGGCTACAGCTTCCGCGACAACGCCGGCTTCATCATTCCGGCGGCCACGGTCAGGTCGATCGAAGAACCGAACGCTCCGCGACCGCCGGTCAAGGCCGGCGCGGAACGGGAACTGGAAATGGAGGTGCTGTAAATGTCGCAATCGACCCTGTCCGCGCATGCCGCGCATGACCACGGGCATGAACATCAGTCGCACTCGGTGTTCGGCTTCTGGGCTTACCTGATGACCGATTGCGTGCTGTTCGCGTCGCTCTTTGCCACCTTCGCGATGTTTGCGATGCAGACCGTGGGCGGGCCTACCGGCAAGGACCTGCTCAATCTCAACGACGTGGCGCTCGAAACCGGCCTGCTTCTGACGAGCAGCCTGACCTTCGGTTTCGCGATGATCGCCGCGACGCGCCAGCGCATCGGCGCGGTGCTCGGCTGGCTGTTCGTCACGTTCGCGCTGGGCGCGGGCTTTTTGTGGCTGGAGCTGAACGAGTTCGCGCACCTCGTCGCGGAAGGCGCGGGACCGCAGCGCAGCGCATTCTGGTCGGCGTTCTTTACGCTGGTCGGCACGCATGGTCTGCACGTGACCATCGGCTTGCTCTGGCTGGTCGTGCTCGTGGTCCAGATGACGGGCAAGCGCAAGCTGAGCGAACGCGACCTGCGCCGCCTCGCCTGTTTGAGCCTCTTCTGGCACTTCCTGGACATCGTCTGGATCTGCGTGTTTTCTTTCGTCTATCTCGGGAGCATCGTCTGATGGCTCAATCGCACGGCAATTCAAGCGATTTCCCGCACGTCACTGCACGCGGGTATCTGATTGGCTTCGCGCTGGCGGTCATGCTGACCGTGGCGTCGTTCTGGGCCGCGACGTCGGGCGCGTTCAGCGGTGAGAAGGCGATCGTCATGCTGGCGGCGCTGGCCGCCGTTCAGGTGATCGTGCACGTGGTGTTTTTCCTGCACGTCAATGCGTCGAAGGGGCAACGCTGGCACGCGATGTCGTTTGCCTACACCATTCTGATGTCGCTGATTCTGATCGTCGGCACGGTGTGGGTGTTGCATAACGTGCATGCGTTGATGATGGCGCGCTGAGGTTATGGCATCTGCCATCTGGCGACAACTGACATTGCCAATTCCGCTGTACCGACCTAGGTGGCATGATGCTGACAGCCCACAAGATCGTGGCGATGTTCATCCCGACGACAAGCTGGTGCGGGACGCGGCCGATTCGGGGCGAACCGGCAGCTGGCAACTACGCGGGCATCCAGTTCGTTAGAGGTGGTGGCATGACAAGGAAGAAGCAAGTGCCGACAGGAAAGCCTCCAGCCTTACCGGCTGGCTATGTCGGCATTCACAGCGGTATTGTGGAGTTGCTGGATGCTGCGCGTCAGGCAGCGGCGCGCAGCGTCAATGCGCTGATGACGGCCAGCTATTGGGAGATTGGCCGCCGGATTGTCGAAGCCGAGCAGAAAGGCAAGCGGCGGGCCGGTTACGGCGACCAGTTGATGGAGCGGCTGTCAGCCGATTTGACCGCCAGGTTTGGGCGCGGGTTCAGCCCCGACAACCTTGAGAACATGCGGCGCTTCTTTCTCAGTTACCCTTTGGCTGCAATTTCCGAGACAGTGTCTCGGAAATCTGGAGAAGGACTGCCCGCAAAGAAATCCGAGACAGCGTCTCGGAAATTTGACCTCTCCCAACTGGCTCAAGTCTTCACGCTGCCGTGGTCGGCTTACGTTCGGCTGCTTTCGGTCAAGACTGACCATGCCCGGCAGTTCTACGAGGCCGAGGCGCTGCGCGGTGGCTGGAGCGTGCGCCAGCTCGATCGGCAGATCGGCAGCCAGTTCTATGAACGCACGGCCTTGTCCAAGGACAAGGCGTCGATGCTGGTCAAAGGGGCCGCGGCCAAGCCTGAAGATACCGTTACGCCGGATGACGCGATCAAGGATCCTTATGTGCTGGAGTTCCTCGATCTCAAGGATGAGTATTCAGAATCAGATCTCGAAGCGGCTTTGATCCGGCGACTGGAAGACTTCCTGCTGGAACTGGGCGAGGGATTCACTTTCGTCGGGCGGCAGCGCCGGTTGCGCATCGATCAGACCTGGTATCGCGTAGATCTACTGTTTTTTCATCGCAAGCTGCGCTGCCTCGTCATCATAGACTTGAAGCTGGGCAGCCTGACCCATGCCGACGTCGGACAGATGCACATGTACTGCAACTATGCCAGGGAACATTGGGCCTACCCGGACGAGAATCCGCCAGTGGGCCTGATCCTGTGCGCCGACAAGGGTCATGCCCTGGCACGCTATGCACTTGATGGCTTGCCGACCAAGGTGATGGCGGCCAACTATCGGACGGTGTTGCCGGACGCCGAGTTGCTGCAAATAGAGCTGGAGAACACACGGCGTCTGCTCGAATCTCGCGGAACGTTGTGCCTCAAGAACGAAAAGGCATAGGCGAGCTCGGGCATTCCACTTCAGGGCTTGCGAGTTGCGCCCCCGCAGGCTCTGCCATCGCGCTGTTCGCTACTTGCCGACATCGGTCCTCTCTTGCGACCTAGCCAATTCACAAACTGCTCCGCAACTCCGCGATAAACGCCCCGATCACCTCCTCATTGCGCGACACGATGATGAACTGGCCCACATGCCTCGCCACGAGCAACCCGGCCTCGATCATCGCGGCGACATGCGCTGAAATGGTCGATTGCGACAGACCGCTGCGCGCCTGAATCGACTTGATCGGCAGGCCGCTGCCGAACGCGCCTTCCGGTTCCTTCAGCCACGTCAGAATCTCGCGCCGCACCGGACTGGCGAGCGCCTTGTGGATCAGATCCGCGTTCATCATGTCCTTGGCTCCGCGTCAGAACATGTCGCTGGGAGAGGCATCTGCGGCCCCCTCCGAACGCGCATCCGGATCCGAACGCGACGAAATGAACGGCCCCGTGATCATGGTTTCATAGGTCTGCCCTGGACCGACCATCGGAAACACATCGGCGTTCTCGTCGATCATCACTTCGAGGAACGCGGGACCGTCGAAGGCCACGAATGCCCTGAGCCTTTCTTCCAGCTTATCCTCCCGCTCGACGCGGCACGCAAACCCGAAGCCATCCGCCTGCGCCGCCAGCACGAAGTCCTTGCGATGCAGCGCCTTGTCGCTCACGGACATGCGGCCGTCGTAGAACAGACGTTGCCATTGACGGATCATGCCGTCGCCGCGATTGTTGAGCAGCAGCACCTTCACCGGCACGCCATAGGTAGTCGCCGTTTCCAGTTCGCCCATGTTCATGCGGATGCTGCCGTCGCCATCGATATCGATCACGAGCGCGTCCGGCCGTGCAAACTGGGCGCCGATCGCCGCGGGCAGGCCGAAGCCCATCGTCCCCATGCTGCCCGAGGTGAGGAAACTGCGCGGCGCGACGAAATCGAAAAACTGAGCCGCCCACATCTGATGCTGGCCGACACCCGTGCTGATGATCGCGCGCCCGCCGGTGATCTCGCCCAGCATTTCGATGACACGCTGCGGCTGCAGCGCCGGATTGCGCCGGTCGTAGTTCATGCCGTGATCGCGCCGCAGCGCGTCCACATGCGCGGCCCAGCCGGACGCCGGACGCGCGGCCGGACCGTCCGACATGAGCGCCAGCAACGCATCCTTCGCGTCGCCGACGTGACTCCATTCCACGCGCCTGACCTTGTTGATCTCGGCTTCGTCGATATCGATATGCGCGACCGCGTGCGCCTTCGACGCGAATGCTTCCGGCCGCCCGCCCGCGACACGGTCATCGAAGCGCGCACCCACGGCGATCAGGAAATCGCAGTCCTCGACCGCATAGTTGGCGCACGCCGCACCGTGCATGCCGAGCATGCCGAGGTTCAGCTCATGGCGCGCGGGCAGGCTGCCAAGCCCCATCAGCGTGGTGACGACGGGAATCCGGTAACGTTCGGCGAACTGGCGCAGTTCAGCACTCGCACCCGACGCGATGATGCCGCCGCCCGCATACAGCAACGGCCGCTGGCTGCGCGCGAGAAGCGCGAAGAACGCGGCGCGCTTTTCGTCGTCGAACCGGGCGCCCTTCGCGACGAGCCGAAGACGATCCGAATAGCCGCGATAGTGCAAGGTGCCGTGTCCGCGCCAGGCGCCCTTCCAGTTCTGAATGTCCTTCGGCACGTCGATCACGACCGGTCCGGGCCTGCCCGTGCGGGCAATCTCGAAGGCCGTCCGCAAGGTTTCTTCCAGCTTCGCCGGATCCGTGACGAGAAAGACCTGCTTCGCGCACGCCGACATGATGTTGGACACCGGCGCTTCCTGAAAGGCGTCGGTACCGATGGCCGCGCGCGGCACCTGTCCGCAGATCAGCACGACGGGCACGGAGTCGCCATTGCAATCGGCGATCGGCGTGACGGCGTTGGTCGCGCCCGGTCCGGACGTCACCATGAACACGCCCACCTTGCCGCTGGCCCGCGCATAGCCCGCGGCCATGAAACCGGCGGCCTGTTCGTTCGCGGGCACGACGAGCTTGATCTGCCGTGCAGGATGGTCCGCATGCGTTTCGTTGAAGCGAAACACGGCGTCATAGGTCGGGAGGATGGCGCCGCCACTATAGCCGAACAAGGTATCGACACCTTCCTCGGCGAGCACGCGCAGGATGATGTCGGCGCCTGATATGAGTTCGGCGTCGCCTTGCACGGGCTCGATCGGGCGTTTCACTGCTGGATTACGAATCATGTCAGTCTCACTTCTTGAATGCGCGGTTCAGCGCATCCGCTTGTCTTGCCACGTGCGTGGCGTGATGCCCCGGCGCGGTCGATGCCGATGCGTCCGGCCCGACATACGACAGATCCGCGCCTGAAGGCAGAAGCGCGCGCAGCTGCGGCTCGGCATAACTCCATGCACCCTGATTGCGCGCTTCTTCCTGACACCAGATCACGCGCTTGATGTTCGGATAGCGGGCAAGCTGCGCGGCAATCTGCGAGGCCGGAAACGGATACAACTGTTCGACGCGTATCACGCGTGCGTCGTCCATGCCGTGCTTGCGGCGATAGTCGACCAAGTCGTAGTAGAACTTCCCCGACGTCACGATGACGCGCTCGACCTGTGCGTCATGCGCGGCATCGGCGTGGGCGTCGGGCAGCACTTCATGAAACGCGCCTTGCGACAGTTCCTCCAGCGTGCTGACAGCTTCCGCATGCCTGAGCAGCGACTTGGGCGTCATCACGACCAGCGGCCTGCCGTCGAACGCAAGCACCTGCATGCGCAGCAGATGGAACAACTGCGCCGGGGTCGTCGGCTGAACCACGCGCATATTGTCCTGAGCGCTCAGCTGCAGATAGCGTTCGAGACGCGCCGACGCGTGCTCCGGCCCGGCGCCTTCCTGCCCATGCGGCAGGAACAGCGTCAGGCGGCTGCGTTGCCCCCACTTCGCCGCAGCCGCCGCGATGAACTGATCGATCACCACCTGCGCGCCATTCGCGAAATCGCCGAACTGCGCTTCCCAGATCACGAGCGCATCGCGCTTGACGGTCGAGTAACCGTACTCGAACGCAAGCACGGCCGCCTCGGACAGAATGCTGTTGGTCACCGTGAAGCGGCCTTGAACGTCGTGCACGTGATCGAGCGGAATGAACACGCCATCGCTGCGTTGCGTGCGCTTCTGGTTGTGCAGCACCGCGTGCCGGTGATTGAACGTACCGCGCCCGCTGTCCTGTCCGCTCAGTCGCACGTCGATCCCCTTTCCAAGCAGCGACGCGAAGGCAAGATGCTCCCCCATGCCCCAGTCGATGCGCTTCTTGCCGCTCGCCATGTCGCGCCGCGCGGTCATCATCTTGTTGACGAGCGGATGAAGCTCGTAGCCCTCGGGCACGCTGGCGATGCGCCGCGCCCAGACGCTCAATTGCTCGTGAGACGGTGCTTCGTAGCGGCCGGTCTGGCTCGCGCCCGTTTCAGCTTCAATGGGAAGCGGATCGCCGCCACGCGCGCCATCGAATGAAACACGCTGCGCATCGGCGTAGGCATCGATTTGCTCGGGCGTCGCCACGCGCTGCCGGATCAGCGACTGCGCATAGAGCGTCCGGACGCCCGGATGCGCGGCGATCGCGCGATACATCAGTGGCTGCGTGATGGCGGGCGTGTCCTGCTCCTGATGACCGTGCTTGCGGAAGCACACCAGATCGATCACGACACTGCGCCTGAACTGCGTCCGATAGTCGAGCGCGAGATGCACGGCCATGGCCACCGCTTCGGGATCGTCGCCGTTGACGTGAAGCACCGGCGCTTCGATCATCTTGACGATATCCGTCGCGTAGAACGACGAACGCGTATCGCGCGGGTCGGACGTCGTGAAGCCAATCTGATTGTTGACCACGACATGCACCGTGCCGCCCGTGCCGTGGCCGCGCGTGTAGGACAGGCTCAAGGTTTCCATCACCACGCCTTGTCCCGACATCGCCGCGTCGCCGTGAATTTCCACCGGCAGCACGCTGCCGGCGTGGCTCGGGCCGAGCGCGTCGGCCTTGGCGCGCGCCATGCCCTGCACGACCGGATTGACGATCTCCAGATGCGACGGATTGAACGCGAGCACGACCTCGACCGGACCTTGCGCGGTTTGCGTCACGGTGCTGAAGCCCTTGTGATACTTCACGTCGCCTTCGGGGAGCGGGTCGGCGTGCTTGCCGTCGAATTCATCGAACAAGGCGTGCAAGGGCTTGCCTGCAATGTTCACCAGCACGTTCAGCCGTCCGCGATGCGCCATGCCCATGATGACCGAGCGCACGTCTTTCGCGGCGCCGTAGCGCACGAGTTCATCGAGCAACACGATCAGCGATTCGCCGCCTTCGAGCGAGAAGCGCTTCTGCCCGACGAACTGCGTGTGCAGATACTTTTCGAGTCCTTCCGCCGCCGTGAGGCGTTCCAGAAAGCGGCGTTTCTCCTCGCTCGAAAACGAGGGCGCGGCGCGCGACGATTCGAGCCGCATCTGCCACCAGCGTCGCTCGTCGGCATCGGAGAGATGCATGAACTCCGCGCCCAGCGTGCCCGTATAGGTTTGCTCGAGCGCCGCAACGATCTCGGTGAGGGTTGCGTCTTCGTCGAAGAAGTACGTGTCCGCCGTGCTGAAGCGCGTGGCCCTATCGGCCGCCGTGAGACCGTAGTAAGCAGGCGTGAGCTCCGGCAGCACGCGCTGCGGTTCCCACCGCAGCGGGTCGAGATTCGCGCGCCGCGTCCCGATGGTCCGGAACGCGGTGACGAGCGATTGCACCGCCACTTGCTTCCGCGCGAGCGCAAGCGCGCTGTCGGGGTGAGCGGCAACCGGGTGCGGATGCCGCGCGAGTTCGACGAAACCGGAGACGACCGGCGTGTGCGGTTCGTCGTCGCGGTCGCTGCCGTCGACGGCGGGCGTTTCGCGCAGTGCGTCGAAATAGCCGCGCCATTCGTCGGTCACCGAGGCCGGCTCGGCAAGATAGCGTTCATATTGTTCCTCCACATAGGGCGCGTTGGCGCCGAACAGGAACGAGTTCTGGCGTTGTTCGATCAACATGATGAATGTCCTTCTTGTCTCAAACGGCCCGGTGCTTTCGCGCTACCGCACGCCGTGGTTCTTCGGAGACAGACCTGTCTACCTCATGCAACCAAGTCTAGTCAGCGGCGTCACGGAGGGGACGCGTATCTGGCGTCGCGGCGGGCCAATCGACGTCGAATTCGGGCCATGCCAAGCGGAAAGCAGTGCGGGGAGGCATGAAACGCGCTTGTTACACAGACGCAAAAGTTATTTACCGGGCAAGGTGTCACTCGCGCGCGAGGGCTGGGATAGAGTGGGGCAATCGGTCTCAGTCGATCGCTTTCCATCAAGAAGGTCACGGCATGAAAGTCGCCCTAGTTCTGTTCGACGGTGTCCAGGCACTCGACGTTGCCGGTCCGCTCGACGTATTCGCGGAAGCCAACACGCATCTGCCCCTGGATCAGCGCTATGAAGTCTCGCTGGTCGGACGCGAGGCAGGGCTCGTCACCTGTTCGAATGGCATGCAGCTTGTCGTGCCGGTCGGCTATCTCGACTCGGACGTGCAATACGACCTGTTGCTCGTGGCGGGCGGCCCGCAGTTGCCCGACTGGAACCCGCCGGCCGAGTTCCTTGCGTGGCTCCGCAGGCAGGCGCTTGGCGCGGCCCGCTTTGGCGCGGTGTGTAACGGTGCTTTCGTGCTCGGCCACGCCGGCCTGCTCGATGGCAAGCAGGTCACGACGCATTGGGCCGACGCCGGGCGCCTCGCCAAGACCTTTCCGCAAGCGCGCGTGCAGCCGGACAAGATCTTCATGCGCGACGACCGGCTGTTCACATCGGCGGGCGTGTCAGCGGGCATCGACCTGTGTCTCGCGCTGGTTGCCGAAGACTGGGGCCACGAACACGCAATGCGCGTAGCCAGACGCCTCGTCGTCTACATCCAGCGCGAAGGCGGACAGTCGCAATACAGCCCGTATCTCGCCGAGGTCACGGAGGAAGCGCCGATCATCGCCCGGGTGCATCGCTATGTGACCGAACATATCGCCGATGCGCTCTCCATCGAGCAACTGGCCAACGCGGTGTCGGTGAGCCGCCGGACCTTTTCCCGCGTGTTCGCCCGGTACGCGCAGGTCACGCCGTCAGCATTCGTTGAACAGGTGCGCGTCGATACCGCGAGAAAGCGCCTCGAATCCAGCGACGCGCCGCTCAAGACCATCGCGTTCGAATGCGGCTTTCATAGCGCGACGCACATGCGCACCACCTTTGCACGACGCCTGAACGTCACGCCGAAGCAGTATCGTGCGCGCTTCCGGGATGCGCCAATGGCTCAGCATGTCACGTCCCGATCCGATGTGATCGATTCCGTCTCGTTGACCGAGCTGGAAGAACTGGCGGAGGCCGCATAAGCGTGCCAACGATCCAGTCGCTTCCGGACATTCTCGAACCCGGTCTGAATGTCGTGTTCTGCGGCATCAATCCTGGGCTGCTCGCCGCATCGACGGGACACCACTTCGCGGGCCGAGGCAATCGCTTCTGGCAAACGGTTCATCTCGCGGGCTTCACGCCCGAGTTGCTGCGCCCCGAAGACGGGCGCGCCATCCTTCAATACGGGTGTGGACTGACTACCGCTGTCGCGCGCCCGACCGCGCGTGCGGACGGTTTGTCGCGCGATGAGATCGCGGGCGCGGCGGCATCGTTCGAACTGAAAATGCGCGGCCTGTCTCCACGCACCATCGCGTTTCTCGGCAAGATGGCGCTGTCGGCCATGACGGGTCAGCGGGAAATCGCCTGGGGACCGCAACAGCGCGGCATAGGTGCCTCACGCGTCTGGGTGCTGCCCAATCCCAGCGGCCTGAACCGCGCCTTCAGCCTCGACGCACTCGTCCGCGCCTATCGCGAGTTGCGTCTCGCCGTTGCATAGCCGAGACAGGTTCAGCGTCGCGCGGCCATCGTCCTGGCAACGCATTGCAAATGCGCGTTGCCGCGCAACGCATCGGTCACGAATTCGAGGAACGCGCGAATCTTGCCGCTCCCGCCGCGACGCTCCACATGCAGCAGACTCACCGGCACCGGATCGGGTTCGAAGGCCGACAGAATCGGCGTGAGCGCGTGGTCCAGCACTTCCGGCGTCGCCTGATAGGAAAGAAGCTGCGTGATGCCCACGCCGTCGCTAGCTGCGGCGATGGCGGCGGGCGCGAGATCGACGATCATGCGCGGCTGGAGACGCACGGCCAGGCGCGTGCCGCGCTCGGCGAACACCCATTCCAGCGGCTGCGTCACGCCCGTATAGGACACGCAGTCGTGCTGCGTCAGTTCACGCGGATGCAGCGGTTCTCCGCGCGTCTTCAGATAAGCCGGCGACGCATACGTCCTGCGCCTCACGAAGCCGAGCGGCACGGCGAACGTCGTCGAGTCGCCGAGATGACCGATGCGAATCGCGACATCGACGCCTTCTTCCAGCAACCGCGTCGTGCGATCGACATACACCGCATGGATGGTGATGTCCGGATAGCGCTTCGCGAAGGCATTGATCAAGGGCGCCACGAAGCGCTGGCCAAACAGCACCGGCGCCGACACCGTCAGCGTGCCGACCGGCTTGACATGCCACGCGCCAAGGCGCGCCTCCGCATCCGCGACGGCATCGAGCACGTGGCGGCAGGCCTCGAGGTAATCGATACCCGCATCGGTGGGACGCACCGAGCGTGTCGTGCGCGCGAGCAGTTGCGCGCCAGTGCGCGCCTCGAGTGAATTCAGCGCCCTCGATACGGCGGCCGTCGACAACCCGAGCCGCTCCGACGCACTGGTGAAGCCACCGCTATCCACGATGGCGACAAAGACTTCCATCTCACGCAACCTGTCCATTCCCTTTCCCACACCGCGACCATCCGCTTCGAGATTCTAGGCGGCGATGGAAGACGCGTAACCGCTCTTGCAGCGCGTTGGCCCGATTCGAGCACGGATTGGCCCACAAGAAGCACAGCACGCGCGTGAATGTTCGACCCCGTTCGCGATGGCCCGAGCGGCACATTCATTGTCCCGATTCCGGCACAGCCCGGACTTCAGCCACGCAGCTTGCTCACCGACAATTCATCCAGCCCGAAGCCATTCGGCAACGAACCAAGGAAGCGCCTGTCATGTTCTCTGCAATGCTGGAAGTCAATCCCTATCGCGATCAGTTCGACGCCTATCTCGGCATGGCCAACATGCTGCGCCCCGAGCTGCAAAAGATCGACGGTTTCGTCGACAACGTGCGCTACGCGAGCCTCACGCGCGACGGTTGGCTGCTGTCCCTGTCGAGCTGGCGCGATGAAAAGTCGCTGGTGCGCTGGCGCACGACGAGCCGCCATCACAAGATTCAGGAAGCGGCGCGCGACCGCGTATTCGAAGACTATCGGCTGCGCATTGGGCAGACCGTCGCGGACACGCAGATTCCCGCGGGACACGTTCTGCTCGAACAGCGTCTGGACGTGACCGAGGTCGGCGCGGGCAAGGCCGTAACGCTGCACGATGCAAGCCGCAAGCCGGACTGGATCAAGGAAGCCGGACCGCAAGCGGTCGCGGCATCGCTGGGTCTCGAACTCGCGGCGCCCGGTCTCGTGACTTGGGACGTGTTCGACGCGCTGCTTTCGCCGGGCGATGTCATCGCCGTGGCGACATGGCGCGATCAGACCGACGCCGATGCCTACGCACGTGAAGCCGCGCTCCCGAGCGACGTGCGCTCGCGCCAGATTCGCGTGATTCGTGAATACGGCATGTTCGATCGTCGCGAAGCGCCACAGTATTTTGAAGAAGCGCGTCGAAAGGCATGAGCACGGCAGAGCTTTCCATCCCCACGGCGCAGGCGCGTGCGCAGGACCGCGCCGCGCTCTCGCCCCGTCTCGCCACGGGCCTGGCCGGCATGCTGCTCGCGTCCTTGCTGGCGATCCTGAACGAACAGGTCACGGCCATCGCCATGACCGACGTTCAGGGTGCGCTGTCCATCGGTCACGACGACGGCACATGGCTCACGACGCTCTTCGAAGCAGCCAACGTCGCCACCATGGTGTTCGCGCCCTGGCTCGGCATGACCTTCACGCTCAAGCGCTTCACGATCGGCGCGGTGCTGGCGACGATGTTCTTCGGCGTGCTGTGTCCGTTCGCGCCGAACCTCGCTGCGTTGTACGGGTTGCGCGTGTTGCAGGGGATCGCGGGCGGCTGTCTGCCGCCGATGCTCATCATCGTCGCGCTGCGTTATCTCCCGCCGAAGGTCAAGCTGTACGGCCTCGCCGGCTATGCGATGACGGCGACCTTCGGTCCGGCACTGGGCACGCCGCTCGCCGCGCTATGGACCGAGTATGTCAGCTGGAAAATGGCGTTCTGGCAGATCGTCCCGCTGGGCGCGTTCGCGTGCGGGGCGATCCAGTACGGCCTTCCCGCCGATGCGCTGAAGCTCGACCGGCTGCGCGCCTTCAACTGGACCGGGTTCCTCACGGGCGGCCCCGCCATTGCGATGCTCGTGACGGCTCTGCTGCAAGGCGAGCGGCTGGACTGGTTCGAATCGGATTTGGTCTGCGCGATGTTCGTCGGCGGCGGTACGCTGCTTGCCGTGTTTCTCGTGAACGAGTGGTTTCATCCGCTTCCGTTCTTCAAGCTTCAGCTTCTGTCGCGCCGAAACTTCGCGCACGGTCTCACGACGCTCGCCGGTGCGGTGATCCTGCTGGTCGGCGTCGCCGCGATACCGGGGCAGCATCTTGCGCGTATCCACGGTTATCGCCCGCTGCAAAGCGCGCCGCTCTCCTTGCTGGTGGCGTTGCCGCTGCTCGTCGCGTTGCCGTTGACAGCGGCGCTGCTGAACCTGAAGCGGGTCGATTCCCGTTGGGTCATGGCGACGGGTCTCACGCTGATGATCGCGACCTGTCTGATGGGCAGCTCGATGACATCCGAATGGATCCGCGACAACTTCTATCTGCTGCAAGCCTTGCAGATCGCCGCGCAGCCCATGCTGATCCTCGCCATCCTGATGGGCGTCACCACCGGCCTGCCGCCGACGGAAGGTCCGTTCGCCTCGGCGATGTTCAACTCGCTCAAGACCTTCTCCGCCGCCGTGGCGACCGCGCTCATCGAAGGCGTCGGCACGGCGCGCGAACACTATCACTCGAATGTGCTGGTGGATCAGATCGGCAATCGTCCGCAGGTCGCGAACCCGAGCCTCGATTCCGCCGCCGGCCTGGCCGAACTCGCGCACCGCGTGCATGAGCAGGCGCTGGTGCTGATGTCCGCTGATCTCTATCGCGTCATGGCCTGCATTGCCATTGCGTTGCTTCTACTCGTTCCGGTGTTACCCGTGCGCATCTATCCGCCGTGGAGCACGACACCGCCCTCTTCACACTAAGGGACGCCTGTCATGTCATCCTCAACCCCATCCCAAGCCTCATTCCGTATCGTTCGCATCGCCGTGCCGACGGTTGCGCTCGCCGTCATCGCGGGACTGGGTTTCAAGCTTTCGTCCGACCCGGGGACCGAATCCACCAACGATGCCTATGTGCAGGCCGATTTCACACTGGTCGCGCCGCGCGTCGCCGGTCAGATCGCCGATGTCATGGTGCAGGACAACCAGACCGTCAAGGCGGGACAACTGCTGTTGCGCATCGACGACCGCGATTTCCACGCCGCGTTGATGAGCGCCCAGGCGGATGTCGTCGCGGCCCACGCGGCCGTCGCCAACTTCGATGCGGAAATTGCCCGGCATCCGTCGCTGGTCGAACAGGCGCGCGCCACATTGCGCGCCGATGACGCCGCTATCGACTTCGCACGCGCCAACGCATCGCGCTATCAGAACCTGTCGGAGAACGGCGCCGGCACCACGCAGGAACAACAGCGCGCAGCGAGCACGCTGGCGCAACAACTCGCGCAACAGGCCCGCGACCGCGCCGCGCTGAGCACGACCGAGCAGAACTTCGCCGTGCTGCATTCGCAGCGCGACAAGGCCGCCGGTGCGCTCGCCCGTGCCGAGGCCGCGCTGGAGCAGGCCACGCTGAACCTGTCGTACACGGAGATCCATGCGCCCGTCGATGGCAAGGTGGGACGCCGTTCGGCCCGCGTCGGCGCATTCGTGACGCCCGGTGCGCCGGTGCTGGCGATCGTGCCGCTGCGGGACGCCTATGTCGTCGCCAACTTCCAGGAGAACCAGATCACGCGAATGCGGCCCGGCGAAAGCGTACGCATCAAGGTGGACAGCTTTCCGGGCCGCGTCATCACGGGCCATGTGGAAAGTCTCGCGCCTGCGACCGGCGTGAGCTTCGCGCCTATCGCGCCCGACAACGCGACCGGCAACTTCACCAAGATCGTGCAGCGCGTGCCGGTGAGGATCGCGATCGATCGTCCGCAGGAAGCCGCCGATGCGTTGAGCGTCGGATTGTCGGTGGAAGCGGAGGTGTCGGTCGGCAGGCAGCGCGAACCGCTGGCCCTTGGAGGCGACGCCAAATGAACCCGAATGACATGCCGCTGCGCACGCTGGCGCTCGCCGTCCTTGCAAGTTTCGTGATAACCGGATGCACGGTCGGCCCCGATTTTGTAGCGCCGAAGAGCGCGACGCCCGACGTGCTCGAACGGACGCACAACGCACAGGCGCCGAGCAAGCCGGTGCAGGCCGACTTCAATCCGGACTGGTGGACGCTGTTCGACGACCCCGTGCTGAACGCGCTGCAACAGCGCCTCGCCGATGCCAACCTCGATGTGGCCGCGGCATCCGCGCGCTTGCGGCAGAGTCGCGCGACACAACGCGTGGCCGGTGCGGCCGCGCTGCCGACGCTCGATGGCGCGGCGTCCTACAACCGCGAGCGCGGCAGCGAGACCGGCGTGCTGTCGCTGCTGGGCGTCACGCCGACGCAAAGCCAGCCGCAGTCGGCGTCGGGCAGCGCGCCGCTCGGCGTGGCGGGCATGCCGGGCGCGAAGGGCTCGCCGGCCTACGATCTCTATCAGGCGGGCTTCGATGCATCATGGGAACTCGACATCTGGGGCCGCGTGCGGCGCGGCGTCGAAGCGGCGGGCGCGTTGTCGGAGGCGTCGTTCGAGGACCGCAATGCGATCCTGCTGTCGGCGCGCGCGGAACTGGCGCGCGACTATATCGACTTGCGCGACACCGAGTCGCTGCTCGATATCGCCCGGCAGAATCTCGACATCGCCCGCGATGCGGTCAGGCTCACGAAGATCCGCGTGCGCGAAGGCGTCACGACGGACCTCGACGTCGCCAATGCATCCGCGCAGATGGAAAACATCGAGAGCCTGCTTCCGACGCTCGAAGCGCGGCGCGACACCACCATCAACGCAATCGGCGTATTGCTCGGCGAGCAGCCCGGCGCATTGCGCGACATGCTCGCCGATGCCCGCGACCTGCCGAAGCTGCCGGAACAGGTGCCGGTGGGTTTTCCGTCGGAACTCGCGCGGCGCCGTCCGGACATCAGGAAGGCCGAGGCGCAACTGCATGCGGCCACGGCTTCCATCGGCATGGCCAAGGCCGACTTCTATCCGCGCATTTCGCTCAACGGCAGCGCGGGTTTCCAGAGCCTGCAACTTTCCAGTCTCGCTGATTGGGCGTCAGGGCAATTTGTCGTCGGGCCGTCGATCACGTTTCCGATCTTCGAGGGCGGACGGCTCAAAGGCACGCTGCAACTGCGCGAGGCGCAACAGGAAGAAGCCGCGATCGTCTTCAAGCGCACGGTGCTCGAAGCCTGGCGTGAAGTGGACGATGCGTTGCTCGTCTACGATGCCGAACAGCGCCGGCGCGAACGGCTCGCGTCCGTGGTGAGCCTCAACCAGCGCGCGCTCGCCGTCGCGGAACAGCGTTACAAGGCCGGTGCGCTCGACTATCTCGACGTACTCAACGTGCAGAAGCAATTGCTCGACGCACAGAGCAATCTGGAACGCAGCAAGGCGACGGCCGCCGAGAATCTGATCACGCTGTGCAAGTCACTGGGCGGCGGATGGGAAACGACTTACGATCATCGATACGCCAGTCGTTGAGGGCTCCGGCACGCCCCGCGTGTCATTCTTGTTGTTTCATGCGCCCGCAGCACAAAAGAGATCGCCGGCTCATTACTCGAACACTTCGAGCAACACAGCCGGCGATGGATCGCGAGACCACGCTACGCTTCAAGAATCTTCACGTCATAGTCTTCGTCCGCAAACGCGACGATGAACTCCTCCGGCATCAGCCACGAATCGACGCTCACCGTCTTCCCACCGATATCGACCTGGACCTGCGCGTTGGCATCGACGGTACGCATCGCGCGTTCGAGCGTGGCGATGTCGTCGGAATGAATCTCCTGCTTGACCGAGAATTTCATGATGTTGCTCCAGTAATGGAAGGATCGGTTGAATCATCCGCATGGCGGATCCGTGAATCGAAACCAGACGCTTCAGTGACCTCCCGCACCCGCCGCGCCTCCGCCCGCGCCCTTGCCCGGCTTCGTCAGCCAGATCAGCGGCACGATCGCGATGAAGATCACTCCGGACAACCAGAAGATGTCGTTGAGGCCGAGCATCGCGGCTTGCGTCGTCAGCGAGCGCTCGAAGAAGGCCAGCGCCTGTGACGGACTGGCGCCCAGCGCGCGTTGTATCGAGCCGATTGCATCGGTGAACAGCGGGTTGTGCACGCTCGCTTGTTCGACGAGCTGCGAGTGATGCAGGATCGTGCGGTCGTTCCAGCCCGTGGCCGCGAGCGACGTGCCAACCGCACCCGCGAACACGCGCGCGAAGTTCGACAGGCCCGCCGCCGCCGGAATCTTCGAAGGCGGTAATCCCGACAGGATGATGGCCGTCAGCGGCACGAAGAACAGCGCGGTGGGAATGCCTTGCAGCAGGGTCGGCACGACGAGCGTCCAGGTATCGACGCCGGTCGTGTAGTGCGAGCGCATGAAGAACACGGCCGCGAAGCCGAGGAACGCCAGGGTGGCGAGCACGCGGGCGTCGGAGCGCGGCATCAGCTTGCCCATCACCGGCGCAAGAATCACGGCGAAGATGCCGAGCGGCGCGGTGGCAAGGCCGGCATCGACTGAACGGTAATCGAGGTATTCCTGCATCCATTGCGGCAGCAGCACGAGGTTCGAGAAGAACACCGCATAGGCGACCGAAATCGCCACCGTGCCGCCCAGGAAATTGCGCCCGGTAAAGAGCGTGATGTCCACCACCGGGTTCTTCTCCGTCAGTTCCCAGATGAGGAAGAACACGAAACTGATAAGCGCGAACACGCCCAACGCGACGATCACCGGCGAGTTGAACCAGTCGAGGTCCTTGCCCTTGTCGAGCATGATCTGCAACGAGGCAACCCACGCGATCAGCGAGAGCAGCCCGACCTTGTCGATGGGGATGCGCTTCACCGGCGTCTCGCGATCGCGATAGATCGCCCAGGTCACGCCCGCCGCGAACAGCCCGACCGGAATGTTGATGTAGAAGATCCACGACCACGAATAGCTGTCCGTAATCCAGCCGCCGAGCGCGGGCCCCGCAATGGGACCGACGGTTGCCGTCATCGCCCAGAGCGCGAGCGCGGTCGAGCTTTTCTCCTTCGGATAGGACGCGAGCAGGATGGCCTGCGACATCGGGATCAGCGGGCCCGCCACCGCGCCTTGCAGAATGCGCGCGGCGAGCAGCACCGGAAGATTCGGCGCGATCCCGCACAACCACGACGAAATGACGAACAGCAGGATCGACCAGACGAACAGCCTGATCTGTCCGACGCGTTGCGTGAGCCAGCCGGTCAGCGGGATCGAGATGGCGTTGGCGGCGGCGAACAGCGTGATGACCCACGTGCCTTCATCGACGGAAACGCCCAGATTGCCCGCGATGGTCGGAATCGCCACATTGGCGATCGACGAGTCGAGCACGTTCATGAAGGTCGCGAGCGCCACCGCGAGCGTCGCGAGAACGAGTTTGCCGCCTTGCAGTGGAGCGGGTTGAGATGTCGGGTTCATTGCATAACCTGTTTTGTCTGTCACTGACCTGTCAGATAAATAGATACAAAAAATACGAGCGTCAGCGCGCCGTCACGTTGTCGGCGATGATCCGCTCGATCTCCGCGTCCGCTTCTTCGCCATAGCGGCTGAAGACATCGGTCTTGTAGGACGTCGTCGTGGCCGCGCCGAGTTGCGTGCCGGACCGGTCGCGCGATTCGACTTCCGTTTGCATCGAGAGGCCGATGCGCAGCGGATGCGCGTCCAGTTCACGCTGGTCGAGCCGGATGCGCACCGGCAAACGCTGCACGACCTTGATCCAGTTGCCGGTCGCGTTTTGCGCAGGCAACACTGCGAAGGCCGCGCCCGTGCCCGCGGAAAAGCCTTCGACGTGGCCGTGGTATTTCACTTTCGAGCCGTAGGCGTCGGCGGTGAGCGTCACCGGCTGACCGATGCGCATGTGCGCAAGCTGCACTTCCTTGAAGTTGGCATCGACCCAGACGCCGTCGAGCGGCACGATCGCCATCAGCGGCGCGCCGGGCGCGACCCGCTGCCCCACTTGCACCGAACGCCGCGCGACGTAACCGGTGACCGGCGCGGGCAATGTGTTGCGTGCGTAGGCCAGCCACGCGTCGCGCACTTTCGTGGCGGCCGCCTGGACATTCGGATGCTGCGCGATGGAGGTGCGGTCGGTCAGCGCGTGATTCGCCTCGGACTGCTGGCGCGCAGCATCGAGCGCGGCCTGTGCGGCGCTCACGGCATCGCGCGCATGGGCGACGTCTTCGCCCGACACCGCACCGGTTTCGGCGATCGAGATACGCCGTTTCAGGTCCGCCTGCGCGCGCGTGAGATCGGACTGGCGCTGGGCAATCGTCGCGCCGTAGTACGCGTTGTTGACGTACAGGCTGCTCACCTGCCGCACCGTCTGCGCGAGATTCGCTTCGGCATTGCCGAGCGCCACTTTGGCGTCGGCGGCATCGAGCGTGACGACGGGCGCGCCCTGATGCACGATCTGCGTGTCGTCCGCGTTGACGGCGATCACGGTGCCGCTCACTTCAGGCGTCAGTTGCACGAGGTTGCCGCTGACATAGGCGTCGTCGGTGTCTTCGAAGAAGCGGCCCGTGGTGTAGTAATAGCCGCCCCAGCCTGCGCCCGCCAAGGCTACGCTCGCCGCAAGCAGCGTGAGCAGCAGCTTGCGCTTGCTGCGCGGTTTCGTATCGACGGCGGAGTCGGATCGTTCCGCCTCGCTGCGTTCCTTGATGATGGTGTCGCTCATGTCCCTGCTCCCGTTCTGTTCATGATGTCGCTCAGCGTGCGGCGATGGCGTCGGCCTGCGTGTCCGTGTAGCCGCCGCCCAGCGCGGCCGCGAGTGCAATCTGCTGATCGCGCCGGTCCATCTTCAGGTCCGCGACCGCGCGTTCAGCCGCGAGCGCGTTGGTCTCGGCGTTCAGCACGGTCAGCTGATTCGTAAGTCCCGCGCGGTACTGCGTGAGCGCGAGTTGCTGCGCGCTGCGCGCGGCGTCCTGCGCAGTGGTGACGTCGACAAGCTGCGCGTCGGTCGAGCGGATCTGCGAAAGACCCGTCGCGACATCGCTCAGCGCCGTGACGAGCGTCTGGTTATAGGTGGCCACGGCGTAGTCGAAGTCGGCGTAACGGCCTTTCAGTTGCGCGCGCAATGCGCCGCCGTCGAAGATGGGCAGATGAATCGCCGGTCCCGCCCACATCGTGCGGCTCGCTGCCGTCAGCAGCCGGCCGAAGCCGAATGCATCGAGCCCGAGCGACGCGCTCAGATTGATGTCCGGATAGAACTCGGCCTTCGCTTCCTTGATGTCGTGCGTCATCGAATCGACGCGCCAGCGCGCCGCGACGAGATCGGGGCGGCGGCTCACCAGATCGGCGGGCAGATTGCCGGGCAAACGCACTTCATCGCCGATGCCAAGATGCGGACGTTCGATCGACAGCCCGCGATCCGGGCCCTTCCCCAACAGCGCCGCGATCTGATAGCGCGTGACGACGATGCGGCCATCGAGCGCCGACACTGTTGCGCGACTCGTTGCGAGATCGGCGTCCGCGGTCTTGCGCTCGACTTCGGTATCGAGCCCGTTGGCAATGCGGCCCGTCGTGATCCGCACGATCTGCTCGCGCTGGCCCACGTCGCTCTGCGCGATATCGCGTAACGCGTAGAGCCGCGCAAGCTGGTTGTAAGACCGTGCGATCGACGTGTCGAGCGCGAGTCGCACAGCTTCGGCGTCCGCCTGGCTGGCCTGCACCTGCGATACGGCGGCGCGCAGCGCCTCACGATTCTTGCCCCATAGATCGAGGTCATAGGACGCGGACAACAGCCCCTTGTTCTCGGATTGCCACGATCCCGCATACGGCGGCGGCACGAGCGCGTTCTCCGAATAGCGTTGACGCGTCCAGGAATACGACGCGCCGACCTGCGGCAAAGTGTTGGCCTTCGCGGTCTCGCTGTACGCCGATGCCGCCGCGATGCGCGCACGCGCCTGTTCCAGTGTCGGACTGCCTGCAAGCGCTTCGTCGAGCAGCGCATGCAGTTGTGCGTCGCCGAACTGATCGGCCCAGTCGGGCGCGGGCCAGCGGCCACCGTCGTCGGCGGCGGGAAGACTCTGTTCCGTCGCATAACTTTGCGGCTCTGCCATCTCCTTGTCGCTATGGATGCCGGCGTAGTTCGCGCACGCCGCCAGCACCGCAGCGAAGGCCAACGTGATACTGGTTTGCGCAGCCCGTGAAGCAAGATGGGCGCGATTCGATTGCTTGAACATTTTCTGACCTGTCAGATAAATGAGCGAAAAAATCACGGACGTCAAACGCCGTGCGTTCAGTCTTCGAGGAACTTGCTCAGCAGGCGGCGCAGTTCGTTGAACTCGGCCCGCGTGAATTTCCTCAGACGTTTATTGAGTACCGCCGGCGCGATATGCGGCAATTCGTCGGCGATCTTCTCGCCCTCTGGCGTCAGCGTGAGATTGACGACGCGTCGGTCTTCCAGACTGCGCGTGCGTTGCAGCAGCTGCCGCGCTTCGAGCTTGTCGAGCATGCGCGTCATCAGGCCGGTGTCGATGCCCAGCAGTTTTGAAAGTTCGAACGGCGTCTGCGTCACGCCGCCGCGCATGGACATGAGAATGCCCATCTGCTGCGTGGTGATGCCGAGGTCCTTCAACGCCGCGTCCAGTTCCGCAACCAGCAGGTTGCGCGCCTTGTTGACAGCAAAGCCGACGCTCTGGGTCAGCGAGAAGTTCTTGTGGGAGTAGTGGTCCATGGAGATTCTCCAGCGCAGCCCAACTTCAATGGATTCAACTTTACTGCAAAGTCAGATTTTGTCAAAGTCCGTTTTTGGAATAGTCTGTTGCGGGAACGCTCGGCTCAGGCTCGACGCGCTCACTGGTGGGGTGAAATGTCGAATGAAATGCGTCCCGCCGGAAGAAAGGTCAGCGAGATTACCGCGCCGCCCTTGACCTCCGGGTAATGGCGGCTTCCAGCGTCCGGCGAGGTCCAGCCGCCATGACACCAGCCATTGAGACCGCGAAGCGCGGCACCATCGTCCAGCGGAAACACCATATTGAATTCGCCGTAAGGATGCGCATGGAAGTGTCCTCTGAAGCTGTCTTCCGGATGTCCCTGCGTATTGCCGGCGCTATCCATCAGCACGACCGTGATGCTGAAAAAGAAGGTCCTCTCGCAAGGCGCACTGAGCAATGAACGGCGATAGCGCGGTCCATCGATCTCGAGATTTGCCGCCCAGCCGTCTTGCACGCCTTGCTTCACCCCTTGAGCGATTTCCTGGTACAGATCGCTCTGCACGCCATATTCGCTGTTGAGCCATTGCTTGATCTCCGGGCTTGCCGTCCTGTCCTTGATGCTCTCGAGCAACGTAAAGAGTCGCGCGAGCAATTGCTCTTGCGGAGGCGTCGCGTCTTGTTTCGTTCCGGGCATGGCCGTCGTGTCCTCGTTCGAAGTGGGGGGTCCAGATGAGAGCACGGACCGCCTTCGACAAGTGCAGGTGGGCCAGAAACCACACGCGAATGGCCAAAAAACACCTTGTTCCTGAAGAGAAGAAAGGTCTGCTCGGCCGGTCTGCACGCAAACTGCAACCGCAATTTTCCGCGCGTACACTCGACGCAGTCCAACTTGACATGCACGAGTCGTCGCAATGGGAATCCAGCGTTCCGTTGGGTGCCTCGTCCCGGCATGGGATGTCTGACCGAGCACGCGCAACAGGTCAAGCTTCATGAAACCAACCAACGTCCACGACAACGGCCGCGCAAACACGAGCGCTCCCGCGCCGCAAGCGCCCGTGCTGTCGCTGCGCGTTGCGGTGGGGCTGATCGGCATGCTGGGCGCCTCACTCCTTGCGATCCTGAACGAGCAAGTCACGGCCGTCGCCATGGCGGATGTCCAGGGCGCTTTTTCAATCGGCCATGACGATGGAACCTGGCTCACTGCCTTGTTCGAAGCAGCCAACGTCGCCACGATGATCTTCGCGCCGTGGTTCGGCATCACGTTCACCCTCAAGCGCTTCACGACAGGCGCCGTGCTCGCCACGATGCTCTTCGGCTTCCTGTGTCCGTTCGCTCCGTCGCTGATGGCGTTGTACGTCCTGCGCGTCCTGCAGGGCATCTCAGGCGGCTGCCTGCCGCCCATGCTGATCATCGTCGCGCTGCGTTACCTCCCGCCGCCAATCAAGCTGTACGGACTCGCCGGCTACGCGCTGACCGCGACCTTCGGACCGGCGCTCGGCACGCCGCTCGCCGCGCTGTGGACCGAGTACGTCAGCTGGAAAATGGTGTTCTGGCAGATCCTGCCGCTGGGCCTGGTGAGTTGCATCGCGATCGTGTGGGGCCTTCCCGAAGATGCGCCGAAGCTGGAACGGTTTCGCTCATTCAACTGGATCGGCTTGCTCACAGGGCTGCCGGCAGCGGCGATGCTCGTGATCGCGCTCTTGCAGGGCGATCGTCTCGACTGGCTCGAATCCGGTTTCATCTGCGCCCTGTTTCTTGGCGGCACCGCGCTGCTCGTTGCGTTTCTGATCAACGAGTATTTCCACCCGATGCCCTTTTTCAAGCTGCAACTCCTCAAACGCCGCAACTTCACGCATGGTCTGGTGACGCTCGCCGGCGCCGTCACGCTGCTGGTCGGCGTGGCCGCGATTCCCGGTCAGTTCCTGGCACGCGTGCACGAATACCGCCCGCTGGAGTCCGCGCCGCTCTCGCTGCTCGTGGCGCTGCCCTTGTTGATCGTGCTGCCGCTCACGGCCGCGACACTGAATATGCGGCGCGTGGACGTGCGCTGGGTGTTGTCGCTCGGCCTGCTGTGCATGATCGCGACGTGTGCGATGGGCAGCTACATGACCTCCGAATGGATCCGCGACAACTTCTACTGGTTGCAGTCCCTGCAAATCATGGCCCAGCCGATGGTCATTCTCTCGATCCTGATGGGCGTCACCACCGGCTTGCCGCCAACGGAAGGCCCCTTCGCGTCCGCGATGTTCAACACCGTCAAGACTTTCGCTGCGGCCGTGGCAACCGGCCTGATAGAAGGACTCGGCACCGCTCGCGAGCGCTTTCATTCGAACCACCTCGTGGATCAGCTCGGCAATCGCGCGCTCGTGACCAGTCAGAGCATCGACGCGACGCACGGCCTCGGCGAGCTCGCGCATCGGGTGCATGAGCAGGCGCTCGTGCTGGCATCGGCCGATCTGTATCGCGTGATGGCGTGCGTCGCCGTCGCGCTGCTCGTGCTCGTTCCCGTCTTGCCCGTGCGTATTCATCCGCCCTGGTACGTGAAGCCGTCACCCTCCCCTTAAGGGACGTCATCATGTTTTCCACCCTTCGCGCGCATTCCAGGCTCATCATCGTTGCGGCACTGGTTATCGCACTCGTTGTCGTCGCCTGGGTCGCGTACAGGTTGCTGTCGAACCCGGACGTCGAATCCACGAACGATGCCTACGTCCAGGCCGATTTCACGCTCGTCGCACCGCGCATCGCCGGCCAGATCTCCGATGTGCTGGTCAACGACAATCAAACGGTGAAAACGGGGCAAGTGCTCGTGCGCATCGACGACCGGGACTATCGCGCCGCGCTGCTGAGCGCCGAAGCCGATGTCACCGCCGCCCGCGCGGCCGTGGCCAACTTCGATGCCGAGATCGCGCGCCAGCCATCACTCGTCGATCAGGCGCGCGCGACCTTGCGTTCCGACGAAGCCGCTATCGAATTCGCGCGGGCCAACGCCTCGCGCTATCGAAACCTGTCGGATGCGGGCGCGGGCACCACACAAGAGCAGCAAAGCTCGTCGAGCACGCTGGCGCAGCAACTCGCTCAGCAAGCGCGTGACCGTGCCGCACTGAAGACCACGGAGCAAAACCTGCAAGTGCTGCGCACGCAACGCGACCGGGCCGCCGGCACGCAAGCGCGTGCCGAAGCGGCGCAGGAGCAGGCCAGGCTCAACCTTTCGTACACGGTGATTCCCGCGCCCGTCGATGGCAAGATCGGGCGACGCTCCGCGCGGGTTGGCGCCTTCGTGACGCCGGGTGCGCCGGTGCTCGCCGTCGTGCCGCTCGCGCAGGCGTATGTGGTCGCTAATTTCCAGGAGAACCAGATCGCCAAGATGCGGCCGGGCGCACGGGCGCGCATCAGGGTGGACAGCTTTCCAGGCGTCGTGATCCGGGGGCGTGTCGATAGCCTCGCGCCTGCCACCGGCGTCAGCTTCGCGCCCATCGCGCCCGACAACGCAACCGGCAACTTCACGAAGATCGTGCAGCGCGTGCCGGTCAAGATCATCATCGATCCAGGACAGGAGGCGGCATCGGACCTGAGCGTGGGTCTTTCAGTCGAGGCGCAAGTCGTAACAGGCCGGCACGGCGAAACCCTCGCGCAGGGAGTCGAGTCGAAATGAAAGCGAAGATTGTGCTTGCCCTGCCCGCATGCCTCGCGATCACCGGCTGCATGGTCGGGCCGGACTTCGAGCGCCCCACCGCCGCCACGCCCCAGATCTTCGACCGCACGCAGACTGCGCAGGCCCCAAGCAAGGCGGTCGAAGCGGCGTTCGTCCAAGACTGGTGGACCCTCTTCGACGATTCCGTGCTGAACGCACTCGAACAGCGTCTCGCCGATGCAAACCTGGACGTGGCCGCGGCATCGGCGCGGTTGCTCCAGAGCCGCGCGCAGCGGCGTATCGCGGGCGCGGCAGAATGGCCGACGCTCGATGCCGCAGCGTCGTATAACCGCGAGCGCGGCAGCGAGAACGGCATCCTCTCGCTGCTCGGCGTGACGCCGTCGCAGCGTCAGCCGGAATCGGCATCCGGCGACGCGCCGCTCGGTGTATCGGCGCTGCCGGGCCACAAGGGATCGCCGGCCTATAACCTGTATCAGGCCGGCTTCGATGCATCATGGGAGCTCGACATCTGGGGCCGTGTACGACGCAGCGTCGAGACCGCCAGCGCGCTGACGCAGGCATCGTACGAAGACCGCAACGCCATCCTTTTGTCCGCGCGCGCCGAACTCGCGCGTGACTATATCGATGTGCGCAGTACTCAATCGCTGCTGGAGATCGCACGGCAGAACCTCGCGATCGCACGGGACGCGGTCAAGCTCACGCAAGTGCGCGTGCGGGAAGGCGTCACCACTGACCTCGACGTCGCCAATGCCATGGCACAGAGGGAAACCATCGAAAGCCTGATCCCCACGCTCGAATCGAATCGTGATACGGGCATCAATGCCATTGGCCTGTTGCTCGCCGAGCAACCGGGCGCGTTGCAGCCCATACTCGCCGCGACCCGCGATACGCCAAGCCTGCCGCATCAGGTTCCCGTAGGCTTCCCGTCTGAACTCGCGCAGCGCCGGCCCGACATCAAGAAGGCCGAGGCGCAGTTGCATGCCGCGACGGCGTCCATCGGCATGGCGAAAGCCGATTTCTATCCGCGCATTGCCTTGAATGGCAGCGCCGGATTTCAAAGTCTCCAGCTGACGAATCTCGCCGATTGGGCGTCAGGGCAATTCGTGGTGGGGCCTTCCATCACGTTTCCGATTTTCGAAGGCGGACGGCTCAAGGGCACGCTTCAACTCCGCGAAGCGCAGCAGCAGGAAGCGGCGATCGTCTACAAGCACACCGTGCTCGAAGCATGGCGCGAGGTGGACGATGCACTGCTCGTCTACGACGCCGAACAGCGGCGGCATGCGCGCCTGACGAACGTCGTCAGCCTGAACCAGCGCGCGCTCGGCATTGCGCAGCAACGCTACAAGGCCGGCGCGCTCGACTATCTCGACGTGCTCAACGTGCAAAAGCAATTACTGGATGCGCAGAGCAAGCTGGAAGAAAGCAAGGCGACGGCTGCGGAGAATCTCATCACGCTGTGCAAGTCGCTTGGCGGCGGCTGGGAATCGAGCTACGAGGCGTCGCTTACGGTCTTCGGGGAATGAAGCCGGGGCTGCCGGTCTTGACGACTTCGTTAAAGCGCAACCTCGTCTGGATGCCGTCGATCTCGTCAAACGCTTCATCCGGCAGCGCGGAGACCGTGAAGTTTTCTCGGGCGCGCGCTTCGCTCTTGGGCGTCGTCAGCAACGCAGTGCCGCGTTGCACGGCCCAGGCGAGCAGCAATTGTGCGGGCGTTCGATTCAATTGCGCGGCCAGCCTGCCGATGACCGGATCATCCAGCGGTCCAGGTTTGATGCCATGTCCCAGAGGCGCGAAGGCAAGAAAAACGATGCCATGTTCTTCGCAAAACTCCAGCAACTCGCGCTCGGGCAGATAGGGGTGCGCTTCGACTTGCACGGCCGCCGGCTTGATGCGCGCGGCTTCGTAGAGCGGACGCAGTTCATCCAGCCCGATATCCGACAAGCCGATGGCGCGGCATTTCCCGTCATCGACGAGGCGCTCCATTGCCTTCCAGGTATCGAGCAAGGCCACGCCTTCGTCGTACAGAACGTTGCCGTTCGCATCGCGTGGATCGTGCTCGTCGCCCGCCTGAAACGCGAAAGGCGTGTGGATCAGATACAGGTCGAGATAGTCGACCTGGAGCCGTGCGCAGCTTGCATCGCAGGCCGTCGCCACCCGTTCCGGCCGATGATTGGTGTTCCATAGCTTGGTGGTGACGAAGATGTCGCCGCGCGACAGTCCTTCGCTTGCCATTCCTGCTTGCAGCGCCTCGCCGACTTCGCGTTCGTTGCGATAGCGCTCGGCACAGTCGAAGTGTCGAAAGCCTGCTTGCAACGCGGCGCGGGTCGCGCTCAACGTGATGGCCGGATCGGCAATGAGTGTGCCGAAACCGATGGCAGGCATCCGACCGGCGCCGTGCGCAAGCGGCAGCGTCTTCAGCCGGAAATCCTCGAACGTACTCATGACGGTATCTCCTTGTTCACGGCATACGCTGCACCCACCGGCTTCGCCACGCCGGCGCCTCGAACGTTTCAGTGAAATACTGGGTCTCGTGCACGACCTTGCCGTTCGCGAACGACATGATGCTCACGGTCAGCGCCGCGCGCTTGCCATACGTGATGACGTATTCCGTCACCCACAGATCGCCCATTCCCTGTATGCGCCTGACCTCGAAGCCCGAGGGACGGTCCGGATGACCGGAACGCAGCGCCTGGAGATTGGCCTTGCCGTGAATTCGCTCGCCTGATTGAGGATAGTCGCAGATGGCGTGGTCGTCGTAGATATCGTGTTCCGCATTGAGATCACCCGCCGCCGACGCGCGCCAGTGGGCATTCAATGCTTCACGTATCGACTCATCGTGCATGGCGGGCTCCTGTTCTCACGAGGACTCGGAAGGCCATCAACGCAGCGTCTGAAAACTCGCCCGGATTTCTTGAGTGAAAAGCTGAGGCTGCTCCCATGCCGCAAAATGCCCGCCCTTGGGAAGACGGTTGTAGTGAATCAGCTTCGGATACGCCCGCTCGGTCCAGCTGCGCGGCGCGCTGTAGATCTCGTCCGGGAACACGCTGACGGCGACCGGAATCTCCACGTGTTTCGGCGCGAAGAAGTTGAATTTGTTCTCCCAGTACAGTCGCGCCGACGAGATCGATGTCCCGGTCAGCCAGTACAGCGTGATGTTGTCGAGCACATCGTCGCGGCTCAGTCCTTCCGGCTGGCCTTGAAACACGCGCGCGATCATCTCCTGGCTGCGTGCGTCGTGATCGAGCATCCACGCGGCCGCACCGATAGGCGAGTCTTCGAGTCCGTAAAGCGTTTGCGGACGGTTCGCCATTTCCAGCGCATAACCCAAGCCATGCTTGTAGAAGTAATCGAGTTGCTCATAGGCATGCTGCTCGTCTTCGGAGAGCCCCGCCGGCGCGGGCTTGCCATATTTCAGATCGTCGGCGATATCGTCGGGAACCGTGGCCGGCATGTTGGTATGCATGGCGAGCAAACCGGACGGCTTCAGCAGCGCCATTTGTTCCGTCACGGCATTGCCCCAGTCGCCGCCCTGCGCAACATAGCGCGTGTAGCCCACGCGCTCCATCAGCGCAACCCAGGCCCGTGCGACGCGGGCGGGATCCCAGCCCGTGGTCGTCGGCGTACCGGAGAAGCCGTATCCCGGCAGCGACGGAATCACGACATCGAACGCATCCGCCGCCGTGCCGCCGTATGCGGTCGGGTTCGTCAGCGGATCGATGATCTTCATCTGTTCGATGACGGAACCCGGCCAGCCGTGCGTGATGATGATCGGCAACGCGTTCGCATGGCGCGAGCGCACGTGCGTGAAATGAATGTCGACACCGTCGATCTCGGTCACGAACTGAGGCCGCCCATTGAGTTTCGCTTCCATCTTGCGCCAGTCATACGCCGTGGTCCAGTAACGCGCGAGGCTTTGCATCGTCGCGAGTTGCACGCCCTGGGTGGCATCCGGAACCGTCTCGCGGCTGGGCCACTTGGTCGCCTTCACGCGCCGTCTGAGCTCCGCAAGCTGCGCTTCCGGCGCATGCACGCGCAAGGTCCGTATCGCCGTCTTGTCGCTGCCGGGCGGTCGGGACGTGGTGGTGACGGCGGTATCGGCGAAGGCGAACCGGCTTGCGGAACCGGCAGCCACCGCGGCTACGGCCGTTTCCATGAAACGCCGACGTGACGACGCTTCGACTTGAGTACTGTCTGCCATGTCATTCCCCTGGGATTCGTTCTGCCATTCCGGGCAAGCGCTCAACGCCCGCGTCATGCCTTTCCGTGCAACACCGCGAGAATTTGCGGCGTGAAGCGAGGATCGTCCGCTGCCACGTCGGCCGACAGTCGCGCCGTGATCTCCTGCAGGAACCAGCGATTACCGTCCGGATCGCTGAACGTGGCGAACGTCGCATAACTCCTGCGCTCCGGACTGGCGCCCGCGACGCACCCCGTGCCGTCATTGCGATGGAAGATGCCACCCTCGTCGTGAAAGAGCGGGCCCACCTGCACGCCTCGCCGTTCCAGTTCCGCACGCGTGGCCGCGATGTCGGTAACGATGAGGTAATGCCCGCGAGCCGTGCCCGGCGGGGCATCGGTCATGTTCTGCCCGAACATGACCGAGCATGCGGATTCCGGCGGCGTGAACTGGATCACCCGATAACCATCGTCACCTTTGAAGTCGACGTCCAGACGCCACCCCAGCTTGCTATAGAAGGATTTGGCGCGATCGACGTCGGACACCGGCACCACGGCGATCTCCAGTTTCATGCCCAGCGCTCCGGCGCCGGCGCTCGCGGATACCTGCTCGTTTTGCAACGAATCGGTGCTCATGACGGCTCCTGGAAAGATCAGTTGCCCGGTTCATAAATGGTGAGCCGGTTGTCGACACGCTGGACGCCCGCCACTTTCGCTGCGGCCGCCTGTGCGGTATCGATCTGCGACTGGTCCGGTACAGAGCCTTCCAGCGTGACCGTGCTGCCACGTGCAAGCACGTTGATATGCGAAGAGTCCAGACCTTTTACTTTGGTAAGCGAATGACGCACGGAACGGCCTAACGCGTGATTTTCCGCGCGGATGGCCTTCTTGCTGGTCGCAGCCGTGCTGTCAGGCGACGCTTCCGCAGCGCTTGCGCGTGGAACGGTTACGCCGAAGATGACCATGAATGACGCGGCCGCCGCGACAGTGAATTTCAATAATCGGGTTCGCATGCCTTGCTCCTTTCGGTAACGAAGTCAGCACCGACGCAACGCGTAACGCCGGTCGCCAAGCTTCATTACAGGACGGCGCGCGCGTTCCTTCAATCGTCGCCGGGTATGTCGAACCTTGCCGCGCGTATAGTCCCGTCAACCCAACGTCACGCGCCCCGGGGCACGGCGCAGAAACTCGCGGACGATATCGGCGATGTCATCGGCCTTTTCATCGAGAGCGAAATGCCCTGCATCGAGCAAGTGAACCTCCGCATCGGGAACGTCGTCCCGGTATGCGTGGGCTTCCCCGGGCAGAAACGAGGGATCGTAGCGCCCCCATACCACCAGCATGCGCGGCCGATGACGGCGCAGCCACGCCTGCCACGTCGGATAGGCGGCGACATTGGACTGGTAGTCGTAGAACAGATCGCTCTGGATGCGCGTCTGGTCCGGGCGCGACAGGAACGCGAACTCGTCGGCCCACAGATCCGGGTCGTATCGATCGACGTTCGGGCTCGTGCCGACATGGCGCTGTTTCGCGGCCGCGAGCGACATCAGATTCTGTTCGACCGCAGCCTGATACTTCTCACGACGGGCCCAGAACGCCCGGCGCGTATCCCACAACGGCCCGAGCCCCGACTCGTGCGCCACGGCGTTCTGCACGATCATCGCCTGCACGCGTTCCGGATACGCCAGTGCAAGCCGAAAGCCCACCGGGCCGCCATAGTCTTGCATAAAGAGCGTGTACGAATCGAGGCCGAGCGCGTTGACGAAACCGCCGACCACCTCGGCCACGTGATCGAAAGTGTAGGCAAACTGCTCCGGAGAAGGCGCGTCGCTATGGCCGAAGCCCGGAAAATCCGGTGCAATCAGGCGATATTCGTCGCCGAGTCTTTGCAGCAACGGTTCGAACATGCGTGAAGACGAAGGAAAGCCGTGCAGCAACAGCACGACACGTCGATTCTCCCAGCCTGCCTCGCGATAGAAAATCGATAACCCGTCGACAGTAATGGATTGGTATCTCACCTGCATGATGAGCGGCTCATGATGTGCCGGACTGTGCCAGCGGAAGGTTGAAGAAGAAGCGCGCGCCGCCGTGCACCGATGCGTTGTCGGCATCGATATGTCCGCCATGCGCTTCGATGATCGACCGGCAGATGGCGAGGCCCATGCCCATGCCGTTCTCCCGCGTCGTGAAGAAGCTTTGAAAGATGTGCGTCATGTCCTGTACATCGACGCCGGGGCCGCTGTCTTCCACGCTGCACGTGACGCTGGATGAATCGGGCAGGTCGGTGCGTATCGTGACGATGCGGGCGTCTGCGCCGTCCGCTTCCATGGCCTGCATCGCGTTGACGACCAGGTTCACGATGACCTGTTGCAACTGCACGCGATCGACGAGGACCACGGGCGCGGGGCGCGCGCACTTGCGCGCGATCGTGACGCCGCGCGAGCCGACGTCATGTTGCAGAAACAGCAGCGCCTCGTCGATGAGTTCATCCAGCGGCGCCTCGGCGCGCGTCAGACCGCGGCGCATGGCCATCGCCCGAATACGGTCGACGATGTCCACCGCGCGCTGGGCATCGATCCTGATGCGCTGGTTGACGAGGCGCGCCTCATCCACGTCCGGTGCCTTGCGATCGAGCCAGCGCGTGCTGAGCGCGCTGTTCATCGTGATCGCGGCGAGCGGTTGCTTCAGTTCATGCGCGATCGAGGCGCTCAGTCCGCCAAGCGTGGCAATGCGCGCCGCGTGGGCGAAGTCCGCCTGAAGCCGCTGCAACATGTCCTGCGCGCGAATGCGCTCCGTCAGGTCGACGAGACTGATCAGCGCAATGCCGAGATCCTCCGCCGCGATGGGACGCGCGATCGTCAACAGGACATCGATGATGCGTCCGTCGAGCGTCGGGATCCTCGTCGTCTCCTGAAACACCGATGCGCCGCTGTAACGGCTCTCCAGCGCACGTCTGAATGTACCCGGACTTTCGCGCCAGACCCAGGGCAAGGGACCGAGCAGCATGTCCGCCTCCTGGGCGCCGAACATGCTCGCGGCGTGGTGATTGACTTCCTCGATGACGAGCAGCTCCATCGCCCGGCTCAGCCAGCCGGGATGGTCGTCGATATAGTCGGACAAGCTCTCCACACCTTGTGCGCGCAGATCCGACAGCAACGCGATGAGCGGCTGGGCGTCGATCTGCCAGAGGCCCACGGGCATGTCGAAGAACAGACTGCGATAGCGATGCTCGCTGCGCAGCAATGCGGCATGGGCCTGCTTGCGCGTCGTGATGTCCTTCAGCACGCCGAGCACGCGTATGCCGTCATCGAGGTCCGCCAGCACGTGCGCCACTAGTTGCAGGTGCCGCACGGCGCCATTCGGCATCAGCAGCCGGTGCTCGATATCGAACGGCTGGCGTTCGCGCATCGCCCGGTCGAGCATCAGGCGCACGAAGGTCACGTCATCGGGATGCACCCGGGCCAGCATCAGATCCAGGGTCGGCAGCGTGGCCGTGTCGTACTGGAAGATCCGGAAGCTTTGCTTCGACCAGAACAGCTCGCCGCTCGACACATGCCAGTCGAAGCTGCCGGTGTCGCTCAGTCTCTGTGCATCGGCCAGCAGCGCCTCGGCATGTTGCAGGTCGGCATAGAGACGCGCTGTTTCGAGCGACATCGCCGCCTGCGATGCAAGCAGCCGCAAGATGGCGCTGCGCGCGGGCGTGAAGACGTTGGACGCGAGCGTGTTCTCCAGATACAGCACGCCGATCAGGCGTGTCTGCTTGATGAGCGGCAAGCACAGGATGGATCGGCAGTCGTGACGCATCACGTACTCGTCGGATGAGTACGGATGGGTGGAGGAAGCATCGTGGAGCAGCAGACTGTCGCTCGCGCGCATCACATAGCGCAGGACCGACCCCGGCAGGTCCACCTGGTCGATCCGCAACTTGAGCGAACGCACGTCGATTCGATCCGCACTCGCCGTGGCCTCGGCTTCGACACGCATGTCCTTGCGGCGTCTCAGCAGCAACAGACAGCGATTCGCACCGGCGTGTTCGAGGGCCAGTTTCATCAGCGTATGGATCAACTGCTCCAGATCGACACCGCTGAAGATGGCACGCGACACGCTGACGACCGTTTCCAGGTCGAGCTGCTCGCTGGTGGTGGCGATGGTCCCGTCGATGTCCGTGAGCGCCCGCGGCGCCTGTGCGTGGTCGCGCGCCAACTGGCGCACCTTGCTGTGGGCGCCCCAGCGCTCGTAGCAGGCGCGCGCATTCGCCAGATAGGTGCCCGCGATCGTCTCCAGGCCACGCCCGGCGAAAAAGCGCGCGGCCAGTTCATGTGCCAGCGCCTGGTGATGGATGAAACCCTGCTCGCGCGCCGAGCGCACCGCTTCTTCGTAGTGGTGCATGGCATCCGACGCGCGGCCTTCGAGACGCGCGGCTTCGGCGGAGATCAGCGCGTGGCAATGACGGAAATTGCTCGGGCAATGACTTGCCCAATCCGCGAACTTCGCGCAGACCGCATGCAACGTGCGGCGCCGTGCGATCCGCTGCTCCTCACTCGCCGAGGCATCCAGCGCCGTCAAGGTCAGCGCATGAAAGAAGTGAAACGTCGCTTCTATCGGCAGCGCCATGGCGGCATCGAGATTCGCCTGGGCGTGCCGGGCGGCGTCGAGCGCGTCGTCGTAGCGTCCTTCCAGATAGGCCAGCATCAGATCCATGATGTGACCGAACGCGATGCCGCAGCCGAAGTTCGCCTGCACGATGACCGCAAACGCGGCTTCGCGATCGAAGCGGGCGTCCGCCGGGGTGTCGTCGGCGGGTTCGCCCAGAAGCGTCGTCACGAAATGCTGTTGCAGGCGAACGGTCTCGTACACCGCGTCGTTGCGGCTCTGCCGTGCAAACGCCGCGTGACGCCGGGAGAGCCGCAGCACTTCGCTCAGCGGCGTGCCCTTTTCTATCGTCTGCCAGACGGTGGTGAAGGCCAGGTATCCGGCGAAAGCCAGGTCGCCGACATCGAGACACGCGCTGCTCGCGCGTTCGAGTATCGGCAGGTCGGTCATGATGTGACGACGCCAGAAGTTGATGTGATTGCCGTGAAGATGCAGCAGCTTGCCCTTGAAGCGCCGATTGCCGAACTTTTCGTTCAAGGCGAGCGACATCTCCGAGAACTGCACCGCGGAGGCAATGTCGCCGATCCGCGAGACCAGCATCAGCGCGTAGTTGCCATAGGCGAAGCTCGACTTGTCGGTATTGCCCGCGCGCAGCGACAGGTTCACCGCTTTCAGCGTGATGAGCGGATAAAAGGCCGGCCGGGCGATGAACGCGCAGGGCATCGATTCCACCAGCAAGTCGATGATCGTCCAGGTGGCCGGATCGGTTGCGACCGGCGCATCGACCAGCATGTCGATGCTGCGGCCCGCGAGGCCATGGGCAATGTCGTGCAGTTCCCGGTCGATCTCGGCGCCGGCGGCGGCGTCGTGCAGCGGCAGCAGCACGCCGAATTCGCGCAACGCGAGCACGGCGACGTCGAAACTTTCGTCGAAGCGGCCCGCTACCTGATACAGCTCCATGCGCAAGCCGAAGACCTTCGCACGGTCCAGGCTCGAACAGGCGCGTTCGAGCATCATGTCGAAGAGCGCGTCGGCCTCCGCAAAGCGCCCGGCGAGATATTCGCATTCGGAGAACGCCAGATAGAGTGCGAACGTGCGGGCGTAGTGCCCGGTCCACGCATCGCCGGACAGAAGCGCCACGCCTTGCGCGAGATAGTTGCGCGCCGCCGCGAATGCTGCCGAACTCATCGCGCGGCGCCCCGCCTCGTCATTCAGCACGAGGGTACGTTCGCGCTCGTCCGCATCGGTCATCAACGCGATCCCGCGATTGAGATGATTGACGATGTCGAAGAGGAACTCGCCGGGTTCGTCCGGCGCGCTTCCCGCCGCCAGCGCGCGGCCGATATGCAGATGCAGCGCGGGACGTTCATCCTCCGGGATCAGCGCATAGGCGGCTTCCTGCACGCGGTCATGCACGAACACATAGGCGTCGTCGACCCGACGCACCAGGCCGCTTTTCATGGCCTCCCACAGCCTGGCGTCGATCGCGTCTCCGGCTTCGCCATGGACGCGCGTCAACGCATCGATACGCGCCACGTTGCCCAGCGCCGCGAGCCGGCTCAGCGCTTCGCGCGTAGGCTCCGGCAGGCGGCCGAGCCGGGCGGCCATCAAGCTGGCGACGTTCTCGGTCAGTCCCTTCGCGCGGATCCGCCCGAGGTCCCACGTCCAGTGGCCGGCACGATGATCGAAGGCGAGCAGGCCCTCGTCAGCCAGCATCGTCAGGAACTGGATCAGGAAGAACGGATTGCCGCCGGTCTTCTCACGCAGCAGTTGCGCGAGCGGCGTTGCATCGTCCGCGGTGCAGCGCAGCGCCTCGCAGAGGAGCTCCGTCGTGCTGCCGGTCGCGAGGGCCTTCAGATCGATGTGCTTCACGTTCATGCCGGCGTCGCTCACTGCATCGATCATGTGGGCGAGGCGATGTCCCGGCTCGGCGCCCTCCACGCGATACGCGCCGACCAACAGCAGATGTGTCACGTCGGTATGGGCCGCGAGGTCTTCGATCAATTCGAGCGTCGCCGCGTCGAGCCATTGCAGATCGTCGATGAACAACGCAAGCGGATGCTCCGGTCGCGCAAACACGCCGAGCAGGCGGCGAAACACAATGTGAAGCCGGTTGCGCGCTTCTTGCGGCGGCAAGGCCGGCACCGCCGTTTGCTCGCCGATGATCAGCGCCAGTTCCGGAATCAGCCCGATCATCAACTGGGCGTTGGGGGCGAGCGCGTCCGTCAGTTCGCGCCGCCACTGCTTCAGTTCCGCATCGCTCTCGTTCAACAGCATACGCACGAGCGACTGGAACGCCTGCGTGAGCGGCACATACGGCGTATCGCGCTGATACTGGTCGAACTTGCCCGCTGCAAACAGGCCGCGCGACGGCACGAGCGCCTTCTGCAATTCGTTGACCAGCGCCGACTTGCCGATGCCCGCATAGCCCGAGACCAGGACGATTTCGGCATCGCCCCGGGTGGTCACGCGATCGAAGGCGGCGAGCAGCGCGTCGATCTGTGCCGCACGTCCATAGAGCTTCTCCGGGATGCGCAAGCGGTCGGATGCATCGCACGTGCCAAGCGTGAAGGACGGTATGTCGCCGCTCGCTTCCCACGCCGCGAGGCAGGTTCGCAGATCGGCCAGCACGCCGAGTGCAGTCTGGTATCGATCCTCCGCGATCTTGGCCAGCAACCGGTCGACGATGCACGCGACCACGGTCGGCAAGCCTTCAACGCAATCCGTCACGGGCACGGGCCGGCGCGCAATGTGGCAGTGGATCCACTGCATCGCGTCGGATGCGGCGAAGGGCGGCGCGCCCGTCAACATCTCGTAGAGCAGCGCGCCGAACGAATACAAGTCGCTGCGGGCATCGACCGAGCGGTTCATGCGTCCCGTCTGCTCGGGAGACATGTAGGCCAGCGTGCCCGCGATGACCTCCGGCGGCACCGCCGGCTGATGCTCGTGCGGCAGCAGCGACGCAATGCCGAAGCCGGTCAGGCGCACGTGCTCGTCCGCGCCGACCAGCACGTTCGCGGGCTTGATGTCCTTGTGGACGATGCCGAGCGCGTGCATCGCGACCATGGCCTGCGCGAGATTCACGGCAATGCGCAGGCAGCGCGCCAGTGCCAGCGGCTTGCCCAGCGCGCGGACGAGCGGGTCGCCGCCGCTGTCGTCGAGAATCAGCACGGGCGGCACGCGTCCGAGATCGAGCGCGAGCGGCTGCGCGGACCACTCGGGCGCGAGCAACGGGGCCAGGCCATATTCGTGTTCGAGCCGCATGATGGTCGGCGACGCAGGCTGATTCGCGACGCGCACGAGCAGCGTGACCGGCGAGTCCGGGCGATTCGCGCGGTACATGAGCAGGTCGCCGTCGTTGTGCAACGGTTCGAGCGCAAAACCGGTGAGGTCCATGTGATGCTCCCTTTCGCCGCTCTCATCCGACGAAATCGATACGCATCCGACGACCCGTACCGCTTCCGAGGCGAAAAGCAGCCTATCACGCAAGGAGCCTGTTTCACCTTCCCTGGCTTGCGCCACGCTTCGCCCGAAGAAGCACTAGCGCCACAACGATCCCGTGTAATGCGCGAGCCTGGCCTCCACGTCCGGATCCTTCTGCAAACCCATCTCCATCAATTGAGCGATCTTCTGGCGAGCGGCCGGCCGCTGCACAGCGGCGATGAAGGCGTCCCATTCGGGTGCGACGGACGTATCGGGCGGCAGGGTTTGCGCATTGACATGCCGCTTGATGACCGCGAGCGATTGCTTGTCGAAGGACGCGATACGCGTGGCGAGGGCCTCGACGAAGTCGTCGAGTTCCTCGTCCGGCAACGCACGGTTGACGTAGCCATAGCGCTCCGCCAGCGCACCGTCGAAGTCGTTTCCGCTCGTCAGCACTTCGAGCGCGCGACCCCGGCCAATCAGCCGCGACAGCCGCGTCATGGGCCCGCCCCCGGGAACGAGCCCGGCGCCGATTTCCCATTGCGACAGCAACGCCTTGTCGCGGCTCGCGAAGCGCATGTCGCTCGCCAGCGCCAGTTCGCTGCCGACACCGGTTGCGCGACCGCGAATCTTCGCGATGGAGATCACCGGCATGCGGCCAATGCGCACCAGCATGTCGGGCAAAGGCGGGAGGCCCGTGGGGCCCGGCGCCATGCTGGTCGTGGCTTCGAGCGGCGGCTCGAAATCGTAGTGCGTAAGAAAGAAGCCCGGCACCGCGCTCTCGAAGACCACCACTTGTACATGCGGGTCCGTTTCGAGCGCGGTGACCACGGCGTTGAGCTGCGGCAGCATGTCCGGCCCGAAGATATTGAACGGCGGCTGATTGATGATGACGCGCCAGTACGATGGGCTACGCGGTTCGATCCTGATCTGCGCGTGGGTGCTATCGAAGGTCATGTCGCTCTCTCCATTACCGATGTGTTCGGTCGCGTGATGCAGCAACTATAGTGGCGGAAACCGCGACCCGGCGGCCTGTTCATACCAACGTATGTCGCTCTATACGAGGTGGCACGCAGCAGCGATACGGCGCGTTGCAGAACCCGGTCAGCGCGTCGAAGGTTAATTAACCCGCGGCGCGGCGCCGGAGTCCGGATCGCAGCCAACATCGCTCACAACTCGGCAGAACTTTTTTATTAAATCCTGCTAGAGTGTTTCGCATCGCTATGTAACATGACGCTGACCCATCATTCATGACATGGCGCCAGGCCAGTGACCGAATGGGTCGGCCGCCTGGACACACCCCTTGCCTGTCGTGACGTTCCTGACGGTTCGATCCTGATTCTTGCCCCGGACTCATCCGCGCAAGGTCTCTGCACAGGAGGAAAGATGAACTCCATGCTGCTATCCGCGTCCGGCGGCGCCACGCCGGACGATCAGACACCGGTGGTCTATGTGGTCGATGACGACGAGTCGATCCGCTTCACCTTGCAGAGTCTGGTTCGTTCGGTCAGGCTGCGGGTCCAGACCTTCGATTCGCCCGCCGAATTCCTCGCGTTTCCCAAGTACGCCGTGCCGAGCTGTCTTGTCCTCGACGTCCGCCTGCGCGGCGCCAGCGGCCTTGCGTTCCAGACCGACCTGGCGCGCCATGGCGTCCACATGCCGATACTCTTCATGACCGCCTACGGCGACATCGAGATGACCGTCAAGGCCATGAAGGCGGGCGCGCTCGACTTCTTCGAGAAGCCTTTCCGCGACCAGGACATGCTAGACGCGATCGCCGATGCATTGAAGCGCGATGCAGCGCGCCGCGCGGCCGACGCGGCGCTCGCGGTCGTGTTTTCTTCGTTCGAGTCACTCACGCTGCGCGAGAAGGACGTCATGAAACGCGTTGTCGCGGGCATGCTGAACAAGCAGATTGCCTATGACATGAACCTCAGCGAAGTCACCGTGAAGATCTATCGCGGACAGGTCATGCGAAAAATGGCTTCGCGGAATCTGCCCGATCTGGTCCGCAAGGCAGAGGTGCTCGGCATCGGACACGCGCGCGACGTTCAAACGGTCGCGCCATTCGTCGCGCTGGATGCGATCGGGCGCGTCGCCGCTCCGCTGACGGCGCATCACGGTACGGTGTAGGCCGCGGTTCACGCCAGCGTGTATTGCTCGATCACCGATGCAAGGATCATCGCGTGTCCGTTGCACACGCTGGTGGTCCGGATCGGCGCATAGACGAAATCGCCTGCCGCAATCGACTCGCCGCTGATTGCACACCGCCCTCGCTTGCGCGCGCGCCGGATTCTCCACGACTGATCGCAATAGCTGCAACGCGTCGGATCGCGCCAGTAGATCGTGGCGGTGGTCGGCGTGGGGCGTTCTATCACGCTCACCACAAGCGCGGCGCCGCAGGGATCGGCGCTCTTGTCCGGCAGCCCGCACACCGCGTGTCGCGACACGGCGAGGCCCGCCGAATTCATGCACGATCGCATCATCACGATGGTCCGTGACCATGCATCGATGGTCTTCATCAGGTCCGACATATCCAGGCTCCTTGAAGGCGCAGCCATGTTGATGAGCAGCCGTGCGTGTGTCACAGGCTGGCGGCCTGCCGGATCGCGTCCGCGAAAGCTCGGGGCGCCTCTTGCGGCAGGTTATGGCCGACGCCGCCCTCTATCGTGTGGTGGACATACTTGCCGCTGAACTTCCGTGCGTAAGCCGCCGGTTCCGGATGCGGCGCGCCGTTTGCGTCGCCTTCCAGCGTTATGGTTGGCACCGCGATGGCGGGTGCGGCGGCCAGACGCTGTTCGAGGGCGTCGTATTGCGACTCGCCTTGGGCGAGGCCGAGGCGCCATCGATAGTTGTGAATCACGATGGCCACGTGATCCGGATTGCGGAACGCGGCGGCCGAACGTCGATAGGTCGCGTCGTCGAACGACCAGCGCGGCGATGCGAGTTGCCAGATCAGCCGGTTGAATGCATCCAGGTTCGCCGCATAGCCCAGCGCGCCGCGCTCGGTCGCGAAATAGTACTGATACCACCATTGAAGTTCGGCCGATGGCGGCAGAGGCTTCCGGTTCGCGTCCTGACTGCCGATCAGATACCCGCTGACCGACACCAGCGCCTTGACGCGCTCGGGCCAGAGTGCGGCGACGATGTCCGCGGTGCGCGCGCCCCAGTCGTAGCCGCCAAGCACGGCCTGGTCGATGCCGAGCGCGTCCATCAGGGCGACGAGATCGAGTGCGGTAACGACCTGCTGCCCGTTGCGTGGCGTGTCGGACGAGCGGAAGCGCGTGGAGCCATAACCCCGCAGATACGGCACGATGACGCGATAGCCGCTCGATGCCAGCAGCGGCGCGACTTCGACATAGCTGTGAATATCGTAGGGCCAGCCATGGATGAGGATCACCACGGGACCGTCACGCGGACCGGCCTCCGCATAGCCGACATTCAGTGCGCCTGCGTCGATCTGGCGGATCGCTTCAAATGTTCCGGAGGCTCTCGTTGGCGCCGGCTGTCCGCTCGCCCTGAACGACACACCGCACGCCACCGCGCCCGCCAGGGCGAAAGCCGCGCCGAGCGTCCGGCGGCGTTGCGTGTTGATGATGTCGTCCATGTCCGGCTCTCCGCATCGACCTGTTTAACAGTCTACGAAGAGCGGCTCACATTGACATCCTGACATTGGTATTCCCGCATCGTCGGTTGATATAGCCGACGCATCCCATGGTATTTCGCCGGTTCACTGGGACGCCGGTTCGCGTCGTGGCAGCACCGCGCCGGCGCTTTCCATTGTCTTACGGAAGCTCATCCGACGCGTATCGGCAATCGCTCGCGGGTCGAAATGTTCGTCCAGCATGACCCCCCAGATCTTGCGCATCTGCATGCCTATGTTGCCCGCATCGTACAAGGGGAACACGGCAGCTTCGCGCAGGAACTTCTCCATCGGATGCTGTCTGTCGAGCGCATTCACCCCCATCACCTGAAGCGCCCGGAACACCGCGCCGAACAACGCTTCTCCGCAAAACACCTTCGCCATCGCGGCGACCGCATGGCCCTCCGAATCGAACTGGTCGAGGTAGTGCGCCGCCTTCCACGAGAACGCCCGGCATGCCTCGATCTTCATGGCAATCTCCGCGAGCATGTAGCCCACTGCCTGGTGTTGAATCATCGGCACGCCCCCGCCCGCGCTGCGCGTCTTCGACCAGTTCAGCGCGAACTCGTAGGCCGAGCGGGCCACGCCGACCGCCGCAATCGCCGCCACCGGCCCCGACCACGTGAATGCCTTGCTGATGACGAGGTCGCCGTCGCCTACGGCGAACACATTCTCCTCGGACACGCGGCAGTCCGAGAACGTCATCGCATTGTTCTGGCACAGGCGATGCCCCAGCTTGGAGATGGGTGGGGCATAACTGATGCCTGCCGTTCCGCGCGGAACGATGATCGCGCTGAGTCCCTCGCGACCGCCTTTTGAAGTATCGGTGCGTACGATACAGACGTTCACGTCCGCGCCCTTCAAATCCCAGCCGCCCGCATTGCACGGCCAGTACTTGGTCCCGTTCAGCACATACTCGCCGCGGCCCTTGTCATGCTTCGCGATCAAGCCGATGCCTGCCGGACTCGCCGCCGGGTGATCGAAGTTTGCCGTGCCGCCGGTTTCACTGACCGCCTCGCTGACCGTCCATCCGGCGATATATTCCCCGCGCGGATCGCTCGTTGCCTGTGTGAGCCACTTCTGCTTCTGTGCATCCGATCCGAACCAGACCAGCGGCATCAGCGCGAGTCCGTTCACCAGCAGCACGGTAGCGAATCCCGGGTCGACGGCCGTGATTTCTTCCGCGACGATCTGCAAGTCCAGGTTGCTGATCCCGCCGCCGCCGTATTCCTTTGGCAAGAAGCCCATGGCAAAGCCGAGCTTGTAGCATTCGAGGTAAGCGCTCTTCGTGATGGCGAACGCCTTCTGCGTGTCAGTCTCCTCGTCCGCCCGCCTGACCACTGGCTGAAGAATGTCGATGGCGAATTCGCGGGCATTTTTCTGCAACTTCCGTTGCGGGCCGGTCAGTGTGAAGTCGATTGGCATGAGATGAGTCCCTGACGTCTGGATCGTTTCAGGCATGACGAGCGTACGCTCGCTCCATTTATTCGATGACGTTGCCCGCCGCGTGCGCTTCATCCAACCCCTTCCGCTAGCGACAGCGAATAGACAGCCTGATCATCGAGAGCGGCGCGCGGATTGAATCGTTCGTGCGCCATGATGCCGCGCACGCGGCGCCGTTGCGCGGCCATGTTGCCGCTGTCATAGATGGGCAGCAGCGCCGCATCGTGCAAATGTCTGCTGAAACTGAATTCGTCGTCGCCTGTACGCGTGCCGACCAGTTGCATGCATCTGAACACGCAATCGAACATCATTTCCGTCACGTTGATCTTGCACATCGCGCCGAAGATTTCTCCGTGCTGATCGTGTTTGTCCAGATAGTCGGCGGCGCGCCACGCAAAGTAGCGCGCCGATTCGATCCTGGCCGCGACCTCGCCCAGAACATTGCCCACGTTCTCGAAGCGGCTGAGCGGCGCAAGCGAGCTGCCCGCATGACGTTTCGAGAAGCGCAAGGACACTTCATACGCCGCGCGCGCCACGCCGGCCGCCGCGATGGCCGCCATCGGACCGAACCACGCGAAGTTGCGGTCGATGACCCGATCTCCATTGCTTTGACTACCCGGGAGCAGATTGTCGGCGGCAACTTCGGCATCGTGGAATTCAATGGTGGCGCTCGTGCCCATTCGATACTCGTCCTGTGGCGCCGCATGACACGCCACGCCCGATGTGCCGCGCTCCACCACGATCGCGGAAAGCCCTCTTGGGCCGACGGTCTGCCCGTCGGTGCGAACGATGACGGTCTGGGTATCGGCGCCGAGTCCATCCCATCCCGCGGCCGACGACCACTTCTTGCGTCCGTTCAGCACGTAGCGATCGCCGCGAAGCGTTGCGGTCAGGGTGATGTCGGACTGCGAACGCGGATCGTCGACGTCATTCACCGCGTGCGCCGATGGATGCGGCTCGGCCGCCGTCCAGGCGCCGAGATACTGTTCGCTGGGGTCCGACGTGGCCGCACTGACGAAGCGTTGCTTCTGGTCCTCCGTCCCGTACCAGATGACCGGCATCAGTCCGAGGCCATTGCATAGCACGGTGCAAGCGAATCCTGGATCGATGGCCGCGATCTCTTCCGTCGCGATGGTGAAGTCAAGACAGGAATAGCCGCCGCCTCCGTAGGCGGCCGGCAGCATCGCCGTGGCAATGCCTTGCCGATAGGCTTCGATATAGGCCGGCCTCTTCTTCACGAATGCCGTGGTCAGATCGGATTCGTGCTCGGCCTGGCAGAGCAAGGGGGCGAGGACGTCTTCGGCAAACGCCCGAGCTCTCGATTGCACCGCCTTTTGCGCCGACGACATGGTGAAGTCAATAGCCATCTGGAGCCTCTTGATAGAAGCAGGTCACGCGTGTCACTGGGGCGAGTCACACGCGGCCTGTGGCATCAAGATAGGCACAGCTTTTGGCAGGCGCAATAGTCAAAAGTGTTGAAAGGCCCGACTGTTACAACTTCGTCGTGCAAACTTGACTGCGACCGATCGCTCGGCGAGTTCAGGGAAACGGCTTGAAGCGAAAACGGCAGGCTTCTCCGCCGCGTTGCATGCAGGCCTGGTGTTCGACCTCGGTGCCCATCAGGCCGGTGAGAAAGCCGATATCGAAACGGCACACCTCGGGATAGTCTTTCGTCAGATCATGGTAGACGCAGTTGGTGCACTCCACGCGCGATAGCGTGGACACGCGGTCCGGACCAATCTCCATGGCCCGGAAGCCTGCCTCGTTCATGATCTTCACGGTTTCGGTGACGCGCTCGGAACGCGTCTTCCCGACCAGACGCGGAATCATGCTCGCCGACGTCCTGACGCCCAGATCGAACATGTAGTGGTCGAGCCGCTCGGTGCCGAGCTCATCGCGCAGCGTCGACACGAGCAACGCCGAAAACCACGAATACTGCTTGGGAAACTGATTGGTGCCCTCTTGCGTGAGGACAAAGACCTGAACCGGCCGCCCGCCGGTTTTTCTGAGAGCGCCCTTCTCGATGAAGTTGCGGCGTTCCAGCGCAATCAGATGTTGATTGACCGCTGTCCTGCTCAAGCCGACGGCCTCGATGATTTCATCGACCGTCAAACCGCTCTTGCGCTGGAGCAGGATGTCCAGAATGCCCTGACGGGTGCTGGACAACGGATCGGTAGCCATGTCGATCGGAGGTCGTTTGAGAGGGGCCATGCGACTGACACAAGCATATACCCTTCTTCAAAGCGACATCAGTACGACCTGGCTCAATGCGGCAGTTCGTTCGCGACCTTCGCGACGCCGGCGGCCGCGCACACTTCGTCCTTGTCGCCGCCCGGTGCGCCGCCGATGCCGAGGGCGCCGACCATCTCGCCGTTGACCTTGAACGCCACGGCGCCCGGCAGCGCCATGACGTTATGAACCGTCGCAAGCTGCGGCGCGTAAGGACTCGTCTTCATGAGTTCGAAAAAGCCGCTCGACCGGTCGAAGCCGAACTCGGGGCCGAGCGTGACCACAGTGAATGCCTTTCGGAAACTGGATTCGGCGGTGTGTACCGTGGCCTTGTCGCCACGCAGCACGAGTTGCGGCACGCCGTCCATGTCCACGACAGTCGCGGTCACCCAGTAATGCTGCTGCTCGCATACGCGCAGCGCTTCCTCTGCGGCCTCGAGCGCGACTTTCAGCGGCAGGCTATAGCGCCAGCCTGATCTTCCCTCGTCCTGCGCATGGCCTGTCATGCCGATGAAAAGCTGACCGCAAACGAGCGCGGCGGATGCAAGGCGTTTCATAGGTTCTCCACACTCGACCCGTGGCCATGCAATGCAGGAACGGGTTCGCTCAGGCGTTGAGAAGCTTCAGCAATTCCCTTGCGGTCGGGCCCGACGATGCCGGGTTTTGCCCGGTAATCAGCCGCCCGTCGGTTACGGTGAGGACGTCCCAGTTCTTGACCTTTTCGAAGCGTCCGCCCAGGCGCTTCAATTCATCTTCGACCAGAAACGGCATGACCTTAGTCAAGCCAACCGCTTCTTCTTCGTCGTTGGTGAAACAGGTGACGCGCTTGTTCTTCACGAGCGGCTGGCCTTCGAATGTCGCGTGACGAAATACGCACGGCCCGTGGCAGACAGCGGCCACCGGCTTGCCGGCGTTATAGAAGCTTTCGATCAACGCAATCGAAACGGGATCCTCGGTGAGGTCCCACATCGGTCCGTGGCCGCCCGCATAGAAGATCGTGTCGTGATCTTCTGCCCGCACGTCGGAGAGCTTGACGGAATGGGCGAGCACCTTCTGGGTATCGGCGTCTTTCTTGAAGCGTTGCATCGTGTCGGTCTGATTGTCGGGATCGTCGCTTCTCGGGTCGATCGGCGGGTGGCCGCCCTTCGGCGATGCCACGGTCACTTCCACACCCGCATCCTTGAACGTGTAGTAGGGCGCGGTGAATTCCTCGAGCCAGAAGCCCGTGGGCTTGCCTGTATCGCCGAGAATATTGTGTGACGTAAGAACGATGACGGTCTTCATGTTCGATCCTTCAAAGGAAGCGTTGCGAAGGCAAACGCGTCGTATCGACGCGGCCGACGTCTCCATTAAAGTCGAATCAACAGCCCGCACCATCAGACGATGGTTTTGCGGCGACATCTGCTGGTATAGCGGCAGTGCGTCAGGGTCATCGCACGAGCCACTCAATGCATCGACACCGGCTCACCCGGCTCACCCGTCCCACGCGCCGACACGCCATCCGTCCTCGCGCTTCTCGCGCGTGCGTCCTGCTTCAGCCCCCAGATCCACGTCACGGCGAGACAGGGCAGTAGCGAAGCGATCGAATATCCGACGCCCGCAAGCGGATTCCCCGTCAGGTTGACGAGCGAGAGACTGATGAGCGGAAGGAATCCCCCGAACACGACATTGCCAAGTTGTTGCGCGAGGCCGAATCCGGTCGTGCGGCTTTGCGGCGGAAAGCATTCGGCAATGAACGCGGGCAGCGGCGCCATGATCATTGCGGTGAGAATGGCGAGCACCGCGATCAGCAATGACACCGACACCCACTGCGCCGATGCCACGTTCGCACGGATGCCGGCGAACGCCGGATAAGCCGCCGCGATCCACAGCACGATGCCGATCAACATCACGCGCGCCCGTCCGATCGCATCGGACAGCTTGCCGAACACGGGATACAGCGGCGCCGCGATCAGTATGCCGAAGCCGAGACACAGGTTGGCCTGCATCGGCTCGACCTTGAGTACGTTCTGCAGGAAATACAGCATGTAGACAATCGACGTATAGAGCGAGACCGACGTGCCGCCCTGCGCGCCGAACATCGCGACCAGAATGGCTTTCCACGCCGTGCGGCTCGACAGCGTTTCCTGCAACGGCCGCTTCGACAGGCGGCCTGCTTCCTTCATCTCGGCGAAGACCGGCGTCTCCGTCATGCCGAGACGGATCCAGGTCGCGACGGCCACGATCGGCGCGGAGATCACGAACGGCACACGCCATCCCCATGAAGCGAAGCTCGCTGCGTCGAGCGACAGCCGCAACGCGCCCACGACGACCAGCGCAAGCAGCAGGCCGATGCTCGCCGTGCTTTGCAGGACGCTGGTTGCCGCGCCCTTGCTGCCTTCCGGCGCATGTTCCATGACGTAGACGACTGCTGAACCATACTCGCCGCCGAGCGCGACGCCCTGCACGATGCGCAGCGTGAGCAACGCGATGGGTGCGGCGACGCCCGCCACGGCGTAGGTCGGCAGGCAACCGATGCCGACCGTGGCGATCCCCATGATGGCGAGCGTGATGACGAAGGTTTTCTTGCGGCCAATGCGGTCCGACATCGGACTGAAGATGATGGTGCCGAGCGGTCGTGCGACATAGGCGATGCCGAAGGTCGCGACGCCAACGAGTGCCGCGACGGCGCTGTCGGTGGAAGGCAGGAAGAGATGCGTCAGCGTCGCCGTGAGGGCGACATAGACGAAGAAGTCGTAGTATTCGAGCATCGTGCCGAGACTCGATGTCGCGATGATCCGCAACATGCCGGGGCCACGTTGATGCACGTGAGGTCGGGTTGTCATGCCTGTCTCCATCGTTGGTCTATGCGTCTGCGTCAGGACGCCTTTTGCCGCGCCTGTTGCTCCAGAAAGCCGGACACCGCCTGCTTGTGCTCGCTGCCGCACAGGAGAATGGCCTGCATGTTCGCCGCCAGTTCGAGCGACACGGAGAGCGTGCCCTGCGCCGACTCCTGCACGAGCTTCTTGGCCATGCGCAACGCACACGGAGGATTCGCGGCGATGCGCAAGGCAAGCGCACGCGCTTCATCGTCGAGCGCGGCATCGGGATGAACCTGGGCGACGATACCCAGACGACGCGCCGTTTCGGCATCGACGAACTCGCTGGTAAGCGTCAGTTCGAGCGCCTTCGCGGGCCCGACGATGCGCGACAGGAACCACGCGCCGCCGATCCCCGACACGAGACCGAGTCGCAGGAAGCTTTCCGCGAACACGGCACGCGCGCCCGCCAGCCGGATATCGCACATCAGCGCGAGATCGCAGCCTGCACCCACCGCCGCGCCATTCACGGCGCAGAGCGACGGCACGTCCATCGTGCTCAGTGCCCGCGTGATCCGGTGCAGGCCATGACGCAGACGCTCGCGCACCACTTCGACACCACCGTCCATCAGATCCCTGCCGCTCTGCATGTCCTTCACGTTGCCGCCCGTGCAGAAGTGCTTCGACGATGAACGCAGCACGACACACTGCACGTCGTCCCTGCCGTTGACGCTTTCGAGCACGTCCGACAGCGCCGCAGTCATGGCAAGCGTGAGCGCGTTGCCGTTCGACGGTTCGTCGAGCGTGATGGTCATCACGCCCGCTTCCACTGCGTGGCGAACCAGCGGCCTTCCGCTTGCATCGGGTTCCTTGTCCTTCACAGTTCGTCTCCTTATCTGTGCTTCATCGATTGACAAAACCGGCGGTGCGCCGCTCGAGAAACGCGGCCATGCCTTCTTTCTGGTCCGCCAGCGAAAAGCCCGCGTGAAACAAGCGCCGTTCGAACAACAGCCCTTCCGCCAGCGACGACTCGAAGGAACGATCGACGGCCTCCTTGACAGCCACGATCACCGGCAGCGAATGCCGGGCGATCTGCTGCCCGATCCGCAACGCTTCCTCGATCAGCGCATCCGGCTCGACCACTTTCGATATCAGGCCGCACGCCAGCGCGTCGGAGGCCGAGAGCGCTTCGCCCGTGAGGCACGCGAGCATCGCGGTCGACTTGCCCGCCGCGCGCGGCAGCCGCTGCGTGCCGCCCGCGCCCGGCACGATGCCGAGCTTGATTTCCGGCTGGCCGAACAGGGCATCGCTGGCGGCAATGGCGATGTCGCAGATCATCGCCAGCTCGCAGCCGCCGCCGAGCGCATAGCCCCTGACCGCCGCGATGAGCGGTTTGCGCAGCCTGCGCAGGTGATCCCAGTTCCGGCCGATGAGGTCGTCGGAGAATGCTGTCGCGTAGTCGAGCGGCGCCATCGCGGCGATATCCGCGCCCGCCGCAAAGGCCTTGTCCGATCCGGTCAGCACGGTCGCATGCACGGCGGGGTCCGCGTCGATGCGCTGCATTTCGCGGACGAGCGCGTCGATCAGCGCATCGGTCAGCGGGTTCAGCGGGTTGTCGGAGGCCAGCCGCACGAGCGCGACGCGGCCATGCAGTTCGGTATGTACGATGGGTTGTTCCATTTCCATGTGGACTCTCCTAGACCGTTCCGGCATGCGCCGCGGCGGCACGGATCACGCCGGCATTGAGCAAGGCGGCGATGGCTTCGTCGTCGAAGCCGTACAGGCCGAGCATGTCGAGCGTGTGCTGGCCGGTCACGGGCGCGGGGGTTTCGTCACAAGCAGGAGGATCGGATGGGCCGAGCGCAAACCCGTGTGTCCTGATGCACCCCGCCACCGGATGCTCGACAGTGCGCGCAATGCCGCTCTGCCGATACTCCACCGACTCGATCACCTCGCGATAGGTCGTGACGGGCGCGCAGAGGATGTCCCTCGCCGAGAGCGCCACGATCCACTCGGCCGTGGTCCGCTGCTCGAAGCGCGCCGCGAGAATCTCATGGAGTTCGGCGCGATGCCGCACGCGCGCATCGTTGCTGGCGAAGCGCGCATCGGCTTCGAGTTGCGGCGCATCGAGCAACTCGCACAGCGCGCTCCAGCGTGCCGGATGATAGGCGACGACCATCATCCATCCGTCGCGGGTGGGGAAGGCTTCATTCGGGCAGGCATAAGGGGCCGCGCTGCCGATCTTTTCCGGCTCCGAACCCGAAGCGAAGAACGCGGCGAAGCCGATCTGCTGCAGCATCAGCGTCGCGTTGTAGAGGCTCACGTCGAGGTGCTGGCCCTTGCGCTGCGCACGCGCCGCATGCAACGCGCCCAGCACGGCGATGGCGGCGAGATAGCCGCCCATCATGTCGGCGACGGGCACCGGCACCTTCAGCGGATCGCCCTGCGCCGTACCGAGCGTACTCATGAGCCCGCTCACGGCCTGGATCACACCATCGACGCCCGGCCGGCGCGTGCTCTCGCCGCGCTGCCCGAACGCCGAGATCGAGCAATAGACCAGTTGCGGATTGAGCGCGTGGAGCGTCTCGTAGCCGAGTCCCATCGACGCCATTACGCCGGGACGGAAGTTCTCGACCACGACATCCGCCTGGCGCGCCATCTCGGCGACGGTGCGGCGCCCCGCGTCGGTCTTGAGATCGATCGCCACGCTGTACTTGCCGCGATTGACGCTCATGAAGGCCGGGCTGACGCCGTTCACCCACGGCGGGCCGATCTGCCTGCCGATCTCGCCGCCCGGCGGCTCGATCTTCACCACGTGCGCGCCGAGATCGGCAAGCGTCATCGAACATACGGGGCCTGCCAGCACGTGCGAAAAATCGAGCACGCGAACGCCTTTCAAGCTGTCTCGAATCATGTCGTTGTCCTGTCTCCGGGTTCGACGTTGCATCGAACCATGGCCGCAGATTAGAGTTGCGCGACCGGCGGAACAATCGACTTTTTGGAAACGAGGCTTTGACTTTTTGTTAAAGGGTAATGTCCGTCTTCACGAGCGACACCAGCCAGTCGCGGAAGGTCGTGAGCGCCTCGGACGCGTGCCGCGCCGGCCAGGCGAAGTAGTAGGTATAAGCGCCCCGGTCCAGCTCGAAACGAAACGGCGCGACCAGTTGCCCGCTGTCGAGCTCGGCGCGTACGAGCGCTTTTTGCGCGACGGCAACGCCATGTCCCTCGATGGCCGCCTGATACGCCAGCAACGAAGTCTCGTAACGCATCTCGCGGCGGCGCGGATCGCGTGCGAAGCCGGCTGCTTCCATCCAGATGGCCCAGTCGTCGGCGCGTGCGAGCGAATGCAGGAGCGTCTCGCCGGTCAGCTTGCTGCGCGCGCGGATCTTGCGCGACGGCGCCGCGACCGGCACGAGTTCGTTGGGAATCAGCCGCTGCACGGAGAGGCCGGGCCAGCGGCCATCGCCGAGCTGGATGCCGCCGTCGATGTCCTCGCGCCTGAAATCCAGCGGCGCCGATGACGTGGTGAGCTGCACGTCGATATCCGGGAACTGCCGATGGAAACTCGCGAGCCGCGGAATCAGCCAGCGCACGGCGAACGTGGCGGGCGAGCGGATCTTGAGGACATGAGAGCGTCGGCCTGCGGTGCGAATGCTGTCGGTGGCCTGGCGCAGACCGGCGAACAGCGGCATCAGTTCGGCGAGATAGCGCGCGCCCGCCGAGGTCAGTTCGAGCCGTCCCCTGACGCGCTCGAACAGCTGCAGCCCGAGGAAGCCTTCGAGCGCCTTGACCTGGCGGCTCACAGCGGCCGGCGTGACCGCAAGCTCGCTCGCCGCTTTGGAAACGCTCAGCGTGCGGCCCGTCGCTTCGAATGCCCGGATCGCGTTGAGCGAAGGAAGAGTGACGGCACGGTTCATGAGCGGTTTGCGCGGGGTCTGACGTGATGGTGCGGAATTTTTTTCAGCAAGCGTGACACGGCGAAAAAATGATCGCGTCAAATCCGTCTCGCGCGTGCGTCCAGACGTTACCATGGCGGCCGCGCAACGCCTGATCCCGCCTCATGCTCGAACGCCCGCGCCTCCGGGTCTCGATCTTGCTGCGGCTCAGCGTCTGAAAAAATCGCTTAAATGCGCTAATGTCGGCATCTGCCGCACTCTAAAGATCGCTGATGGCTTCGATGGACTTGCTGCGTCTCAACCTGACCGTCCAGGGCATTCCGGCGACGCTCGACGCGGGTGCTGCCGCCATGGTCAGCCGGAGCGCGCGCAGCATGGTCAGCCGGATCGAGTCGCCGGAGGTTCGCCTGATTCTCAAGGAAACCGTTGCGGGCATCGATGACGTCGGCGCCATCGCGTCCTTGCGACATGAGCACGCACTGCTGGACGGTCTGGATCTGCCGGGCGTCGTCAAAATGGTGGGACTCGCTGGCAATCACAAGCGGCTGGCGCTGGTCATGCACGACGGCGGACCGTTCAACCTCGCCGACCGGCTGTCGACCGGGCCCATGGCCATCGACGATGTGCTCGACATCGCCGTGCAACTGGCCGAGGCAGTGGCCGCGCTGCACGCGAACAAGATCGTTCATCGGAACATCAACCCGGCGAACATCGTGCTCGATTCGACGCTGCGGCTGACGCTGGTCGATTTCGCGATTGCGACCACGCTGTCCCAGCTTGCGGTGGAGCGCACCAGTCCCGCGTTGCTCGAAGGCGCGCTGCGCTATCTCTCGCCGGAGCAGACCGGCCGGACAGGACGTTCCGTGGATCTGCGCGCCGACCTCTATTCCGTCGGCGCGACGCTCAACGAAATGCTGACCGGCTCGGCGCCCTTCACCGCCGACGATCCGGTGGAGCTGGTTCATGCGCATCTGGCCCGCCGGCCACGGCCGCCGCATGAACTGCGCGCGGGCGTGCCGCTCGCGCTGTCGCATATCGTGCTCAAGTTGCTGGAGAAAGAGCCCGAGTTACGCTATCAGACCGCCGAAGCGCTGGCCGCCGACCTGCGTCACGCGCGTGCGCAGTGGCAGGCGACGGGCGTCATCGAGCCTTTCGCGCTCGCCCGGCATGATGTGCCGCGCGAATTCAAGATCGCCGAGAAACTCTACGGCCGCGCCGATGAAGTACGCCTGCTCGACGAGACCTTCGCCCGCGTCAGCGCCGGACAGCGCGAACTGGTGTTGATCACGGGTGAACCGGGCGTCGGCAAGTCCGCGCTGGTGAGCCATCTGGAGCGGCCCGTCGTCGAACGTCGCGCGCGTTTCATTGCGGGCAAGTTCGATCAGCTTCAGCGCGGCGTGCCGTACACCGGCATCGTGCAGGCTTTCCGGATGCTGGTGCGGCAGATCCTGTCCGAATCCGAAGCCGCGCTCGCGGTCTGGAAACAGCAGATCCAGGACGCCGTGGCCCCCAACGGCCAGGTGTTGATCGACGTGGTGCCTGAAGTGCAGCATGTGATCGGACCGCAAGCGCCGGTTCCGGCCTTGGCTCCGGGCGAGTCCGTCAGCCGGCTCAACCTCGTCTTCACTGCGTTCCTGGGCGTGTTTGCCAAGGAAGCGCATCCGCTCGTCCTGTTCCTCGACGATCTCCAATGGGTCGATGCCGCGTCCCTCCAACTCATCACGCGCTGGATGAGCGATGGCGACCACCGCTTCCTGTTCATGCTCGGTGCGTATCGGGACGAAGAAGTCGGCCTGTCCCATCCGTTGAACCTGACGCTGGCGGCCATTCGCAGCGGCAACGCGCATCTGCTCGAACTGCACCTCGGGCCCATGCGCGGCGAAGACCTGGTGAGCCTGATCGCCGATGCGCTGAATCAGCCTTCCGACGAAGTCCGTCCGCTCGCCGAGCGGGTTCTCAGCAAGACCGCGGGCAATCCGTTCTTCGTGCGCCGCCTGTTGCATACGCTGCATCACGAGGACCTCATTCGTTTCGATCAGGACGCGGGCGGGTGGCGCTGGGATCTCGTCGAACTGGAGCGCGCGCCGCTGAGCGGCAATGTCGTCGAACTGATGGTGCAGACGCTGAACCGGCTGCCCGAGCCGACCCAGCATCTGCTCCAGGCGGGCGCGTGTCTGGGGCATCGTTTCGATGTGAGTCTGCTCGCCGATGTCACCGCGCGCTCCGGCATGGCGGTAATGGGCGATCTCTGGCCCGCACTCGAAGAGGGGCTGCTGCTGCCGTTGCACAACGCCTACAAGCTGCCGCGCGTGGCCGGCCCGCTCGACGACAAACTGGCGAATCTGCCCGCCATGCTGCAATTTGGCCACGATCGCGTGCAGCAGGCGGCGTACTTGTCGATGAGCCCGCAACAACGGCGGTCGGTGCATCTGGACATTGGCCGCCGCTTGCTCGGCCGATGTACCGTCATCCAGTCCGACGAGTCGCTGTTCGATGAATCGCTGTTCGATATCGCGGATCAGCTCAATCTCGGGCAGGAACTCATCGAGCGTCCGGCGGAACGCCTGAGCCTCGCGCATCTGAACCTTGCCGCCGGCCGCAAGGCCAAGGCCTCGGCGGCATACCAGGCCGCCTTCGACTATCTCGATGCCGCCCTCCGGCAACTGCCCGAAAACGCGTGGACCGAACACCGCGATCTGACCTTCGCCGTGCATCGCGAACTGGCGGAATACGCGTATCTGACGGGCCGTCACACCATCGCCGACGATCTCGCGCAAAACGCGCTCGGCCACGCGCGCTCGAAGAGCAGTCAGGCGGACCTCTGCACGCTGCGCGTGCTCGCGGCGATGGTCGCGGGCAACTCGATCCGCGCGTTGCAGATCGGCCGCGAAGGGCTGGCGCTGTTCGCAGCGGAATGGCCGCTCGATGATCTCGCTGCCGCCATCGAACGGGAAGCGGCGAATGTGGTCGCGAGTCTCGACCAGCGGCGCATCAGCGAATTGAAGGATGCGCCCGAGGTCGCGGACGAGGATGTGCGGGCCTGCATGCGCCTGCTTTCGACGCTCGGACCGCCCGCCTACTTCAGCGGCGCCAACGACGTCCTCGCCTTCGTCACGATGAAAGGCACCGACATGGCGCTGCGCTACGGGCCGTCGGCGTCTTCTTCCTATGCCTATGTGTTCTACGGAGCGCTGCATCACGCGCGCACCGGCGAGTACGACACGGGTTACGCGTTCGGCGCGCTGGCCGTGGATCTTGCGCGCCGCTTCGGCGACAGCGGCGAACTCGCGCGCACGCTTCAGGTGTTTTCGCTGGTGGTGAGCGTCTGGAAAGCGCCGCTGCGCGATACGCTGCCGTTGATGCAGGAAGGCTATGCCGCTGCGCTGAAATCGGGCGAACTGGCTTATGCGGCCTTCACGCTCGCGGGTCTGCTGATCAACAGCCTGCCAGTGGCCGTTACGCTGAGCGAACTGCTCGAACAATCGGAGATCGGTCTGGACTTCGTCATCACGCAGAAGAACCAGATTGCGACGTCGATCATCCTGCCGTTCCGTCAACTGGTACGCAACCTCACCGGACAGACCGACTCGGTCACGAGTTTCGACGACGCCGACTTCAACGAGTCGGACTTCCTCGCCGAGGCGTGCGGCAACGATACGGCCATCGGACATTATTGGGTCGCGCGTTTGCAGGCGGCTTATCTCGCCGGCGATCACGCACTCGCCCAGCGGTGTTCAAGCGAAGCAAACGCCGCGTTGAAGGGCATCCAGGGGATGATCACGTCGGCGGAACACGTGTACTACACGATTCTGTCGCTGATTGCCTCGCATGATGCTTCGGGCGGCGAGGCGCGTCCGCCGGTCACGTCGATGCAGCAGCAACTCGCCGTGTGGGCCAGCCACTGTCCGCAGAGCTTCGACCACAAGCTCGCGCTCGTCGATGCCGAACTCGCGCGTCTCGACGGCGATGGTTGGCGCGCGTTGCAGCTTTATCGCGCGGCTATCGAAGGCGCGGAACGTGAAGGCTTTCTTCAGGACGAGGCCATCGCCCATGAACTGCGCGGGCGTTTCCTGCTGGCGCAAAATGAACCGGCCTTCGCCGCACTGCACATCCAGAAGGCGCACGACGGATACAGCCGCTGGGGTGCGACCGTGAAGGCGCATCGGCTGACGCAGGATTACCCTGCGTTCTTCGCGTCGAAACTGCCGGCCCTGCCATCCCGAGGCGGCGAACTCGATACGCTCGGCCTCATCAAGTCCTCGCAGGCCATCTCCGCCGAAACGGTCCAGGCCCGCTTGTATGAGCGCATCCTGCAAATCGTGGTGGAAGTCGCGGGCGCGCAAAAAGGCATTCTGGTGCTGGACACGCCGGGCTCGCTGATGGTGCGCGCCCGGGTAACGGCGGACGAAAGACTGATCACGGCATCGGAGAGCACGCCGCTCAGCGAATGCGCGGATATTCCGCAGGCCATCCTGCGTTATGTCGCTCGGAGCAAGGAATCCCTCGTGCTCGCCGATGCCGCCGCCGACGGCCTCTTCGCCAATCATCCCGAAGTCCGCCAGCTCGGCACACGCTCCGTGCTGTGCGTGCCGCTGCAGCGTCAGGAGCGGTTCATCGGCCTGCTGTTCCTGGAAAACCATGCGTTTGCGAACGCGTTCACGCAGGAGCGTGTGGAAGTGGTCCAGGCGCTGGCGACGCAGGCGGTGATTTCGCTCGAGAACAGCACGCTGATCCTGCAACAGGAACGCACCGAGATTGCGCTGCGTCAGGCGGATCGCCGCAAGGACGAATTCCTGGCGATCCTCGCGCATGAACTGCGCGGGCCGCTGGGCGCCATCATGAACACGGTGCACTTGCTTGACCGCCGTGCCGATGAACCTGCTGCACGCCGCTTCATCGACATTCTTCATCGGCAGACGGCCATGCTGCGGCGTCTGGTGGACGATCTGCTGGATGTGTCGCGGATCACGAGCGGCCTGATCGAACTGAAGCATGACCGGGTGGATCTGCTGCATATCATCGAGCGCGCGCTGGAAGCGGTGCAGGGCTTGATGGATGCCAAGCATCACGACGTGAGCGTCACGCTGCCGCGTCGCGCGGTGGAGGTTGTCGGCGATGCTGTGCGGTTGGAGCAGGTTTTGGTGAATCTGTTGACCAATGCCGCGAAATATACCGACGACGGCGGGTCCATCGCGCTGATTCTCAAGACGGACGATGGGCGCGCGCGCTTGCATCTGCGGGATAACGGCATTGGGATGGCGGCGGAAGTGCTCGAGCGCATCTTCGAGCTTTTCGGGCAGGCGGAACGGGGACTCGCGCGATCGCAGGGTGGGTTGGGGATTGGGTTGACCATCGCCCGGAATCTGGTGGAGCAGCATGGCGGGGAGATCGAGGCTGTCAGTGCGGGGCTGGCGTTGGGGTCTGAGTTTGTCGTCACGCTGCCGCTGGCACCTGTTGTCGAACCGGTGGCTGAGGTGGAGTTGCAGTCGGTTATGCCCGAGGCCGTGCGCGGCAAGCGCGTGCTGGTCGTGGATGACAATGTCGATATCGCACAGTCACTGGCCATGCTGCTGGAAGGATGGGGACATCATGTCGTCACCGCTCACGATGGGCACGGGGCGCTGGCGATGGCTAAATCCGAGAACCCGGAAGTTATCTTGCTGGATATCGGGCTGCCGGGGATGGATGGGTATGAAGTGGCGCGAAGGCTGAGGGCAGATCCTCGCATGAAGGGGAAGACGCTCGCGGCGATTACCGGGTACGGACAGACGCGCGATAAGGCGATGGCGATCGAAGCCGGGTTCGATCGCCATTTTACGAAGCCGGTGGATATTCCTGAGTTGGAGGCGTTTGTGGATGCGGTGAGCGGAGGCGGGTGGGGGATGGGGCGCTGATTCAATGCGGCCGGTCGACCCATGCAGATCGGAGCAAGCGTGTGAAAGACTACGTCCCGCGGCCTGATGCCTCCTGCTTGCGCATCGGCATGGCGTCGATGGTCTTGAACAAGTCACGGGATTCGATCGGCTCGTGCGAATCCAGTTTTACGCCGCCGTCCTTCCCGACGAGCAGCACGCGAAACACGCCGGCCTTGACGCCGTATCGTTGACGCAGGGCGCTGGCGGAATCGGCGACGCCTTGCACGTCATTCCCGATTACTTCGATCACCAGGAGATCGCGCTCCGGAAAGCCCTTGCGTCCCTCGATTGTCGCGCGCTGTTCCGACAGTGCAGCAGAATCTGCATTCCCGGCGAAAATAATAAGCAAACGCTTCTGCCACGAATACTGCTCGATGGACGAGGGCGCCGCGCTCCCTCCGGCATTCGATAGTGCGGCCATTCCCATCAGCATCGTTCCAATCATGCCTGCAAATAACAGATACCGGTTCATTGGCAAGCCCCTTGGACAAGATCCACGACATCGTCTGGACGGCGCCTGATGAATTTATCTCGTTCCGATCGCTTCGCCGAGCAGCCCGGTCAAATCGATTCCGTTCTTCGCTGCATCCAGTTGCTCGTCCGGCACCGGCCCCTGGCGCTCCGGATCGACCAGTGCCTGGTTCAGGTCGACATACGGACGCATGCGATTCTCGTAGGCAGCAAACGCCGCCGCAAAATCCGACCCATTGCGCACCAGTTCATGCGCAAGCACCAACGCGCCGACAAGCGCCAGGCTCGTGCCCTGCCCCGAAAACGGCGATGCACAGTGCGCCGCATCGCCGATCAGCACGACACGGCTCTTCGACCACGCAGGCATGTGAATCTGCGCGAGCTCGTTGTAGTAAAACTGCTCCGTGCTTTTCATTGCCTCGATGAAGCGCGGAAACTCGCCTTTCAGATGCGCGCAGCGCTCTGACACGATGCGCTTCTGTGCTTCGACATCGTTCCGGGACAACGGCGGTTCAGGCGCAGCGAAGCCCGCACCGATGCGCAACTCGCGCTTGTCGCGGCTCGGATAAATGACGTAACCGAACTCGGCGACGCGATGCCCGATCTGCCAGTCGTCGAGCGCAATGAAGTTGGGCGTCGAGAACAGCGCGAGGACGACACCCAGCGGAAAAACAGACGCGGCTTCGTCGTTGAACACCTGCTTGCGGACATTCGAGTAGATTCCATCCGCACCGATCAAGAGATCGAAGGATCTGTCGGCACCGCTTTCAAACGCGACGCCGACACTGTCCTCGTGCGGGTGGATCGCGCGAATACTGTCGCCATAAAGGAACTCGACCTTCGCGCTCAGTGCGTTCATCAGCAATTCGCAAAGGTCGTCGCGAAAGATCTCGATGTCAGTGCTGTCGAGACGGCCTGCACTGTAGGTGCGTTCTTCCGTCCGATGTATCTCGTTCCCATCGGCATCGAGCATCGACATGCCTTTGAGCTGCGTGCGCAACGCCCGTGCATCGTCGAGCAAGCCCATCGCTTGCATGACATCCAGCGCGACGCCGCGAATATCGACAGCCTGACCGCCGCGCCGGAACTCGCTGGAACGCTCCACGAGCGTCACGTCGTACCCGGCACGGTCCAGCCAGAAGGCAGCAGCCAGGCCAGCGACGCCGGCGCCTGAAATCAGAACGTTTCGAGTCATCGCAAACCTCCTCGCTGTCAATCTTGCCGGCGATTTTATCGCAATCGGCCAGCGTGCCCTGCGCCATTCGCGTAAGCGCTTCTATTAAAAATCCGACCTTCGTTGTACCCTTGTCACCCTCTCCGCGGGCCAGGGCGATACTGACAATCAAATGGACATCAACCGCCTGGACCTCAATCTCCTCAAGATCTTCGACGCTGTTTACCGTCTGCGAAACCTGTCGGAAGTCGCCAAGGAAGTCCATCTCAGTCAGCCGGCAGTGAGTCACGCGCTCGGGCGGCTGCGCGAGGCCATCGGCGACCGCTTGTTCATCAGAACGTCCGCCGGACTCGAACCGACGGCGCGCTGCGAGCGCCTTGCGGAGCCCATACGCTCCGCGCTCGCAACCATTCAGGATTCCCTGCTGGACTCGATCGAATTCCTGCCGGAAGAATGCACGCGCGAATTCCGCCTGCTGCTGTCTGATGTCGGCGAGATCCTCTTCATTCCTCGCCTGCTCAGCCGCCTCAACGAGATTGCGCCGAAGGTGAAGCTTGCGATCTTCCAGGCGCCCCGTTCGAGCTATGAGCAGATGCTGGTGGGACGCGAAGTGGATCTGGTGGTGGGTCACCTGAACATGACCCGGCAGACCATCCGGCATGCCCATGTGTTTCGCGATCAATGCGTGGTCGTGACGCGCAAGCGGGAACGTGCCGACAGCGCCTCCAATGCGCTGACGCTCGATGAATTCCAGTCGTGTTCGCATGTCGCCATCAAACAACTGGACGACCCGGTCGAGTCCGCGTTCGAGGATCTCAACATCCGGCGCACGGTGGTCATGCGCATGCCGAACTATTTCGCCTTGCCGAGCGTCATCGCGCAGTCTGACCTGCTCACCACTGTGCCGTCGCGCGTCGCCGCGCACTTCCAGCGCAGCATGTCGCTCGATGTCTACGACGTTCCTTTCCCCTGCCCATTCTTCGATGTCCGCATGTACTGGCATACCCGCTTCGACACCGATCCCGCCCATGCATGGCTGCGCGAGACCTTCCTTTCCCTGTTCAAGTCAGACGAGCAAACGGTCGCGGCGCTGACGGCGCGGTGATGGTTACCCGAAGGCGACCGACATCGCCCGCTGCATCAGAGACCGCCGCGCACATCCATCAGACAGCCCGTCACATAGGACGCAGCGGGCGACGCCAGCCACACCACCGCTTCCGCGACTTCATCCGCAGTTCCCATGCGTCCCATCGGAATCGTGCTCGCGAACCGCGCCAGCGAATCAGCTGTGCGCTGCTGGTGCAATTCCGTGTCGATGACGCCGGGCCGAACCGCGTTGACGCGAATGCCTTCCTGCGCCAGTTCCTTCGACAGGCCGATGGTCATCGTATCCATTGCGCCCTTGGTCGCCGCGTAGTGCACCCATACGTTGGGCGCACCCAGCACCGACGCACCGGAGGACATGTTGACGATGACGCCGCCCGCGCCGCCTTGCGCCGTCGACATGCGCCGCACCGCCTCGCGCGTGGCGATGAACGCGCCGATCACGTTGACGCTGAACACCTTCGAAAGGTCGTCGCTAGCGAGATCCGCCAAGCGCGACATGCCGCCCGTGATGCCTGCGTTGTTCACCAGCACGCCGATGCGCCCCAGTTCGTCGATCTGCCGAAACGCTTCGAGTAGCGTGTGCTCGTCGCCCATATCCGCGCGGATCGCCCACGCCTTGCCCGCTTTCGCCTCGATCTCATCGACGACACCCTGTGCAGCAAGCGCGTCGTCCTTGTAGAGAATCACAACGGGATGCGTCATCGCGGCGCGACGCGCAATGGCCGCGCCAATGCCGCGGCTGCCGCCCGTGACCACGAACAATGGTTTATCGCGCATCCAGCTTCCTTTTCCAGTCTGATAGAGGTCTAGTAAGCGCCGTCGTTCGGATGCGACGCGCTTTGCTCGGCAAGAGCCACCGCGCCGAAACTGCGCGCAAGCTCGGTTGCCGCGCGCACCAGCAAGGTCGTGTCGACACCAACGGCCACGAACTGCGCGCCTGCCTCCAGATAGTCATGCGCGAGCTGGCGATCCGTCACAAGGACGCCCGCCGCCTTGCCTGCCCGTCGCACCACCGCGATTCCCTCGATGATCGCCGCTCGCACATCGGGGTGATTGGCCTGTCCGCGCAAACCCATGTCCGCCGACAAGTCGGACGGGCCGAAGAACACGCCGTCGACGCCATCGGTCGATGCGATCTCGTGCAGGTTGCCCATGGCTTGCCGTGTCTCGGCCTGAACCAGCAGCGCAACCTCGCCGTTGGCCTGATTCAGATAGTCGTCGATCTGGTTCCAGCGCGACGCCCGCGCCAACGCAGCGCCGAGCCCCCGTACGCCCTCGGGCGGATAGCGCATGGCCTGCACCATCAGACTTGCCTCTTCGGCGGTGTTGATCATCGGAATGAGCAGCGTCTGCGCGCCGATATCCAGGTATTGCTTGACGAGCGACACCTCGGCACGCACCGGACGTACCACCGCATGCGACGCATACGGCTCGATCGCACGAAGCTGGTCCAGCGTCGTCCGCACATCGTTGGGCGCGTGCTCGTTGTCGAGCAGGAGCCAGTCGAAGCCCGTCGCGGCGAGCAACTCGGCGGCATTGGCGTCGGCGAGTCCCACCCACAGCCCGATCTGCCGCTCTCCTGCGTGCAACGCCCGTCGAAATGAATTCTCCCGAATCTGCATCTAAAGTCCTCAATGGAAGCGGAACGAGATCGCGCCGAGCGGACCATAGTCGACATGGAAGCTGTCGCCGAATGCCGCGAAACACGGCCGCGTGAACGAGCCCGCCAGCACGATGTCGCCCGCCTCGATCTGCTCGTCGTAGGGCGCGATCTTGTTCGCGAGCCACGCCACGCCGTTTGCCGGATGATTCAGCACGCCGGCCGCCAGCCCGGTTTCCTCAATGACGCCGTTCTTGTAGAGCATCGCGCCGATCCAGCGCAGATCCACCTCCAGCGGATTCATCGGACGTCCGCCGAGAACGATGCCCGCGTTCGCCGCGAAGTCGCTGATGGTGTCGCAGACCCGGCGCATGGCGCCCGATTCGCTGTCGCGCTGTTCGATGCGCGCGTCGATGATCTCGATGGCCGGGACCACATAGCTCGCCGCGGACAGTACGTCGAACATCGTGATGCCCGGGCCCTTGAGCGGACGGTTCATGACGAAAGCCAGTTCCACTTCGACGCGTGGCGCGATGAAGCGATCGAACGGGATATCGCCACCGCCCTCGAAGAACATGTCATCCATCAATGGCGCAAAATCGGGCTCGGTAATCTGGCTTGCCTGCTGCATCGCGCGCGACGTCAGGCCAATCTTTCGTCCCTTGATCTTGCGGCCGTCCGCGACTTCGAGTGCGACCCAGGCACGCTGGATTGCATAGCCGTCGTCGATGGTCATCTGCGGATACTGTTTCGTGAAATGCGGCAACTGGACGCGCGTCTTGCGCGCTTCATACAACTGGCGGGCGAGTTGCGCGATGGTGTCTTGCGGAAGCATGAATCGACCTTTTACTTTTGGCTGTCGGATGGAGGGTGCATTGGACGGTCATGAATCAGCCCGCCATGCGCGGACCGACATAACCCGTCTGCCCGGCTTCCGACCCGAGGTTCAGAATGGGGCCGTCCATGCGCTCCTGCCAGATCAGCGACTCCATACCGATGTGCAGCGGATGATCCTGGATCGTGAGAATGAAGGTCGCCTCGTCGTCGTAGTAGTGCGCATGCTCCGACCACGACGGTCCCGAGAGCAGCAGGTCGCCCGCCTTCCATGGAATCTCGACGCCATCGACGATGCTTCTTCCGTGCCCCGTGAAGTGATAGTTGATCGCGACCGAGCTGTGCTTATGGCCGCGCCCGACCTTGCGTGCCGGCTTTCCCACGGGATGCGAGAAGATCGTGGCGAAGAACGAGTGGGTCGTGCCGTTGCGCCGTTCCGTGGCCGGGTTATAGAGAAGAATGATGTTGCGCTTCGCATCGCCGTTCTTCATCGTCAGCATGTCCGCGACGGCTTCCCACGGCCACACGAGCGGCCGGTTGCGCACCACTTCGATATCCGTCAGGAACTCATAGCCGCGCAGCCGCGCGCCCGCCTCCGAAATCTGCCGGTCGGGCGCGTTGTTGCGGTTATAGCTGTGGTCGAGTCCCGTCGCGGAGGTCTCGACGTTGCGCTCGGCGACCGAATCGGCATAGTTGATCCAGTGCACGGCGAGCTTGCGCAACAAGGGCGCGTTGGAATACGTGAGACGCACCCAGGGCTCGTCGCCGGTGTTCTTGTGCGAATACGCCTGCATAGAAGGGATGGTGAGCGTTCCCCACTTGCTCAACTGATGCGCCTCCGTCCCTACCTCGACGCTGCCCAAACCGCGGATGCAAAACTCGATCTGATTGGAATTGCGCATCAGCGCACGCGTCTCTTCGCCGGGATTGACTACGCTGATGGTGACATCGATGCCAGGCGCGAAGCCCATCGAGCCATCCGTGCATGACGGATGAACGATCAACGCCGCACGCCGGCCGTCCTCGGGCAGCGGCATCTCGCTCAGGCGGCTGATCTCCCGCTCGATCTCCTCGCGCGGGACCAGCAACGGTTGCCAGGGGGTGATGGGCGCCGGTGCGGCTGCGCGGCCGTCCAGCATCGTGAATGTGGGTTCGCTCATGGTGTCCTCCGATATGCCTGAACTTGTTGTGAGGTGGGAGCTGGTCAGTTCCTGGACCAGCGGATCGGCGCAGGACCGCTGAGCGGCAGACGGATCTCCGCGCCGTGTCCCGTCACCGCGCGCTCATAGGCAAGCTTGGCGACAGCCAGATCCGAAATGCCCATGCCCATGGCCTTGAAGAGCGTGATGTCGCCCTCACGCTTCTTGTCGAGGCCGTGTCGAATGACGTCGGGCAAGGTCTGAACGTGGGCCCAGCCTTCACTCGCGGAGCCGAAGAAGTCGATGAATTCGCGGGATGCCTTTTGTGTGTTGACGAGGTTGTCGACCACGATCGCGCCCGCGCGCTTGAACACGTCGGGAAAGAACTCCGCGTTGTGCGGCAGGATCGCGCCGACCGCATTCAAGTGCGCATTCGGCGCAAGCAAGCGGGCGTTGAAGAAAGGCTGCGTCGCCCGCGTGACCAGCGTCACGATCTCGGCGCCGTCGACTGCATCCTCCAGCGACGCTGCCTCGACGACCTGCGCCGAGCCGAGACTGGTTGCCACCTTCTCGAAGAACGCGTGACGCTTGTCGGCGGTAGGACTCCAGATGCGCAGGCGCTTGAGCGGCCGAACCGCGTTGACGGCGAAAATCTGCGCAAGCGCCTGACGTCCGCTGCCGATGATCGCCATGTCGCTCGCGTGCCTGCCGGCCATCCAGCGCGTGCCGACAGCGGTCATCGCGGAGGTCCGGATCTGGCCGAGCGTGTTCGCTTCGAGCATGGCAAGCAGCCGGCCGTTCTCGGTGCTGAACAACGAGAACACCGCTTTCGCGCCGGCGTTGGTATGCACCCACGTCTTGAAGCCGCACACGCCCTCTCGCAGCGACGCGGAGCCGAGCGCATGCATGGAACCGCCATCACCGATATCGCCGATTGCCTTGGGCACGTTGAACGCTGTGTCGTTCGCGATCTCGCCGAGGCTGTTCTCCAGTGCATCGATGGCGTCGTCGAGCGGCACCAGCTTCGATACATCGGATTCCGTGATCCAGATTGCTTCTTTTGTCATCAGTTATCCTGCCAAATGTGAATGGAGTGTGGGGCGACCGTGGTCGCCGCCGGCTACATCGAATCAGATGAATGGAAGATGACGCTCGCTCGACTTGCTCGCGATCAGCCAACGCTCGCCATCGAAGACCAGCGTGTCGATGCAGCGTCTCACTGCCGAGGGTGTCAGCGGCGGCGTGTCGCTCGCGTCCGTGCGTTGCGCTTCGAAGGCCATCAGGAAGAAGCGCACTTCGGCATGGGTACGATCCACCCGCGACACCAGCGGATTGCAGACCGCATGGAATGTTCTCCGGGTCTCCGGGCGCGCAGCGAGCGCCCGGCCGATGCTTTCACGGCCGCGCAGTGCTTCGCCGTTTCGATGCCACACGCCATCCGGCGCGAACAGCGACACCGCCAGCTCGTGGGTACGCTCGTCGAGACAGTGGAAGAACGCGAAGACGGTTTCGGTGCAGGCCATCGACGCTGCAAGCCTTGCTTCATCCGACATGCGTCCTCCGCTCGTTGGTCACCGTATTGGCAAGCGTGCCGATGCTCGACACATCGACCTCGAAGACATCGCCTTCCCGCAGATAGCGCGGCGGCTTCCGGGTCATGCCCACACCCTCGGGCGTGCCGGTGGCGATGACATCGCCGGGATCGAGGGTTGTGAAGGAGCTGAGGTAAGCAATCAACTGCGGCACGCTGAAGATCAGATCGTCTGTTCCGGAGCGCTGCACCACTTCGCCGTTGAGCCGGCCAGTCAAGACAAGCCTGCCCGGATCGAGCACTTCATCGGCGGTGACAATCCACGGACCCAGCGCGCCCGAACGCTCGAAGTTCTTGCCCGGGGTCGCCTGCGTGTTGTGCTGCTGGAAATCCCGCACCGAGTTCTCGGCCATGCACGTATAACCGGCTACGTATTCAAGCGCGTCCTCGACGCTCACATGCCGCGCAGGCTTGCCGATGACAACCGCCAGTTCCGCTTCGTAGTCGAAGCAGTCGGAGTTGAAGGGACGAGCGACCGGCTCGCCATGTCCGACCAGCGAATTGGCGAAGCGAACAAAGATGGACGGATACTCGGGGAAGGCACGCTTCATTTCCACCAGATGCGCGCGATAGTTCAAGCCCGCGCAGAGGATCTTCGCATCGCGCCCGACCGGCGGCAGAAGCCTCACAGCGGAGAGCGGCACGGTCTTGCCAGCGGCGCCGGAGCGCGACCGTGCGACGGCCTCTTCGAACGTGTCGGCGCCGTCGATCGACGTCACTTGATCGTCATTCAGAACGCCCCACCGCTGGCGACTTGCGTGCTCAAAACGAACAATTTTCATCTCGCACTTCCCATTGAAGAATTCACTTGCGCATCGAAACCATGCGTCGCTATGCGGGGATCAACGCGGATACCGGTACGGGCCGATCAAGGTGATCGCGATTGCGCTGACGACGCATGCAGCCGACGCGAACATCATCACGGGCGTGTAGCTTTGCAGGCGATCGAAAGCGATGCCGAAAAGAATGGGGCCGCCCAGCGTGCCGAGACAGAACAGCGAAATCATCACGCCGTACACGGAGCCGAACGAACTCAGACCGAAGTAGCGCTTCACCAGGAAGGGCATCAGATCGCCTTCCGCGCCTACGAGCATGCCGGTCAGTGCCGCGCCCGTTGCGAGCAACGCGTAGGACGGGTTATGCGACGAGGTCGCGAGGATCAGCCCGCCGACAGCGCCCAGCAGAAACGCGCCGCAGGCCACCACGCGAGCCGGAACGATGTCCAGCAGCACGCCCGCGCCGAAGCGGCCGATGGTGAGGCCGATCGCCGAGAACGCCGCGCCGGCCACGGCCTGGTTCGCCGACAAGCCCTTGTCGGTCAGTAACGCGGGAATGTGCACGATGCTCCCCAACCCGACCGCCGCCACAATGGCGATGCTGATGCTGATGATCCAGAAGCGCGGCTCTGCGAGCGACTCGCGCAGCGAGTTCGACGGCCCGTGCTTGCCGCCGCGAGTGGCCGCCGGAATCGGCAGCGTTGCCTGACGGTCGACGCGCAGCAGCAACAGCGCGGCCACACCCATGACTGCCGCGAGCACGCCGAGCACGGCGTACGCTTGCTCCCAGCCGTAGCGGGCCATCGCCCAGCGCGCGACCCAGGGCGCCGACGCCGCACCGATTCCAGCGCCGATCGATGCAACGCCGAACGCAAAGCCCGTCCGCCGCTCGAACGAACGCGCCAGGATCGGCAAGTAGCCGACCGGCGAAGTCGCGACGCCGAGCAGCCCGATCACGAAGGTCTTGAAGCCGATCAACAGCGGCGTCGCAGGGCCGACGCAGATCAGGAGGAAACTCGCCACGAACAGCGCGAGCGACCACGCGATCACGCGATAGGCGCCGTAGCGGTCCATCAGCTTGCCGGCGATCGGTGCGCCCAGCGCAAGTCCGAGCGATGCCATGGCAAGACAGGTGGACGCGACCGCACGGCCCGAGCCAAGCGCTGACGCGATCGGCAGCAAGAAGACGCCCGTCGTGCCGGCGAACAGCGAGGTATAGCCGCCTGCCAGTCCCAGCGACGTCGCGAGCAGCAGAATGACGCTGCGCAGGACGGAGTGCCGGGTGTCGCCCGAAGATGCGGCAATCGACTCAGAAAGAGCCGTGTGCGAGCCTTCCATCGTGGTGTCTCCTGAATTTGATCTGGATTTTTTATGAATGAAATCTAGCGGATCTGCACGGGCGTTGACACTGAAACCTGTGCATTCGCCAAGTGCACGCGCTGCATCGAGCCTAGAAGCGATGGGCAATGTCGGCCCGCACGGCGGTCTGGGCATGGGTCGCGGACGGACTCAGACCGGAGATCGAGGCGACCGCGGCATGGCCCGTCGAATCAATTCCGCTCGCGCGCTGATAGACGGCGGTGGTGTAGATCGTGGTGCGTTTGGACAACGCGTAACTGGCTCCCAGACCGAGCTGGCGATACCAGGCGCCGTCGTGCCCGCCCACCGATGCCGAGCGTGTCAGGCTCGCCATCACCCCGGCGAGCAGCGCCGCCGAGAACTGGTAGCGCAGGTTCAGTTCGACCGTGTTGATGGCCGCCGTGCCCGTGTATCCGAGCGGATTGGGCCCGGATGTCGCGACATCGCCGAGACCTGTGTAACGGACATTGGTGTAGATGACGCCAGCGGTGGCCGCCTGCCAGGTGACGGATGCGCCGGCTCCGAAAAGATCGAACGCATTGGCCGATGCGTAGCCCGCATACAGCGGATTGCTCTCGGGCGTCGTCGCACTGCCAAGCGAGCCGAGATTGTTTGCTCCGACACCCGCACCGTTCGGATTCGCGCCATAGAAGGCGACGTTCGGATTGCGCACGGAGAGCCAGGCGGTACCGGCGCGCAGCGCTCCGCCATCGTAGGCGGCGCCGAGCGACCAGGCCGAGTTGCGCGCATTCGATCCTGCTGCGCCTCCCACGCTGTACAACGCTTCCGACGTGACGCCTCCGATCTTCGGCATCACGTATTTGATGCTGTTGTTCAGCCGGCGCGTGCTCAACAGGTTGTCGATGTCGCCGGGATGCGTGGCGGCATAGCCGCCGAACTGCCATGGGGCGGAGAACGGTGCGACGATGTCGAGATGCGGATCATATTGCCGGCCGAGCGCGACCCGGCCCAGTCCCGACTCGATGCCCACGAAGGCTTGCCGGCCGAACTCACTGCCGCCTTGCGCGAGGGCGCCGTTGTTCAGCGTGAAGCCGCTTTCGAGCGTGAAGATGGCTCGCAAGCCACCGCCCAGTTCTTCAGTGCCGCGAATACCCCATCGACTTCCGCTCAGACCGAACGCGCCGTCGGTCATGGCGAGCTGGTTTCCGCCGCCGACCGGGCGACCGTTGATTACGGCTCGCTGCGAGCCGACGGCATAACTGATGCCGACATCCAGAAGACCATACAGCGTGACGCTGGATTGTGCGTAGGCGGGGACCGCGAGCACACCAGGGATGAGTGCCAATAGCACATACCTTTCCATCCAATCTCCTCCGAATTGTTTTACATGCTTTGCTTGAGTGGAATCGTGTCCCTTTGCGCTTTTCTTTAACGCTGCAAGCGCGAGCGGACGCCGCAAATCTATCGGATGACAGATGCATCCGACACTGAAACCTGCGCATGAGAGACATGCACGAGCTGAATCAAGGGCAACGTGCGTTCAAAGCCCCGGGTAAGGTCGAATCGTGAGCGAGCGGTGAATGGCGCTATGGTGCGTGCGGATTGAAGTCAGCGTGTTCCTCGCGGGGATTTTGCGACTTGTCTGGATCGATGAGTTCGTGGTGTCGCCGGCGTGCGGCGGTTGGTGAAGCGGGAGGAGTGTGAGACTGAAAGGTGGTGGCGGATACGCGGATCGCAAAGGGATGTGACGAGGGCGATAGATGGCGGACGGTCCGCCATACAGTGCGCTGCTGCCGCTCGATCGGCCGGTGGCCGAGCGCGGACTTCAACCTGCCGATTTACGACAGAAGCGATGCTTTAATTGCCGAGCCGCCTAGACGAAGCCGAAGTGCGTTCACCAAGGCGTTGCAGTTGCGCAGCAGCCATGCGAGCTGCTCGGCGTCTCGCGCCGCTCCATCTCCTTGCGCTTCGAACCGAACGCCAAGCAGTCCCGCTACCCGCTCCCCATCCTGTCCACCGCTGATTTTGAATCGCATTGGCTGTCCGACTTCCTGTTCTAGCGCTGCCTGATCCTCGATGAACGCTTGCAACGCTATGAGCCCGTCGGCGCCAACGAACTTGACGAAGAGGCCGACCGTCGACGGCTGCTCCCGGTAGGCGACGAGTCCTTGCACAGGGCCCGGTAAATCCAAGCGGACGAAGTTGTTACCGCCATGTCGGGGCGGCGTCTGGTCCGGGTGATCAAACTCAACCTGCTCAATGAATTCGTCCCAGAACGCGCGATTCTGAAGCCTCGACGCGCTAACGGGCGTCGGTCGAGCCGTGGACCGCTCCGTCGGCACCACTTCATCAAGCGGAGTTGTGCCTCAAGCAGGACGCCGTCGGGGCGCACGAGCACCTCGCGTTGCACGACTTCAGTGTGCAATGGGACGGACGGCACGAGAAGCGTGCGCCCCGCCGCATCGCAATACCTGCGGATCTCAACGAGCGCGAGTTGAGACAGGACACCGCCCTGCGCGCCGAGCAACCGACGCAACGACTGCAAGTCGCTACGAATGCCGTCTCCCGCGATGGCACAGAGGAAGTCACCGCGGTCGAGCGACCGGTTCACAGAGTCGACGAATGCAGCCTCGCCCAGTCCGGGGTACACGGCTTCGACCGCGGCGAATATGGGATTTTGGCCAGTAAGGCCACGAGCCTTCTTGAGACGCGCCTCCAAGTCTGAATACGTCCACTCGGAAAGCAACGATGCATATTCGAACAACTGCGCAATGACCTCGCGGCGAGCTTTAGGATTACGCCACAACTTGCATTGGACGAGCACGAGTCGGCCAGTCACGGAAACGCCCAGAATGTCGAGGAAGACGCTCGAAGAGCCATAACGCAGTGGAAGCTCGCGGCAAAGCGGCACGAAGCTCTCCCCATGACCGAACATCTCGCCCATGGGAAGCAACTTCGGAAGCTCAAAGATCCTTTCTTGCAACCAGCGTTCATTGCGACCGGTCCCGGCCGTCAACGCGACCGGTTGAAAGGATGCGGGTGAGTCGAAGGTCTGCTCGTCGTAGAGGTAAAGGGTCATGCGCGGGTGTTGTGGTTCTGCGGCGCCCTGCGTCCAAGCGTGCGCGCGCGGATGTTATCGATGCTGCCGATTGTTCGGCTCCGTCGTGACGAAGTGCTGCGCATCGTGCGGCTAGCCGATATTGAGCTGGGTCGTCCATTTGGGGTGCACGGGCGTTCTGTAGAGCTTGCGCTGAAATCACATGAGTCTCTCTGGGACCCTTCTCAACTGCTCGATAGCCGGTGCGTTGCATGTCTCTTCGTGACGTGCAATGGTCATTCGCTCGCGGCCGCCGCCGGCGGGTTATTGGACTTTACGGACATTGAGGTTGATTCCTTTTGGGGTCGGCAGCATGGCAGATTGCAGACCCTGGCGGCGTCGCCCGGTATGGGCCTGCAGCCGCCTGCGTCAGCGAACTCAAACTCAATTTCAACAACCGTTTCAAAGGCCTAGCAGTCAGGTTTCGAGATGCGGGTCGCACGGATCGGGACACCCATCGTTCTGCGACTTGATACGTTCCTCAACGGCAAGGAATGTTTCTGAGCCTTTCTAGAACCCATCATCAACGCCTGACATCGTCGTCCGACTATGCATCAATCACGGAAGTAGCATGACCGGACCTAACGATACCGGCAATGCGGCACCAGTGAAATGTTCGCTGACCAACACAAAAAATCGGTAAATTATATATGTATCTGCGCGATCGCCTATACCGCGTTATAGCTCCAATGGTAGTTAGCCGATATCCAAATTCAGCTCGTCGAAATCGCTTCTGTAAATATTTGGACACGACAGTCTCAGCGATTCCCGCGTTCACGCTGCTAAAAGTGGAAATGACATGAATCAGTTCCTGAATTACCTCAGCCGATGCGCCGAATATTTAGAAATCAAAGGAAAAACCGGTTATGCAACTGAATACGTCAGAGTGATCGATCAACCGGAAGTGCGTGTTGCCGACCTGAGTACTCCAAAAGGACTGGTTGCATGGAACTTGATTGAGGACGCGACATTTTACAATCGCCTGATTTGCTATTGGTTGTCGAAAGGAGATTATGAGCGAGACAAAATTGAATGGGAAACGGCACTGACCGGGGGATATGCGCTTAACGCGGCAGGCTCAGTCCTCGAAGTTTTCTCTGACAAATCAACCTTAAAAAAGAAAAGCGTTTTCCTGCAAAATAGTGTGCTCACCATCGCGGGATTGCTAGCCGCACTTACAACAATAGGAAATTTTTGGGACTTGCTTTTCGCTTATCCGCACATAACCTACCGTCCTGACGAAAAAGGCTTCAGCATCATTCAGGGTGAGCCCATTAATCTGAAGGTTGCGCTTGTAAATCAGATACAGACACCCAACAAAGACGTCACCGTGCAAGCGGCCGTCATGCATGATCACCGGCAGAGCGCGCCCTCCGCCGATACGACATTAGAGGCGCTGACGATTTCCGAAAATTCGATTCCAGAATTGACTGGGGGCGAGAAGCGTGATTTGACTATCACTGGAAAAACGCTAGCGCCGGGCGACTACAAGATCAACTTTGTAACCCATACGACAGCAGGAAGACTTCGCTTCGATAAGGAGTTTCACCACACTGAGGTGCTAAAAGTCTGGCCCGAACGTCCCACGACACGCTTTGATTTGCAGAAATACCGGGACACGAATTTTCGCGTTTTTATGGGTGAAGTCGATATCGGTCGTGCAGAAGACAATGGCGTGAACTGCGCTCTGGAAATTGACAAATTGGGTAAGTTCCAATATTTCGGACTGGACGCACCGGTCCTGCCATCCGTGCCGCCCGAGGTCAGCTACAACGGGGAGCGTGGAAACGATGTATTTCTAATCCGCTGGACAATCAGGCCCGTCAAGTCGAAGCAAACCATGTGGGTCAATATCAAGCTCATTCCGCCAGACGCGACTGACTGGAAAGTAGTCAAGCAGGCGGCCAGTTTTGAATGCCAATACGCAAAGGGAGGATCGCAGCCATGAGATTCTTAAATCACTCCGCAATTCTGATTCTGGTCGTTGCACTCTGCGGACGAGGTGCCTGGGCCCAGCAGAAGATAACGGGTACAGTCCTCGATCCAGGCGAGGGGGCGGGCGGAGGCATCCCTGGTGTCAAGGTGACCGTGAAACAGGCGGGCGGCACTACTATCAAAACAGATATCACCACTATCGACGGTCGGTATTCCGTCGAGTTGCCGTCCGGGACACGGCTTCCGGTCGTTGCCGAATTCAGCAAGATCAGCTACGTCGACGATCCGATGGTGGTACCGGTCACAGAAACGAACATCAAGGACCTAAAAGTTTATCTCGCACACATTGGACAACAGCAAGCCTACTATAACCAAATAGCGTTGAATATTGCCCAGCAGAGCAATGTCGATCAGCGGACTTCGCAAATGTACGCGGTCGCGGCCTTGCCGCTAGATCACAAAGATCAGGTCGCCCAAGCCTTAGCGACACGAGGAGACCCAGCACTCGTGAAACAGTTAGCCGAGACGAATTCGAAGCGCACTGCGTATGTGCAAGTTCGCGACGCGCTACAGGAGAGCAAGGCTAAAAACGTCTATGCAACCCCCGATTTTAAGGGGTCAAACATCTTCATCAACGGGGACGTCGCGAGTCAGTGGAACAAGAACAAGATTGAAAACGTGATCAATAGCCAAGACTGGTCTAAATTCGATAGTGAGGTCAAACTCGCGCCCTTGTCGGGGTCAATGAAATAATCGTATTCGTACATGAAAGCGCGGTTATTCCAGACGACGGACCTCACATCTGGTGTGAGGGCCGCGCTGTTGCGAATGCAGGGTTCGTCCACACGATCGTTATAGAGCGTTGGGGAGAACGCTGCACACATGGAGCCATCGGGCTTTTGATGAACCGCTAAACCCACGTTATCCTGACAGTTGTTGCCCTTTCGATAATTGCGCCCGTTGTTGGGGTCGCAATCCCGCATGTGCAACGAAAAAGCGTTGGAAAAGTAGCGCCATGCGCCCTAGGGATTCTTCAAAACTGAGCGAGTCTGGGCTCGGTCGCTGTGCCGAGCAATGGAAGATCATGGCCGATGGGCCTCATTCCTCGATACACAAGGTCGTTACTTAGATGCCAATCCAGGGACGACGGCTGTATGACGAAGAGCCGTCGGACCTGGTAACCGAATTCACCGTCCTCAAAGACCAACAAAGAAGCGTCTATTTCCGAAAATCGACCAGCCGGTTACAGCATAGAACTGACGCCTGCGCGTTCGACTGACGAAGCATGTGACCTGTGGGAATTACCGGACAATCACCTCGAACCGTTCCGCCGTTGATGCCGAACACCCCTTGAATCCCCGACCAAACACGCCATCGCATCTCTCTCACGATGATTGACGCGCAACTGACGCCCGAACAAGCCCACGCTCTCCGAGCGCCCGCGATCAAACAACATTGCGCGCCGACACAGCAACCTGGACCTATCTCCGACCGGTTCTCGCCAAGCTTCCAAACCGAACGCGCATCGCTCAAAGACTCGCCTCCTTCACCCGTTCCCGCAACCGCGGCACCACAAAATCCACGAACGTACGCAACTTCAGCGGCAACCTGCGTTGCCTGTCATACACGAGATGAACCGGCCGCGCCTCCGGCTCGAACATCTCCAGCACGACGCGCAACCGCTGCTGCCGTACATGCTCAGCCACCTGATAGGACATCGCCCGAACCAGACCTGCACCTGAAAGCCCGGCGTCGATTGCGGCATCGATCGTATTGACGCTCAGCCGCGGCCGTATGGCGGCGGAAATCTCCTCGCCATCCGACCAGAAACTCCATCGCACCGACGCCGATATGCTGTCGAACGAAATCACGCTGTGAACTGCGAGGTCTGCCGGCTCATTGGGTTCTCCTCGCGTATCGAGATACTCCGGACTGCCGCACACCACACGCCTGATCGAGCCCAACCCGACCGCAATGAGGTTGCTGTCCGGAAGATCCCCGACGCGCAGCGCCACGTCCACCTGATCGTCGAGAAAATGCGTCACACGGTCGGTCAGAACCAGGCCCACGGCGACCTCCGGATAGGAAGCAAGGAAGCGCGTGACAACCGGCAGCACATGCAGCCGGCCGAACATGATGGGCGCCGTCACGACCAGGTCACCTTTCGGCTCGGCGTACTCTCCTGCCGCCGTTCGCTCCGCCTCGACCACCTGCTCGAGAATGGCTTTCGCTGACACCGCGTAAGACCGGCCAGCGGGAGTCAACTCGAGCCCTTTCGCTGAACGGATCAGGAGCGTCGCTCGCAGATGCATCTCCAGGTCGGCCATCTTGCGGCTGACCGTGGCGAGCGGAACACCGAGCCTGCGGCTCGCTTTTGAAAAACTCCCCATTTCAGCTGCGGCGAGAAACACCGCCATTGCATCGAGCTGATCCATGGCCTTCCAGAAAATGAGAGGTCGCTTCCCCATATTAGCGTCTATCGCCATTCTCCGGAAATGCGCAGACTGCTCTCACGACTTAAGCACAGCTTCGCTTGAGCCGGCCCTTCGAATCGCGCAGCAAGCCCACATTCCACGGTTGTTTCTTCATACGGAGTTTCATCATGGCATCGATTCCGCAATCCGCGTTGTCCCAGTTTGCAGTGGCCGAACGATCGTCAGGCGCTTATATGTCACAGGCCCTGCTGAGATGGTCTTTGGTGATCGTGTTCCTGTGGTTTGGCGGCATGAAATTCACCAGCTACGAGGCACATGGCATCGCGCCCTTCATCGCCCACAGCCCGATCATGAGTTGGCTGCATGTGGCATTCGGCATTCAGGGTGCAAGCTATGTGATCGGGACGTTGGAACTGTCCACCGCGGTCGCACTCGCAGCCGGCGCGTTCGTTCCCGTGCTCTCGGCGCTCGGCGCAGCCATGTCGGCCATGACCTACCTGATCACGTTGACCTTCTTCGTTACGACACCGGGTGTGGCTGAAGCCACCGCCGGCGGCTTTCCTGCGATCTCTGCGCTGCCAGGCCAGTTTCTGCTCAAGGACCTGGTGCTTCTCGCGGCTTCAATCAGTCTTCTGGTGACGTCCTTGCCGCGCCTGCTGTCGCGGGTACGTTGATTGACCCGTCACGCTGCCCGGCCTGTTCGTCGCGCAGCGTGATGACGTGCTTCGGCCGCACCGTCATACTCGAATCCCCTCTGTATTTACCAGCCCAATCTGGAGGTAATCATGCTCGCCACGCCGACGTATCAAACGGTCGCTGTTGCTGATCGTCGTACAGGATCGACCATCGATGTGTTCTATCGCGATGCCGGACACAAGGACGCGCCGGTTGTCCTCCTGCTGCACGGTTTCCCGACTTCGAGTCACCAGTATCGAGGGCTCATCGCCCGGCTCGCCGACAAATACCGTGTGATAGCCCCCGACTTGCCCGGCTTCGGCTTCTCCGCTGCGCCTGAAGCCCACGCTTTTGCCTACACGTTCGACCATCTGGCCGAAGTGGTCGAAAGCTTCACCGAGGCAATTGAACTGAAGCGCTATGCACTGTATGTGTTCGATTACGGCGCCCCCGTCGGCTTTCGACTGGCTGCGTCCCGGCCGGAGCGCGTCAGCGCGCTGATCACACAGAACGGCAATGCCTACGAAGAGGGGCTCAGCGAAGGCTGGAATCCCATTCGAGCGTATTGGGAAGCGGAAACAGACGAAAACCGCAACGCCTTGCGTGCGTTCCTGAAGTCCGAGACGACGTCGTTTCAATACACACACGGTGAGTCGGACACCTCCTTGATCGCGCCTGAGTCGACCACGCTCGACCAGCATTTCCTCGACCGCCCTGGCAACGCCGAGATTCAGCTCGATCTGTTTCGCGACTACAAGACCAACGTCGCGGCTTATCCCCGCTTCCATGACTATTTCCGTACCCACCGCCCTCCGACGCTGGCTGTATGGGGAAAGCACGATCCTTTCTTTTTACCCGCCGGCGCGGAAGCCTTCCGCCGCGATCTTCCGGAAGCGGAAATTCACTTCGTCGACGCGGGTCACTTCCCGCTGGAAACGCATCTCGACGAAATCGCTCGGATCATTCGTGCCTTTCTGGCCCGGCACGTGGATTCGAAGCAAGGCGCGGCGCTGTTCGGCACGCTCGAAGAAGCCTCTGCGCCTGCCGAGGCGAAAGAGTTGATCGACGTGATGCGTGGCGTGTTCGGCTTCGTGCCCAACCTGGGCTACGCCCTGGCAGTCGAACCGTCGGTGCTTGGCGCCTATATCGCCATGCTTCAGTCACTCGGCGCAAGTTCGCTCGACCCCGTCGCACAGCAAGTCGCGATGGTCGCCGCAAGCCACGCGAACGCCGCGGATTACGGCATTGCCGTGCATGCAACGCTTGCAGCGAAACTGGGCGCGTCGGCCGATATCGTGCAGGCTTTGCGCAACGGAAGCGTGATCGACGATCCCAGGCTGGATGCGGTACGCCGCTTCGCCGCCGCTATCGCCACGAATCGGACGCAGGTATCGGACAGTGACGTGAATGCCCTGAAAGCGGCAGGATTCGATCACCGGGCAATGGTCGCCATCGCTTTGGCCGCGGCCGCAAAGACACTCGTCAATACAGTGGCACATCTGTCACGGCCGGAAATCGACGCTGCCTTCCGGGCGGGCTAAGCGTCGTCATCTGAATCGCGGGACGGCATCTCAAATGCCGCCCGCCAATCACCCCTGCCGAAGTCGGCTGTCTCGGCTCCCCGGAATACATGGCCAGCGGCCTGATGAGACTTCGTTCAGTCGACTCCGCCGTGAATGACCCACAATCCCGGCAGCCGAATCTCTCCGCCAGCCACGTCCACGGCTGCCAACGCGGTTCGCGCAGCACATCGGCCCTGCTCATACGAGTGATTCGACAACGTGCGAGCCAGGATCCCCAAGCATGTCTCCAGCGACGCGCCGTTCATGGCGGCCTGGAAGCGCTTCCTTCTGCGCCGGGAGCCAGGCGCGGCTGCGCGCGATCACAGCGTCCGCGCGGCGTGATCGCTGATGTCCACGAACGTCACCGCGACGCCAGAGATGGTCTCCGTATCCGACACATACGGATAAATCTTGCGCAGGAAAGTGTGGTCATGGCCGTCGCGAATGATTGCTTCGCGCGGTTCACTGGCGCGCAGCACGGCGTGGATGTCCGTGTAAAAAGCCGCGTCCGGAAACTTCGAGACAAGATCCGCGATATTCCTGCCCGTGTCGCGCGACGTCAACGGGAACACGTCCCGCATCGACGGCGTGAACCATCGAAGCCTCAAATCCGGGTCCAGGAACATCGTCATCACGGCGCCCGAGGACAGCACGCGGCTTTGCATCGCAAGCTGTTCGATGTTCTCCTGCAAAGCGACGTTCGCCACGTTGAGATCGCCGTTACTGCGATTGAGCTGTTCGTTCGATGCCCTGAGCTCTTCATTGAGCGCCTGCAATTCCTCCCGCGACGCTTCCAGCTCCTCACGCGAGACCCGGGCCTTGCTTTTCCAGTCGACCGACTCGGCAATGTCGAGATCACCCGGCATGAGCAGAGTCCCGTCAGCCTCGAATACATCGGCCGCATCCTGCTCCCTGACGAACGACACCAACACACGGTCGCACGCAGCGCCGAAGGACGTTTGCAGTGGAGTGAGCCGCACGCGCATCGTGATGTTTTCCGCGGCGTCGAGTTTCATGCATTCCAGCGTGATGGGTTCCTGATTGGCGAATACCCGTTGAATGGCGTGCTGAAGGCTCGCCTCCCACTGTTTCGGCACGAGATCCGTGATCCTGAGCGAGGGCTCGCCCGCAGCAAACCGCAGCACATCTTTCGTGTCGCCGTAAATCCGCAAGATGCTGCGGTCTTCGTCGATCAACACGGAAGGAACGTCGAACTGCTCGTAGGCGAGGCGCAGCGCAAGCTTGGCCAGTCTTTCCTCATCCGACGCCACTCTGCGCACCGTAGTGTGCGGCTCCTTCCGCATCGGCCCGACCTTGCGATAGATGTTCCACTTCCGGGAAACGATCTCGAAGCCCTGTTCGTCGAGAGGGTAAGCCTCGCTTCTGCCAAGAAGAAGATAACCGCCCATCCGCAATGAGGTGTTAAGCGAGAACAGTACGTCCCAGACCGTCTCCAGCTCCAGGTAGATGAGCAGGTTGCGGCACGTGACGAGGTCGAGCCCTGAAAGCGGTGGATCGGAGATCAGATCCTGCGGGGCGAACACCAGCTTTTCACGCAGGAACCGCTTCACGCGGAAAGAGGCGTCGACCTGGTAGAAGTAGCGTCCCCGACGTGCGGTCGACACGCCGGCCAGCGACCTCGCATTGAATTGACCCAGGCTCGCGCTTGCGATCAGTTCCGGCGCGGCATCGGTAGCGAAGATCTGGAAGTCAAAGGGCTCAGCCGCTTCGCGTGCAATTTCATCAAACAGCATCGCAATGGAAAACGCTTCCTCACCTGTCGCGCATGCCGGCGTCCAGACTCTCAAGATACGCTCCGCCCCCGCCCCCGCCTGCGCGACGAGCGGCTCAAGCACATTGGTTCGCAAGACCGGCCAGGCATCCGCATCGCGAAAGAATTCGGTCACGTGTATCGAGATGCCGCGCGCCAACGCTTCGAGTTCGACAGGATCGTCCGCGAGCAGCGAAGCGTAGTCCTCCAATGACCAGACCTTGCGCATATCCATGCGTTGCTGAATGCGCCATAACAACGGCGAGGGCTTGTATCCACTGAGGTTGAAACCCGCGCGCCGCCGGATCAGCTCGACAATATGAGCGAGCGTCGTCGATGTGCTGTTGGACCAGTCAGCCGGCGGCGTCGGACGTTCGTATGCGGGATCGGCGCAGGCCAACAATTGCCGGCCGATGGCCCCGGCAGGCAGGACATGGTCGTGAATGCGCCGCTGAATGACCGCGTTGGGCATGGCGTCATGCAGCGCCGTCAGCGGATCCTGAACGATGACAATACCGCCGGCCTGCCGGATGAATGTCGCGCCCGCGGTTCCATCCATGCCGGTGCCCGACAGGATGACGGCGACCGGTGGCGGCGCTGTGCGTAGCGCAAGGCTTTCGAGAAAGCAATCGATCGTATCGATGCCGGGACGCCGCCCGCCGCCTTCCAGCGGTCTCGTCTGAAACAGGTTGTCTTCCAGCGTCAGGATGTCATCCGGCGATGGAATAGATGGTTCCAGTCTTGGGAGGCGCCCCGCTGATAGCGGGCTGAACCGGCAAGTGCGTCCATTTCGCAATCAGACCAGGCAGCGCGCTGGGCAGGCCAGCGGGCAGGTGGTGGAGCACGACAAGCGCAAAGGGCAGGTTGGCGGGGAGCCCTTTGAAGAGCCGCTGCAACGCGGTAATGCCGCCGGCCGAAGCGCCGATAGCAACGATCCGCACATCAGTGTGTCTTCCGTCCGCGCTCAGTAGTTCGGCCATGGCTGTCTTGTACGGAAGCCCCCCGGTTGGCGAGGCGACATGTGCGCGCCAGCACGACCGATGAGGATGCAGACAACCGGCTCTGCGATCGGGGCTCACTGGCGCCAGACCAGGTTGCACACAGGCCTTTCGCTTCACTTCGCGGGAAGCAAGATGCGCAGCCTGCCGACGCCTGATCTTCATGGTAGGTTAAATCGAGAGGCGCCGCTCGCTGCATCACGCGCGGAGCGCGGCACCCTGTGCATGCACCAGCCGCATTGTTCAGGCAAACTTCCCGCCTGAGCGATGATCGCCGCATTGGTTCACTGAGCTCGCCGCCGCCGGGGACGCAAAGCGTCTCATGATCCCATGTGGGTAGTTCCTCATTCGAGAAGGGACGCGGGTTCGTTCCGTGCTTCCTGCTTGCAAGCGCTTGTGGTTTTTCGTTGCGACCTGAAGCAGCACTGTCACTTAAGCGCCCTTTTCGTCCTCGCTTCAACCCCTTTCGAGGCCACCCGTTTTGATCCTGCATCATTGGCAGCGCACGTGATGAACCCACAAGCAAGTTGGCCGGCGCATGCATACGACTGTAGCGGCTGGCAGGGCGAAATGGCCGGCCGCATCGCCGCTTTCGAGTGGGGCAGCACGGCACTGGGACCCATCGATTCATGGTCGAACAGCCTCCAGTCCGCGGTTCGATTCGTGCTCGCGTCGCCCTTGCCGCTCGTCATGCTCTGGGGCACGCCCGGGACCATGATCTACAACGACGCGTATGCCGTGTTCGCGGGCGGCAGGCATCCGTTTCTGCTTGGCAAACAGGTCGAGTACGGGTGGCCCGAGGTCGCGGCATTCAACCGGAATGTCGTGGATACCTGCCTGACCGGGCAGGTGCTGTCGTACAAGGACAAGCAACTGACGCTGCATCGCAGCGGCAAGCCTGAAGCAGTGTGGATGGACCTGCATTACAGTCCCGTGACCGAGGACGACGGTCGTCCCGCCGGCGTCATCTCCATCGTGTTCGAAACCACGGAGAAAGTGCTGGCCGAGCGCGAAAGGCAAATCGCAGAGGACAAGCTGCATCGCCTCACCCAGACGCTGGAGGAACGGGTCGCCGTTGCCGTCACTGCACGCGTGGAAGCCGAAGAGCGGTTGCGCCAGGTGCAAAAGCTGGAGGCCATCGGCAATCTCACTGGCGGCGTCGCTCACGACTTCAACAACGTGCTGCAGATCATCTCGTCGAACGCGCAGCTGCTCGAACTCCTCGCGCGCGACAACCCCCGGCTCAAGGAACGTCTGGATATCATCTCCAGCGCCGTCAGTCGCGGCAGCAAGCTGGCCTCGCAGATGCTGGCGTTCGCCCGCCGGCAGCCGCTGAATCCGAAGGTCGTGCGCCCGCTCACCTTGCTGAACGCCGTCTCGGAACTGATGGCGCACGCCCTTCCAGAGCACATTGCGCTGAGCCCGGTGGTCGCGGAGGATGTCGGCAATCTGCTCGTCGACCGTCATCAGCTCGAGAACGCCCTGCTCAATCTGATCATCAATTCGAGAGACGCCATCCGGGAGCGTGGGGACATTCATGTCGACGTGCGCAACGACGCCGGCAACCGAGTGCTGTCCTCGGGGCTCGCGCTGCCGGAAGGCGGCTATGTCAGGTTCAGCGTGACTGACACCGGCGTGGGCATGTCCGAGCACGTCAAGTCACGCATGTTCGAGCCTTTCTTCTCGACCAAGCCCGAAGGGCACGGCACCGGGCTCGGACTCAGCATGGTGTTTGGCTTCGTGAGCCAGAGCGCGGGTTTTGTCGAGGTCGACTCGGAGGTCAATCAGGGAACGACGATCACGCTGTACTTCCCGATGTGCAGCGAGCAGGAATGCCCGTCTGAAGGAACGCTGCCGGTGAACCCGCGTTCAGTGGCGGGCGGCGAGACCATCCTGGTCGCCGAGGACGACCCCGATGTGCGTCTGGCGGCCATCGACATGCTTGCACAACTCGGATACACGGTGTTCTCCGCGCACGATGGCGACGGCGCGCTGAATGTCCTGCAACGAGTCCCGCATGTGGATCTGCTGTTCACCGATGTCGTCATGCCCGGCACCGTGCGCAGCAGCGAACTGGCGCGCCTGGCCAGCCAGCCGCCGCATCGGGCGGCGGTTGTATTCGCTTCGGGCTACACGCGCGACGTCATCTTCCATGAAGGCCGCATCGACGAAGGCATTACCTTGCTGAACAAACCGTACAGCCTTTCGGAACTCGCGGGCACGATCCGGCAGGCGTTGGACGCACGGGCCAATGGGCTGGCTGCATCAGAGGGCAGCGATAGCGCCGCGATGAACCGCATGTCCGCGAACACCGTGCGCTAGGAGCATCGTCAGCGCGTTTGCAGCGGTCATCGGCGGCTGTCTCATGGCATGATTCTGGACATCATGCCTTCAGACACCCCTTCCTCCGACGCCGCCAAGGCCACCGGCACCGCCGCCTTCTCCAAATTCATGGCGATCCTGCAACTCGTAGCCGATGCCGCCGATCCCCCCACCATCGCCCAGCTCGCGGCAGAGAGCGGCTATCCGCGCCCGACCGTGTATCGCATCGTCGGCGCGCTGATCGCTGAAGGGCTCGTCGTGGAAGGCGAGCGCGGCGGTTACGCGCTCGGCCCGCGCCTGATGTCGCTCGCCAGCCGCAGCTGGGAACGCTCCGACCTGCGCATCGCCGCCACCGACGCCTTGCAGGCGCTGCGCGACGCCACCCAGGAAACCGTCCACCTCGCCGTGCGCAGCGGCTCGGAAATGGTGTACGTGGAGAAGCTGGAAAGCCCGCACGCGGTGCGCATGACGTCGCGCATCGGCACGCGCGTCACGCTCTATTCGAGTTCGGTCGGCAAAGCCTATCTCTCGATGCAAACGCCCGCGGAACGCGACGCGCTGCTGCACGGCATCGTCCTGCAACGTTTCACGCCGCATACGGTCACCGACCGCAGCGCGCTCGACGCCGAACTCGACGCCACCCGCGCACGCGGCTATGCCGAAGACCGCGAGGAAAACGAGGCGCAGATTTTCTGCTACGGCAGCGCGATCGTCGGGGCGAACGGCGCCACGCTCGGCTGCGTGAGCATCAGCATCCCATTGTTCAGAAAGAGCGCGACGCCGCTCGACACCTACATCGAACCGCTCAAGGAAGCGTGCCGCGCGATCGCGCAACGCATGAGTCCGGGCATGCGCTAACGCAGCACGGTATCGCTCGTGCGCTGGGTCGCCGCCGCACGTTGTGCGATGAGCGTCGGCAGGCGCGGCAGCATCTGCGGCCAGTGCGTCGCCTCGTCCGCGAGACGCGTGGCCATGCTGCGGAGACTGAAGCGGTCGGCGGCAAGACGGAGAATGACCTTGCGCGCGATGGTCCAGACATCGACATCGGGCGCGATCTCCCGCGCCACGCGCTCGATCCGTTCCGCCGATCTCGACAGCAGCACCGCCCGCGACGCAATGCGCCCGTGCGCCGCGCTGAACATGTGCTCGGCGGGCGCCCGGCCGATGGCGCCGAACAGATGCGCCACGCCCACGTTGCGCCGCGCGTGAGGCGAGGCAAAACGCTCGGCCTCGCGCCGGTAAGTAGACTCCACGCGCATTTCATGATGACTCGACTGCGCGTCCGGACGGCCCTGTTCGAGATGCGCGCGCGCCGCGGCCTTGTGATCGCCCTGGATCAGCGCATGCGACACACTCACCAGAAAGTCACGCTCGTGCGCGGCGAACAACATCATCGGATTGTCGGCTTCCAGCACGATCTGGCCGCGCGTCCCCTCTTCGATGCTGACCCGCGCGCCCGCCGCATCGAGGCCCGCGTGATACAGCCCGATTCCCAGCGCCATCTCGAAGAACGCTTCGATCAGCGTCGCGACGACATCGGCCGGATCGAGCCCATGCGCCGCCAGCGTTGGCATGTCGCGCAGCGCGGCCGTTTCGATCGCACGCGTCGTGAGCACCGTATCGTTGCAGTAGTCCCACAGCACTTCAGGCACGGCGATGCGCGCGTCCTCGCGCAGACGAAAGCGCAGATAGCTTTGATCGGCGGCACGCTGGCGCAGGTCGATCATTGCGTCGATGCTCTCCCGCGCCCGCTGGACCCATTCCACCGGGTGGATGTCGCGCGCCTTTGCCGAACGTCGCTCGGCGAAGCGTGCTGCCGCGAGCGCGAGGTCGAGATCGTCGGCCAGTTCAGCGCGCGCGTCCGCGCGCAGCAGCGTGACGCGCACCGGTGTCGCGCCGATGCGCGCCGTATGCGTCTGCTCCGCGACGCCCGAACGCAGCGGCACATCCTGCAAGTCCGTCATTTCGAAGGCCAGCGTGGCGGGAAACGCCTCGGCGCAAGCCTTGCTGAAACGCGCGGCATCGTAAGGCGTGAACAGCGCATCCATCTCGGCCAGCGCGACGCGCACGGCGGTCTCGGCGAGCGCGGGATGACTGGCGAGCGCACCCGACGCGTTTTCCAGCACGCGCGACAGTTGCGACAGCGCGGGCACACCCGCCGCAAGCGGCGCCGCCCGCGCGCCATGCGTGGCGAAGAAGCGCGCGACGCGGGTCATCGCGGCGCCGTCATCGACATGATGACTTTCGCGGACGAACGCTCGGCCAAGGCGCCACAGGGTGACGAGTCGTCGGACAGGCAAGTTGAGGCTCGCTGAAAGTGAGTTGAAACCGCTGTAAGACTGCAAGGCCGCCGCGAATGGCAACAGCCGCTTCAATGTGTAACACGATTCGCCATGCCGCGCACGCCGATGGTGCAATGCCGGCCGCTGTGTCGCGATCCGTGATTTGTTTCGTGATCCGCAGCAATCCACGCATGAACGAGACGCCTGCAGCACGCGAAAATTGCGTCGTCAAGGCCATCCATACGCGATAAATGCGCCCGCGTTTCCATTTGTGGATTTTTGTCGACCGTCATTTCGGATTAATCTCAGTGCGGTATCTTGTAAAAGCGTCGCGACTGGACACCAGCCGGCCGGGCGCCGACCGCTTCCTGCATCCACGCGCGAAGATCGATAACGATAAAGCTGAGAGCCCCATGCCACTTCATTCCGCAGTGCCGTTGGCGAAGGTCATGTATATCCTCGGGCAGATTGGCGCGATCATCTGTCACGAACGCGGCCCGAGCCCGCAGACCAGCGTGTTGACGCGCATGGCGTCGCGACCCGCGGACGGCTTGGCAGACGCGCTGGCGGAGATGAATGCGCTGGGCAAGCCGCGCCGCGGGCATCGTCGCGCGCTGCTGCAATGGAAGCATGCGGAGATACTCCGTCTGCGCCGCATGCTGCCCGCAGCGCTGCCGGCAGCGGCCTCGGCGCACACGCAGATGCCTTTCTGGGCGGGCTATTGCCAGTACTGGGAAGAGATCCTCAAGGCGCACGCCGAACCCGACAGCGAGCGTCCCGTGCTCCGGCTCGTCGATACCTCGCGCAAGCATCCGGACGCCTGAACCATCGCGTGTCATCCGCGCAAGGGCGCGGCTGCATGGTCGTCGCCTTGCGGGGAGAAATACGTCCGGATCACGTCGATCATGCGGTCGAGTTCCGCGGGCTTCAGGAAGTAGCCGTTGAAGCCGGTGCGCTGGGCGCGCGTCCAGTCGTCCGGATTGGCGCGCCCGGTATGCGCGATCAGCAGCATCGTGATGTCGATGGCGCGTATCGCCTCCGCCGCCTCCCAGCCGTCGCCGAGCGGCATCGACAGATCGAGCAGCACCACGCCCGGCCGCCACTTGCGCGCCAGAGAAACCGCATCGAGCCCTGTGTGCACCGCGCGCACGGAGAAGTCTGCGTCCTCGAGCGCAAGCGCGATCGCGCGCGTAGCCTCGGGATCGTCATCGGCGATCAGCACGCGCGGCTCGTCGGGAGGCGTCGCGCGCACCGGCATCTGCCAGAGCGATTGATGCGGAACAGGAACGGGTCGTTGCATCGTGGTGGCCTCGGAACGAGCGAATCTGAAAGCAACCCTCGTTCCCCATCTGAGTGCGAAGAGCGTCGATTCAGACGCCATGCGCCTCGCCGACGTTACACTCCGGGAATACCCGCTGGCCGGCTTCGTGCGCCGATGCACGCACTTCGTGCAGCTTTTGCATCGGCCTCGCGCGAGTTCGCCGGAACCGTGCGGACGTGCGTCCCACAACGTGAGGAGGATCGATGTTCGTCGTCTATTGGCTCGACGGCAATCCGGATGCCGAAGGCGCGTCGCGCTTCCGGCGTTTCGATCCCGCTTCGCTCGCCGAGGCGTTGCGCTTTGCCGAAGCGCTGAGAAAGCGCCAGGCCGATGGCGATGACCTGAGCTTCATCACGCTGTGCAGCGAGAATCCGCAGTCGGTGGGCAAGCCGGGCGCGGCCGATCCGCCCGCCGGCTACGACTGGAAGAAGCGCAGGCGCTAGTTCTGCGCGGTGGCGTCGGCGTCTTCCTGCCAGCCGCCGCCGAGCGACTTGTACACGGCGATGAGATCCGTCGTCACGTTCACCGTCGATTGCGCCAGTTGCTCGCGCGTCTGGGCGAGCTGGCGTTCGGCATCGAGCACGGTCACGAACGCCGTCAGCCCCTTGCGATAGCTGTCCGTCGCGAGTTGCAGGCTGATGCGGTTGGCCTCGACCGTGCGCACCAGCGCCGCACGCCGGTCCTGCTCGGTGCGATAGTTGACCAGGGCGTTATCGACGTCCTGCAATGCGCTCAGCACCGTCTGCCGGTATTGCAGCGCCGCCGCGCCCGCTTCGGCCTTGGCGACACGCACGTTCGCACGCAACTGGCCGCCCTCGAAGATCGGCAGCGAAATGCTCGGCCCCACCGACCAGAACAGGCTCGACCAGTGGGCGAGGTAATTGGCTTTGGATGCCCGCATGCCCACTTGGCCGGTCAGCGAGATATCCGGATACAACTGCGCCACCGCCACGCCCACTTCCGCCGTCGCCGCATGCAACTGCGCCTCGGCGCGACGAATGTCCGGACGCCGCCGTGCTAGCGTGGAAGGCAAGCCGACCGGCACGGCAGGCGGCACCGGTGGCACGACGGCGCTGCCGGCGGCATCGGCAAGTTCGGCATCGAGTGTGCCGGGCGGACTGCCGCTCAGCACGGCAAGGCCGTTCATCGCCTGCGCGATCTGGGCATCGAGCGTCGGCAGTTGCGCCTGAAGCGTGCCGACCTGCGCGCTTGCGCTCTGTACGTCCTGCTGGCTCGTCAGGCCGACGCGCGCCTGCTCGCGCGTGAGATCGAGGATCTGCTGTTCGGCGTCGATCTCGGCCAGCGTGATCTGCTTGATCGCCTGCGCGCCGCGCAATTGCGCGTAGGTGCGCGCCACTTCCGATTCGAGCGACACGAGCGCGTCGTTGCGGCTTTCGATCTGCGCCTGCGTCTGCGCATCGGCGGATTCCACGGAGCGCCGCACGCGCCCGAACAAGTCCAGTTCCCACGACGCATCAAAGCCGTATTGATACAGCGTGGTGGGCTGCGTCGCCGAATCGAGGCCCTGGCGAATCTGCGCGCCGTTGGCGCCGCCGATCTGGTTGATCTGATCGTAGACGCCCTGCGATTCCAGGAAGCCCTTCACGCCGAGCTGCTCGCGCTTGACGCTCGCGTTCGCGCCGATCTGCGGCAAACCGGCCGCACCTGCCGCAATCGACTGTTCGCGCGCTTCGGTGATACGCAGCACCGCGGCCTGCAAGTCGAGGTTGCCCGCAACGGCGCGTTCGATCAGCGAGTCGAGCAGCGGATCGTGGAACTGCTTCCACCAGCGCGGATCGGGATCCGCCGACGTTTGCGCCACCGAAGGCGCATCCGCATGCGGCGCGCGCGGATCGTCCGGCGCGTTCTGCGCGCGCTGTATGTCGTTCCAGTTGGCGGGGGCTTCGGCGGTCGGGGCCTTGAAATCCGGGCCGACAGCGCATGCGCCCAATAACAGCGCCGGCAACAGCATGAGGAGACGCGGCTTCATGTCAGTGTCCTCCCGCCTGACCGGACGCCTTGACCGGTGAAAAGAACAGCGACAACGGAATGAACATGAACGAGAAGATCGCGCACGCGAGGAATACATCGAGATAGGCGAGGATGGTCGCTTGCGAAACGAGGGTCTTGTACATTTGTCCGGTTGCGGCGGTCATCGCCTGCGACATCGACTGTCCTGCATCCATCAAAGTGCGGGCAATGCGATTGACCGAATCGGTATAAGGCTGATTCAACGGCGTCATGTGTTCCACCATGTGCGCCATGTTGGCCTGCGTGCGCTCACGGATCGCGGCGGTAGCGAGCGATATGCCGATGGACCCCGCCACGTTGCGGAACATCGTGAACAGTGCGGAGGCGTCGTTGTTGAGCGACTTGGGTAGCGAGAGATAGGCGAGCGTCGTCACCGGCACGAACAGGAAGCCGATACCGATCGACTGCGCGCTGCGCATCTTGGTCAGCGTGACATAGTCGATGTTGGGCACGAGATGATGCGAGTAAAGCAACGCGCAGCCCATCAGGAAGAAGCCGAACGCGACGAGAAAACGCGTCTGGATCACGTTCATCAGCTTGCTCACGATCGGAATCAGGAACACGATGCAGATCGCCCCGGGCGAGAGCACGAGGCCCGCGAGCGTCGCGGTATAGCCGAGTTGCTGTTGCGCGAGCTGCGGTATCAGCACGGCACTGCCGTACAGCACGGATGCGAAGCCGAAGATCGCCGCCGAGCCCAGCGCGAAGTTGCGGTCCTTCATCACGCGCAGGTCCACTACGGGCCGCTTCGCGTACAGCAGCCAGACCGTCGCGCCGATAATGCCCACCGCCGCGAGCACCGCGAACGTCACGATGAAGGGCGATGAGAACCAGTCGTCGTCTTCACCGCGATCGAGGAACACTTGCAGGCAGCCGAGCCCCAGCGCGATCAGACTGATGCCGACCGCGTCGATGCCCACTTTCTTCGGATCCTGGCGCTTCTCCCACGGCGGATCCTCGACGAACTGCATGACCGCGAAGGTGGTCAGCACGCCCACGGGCACGTTGATGAGAAAGACCCAGCGCCAGGTGAAGTTGTCCGTGATCCAGCCGCCGAGCGTCGGCCCGAGCACCGGCGCGACGACGATGGCGACCGCCGAGATCGAAAACGCGCGGCCGCGCTGTTCGGGCGGGAAGGTGTCGAGAATGATCGATTGCTGGCTCGGTTGGAGGCCGCCGCCGAAGAAGCCTTGCAGGATACGGAAGACGATCAGCTCGCCCAGGTTCGTGGCGATGCCGCACATCAACGAGCACACGGTGAACGCGCCAATGCAGATCAGGAAGTAGCGCTTGCGCCCGAGGATCTTCGAGAAATAGGCGGAGAGCGGCAGCACGATGCCATTCGCGACGAGATAGGACGTGAGCGTCCAGGTGGATTCGTCGTAGCTCGCGGACATCGTGCCCGAGATGTGCGGCAGCGCGACGTTGACGATGGTCGTGTCGAGCACTTCCATGAACGCCGCGAGCGTGACGACGACGGCAATCAGCCATGGATTCGACCGGGGTTTCCAGCCGCTGTGGTCGTGTTCTGCGGTGGTATCGCTCATGGCGTCAATGCCTGAGCATCACGGTCGGCACCACGGACAGCCCGAGCGGCAGCGGCGCGCCCGGCTTCAGGCCATCGTCGATGATGATCTTCACCGGCACGCGCTGCACGATCTTCACGAAGTTGCCGGTGGCGTTCTCGGCGGGGAACGCGGAGAAACGCGAGCCGCTGCCGAGCTGCACGCTGTCCACGTGGCCGTGCAGCTTCATGTCCGGATACGCGTCGACGTCGATATCGACCTTGTCGCCGGGATGCATGCGGTCGAGTTGCGATTCCTTGAAGTTGGCCGTCACCCAGAAACGCGTCGTGACGAGCGTGAAGATCGACGTGCCCGCCTGGAGGAAGGTGCCGTATTGCACGTTGCGCTTCGTGATCCAGCCATCGGACGGGGCGCGCAGTTCCGTGTACGAGAGGTTCAGTTGCGCGGACTCGACTTGCGCTTCCGCCTGTCTCACTTGCTGGCGTCTTTCTTCCACCGCCGCGATCACGGTCGCGATCTGCTGCGGCACGAGCGCGGCGGTGCGCACCTGCGCCCGCGCCTGCGCGACGTTCGCCTGCGCGCTCTTTTGCTGGGCCGTGGCCGTGTCGATGTTCTGCTGCGACGTCGCGCGGACATCCACCGTTTTCTGGCGGTCGTATGCGGCGCTGGCCTGCGCGAGACTGGCGCGCGCGGTCTGTTCCTGCGCCTGTGCCTGAGCGAGTTGCGCCGGATATTGCACGCGCGCGACTTCGAGCTGGGTTTCCTGGGCGTGCAGTTGCGCCTGAGCGAGGCCCAGCGACGCGTTGGCCTGATCGAGTTGCGCCTGATAGTCGCGTGGATCGATCTTGATCAGCAGATCGCCCTTGTGGACGAACTTGTTATCGTCGATGTTCATCGCCACGACATAGCCCGATACCTTCGGCGCAATGGTGACGGCGTCGCCATCGGTGTAGGCGTCGTCGGTGCTCTGCTGGTTGCGCGTCATGAACCACCAGATGAATGCGCCAATCGCGAGCACCACGACGGCGACGCCGAGAATGATCAGCGGCTTCTTGCCGGGCTTCTTGCGGCCGTTTTCTTCCTTGCCGTGGTTCTGGTCGTCGCCGTCCTTGCTATTCGACTTGGCTTTCAGGCGTGGCTTGGCTTCGCCGGTGGCATCGGCCTGCGGGCCGTTGCGTGCTGGGTTCTGGGTATCGTCTGAATCTGGCATTGCCGCTCACTCGGTGTCGTAACTCGGCGCTGAATCCCGGACGGACGCCGGGTGGAACCGCTGGGTGGACCTGCGCGTGCAATCACGTCGATGACCGCCGGGCACAGGACTACCCAGGCCAGCCATCCGTGGCGGTGTCGTTGAGCAAGTGGCGTTCCCTTGCCGCGCGAAAGCGGCTCCATCCGGCGCGGAGCGAACGTGCGTGCGGCTTGGCACGGAATTGTTCCGCTTGTCCGGACGGGATGAATGCGCTGCCTTTTTTGGCCCATGAGTAAAACCTTCAGCGGCGGCGCGGCATGGGGCGCTCATTCCGCTCTAAGTCGCGTGGCACAGGATGGCGCCTGTACTCGACAGGAGATGCACCATGTACAAGCACATTCTCGTCGCCGTTGGCAGCAGCCTCAGCGACACCGCCCTCACCGCCGCGATCCACTGCGCACGCGAATCCAACGCGCGTCTGACCGCCATGCACGTCGTCGATCAAACCCCGTGGTGGGCCGTCGTGACCGCGGATTGCAGCACGGCGGAAACACTCGCGGTCATCGACCAGCACGCCCGCGCCGTCGCTCGGCATTGCATGCGCCGGATCAACGAGGCGGGCATCGAAGGCAGCGCGTTCACGCTCACCTTGCCGCTCAACGCGAATCTGGGCGAGACGATCGCGAAGGCGTCGACGGAACTGGGCGCGGACCTGATCGTGCTCGGCGGCGAAGCGGACATCGGCTGGAGCCACGGCGACCCGCGGCTGCGCGACGTCGTCTGTGCGCACGTGAAGTGCAACGTGCTGATCGCGTCACACCTGCGGACGCACGCGGAAAGCGTGATCTAGCGTCCGCGCAATGCAAGCGCGTCAGAGCGTCCCGCGCAGTTGCGTCGCGAGTTGCACGATGCCGATGCAGATCCGCCGCTCGCGCTTCGGATCGAGCCGGCCGATGGGCACGCTCGTCGACACGGCAATGCGCTTGCCGGCCGGCGTCATCCCGACATAGGCGGCGAAGCACGCGAGACCTTCCGCGACTTCCTCGCGTTCGACGGCAAGACCGCTCGTGCGAATGACGGCGAGTTCGCGGAGCAAGGCCGCGCGCCGCGTGATGGTGCGCGGCGTGACGGCTTCGAGCCGTTCGGGCAGGCGTTCGATGACGGCTTCATCGGACAGTCCGGCCAGCAGCGCCTTGCCGAGCGCGCAACAATGCGCTGGCAGGCGCGAGCCGGGATCCGACACGAGCCGCACCGGCCGATGCGCATCCTCGCGCGCGACATACACGACATGGATGCCGTCGAGCACGGCGAGCTGCACGACCTCGTTATGCTGGTGGATGAACGCGGCCGCGCCCTCGCGAAACGCCGCCTGCAACGTGTCATGGCGCACGTAGGCATTGCCGAGCTCGAACAGACCGACGCCGATCACATAGCCATCGTCGCGCTTCTCGATCCATTGCATGCGCGCGAGCGTTTCCAGCATCAGATAGAGCGTGCTGCGCGACAGCCCCGTCCGTTCCGCGAGCGTCGCGGCGCGCACCGGCTTTGCAGCGGCCGCAAGGGCTTCGAGAATGTCGCTGGCACGGCGCAATGCGGGCACGTCGTAGGTTTTTTCCATGCATTTTCCATGCAGCAGTGTGGCTGATTCAGACCGCACATATTCCAACAGGTTGGATAAACAATCAACCCAATGGACACTTCGGGGTCGTGCGGGCTACGATCGGCTTTCCCTTTTCAGCCTGCTATCCACGCCATGCAAACCGTCACCGTGACCTCCTGTCTGCCCGAAGATTTCGCCGATGCCGTATTGATCGGCCGCGTCTGGCGTCCCGCGCCGGTGAACGGTCCGAGCGTCGTGGCGGTGCGTCAGGGCGAAGTGTTCGACATCACGCGCGCCGCGCCGACCACCGCCGATCTCTTCGATCACCCCGAGATGATCGAGATTGCGCGGCATGCGGAAGGCGAGCATCTCGGCAATGTGCAGGACCTGCTGCAAGCAACGCTCGACGCCACGCCGGACGGCCTGCGGCTGCTCGCCCCGTGCGACGTGCAGGCGGTGAAGGCCTGCGGCGTGACCTTCGCGGTGAGTCTGCTGGAGCGCGTCATCGAGGAGCACGCGGGCGGCGACGCCAGCAAGGCGCAGGAAGTGCGAGACACCATCAATACGCTGATCGGCGCCGATCTTTCGAAGATCAAGCCGGGTTCGGAAGGGGCGGCGAAGCTGAAGGCCGAACTCGAACGTCGCGGCGCGTGGTCGCAGTACATGGAAGTGGGCATCGGGCCTGATGCCGAAGTGTTCTCGAAGTCGCAGCCTATGTCGTCGGTTGGCTTTGCGGCGGAGGTCGGGCTGTATCCGACGTCGCAATGGAACAACCCCGAGCCGGAAATCGTGCTGGCGGTGAATGCGCGCGGCGAGATCGTCGGCGCGGCGCTTGGCAACGATGTGAATCTGCGCGACATCGAAGGCCGCAGCGCGCTGCTGCTCGGCAAGGCAAAGGACAACAATGCGTCGTGCGCGATCGGACCGTTCGTGCGCCTGTTCGACGGCCGCTTCACGCTGGATTCGGTGCGCCAGACGAGCGTGTCGTTGCGCATCGAAGGCGCGGACGATGGCTTCGTGCTCGAAGGCGTGAGCCACATGAGCGAGATCAGCCGCGATCCCGCGGACCTCGTGAAGCAGACGCATGGCGCGCACCATCAGTATCCGGACGGCTTCATGCTGTTCCTCGGCACGATGTTCTCGCCGATCAAGGACCGCGACGCTCAAGGCGGCGGCTTCACGCATCATCTCGGCGATGTCGTGACGATCTCGACGCCGAGTCTCGGCGCGCTGGTGAATACGGTCAGGCTTTCGACGGAAATCGAACCGTGGACGTTTGGCGTCAGGGCGCTGTATCAGAGTCTCGCCGCGCGGGGGTTGATGGGGGCGGCGGGGGGGTGAGCAGTCCCTTACCTCAAGACGCCCCCAGCCGAAACCCTTTCGGCTGCCCCTTGGTCACGAGTTGCACGGGCGTCTCCATATAAGGCGAAAGATCCCGCTGCCTGCGCTTCTCCAGCAGCGCTTTCACCGCGACATCCACGCCGAATACCGCCTGTCTCGCCCCAAACTGTTCGACGGTAGCGAGCAAGCGGCCGTCATCGAGCATCGGCTGTACGGCTTCGATGTTGTTATAGCCCGTCACGAGCACCCGGCCCTTCTTGCCCGCGATGCGCAGTGCATCGATCGCGCCCATCGCGATGTTGTCATTCGCGCACATCAAACCGCGCACCGACGGATGCCCCGACAGAATCTGCAGCGCCGCGACCTTGCCGCTTGCGGCGTTCCAGTCGCCACCGTCGATGGCGCTCACCCGCATGCCCGCCGCGTTCATCGCGTCCTTGAAGCCGGCCGAACGCTGCTGCGAATTGCGGTCGTTCGCCGGGCCTTCGATGATCGCCACTTCATCGCCCGCCTTCAGCTTCGAGGCGAGATACGTGCCGACGAGCTTCGCCCCGCGCCGGCTATCCGGGCCGACAAACGGAATCACGCGTTTCGCGTCTTCCTGCGCGCGTTCATCGAAGGGATTGTCGATCGCGATCACGATGATGCCCTCGGCAATGGCCCTCGCCGTCACCGGCAGCAATGCCCGCGAATCCGCCGGCGCGATGACGATGGCATTCACCTTCGCATCGATCAGCGACTCGACGATGCGGATCTGCCCGGCCACGTCGTTGTCCGTGTCCGTGCCGCGCGTTTCAAGGTTGAGTTGCGCTGCGAAGTGGCGCTGGTAGTTCTTCGCGCCTTCGATCATCGACATGACGAACGGGTCTTCCAGCGACTTCATCACCAGGGCGATGGTCGCCTTGTCGGTCGCGGCGCGCGCATTGCGTCCGCGCGCCAGACCGCATGCGCTCAGAGCGCACGCGGCGAGCAGGCGGCGGCGGACAAGGCTCGTCATGGAATGAAAGAATGAGGCCAATGGATCGCCTCATTGTAGACGCAGCCGTTCACCCCTTGGCCAAGTCCCGCAGCGACGCGGGACTTTCGACTCAGCGCGCCGCCGCCTCCACGAGCGCGCGCAGGCCGCTGACGGGCTGCATCAGGTCTTCATCGAGTCCGTAACGCGCGCGTAGATACTCGGTCGCGTTCCAGGAAAGCCACGAGGCGCCCTGCGCGTCTTCCCACGCAAGCACCTTGAGCGGCAGATCGAGCGCGGCGGTGGGCACGGCCTGTATCAGCGGCGTGCCGGCCTGCGGATTGCCAAACACGAGCAACTGGCTGGGCGGCATCGTAAGGCCGGCGCGCGCTGCGTCGCCACTGAAGTCGATGCGCGCGAAAAGCATCAGCCCGCGCGCGCGAATCAGTGCTTCGAGCTTGTCGGCGGTAGCGAGCGCGCCGTGCGCGCTCGGCATCGTCACGACGCCGTTTCCGGCGCTTGCATCGGGCATCGACATGAAGCCTCCGAAGGTCAGCGCGCCGCGCGCTTCGTCCAGGCCAACGAGACAAAGGCCGTGCACAGCGCTTCCATGCCGAGTGCGTCTTCGTCGTCGAAACGGTTGGGCACGGGACTATCGACATCCCATACGCCGATCAGCGTGCCATCGGCGGCACTCAACGGCACGACGATCTCGGAACGCGACGCCGCATCGCAGGCGATGTGGCCGGGAAACGCATGCACATCCGGCACGACCTGGGTCCGGCGCTGCTCCGCCGCCGTGCCGCACACGCCGCGTCCGAGCGCGATGCGCACACACGCCGGCTTGCCCTGGAACGGTCCGACGACGAGTTCCGTCCCGTCGAACAGATAGAAGCCGGCCCAGTTCAAGTCGGGCAGCGAGTGATAGAGCAGCGACGAGAAATTCGCCGCATTGGCGATGAAGTCCGGTTCGTCGCTGATGAGCGCGCGGGCTTGCTGAAGCAGGTCGTCGTACTGGGCGGCCTTGCTGGCGTGACTGGACCGGGAGATCGAAAACATGATGGCGATGAAGTTGGGCCGCAGCGCGAACGCGTCCGCGACATCGAAAAAGTGTCGCCGACGATAGCACAACGCTCCGCGTCACGCTTTCGATGCCGGAAAGCTCATCGCAAGGAAGCGCCGCCTGGCTTGGCAGTGCGCGAGTGCATCGCCTAGTGTTAAACCCGCCGGATGTCGCTGTCTACGACGCAACTGTAACGAGTGCTTAAAACCGTGTCCGGGATTTCCCTCCTTTACTTCGCTTCACCGGCGGCATTAAATCAACCAACTTGATTTAATTAATGGCCACGACAAGATGGCCCTCTGACGGAGACATCGAGTGAAATCCCCGAGCGGCAAAGGAAGCAACTCCGCGAACGTGCGCCGGTACAACGAGCGCCTGCTGCTGCAGGCGCTCAGGCGCACCGAACCCGCGTCAAAGGCCGACCTTGCACGTCTCGCGAACCTGACCAGCACGGCGGTCGGCAGCATCGTCGATTCGCTTCAGCAGTCCGGTTTGATCGAGTACACGGGACGCCGTCTCGAAGGCCAGCGCGGCCAGCCGGCGTCGCTGCTGCGGCTCGATCCGCGCGGCGCGTTCGGGATCGGCGTGCGGCTGGACCGGACGGGCATCGAGACGGTGCTCGTCAATTTCGCCGGCGACGTGCTGGCCCGCAGCGCGCTCGATTCCGTGCTGCCGCATCCGTCCACCGTGTTGAAGATCGTGCAGCGCGACGTCGCCAAGATGCTCGCGCTGTTGAGCGAGGCCGAGCGCGAGCGTCTGACGGGCATCGGCGTCGCGCAGCCGTTCAACCTCGGCAGCTGGCTGCGGGAACTCGCGCTGCCGGCCGAAACCTTTCGCGCCTGGGACGAAATCGACTTCGCCGACGAACTCGGCCGCGCGCTCTCCCTGCCCGTCTTCAGCGAGAACGACGGCAACGCCGCTGCCACCGCCGAACTGTTCTACGGCCACGGCCGCCGCTGCGACGATTTCGTCTATCTGTTCCTCGGCTCGGCGATCGGCGGCGGCATCGCGATTCATGGCGACTGCCTGCGCGGCGCCTCGGGCAATGCGGGCGACATCGGCGTGATTCCGGTGCCGCCCAGCCGCCTGCCGTCCGCGCCGCAGCCGGCGGGCCAGTGGGACATCCTGCTGTCGCGCGCGTCGCTGAATGCGCTGGTCCGACATCTCAGCTATTGCGGCGCGGCGGCTGACAACCGCATCGATCTCCAGTCGTGCATCGAGCGTGATCTGCCCGCCGTCGACGAATGGATCGACGACTGCATCGAAGCGCTCGCGCCCGCGTTGCGCGCCACGCTGTGCGTGCTCGACGTGCCGATGGTCGTGATCGATTCCGACATCGATGGCGGCCTGCTCGACAAGCTCGTCGCGCGTCTGGCCGCGACGCTCGCCGCCAACGCGCCCGAGGCGCGCGGCACCCCGACGCTCGTGCGCGGCACCTTCGGCCCGGATGCGGGTGCGATCGGTGCGGCCACGCTGCCGCTGTTCTTCAACTTCTCACCGCGCGCGGCGATCCGCCACGCGGGCATCAAACCGCAAGAGGTGAACCATGCCGCATGACGTATCCAGCCGGCCGCCGCTTCTCGAGATGCGCGGCATCAGCAAGACCTTTCCCGGCGTCCGCGCGCTGAACGACGTGCGGCTCTCGGTCTATCCCGGCGAAGTGCATTCGCTGATGGGCGAAAACGGCGCGGGCAAGTCCACGCTGATGAAGATCCTGTCCGGCGCCTATCAGGCCGACGCAGGCGGCCAGATCCTGGTCGACGGCGCACCCGTCACGATCGACGGCCCGCTTGCCGCGCGCTCGCTCGGCGTCGCGGTGATCTATCAGGAACTGAGCCTCGCGCCGAATCTCTCGGTCGCCGAGAACATCTACGCGGGGCGCGAATTGCGCCGCGGCCGTCTGGTGGATCGCGCGGGCATGGAGCGCGGCTGCGCCGACGTGCTCACGCGGCTCGGCGCCAACTTCAGGCCGCATACGCTGGTGGGCGATCTGTCGATTGCGGAGCGTCAGCTGGTCGAGATCGCGCGCGCCGTGCATGCGCAGGCGCGCATTCTCGTGATGGACGAACCGACCACGCCGCTGTCATCGCGCGAAACCGACCGCCTGTTCGAGCTCGTGCGCCAGCTGCGCGAGGAAGGCATCGCGATCATCTACATCAGTCACCGGATGGCGGAGATCTATGAGCTCTCCGACCGCGTGTCCGTGCTGCGCGACGGCTCCTATGTCGGCACGCTGATGCGCGAGGAACTGTCCGCCGAAAGCCTCGTGAAGATGATGGTGGGCCGCGATATCTCGGGCTTCTACAAGAAGGAACACGCGGCCTACGATCCCGGCAACGTGGTGCTCTCGGTGCGCGATCTCGCCGATGGCAAGCGCGTGCGCGGTTGCAGTCTCGACCTGCACGCGGGCGAAGTGCTGGGCATCGCAGGGCTGGTCGGCGCGGGCCGCACCGAGTTCGCGCGCCTGATCTTCGGCGCAGAGCCGGCCGTGCGCGGCGACGTGACGATGCACGGCAAGCCGCTGAAGCTGCGCACGCCGCGCGACGCAATCGACGCCGGTCTCGTCTATCTCACCGAGGACCGCAAGCATCAGGGCCTGTTCCTCGACATGAGCGTGCGCGACAACATCAACATCACGATTGCCGGGCGCGACGCGAAGATGGGCGTGATGGACCTGCCGCGCGGCAACTCGCGCGCGAAGGACGCCATCGCCGCGCTGACGATCCGCGTGCCGAACATGCGCGTGAACGTCGGCGCGCTGTCGGGCGGCAACCAGCAGAAGGTGCTGCTGTCGCGCCTGCTGGAAACGAAGCCCGAAGTCCTGATCCTCGACGAACCGACGCGCGGCGTGGACATCGGCGCGAAGTCGGAGATCTACCGGATCATCAACGATCTGGCGCGCTCGGGCGTCGGGATCATCGTGATTTCGAGCGAGTTGCCGGAAGTGATCGGCGTCGCGGATCGCGTGCTCGTGATGCGCGAAGGCGAGATTGCAGGCGAACTCGGCGGCCATTCCGGCAAGCCGATTTCACAGGAAAGCATCATCGAACTGGCGACCGGCTCGAAGGCCGCGCTCGGCCAGGCGGCTTGAGCCTATCTGGACTGGAGAGAGACATGGCTAATACGACGAAACCCCAAGACACCGCGCCGGCTTCCAAGGCGGACAACCCGGCAGAACGGCAGACCCGCATCGAGCACAAGGAACGCATGCAGGTGCTGATGCGCACGGCAGGCATGCTGCCGGTGCTGATCCTGCTGTGTATCGGCTTCGGCATTGTCACGGACGGCTTCTTCAGCCTCCAGAACCTGTCGATCGTCACGCAGCAGGCGTCCATCAACATCGTGCTCGCGGCCGGCATGACCTTCGTGATCCTAACGGGCGGGATCGACTTGTCCGTGGGCTCGGTGCTCTCGGCGGCCGCTGTCACTGCGCTGCTTGCCTCGAACCTGCCGGGCCTCGGCTGGCTCGGCATTCCGGCGGCGCTCGCGGTCGGGCTGGGCTTCGGCGTCGTCAACGGGTTGCTGATTGCGCTGCTCAAACTGCCGCCGTTCATCGTGACGCTCGGCTCGCTGACAGCGGTGCGCGGCATCGCGCGGCTCATCGGACACGACACGACCATCTTCAATCCGCAACTGTCGTTCGCGTTTATCGGCAACGACTCGCTGCTCGGCGTACCCTGGCTCGTCATCATCGCGCTGGCGGTGGTGGCCATCTCGTGGTTCATCCTGCGGCGCACCGTGCTCGGCCTGCGCATCTATTCCGTCGGCGGCAATCCGGAAGCGGCGCGGCTGGCGGGCATCAAGGTGTGGGGCATCGCACTGTTCGTCTACGCGATCTCCGGCCTGCTCGCGGGGCTCGGCGCGGTGATGTCGGCAGCGCGCCTGTATGCCGCGAACGGCCTGCAACTCGGCCAGTCGTATGAACTCGATGCCATCGCCGCAGTCATCCTCGGCGGCACGAGCTTCGTCGGTGGCGTCGGCTCGATTGTCGGCACGCTGGTGGGCGCGCTCATCATCGCGGTGCTCTCGAACGGTCTCGTGCTGCTCGGCGTCTCGGACATCTGGCAGTACATCATCAAGGGCCTGGTGATCATCGGCGCCGTGGCGCTCGACCGTTACCGCCAACGCGGCTCGGCCCGCACCTGATTTTTCCATCCTCCATCCGGGCGCTTGCAGGGTCCGCTTGCGCCCGACTCAAACACGAACGGACCAACCTGGAGACAACACCATGCGCAAGCACAACCCGCTGTTCGCCGGCGTCGCACTCGCCCTGGGACTCAGCCTGTCGATCCCGGCCCACGCCGCCGACAAGCCGCTCAAATCGATCGGCGTGACCGTCGGTTCGCTCGGCAACCCGTACTTCGTGACGATTTCGAAGGGCGCGGAAGCGAAAGCCAAGGCCATCAATCCGAACGCGAAGATAACGGCCGTGTCGGCGGATTACGACATGAACAAGCAGTTCACGCAGATCGACAATTTCATCTCGGCGCACGTGGACATGATCCTCATCAACGCCGTCGATCCGAAAGCGATCGAGCCGGCCGTGAAGAAGGCCAAGGCGGCGGGCATCGTCGTGGTCGCGGTGGACGTCGCGGCCGCCGGCGCCGATGCCACCGTGCAGACCAACAACGTGCAGGCCGGCGAACTCGCGTGCGATTTCCTCGCGAAGAAGCTGAACGGCAAGGGCAGCGTGGTGATCGAGAACGGGCCGCAGGTCTCGGCGGTGATCGACCGGGTGAACGGCTGCAAGAGCGTCCTCGCGAAGAACCCGGGCATCAAGGTCCTGTCCGACGACCAGGACGCGAAGGGCTCGCGCGAAGGCGGCATGAACGCCATGCAAGGTTATCTGACGCGCTTCCCGAAACTCGACGGCGTATTCGCGATCAACGATCCGCAAGCCATCGGCACGGACCTCGCGGCGAAGCAATTGCATCGCAACAATATTGTGATCACGTCGGTGGACGGCGCGCCTGATATCGAATCCGCGCTCAAGTCCGACACCATGGTGCAAGCGTCCGCGAGTCAGGACCCGTGGTCGATGGCCCAGCAGGCCGTGAGCGTCGGCTACGACCTGATGAACGGCAAGAAGCCCAGCAGCACGATGATCCTGATGCCCTCCACGCTCATCACGCGCGAGAACGTGGGCAATTACAAGGGCTGGTCGTCGCCGCGCTGAACGCGGTGGTTACCTGAGCGGCAGCACGCGGAGGGCGCTCGGCTGGCTGGTCGAGGTCGAGCGATCCACCGCTATCAGCCGCTTGCGCGCCACGTCCACGGCGACGCCGCGCGGCGCGTCCAGGTCGTTGGCGATGACGGTCGGGCGGCCGCGCTTCGAGAAACTGCATACGGCGTGCGCGCCGCATTTCGTGTAGAGCGTGCCGTCGGGCGTCGCGGCCAGCAGGTCGGGCGCTTCGACGGTCGCGAAGACATCGCTGGCGACAAGCGGCGCGTCGGCGGTGCGCGCCGCCGGCAAGTCCACGCGGTAGATGCGGTTCGCGGCCTGATCGCTGATATAGAGCGTGTCGCCAGCGATCGCGAGCCCGACCGGCTTCTTCAGGCCCGTGACGATATCCTGCTCGATCACCTGCCGTGGCGCCGCGCCCCGCGTGATGATGCTCACGCCGCCCGTCGCGGGCGCAGCGCCTTCCTTCGAAAACCAGCTCGACAGGAACGTGCCGCCATCGAGCACCAGCAGACCCAGACGACGCCGCGCGGCATTCGTGTCGGATGCGAGTGTGACCTGACCGCTCGGCGCGACATCGAACACGGCGCTCGACGAACCAAAGCCGAAGCGCTCCACCAGCAGATGCCCGTTCGGCGCAAACGCGATCTGGCTCAGGCCCGCGCGACCGCCATTCGCCGCCGGCAGGCGTGCATACGGCGAGAATGCCGATGCATCCGCTTCGCCGATGTGCTGCGTCATCAGGATGCCGTTGCTGTCGTCGTCGGTGACGAACACCGCGCCGTCCGAATCGCGCACCGCGACGCCGTTCGGCGTGCCCGTCAGCGGCACCTTCTGCGCCGTCGAGACGGGCGCGACCGAGCCGCAGGCCGCCAGAAGCATCGTCGTAGCAAACGCCGTTATCAGCCGTCGATTCATCGCGGTGCCTCCCATCGAGTTGATGTTCATCCTTTCCTCCGACTCAGATGATAGTGGCCCGCTTCAACCCTTGCCGACTCGGCAAGCCCTGAAGCGACCCGCCTTTCAGCTGTTTTGCGGATGATGCGGGTCCGTGTCGTCCGCATGATGGCTGCCGGGCATGCCGCCGCCTCCTCCGCCGCCAAGCCCCGCTCCACCGCCTCCGCCGCCCTCGCCCTTGCCTCCCTGCCCCTCGCCCTGCTTGCCTTTGGCCCCGGACGGCCGGGCCGGACCTTGTGCCGGAATGCGGACGCTCACCGGCACGGCATCCAGATCGAGCGCATCGCGGATGAAATCGCGCAGTGAGATCACGAGTTCGGCGGTATGAATCGGCCGCCCCTGCACCATTTCGGTCGCGGCATGAGCGGCCAGACGCACCTGTTCTTCCGTGCCGAGCAAGATGATGTCAGCCAGCGCGGCCTCCACCGAGTCGCGTATGCGCCGCGACCTTTCGGTCTTGCCCGGATCGTGAGAATCGCGTGCCGCGCCGGAATCATCCAGCGCCGCAAGGGCGTCATCGACGGCGGGCGGCACGGCCATCGAAGCGCGTTTGAGATCCTTGAGATGGGTCGGATCGACGGCGAGATTGCCGGTGAACGATCCTCCCAGCGTCTTGTACGCGGCGATCAGCGTACGCAGCCGTTCGTTGATCTGCCGATTGGCGCGCTCGCGCCGCTGCTGGACCGTCTGCATCAGCAGCAAGCGGACACCGACGCCGATCAGCGTCACGACGGCCAGCGTGAAGAGCGTCGAAAGAAGGGTTTGCCAGGAACTGAAGTTCAAATCGCGCATGAGTGGACGTCAGAAAGGTTGGGAAACACAGCCACGGTCCGATATGAAGTCGCAAGGCGCGCACCCGTAGAATGACGCGCTTTCGCAACCGAACCCGAGGGACATCGATGCAGTTGAACAGACGCGCATTCCTGTCGCTGATGGCCGCAACGGGCGCGAGTCTCGCGGCGCCCCGCTTGCACGCGCAGGAAGCGCCGCTGAATAGCGACATGATCGAGATCACGTCCGATGGCAAGTGGCTCTACTGGGCCTCGCCGACCGGGCCGTTGGTCCGGATCGAGACACGCTTCCTGAAGGATGCGAACCTGTCCGACGCGCAACTGGCCGCGCGCGTCGAGCATGTCTTCGATAACCGCTTCTCCGGCGGCTGCTGCATGGACTCGGCGGGCAACGTCTACTTCTCGGAGACGGTCACGCATCACCTCACCGTGATGTCGCCAGAGGGCCGCACGGCGGTACTGGCATCGGACCCGACGCTCGTCCGTCCGGACGGCTCGTTCATCAGCCATGACCGGCATCTGTATATCCCTGTCAAGCAGGCCATCGGAGAGAATGCCGCGCACCAGCAGGCGCCCTACGTGATCTATTCGATCGCATTGCCCGAGCGCTTCGACGGCATCGCGCTCGGCGGGCCGGTGACAGGCGCATGACGCGTCAATCCAGCGCGGAGCAGACCTCGAACAGCATGTCCCGCATCCATCGATGCGCCAGCGAATGATGCGTGCGTTCATGCCACGCCATGGTTTTCGTGAAGCCGTCCACGTCGACGGGCGCATCGACGATCACGAGTCCATCGCCCGGTTGCACCAGCCGGCGCGGCACGACCGCGATCAAGTCGCTGCGCTGGAGGATGCGCGGCAGCACGAGAAAGCTCGTCACCGACAACGCCACGCGACGCGCGCGGCCCAGACGTTCGAGCGCCTGATCCGTGGCGCCGCTGAACGCGCCGCCGTTGTATGACACCAGCGCGTGATCGAGCGCGCAGAAGCGATCCAGCGACAGCGCGCCACCGTGCGCATCCGAATGACCCTCGCGCATCACGCAGACATAGCCCTCGTCGAACAGCCGGCGCGCGTGCAACTCCGGCGGCGTCGTATCCGGCGTGACGAGGGCGAGGTCGAGATCACCGCGTTCGAACTGGGTCTGCAAGAGCTGATTGCGCACCGGCACCACGGCGATGCGCACACCGGGCGCGCGTTCCCGCAGCCGTTCCATGAACGGCACGATCACTACTTGCAACGCGTAATCCGTGGCGGCGAGGGTGAGCGTCATGTCGGCGCTCGCCGGATCGAAGGCGGGTGCGCGGAAGATCGTTTCAATATCGCTCAGCACCTGCTTGAGCGGCACGGCGAGTTCCAGCGCCCGTTCGGTCGGCACGATGCCGCGCTGCGTCCGCACGAACAGCGGATCACCAAAGCTCTCGCGCAAACGCGTGAGCATGCCGCTCACGGCCGGCTGCGTCAGCGCCAGCCTGCGCGCGGCTTTCGTGACGTTGCGTTCGTCCAGCAGCGCATCGAGCGCACGCAGGAGATTCAGGTCGATGTTTCTGATATCAGATTGCATGATGACTGAAATCATCACATGTAATTGGATTTATTTCAGCATGGCACGCATCATTTGCATGGTCAACTTTCTCCCGTGAAATACCATGCAATCCATCCACTGGCCCGACGGCTACGTGCCCGGCTTCTCCGATAACTTTGCCTCGAACGAGGTCATCGTCGCGGATCTCAGCGTCGCCGACGTCTGGCCGATGCTCGATGACACGACCCACTGGCCGACGTACTACAGCAACGCGTCCGAGATCCGTTTTCATGACGCCAACGGGCCGCGCCTTGCTCCCGATGCGCGTTTCCGCTTCACGACCTTCGGCTTTCCGGTCGAGGCGGAAGTGACCGAACATGTGCCGCCCGCGCCGGGGCGAGCCGCGCGCGTGGCGTGGCACGGCTGGGTGGAAGGCGATGCCGCTTCACGCCTCGACGTGCATCACGCATGGCTGCTGGAAGATCTTCCTGGCGGGCGCGTGCGGATTCTGACGCAGGAAACACAGAACGGCGCGCCGGCAAAGCAACTGGCGAGCACGCGTCCAAAGCCGATGATCAACGGCCATCAGGACTGGCTGGACGGCATGGTCGCGGCGGCGCGCGCGAGCCGAAGATGAAAGCGCCATCGGCGTGATGTGCACCGATGTCTTCGGCGCGGGCTGGGGCTCGTTCCGCATCGCGCATCTGTCGACGGGTGATCGCATCGGCGTCGAGATCTTCCACTTCCGCAACGCGCAGAAGCCCGACAACAACGTCGAATACTGGAAGACCGGCGTATTCCATTTCTGCGTGCAAGACCCGGACGTGGAAGGACTGGCCGCGAAGATCGTCGCGGCGGGCGGCAAGCAGCGCATGCCGGTGCGCGAGTACTTCCCGGGCGAGAAGCCCTATCGCATGGTCTATATGGAAGATCCGTTCGGCACCATTCTCGAGATCTATAGCCATGGCTATGAATTGACCTGTTCGGCCGGCGCCTATAACTGACCGGCCCGCAACCGCACTACGTTCAACGAGGTATCGATGGCAGCGCTTTTCAGCCCCTTCTCGATCAAGGACATCACGCTGCGCAACCGCGTCGCCGTTCCGCCGATGTGCCAGTACAGCGCCGTCGAAGGCGTCACCACCGAGTGGCACGACGTGCATTACGCGGGTCTCGCGCGGGGCGGCGCGGGGCTCGTGATCGTCGAGGCAACCGCCGTCTCGCCCGAAGGACGCATCACGCCCGCCTGCACCGGCCTGTGGAACGACACGCAGGCGCAAGGCATGGCGCGCATCGCGGCGTCCATCAAGCGCGCCGGCGCGGTGCCGGGCATCCAGATCGGTCATGCGGGATGGAAGGGCAGCGCGAATCGTCCGTGGGATGGCGACGATCACATTCCGAACAGCGACGCGCGCGGCTGGCAAACCCTCTCGCCCTCGGCCATCGCATTCGGCGGCAAGCTCGACAAGGTGCCCACCGAGATGACGCTCGACGACATCGCCCGCGTCAAGGCGGACTTCGTCGCGGCCGCCGTGCGTGCGCGCGACGCTGGTTTCGAATGGCTCGAACTGCACTTCGCACACGGCTATCTGGCACAGAGCTTCTTTTCGGTTCATGCCAACCAGCGCACGGATCAATATGGCGGCGACGCTCAAGGACGCGGACGCTTCCTGATCGAAACGCTGAACGCGGTGCACGAAGTCTGGCCCGAGCGTCTGCCGCTTACAGCGCGTTTTGGCGTCATCGAATTCGATGGACGCGACGAGGAGACGCTGACCGAAGCCATCCATCTGGTCAGCCGCATGAAACAGGACGGGCTCGACCGCGCATCTCGCCGATCCGCATTACCCGTTCCGCGCGGCGCGCGAGTTGCAGGTGGCGAAGTCGTCGACGCTGTTGCCTGAGCAGTACGCCTATTGGCTCGCGCGTTATCCGGGTCCGCAGAACGGCAAGCCGGTGGAGTGATAGCGATGCCTACGGCCTGATCTTCACTCGCCGCCAGGCTGCATCAGCGGTAGCCGGACGGTGAAGGTCGAGCCGAGGCCGGCGCCGTCGCTCGCGCCATCGAGCATGCCGCCATGCAGATCGACGATCTGTCTGGCGAGCCACAGCCCCAGTCCCAGCCCGCCGACGCGCCCGCTGGTGCGCGGCGCAATCTGCTCGAAGCGGTCGAAGATGCGCGGCAAGGCGTCCGGCTCGATGCCGCGCCCCGTATCGCGCACCTGGATGCTGACGTGATCCTCCAGCACCTTCATCGAGACGGTGATGCTGCCGGCATCGGTGAACTTGATCGCGTTGGTCAGCAGGTTCGACACGACCTGTCCGAGACGGTTTTCATCGGCCATCACGATGCAGGAACCGAGTTCCGCGATATCGAGTTGCAGCCCCTTGTGTGCGGCGAGCTTGCGCATGTCCTCGACCACGATCGCGACCAGCGGACCGATATCGACCGGCTTGAGGTTCGCCGAGAGCTTCCCGGTCACGACAGCGCCGCTGTCGAGCAGGTCATCGACCATTCTCGACAACTGCCGCCCATTGCGGCGAATGGCATCGCCGGCCTTGGCGACGTGATTCGGATCCGCCACGAGTTGCAGCAACTCGCCCCACGACACGATGGCATTCAGCGGCGAGCGCAATTCGTGGCTCACCGCCGCGATGAAGCGGTCCATGGTGGCCGCCAGCGCCTCGCTCCGTTCGCGCCCCGAGCGCTCCTCGCCCGCGACGGCATGGGCTTCGATCTCCCGCTCCTTGCGCCCCGTGATGTCGAGCGTGAAGCCCGCCACCGAACGCACAGTGACGTCGCCATCGAAACGCGCCATGCCGCGTATCAGCACCCAGCGATGACCCGTCTGCGTCTGCACGAGGCGCTCGAATTCGAAAGGCTGGCCGGACTGAAGCAGGCGCCAGTGCGCGGCGAACTGCTCGGTGGTGTCGCCGAGGAAGGACGCGTGCGTGAGTTCGTTGGCATGATCCTGGCCCAGGTCGCGCCGGCATCGTTCACTGCACTTCACCGTGCCGGCCATCAGGTCGAGTTCCCAGGCGCCGACGCCCGCGAACGCCAGCGCTTCCTCGAATTGGCCGACGTGATCCGCGAGCTGCTTCTGCGTTTCCTGCACGAGGATTTTCCGCAGGCGCGCATTCGACCGTATCTGCGCCTTCTCGCGCCGCTCGCCCTCTCCGTGCAGCGTGCGGGCGGTTACGTCCTCGAAGCGCAGGACGACATGGGACGGCAGATCCTGCGTAGCCGGAATCCGCTGCGCGAAGATCTGCCAATGACGCGCTGCCGGCGTTTCATCGGTGGATTGGCCGCCGTCGAGACGGAACACCGGCGAGGACCGGCGCTGCCCGGCCAGCAGATTGCCCGCGATATGGACGATCAGATGCTCGCAGTTGCGGCGCTGCTCGGCCAGCAGCGCGTCTGGCGTCGCCATGCCTTCCGTAAAAGCGAACAGCGCCCGCCACGCAGCGTTCGCACTGACGACGGCGCCGCCGGAATCCAGGATCAGGTACGGGTCGAGCAGCCTTTCGAAAATGCGCAACTCATCCGCCGCCGCCCAGACGTCCGAACCCTCCTTTCGCGTAGCCTGATCCATCAGCGGCTGTGCCTGTCGTGAGCGATGCGGTGAGCGCTGCATTCGAAGCGGCGCATCGTCAGCCACCTTCTGCAAGTCTGGCGACGGTTGCCAGGAAGTCGTCCATGCGCGCGGGCTTGCGCAAGACCGCGTTCCACGGCGCCTTGTCGGCGGGCGCGTCGACATGAGCCGACGTGTGCAGCACGATGGGAATATGCATCCATTCAGGGTGTTGACGAAGCGCGCGGCTCAGTTCCTCGCCGCTCATGCCAGGCATCATCAGGTCGGTGATGACCAGATCGGGAAGCCGGCGTTGCAGCGCGCGCAATGCTTCCTGCGCGCCGTTCGCGCGTTCGACCTCGTAACCGACATGCTCCAGCGCGAAACTCCACGCTTCGAGCAAGTCCGGTTCATCATCAACGAGAAGAATACGGGTCATTTGGCGCTCACAGCGACGATAGGTGCCACCCTGCCTGCCTGCCGGCGTCCGGCCCGGTTTCCTGTGGTTCGGCTCGGCATCAATGCGTTGCTCCGCCCTGAACCTGAACGTACCGCGCAACCGCCCCGATCAGGTCAGCCGGCGCGCACGGCTTGCGCAACAAGACGGCGAACCGGTGAACCTCGTCCGGCGGGATCGCGTGCGGCACCGCGCTGCACAGGATGATGGGCATCGACGGGCCGTCTTCCTGAAGCGCTCTCGCAAGCTCCAGGCCCGACATGACGGGCATCATGAAATCGGTCACGACGAGCGCCGGGCGGACACGCGCGATCAGGCTCAGCGCCTCTTTCCCATTGGGCGCGGCATGAACCGTATATCCCTCGTCTTGCAGGAGAAACGTCAGGGAATCGGTAAGCAGGGATTCGTCATCGACGACGACCAGAGTAGTCATGCAGACCGGCGACGGCTATCGGCCGCGCGCTTTGCCGTGTCCCCCTGCTGCAACGACGACGTCGCTCAGCGGCAGCGTTCCGATCACATGCACACCCTTGCCCGAACTCGAAATGCCGACTTCGGCCACGGTGGTGTCGAAGAGACTGTCGCGCACCTTGAGCACCGCGATGGTCCGCTTCATGACGCCGTCGACCAGTTCATGCTGCATGCCGATCACGTTGTCCAGCTGGCTCAGGATTTCCGGCGACGGATTCTCGATCCACGGCCCCGACAGTTCCTTCACTTCCCAGGTACAGACGGTGGTGACGCCCAGGCCGCGCAGTTCGTTGGTGAGCGCCGCGAAGAACTCGACCATGCGATGCGGGTCCACGGTGGCGCGCTCGAAGCCGGCCAGCCCGTCGATGAACAGACGCTTGGCGCCGCTCGCCCGCATGACGTCGAGCAGGTCGTAGGCGAGCTTGTCGAGCAGGTTCTCGGTCATCGGCCGCCAGATGACCTTGAGCGCGCCCGATGAACAGCGCTGCTCCCAGTCCAGGCCAAGCGCGTGCGCCTTGGTCTCCAGGCGTTTTGGCGTTTCGTAGAAGCCGAAATGCACCGCCGGCTCCTCGGGCGTGCCGAGTTGCAGAAAGTTCAGTCCGAACGTTGTCTTGCCGCTGCCCGCCGGGCCCACCAGAACGGAGACCGAACTTGCCGGCAGGCCGCCGCCGAGGCGGGCGTCCAGTCCGTCGATGCCGGTGGGGATCCTGTAGGGCGGCGCAGGGTCGCTCCGGGTTGGAAGCGCCAGTGCGACTTCGAGCCGCGGATAGACGACGATGCCGCGATTGCCGATCTCGAACAGATGGAGCCCGCCCATCGCGCGGCTGCCGCGCGACTTGGCGACGCGGATCTGACGCACCGTGCGCGACGCAGCGAGGATCTCCTCGATCTGCAGCACGCCGTCGACCATCGTATGTTCGGGGCTGGATTCGTCGATGCGCGCGCTCGTCAGGAACAGCACGGTACAGCCGGTGAAGGCCGCATGCCCCTGGAGTTCAGCGACGAACGTCTTGACGTCGAGATTGCTTTCGCCGCTTTCACGCGCGTTGAGCAGGCCGTCGAGCACGAGAATGCTGGCTTTCTGCCGGGCAAGCTCGGTGCGCAGCGTGGCGACCAGCGCCGACAGTCCCTCTTCGCGCAGCGTGCGGAACAGGCTGATGTACGTGATGCCGTTTCCGACGCGTTGCGCGTCGTAGAAGTCGAGCGTCGAGAGCGACTGGAACAGTCTGTCGTGAGACTCGGCCAGCAGCGTCACGTATAACACCCTGCGGCCCTGGCGAGCCTGTGCGAACGCGATCTGATTCGCAAGAATCGTTTTACCCGCGCCAGGGCGACCCTGAATGATGTAGGACGAGCCAGCCACCAGGCCGCCGCCACAGATTTCGTCGAGTCCGGTGACGTCGCTGCGTAAGCGCGCAAGCGTGTTGTCCATTGCCTGGGTCCATGAAAGCGAAGATGTGGAGCAACCGGGTGTCACCGGCTGACCCGCGTACCCGGCAGTCTAACCGATAACCGTCTTCGTCCGACTCGCGGGCGGTTGTGTGCGCGACGCGGAAAGCCTTTGTGGAAGCGGCTTTCCGGACTTCCAGCGCGTGAAAATATTGCGCGATGCAGCGTGCATTGTCGGTAAATCAGGAAGCGTGGCAAATAAACTTCCGCTTGCCGCATTCCGCCAACGTTTGCAATTGCCGTCCATCCGTTGTCCACCGTTCAGTCTTGTCGCCGCGCGCCGTAAGCGGCTTTACAAGCTTAAGCGCTTGCTCCAGAGACGTTCAACGAACTCGGATAAGGAAGAACAACAATGTCAGGCAACCTGCGAGTGAAGACCAAACTCGCGATCGGATTCGGCATGCTCACGGCGGCCGTGCTGATCGTGGCCGCGCTCTCGATCGAGGCGCTGCGAGAATCCAACGCGCGCTTCATGTCCTACGTGAATGGCATCAACGCGCGCGCGACGCTCGCCGAACACATCCGGACCGATGTCGACCGGCGCGCCATCGCGGCGCGCAATCTCGTGCTGGCAAGCCGGCCTGAAGATATCGAACTCGAAAAGGCCGCCGTCACGCAGGCGCACGAAGACGTGCAGCGGGATTTGCGCACTTTCAAGGACACGGTGGCCGCCGCGAAGGACGTCACGCCGGAAGTACGAGCCCGCGTCGCGGAGATCGATCGCGTCGAGTCGCTCTACGGGCCGGTGGCATTGCATATCGTCGATCTCGCGCTCAAGGGGCAGCGGCAGGAAGCCATCGCGCGCATCAACGACGACTGCCGTCCACTGCTCGCCGCGCTCGTCAAGGCGACGCAAGACTATTCGGACCTCACGCAGCGCCGCGAGGAACAGCTCGTGGCCGAATCCGAAGGCCAATACGCCCGCGCGCGCCTGCTGCTGAGCGGCGTGTGCGCGCTGGCGGCGCTGGCTGCCGTGCTTGCAGGCTTCGTCATCACGCGCGGCGTGATGCGCGCGCTGGGCGCGGAACCGAATGCCTTGAGCGCCGTCGCGCAACGCGTCGCGAGCGGCGATCTCGCGCCGGTCGCCCATGCGGACGCTGCCCCGCGCGATAGCGTGCTGGCCTCGATGAGCGCCATGCAGAAGAACCTCGTGGAACTGATCGGCAATGTACGCGCGTCCGCCGATCACATCGCCACCGGGTCGAGCCAGATTGCATCGGGCAATGTCGATCTGTCGACCCGCACCGAACAGCAGGCGGCATCGCTCGAAGAAACCGCATCCAGCGTGGAAGAACTCACCACCACCGTGCGCCAGAACGCCGAGCATGCCCAGCAGGCCAACGCACTGTCGGCCAGCGCGAGCGCCGTCGCCAGCGACGGCAGCGCCGCCGTCACGCGCATGATCGAAACCATGGCCGAGATCAGCGCGCGGTCGAGTCAGATCGCGAACATCACGGGCATCATCGACAGCATCGCCTTCCAGACGAACATCCTGGCGCTCAACGCCGCCGTCGAAGCGGCACGCGCGGGCGAGGAAGGCCGCGGATTCGCCGTCGTCGCAGCGGAAGTGCGCAGCCTCGCGCAGCGCTCGTCGAATGCCGCGAAGGAAATCAAGGCGCTGATCGACACCTCGGCGGACCGCATTGCCGAAGGCTCCTCGCTCGCGGGCAAGGCCGGCGTGACCATGACGGACGTCACGCGTGCCGTGTCCAAGGTGCGCGACATCATGGGCGAAATCGCGTCGGCGTCCAGCGAACAGAGCCGGGGCATCGAGCAGTTGAGCCAGGCCATCTTCCAGATGGACAAGGTCACGCAGCAAAACGCGGCGCTGGTGGAACAAGCGGCGGCGGCAGCACACTCGCTCGACGACCAGGGACGCCGTTTGACGCAGGCCGTCTCCACCTTCCGCGTAGTCTGACCAACGTATGAACGACGAAGACTTCCTGACCTGCGGCAACACGGACGCCTCCAGCGAACAGGTTTACCGGCGACTCGTGCAGAGCATCACCGGCTATGCCATTTACATGCTCGACGTGGACGGCATCATCACGACCTGGAACGCGGGCGCGCAGAAAGCGAAGGGCTATACCGCCGATGAAATCATCGGCCGCCATTACGGCTGTTTCTATTCCGTCGAGGAGCGGCTGGACAATGTGCCCGGCCGCAATCTCGAAACCGCGCGCACCACCGGCAAGTACGAAGCCGAAGGCTGGCGCGTGCGCAAGGACGGCAGCCGCTTCTGGGCGCACGTGATCATCGATGCCCTGCGCGACGCACAGGGCGTCCTGTTCGGCTTCGCGAAGATCACGCGCGACTGCACCGAGCAGCGGCGCGCCAGCCAAGACGCGCTCGATCAGGAACGGCGCTTCCGCTTTCTCGTGCAGAGCGTGACCGACTACGCCATCTACATGCTCGACATCAATGGCATCGTGTCGAACTGGAATGCCGGCGCGCAACGCACGAAAGGCTATGGCGCGGATGAGATCGTCGGCAAGCATTTCAGCTGCTTCTACACGCCCGATGACCAGGCAGCAGGCCTGCCCGCCCGCAGTCTCGCAACGGCGCTCGCGCAGGGCAAGTACGAAACCGAGAGCTGGCGCGTGCGCAAGGACGGCACGCGCTTCTGGGCGCATGTGGTCATCGATCCGATCTACGACGACAACGGCGAGCTGTTCGGCTTCGCCAAGGTCACGCGCGACCGCACCGAAGCCCGCGCGTTGCAGAAGCAGACGCGCGACCACGAGCGCAGCTTCAGGCTCTTGATAGAAGGCGTCACCGACTACGCCATCTACATGCTCGATGCGAACGGCATCGTGTCGAACTGGAACGCCGGGGCGCAGCGCGCGAAGGGTTACAAGGCGAGCGAGATCGTCGGCAAGCACTTCTCCTGCTTCTACGATCCGCGCGACCAGGAGCAAGGACTGCCGCAACACGGGCTCGACACCGCGCGCGCACACGGCAAGTTCGAGGCGCAAGGCTGGCGCTTTCGCAAGGACGGCACGAAGTTCTGGGCGCACGTGCTGATCCAGCCGATCTACGACGATCGTGGCGACCTGTTCGGCTTCGCGAAAATCACGCGCGACTGCACCGAGCAGCGCGAGACATCGGTGGCGCTGGAAGAGACCACGCGCAACCTCGATCTCGCGCTGGAGAACATGCTGCAAGGCTTGTGTCTGTTCAACCGGCGCGGCCGGCTGGTGCTGTGCAACGACCAGTTCGCGCGCATCCTCTCGATTCCCGCCGACAGCCTGCCCGCCGGCATCTCGCTGCGCACCGTGCTGCGCGGCATCTGCGACCGCACGGCCGGGACGCAGGACAATGCTGCCGGCGCCGTCGACGACCTGCGTCGCAAGCTGTTGCGCGGCTCCGCGCGCGGACAGGAACAGACGCACATCGAATTCCAGCACCTGGGCCGCAGCATCGGGGTCGTGACGCGGCTGCTGTCGCATGGCGGCTGGGTATCGACGATCGAGGATGTCACCGAGCGCCGCGCCGCCGAACGGCGCATCTCGCATCTGGCGCATCACGATCATCTGACGGACCTACCCAATCGCGTGAGCTTCAAGGAACGCTTGCAGTATCTCGTCGATGCCGTCACGCCCGAGCATCCGTTCGCCCTGCTCTATCTCGACCTCGACCGCTTCAAGGTGGTCAACGACACGCTGGGCCATCACGCGGGCGACGAACTGCTCAAGGCGGTGTCGCACCGCCTGGGCTGGCTGTTGCGCGCGAGCGATCAACTGGCGCGCCTGAGCGGCGACGAGTTCACCATCCTGCAGACGTGGGCCCGCACGCCCGACGATGCCGCCGCCCTCGCGCAGCGTTGCATCGACGCGCTGGTGACGCCGTTCGAGATCGTCGGCAATGAGGTGACGGTGGGGGTGAGCATCGGCATCGTATGGTGCACGCTGGGGAGCGTCGATGCCGACAACGTCCTGCAGCAAGCCGATCTCGCGCTCTACAAGGCCAAGCGCGAGGGCCGCAACTGCTTTCGCATCTATGAGCGCGGCATGAACGATCCGCTGCGCCTGCGTAACGAACTGGAGGACGATCTGCGCCGCACGCTGCGCGCGGACGAACTCGAAGTGCATTACCAGCCGATCGTCGATGCACGCAGCGGCCGCACCACCGCCTGCGAAGCGCTGTTGCGCTGGCATCATCCGAAGCGCGGACTGATTTCGCCCGCTGAATTCATTCCGATTGCGGAAGAGCGCGGCCTGATGCCGGAAATCGGCGCGTGGGTCATGCAGCGCGCGTGCCGCGATGCCGCGAAATGGCCCGCGCATGTGCGGCTCAGCATCAACGTTTCGCCGGCGCAATTGCTCTACGAAGACTTCACGCGCGTCCTGCTGCGTTCCCTCAACACGGCGGGCTTGCAGGCGCACCGGCTGGAGATCGAGATCACCGAGACGGCGCTGCTCGAATCGTCGGGCACGCCGCACCGCATTCTCAACGAGATCCGCTCGCTCGGCGTGGGCGTTGCAATGGACGACTTCGGAACGGGCTATTCATCGCTGAGCATCCTGCAAAGCTTTCCGTTCACGCGGGTGAAGATCGATCGCGGCTTCGTCAACGGTCTCGGACGCAATCCGAAGTCGGCGGCGATCGTGCGCGCCATCAGCGAACTGTGCCGCAGTCTCGGCTTGCCGATCACCGCGGAAGGCGTGGAGACGGCTGAGCAGCGGCAAGCGCTGCTCAGCGAGCATTGCGATGAACTGCAGGGCTTTCTGCTCTCGCGCGCGCTGACGACGCGGGCGGTAGAGTCCTGGCTGAACAAAGAGACTTCTCAGCAATAGGCAGGCGCTGTTCGTTTCGCTCTCGTTGAATCTTCCAGGAAGTTACCGCATTTGACGGCGCTTGAATGCGGCTGAAGCGCGTCACGCGCGAACACTTTGTTTCACAACGCGTTTTCTCTTCGCTGCAGCGCGCAGCGCCCCGCACGCACAACATTCCGTAACGAACACGCGAACCAAGGGCATTGAGGCCCGTGATCTAATCCGGCCTCCGACGCGTCGACCGGTCGATCGGACGGGCTGTTCGTGCGAGGCAGGCATGTCTTGCGCACCACAAGCACATCCTCAAGCTCTCTTGGAGAAACACAGTGAAGAAATCCTTATTCGCGCTGACCGTGCTCGGCACCGTCGCGGGCGCGGCGCATGCACAGAGCAGCGTGACGCTCTACGGCCTCATCGACGCGGGGCTCACCTATACGAACAATCAGGGCGGCTCGCACAACATCCAGGCGACGAGCGGCGCCGTCAACGGCAGCCGCTGGGGCCTGCGCGGCGCGGAAGATCTCGGCGGCGGACTGAAGGCGATCTTCACGCTCGAAAACGGCTTCAACATCATGAACGGCAATCTCGGGCAGAACAGCCGCGAGTTCGGCCGGCAGGCGTTCGTCGGTTTGTCGAGCAATCAACTGGGCGCGCTCACGCTCGGCCGACAGTACGACTCCGTGGTCGACTATCTCGGCCCGCTCGCGCTCACCGGCACGCAATATGGCGGAACGCAGGCCGCGCATCCGTTCGACAACGACAACCTCGACAACTCGTTCCGCGTCAGCAACTCCGTCAAGTATCAAAGCGTGAACTACGGCGGCTTCAAGTTCGGCGGGCTGTATGGTTTCTCGAACGAAGCCGGCGGTTTTGCGACGAATCGCGCTTATAGCGTCGGGGCGTCGTATGCGTTCGGACCGTTGAACGTGGCGGCGAGCTACATGCAGTTGAACAATGCGGGCGCGACGCTGAACGCCAGCGGCGCGGTCAGCGACGACGCGACCTTTGCGGCGAGCCGTCAGCGCACGTTCGGCGCGGGCATCAGCTATGCGTTCGGTCCGGCGCAAGCGGGCTTCGTCTTCACGCAGACGCGGCTCGACGGCGCGACCGGCATCGGTGCGTCGGCATCGGGCGTGACGGGCGGCCTCGCGCTCGACGGCGGCAGCGCGCGCTTCACCAACTACGAACTCAACGGCCGCTATAACCTGACGCCCGCGTGGTCGCTGTCCGGCGCCTATACCTTCACCGATAGCCATCTTCAGGGCGTCGATCCGAAGTGGAATCAGATCAGTCTGCAGACTGCATACGCGCTCTCGAAGCGCACCGACGTCTATCTGCAAGGCGTGTATCAGCACGTGAGCGATACCGGCGACTCGGGTATCACGGCGGCGATCAACGGTCTTTCGGCATCGTCGACGAACAGCCAGGTCTCGGCGACGGTGGGCTTGCGGCATCGCTTCTGAGCGCGACGGGCTCGAGCGTGGTCATGGCGTTCGCGGCGGTGCTTCAATGCGCCGCGAACAGTTCCACCACGCTTTGCGGCGCGTGTTCGCCAAAGAATCGCTCGTGGTTGCGAGCGGTTCGATCGGCGAATGCCGCGCTGCGCGGGAACAGCGCTTTTTCATACGCTTCAAGCGCCGTCCCGGCGTCGTCACGATATGCGCACAGCGCCAGGCCCAGTTCGGCGCCGTCCTGTATGGCAAGGTTGGCGCCTTCGCCGGCAAAGGGCGACATCAGGTGCGCCGCATCTCCCACAAGCGTCACGCCGGCCGTGCGCGCCCAACGATGATGGGTCGGCAGCGCGTGGATCGGGCGGATCATCGGGTCGGTCTCGCCATTCAGTATCAAGGCTCGCAACCCGGCAGCCCATCCTTCGAATTCCTGCGCGAGCCGCGCCAGCGCGGACGAGCGCGTTTTGAAGTCGATCGCGTCAAACCAGGTTTCTGGCTTCTGCAACGCGATATACACGCGCACTGTGCCGTCTGCGTAGCGGTGCGCGAGAATGCCCTTTCCTGGTTCCACCGCCATGAGTGTCCCCGTTTCGATTGCTGTCGATACGTTCGAGCCGGATCGATGGCTCGTCTCCATGAAGGTCGTGCCGGTGTAGGCCGGTTTGGCCGCGGAGACGAGCGGCCGGATCCGGGACCAGGCGCCATCGGCACCGATCAATACCTCGCTGTGTTCGATGACGCCGTTGTCGAATCTGATTTCGTGGCGGCCTGTTTGCAGACGGATCACACGGGTCAGCTTGTGGCCCCAGCGGATCGTATCGGTCGGTAGCGAGTCGATCAGCAAGCGACGCAATGCACCTCTGTCAACTTCAGGCCGCGCGGGTGCGGCGGATGCGGGTTGATCGAGCAGGATGGTCGCGTGTCGGTCGACGACGCGCTTCGCGTCTTCGCCTGGGAGCACGAGATCAAGAAAACGATCGTAGAGGCCAGCGGCTTTCAGGCCAGCCTGGCCGTTGTATTCGTGGATATCGAGCAGGCCACCTTGCGCGCGAGCGTCGGGCGAGGATTCGGCTTCGTAGATCGTCGAGCGGATCCCGTTGATGTGCAGGACGCGGGCGAGCGTCAGACCGCCCAGGCCGGCGCCGATGATGGCAACGCGGGCCGCTGCGGCGGTCGAGGAAACGAGTGGTGAAGTCATGGCGCGTTCCGGCAGGTGCAAGCGAATCGCGCGGAAACACGACGGCTCGTAACGGTTCCGACGGGATGTCGGTGGAAACGCTGGTCAGCCCGAACCGAAGGGTTGGGTGACGTATGCGCGGTCTCTTCTCCTGGTTAGCGGCACTCAGGCCAGCGTGGAAGCGGAAGACCGTTTTTCGCGAATGTCAGGCGGGGAGTATTGCACAAGTGCGTTGCGAGGGGAGAAGAGCCGGGCGCTGATCGAGGTCGGCGCCCGGCTCTTGGGTCGATCGTGGGTGCGTGGATGGCACGAGGCCGGCCGGAACGTGCGAGTCCGGTCGATCTCGTGCTTTCTTGCTTTTCAGTTGAGGTTTGCGCGCGAGGGTTAGTGGTTGCCGCCGCCGCCGCCACCGCCACCGCCACCGCCGCCGCCGCCGCCGCCGCCGCCATTGCCGTGGCCGCCGCCGCCGTTGCCGTGGCCACCACCACCGTGACCGCCGCTGCTGCCGCCGCCAGCGCCATGGCCACCATCGCCGTGGCCACCGCCGCTATTGCCACCGCCAACGCCGTGGCCACCGTCACCGTGACCGCCGCCGCTGTTGCCGCCGCCAACGCCGTGGCCACCATCTCCATGACCACCGTCGCCGTGGCCGCCGCTGCCATTGCCGCCGTTGCCGTTGCCGCCGCCAACGCCGTGGCCGCCGTCACCGTGACCGCCGTCACCGTGGCCGCCGCTGCCATTACCGCCGCCAACGCCGTGGCCACCATCGCCGTGACCACCGTCGCCATGGCCGCCGCTGCCATTGCCGCCAGCAGCGCCGTGGCCACCATCGCCGTGGCCGCTACTGCCATTGCCGCCACCAACGCCGTGGCCACCGTCGCCATGACCACCGTCGCCGTGGCCGCTACTGCCATTGCCGCCACCAACGCCGTGGCCACCATCACCATGACCACCGTCGCCGTGGCCGCCGTCACCATGGCCACCGTCGCCGTGGCCGCTGCTGCCATTGCCGCCACCAACGCCGTGGCCGCCGTCACCATGGCCACCATCGCCGTGACCACCATCACCATGGCCGCTACTGCCATTGCCGCCACCAACGCCGTGGCCACCATCACCATGACCACCGTCGCCGTGGCCGCCGTCACCATGGCCCCCGTCGCCATGACCGCCATCGCCGTGGCCGCTACTGCCATTGCCGCCACCAACGCCGTGGCCACCATCACCATGACCACCGTCGCCGTGACCACCATCACCATGGCCGCTACTGCCATTGCCGCCACCAACGCCGTGGCCACCATCACCATGGCCGCCGTCACCATGACCACCATCTCCGTGGCCGCCGTCACCATGGCCACCAACGCCATGACCGCCATCGCCGTGGCCACCATCACCATGACCACCATCGCCATGACCGCCATCGCCGTGGCCGCCGTCACCGTGACCGCCATCGCCGTGGCCACCATCACCATGACCACCATCGCCATGACCGCCGTCGCCATGACCGCCATCGCCGTGGCCGCCGTCACCATGACCGCCATCGCCGTGGCCACCATCACCATGACCACCATCACCATGACCACCATCGCCATGACCGCCGTCGCCATGACCGCCATCGCCGTGGCCGCCGTCACCGTGACCACCATCGCCATGACCGCCATCACCATGGCCGCCGTCACCGTGACCACCATCGCCATGGCCGCCATCGCCATGACCGCCATCGCCATGACCACCATCGCCATGACCGCCATCACCATGGCCGCCGTCACCGTGACCACCATCACCATGGCCGCCATCGCCATGGCCACCATCGCCATGACCGCCGTCACCATGGCCGTGGCCGTGACCATTACCGCCGCCATCGCCTGTACTACCGCCTCCCGTACTGCCCCCGCCCGTGCTACCTCCCCCGGTACTCCCGCCTCCCGTACTGCCCCCGCCCGTGCTACCTCCCCCGGTATTCCCTCCACCCGTACTGCCCCCGCCCGTGCTACCGCCTCCACCCGTCCCACCCGTACCGCCGCTCGATCCACCCGCGCCCGAACTCGAACCGCCTCCTTGCCCACCGGCTGACACAGCGCCGCCTCCTGAAGTCGCCCCGCTTCCCTGACCGGATGCTCCGTTCCCGGCGCTTCCGCTGCCCGTACCGGTGCTACCGCCGGAGGTGCCGGCGCCCGACGTACCATTCCCATTGCTTCGGCTACCGCTCCTCACTGCAACCGAGCGTCCCGGCAACACCGCAGCTTGCGCCACGGTCTGCGCAGCCGGCACAGCCGCAGCCATCGTCTGCGTGCCGACAACGCAGCCTGTCGATGTCAGGTTATCGCAAGCATTCTGTGAGGAAGCTGCATGTGAAAAATTCGACACCGCGGCGGCAATGACGAGCACGCTAAGCCGGAGGGCCGTCCCCAATTCATATTTGTTCGAGTTCCTCATGTTTTCCCCGTATGAGCAGTCGCGCCGCCTCTGGTGATGCGGATAACGCGATGTGGGGCAAGAATGGCAGTCTGGAACTCTCGTTCTGTGCGCTACTCAACCCAGCGCCCGGTGACCACGCGCAAGCACGTGCGCGGCCCCGCAGAAAACGTTTGCAGAAGACTCAAAAGCAACTGTCGCAATTACTTGATGCGACGCTCAGCGAGCGCAAGCTTTACCTCAGGATGGTCTCGAAACACACCTTCGGCGATCCGCGATTCTTATCATTTGATACGCCATCCGAACTAATCGACACCCAGCCAAATACATACAAAATCCTTTCTTTATGTCGAATACGAATGGATTATGAAAGAAAAACACCGGCGCCTGTCGATACCACACTGACAATAAGCACGCCCCGCACCTTTCAAGAACCGCACGCGGAAAACCCGGAAGAGACATATGCACAACATGTCCTGCGCGGAATGTCGCGAGTGCCGATCCCGTAATATATTCAGTGATACAGCGAGGTTCGGCCCAATCCGTTCGAAGCAGCCGCTCAGCAAGCGATCAGCTTTCGATATCCTTTCGCTCATTCCAACCGGAAGCCCTGCTCACATGCTTTCACTCAGCCAGGAAATTCGCAGCCCGCACGTGGAGATCGGTGGCGCGGTGCAGACGCCGCTCAGGCTCGATGTCCCCGCGTTGCGCGAATTCGCCTGCACGCGCATCGAGCCATTCGATCTGATCTGCTTTTCGACCGGCCGTTATATTCGTCCGATGGGAAGCTATTGCGGCGTCCCCTTGCGCACGCTACTGGACGCGGCCGGCGTGCGTCGTCCGGACAACACGGATTTCAAGCGCACCGTATTCCTCGCGCACGCGCACGATGGCTACGCGGTCAGCTTTTCATGGCATGAACTGTTCAATACGCCGATCGGCGCACAAGTGATCGTTGCATATGAATGCGCGAATCGCGAACTGGGTGTCGAAGACGGGCTGCCGGTGCTCGTGTCCGGCGCGGACACGGTGCATGCGCCGCGGCACATGAAACGCCTCGTGCGCGTCGATGCGCACATTCTGGGAACATCGCATCCGTGAACGATGCCGCGCGCGCGTTGCTGGCTCACGCATCCGCGCCTCCTTCCGCCGATGCCGTGCTGTTCGCACGGCTCATCGGCGCGCGCGTCGAAGCGGGCGACACTGCGCTGCTGGGTCTCGACCGCGACGCACTTGCCGCGCTGATGGACCGTCATTTCCCGCACGCGACGAATGCGCCGGAAGCACCCCGGCTGATGCTGGCAACGCCGCATCATGCGTTCGTTCGCCGACTGCATGGCCTGCTGATGTGGCACGACCGCACGGCAACGCGGGCATGGCACGACGCGCGTTGTCTGGCGACCGTCATTTCAGCTGCGACATTGCGCCCGGATCATCTCTGGCGCGATCTCGGTCTCGACGGACGCGACGACGTCACCGACATGCTGCAGCGTCACTATCCCACGCTGGTCGCGCGGAACACGGCGAATCTGCGCTGGAAAAAGTTTCTGGCTCAGGAAGTGGCCTGCGCGGAAGGTGTCGCGCCCACTTGCGCACCCGGTTGTCCGGGCTGCGAGGATTACGCGTTCTGCTATCCGGAGCCGTCATAGCGCCGTCGCGCCGAGATGCTTCGTGTATTCTCTCGGGCATGGCGACGACCCCCAAACCCAAGGACAGCGCAAAGCAAGCGGACACGGCGAAACAAGCGGCCGAAGTGCGCTTTCGCATGCGCATCACCAAAGGCGAAACCATCGCACTCGGTCCGGGCAAGGTTGCGCTGCTCGAAGCGATACGTGAACAAGGTTCGATATCGGCGGCGGCGCGCAGCCTCGACATGTCATACCGGCGCGCATGGATGCTCGTCGACGAACTCAACCGCTCGCTCAAGTCACCCGCGACGCTCTCCGAGCAAGGCGGTCAAAGCGGCGGTGGCTGCGTGCTCACGCCGGTCGGCGAACGCATCATCAAGCTGTATCGCGATGTCGAAGCCCAGGCCGAGGCGGCCTGCGCCCGGCAGATTACTTCCCTCACGCAATTGCTCAAACCCTGAGCCTCGGAGCCCCGAAGCCCGCCTGCTAGCCGTGACGCAGGCAGAACGCCGACGGCGGCGGCGACGCCGGGCTCACGTCCCGCGCGCCCGCGCCGAGCCTCCCGATGAATTCCACGAAACTCGCCACGCTTGCCGTGCGCAGCGGTGAATACGGCACGCCGTGACGCTCGCAGACACGCTTGAGCATGTTCATCGAATCGTGATCGATGCAATCGACGGGAAACAAAACCGCGTCGGCATTCGGCAGCGCCGCCGCCAGCAAGCCCTTGCGGTCTTCAATGCCGCCATCGTGCACGACCAGTTCACCGCCCGCCGCAGCCGTCAGCGACCTGAGCAGCGCATTTGAATTCGGCCTGCCGCCCACGTAGACGATGCGCTTTCCCTCCAGCCACTCGACTGCGCGTCGGCGTGCCTCGGGCTCGTCGCCTGCGGCGAGCGTCGCGCGTTCGAGCGCCGCGCATTCCGCCTGCACCACCTTCAACAGCGCCTGCGCCTCGCCCAGACTGTTGCGCAACGCGCGCGACTGTTCCTCTTCGTGCAGCACGCGCTGCTCGACGCTCTCACGACGGCTCGTATGCAGCGCCAGGCGCCGCTCACCGTCCTCGACCTTCTCGCGCAGACGTTCGATTTCGTCTTCGAGCTCGATCGTCGAGCGCTCCGGCTTGCGCGCAGCGAGCTGCAAGGCTAGCTCATGCGCCTGCCTGACGGCGGCATCGCGTTCGGCGCTCAATTCCAGCACCCGCGCCTGCTGGCGCTCCAGCTTGTCGCCGAGCGCCTGATTCTCGGCTTCGAGCGCGACCAGACGCCGTATGTCCGCGCGATTCGCCGCGCCGACCAGATGCGACAGCATGTGCAGTTCGCCGAACGCATACTGACGCACTTCGATGCTTGCGTGCGGATGCGACATCACGGCCCAGTATGCGGGCGGAATATCGCCGGATTTGAGCGCTTCGTTCCACAGATCGAGCAGCGCCTGGGTATCGCGCGCGCTGTCGAAGCGACGGATCGCGCCGGCGTAACGTTCGTCGAGCGCCTTATGCAGCGCCTTCGCACCCGCGCCGCCGGCAATGGCCAGTTCCACCGCCGCGTGGTGAATCTCGAGATCGCTCGCGTGATGGCGGTCGAGGTCGGTGAACTTCGGCACGAGCTTGCGAAGCTCGCCCGTTGAAAGACACGTACCGATGACCGAACAATGCAGATGCGAGTCCAGTTCCGCGAGGCGCGCGCGACGGCGCACCGGACGCGGGACGGCCTCGCCCGGCTGGCAGCAGGCGTCGCCATGCGCATGGGCATGCGTGCGCGCGAGTTGAAACGGCGGGGTTTGCATGATCACCTCGTGCTCGATCGGCAGGGCCAGGACGAGCGCGGATGCCGCGCGCAGACGCGACATGGCGCCCCGGCAAGGTCAGTCGAAAGCTGTTTCGCAATATACCATCGAATATAGCGAAATCGAAAACGCGCCGGCCGTCCGCGCCTTGCCGCGCAGGGGCTACGGACACGGCGTATCCTACGACTTCGGCGCGCCGGGCCGGCCGTGGCAGGCCGCGTCCGCAAGGCGCCGCGCCGGACGTTTCCAATCGCGAACAACGCGCTCGCTCACAAGGAGAATCTGAATGGCCAGGGTTGAAGTCAAGGTTCCGCAGCTTTCCGAATCCGTCACTGAAGCGACGATGCTGCCGTGGAAGAAAAATGCGGGCGACGCCGTGGCGCAAGACGAAACGCTCGTCGAACTGGAAACCGACAAGGTGGTGCTCGAAGTGCCCGCGCCCGGCGCCGGCACGCTCGTGGAAGTGCTGAAGAAAGCGGGCGACATCGTTCATGCGGATGACGTGATCGCCGTCATCGATACGGAAGCGAAGGCTGCGGCCGCGGCGCCTGCGGCAGCTGAAAAGCCGGCAGCCGCCGCGCCGCCTGCCACACCCGCGCAAGCCGCCGCACCGGCCGCGTCCAGCGCACCCGCCGCGACGGGCCAGAAAGCCGACTTCGACGTCATCGTGATCGGCTCCGGGCCGGGCGGCTATATCGCCGCGATCCGCGCCGCGCAACTGGGCCGCAAGGTCGCCTGCGTCGAGGAATGGATCAATCCGGCAGGCAAGCCCAAGCTCGGCGGCACCTGCCTGAACGTCGGCTGCATTCCGTCAAAAGCGTTGCTGGCATCGTCGGAGGAGTTCGAGAAGGCCAAACTTCACTTCGGCGACTTCGGCATCACGATGGATAACCTGGCCGTCGATGTCGAGAAGATGGTCGGACGCAAGGAAGCGATCGTCGAGAAAATTACCGGCGGCGTGGAATTCCTGTTCCGCAAGAACAAGATCACCTGGCTCAAGGGTCACGGCAAGCTCGCCGGCAAGGATGGCGGCAACTTCAGGATCGACGTGAGCGGCGAGGACAAGAGCGAGAGCCACACCGCACAACACGTGATCATCGCGACGGGCTCGAAGGCCCGGCATCTGCCGAACGTGCCGGTGGACAACAAGATCGTCTCCGACAACGAAGGCGCCCTCGCCTTCACGTCGGTGCCGAAGAAGCTCGCCGTGATCGGCGCGGGCGTGATCGGACTGGAACTCGGCTCGGTGTGGCGTCGGCTCGGCGCGGAAGTGACGATTCTCGAAGCGCTGCCCGAATTCCTCGGCACCACGGATACCGCGTTGCAAAAGGAAGCCGCCAAGCTGTTCAAGAAGCAGGGCCTGGCCATTCACCTCGGCGTGAAGATCGACGGCGTGAAGACGACCGATTCGAACGTCTCGATTGCCTACAAGGACAAGGACGGCAACGCGCAGACGCTGGACGCGGACCGGCTGATCGTGTCGATTGGCCGCGTGCCCAACACCGACAATCTCGGCCTTGATTCAATCGGACTGGCGGCCGATGAGCGCGGTTTCATTCCCGTCGATGGCCATTGCGCGACGAAGGTGCCGAACGTGTACGCGATCGGCGATGTCGTGCGCGGCCCGATGCTCGCCCACAAGGCCGAGGACGAAGGCGTGCTGGTGGCGGAGATCATCGACGGGCAGAAGCCGCATATCGACTACAACTGCATTCCGTGGGTGATCTACACGCATCCGGAGATCGCGTGGGTCGGGCAGACCGAGCTGGCGCTGAAGGCGGAGGGCCGCGAGGTCAAGGCGGGGCAGTTCCCGATGCTCGCCAATGGCCGCGCAATGGGCATTGGCGAGACCGATGGCTTCATCAAGATCATCGCCGATGCGAAGACCGACGAGATCCTCGGCGTGCATATCATTTCGGCGAATGCGTCGGATTTGATTGCGGAAGCCGTTGTCGCGATGGAGTTCAAGGCGGCGGCGGAGGATATCGGACGGATCTGCCATCCGCATCCTTCGCTTTCGGAGGTGATGCGCGAGGCGGCGCTCGCGGTGGATAAGCGGGCGTTGAATATCTAGGTCGTTACAAGTCTGGCGACGGAAGGTATTGCTCGGCGTAACGGGCAATCACATGGCCAAAAGAGGGCAGCCTTCCGTCGTCGTCGGGGCGTCGGAAGGCGTCCCGGAGCCGCGTCAATTCGTCGTCGCTTGCGGTCGACAGAAAATCGGCATCCAGCGCATTTCCGAGCACTTCGGCACGTGCCGCTCGCAAGAACGGAATATCCAGCGACAAAAGCTCGTTCATGTAACTCGCGGGTTCATCGGACGAATCGGCGGGCGCAATCGTGCCCAGCCCGGTATAGACGAATCGCTCTCACACGTCGCATCCTGCGGATCGATGATGCGGCTCTCATCAAACCTGTTGCCTTTGGCGTGTCCGCAATGTCGCGGCAGGCCGGCTGGCATGTTCTTCAGACAGGATGCGTGCAAGTTCCCGTAGCTCAGCTGCAATACCTTGAATTGACCCTGCGGGCGGAAATGTTCGATATGGCTGTTGTCCAGCGTTACTTCGCGCCCGCAATAGCAACAGACCCACCCCTGCTCCGCGAGCAACGCCTTGTGAAGCGCTTGCTTCGCAGGGTTCTGCAACTGCGCATAGCTCGGCTCCCAGCTTTCGTCCCCGTCCGTTTTCCATGTTTCGAAAGCCTCCGGAGCGGAGCCTTTGACAACCTTCTTCATCGGCCTAGAACCTCTTTACGCTTGATCAACGCTTCGGCGCCGGCCAGCTCAGGAATGCCCGGCGCAAGCTTCTTCAAGCCAATCAGACGATCCCGCGCATCCGTGAGCTCGTTCCGCTCGATGGCCGTGAACAGTTCCGAAAGGGCCTGTTCGACTTCGGCCGGCCGAGGCTTCGCATCCATGATCTGTTCGAGGACGCGGCTGGAATCAAGTCCGTAGCTGACCTGCGGCCGCTCGACACCATCTGGCTGAAGCAGAATGATTTCACTGGGATGCAGTTCACTGAGGATCTGCGGGGAATGGGTCGCGGTAATGAACTGCACACGCGGAAACGCGCGAGTCAAACCTCTCACGATCAGACGCTGCCATTTCGGATGGAGATGAATGTCCAGTTCATCGATGAGAACCACTCCGGGCGTCTCCTGCGCCACGCGTTGCTTCAGTTGCGGATTGAGCAGGCACATCCGCCGTGCGATATCCGCCACCAACGCAATCGCGACTCGCTGGCCGTCGCTCAGATTGCCAAAAGCCGTGGGCGACCTGCCGCTGTGCCATTCCATCATCAAGCTCTTTTGAGCCATCTCGTAGCGTAGACCCTTGGCATCTTCCACTACGGCTTGAAGCGCGCCATTGGCAATAGCAAGCTCGTCGTCCAAGATGGCGTCCCAGCGAGCGCCTTGGTCAGTCGCTGACTGAAGGCGCTCCAAGGTCTTGGCAATGATCCATTCCTGAAGTGCAGCCGGGTCCGCGGACGCATCCCACCAATTCGAGTAACCGGCGCCTCTTGATTCGCGGCGGGTCATGGCGGCAGATTCGCGAACCTGACCCGCAGGCCAGTGACGATATGCGGGATAGTATGCAAGGATGGGAAGCGGGTCTTGTGAAGATGTGTTGCTTGCCGATCCACCGCCGTCCAATCGCTTCCGAATGATCACACCGGGGTCGTCATTCTGATTCGAAGTCGGAGCGCCTTCACCATGCCGCTCCACGGTCCAGCCAAGAACCTCGCCGCCAATTTGCCCTTTCGCGACAAGCTTCACAGGATATTGAGGCTCGAATCGATAGCGCGAGCCAAATACCTCAACGCTGATTCGCACCGAATCCGGATCACTCAAGGTTTCGACCTGGCCATCCGGAGCCGATACAAAACGCGTGCTCGGCGCAAGTGCGTCGCGGATGCCCTTCAAGAGAGAAGTCTTCCCGCTGCCGTTCACACCCGCGATGACGTTGAACCCCGGTTCGAACGAGACTTTGAAGGACGTATAACAACGATAATTGTGTAGTTCGAGCGACGTCAGTCTCATCCCGGATTCTCCATCAAGCAGTTCCTCGAGCTGCTTCGCGATCGAAGTGCATCATCGATGCGGGAGCGGCGCTCGAGCGCCGCGTCCAACTCAAGCACTCAATAGAATGCTCATTCGATTTTACACGCGCCGCGCCATCCACACCCGCAACAACGAGTAAAGCCGGTCGATGTCGATCGGCTTTGCCAGATAGTCGCTCGCCCCTGCCGCGAGACACTGTTCCTGATCGTCCTTCATCGCCTTCGCCGTGATCGCGATGACCGGCAGCTTCCTGAAGCGCGCATCCTCGCGGATGCGCCGCGTCGCCTCCAGTCCGTCCATGCCCGGCATCATCACGTCCATCAACACGACGTCGATATCCGGATTCTTGTTCAGCGCCTCGATTGCCTCGAAGCCGTTGCGGCCGATATCCACCTTCAGCCCCTGGTGCTCCAGCGCGCTCGACAGCGAAAAGATGTTGCGGATGTCGTCATCCACCAGCAGCACGCGCCGGCCGTCCAGCACGCGGTCCCGCGAGCGCGACACATGCAGCATCGCCTGGCGGTCCGCCGAGAGATCCGTTTCCACCTTGTGCAGGAACAGTGTCACTTCATCGAGCAGACGTTCCGGCGAACGCGCGCCCTTGATGATGATCGACTGCGAATAGCGCAACAATTCCGCTTCCTCGTCATGGGTCAGGTTGCGGCCCGTGTAGACGATCACCGGCGGGAACGAATAGGCGTCGATCGCAGCCATCTGGCGCAGCAGGTCGCCGCCCTGCATGTCCGGCAACTTCAGGTCGATGATCATGCAGTCGAAGATCGTCGTCTTCAGCATGTCGAGCGCTTCGCGCCCATATTCGACCGGCGTGATTTCCACGTCCGCATCGCTGATCAGTTCGACGATGCTCTGCCGCTGCCGCGCATCGTCTTCCACCAGCAGCACGCGCTTGATCTTCTGGCTGCTCTTTTCCTCGAGTCGTTGGAAAATCTCCAGCAACTGCTCACGCGTGGTCGGTTTGACCGCATGGCCGATCGCCCCGAGATGCAGCGCCGCTTCGCTGCGGTCCGACGCCGACACCACATGCACCGGAATATGCCGCGTGCGTGGATGCGCCTTCAGTTCCTGCAACAGCACCAGACCCGAGCGATCCGGCAAGCCGATGTCGAGCAGGATCGCGCTCGGTGCGCTCTCCTGCGCGAGACGCAGCGCCTCGCCGGCCGTGCCGCTCACGATGCAGCGATAGTTCAGCTCGTGCGCGAGATCGAACAGCACCTGCGCGAAGCGCGCGTCGTCCTCGACCACCAGCACGAGGCGGCGGCCAGGCGCGGGATCGTTGCGATCGTCGTCGATCACGCGGGCGGGTTCGACGGCTTCCATCGTTTCCACCGCTTCAACGGCTTTCACGGGCTCCACCATTTGCGGAACCTCAACGGCCGCATCGTATGCAAGCGGCATCGTCAGCGTAAAGGTGCTGCCGGTGCCCTGGACGCTGCGCACCGCAATCGTGCCGCCGAGCAAATGCGCCAGGCTGCGTGAAATCGACAAGCCCAGACCCGTGCCGCCGTAATGACGGCTCGTGGTGCCGTCGGCTTGCTGGAACGCCTCGAAGATCGCATCGAGCTGATCCGTCGGGATGCCGATACCCGTGTCCTTCACTTCGAACTCCACCGCACGCGAGTAACCCGCGTTCCGCAGCGTCAGGGAAACCACACCGGCGTCCGTGAACTTGATCGCATTCGACAGCAAATTCTTCAGCACCTGTTCGAGTCGCCGCGAGTCGGTTTCGAGCGTCGGATAGCCGGCCATCTCGTTGCGCAGTTCGAGCGTCAGCTGCTTCTGCCGCGCGAGCGGTTCGAACGTGCGCCGCAGCGTTTCCATGATGCGTTGCAGCGGCACGTCCTCGATATGCAGATCCAGCTTGCCTGCCTCGACCTTCGATAGATCGAGGATGTCGTTGATCAGGTTGAGCAGGTCGTTGCCCGCGGAATAGATGGTCTGCGCATACTTGATCTGATCGCCGTTCAGGTTGCCGCTCTTGTTCTCGGAAAGCAGCTTCGCGAGGATCAGCGAGCTATTCAACGGCGTGCGCAGTTCGTGCGACATGTTCGCCAGGAACTCCGACTTGTAGCGGCTCGCGCTCTGCAACGCGTCGGCGCGCGCTTCGAGTTCGCCCTGCGCCGCGTTGAGCGCCGAATTGCGCTCGTCGAGCACGCGCGCCTGCTCCGCCAGCTGATCGTTGGTCTGCTCCAGTTCGGCTTTCTGGTTCGCAAGATAGGCCTGAGCGTGCGAAAGCGCGGTCGTCTGCTGCCCCAGTTCCTCGTTGGTGGTGCGCAGTTCTTCCTGCTGCATCTGCAATTCTTCGTTCAGCTGCTGCGTTTCCTCCAGCACACGCTGCAAGCGCTCGCGATACTGCGCTGCATCGACGAAATCGCCGATGTTCCGCGCCACGATCTCCAGGAACTGCCGGTCGCGTGCGCTGAGCGCGTGCATCGCGCCGAGTTCGAGTGCGCCGTTCGCGCGCCCTTCGTTCTCGATCGGCACGATCACGAGGCTCGCCGGCGCGCTCCCGCCAAGCGCCGACGTGACTTTCCAGTAACCGGACGGCACCTCGGCGACGCTCGTCAGCTTGCGCGCATGCACCGCCTGCCCGACCAGACTCGTCACGCCCGCCAGCGACCCGGGCACCGCCGCGCTGGCCGGATCGAAACCGAAACTGGCGGTGCGCTTGAGCGTGCCGTCGGCTTCGCGCACGTAGAACGTGCCAAGCGAAATCTTCAGATAGTCAGAGAGGAAATCGAGAATGGACTGGCACAGCTGATCCAGCGTTTGCCGTCCGATGACCGTCTCCGCAAGCTGCCGCTGGCCGTCGCGCAGCCACGCCTGCTCCTGGAGCGCCTTCGTCTGCCGTTCCTGTTCGTCGATCGCCGTGCCGAACGCGCCCGACAGGCCCATCAGCTCGCGTCGGCCGAACACCGCCAGCACCACCGAAAGCGCCAGGCTCAAAATCATGAACACGACGACGGTGATCGTCGTCAGCTGTTTGGCCGACTCGATGCGCTGCAAGCGCAGCGTCTGCTCGATGTTGAGAAAGGCGTCGAGCTCGCGCTCTGTTTCCGCGCGTTCCGGCGAGCCGCGCCCGGCACGCACGAGGGCGGTCGAATCCTGCTGGTGGCGGCGCGCGTCGATCAGCGCGTCGGCCACCTTGTCCCATTGCGCCTGCAACGCACGTATGCGGATCAGGCGATCCATCTGCGGCGTGTTGTCGGACACAAGGCCGGCGAGCGTGTCGATATCCGCGGACAGCTTCGGCTTCGCCGTCTCGTAGGGCGCGAGGAAGGCATCGTCGCCGGTAATCAGGAAGCCGCGAATCGCGCTTTCCTTGTCGCTGACCAGCCGGCCGATCTCCTGCGCATTGCCGATCACGCGCTCGGAATGCTCGACCAAGTTGATCCCGGAAAGCAGATACAGCACGAGCGCCAGGAATGTGACCGCCGTGACGATGCCCGTCGCGAGCGGCAGCGTGATGTTGCGCAGAAGAATTCGACGAAAGCTGGCCTCGTCGACACCGGACCGCAAGGGCATAAACAGCTCCGATTAAGCGTGGCGGCCGTCCGGCGCAAACCGGCTGTGTTGATGAAGCCAATCGCATCGGCCGTTTCGAAAGTTGTAATTGTGATTTCAGCCGGTGCGCATCATAACCGCTTTGAATTCGCAGCGCGGGAGCCGCCGGACGAGTGGGCGAAGGGTAGCACCGTATCGGCATTCGAAACGGACGCGGCCATCCTTGCGCCTCCCTGAACATTTGCGCGCGCCGCCTTACAATCGACGCACGGCATTCAGCCGCCACGGCCATGAGGAAAGCGTCATCGGCGCGGAGACAATGCTTGCGGGTTGTTTCACCGGTTTTCGCGGCCAATCCCGGCCGCTCGACGTTCAATCGATCTCTGGAGAGGCTATGAAAGCAACGCTCGGCAGCAGACTTGCCGTTTCCCTGATGGCGGCCGTATTCGGGCTGTCAGTCGCGCCGCTCGCCGGCGCCCAGGACAGCCCCGCCGCCAATGGCGCCACGCAGGCCGCGCCCACGACCAAGGCCGACCAGAATGCGGCGCGCAAAGCCGCCCGCAAGCAGGCGCGCGCCAAGAAGAACGCCGAACTCAAGAAGCTTGAAGACGCCGGCTACAACCCGGCCGTGCGTGACGACGCCAAATATCCGCAGGACATCCAGGACGCGCAGAAGAAGGCCGGCATCGGCCGGGCGGCGAGTCAGTAAGCAGGTTTGTCGGCGCTGCCTGCGTCCTGTGACGCAGCGGCGCCCTCTTCCACTTTTTCAGGCAGGGCGGGTTCCTCATGCAGCCAGTCGACCAGACCGTCGATGGACGAGGTAATCGACCGTCCGTGCGGAACCACGATGTAGTACGCATCGGCGGGCTTGCATGACGCCGTGTGCAGCCGCACCAGTTCGCCCGACGCCAGGAAGTCCGTCACCAACCGCGCCCAGCCGAGCGACACGCCCTGTCCGCAACGGGCCGCCAGCACGGCATCGGAATAGATGCTGCAGCGAAGCGCGTAGTTCAGGCGCGCCGGCCGATGCCCCACCGACGCAAACCACGCCTCCCAGCCCATCCAGCCTTCCGAGGTCGAATCCGAGCCGATCAGCGGCATCTGCGCGAGCGCTTCGAGCGTCTCCGGCGCCTCGTGTTCGCGCAGCCAGTCGGGCGAGCACACGGGGAACACTTCTTCATCGAAGAGATAGGTCGAGGTGCCGTCCGTCCAGGAGCCGTCGCCGAAACGCACGGCGACATCGACTTCGTTGTGACGCAGATCCGCGATGAACATCGGATCGGTCAGGCGCAGTTGCAGCTTCGGTTGCAGCCGCTTCAGGCTGGCGAGACGCGGAACGAGGCGAAGCTGCGAAAACGCGGCCGTGGAAGCCAGCACGAGTTCGCGCTGCTCGAAACCGGTGGAGAGACGGTCGAATACGCCCGCGATTTTCTGCATCGATTCCGCGACCACCAGATACAGCGACTCGCCTTCGCCGGTCAGCGAGATGGAGCGGTGCAGGCGATGAAACAGCCTCACGCCGAGCGTCTCTTCCAGAACCTTCACCTGCCGGCTGACCGCCGCCTGACTGACGCCCAGTTCGCTCGCTGCATGCGTGAAGCTGCCAAGCCGCGCGACGGCTTCGAACTCGACCAGCGCGGTCATCGAAGGAATGATTCGCCTGTAACCTTTGGGGCCTCTTGCATTCTTCATCTGACGACGGTTCCTGTCCGGTGAATACAGCACTCGACGACTGCGGCAGGCGCGATTCTGCCTCAATTTTCAGGGCTCGCCACGCATAACATAGAGTAATGCGAAACGGAGATTAAAGGACATTGACGCTCGTCAGCGGCACTCCAATACTGCGCGTACGGCGGCTGGGAACGCCCGCCGGCAACACATTCCTCTGGAGCGCACCGTGTCAGCCACTCCCCACAAGACCCATCGCGAACTGCTCGACAGCCGGGAGCCCGGCTGCGGCTTTCCGGGCGAAGTATTCAGCCGTCAGGACGTGTTCGAGAACGATCTCGACGTCTTCTTCAGCAAGCTCTGGATTCTCGCCGGCGTGACAGCGGACATTCCCGAGCCGGGCGATGTCTCGACGGTGGAAGTGGGCCGGGCATCGATCATGATCGTGCGCGACGACGACGAGAACATCCGCACCTATCGCAACGTCTGCCGCCATCGCGGTTCGCGGATCATGAAGGAAGCAGGCAAGGCGAGCGTCGGCATGCTGGTGTGCCCGTATCACCAATGGACCTACGATCTCGACGGCAGTCTCAAGCACGCCGCGCACATGGGTCAGGATTTCAATGCCAAGTGCAAGAGCCTGATTCCGGTGCATACCAAGGTGATCGGCAGCCATATCTACGTGTGTCTCGCCGACCAACCGCCGGAAGACGTCACGAAGCTCGACGAGGCGATGACGCCGCGCTTCGCGCCGCATCAGATGGAGCGGACGAAGATTGCGTTCGAAGCGGAGATCATCGAGAACGGCAACTGGAAGCTCGTGATCGAGAACAATCGCGAGTGCTATCACTGCGAAGGCACGCATCCCGAGCTATCCAATTCGTTCCTGCCGGAAGACTTCGGCTACTGTCTCGACGGCCTCGGCGAGGAAGCCGTCAGGGACTACGAAGCTTATACGGCGCGCAACGATAAAAGCCGTGAAGACTGGGAGCGCGATGGCTTTATCTGCGAACTGGTCGAAGCCGTCGATGAAAAGGCGCAGACCAACTTCCGCACGCAACGGCTCGTCATCGCGGGCAGCAACGAATCGCAGACGATCTCGACCCGCGTCGCCAGCACGAAGCTCCTCGGCGATCTGCAACGCCGCGACCTCGGCGACGTGCATCTGTGGGGACACAATTCCTGGACTCACGTCATGAGCGACCACGCGGTCGTCGCCTTCATCCTGCCGATCGGGCCGGACAAGACCGTCGTGCGCACCAAGTGGCTGGTTCACGAAGATGCTGTCGAGGGCGTGGACTACGACGTCCAGACCCTCACCGAAGTCTGGGTCGCCACCACGCGCCAGGACGCCGATCTCGTCGCGAACACGCACAACGGCACACAGGATCCGGCCTATGTGCCGGGCCCGTATTCGCGCTACACCGAAACCGCGCTCGACCAGTTCTGCCGCTGGTACGACGCGCGTTTGAGCGAGCACGACATCTGAGCGTTCGCGGACGTGCATGTTGGAAATGCACGTTTATGCACGTTTACATTCTTGTTTGTGCACACTAGAATGCACACTCATGAATGAAGACATCCCACTCGCCCGCCGCGACGAAATCGCGGCGAGGCTCGCCCAAGGCCAGCCGGTCGTTGCGGCGGCGCTTGCCGCGGAATTCCACATTTCGGAAGACGCCATCCGGCGCGATCTCCGCGCGCTTGCGGCGGAAGGCCGCTGTCGCCGGGTGTACGGCGGCGCGTTGCCGATCACGCCGGCATCGGCGCCCATGGCCAGCCGGATCGACCAGGCTCAGGAACGCAAGGCAGCGCTGGCGCGCGCGGCGGTGCCGCTGATCGAACCGGGCGAACTCCTGTTCCTCGACAGCGGCAGCACCAATCTGTCGCTCGTCGCCGTGCTTCCGGAAGACTTCGGCCTCACCATCGCGACCAATTCCGTCGATATCGCCGCCGCCGTACTGCGCCGCGCCGATCTGCCGCTCATCATGACCGGCGGCGGCGTGGATCCCGCGGTCGGCGGCTGTGTCGATGCGCAAGCCATGCAGCAGGTCGCGCACATGAACATCGACCGCTGTTTCATTGGCTCGTGCGCCATTTCGTCTAAAGCGGGCATCAGCGCCTTCTCGCTCGCCGACGCAAGCTTCAAGCGCGCCGTTCTCGCAGCCAGCCGGCATGGCATCGTGCTCGCGCTCAACGACAAGTTCGACGCGCGCGCGCCGCATCGCATCGCTGGCGTCAAGTCGATCGGCAGCGTCGTCGTCGAGCACGATCTGCCTCGCGCCGAACGGATGGCGCTGGCGAAAGGCGGCGCAGCCGTTCTCGCGGCCACAGAGCCGGTCAGCTCATGAGCGCGCGTTCCCTTCCCGAGCCGCGCGCGTCGCACGCCGCGCATCCGGCCGCACGACTCGCGACGCGGCTCGCTTTCCTCGTCGCGGGCTTCGGCGTCGCGTGCTGGGCGCCGCTCGTGCCGTTCGCGAAGCAGCGTCTCGGCGTCGATGACGGCGTGCTCGGCATGCTGCTGCTCTGCATCGGCCTCGGTTCGGTCTTCGCGATGATGATGACCGGCGCGCTCAGCGCACGTTACGGCAGCAAGCCGATCATCGTTGCGGGCGGCATCGGGCTCGCCGCCATTCTGCCGCTGCTCACGGTGGCCGATACGCCTGTCGCGCTCGGCGTCGCGCTGCTGGGATTCGGCGCGTGTCTCGGCTCGCTCGATGTCGCGATGAACATTCATGCAGTCGAAGTCGAGCGCGCCGCGCAGCAACCGCTGATGTCCGGTTTCCACGCGCTGTTCAGCGTCGGCGGATTCGCCGGTTCGCTATTCATGACGTTCCTGCTGTCGATGCACATCGGCATGTTGCTGAGCGCGTCGCTGTGCGCGCTGCTCATGTTCGGCACGACCATCGTGGCCCGTCCGCGTCTGATCGAAACCGCCAGCGCGAATGACGCGCCTTTGTTCGCCGTGCCGCGTGGCGTCGTGCTGTTGCTGGCGGCGCTGGCCGCCATCACCTTTCTCGTGGAAGGCGCGTTGCTCGACTGGAGCGCGCTGTTGCTCACCAGCACCGGACGCGTCGCGGCCGCGCAGGGCGGACTGGGCTACATGGGCTTTTCCATCGCGATGACCGCCGGCCGCTTCGGCGGCGATGCCTTGACAGCCCGCATCGGCGATCGCGCGATGGTGTTCTGGGGCGGGCTGCTTGCCATTGCGGGCTTCGTCGTGTTGCTGACCGCGTCGTCCGCCGTTGCGGCGATGAGCGGCTTCGTGCTGATCGGGCTCGGTGCATCAAATGTGGTGCCGGTGTTGTTCCGTCGCGCGGGCACCCAACATGCGATGCCGTCCACGCTGGCGGTCGCGGCCATCACGATGACGGGCTATGCCGGGCATCTGCTCGGACCCGCGGGCGTGGGTTTTGTCGCGAAGGAAGTGGGCTTGCCCGGCGCGTTCTGGGTGCTGGCGGGCTTACTGTGTTTCGTGCCCGTCTGTGCGCGGAAGGTGACGGGGAGTCAGGCTGGCGAGGTGCGGCAATGAAGGTTGCGCACGTCGCGTTGTGGACACGCGATCTGGACGGGGCGGCCGCATTCTGGCGCGAGCACTTCGGCGCGGGAATCGGCGAGCGGTATCACAGCCGGCGCCGGCCGGGATTCGTGTCCTGCTTCGTCACGTTGCCCGGCGACGGCGTGCAGATCGAGCTGATGACGGCGCCGTGGCTCGCGGAAGCCGACCTCGCCGATCACGTGGGCTGGGATCATCTTGCGATTGCACTCGGCAGCCGCGCGGCGGTGGACGCCATGGCGCTGCGCTGCGACGCCGAAGGCTTGCTCATCGCGGCCCCCCGCACCACTGGCGATGGCTACTATGAAGCTGTCATAGCCGCGCCAGATGGCACGCGCATCGAGATTACGGCGTAGCGTCACCGCGCGTTTCGCCATTCACGCGGAACGCGCCCGCCGGGTGCCCCGACGAAAACGAACTATAGTGGGAGTTCACCCTGCGGAGGCTTCATGATCTTTTCAAAACGACAGGCGGGCGCAAGCAGCATCCTCGTTGCGGCCTTGCTCTGTTCATCCATCGCGCATGCACAACTCGGCAACCTTCTCAATCAGGGAAAGAGCAGCAGCAGCGGTGGACTGAGCAGTCTGAGCGGCCTGGGAAACGGTCTGTCGATGGACTCGCTGACATCCAGTAGCACGGGCAATGTCGCCGGCGTGCTCGAGTTCTGCGTGAAGAACAACTATCTCGGCGGCAGTGCGTCGTCCGTCAAGGACGGCTTGATGAGCAAGCTGGGCGGCTCGCCTTCCACGGACAGCGGCTACACGGATGGCGCGAAAGGCGTGCTGGACAGCGGCGGCGGCAAGACACTCGATCTCAGCGGCGGCGGACTCAAAGAGCAGATCACGAAACAGGTCTGCGACAAGATCCTTGCTCAGGGAAAGTCGCTTCTGTAGGTCGCGGATGAGCCGCCGCGGTGCGTGCGCGCCGGCTCCGTCATGAAAGTTTTTTAACCGGACAAGCGAATCACTCGTCCTTCGCCGGCGCGACGCCGCCCGAAGCCGTCGTCGCGTCCGGTACGCAGGTGAACGACACCTTCGCTGTCTGCTCTTCCAGCGAACGCACGCCGCTCGTGGCTTCGGACTTCACCGACACCCGTTGCGAGCGTTGCTTGCAATAGTCCGTTGCGGCATCCATCGCGGCATTGCGCGCGGTCGCCCAGGACATGCGCGTGCCCGTCGCCTTGCCCGTGACGGTGTAGGTGTCGGGTTGGGAGCCGGCGGTGATGTCGCTGGTCGTACCGCACGCGGCGAGCACAAGCGAAAGCGCGGACACGGCGAGTGCGTGTCGCATATATAAGAGGGATTGAACTGGATTCGACATGCGCTTGTGAACCGGGATTGATGAGGTCGGCCCGAATAGTACAAGCGCCCGCGAATTTCTTCACGGATCAGAGGAAACGGTTTGCATCATCGGGCCGAAGACCGTCGCCGCGCACGAGCGGCCGCGCGCCCGGTCTGGATTGGTCGCTCACCGTTCCGGCTGTTCCCGCGCATCTTTCAGACTTCAGCGATCCGCTCGAGCAAACGCTGCAAACGGGAGTGTTGACAAGGCGCGAGTCCCGGCGTGGCCAGCGCCTGCACGACGCGCGCCCGCCAGTATGTCTGCGAGAAAAGCGAGTTCGCGCCTTCGAGACTCAATACCTGTTCGAGATGTTCGATCGCCGCGTCCAGATGGCCGACGCTATATGAAGGTGTGCCTTTGTAGAAATCTTTCATGGGCACGATTGCTCGGGTGAGCCGTTGTTTCAGATGAAGAAACGCGCTGCTTCGGCAGCGGGCGACGCACGTGCGACCGTGCGCCGCCGGCCATCCTTAGTTCATGTGCTGGCCGCCGTTGATCGCAATGTTCGAACCGGTCACGAAGCCCGCATCGTCCGAACACAGAAACGCCACGAGCGCCGCGACTTCTTCCGGCTTGCCGAGGCGGCCGGCCGGGATCTGCGGCAGGATCGTCGTGTCGAGAATTTCCTGCGGAATCGCCGTCACCATCTTCGTGGCGAGATAGCCCGGCGAGATCGTGTTGACGGTGACGCCCTTCCTGGCCACTTCGAGCGCCAGCGACTTCGTGAAACCATGCATGCCGGCCTTGGCAGCCGAGTAGTTCGTCTGGCCGATCTGCCCTTTCGAACCGTTCACCGACGAAATGTTGATGATGCGGCCCCAGCCGCGCGAGACCATTTCCTCGCACACCGGCTTGGTCATGTTGAAGACCGAATCGAGATTGGTGCGCAGCACGGCGTCCCAGTTCACCTTGGTCATTTTCTTGAAGGTGGTGTCCTGCGTGATGCCGGCATTGTTCACGAGGATGTCGATCGGGCCCACTTCGGCCTGGATCTGCGCCACGCAGTGTTGCGCGGAATCATAGTCGGCGACGTCCACGGCGAATGCGCGGATATTGCGGCCCCGGCGGTCCATGTCGGCGAGCCATCATTCACTTTGGCGTTGCCCGGCGAATGCGTCACGACAACCGCAAAGCCCGCGTCGTGCAGCTTGATGCTGATGGCCTCGCCCAGACCACCCATGCCGCCCGTCACCACTGCGATTCGCTTAGTCATGCTGATACTCCTCTCGAACAGTTCTCTCAGATTGATGAAACTCGGAATGGCACCGGCGCCTTCCCTTTCCCCGACGCTTGTAATGATCTTGATGGTGCGTCGGGCCGCGTCCTTCGCGGCGCCGGTGTGTACTTCGTGATGCGTTGATACGCTGCGTGGCCTTACGGACGTTCCAGCGCCAGCGCCACGCCCATGCCGCCGCCGATGCACAGCGACGCCAGACCCTTCTTCGCATCGCGCTTCTGCATTTCGTGCAACAGCGTGACCAGAATGCGGCAGCCCGATGCGCCGATCGGATGCCCGATCGCGATCGCCCCGCCGTTCACATTGATCTTCGACTGATCCCAGCCCATCTGCTGATGCACCGCCAGC